>NZ_AP038371.1:0-1447534 GCF_045866535.1 Parvimonas parva
TTTTTTTGAAACAGTTTTTAAATGTTTAAATTTAAAGCTTTTAAAAATTTTATTCACTGTGGATAAATATGTTAATAACTTTTTTTATGAGGAGTAATTTATGTTTGAGAATGAAATAATGGTCGATAGTTTATGGCTTGAAGTTTGTAATGAATTAAAAACAAAACTTGGGGAAAGCCGATTCGCTACTTGGATTGACGTTTTAAAGCCAATTTGTTATGTGGATAACAAGTTGATGGTGCTTTGTCAATCGAATTATATTAAAAATTTTATAAATGGTAATTTTAAGGAATATATTGAAGATGCAATAAATAACCAACTTTTTCCTTTGACTCAAGAAAAATCCGAGCTTTTACCTGTTGTTGCAACAGATGAAGTTTATTTAAATGCGATTAAAAATTCAGGTGGACAAACTTCGTTTTTTACAACTAGTAGTGAAAAGGGGAATAAAAAAGGAAAGTTAAAGAAGATTTCTTCTTCAAATAATTCTTCTTCTTTTCCTGATAAATTTACTTTTGACAATTTCATAAAGGGTAAAAATAACGAGTTTGCAATGGCTGCGGCTGAGGCAGTTGCCAAAAATCCTGCCGGAACTTACAACCCACTTTTCATTTATGGAAACTCAGGACTTGGAAAAACTCACCTTATGAAGGCAATAGGATATGAAATTCAAAAACATTTTGATTGTAAAGTTTTATACTTAAGTAGTGAGAAATTTACGATTGATTTGATTGATTCAATTAGGGATAAAAATCAAAATTCCGAATCCGAATTTAGGAAAAAATACAGAAATGTTGATGTTTTGCTTATTGACGATATTCAATTTATCGCTGGAAAAACTGCAACTCAAGAGGAATTTTTCCATACTTTTAATGAATTATACAGTAGAAATAAGCAAATTATCATTTCATCTGATAGACCACCTAAGGAAATCAAAAATCTTGAGGATAGGTTAAAAAGTAGGTTCAATATGGGCTTAACAGTTGATATTCAACCACCTGATTTTGAAACTAGAATGGCTATTTTACAAGATAAAATTAAATATGAGCCGATAGCTTTGTCGAATGATATTTTAGAATTTATCGCAATGAATATAAAGACGAATATCAGGGAGCTTGAGGGAGCTTTAATCAATGTTTTGGCACATTACAAGCTGAAAAAAGATGCTCCGATGACTGTTGATTATGTCAAAGGAATTTTATCTGAAAAGTTAAATGAAATGAATAAAAAAGAATTGGATATCGACTTGATTAAAGAAACTGTTAGTAATTACTTTAAAATAGAAATTTCTGATTTAAGCTCTAAAAATAGAGCGAGTTCAATCGCTTATCCAAGACAGGTTGCGATGTACCTTTGCAGAAATATGTTAGACTGTGCTTTGGGAAATATAGGTTCTGCTTTTGAAAAGGACCATACGACTATAATGCACGGTGTTAAGAAAATTGACGAAAAGATAAAGACGACAGAGTCCGTAAGACAAGATGTAGAGAACATAAAAAAACTTTTAGAAGATTAGTAAAGCCTGCTAAAGTTAAGGAAAGTACCATGTTCAAAAATCTCTTTGCACTTTTATTTGGCCCAGATAAGCTAAGAGTGTAAAGAGAATGGTAATGTATGTTACAAAAAAGTAATTTTTGTTTTAAGGAAATTTTTAGTTATTCAACTTATACTGTTTAAAAGTCGGTGGATAAGTTGTTGATAACTTTTTATAAAATTTTTGTTGTTAATTGTGTTAATAAGTTTGTGATTAATATGTAAGTTATACAGTAGTTATACAGCCTGGAAATGTGTTGATTTGAATGTTAAAGAGGGATATTTAAGTTATCCACAGCCCCTACTACTATTACTACTAAATATATATATATTTTTATGTATGAAAAAGGAGAATATGATGGAAATAAAGATAATGCAAAACGAACTTTTGAGTTTGATAAATATATCTTTAAGAGCGATAAGTTTAAAAAATAATACTTCTATATTAGAAGGGATTTTATTTATCGCAAAGGATAATAAATTAACTTTAAAGTCAACTGATTTAGAACTTGCTATCGAAACTTCAACTGATTGTAAGGTTGATAGGGACGGAGAAGTTTTACTTAATGCAACTATGATTTCTAATATAATAAGAAAATTACCTAATGATGAGGTAACTATAAAGGTTGATAGAGAAAAAGTCTTTATTCAAAGTGAAAATTCAAAATTCAATATTATTGCAATGGATATTTATTCATATCCTGAATTTCCAACTTTTGAAAATAAGGTTGATTTTACTGTTCAAGAAAATTTACTTAAAGTTGCTACTAAGCAAACTATTTTTGCAGCAGCGATTGACGATTACAGAATTGTTTTGAATGGTGTTGATGTTGAAATTGAAAATGGAAATGTAGATTTTGTTGCTCTTGACGGTCATAGAATTGCAAAGAGAAGTTTTAAAATTTCAGAAAATGTTGAAAATAAGGTAATTATTCCTCCAAGAGCTTTAAATGAACTTTCAAAGATTGTTCCGGAAGGTTCTGTTGTAGGCGTTTCTTTGGTTAGAGGAAGTGCAATTTTCACTTTTGAAAATACAATCTTTTCAACTAGAGTAATAGAGGGAGAATATTTAAATTACAGAGCTTTATTCTCTTATGAACATAAGACTAAGGTAGTTGTTACAAGACGTGATTTGATAAATGCGATTGAAAGAGCGAATATTATCTACAAGGCTGAAAAAGGCGATTTAGTTACTTTCAGCATTGACGATACAAGTATTTTAGTTGAGGGTTCTTCTGAAATTGGAGATTTAAAAGATGTTATCGACATTAAAAAAGAGGGAGATGACTTAAAGATTGCCTTTAATTCAAAATATGTTTTAGAGGGTCTAAAGACAATCGAACAAGATACTGTCGTAATAACATTTAACGGTAGAGCCGGAGCTTGTATCATAAGACCGGAAGATGAAAATATTAACTATACTTATTTAGTTTTACCGGTTTTACTACAAGATTATCAATATTAGGAGTTTAAAATGGAAGAAATTTTTATTGAAACTGAATTTATAAAACTTGACCAATTATTAAAATTTGCAGGGATTGTTCAAACGGGAACCGATGCAAAATACTTCATTTCTGAAGGGTTGGTTTTAGTTGACGGTGAAGTTGAAACAAGACGTGGAAGAAAAATCTATGATGGAATGATTGTTAAAGTAATGTTAGAAAATGAAGAAACTGTAATTGTTAAAAAGAGGTAAGTTTGATAGTTGAAAAAGTACATTTAACCAATTTTAGAAATTTAAAGGATATTTCTTTTGATTTTAAGGAAAATATAAATATCTTGGTTGGTAAAAATGGAATCGGAAAGACGAATGTTTTAGAGGCGATTTATTTTTCTCTTGTTGCATCAAGTTTTAGAGCTGTAAAACAAGAGGATTTTATAAGTTTTAAAGAGAATTTTACAAAGGTTAATACCTTTGTTAAGGAAAAGGGATTTGAAAATAAAATTTCTTTTTTATACACAGACGATAAGAAAAAAGTTTTTAAAATAGATGATATTAAGCTAAAAAGTGTAAATGAGCTTTATGATTTTTCGAATGTTTTAGGATTTTTCCCTGATGAGCTTAGAATTATTACGGAAAGTCCGAATTACCGTAGAAATTTTTTTGACAGCTTTATTATGAAAATGATTAAAGGCTACAAGCAAAAGTTGAATATGTATAGAAATGTGATTTTTAGAAGAAATCTACTTCTAAAAGGAATGAATTTGTCAAGTTTTTATAAGCAAGAGATGAATGCTTTGACAAAAAAATCTGCACTTTTATGCTATGAGATTGCTTTAGAGAGAAAAAAGATGATTGACTTAATAAATAGAGAAATAAATTCCATTCATCAAAAGTTAGCAGGAGAAACTCTTTACATAGAGTATGAGTCAATTTTATCTGATTACAATAAGTCTGAAAGTGAGTGTTTAAAGGAAATTTTAGAAAATTTTTCAAAGTCTTATAAATTTGATTGCGAGAATAAAACTACAAATTTTGGAGTTCACAAAGAGAATTTTAAATTTATTTTAAATGGAAATGACGCGAAGAGTTTTTCTTCACAAGGTCAAAAGAGAAATATTATAATTACAACTAAAATGTGTCAAAAAAATATCTTTGAAGAGTTCAAAGGTGTAAAGCCTATTATCTTGCTTGACGATTTGTTCAGCGAGCTTGATGAGAATAGAAGATATGAGATTTTAGACTATTTAACTGAAAATCAAGTCTTTATAACGACGACTGATTTGTCATTTGTAAATAATTATAACAATGTAAATATCATAGAAATGGAAAATGTTAGAAAGGGAAGATATGAGTAAAGAAAAAATTAGAGATTATGGTGCGAAAAATATTAAGGTTTTAACCGGACTTGAGCCTGTTAGACTTAGACCTGGTATGTATATCGGTTCAACAGGTGCAAAGGGACTTCATCACTTGGTTTACGAAGTTGTTGACAACAGTATTGATGAGGCTTTGGCTGGTGTTTGTGATACGATAACTGTTAAGATTTATAAAGACAATTCTGTTAGCGTTGAGGATAATGGTAGTGGTATTCCGGTTGAAGTACATCCACAAACTGGAAAATCAACTCTTGAAACAGTTTTGACTATTCTTCATGCAGGTGGTAAGTTTAATAATGACGCTTATCAAGTTTCAGGTGGACTTCATGGCGTTGGTGTTTCTGTTGTAAACGCACTTTCAGAATGGCTTGTTGCCAATGTTAAGAGAGATGGAAAACTTTATGAGCAAAAATTTTCAAGAGGGGATGCGACTTCAAAATTAGAAGTTGTTGGAACTTCAAAAGAAAATGGTACAATTATAACTTTTAAACCGGATAGCGAAATTTTTGATACAACTATTTTTGAAAAAGAAATTTTAAGAAATAGATTTAGAGAAATGGCATTTTTAAATAAGGGTGTTAAGATTGTTTTTACAGATGAAAGAGAAGATTTTAATGAAACTTTCCATTATGAAGGTGGAATTAAGTCATTTGTTGAGTATATGAATAGAAATAAAAATGCACTTCACAGTGATGTTATTTACTTCCAAGGCGAAAAAAATAATTCACAAGTTGAAATTTCAATGCAATATACAGACGGATATTCTGAAAATATTTTAACATTTGCTAACAATATTCACACTCCAGAGGGTGGAACTCACTTAGTTGGTTTTAAAACTGCCCTAACTCGTGCGATAAATGACTATGGAAGAAAATATAATCTAATAAAAGATAAGGACTCAAACCTTCAAGGTGATGATACGAGAGAAGGTCTTACAGGTATTGTTTCAATAAAGCTACCAAATCCACAATTTGAAGGACAAACTAAGGCTAAGCTTGGAAATAGTGAGAGTCGTGGGATTGTTGAAACTTTCCTTTATGATAACCTAATGACTTTCTTGGAAGAAAATCCAAAGGTTGGTAAAATCATTATAGAAAAGGCGCAAAACAGTGCAAGGGCTAGAGAGGCTGCAAGAAAGGCAAGAGATTTAACTCGTAAAAAATCTATCCTTGACAATACAACTCTACCCGGAAAGTTATCCGACTGTCAAGAGAGCGACATTTCTGTAAATGAAATTTATCTTGTCGAAGGGGATTCTGCCGGTGGTTCTGCAAAACAAGGTAGAGATAGTAAATTCCAAGCCGTTTTACCACTTAAAGGTAAGATTATGAATGTTGAAAAGGCAAGAATTGATAAGATTTTAGGTTATGAAGAAATCAAATCAATGATTACTGCTTTTGGTACAGGAATCGGAAAAGATTTTAATTTAGATAATTTAAGATATGGAAAAATAGTTATTATGACCGATGCCGACGTTGACGGTGCGCATATTAGAACGCTTATTTTAACTTTCTTCTATCGTTATATGAAAGAATTAATCGAACAAGGTCATGTTTATATCGCTCAACCACCACTTTACGGAATAATCAAAGGGGTTAAGGTTGTAAAATATTGTTGGACTGATGAAGAATTACAAACAAGTTTAGATGAACTTGGTCGTGATGCTCATAGAATTCAAAGATATAAAGGTCTTGGGGAAATGAACCCTGCACAACTTTGGGAAACTACAATGAATCCTGAAAACAGACTTTTCCTACAAGTTAAAATCGATGATGAAGAGCTTGTTTCAATAGACGAAACTTTCTCAACTCTTATGGGAGATAAGGTTGAGCCAAGACGTGAGTTTATCGAACAAAATGCTAAATATGTTAAGAATCTTGACGCATAGGAGGAATAAATGGCTGAAATAGAAAATAAATTAAATATAATAGATGTAGATATTGAAAAAGAGATGAAAAGTTCATATCTTGACTATGCGATGAGTGTAATTGTGGCAAGAGCTTTACCTGATATAAAAGACGGATTAAAGCCTGTTCATAGAAGAATTATTTACGCTATGCAAGGTCTTGGACTTTTACCTGACAAGGCTTATAAGAAATCTTCAAGACTTGTTGGGGAAGTAATGGGTAAGTATCACCCTCATGGTGATTTTGCAATTTACTATGCAACTGTAAGACTTGCACAAGATTTCAACTTGCGTTACCCTCTTGTTGACGGGCAAGGAAACTTTGGTACAATTGACGGCGACGGTGCGGCTGCTCCTCGTTATACCGAAGTTAGAATGCAAAAACTTGCTCTTGAAATGTTAAGAGATATAAATAAAGATACAGTTGATTTCGTTCCGAACTATGACGAAAACGAAAAAGAACCTGTCGTTCTTCCAAGTAAATTTCCAAATCTTTTGGTAAATGGTGCTGCCGGTATCGCCGTTGGTATGGCTACAAATATGCCACCACATAATTTAACTGAAGTAATTGATGCGACTTGTGAATATATCGATAATTTCGATATTTCCGTTGATGAACTTATGAAATTCGTAAAAGGTCCTGATTTTCCGACGGGTGCTAATATTATGGGTCTTGAGGGAATTAAACAGGCTTATCATACAGGACGTGGAAAGATTACTGTAAGAGCAGTTGCAAATATTGAAGAATATAATAATAGAAATAGAATTATAATTACAGAAATTCCATATCAAGTTAATAAAACTAATTTGATTATGAAGATTGTTGAGCTTATCAAGGATAAGAGAATTGAAGGAATTTCAGACTTAAGAGATGAAAGTAATATGAAGGGGATTAGAATTGTAATCGAATTAAAAAGAGATGCAAACCCAAATATTATTTTAAACAATCTTTACAAACACACACAAATGCAAACAACTTTTGGGGTTATAAACCTTGCGCTTGTAAATGGAGAGCCGAAAGTTTTAAACTTAAAGGAATTAATCGGATACTATGTTGAACATCAAAGAGATGTAATCACAAGAAGATGTAAATTTGAACTTAAAAAAGCTGAAGATAGAGCACATATTGTTGAAGGGCTTTTAAAGGCAATCGACCATATTGATGAAATCATCAAGATAATTAGAGCATCTTACTCTGATGCTTGTGAAAAACTTATGGAACGTTTCGGCTTTACTAGAATTCAAGCTGAAAGTATCCTTGAAATGCGTTTAAGAAGACTTCAAGGACTTGAAAGAGAAAAACTACAAGATGAGTACAATTCTCTAATCAAAGAAATTGCAAGACTTAAAGAAATCTTAGGAAATGAAAGATTAATCTTAAATATAATCAAAGAAGAGCTTTCTGAAATAAAAACAAAATTTGGAGATGAAAGAAGAACTGAAATCAAACCAAACTTTGATGAAATCGAAATTGAAGAGTTAATCAAAGAAGAAGATGTTGTAATAACTCTTACAAAACAAGGTTACATCAAGAGAATTCCTGAAGATACTTACAAAGTACAAAATAGAGGAGGAAAGGGAGTTGTCGCTCTTACAACAAAAGAAGACGACTATGTTGACAGTCTTTTCGTAACTTCAACTCATAGTATGATTCTATTCTTTACAAATAAGGGAAGAGTTTATAAACTTAAGGCTTACGAAATTCCGGAAGGAAAAAGACAAGCCAAAGGACAAAATATAATAAATCTTTTAGAATTGATGCATGGAGAAAAAGTTAATGCGGTAATACCGGTAAAAGATGCTGGAGATGGTGAATACTTAATTATGGCTACAAAGAACGGTACAATTAAGAGAACTTCAGTTGAACTTTTCAAGACAATCAGAAAAGTTGGAATTAAAGCAATTAACTTAGTTGAGGACGACGAACTTATTCAAGTTAGAGTTTCAACTGTTGAGGACTCTGCAATCCTAGTAACTAAAAAAGGACTTGCAATCAAATTTGCCCTTTCAGATATTAGAGAAATAGGAAGAAGTGGACAAGGAGTTAGAGGAATCAAACTTGATAAAGATGATGAAGTTGTTTCAATGAATCTTGACTCTGAAGGAAAACACCTACTTGTAGTTTCCGAATATGGATTTGGAAAGAGAACCTTAGCCTCAAACTACAAAGTACAAAACAGAGGCGGAAAGGGTGTTAAGACATACAAAGTAACAAATAAAACGGGATATGTCGTTTCATCAAAAATCGTAAATCAAAATGATGAAGTTATCGTGCTTTCACAAAGTGGTGGAATCATAAGACTTCTAGTTAAAGATATACCTGTAAAAGGTAGAGATACACAAGGAGTTATCATCAAAGACGTAAATAAAGATGATGACAAAATAGTTGCAGTTGCAAAATATGTAAATGACGTTGAGTAGGGAGGTACGAAGTGGAACTAAAAGTTGATTTAAGAAAAGAAGAAGAAACACTTTTTGTTGATTTACAAGGAGATTTAGACATTAACTCAAACAAAGAATTAAAAGAAAAAGTTAATTCAGTTGAGGGCGTTAAAAAAATAATAGTAAATTGTGAAAATCTTTCTTATGTTGATTCAACAGGACTTGGCGCTTTCATAAGCATTTACAAAAACATAAAAGAAAAAGGCGAAGGACTTGTAATAAGAGGATTAAAACCACATATCAAAAAAATCTTTCTTATTACAGATTTAGATAAAGTTTTTGAAATAGAGGAGTAATTATGGATAAAATATTTGTAAAAATTCCTTCAGAAAAAAAATATATCTCAACAATAAGACTTTTGGTCTCTTCCATAGCCAATACAATAGCTATGGATATTGAAAATATCGAAGATTTAAAAGTTTCAATTTCTGAAGTTATGAATTTCTTTGTTGAAAAATGTGAATTTGTAGAAATCGCAGTCAATGTTCTTGAAGATAAAATGGAAATAGAAGTAAGCTCATACATTTCAATCTCAGGAATACAAGAACAAGAAGAAAATAAATTTGCTCTACTAATCCTGGAAAGCTTAGTTGACAAAATAGAATTTAAAGAAAAAAGTATATTTTTAGTTAAAAACAAAGGATAGAAATATGAAGAAAAAGGGATATAACAAACCAGATTCAGAAAAAATAAAAGCTCTTTTTAGAGAATATTTTGAAAATCCCACACCTCAACTTAGAGATAAATTAATCGAAAAAAATTTATATATGGCTGAAATTTTAGCTAAAAAATATGTAAATCGTGGAATAGACTACGACGATTTGTTCCAAGTCGCAAGCCTTGGACTAATCTATGCCATAGATAGATATGACATTTCAAAAGGCTTTGAATTTTCAAGCTTTGCAATGCCAACTATCGTTGGAGAAATAAAGAGATATTTTAGAGATAAAGGTTGGGTAATTCGTGTTCCTAGAAGAATACAAGAAAACTCAAAAAGAGTTAATAACGCAAAATATCATTTAACACAAACACTTGGACGAACTCCAACCATAAAAGATATCGCAGACTTCGTAGAACTTTCAGAAGAAGACGTACTGGAAATTATGGAGGCAAGTAAAGTTTACACACCACAATCACTAGACCAAAGTTTTGAAAATTCAGACAGCGAAGACAAAGAGACAAACCTAATCGACATAGTTGGAGAAGACGACAAAGAATTTGATTTTGTCGATAACCAAGACTTCATCAAAAAAACTTTAACAAAATTAACCGAAGTAGAAAAACAAATCATACTCGGAAGATATTTTGAACAAAAAACGCAAGTCGCCCTTGCAAAAGAACTAAACATTTCTCAAATGACCGTAAGTCGCCTTGAAAAAAAAGCCCTTGCCAAGTTTAGAGAAGAGTTGAATATGTAAATTTATGAAATAAAAAATCAACGGAAATCCGTTGATTTTTTTGTGGGGAAGTAAAAAAAATAGAAAACAAAATATTTAACCTCATAGCATTTAGCAAAGGAAAGTCCGGAGATATTTTATATTAATTTTTATAAAAACAATTTTGCCCTTAAATATTGATTTATCCCTTAAAATATGATATATTTTAAGGGATAAAATTATTTTAAGGAGAAATTCAATGAGAAATTTTAATTATTCCAAAATTAAAGATAAAAAATGGGATTCTGAAATTCTATCTTTAGTAGCTTCAATTTATAAGTATCAAGGAAAACAGGAATTGTATTTAAAGCAAAGACCTGAAGAATTAAATAAGCTTATTGAAATTGCAAAGATTCAAAGTACAGAGGCTTCAAATGAGATTGAGGGAATTGTTACGACAAGTGCAAGACTTAAAAAGTTAGTTGAAGAAAAGACGACTCCAAGAAATAGAAATGAACAGGAGATTGCTGGGTATAGAGATGTTCTTAATATTATTCACGAAAATTTTGATGTCATTTCAATTTCAAAGAATTATATTTTGCAAATGCATAAAATAATGTTTAAATATATGGATAATCCACTTGCAGGAAAGACTAAGAATATTCAAAATTACATTACTATAAATTATTCAAATGGAGAGTCAGAAATTTTATTCACACCTCTTTCACCTTTTGAAACACCAGAAGCTTTGGAAAATATATGTAATGAATACAATAAGGTTATTGGAAATTTCAATATAGATCCGCTTATTGCTATTCCAATTTTTATTCACGATTTTTTATGTATTCATCCATTTAATGATGGAAATGGCAGATTGAGCAGATTACTTGCAACCCTTTTACTTTATAGAAGCGGTTTTTGTGTAGGTAAATATATATCTTTAGAGGCTTTGATTGCAAAGGATAAATCAGCTTATTATGAAGCACTTCAAAAATCAGGATTAAATTGGCATGAAGAAAATGAGGATATTTTTCCGTTTATTAAATATTTATTAGGTATAATTCTTGCAGGATATAAGGAATTTGAAGATAGATTTTCTATCGTGGAAGAAAAGCTTCCTGCAATAGAGCTTGTAAGAAAAGCAATTTTACAGAAAATCGGAAGATTTACAAAGCAAGATATTAGAGAGCTTTGCCCAACTCTAAGTTTAAGTTCTATCGAGGGCTCTTTAAGAAAATTAGTAGATGAAGGAGAAATAAAAAGAGAGGGAATAGGCAGAGCTACAAAATATATAAGATTAAAATAAAATCAACGGACATACGTTGATTTTTTTGTGGAGCTAATGTGGCTGAAGTTAAGGAAAGTATGTTTTGAGATGTTCACAGTCGATTGTACTCAAGTCAAAGATTTGGACAATCTTTGCCTCAGACCTTGTTTGCAAGAAAACAAGTTAGGGATATATTGATTAATGCTAGATGACGTAGTGAGGGGTTTTAAATGTTAAGATACTATGACGTGAAAAATTTTCGTACTGGTCATAATGAGTAATTGTGTAAGCATACATCGAAAAAAAGTACAAATTAAAATCTTGTAACTCATTGCTTATTTTACGGATTTATATTACAATAATATAAGAAAAAGTATGTTTTTAAGGAGTTTATATGATTTATTTAGATAATGCAGCGACTACGGTTGCTCGTGATGAAGTTATAGATATTATGGTTAAGTATTTGAAAGAGTCCTTTGGGAATCCGTCATCTCTTTATGATTTCGGTTATTCTGTTTCGAGGGATATAAATTCTTGTAGGGAAGTAATTGCGAAGTACATAAATGCAAAGAGTGAGGAAATTTTTTTCAATTCTTGTGCGACAGAGGGTAATAATACTGCAATTTTTGGCTCGATTTCAAGTGCAAAGGGAAAGAATATTGTTTCAACAGATATTGAACATTCTTCTGTTTATAATGTGTTTAAGTCTTTAAAAGAGAAAAAAGAGATTAGGACTTTAAAGCTTGATGATAGGGGCTATATCGATATTCAAAGTGTAAAAAATCTTGTTGACGAGAATACAGAAATTGTTTCAATTGCTTATGTTCATAATGAACTTGGGGTTATTCAAGATGTTGAAGGCATTGGAAAGGCGATTAAGGAAAAAAATAAGAAATGTATTTTTCATGTCGATTCTGCCCAGGCCTTTGGTAAGGTTAATATTGATGTTAGAAAATCAAAGATTGATATTTTAACTTTGAGTGGGCATAAAATTCATGCTCAAAAGGGAATTGGTGCAATTTTTGTAAATAAAAATATAAATTTAAGACCTTTTGTTTTGGGTGGAGGTCAAGAAAAGGACTTTCGCTCAGGTACTGAAAATGTAGCGGGTATAATGGGTTTACAGGTTGCGACTGAATTTATGTATGAAAACCTTGAAAAAAGAAAAGAATATTTGCATCATCTAAGAGAACTTTTAATAGGGGGTATTTCAGAAATCGAAAATCACAAATTTTTGACTAATGAAAATGGCGTTCCAAATATTGTAACGGTAGCTTTTGAAAATATTAGAAGTGAGGTGCTTTTACATTTCTTGGAAAGCGAAAAGATTTATATTTCAACAGGCTCTGCTTGTAGCAAGGGTAAAAAGAGTAGAACTTTTGATGGAATAGGTCTTGATAATAAATATAATGACGGAGTTGTAAGGATTTCTCTTTCGGAGTTCAATACGGAGGAAGAAATTAAAATTTTTATAGAAAAACTTAAAAAATATATTGATGAAATTAGAATGATTATGAGAAGGGGAAGATAATGGATTATTTAATTAGCGTAAGCTTCGGAGAGCTTACTTTAAAGGGCGATAATAGAAAAGATTTTGAAAATAGAATTATAAGAAAGATAAAAAAGGCGATAGCGGATTTTGAAGTTGAAGAATTTTACAAGGAGCAGGGAAAAGTCTATATCAAGGCTGATAGAGAGCTTTTTGATGAAATGATTGAGCAAATAAAAAAAGTTTTTGGGATTTTTTATATTTGCGAAGTTTTGCGTTGTGAAAAAAATGTAGAGAGTATAAAAGAGGCAACAAAGACTTTAATAGGTGATTTAAAAATATGTCAGGAAAAAACTTTTAAGGTTTTCGTAAATAGAGTTGATAAGAAATTTACTCCAAAATCTCCGGAACTTTCAAGAGAACTTGGTGGTGTAATTCTTAAAAATTTTGGCAATCTTTTAAAGGTTGACGTTCATAATCCACAAATGCCTGTTTATGTTGACGTTAAGGAATATGCTTATGTCTATGTTAAGAGATATAGAGGTTTTGGTGGACTTCCAATCGGCTCAAGTGGTAGGGGACTTCTACTTCTTTCAGGAGGTATCGACAGTCCCGTTGCAGGTTTTGTTATGGGAAAAAGAGGTATGGAAATCAGCGCGATACACTTCCATTCTTATCCGTTCACAAGTGAAAGAGGCGAAGAAAAGGTTAAGGACCTTGCAAAAATTCTTTCAAATTATGTTGGGAAATTTTCAATGACAAGCATAAATCTTTTACCTATTCAAAAAGAGATTGCAAGTAAATGTCCTGAAAAGGAAATTACAATTTTAGGTAGAATTTTTATGATGAAGATAGCTGAAAAACTTGCGATAAAACAAAATTATCACGCTTTGATTACAGGAGAAAGTCTTGGACAGGTTGCAAGTCAAACTATTCAAGGAATTACAGTTGTGGATAAATCTACTGAAATATCAATTTTAAGACCTTTAATTGCAATGGATAAAACTGAAATCATTGATATTGCAAGAACGATAGACACTTACGAAACAAGCATCTTGCCTTTTGAGGATTGCTGTACTGTGTTTTTACCAAAACATCCGGTAACAAAACCAAAGATTGAAGATATAAATAACAGTTTATCTCTTTTAGAAGTTGATAAACTTATTGATGAAGCATTGGCAAATAAGAAAGTGTATGAAATAAATGAACAATAATACGAAAGGTTTTTTATATACGATTTTAGGGGCGATTTGTTGGGGATTTTCTGGATTTTGTGGAGATTATTTGTTTTCTGTTAAAAAAATTTCTCCACTTTGGGTTGCTCCGGTAAGACTTTTAACGGCATCTGTGATTTTATTTGTAATTTCACTTTTTGTCGTCGGTAAAAAAACTTTTGAGCCTTTAAAAGATAAAAAAGACATTTTACGACTTATAAATTTTGGAATATCAGGGCTTGTCGGAGCCCAATTTACTTATCTTATGGCAATTTCCTATTCAAATGCAGGAACTGCAACAGTTTTGCAATATTTGGGAGTGTCTTATTTGGTTATCTATGTTTGTATAAGAAATTTAAGACTTCCAAGCAAGGTTGAAAGTATTTCCCTAGTTTTTGCATTAATCGGAACGTTTTTAGTTGCAACACATGGGAATATCAACAGTCTTTCCATAAATCTGAATGCTTTGTTTTGGGGACTTCTTGGAGGAGTTGGACTTGTAACTTACAGCTTAACACCGGTTGTGCTACTAAAAAAACATAATTGCTTTTCTGTTTTAAGTTATGCAATGTTTTTTGGTGGAGTTTTTTTGAGTTTGATTTTAAGACCGTGGAATATTGCTGTTGAATTGGATTTTTTAACAATAATGGCATTTTTAGGACTTGTGGTAATTGGAACGGTAATTTCATTTTTCCTTTATATGAGCGGAGTTAATCTCATAGGCCCGATAAATGCAAGTCTTTTAAATACCTGCGAGCCGTTGTCTGCAATTTTATTTAGCGTGGTGCTTTTGAATTTAAAATTACAATTAATCGACTTTGTCGGCTTTGCATTTATAATATCAACAGTTTTCATCTTGAAATTAGGAATGAGAGGAAAGTAATAGGAAATCTAGTGAATAATTTAATTTTATACTCAAAAAGGGGTCTTTTCGACCCCTTTTGTAATATATTTTTCTACCGAAAGTTTTAGTAAATTCGGTTATTTTTAAAATATCTTCCATAAAAACTTTCTTTTTATTTGAATAGTAATTCATTTATTCAAAAACTTTATCACTTTTGCTTTCCAAAACTTTTGAACTAAGTCCTATAAACCAGGCAATCATCATCGGGATAACCCAGCCAAGACTTAAGCTGTAAAGAGGAAGTCTTGAAACTATATTTGTAATAATAGGTAGGTTTATATTTACGCTTTGCAGGGATTCTACAACGGCTATGAATGTTACGACATAACAGATTAGTCTGTATGTGAATTTGTTATATGAAAAATATTTTTCAGTAAGTCCAAGTACTATTAAAACTATTGAAACCGGATATATAGCTATTAAAACAGGAACGGACACTTTTAGGATAGTGTTAAGTCCGAAGTTTGCAACTAGAAAAGAAAGGAAAGTCCAAAAGATTATCCATTTATTATATGAAACTTTTTCCTTTGTTAAGCCCTCAAAATATTTACTTATACTTGTTATAAGTCCGATACAAGTTGTTAGACAGGCAAGAGTAAAGATGCTTGCAAGTAAAACTATACCAAATTTTCCAAATACATATTGAGAAACAGTTGTTAAGATTTCGGCGCCGTTTTTTGCATTTTTAGTCAAGCCCGAAGTTGTCATTCCAATGTATGCAAGCATTGCGTAGATTACAAAAAGGAAAGAGCCGGACACCAAACCAACCTTAACAGTATAACCTACAACTTTGTTTTCGTCATCAACTTGAAAAGATTTAATCGCAAGAGAGATTACAAGACCGAAGTTTAACGCTGCGATTGTATCCATTGTATTGTAGCCTTCTAAAAATCCCTTAACAGTTGAAGAAGTTGCATAATCTCCAACAGGGCTTGTTACGGCATTCGGATTTTTAAAAAGTACGCCTAAAAACATTATAGTTATTAAAAGTAGAAGAGATGGTGTTAAAAATTTTCCCATTCTTGAAACTAATTTGCTTGGCTTTAAGCAAACCAAATAAGCGACAAAGAAGAATACAAAAGTGTAAATAAGTCTTGAAAAAGTAACAGATACATTTGTTGGTAAAAATGGAGCAACTGCCATTTCAAAAGGCAGACTTCCAGCTCTCGGGATACCAAGACCCGGCCCTATTGCCATATAAATCATTGTTGTAAAAATTATTGCAAAGTATTTGTCAACTTTTCCTGAAAGACCTGCAAGGCCTTTAGTCTTTGCAACACATACAACACCCAAGATTGGAAATACAACGGCAGTTATACCGAAGAAAAGTAGGCTTTGAAAAGCAGAACTTCCTGCTTGTTTTCCAAGAAGAGGGGGGAAGATTAAATTTCCTGCTCCGAAAAATAAACCGAATAGCATTATTGCTACACTAAAAAATTGTTGTTTTGATAAATTGTTTTTCATAAAAACCTCCTGAATTTGAATTTGAAATTGTATTGTTTGTTGTTTCTTCGCAATAAAAAAGCCCTTTGTTCTAATAGAACAAAGGGCGAAATATTTTCCGCGGTACCACCTTATTTTTTCAAAAAATGAAACACTCAAACATCTAACAATGTCGGGTTTTTGTAACGCAAACCACTGCGGGATCCCTTACTTAATTCACGAATCCTTTAAAAAAGATGATTTTCAAAAATCTTCCGTATTAGTTCTCACCAAACACTAACTCTCTGAAACTTTCAATTTTCTACTCTTTCTTTCAAATTTATTATTATGTTAGATATTTTACCACCTAAAAAAATATTTGTCAATATATTTTTGTGATTTTCTTAAAAATAACTTAACAATATTACATTGATACTTTGGTTTAATTTTTATAAAGTGAAAATTTATGTTCATCTGTTGATTTTATTTGTATTTAATGATAAAATTATTGACACACAAAAGTTTTAGGAGGTTTAAATGAAGAAACAAGATGTAAATTTACAAAAGTTGAATATTTTTTCTGATTTATCTAATGAAGAAATTGATGAATTTAAAAAAGAACTTAATATATTAAAATATAAAAAGAATGCTTTTTTGTTTAAACCGGAAGATAAGGCTGAAACAATGTATATTATTGCAAGTGGGAAGATAAAAGTTTTTACTATAAGCAGTTCAGGCATTGAGCAAATGCTATATATTTATCAAAAAGATGACTTTATCGGTGGACTTAATCTTTTAAAGAGGACAGCATATATTTACTACGGACAAGCCATTGAAGATACTTTGGTAATTTCACTTTCAAGGGAATGTTTTGACAAAATTATAAGTAAATATCCAAAGGTTACGATAAAAATTTTAGAGGAGTCATTTTTAAGAATACGTCATGCAGAGGATTTGGTAACAAGACTTATAGAAAATAGCGCAGAATTAAAAGTTGCATCTCTATTACTAAGCCTTGCAAGAAATTTTGGTGTAAAAAAAATTGACGGAATTTTACTTGAATTAAATATAAGTCGCGAAAATATGGGCTCATTTGCAGGACTAACAAGAGAAACCGTAACTCGTAAACTTGCAGAACTAAATGCAAATGGAGTTATTGAACTTATCGAAACGAAAAAAATACTAATAAAAGATGTAGATTACTTAAAAAATATACTAGGATAGACAAGTTTAGACTTGTCTTTTTTAATATATCTATTTAAGTTAGTAAAACGATAATTGGATTTGTTGACAGATATATTTTTTTTATGTTATTATCTAGAGGAAAAATTTTTAAAAAAGGAGGTAAGTGTTTGAAAAATACAAACTTTACAAAAAGAATTTCAACTTTTTTACTAAGTTTAATTGTTTCTGCAAGTTTGATTTCTACAAGTACAAGTGCTGAAGGTTTTTCTGCTGAGGAGCTAAAGAAAACTACTGCTTTTACAGTTGGAAATGAGGCTAGTGGAGTAAATATTGAAGATTCAATTAAAATCAATAAAGCAGAGTTGAATAAAGATAATGGTGGAGTTTATATTAACTGGGAAATTGTATCTAATACAAAATCTGAAGGTGGGGAACGTATGCTCCTTTAATTTCACCAAATGACTGGATTAACCATAATTGGCATTCAATTTTAATTCCGGATACATTAAAAGACCCTGTTGATATAAAGATAAACAGAGAAAAGCCAAAAGATCCAATAGAAATAGCGGGGAACGATGCAAACTGGGAAAATGCTTATAGATTTAGAAAAGTAGGCGATAAGGACTTTAGTGAAGATATTGACAGATTTTTTACCAAAAATTCAGGAGATAAGCAAGAAATACTAAGAGGCTTAGCTAAAGATTCAAGATATATGCTTTATGGAACTAATCTAGTTGGAGGAACAAAGGGTAAGCCTGTTACTTGGACTTTTAAAACTTATTTAAAAGAAGATTTCTTAAAAGACAGTAATAATGATTATGTTAAGTTAGCTATTTCTTATGCTGAAAAAACTGGTAAAGAACGTACAAGAGTTAAAGTTGTTAATGTTAAGGTTAAAAACACTGTTGAATTTGATAAAAACAGCAAAAACCTTGGAGATAAAGACGATCAAATCACAAAGGTTAAAGTTCTTGCAGGACAAAGCATAGCAAATTCTGCTGAAACAAATGCTAAAATTCCAGATAAGAGTTTGAAAAATTATAATTTTGAAGGTTGGAATACAAATGCTGATGGTTCAGGTACTAAGTTTACAAAAGATACTAAAATAACAAAGGATATGAAAGTATTTGGACAATGGCAACCTCTTGATGTTTTTGAAATCGAAAAAGACGGAAAAGCTCCTGAAGGATATGCAAAAGTAAGCTTTAAATTTGAAAAAGGTGTAAAATCAAAAGAAGTTAAAACTTATGCTGTTAAAAAGGGAATAGCTTTAGATAAAAAATATTTTCCAAATGTTGAACTTGAAGAAGGATACAAGGACTTAAAATGGACTCCTGCTCAAGATACAGCAATAAATGAGGATACAGTTTTCGTTGTCAGCGCTACTAAAAAAACTACAATTCCTGCAACAGAATTGGTTCCAAGCCAAAAGAAAGAACAACCAAAAGAAAAGGAATCAATTCCTGCAACAAAATTGGTTCCAAGTCAAAAGAAAGAACAATCAAAAGTAAAAAAAGAAACAAACAAACCAAAATTGCCACAAACAGCAGTTGTTGGAAGTTCAATCACACTTGTAGTTGTTAGCTTATTAGGTTTAGGTTTATCAAAGAAAAGAAGATAATTTAAAAAGACGAGTTTAGACTTGTCTTTTTTTTTACAAATATCGTTCGATTTTTTTTAAGATAACTCAACATTAGTTATTGACTTATTTTTGTTTAGGTGTTAAAATTTAATTGACTAATAAAAGTCAAATAATTTAAAAGGAGATTTATATGAAGGGATTTTTAAAAAAATTTTTAGTTCTGGCTTTGGCAGTTGGAATGTTAGGAGCTTGTTCTCCAAAACAAGCAGAGCCTAAGAAAGACACAAAGGTTGAAAAAAAAGAAGGTACTGAAAAGAAAAAAATTACAGTTTTTGCTGCAGCTTCAATGACTGAAACAATGGAACAAATCAAAAAAGTATATGAAGAAAAACATAAGAATATTGAATTAGTTTATACTTTTGATTCTTCAGGTACATTAAAGAAACAAATTGAACAAGGTGCACAAGCTGATATTTTTATCTCAGCAGCTCAAAAACAAATGAATGCTTTAGATAAAACTAAAACAGCGGATGCAAAAGTTGTTATTGATGAGGCAAGTAGATTTAATCTTTTAGAAAATAAAGTTGTACTTGCTGTTGCTAAGGGAAATCCTGCAAAAGTTGAAAAATTTGAAGATTTAGCAAATGATAATATCACAAAAATTGCGCTTGGAAACTCTGATGTTCCTGTTGGACAATATTCCGAAGAACTTTTGAAAAATTTAAAAATTTGGGAAAAAATTCAACCAAAAGTTACTTTAGGTAGCAACGTAAAAGAAGTTACAACTTGGGTTAAAGAAGGTGTTGCAAGTTGTGGTATAGTTTATGCAACTGATGCTTATTCAGCAGGACTTGAAGTTGTTGCTACTGCAAAAGAAGGAATGATTAAGACTCCTGTTTTATATCCTGCAGCAGTTTTGAAAAATTCTAAGAATGCAAAAGAAGCTAAAGAATTTTTAGAATTCTTAAAAGGCAATGAATGTAAGGCAATTTTTGAAAAAGTTGGCTTTGCAATAGCAAAATAATTTAAAAAATATTTTTAAAAAATAGTAATATGAAAGGGAAGTGTTTATGGATCTTTATCCTCTTTTAAATTCGCTGAGAATTGCATTAATATCTTCTGTGATAACTTTTTTTATCGGAATATTCTTGGCATATTATATTTCAAAACTTAATAGATTTGTAAGGGGAATTTTGGATGTTATCCTAACACTTCCTTTAGTATTACCACCGACGGTTATCGGCTTTTTCATTTTGAGATTATTATCTCCGAGAAGTGCAATCGGAAGTTTTTTCTTGGAAAAATTTTCAATAAGACTTGTTATGAACTGGTATTCTGCAATCTTTGCAACTGTAGTAGTAACTTTTCCTCTAATGTATAGAATAGCCAGAAGTTCTTTTCAAAATTTCGATATGAATTTAAAATATGTTGCTCAAACACTTGGAAAGAGTAATACTTGGATTTTTTGGAGAATTACTTTACCTAATTGTAAACAGGGTATTTTAGCGGGACTTGTTTTAAGTTTTGCAAGAGCCTTGGGAGAATATGGAGCGACAAGTATGGTTTCAGGCTACACTCCAAACGATACGGCAACAATTTCAACAACTGTTTATCAACTTTGGAGAACGGGAAATGACGCTTTGGCTTATAGATGGGTGCTTGTAAATGTTGTAATTTCATTTACAGTTCTTGTCGTTATAAATATGTTGGAAAAGAAAGCGGTTAAAGATTAAATAAAAATTGGAGTAATTTATGATTTATGTTGATATTGAAAAGAATTTTGGAAAATTTAATTTAAGAACGAAATTTGAATTTGACAATGAAATAATGGGACTTTTGGGAGCGTCAGGAAGTGGAAAAAGTCTTACTTTAAAATGTATTGCAGGAATTGAAAAACCCGATAAAGGAAGAATTATATTAAATGATAGAGTACTATTTGACTCTGAAAAAAAGATAAATATTTCTCCAAAGGATAGAAAAATAGGTTATTTATTTCAAGATTATGCCCTTTTTCCAAATATGAATGTATATGAAAATATTAAAGTGGGTATAAGAGAAAAAGAGAATTTTGATAAATTCATTATAGAAAAACTTGAAGAGATGAGGATTTCTCATTTAAAAGATAAAAAAATTTATGAAATTTCTGGTGGAGAAAAGCAAAGAGTTGCTCTTGCGAGATTACTTATAAATAAGCCGGAAATTATACTTTTAGATGAACCTTTTTCTGCCTTGGATGACTATTTGAAATGGAAAATAGAATTGGAAGTTGGGGAAGTGTTAAGAAAATACAATATTCCTACAATTTTAGTTTCACATAGTAGAGAAGAAGTCTATAGACTTTGTAAGGAAATTTGTGTAATGTCAAGTGGAAAAAGCGAAGAGCTTATGCAAAAAAAAGAGCTTTTTAAAAATCCAAAAACTTTTTCGTCCTGCCTTATTTCAGGTTGCAAAAACTTTTCCGAAATTGAAAGAATTTCAGAAAATAGACTTTTTGCAAAAGATTGGAATGTTGAACTTGAAACTAGCGATGCAATTTTAGAAAATCATAAACTTTTAGGAATTCGTGCTCACTTTATTGAATTTAGAAAGTCAGATAAAAATTCATTTGAAGTTGAAGTTGATAAGGTTATTGAAGATGTATTTAATTATATAATCCTAGTTCGTAAAAAAGGTGCAAGAAAATCCATAAGGGTTGAAGTAACAAAGGATATTTGGAAAAAGGTTGAAAACGAAAAAAATCTTTTTATAACTTTAAAAAAAGAAGATTTAATTTTGCTGGAAGAGAAAAATAATTAAATTAATCGAGATAGGAGATTATATGAAAGATAGATTTGGAAGAAATATCACCTACCTTAGAATTTCAGTTACCGATTTATGTAATCTTAGATGTAAATACTGTATGCCCGAAAGTGGGGTTGAAAGTCTTTGTCATAGTGATATTCTATCCATTGAAGAAATTGTTGAAATAGTTAAAATCGCATCGAAAAACGGAATAAAAAAAATTAGGTTGACAGGCGGGGAACCTTTGGTTCGTCGCGGTTTTATTAATTTGTGTAAAGAAATTTCTAAAATTGATAAAATAGAAGATATTGCAATAACGACAAATGGAGTTCATCTAAAAGCTATGGCAGATGAACTTTTTGAAAATAAGGTTAGAAGAATAAATTTTAGTCTTGACACTTTGGTAAAAGAGAAGTACAATGATATAACTCGAAGAAATGATTTTGACAAAGCTATGGAGAGTCTTTTTTATGCGATTGAAAAGGGCTTCAAGGTAAAGCTTAATGTCGTTCTAATCGGTGGCTTTAATGATGATGAGATAGAAAATTTTGTGAATTTAACCAAAGATTATGATATAGAAGTGCGTTTCATTGAGCTTATGCAAATAGGTGAAAGTGCAAATTGGAGTAAGGATAAATTCATTTCAAACAAGATTGTTTTAGATAAAATTCCTGATTTGGAGTTTGAAGGAGTGTCAGGCGTTGCAAAAATTTATAAAATAAAAGGCTATAAGGGGAAAGTCGGTCTTATAAGTCCAATAAGTTGCTCTTTTTGTGAAGATTGCAATCGTATAAGACTTACAAGCGACGGAAAACTAAAGCCTTGCCTACATTCAAGAGATGAAATAAATCTTAAAGGGCTTAGTGGCAAAGAATTAGAAGAAATTTTTAAAAAAGGAATTTACGAAAAACCTGAAAAACATCATCTTGAAGATGGAAAAAGTGAAAGTACAAGAGATATGAACAAAATCGGAGGATAGAATGGAAGAAAAAGTTTTAACTCATATTAATGAGCAAGGTCGTGCAAAAATGGTGGATGTTGGCGAAAAAGAAAAGACTAAAAGAATTGCAAAGGCATTTGCAAAAGTTAGATTAAATGAAGAAACTTTTAATATCGTTGTAAACAAAAAGGCGAAAAAGGGTGATGTTCTAGCCGTTGCACAAGTTGCTGGAATTATGGGAGCAAAAAAAACTTCCGATATTATTCCAATGTGCCACCCGATAAACTTGGTCGGTGTCGATATTGAATTTAATATGAATTACGAAAATTTTGAGATAGAAATCATTGCGACTACAAAATGTGTCGGAGAAACAGGAGTTGAAATGGAGGCTTTGTCTGCCGTTTCGATTACAGCTTTAACGATATATGATATGTGTAAGGCTGTTCAAAGAGATATTGAAATAACGGATATAAAACTGTTGGAAAAATCCGGTGGTAAAAGTGGAGATTTTATAAGGGGGAAAGATGAAAGTTTTAGCAGTTAGTATAAGCGAAAAAAAGGGAACGAAAAAACATCCCGTAGAGTACATAGAATTAATAGAAGATTACGGAATAGACGGCGATGCTCACGCAGGAAAATGGCATAGACAAGTAAGTTTGCTTGGAGTTGAAAGTATGGAAGAAATGAAAAAGAAACTTCCCGAACTATCAGCAGGAGATTTTGCAGAAAATATTTTAACCGAAGGAATTGTTTTGTATAAATTACCGATAGGAACGATTTTAAAAATTGGCGAATGTACTCTTGAAGTTACACAAATAGGAAAGGAATGTCATCTAGGCTGTGAAATCAGACATTTGGTTGGCGACTGTGTAATGCCGAGAGAGGGAATTTTTACAAAAGTAATCAAAGGTGGGAAAATAAAAGCAGAAGATGAAATTGAAATCGTAGAAGGAACTGTTTAGACAGTTCTTTTTTGTATAGATAAATTAAGATGAACTAAATTTTAAAATAAAAAAATTTTTATAATCTTCTTTGTTTAAATTTTTTCAATTTGTAATTTTATTCAAAAAAATTTTTACATTGCACCAAGATAAACTGCTGAAAGTTGCTTGTTAGTTAGATAAATTGATATTAGAAATGAATTTTTTTCTAAAAATTAAGGGCGAAAATGAATAATTATACAAATGGAAAAGTATGTATTATTTTGAACAATAAACTTTAAAAATGTTTTCAAGGTACTTGATTATTCTTCATAAATATTGTATAATTATAACTAAATTTATAACATAAATACATTCATTGATAGAAATCGATTTAATTTTTATCTTTTAAAGAAATTTATTTTTTTGCTAAAATTTTTATTTTTTAAATTTTAGTTCAGTTTTTATTTCTTTTAACTTTAGCTTGTTACGTAAATGTAGTAATGCTTTGAATGTATTTATGATTTTATAGAGAATAATACTAAAACACAAATTTAGGGGGAGAGTATCAATGGATGAAAAAGAATTACTTTTGGAAGTAAAGAACTTACATACAAGTTTTAGAATCCGTGATGAATATTTTGACGCAGTAGATGGCGTTGATATGAAATTATTCTCTGATGAAGTACTAGCGATAGTAGGGGAAAGTGGTTGTGGTAAATCAACTTTAGCTACTACTATTATGGGTTTACATAATCCGAACTTCACTCGTTCAACAGGCGAGATTATATTTGAAGGAAAAAATTTAGTAGGTTTGTCAGAAAAAGAATTTAATGAAATTAGAGGAGAAGGTATTGGAATGATTTTCCAAGATCCGCTTTCATCTTTAAATCCTTTACAAAGAATCGGAAAACAAATCGAGGAAGGTTTGATTTATCATACAAAAATGAATGCTGAAGAGAGAAAAGCTAGAGTTTTAGAATTGATTGAACAAGTAGGTATTCCTAATCCGCCTCGTGTTGCTAGACAATATCCACATGAATTATCAGGTGGTATGAGACAAAGGGTTATCATCGCTATTGCACTTGCTTGTAAGCCAAAGATTATTATAGCTGATGAACCTACAACTGCACTTGACGTAACAATTCAAGCACAAATACTAGACCTTTTGGTTTCTATTCAAAAGGAAATTAATGCTGGAATTATTTTGATTACTCACGATTTGGGTGTTGTTGCTCAACTTGCAGATAGAGTTTGTGTAATGTATGCAGGACAAATTGTTGAACAGGCACCTGTTTTAGAGCTATTTACAAATCCAAAGCACCCATACACAAGAAGTTTATTAAACAGTATTCCTCAAATGGATGCAGATGATGAAGATTTATATGTTATACAGGGAATGGTTCCTTCACTTAAAAATTTACCAAGACAAGGTTGTAGATTTAAAGCTAGAATCCCTTGGATAAAAGATGAAGAACACGAAGAAAATCCGACAATGCACGAAGTTGCACCGGGACATTTTGTAAGATGTACTTGTTACAAAAATTTTCATTTTAATGAAAAGGGGGATAATTAATGAGCTTTTTAGAAATTAAAAACCTAAAAGTTCACTACCCAATCAGGGGAGGTTTTTTCAATAAGATTATAGACTATGTTTATGCTGTTGACGGTGTTGATATGTTTATCGAAAAGGGAAAAACTTATGGACTTATAGGAGAAAGTGGTAGTGGTAAAAGTACTATCGGTAAATCTATAATCGGTCTTGAAAAGATTACAAGTGGAGAAATTATTTTTGACGGAAAACACCTTACTAAAAGAATGGTAAGAAAAGATAAAGAATTTACAAGAGATGTTCAAATGATTTTCCAAGATAACATGGCGAGCTTAGACCCTAAGAAAAGAGTTATAGACATCATTGGAGAACCTTTAAGAAACTTTGAAAAGATGACTGTAACTGAAGAAAGAAAGAGAATTTTAGAACTTTTAGATATAGTTGGTATGCCGGAAGATGCTTTGTATAAATATTCATTCGAGTTTTCCGGTGGACAAAGACAAAGAATAGGTGTTGCCAGAGCTATAAGTTTAAATCCTAGACTTATCATCGCTGACGAACCCGTTTCAGCACTTGACCTTTCAGTTCAAGCGCAAGTATTGAACTTTATGAAAAAGATTCAAAAGGATTTAGGTTTATCTTACCTTTTCATTTCTCACGACCTTGGGGTTGTAAAACATATGTGTGATTATATCAACATTATGTACAGAGGAAGACTTGTTGAAAGAGGAACAAAGGAAGATATCTACAAAAATCCACAACATATCTACACTAAGAGATTAATCGCTGCAATCCCTGGAACTGACCCAAGAGTTAAAGACGAATTAATCGCTAACAGAATAAAAGTAGAAGAAGAATATAAAGCTTTAGAAAAAGAGTATTATGATGAAAATGGTAAAGTATTCGACTTAATTAAACTTTCAGATACTCACTATGTAGCAAAAAAGGAGGTAAAATAATATGTGGAAAACCGTATTAAGAAGATTCCTTCTAATGATACCTCAATTAGTAATATTAAGTATTTTAGTGTTTATTTTAGCTAAATTAATGCCAGGAGATCCATTCACAGGAATGATTACTCCGACAACTGACCCTAAACAAATAGAAGCATTAAGAATAAAATATGGTTTCTATGACCCATGGTACCAACAATATTGGAGATGGATTACAAATATGTTCCATGGAGATTTTGGTACAAGCTATACATTTAAAATGTCTGTATCAGCTCTTTTAGGACAAAGAATCGGAAATACTTTCTGGTTAGCATTACTTTGTTTGATATTTATGTACACATTAGCATTACCACTAGGTATTTTATCAGGTAGATATAGTGGTTCAAAATTTGATAAAGCAGTTACATTCTACAACTTTGTAACCTATGCGATTCCTGGATTCATTTTCTATTTGTTAATGATTCTGTTATTTGCATATACATTGCATTGGTTCCCAGCGTCAGGTTCAGTTGACCCGGGATTATCAGGTTTTTCT
Organism: Parvimonas parva; assembly: GCF_045866535.1. NCBI lineage: Bacteria > Bacillati > Bacillota > Tissierellia > Tissierellales > Peptoniphilaceae > Parvimonas > Parvimonas parva. The sequence continues at coordinate 26,822 of NZ_AP038371.1, forward strand.
TATGTATTAAATAGATTACATCATATGTTGTTACCTGCAATTTGTTACGCTTTAATTGCTACAACAGGAACTGTTCAATATTTAAGAAATGAAATTATAGATGCAAAGAGTTCTGACTATGTAAGAACTGCAAGAAGTAAAGGTGTACCTATCGATAAAGTGTATTCACATCATATCTTTAGAAATTCACTTTTACCAATCGCTGCATTCTTCGGTTTTCAAATAACTGGTTTGATTTCAGGTTCTGTATTTATGGAAACAATATTCGGTTATCCTGGAATGGGTAAATTATTCATCGAAGCTGTACTATCAAGAGATTATTCAGTATTAACAGCATTGATTATGATTTTTGGATTTTTAACTTTACTAGGAAGTTTGTTATCAGACATCATTATGAGTATAGTTGACCCAAGAATAAGAATAGAATAATAAGGGGAGTGATAAAATGAGTAAAGAAAAAGAAATGAAAAAAGATACTTCCCTAGATAAGAAAAATGTTACACCTAGTGCATTTAAAGTAATTGTTAGGGAATTTAGAAAAGATAAATTAGCAACATTTTCACTTGGAGTGTTCATATTAATACTATTAACAGTATTTATCGGAAGTTTGTTCTTCAACTTAGAAGATGTTATGAGAGTAAACCTTATGGACTCATTCTTAAGACCTGGAGAAGAAGGATACTTCTTAGGAACTGACCAAGCAGGACGTCCACTTTTAGGACAACTTTTCATCGGAACTAGAAACTCAATCATCATCGGTTCATCAGTAACTTTCTTAACAACAGTTACAGGTATAATTGTTGGTTTGATTATCGGATTCTACGGTGGTATAGTAGATAATATCATAATGAGAATTATAGACTTTATCCAAGTGTTACCGGTTCTTATGATTATCATCGTATTCGTAACATTAGTTCCATCATACAATATGGTTACATTTGTATTCATCATGAGTGTATTCTATTGGTGTGGTATTGCCAGACTTGTTAGGTCAAAAGCCCTTTCAGAAGGAAGACGTGACTATATAAGCGCATCAAAAACAATGGGAACACCATCATGGAAAATAATGGTTGGAGGAATATTACCAAATATCAGCTCAATCCTAATCATTGACGCAATCTTAGGATTAGCAGGAAATATGGGTATTGAAATTGGACTTACATTCCTTGGATTCGGTTTGCCACCCGGAACACCATCACTTGGAACTCTTATTAATAAGGCACTAGACCCTACAATATTAAGAGATAGAATGTATATCTGGTTCCCTGCATCAATGTTAGTACTTGTACTAATGCTTTCAATCAACTATGCCGGACAAGCATTAAGAAGAGCATCAGATGCAAAACAAAGATTAGGTTAGAAATAAAGATAATAAAAAGTTTAAAAAGTCGTTGGAAACAACGACTTTTTTGTTGCATTTTTAAGTTATGCTTAGATACATTCCATTATCTTTGTATAAATGACAGAAAGGTAAATGAAATCCCTACTACGCAGTGAACACATGATTTAAGATAAAAATTGATGATAGAACACAACTAGGGTAAAAATCCAAAAGATTTGTTGCCTTACAATTAAATCGGAATTATACTTGTCCAAAAAGTTGTATCACTTAAACATGAATTTATACCTAACTTCAACCTCAAAAACCTTACTAAAGTTCTAAAAACCACAACATTAACAAATATTTGTTCTAATTTATTCCATAGATAAAAGAAAAGTTAAAAAAATTTACAATTTTTTTCAAAAAGGTATTGCAAAAAATATTTATTTGTAGTATAATATGATAAAGTTAAATAGAAGAAATACAAAAGAAGTGTAAAATACTTCTTAATTTTATATCTTCTATAAAACACGATAAAGTGAGATGTTGATAACGCATTTTACCGATTTCTGCATATCACGATGAAATTGTGTTAATACATAAAGGGGGATTAAGATATGAAAAAATTATCTAAAGTCGTTGCTTTGGCCTTGGCAACAACATTTTTATTTACTGCTTGTGGTAGTAAAACTGGAGAAAAGAAGAAAGAAGAGAAAAAAGTTGGTGTTCAAGACCAATTAGTTATTGAAAATGAAGGAACACCTGTTAAAGATGCAACTCTTAAGATTGCATACATAAGTGATTCACCATTTACCGGAATTTTCCATCAAGCATTTGCCAGTGGTAATCCCGATATGGAAATTTTAACATACTCAACAAATGGAGCTTTCGCTGTTGATGAAAACTATAAATTAATAAACGGTGGTGGAGCCAATATTGAATTTTTACCAAAAGAAAGAAAAGCAATCGTAACTATTCATGAAAAATATACTTGGAATGACGGTACTCCTGTAACGTCAGCAGACTTTTTAGAATATTACAAAATTCTAGCTGATAAAGATTATACAGGCGTTCGTTTTGACGATGATATGCAAAATCTTGAAGGTATCGTTGAATATCACGACGGAAAAGCAAAAGAAATTTCAGGTTTTAAAACTATAAGTGATAAGAAATTTGAACTTACATTCAAAGTTTTTAACCCTAGTATCCTTTGGGGTGGTGGAATTCCACCTGAACCTGTTCCAAGTCATAAGTTAAAAGACATTCCTGTTAAGAAACAAGAGGAACATGACATTACTAGAAAGAATCCTCTTTCTCCTGGACCATACTACATTAAAGAAGTAGTTCCGGGACAACAAGTTGTTTTTGAAGCTAACCCTCATTACTATAAAGGTGCTCCAAAGGTTAAAACTGTTGTTTGGAAGATTGTTCCATCAGCTCAAATCGTTGCAGCTTTACAATCAGGTGAATATGATTTAACTGTTGGTTTAAATTCCGACCTTTACAGCAAAGTTAAAGAGTTAAAGAATGTTAAAATCGGTGTTAAAGATGAGTTATCTTACACTTATATAGGATTTAAATTAGGTAAATGGGATAAAGAAAAAGAAGAAGTTGTAACAGACCCTAATGCTAAAATGGCAGATGTTAAATTACGTCAAGCTATGGCTTATGCGATTGACAATGACGCTGTTGGTGAAAAATTCTACCAAGGTTTAAGAAGAAACGCAACACAACTTATGATTCCTGAATTTAAAGAATTCTATGATGAGTCTTTAAAAGGATATACTTGTGATATGGAAAAAGCTAAAAAACTTCTTGATGAAGCAGGATACAAAGATACTAATGGTGATGGAATAAGAGAAGATAAAAATGGCAAACCATTTAAGATTAAATTCGCTTCAATGTCTGGTGGTGCTATCGCTGAACCTATAGCTCAATACTATATCCAACAATGGAAACAAATTGGTTTAGATGTTGAACTTACTACCGGAAGACTTATAGAATTTAACTCATTCTATGAAAAAGTTAAAGCTGATGACCCTGAAATAGATATTTACCAAGCAGCTTGGGGAACTGGCACAAACCCTAACCCAACAGGTCTTTATGGAAGAAAAGCTCAATTTAACTACCCAAGATTTGCAACTCCTGAATTAGATAAAATCTTAGATAAGATTAATTCTTTTGAAGCAGTTGATAAAGATTACAGATCAAAAGCATACAAAGAATTTGCAAATTATATGTTTGAAAATGTACCGGTAGTACCTACATTATTCAGAAAAGGTATCGTTGCTGTAAATAACAGAGTTAAGAAATGGGATACAACTCCTGGTAAGAACTTTGGTTTATTCGATGTTGAATTAACTAAAGACGCACCTGTTAAATAGATAAAATAAGGCCAAAAGGAACCACGAAAGTGGTTTCTTTTTTTGTGGGGGAATTAACTAAAGTTAAATTACTATGACTTAAAGATTTCTCTTTCCATCACCTCGAGGAAAGATAGTGAGTGCAGAGATCTTCGCACACGCTAATCTCTCAGCCATAGTCCAATCAATTTAATGTAAGGTGGTAGTAGAGGACATCAGCTAAATAACCTATTTTTTTACATTAGAAAAATATTTTCCGAACATAAACTTTTTAAAATCATATATGATAACTCTAATCAGTTATAAATGTTAAAAAAATGTAATGATTATAAAAAATAAAGAAATTTTATTTTTGTAAAAAATTGACAAAAACACAAACATTTGTAACGTTGAAATTAAGCCATTATTATTATTAAATTTTTGCACTTAAAATAGAAATCTAAATGATTAAGTTAAGTGATAATACAGTAGTCAAATTTAAAATATTGATTAAATTTTATTTTTTTCGGGAAAAGCCTTTTATTTTAATTTTTTATATGCTATAATCTTTGATGTAGAGATAAGATATGTTTATTAGATGTTGATTTTAGCTCATCTAATGTGTATATATGATTTTTTTGTATTATACAACTTAGAAAACGATTTATCTTGAAAATATTTATTTTTCTCAAGGAGGAATGATGATGAAAAAAGCATCAAAATTAACAGCTTTAGCCTTAGCTAGTTTAATGATACTTTCAGGTTGTGGAGCTAAAGGCGGAAAAAAAGAAGAAAAGAAAGCTGAAGGATTTAAACCAAATCCGGTTGTTGAAAACGAAGGAAAAAATATTGAAAATGGTACTTTAAAGGTTGGTATCATTGGAGAATCACCTTTCAAAGGCGTATTTAATGAGGCTTATGCTCAAGACGGTTTTGATATGGGTATTATGCAATGGATAGGTCAAGCAGGATTCTTCGATTCAGACCCTGACTTCAAAAATGGAGATACCGGACAAGGTAAGTTTGAATTCAAACCGGAAGAAAAGAAAGCAATTCTTACAATTCATGAAAAAGCAACTTGGAGTGACGGTGTTCCTGTTACTGCAAAAGACTTTTTAAGATATTACTTAATCATTGGTCATAAAGACTATACAGGTGTTCGTTTCGGTACTGACTACTTAAATGTTGTTGGTATGAAAGAATATCACGAAGGAAAAGCTAAAGATGTTTCAGGTGTTAAAGTTCTTGATGACAAACACTTAGAAATCAACTTTATTGAATTTGACCATTCAATATATTGGGGTAAAGGTATACCTTTTAACCCAGTTCCAGACCATATCTTTAAAGATATTCCTGTTAAAGAACAACAAGCTCATGACGCTGTAAGAAAGAATCCTTTATCATGTGGTGCTTATGTAATTAAAGAAATCGTACCCGGACAACAAATTATAGCTGAAGCTAACCCATATTATGCTTTTGGAAAACCAAAAACTCCAAAAATGCAAATTAAATTAGTTCCATCAGCTCAAGTAGTTGCTGCAACAAAATCCGGTGAATATGATATTATCGATTCATTCGGTTCAGATTTATATGACAAATTCAAATCATTAAAGAATGGTAAAGTTGTTACTAACTATGCAGGTGGATATGGATACATTTCATTCAAATTAGGTAAATGGGACAATGAAAAGAACGAAGTTGTAACAGACCCTAATGCTAAAATGGCTGATAAGAACTTAAGAAAAGCAATGGCAATGGCTGTTGATAGAGATACTGTAAATAAGAAATTACTTAACAATTTAAGTAATCCTCTATACCAAATGATTCCACCATATTTTGCTACAATTTATGATAAAGACTTCAAAGGTATCCCTTATGATTTAGAAGGAGCTAAAAAACTTCTTGATGAAGCAGGATACAAAGATACAAACGGTGATGGAATAAGAGAAGATAAAAATGGTAAACCATTAAAGATTAAATTTGCTGCAATGCAAGGTGGAGCAACTCAAGAACCAACTGTTACTTTCTTTATACAACAATGGAAATCAATCGGTTTAGACGTTGAACTTACAACAGGAAGATTAATCGAATTTAACTCATTCTATGATAAGCTTGACGCTGATGACCCTGAAATCGATATGTACTTTGCTGGATGGAATACAGGTTCTAACCCTGACCCTTCAGGATTCTATGGAAAACATGAAAAGTTCAATATGATGAGATTTACTTCTCCTGAATTGGATAAATTATTAAAAGATGTTGTTACTTTAGACAATGTTGACCCTAAGGTTAGATTAGACCATTACAAAGCAGTTAGCAAGTATTTAGTTGCTGACGAAGCTATCGTAATTCCAACTTTCTCTAACACTACAAAAGCATTTGTAAACAATAGAGTTAAGAAATATGATATCTCATTACCGGAAAAAGGAAAAGCTCCATTTAGAAATTCTGATATTGAATTAACTAAAGACGCTCCAGAAGTGGATAAATAGAAAATAAAATTTTAAAAGTGCAGATTATTCTGCACTTTTTTTGTGGGAAAGTAGCTGAAGTTGGGGACTTTGCTTTGCTATATGCTATGAGGTGAAAATTTAGACATCCAATTTCTACAAAAAAATCAAAAAAGCCTAAAAAATCAATGTATATCTCTTTTTTATAGACTTCAACTGTGATATAATTAAAATAGGATTATGAAATAATCCTATTTTAATTTCATCATAGTTTACTTTGAATTAATTGTATAAAAGAAAACTATGATATAATTAAATATGATTAGTAATATTAAGAATACAAGGAGGAAATATGATAGGGATTATAAGTGCTCTTAATGAGGAGTTAATGGAAATTATAGATAAAATCGAAACTAAGAAGGTGGTTAAAGGTTGTTTTACTTTTTATCTTGCAAATATTTATGATAAGGACGTTGTTCTTGGTATTTGTGGTGTTGGTAAGGTAAATTCTGCGATATACACTCAAAGTATGATAGATAATTTTTCTCCTGATACGATTATAAATATAGGAGTTGCCGGTTCTACTGATGATGCTGTAAAGATTGGTGACTTGGTTATAGGGACTGAATATTTTTACCACGATTTTGACTGTACTGAGGCAGGCTACACTATGGGACAAATTCCTGCTCTTAGGGACGTTAAATTCATTGCAGATAAAAGGCTTGTTGACCTTTCTTATGAAAAGGCTAAAAAGGTTTTGTCTGAGGACAAGATTTTTAAAGGGATTATAGCGACAGGAGATGTCTTTGTTGCTAAAAAAGAAATAAAGGATAGAATTAAAAAGAGCTTTAACTCACTTTGTTGTGAAATGGAAAGCTGTTCAATCGTGCATACTTGCCATTTGAATAATGTTAAGTATTTGGCTTTGCGTTCTATTTCCGACAATGCAAATGAGGAGGCAGACTGCGATTTTGAAACTTTTGTTGCAGAGTCAAGTAAGGTGGTTAAAAGTATTATTTTAGACATTATAAAGGAAATATAGCTATGATTGAAATTAAAAACTTAAAAAAGAATTATGGCAAATTTGTTGCTATTGAGGATTTTAATTTACAGATTGAAGAGGGGAAGGCTTACGGCGTTTTAGGTAGGATTAATTCCGGTGGAACTACGATTTTCAATCTTTTATGTAATTATACTTTAAAAGATGATGGAACTATTTTAATCGATGAGAAAGAGCCTGAAGATGCTCGTGATTTGATATATATGTGTCCTAAAATGGAGTTTTATAGTGGACACACTCTAAGACAGGTTTTGAATTTTATTGCTGATTTTAATGATGAATTTGATTTGGCTTATGCTTTGGAGCTTTGTGATTCTTTTAAGCTGGAGCTGGATAAGAAATTTAAGGCCGAGGAAAATGTTCAAAATTGTACGATTTTTAAAACTATTGTTACGATTTGTATGAAAAAGAAATATTTGCTTTTCAATAAGCCTGAAATCGGACTTTCAAGTCTTGATATTAGAAAACTTAGCGATATTCTTATGGGGAATGTTAAGAGAAATGGCTACACTCCAATAATTCATAGCAAAAATGTAAATTATTTCTTCGATTATCTTGACTATATAATTATAATAAAGGATAAAAAGGTTGTGCTTTTTGAAAGTCGTGAAAGGCTTGAAAAGATGGTTTATTCGATTTCCGGCTCTCTTGACCTCATAAGTACAGCTGTTAAGGATAAAAATGTCTTGGCGATTAGAACTCTCAAAAACTTTTCTAAACTCAAAATTGCATACATTTTAGCAAAAGATGAGGACGAACTTAGAGCACATGGTAGTAGGACTGTATCTTTAAAAGAGATTTACGAGGCCATTACTATGGTTGAAGGAGGTCATTAGTATGAAAAAAGGACTTTCACTTTCTTTAAAATTACTATTTAAAACTTTTTTAATGGGAATTTTAGTTTCTGTTTTGCTTGAATTGGTATTTTTAAAATTTACTAAATTTTTAAATATAGAAGTTAATTTTGATGTGGAAATTTTTTGGGTGATACTTGTTGCAAGCTTTTTGACTTATATCTTCTCGAAGAAAAATATAGTCAATCACTTATTTATAAATGGTTGTAGCAGAAAAAGGATAAGTACTATCAGGATTTTAAGTTGTATAATTTACGATGTTTTGTTCTTTTTGCTTTTTGTTTTGTATGAAATTTTTTATGAAGATTTGATTTCTAACATTACAGATACCGGCACTATCATTAATTTGGCTGTTGTGTATTTTTCTATAAATTTTGTATCAGAAATATCTACATTTTTGAATTTGATTTACAAAAGCATCTCTATAAAAAAGGGAAAAGGCATAAATAAAACTTTTTATAGATACATTTATTCTTTCGCTTTTATCGCCTTGGCCTATTCATATAGATTTATTTATCCAATTATTCAAAAATACTATAATGATATAGTGTCAATTGTGGTTTTAGTTGTTGTTTTTGTATTACAAGTTTTACTTGCTTATATTAATAGAAGAATAATTTTGAAGGTTGATATAAGAGCTTAGGAGGATTTATGGACGGATATATATTAGCGCTTGACCAAGGAACGACAAGCTCAAGAGCGATTTTGTTTGACAATTTAGGAAATATCAAAGGCGTTTCACAAAAGGAATTTAGACAAATTTTTCCAAAAGCCGGCTGGGTCGAACACGATGCAATGGATATTTGGGCGACACAATCGGGAGTTTGTAGGGAAGTTTTGGAAAAAAACTTTATAAGACCGACAGAAGTTCGTGCGATTGGGATAACAAACCAAAGAGAAACGACGATTGTTTGGGAAAAAGAAACTGGAAAGCCTGTATATAATGCGATTGTTTGGCAATGCAGAAGAACTGCCGAGATTTGCGAAGATTTGAGAGAAAAGGGATATGAAGATTTAATTTTTGAAAAAACCGGATTAAAACTTGATGCCTATTTTTCGGCTACAAAAATAAAATGGATTCTTGACAATGTAGAGGGAGCAAGAGAAAGGGCTGAAAGAGGAGAACTTCTTTTTGGTACAGTTGATACTTGGATAGTTTGGAACTTGACAAGAGGTAAGGTGCATATAACCGACTTTTCCAATGCCTCAAGAACTATGCTTTTTAATATAAATACATTGCAATGGGACGATGAAATCTTAGATATTTTAAATATACCAAAAGCGATGTTACCCGAAGTTAAAAATTCAAGTGAAGTTTACGGACATACCGACGAATATACATTTGGAGGTGCAAAAATTCCTATCGCATCTGTAATAGGCGACCAACAATCTGCATTGTTCGGACAAGCGTGTTTTGAAAAAGCTGAGGCGAAGATAACATACGGAACAGGAGCGTTTCTTTTGATGAATATAGGAAAAGAAGTGATGAAGTCAAAAAAAGGACTTTTAACGACAGTTGCTTGGGGATTGAATGGAGAAGTAACATACGCTCTAGAGGGAAGTATATTCATCGCAGGAGCGGGGATTCAATGGTTAAGAGATGAACTTAGATTGCTCTATGATGCAAGCCTATCCGAGCAATATGCAAACTTAGTTGACGATACTGACGGAGTTTACATAGTTCCGGCATTTACCGGACTTGGAGCTCCATATTGGGATATGAACGCCAAAGGAGCGATGTTCGGACTTACAAGGGGAACGAAAAGAGAGCATATTATTCGTGCCACTTTGGAATCAATAGCCTACCAATGCGTTGACGTCTTTAATTGCATTGAAGAAGATACAAATATAAAGATACAAAATTTGAAAGTTGATGGTGGAGCAAGTGCCAACGGATTTTTATTACAATTTCAATCCGATATGTTGAACACGGAAGTTATAAGACCGAAAGTTTTAGAAACAACTGCAATGGGCTGTGCATTCCTTGCAGGACTTGCAGTCGGCTTTTGGAAAAGTACGGATGAAATAAAGAAAATTTGGGAACTTGATAGAAAATTTGAACCGAAAATGAATGAAACGGTTAGAGATGAAAAATTGAAAGGCTGGCATAAAGCTGTATCAAGAACATTAAATTGGGATTAAAACGAACGAGATGTAAATCATCTCGTTTTTTAATTGATGTTTATAGTATTGGTTTCTTTAACTTTAGGCACAAACAAAGTAAGGCACCCTAGAACCTTGTTATTTCATAAAAAATTTTAATAAAAAGCATAAAAAATTAATAAAGGATAAAAAATATGCCAAAAGAGCATTGACGGATAAGGTAAAGGCTGATATAATATTAAAGCACTTGAGGGGAGGCCTTTGAGAGTTATAGAATTAATAACTTGTTAGTAAAACTTTTTAAAAACTTTTTAAAAAGTTAAAAAAACTTTAAAAAAGGTATTGACAAGACAAAAAGTTAGTGATATAATATAGAGGTCGCAATGATAGTGACAACGAACCAAGAAAAGTAAACAGTGATAGAAACTTTGAGAGTACAAAGAAAAACAATAATTTGGTGTAACAAAAAAGTCAGCGAGAGCAGACGAACTTTTAATAGAGAGTTTGATCCTGGCTCAGGACGAACGCTGGCGGCGTGCTTAACACATGCAAGTCGAACGTGATTTTTATGGAATAGCCTTCGGGATAGGAAATAGAATGAAAGTGGCGAACGGGTGAGTAACACGTGAGCAACCTACCTTACACAGGGGGATAGCCGTTGGAAACGACGATTAATACCGCATGAGACCACAGAACCGCATGGCAAAGGGGTCAAAGATTTATCGGTGTAAGATGGGCTCGCGTCTGATTAGCTAGTTGGAAGGGTAAAGGCCTACCAAGGCGACGATCAGTAGCCGGTCTGAGAGGATGAACGGCCACATTGGAACTGAGACACGGTCCAAACTCCTACGGGAGGCAGCAGTGGGGAATATTGCACAATGGGGGAAACCCTGATGCAGCGACGCCGCGTGAGCGAAGAAGGTTTTCGAATTGTAAAGCTCTGTCCTATGAGAAGATAATGACGGTATCATAGGAGGAAGCCCCGGCTAAATACGTGCCAGCAGCCGCGGTAATACGTATGGGGCGAGCGTTGTCCGGAATTATTGGGCGTAAAGGGTACGTAGGCGGTCTATTAAGTCAGGTGTGAAAGCGTGAGGCTTAACCTCATTAAGCACTTGAAACTGATAGACTTGAGTGAAGGAGAGGAAAGTGGAATTCCTAGTGTAGCGGTGAAATGCGTAGATATTAGGAGGAATACCGGTGGCGAAGGCGACTTTCTGGACTTTTACTGACGCTCAGGTACGAAAGCGTGGGGAGCAAACAGGATTAGATACCCTGGTAGTCCACGCCGTAAACGATGAATGCTAGGTGTTGGGGGTCAAACCTCGGTGCCGAAGTTAACACATTAAGCATTCCGCCTGGGGAGTACGGTGGCAACACTGAAACTCAAAGGAATTGACGGGGACCCGCACAAGTAGCGGAGCATGTGGTTTAATTCGAAGCAACGCGAAGAACCTTACCAAGGCTTGACATATAGTTGAGTTATTGAGAAATTGATAAGTCCCTCGGGACAGCTATACAGGTGGTGCATGGTTGTCGTCAGCTCGTGTCGTGAGATGTTGGGTTAAGTCCCGCAACGAGCGCAACCCTTATCTTCAGTTACCAGCATTTTGGATGGGGACTCTGGAGAGACTGCCGATGATAAATCGGAGGAAGGTGGGGATGACGTCAAATCATCATGCCCTTTATGTCTTGGGCTACACACGTGCTACAATGGTTGGTACAACGAGAAGCGACATAGTGATGTGAAGCAAAACTCTAAAAGCCAATCTCAGTTCGGATTGTAGGCTGCAACTCGCCTACATGAAGTCGGAGTTACTAGTAATCGCGAATCAGAACGTCGCGGTGAATGCGTTCCCGGGTCTTGTACACACCGCCCGTCACACCATGGGAGTTGGCAATACCCGAAGCCGCCGATCTAACCGCAAGGAGGAAGGCGTCGAAGGTAGGGTTAATGACTGGGGTGAAGTCGTAACAAGGTAGCCGTATCGGAAGGTGCGGCTGGATCACCTCCTTTCTAAGGAGTACTAAGAACGACAGTTCAAAAAAGTAAACAATGTTTTTTATCACTGTTTTTTAAGGTTCGATTTTTATTTGCTGTAAGGCAAAGAACCAATAGAATATGATAGTAAGAGAAATGCTCTTTGTTAATGATTGTTATTCATTATTAGAGAGATGGGGTGAACCCAATCTATGAAATTTTAACAAAAATAAATTTTTGAAAATTTCAAAGTCGGGCACGCAAAACCCCCAAAAAACTTTTACTGTCGTAAAACTTTTTTGGGGGTGTAGCTCAGTTGGGAGAGCACCTGCCTTGCAAGCAGGGGGTCAGGAGTTCGAATCTCCTCATCTCCACCAAGAAACCTGAAAATTAAAGAGTAATATATTTCTGGTCAAGCGACCAAGGGCATAAGGTGAATGCCTTGGCACTGAGAGCCGAAGAAGGACGTGATAAGCTGCGAAAAGTCTCGGGGAGGAGCAAATATCTGTTAATCCGGGAATGTCCGAATGGGGAAACCTACTTGAGCAAACCTCAAGTATCTTATTGTGAATACATAGCAATAAGAGGGGAGAGTTGGTGAACTGAAACATCTAAGTAGCCAGACGAAAAGAAAGAAAAAATTCGATTTTCAAAGTAGCGGCGAGCGAAATGGAAAGAGCCCAAAATAAGTTAAGGATAAAGATTGATAGTAGAATGGTCTGGGAAGGCCAACCGAAGAAAGTGAAAGTCTTGTAAACGAAATTGATTAATATCTGACTTAGAAAGAGTAGCATGGGACACGAGAAATCCTGTGTGAATATGGGGGGACCACCCCCTAAGGCTAAATACTACTCAGTGACCGATAGAGAATAGTACCGTGAGGGAAAGGTGAAAAGAACCCCGGGAGGGGAGTGAAATAGAACCTGAAACCTTATGCCTACAAGCAGATAGAGTCTTATAGAGAGATGATATCGTACTTTTTGTAGAACGGGCCAGCGAGTTATGGTGTGCGGCAAGGTTAAGTAATGAAGTTACGGAGCCGTAGGGAAACCGAGTCTGAATAGGGCGGATAAGTCGTATGCCATAGACCCGAAACCAGGTGATCTATCCATGAGCAGGTTGAAGTGAAAGTAAAATTTCATGGAGGACCGAACCGGGTAACGTTTAAAAGTTATCGGATGACTTGTGGATAGGGGTGAAAAGCCAATCGAACTTGGAGATAGCTGGTTCTCCTCGAAATAGCTTTAGGGCTAGCCTCAATTTAGTTTACAGGGGGTAGAGCACTGAATACCGTAGGGGTGTTAGACATTACCGAAAGTTATCAAACTCCGAATACCTGATAAATGATGATTGGGAGTCAGACTATGTGGGATAAGCTTCATAGTCAAAAGGGAAAGAGCCCAGACCACCAGCTAAGGTCCCTAAATATAGATTAAGTGGTAAAGGATGTTTTACTACTTAGACAACCAGGATGTTGGCTTAGAAGCAGCCATACATTTAAAGAGTGCGTAATAGCTCACTGGTCAAGTGGTAGAGCGCCGAAAATGAACGGGGCTAAAATCTAATACCGAAGCTGTGGACTAATGTAAATTAGTGGTAGAGGAGCATTGTGTAAGGGGTGAAGCTAAGTTGTAAGACGAAGTGGACTTTACAGAAGAGAGAATGCTGGCATGAGTAGCGAAAAGGCAGGTGAGAATCCTGCCCGTCGAAAGCCTAAGGATTCCTGAGGAAGGCTCGTCCTCTCAGGGTAAGTCGGGACCTAAGCCCAGGCTGAAAAGCGTAAGCGATGGACAACAGGTTGAGATTCCTGTACTATCTTTGAATGTTTGAGAGATGTACTGACGCAGGAGGATATGTTGAGCGTGTGAATGGTAGAGCACGTCTAAGCAAGTAGATAGAGATTAGAGGCAAATCCCTAATCTTAATATCGAGATGTGATGGGGAGCGAAAAATGAGTAGTGAAGCAACAGATTCCAAACTGCCAAGAAAAGGTACTATTGAGTGAGAAGATACCCGTACCAAAACCGACACAGGTAGGCAAGGAGAGAATCCTAAGACGCGCGGAAGAACCTTTGTTAAGGAACTCGGCAAAATGACCCCGTAACTTCGGGAGAAGGGGTACCATTAGATGTGAAATTCAAACGGATAGAGCATAGAGTGGTCGCAGAGAATAGGCCCAAGCAACTGTTTACCAAAAACACAAGTTTCTGCTAAATCGAAAGATGAAGTATAGGAGCTGACACCTGCCCGGTGCTGGAAGGTTAAGGGGAAATGTTAGAGCAATCGAAGCATAGAACTTAAGCCCCAGTAAACGGCGGCCGTAACTATAACGGTCCTAAGGTAGCGAAATTCCTTGTCGGGTAAGTTCCGACCCGCACGAAAGGTGTAATGATTTGGGCACTGTCTCAACAAAGGATCCGGTGAAATTGTAGTAGTCGTGAAGATGCGACTTACCCACGATAGGACGGAAAGACCCCGTGGAGCTTTACTGTAGGCTGGCATTGGAATTTGGTATTAAATGTACAGGATAGGTGGGAGACAAAGAAGCGAGAGCGTCAGTTTTCGTGGAGTCGTTGTTGGGATACCACCCTTTTGATACTAAATTTCTAACCTGGTACTCTGAATCGAGTACAGGGACACTGTCAGTTGGGCAGTTTGACTGGGGCGGTCGCCTCCTAAAGAGTAACGGAGGCGTTCAAAGGTTCCCTCAGAATGGATGGAAATCATTCTAAGAGTGCAAAGGCAAAAGGGAGCTTAACTGCGACACCAACAAGTGGAGCAGATAGGAAACTAGGACTTAGTGATCCGGTGGTACCGAGTGGAAGGGCCATCGCTCAACGGATAAAAGCTACCCCGGGGATAACAGGCTTATCTCCCCCAAGAGTTCACATCGACGGGGAGGTTTGGCACCTCGATGTCGGCTCGTCTCATCCTGGGGCTGGAGTAGGTCCCAAGGGTTGGGCTGTTCGCCCATTAAAGAGGCACGCGAGCTGGGTTCAGAACGTCGTGAGACAGTTCGGTCCCTATCCATCGTGGGCGTAGGAAATTTGAGAGGAGCTGTCCTTAGTACGAGAGGACCGGGATGGACAGACCGCTGGTGTATCAGTTATCATGCCAATGGTAATGCTGAATAGCTAAGTCTGGAAGGGATAAGTGCTGAAGGCATCTAAGCACGAAGCCCCCCTCAAGATGAGATTTCCTGTTGTAGAAATACAAGAGAGATTCGATACAGAAAATGTCGTAGATAGGTCAGAGGTGTAAAGGTGGCAACATCAAAGCTAACTGATACTAATAAATCGAAAGCTTGACCAGAAATATATACTCTTTAATTAGAGGATTTCAATGAAATATATTACAAAATAAACAAAACAAAACAAGTATGGCTGTGATAGCTAGGAGGATATACCCGTTCCCATCTCGAACACGGAAGTCAAGCTCCTAAACGTCGAAGGTACTAATACATTTCGTATTGGGAGATTAGAAAACAGCCAAACAAATCAAAATCACTCGAAAGAGTGATTTTTTTGTATAAAAATATTGTGGATAATTAATATTTAAGATATAATTATAAGTAAATAAGAAAAAGGAGTAAATATGTTTAATATATATGAATTTTATAATGCTGTTTTGAGTCAAAATGCTTTTGAGATTAAGAAATTTTTTAACGAAAATGCTTGTATTTGTTGGCATAATACAAATGAAAAATTTACTGTTGATGAATTTATAAGGGCTAATTGTGAATATCCTGATAAATGGAGTGGAGAAATTGAAAGAATCGAGCAAATAGGGAATTTATTTATTGTGGTTGCTAGAGTTTTTAATATTTCAAAAACTTTATCTTTTCATGTAAATTCATTTATTGAAATAGAAAACGAAAAAATTTCAAAATTAGATGAATATTGGGGAGATGACGGTAATATTCCTGAGTGGAGATTAGAAAAAAATATAGGAGTTAGGATAAAATGATGAATACATTTTGTGATTTAAAAATAATCAATTACATAAAACTTTCCATTTTGGGAATTATGTTTGTTTTAGGTCTGTTTTTTAAGGCTTTTGTTGGCGATTATATTTTACTTTTGGTTTTAGTTTTAATAGAATTTGTTTTTAGGCTCGGTTTTAAGTATATAAATTCAGTAAGCTATACAATTTCAAATAAATTTTATAAAAATATTTTAAATATTTTAAAAGTTTTAAATTTTGAGTTTGAATTTTTGTTTTTATATTTATTCTTAGATTATATTTTTAAATTTAATATAAAATATTTTGTTGGGATAATTTTCTTTTTATTATTTTTTAGTATAATTTTCTTTTCATTTTTTATTTCTTTTAATATGAAGTATGAAATTTTAAAATTCAGAATGGCTGATGAAATAGATAGAGAAAGTATTTTAGAAATATATCTTGAGGGCTCAAAGGCTTTAAAAGATGATGGAGTTGACCAATGGCAAGGAAAGTATGTTCCAAGTTTTGAAGATATAGATGCACATTTGGGCGTTGATTTGTATGTTTTAGAATATCATAAAAGGATAGTTTCTACTGCTTGTTTGGTTGAGGGTGTTGATGAGGACTACGAAAATATAAGTGGAAAGTGGAATACTTCTATTCCTTATCTTAGCATACATAAGGTTGCAACTTCAAATCGTTATAAAAAACAAAGTTTTGGTAAAAAAATGATGTGTTATATAGACAATTTTGCTAAAAGAAAGAAAAGAGATTTAAGGATTGATACTCATAAGGATAATAAAAAGATGAGAAATTTTATTTTATCCTGTGGTTATGAATATACCGGCGAAGTCGTTCTGCAAGGAGAACTTGAAAGACTTGGTTATGATAAAAAGATTATGTAGATTAGAAAATTTAAAACTATTGATATTTTTTATGTCAATAGTTTTTTTAGTGTAAATTGTGAATATATTTTTAAAGAGTAATAACAATTTTTTAAAAAATAGATATTTATTCGTTAAAAATCACTTTATCAATAGACAAAATAAAATTAATTTGCATAAGTAGTTGACAATTGTTATTTAAAGATATATAATTATGATATACATATTCAATAAAGGAGGTATTTTTATGAAAGCTGTTGTAGTAAATAAAGAAGGAACTTGGATGGAAGTTGTAGAAAAAGACATAAGAAAGCCAGGTTATGGAGAAGTTTTGATTGATGTTGAATACTGTGGTGTGTGCCATACGGATTTGCATGTTGCTAAAGGAGATTTCGGAAAAGTACCGGGACGTGTTTTAGGACATGAAGGTGTTGGTATTGTTAAAACATTAGGTGAAGGAGTAACTTCCTTAAAAGTTGGAGATAGGGTAAGTGTTGCTTGGTTCTTTGAAGGTTGTGGATGTTGTGATTATTGTAATACAGGAAAAGAAACTCTTTGTAGAACTGTAAAAAATGCTGGATATTCAGTTGATGGAGCTATGGCTACTGAATGTATTGCAACTGCCGATTATGCAGTTAAGGTTCCTGATGGGCTTGATCCCGCTCAGGCAAGTAGTATTACTTGTGCCGGAGTTACTGTTTATGCAGCGATAAAAGCTGCCTGTTTGAAACCGGGTCAATGGATTGCTCTTTATGGAGCAGGGGGACTTGGAAACTTAGCAGTTCAATATGCTAAAAAAGTTTTCAATGCTCATGTTGTTGCCATTGATATTAATGATGACAAATTAGCTCTTGCAAAAGAATGTGGTGCTGATATTGTTCTTAACGGAAAAAATGTAGATCCTGCAAAATATATTCAAGAAAATATTGGAGGTTGTCATAGTGCAGTCGTTACTGCTGTTTCAAAAGTTGCTTTTAATCAAGCCATAGATTCAGTAAGAGCTGCAGGAAAAGTTGTTGCTGTAGGATTACCTTCAGAAACAATGGATGTTCCGATTGTTAAAACTGTATTGGACGGAATTGAAATAATCGGTTCACTTGTAGGAACCAGAAAAGATTTAGCGGAAGCTTTTCAATTTGGAGCTGAAGGTTTAGTTACTCCTGTAGTAACTAAAAGACCTATAACAGATGCGATTGACATTTTTACTGAATTGGAAGAAGGAAAAATTCAAGGACGTATGGTTATTGATATGAAAATGTAATTTGAATATTTAAAAGGCGGGTAAAAACTTGCCTTCAGACTGATTACAAAGGTGTCAATGAGAAATCATTGGCACTTTTTTAGTGGAGAAAAGAGTTAAAAAGTGGTATAATAATATAAAAACACATGCAAATAGACATAAGAATATAGAAGTAAAGATAGAAAAGATATAAAAGAAATATCATAGTCAATTAAATGAAGAAATAAAAAAGATAAGAATTAAAAGGGAAAAAGGAATTAAGTCCCACCAATGGAAAAGAAATAATAAAAAAGTAGAAAGTACAAACAAGAAAGGGAAAGCAAAAATGCAAATAAAAGCTCTCCTAACTTTTGCGTGCCTAAATATGAAAAAATTAACAAATATGATGAGTAAATTAGGTAAAAAGAGACCTAATTTTTTAATTTTCAGAGAAATTTATATAAAATTTAAGATTTTAATAAATTCTAAAGTAATTTTTAACTAAAAATAAAAATACATAAAAAAAGCACAGACAAAACTAATGCTTTGTCATCAGTCTGGGAAAAATGTAAAAACATTCTTTTTTATTTGTATTGCCTTTTTATTTTTTTTTTGATATACTAGGGTTAATAAAGTCGTATGGAGGAACGTTTATGAATGATTTTTCTTTTATTAAGCCTCAAAATTTTATATCTTGGCAAATATTAGATGACAAATTGCTAATAAAAAATGAGATAGATGAAAGCTATTATGAATTTGAAGAAACTGGATATGAAATTATTAATATGATACTTTCTGAAGAAACAAATATAAGGTTAATAGTTGAGAGGTTGTCCAAAATTTATAATGTTGATTATGATGTTTTATTGTCAGATGTTGAAGAATTTATAAATAATTTGGTAAAGGATAAATTGGTTTATTTAAATGAATAATAGAAAATTAAGAGAAATCACAATAGAATTAACTAGCAGATGTAATTTTAAATGCAGGCATTGTTATATTTCGGATTTTACTAATAAGGGTATATCTTTAAATGATATTAAAAAGGTTTTAGATGATGCTAGGAAACTAGGTACTTATACAATAGTTTATACTGGGGGAGAAGTTCTTCTAAGAAAAGATTTTATTGATATAATTTCAATTACAAGAAAAAAAGGTTTTTCTGTTAATGTGCTTAGTAATGGATATCTTTTAAATGATTCTATCGCAAAGAAATTATCTGAATTGTATATAAGCTCTTTTGGTATAACCCTTTTCTCTTTAGATAATAAAATAAATGATTTTATTACAAGAGCTAAAAATTCTTCAACAAAGGTAATGGAAGCTATAAATTTATTAAAAAAATACGGGATTCGTGTAGAGGTAAAAATACCAGTTATGATATATAATTATTCGACTTTTAATGAAGTTAAGAGATATTGTTATAAAAACAATATTAAATTTGTAACTACTTCTCAAATAACAGGATTAAATAATGGTAGTTTTGAAAATAAATCGTTGAGACTTAAACCTAATTTGGGTTTTAAGGTAATGAAAGAGTCTCTTCCTGAAATTTATTCTATAAAAACTAATTTTAAGGAAGATGATTATCCTTGTAAGGTTATTCAAGATAGCATATTTATAGATTCTAAAGGAGAAGTTTTTCCTTGCTCTACTTTTTACTATAGTATTGGTAATATTAATAGTGATGGAGGATTAATAGATATTTGGAATTCTGGTAAAGTTTTAGAACTTCAAAATTTAAAAAATAAAGATTTGATTTGCAGTGACTGCGATATTAGAGAATATTGTGATCGCTGTATAGGGTTAGCTTTTATGGATGGAGATTTTAGAGGCTGTTCTAAATTTGATTTAGAATTTGCTCTTGAAAAATTAAAATATTTACAAAAAGAAGAGGAGGTGAATTTATGAAAAAATATAGTAAGCCACAATATAAGTTTAATCCGCCAGTTATAGTTCCTCTATGTAGTGGACAGTGTAGAGGTAAAGGTCATGGCGGTGTAGCTGGTTCAAATAATTAAAAAATGTATAAGGAATTCAGTTGTTTGAATTCCTTATCTTGTATTTTATTAAAAATGGAGAATTTATATGTTTAAATTAATTAAGTTAGCTAAAGTGAATAAAAGTTATATTTTTTTAATTTTAATTTTGAATTTGATTTATTCAAGTATTCCAATCTTGGAAGTTTTTGTTGTTGGAAAATTTTTGAATAATATTCATGAAAGTTTATATTTTTTTGAATTTATTGGAATTTTAATTGCTAATTTTTTTATAAGACAAATATTGAACTATTATAATTACAAGTTTAATTTACATATTGAAAAACAGTTTTCTACGTTTACTATGAATTTCATTTCAGAAATTCCTTATTTTAATTACGAAAATGAAGATTTTCATAGAGAAGTATATTATGTAAAAGATATAGTACCAAAATTTAAAAATTATTTAAATTCTATTATATCTTTGTTTTCTTATTTTATAAGATTTTTAGGATATTGTTTTATCGTTTCGACATTTGTTTGGTATCTTGGAATTGTCATTTTAATTCTTTTTATACCTCTTGTTTATATAGCAATTTTTTGTGGAAATTTAGAATATGAAAGTTATATTGAAAGTGGAAATTTCTTTAGACGTGCAGGTTATCTTGCTCAAGTGCTTATGAATAAAGAATTTGCACTTGAAAGAAATTCTTTTAAGTACAATGATTTTATCACTAAAAAATGGAGAGAAAATAAAGATCGGGGAATTGCCATTGAAAAGAAAGTTTTGCTTTTCTCTGAACTTTACGCCAATGTAGGAATTATCCTTATGATGATAGTTCTTTTGATTATTTTTTCTGTAATAATTATTTTAGGTAAAAATTCAATCAGCTTTGGTCTTTGTACTGCGCTTTTTAGTTCGTTACTGATATTTACAGATGAAATTTCATATATGTTAGCGATAAATATTAGAAAAATTGTAGATGCTAGACTTTTTTTACAAAAATTTACAAATTTTATCTCAAGAGATTATTCAATAGAACTTAATGCAGATAAAACAATAGATTCTGTTGAAAAAATTGAGTTTAAAAATGTTTCTTTTTCTTATGGAAATTCTTATGTTATAAAAGATTGTAATTTTGTTTTGGAAAAGGGAAATAAGTATGCGATAGTTGGAGAAAACGGCTCCGGAAAGACTACTTTAATAAAAATTTTATTAGGTCTTTTGAATTATGAAGGGAGTATTTTGATTAATGGAGTAGAGCTTAAAGAGATTTCAAAAAAATCTTTAGTTCAACATTTTGGAGTTGTTTTTCAAGATTTTGTAAAATATGAAATGACTGTTTCTGAAAATATTGCATTTTGTATGACTGACGATGTTGACGAAGTTTTAAAGAAAGTCGGAATTTATGAAAAGATTATAAGTTTTGATGCCGGAAAGGGACAATTTTTAGGAAAACTTGAGGACGGAGTTTCTCTATCCCTTGGAGAATGGCAAAAAATTGCTCTTGCAAGACTTCTTATAAGAAAATGTGAATGTTTAGTTTTTGATGAGCCAACTGCATCTCTTGACCCTATAAGTGAAAGAGGAATTATAGAAAATGTAAATTCTGTAATAACTGACGAAAATATTGGTGTTTGGATAACTCATAGACTTGGAAGTTGTAGAAGTTGTAATGTTATTTTGGTTTTGAAAGACGGAAAAATTGTTGAAAATGATAGTTTTGAAAATCTTTTAAATTCAAATTCATATTTTAAAGAGTTATATTCAACGCAAAGGAGTTGGTACGATGAATAGTATTTTAAGAGGGATAAAACTTGTTTTTATTTTGGATAAAAAAAGATTTATAATCAATTATGGAATTTTTGTTTTAGAGGCTCTTTCTTCAGTTGTTGCAATCTACGCTTTACAATTAACTTTAGAAAAATTAGGGCTTTTTGTAGCAGGGAATTTAACAACAAGAGCAATGATTTTTTGTATGTGTATATTTATGTTGGTTAAAATTTTGATATATGCTTTTAAATCTTTTATGAACTTTTACTGTGAATATTACAATTTGATTTTGGATAGAGAGGCAGAAAATGTGCTACAAGAGAAAAAGTTTTTGCCAATTTTTTATGAGGACAGTAAATTTTTAGACCTTTTATCACAAGCAAAAAATGGAGCATCAGACTTATCTTACATTACAAATGCATATCTTGATGTCGTTTTTATGTATGGTTTTAACTTTTTGTTCTTAGCAATTTACTTATTTTACCTAAGTCCATATTTTATTTTGATTTTAGTTGTAGTTATGTTGTTGCAATTTTTACACAACAAATTGGATAAGGGTATTGAAGAAAAATTGGAGGAAAGTTTAAAAAATATTAGAAGAAAAAGAGAATATTTTGAAAATTTATTTTTAGAAAAAGAGAGTGTAAAGGAAATAAAAGCCTTAAATACGTCAGATTATTTTTTAGACAGATTCAATATAGTGCTTGATAAATTTTGTGCTATAAGTGAAATATTTTACAAAAAACTGCTTTTAAATGATGTTAGAATGGGACTTTTAAAAATTATTTGCTATACAATCAGCTATTTGATAGTTTATGCTGTGAGAGATAGTGTTAGTATTGCAGAATTCGGTGTCGTATTCGTTACGATGAAGTCAATATTTTCAATATCAGAGGAAGGATTTTATGGAAGAATTAAAGAAGTAAATTCCTTATTACCTCAACTTGATGCACTTTTTAAAGTTTTGGATATGAAATGTGAGAAGAATACAGATTTCGGTGATGAAATAATTTTTGAAAATGTATCCTTTAAATATCCGAATGCAAATGAATATGCTTTAAAAAATATTAGTTTTAAGATTAATCCTAATGAAAAAATAGGTATAGTTGGAGTCAATGGCTCCGGAAAATCTACAATTTCAAAATTGATTTTAGGACTGTATGAGCAAAATTCCGGCAATGTAAAGACTGTAAAGAGCAGTAGTGTTTTTCAAGATTTTGCAAAATATGAATTATCTTCGATTGAAAATGTAAAAATTTCCGATTGTGAAAAAGAAGTTGATAAGTCAAAATTCAAAGAGATTGATTATATTGACGAAAGTGAATTGGATTACAATAAAATTTTGTCAAAAAGATTTTCAGACATTTCACTTTCACAAGGACAATGGCAAAAACTTGCAATACTTAGAGGAATACATAAAAATGAAAAATTTTTTGTATTTGATGAGCCTACTTGGGCGATTGACCCGATTGTAGAGAAAAAAATTTTTAATTTCCTTTATAATGAAATTCAAACAGGAATGATTGTAATAACACATAACTTATCTTCAGTAAAACAAATGGATAAAATAATGCTTGTAGATAAAGGAGAGGTTTTAGCCTTTGACACACATTCAAATCTAATTCAAAACAATGAATTATATAAGAAACTTTGGACTACAAGTACAACGTAAAAAAGAATGTGCAAACATTCTTAGACTGATGACAAAGGTGTCAATGAGAAATCATTGGCACTTTTTTAGTGGAGAAAAGAGTTAAAAAGTGGTATAATAATATAAAACACATGCAAATAGACATAAGAATATAGAAGTAAAGATAGAAAGAAATATCATAGTCAATTAAATGAAGAAATAAAAAAGATAGAGAATTAAAAGAGAAAGCAAAAATGCAAATAAAAGCTCTCCTAACTTTTGCGTGCCTAAATACGAAAAAATTAACAAATATGATGAGTAAATTAGGTAAAAAGAGACCTAATTTTTTAATTTTCAGAGAAATTTATATAAAATTTAAGATTTTAATAAATTCTAAAGTAATTTTTAACTAAAAATAAAAATACACATTATATTTTAATGTTAAATTAAACCGTTTTTCAAAATTTGTTAATTAAGTAAAATAAGAATATTTTTTGATTATATCATAAATAAATTTAAAATAACAGTCTTTACAAAAATTGTTTTAGTAGTATAATAATAAAGTTATAGTACAAAATGTGCTAAATTATTTTAGGAGGTTTTTTGTGAAATACAAAAAGAAATTAAGTTTATTACTAGCATTGGCACTTGGAGTTACTCCTGCCTTAACTTTGGTTAATCAATCTAAATCATTTGCTGAAGAAAAAATTTTGGATGAGAATAAAATGATAGAAGAAGGTGCTAAAGAATTAGAATTATATTTTTCAAAGAGTTGTAGAAATGAATATTAAAATAAAAAAAATAATACAATTTATTTTATGGCAAGGGTTTGAAAAACCTGTTACTAAAATTCAAAAAATTGTATCTATTATTATCATTTTTTTAAATATTTTTGTAATGTATTGGATATATATTTTTATTAATTTATTTAAAATTAATGAAATATTAAAAATAATATTAATTTCGTTCTTTTTTTTGAATATTATGCTATCTGGATGTTATTTTTCTGGAGATGCATTTGAAGTAAAAAAATTTAAAATAGATCCGATAGGATTATTTCCATTACTTTTTTTAAATTTAATAGCAACGATTATATATTTGAATAAAAAATACAAGAAGATGAATTAATCTTCTTGTCAGACTGATGACAAAGGTGTCAATGAGAAATCATTGGCACTTTTTTAGTGGAGAAAAGAGTTAAAAAGTGGTATAATAATATAAAACACATGCAAATAGACATAAGAATATAGAAGTAAAGATAGAAAGAAATATCATAGTCAATTAAATGAAGAAATAAAAAAAAGATAAGAATTAAAAGGAAAAAAAGGAATTAAGTCCCACCAATGGAAAAGAAATAATAAAAAAGTAGAAAGTACAAACAAGAAAGAGAAAGCAAAAATGCAAATAAAAGCTCTCCTAACTTTTGCGTGCCAAAATATGAAAAAATTAGCAAATATGATGAGTAAATTAGGTAGAAAGAGACCTAATTTTTTAATTTTCAGAGAAATTTATATAAAATTTAAGATTTTAATAAATTCTAAAGTAATTTTTAACTAAAAATAAAAATACATAAAAAAGAGACTGTGTAAAATTTTGTGTATAGAAACCTCCTGATTAGGGTAAAGAAAAACTAATCAGGAGGAATTTTTATGCCAAGAAAGAGATCAGAAACAAAATTAAACAAAATTTCTAAGATGTTAATCGAAGAATATCAACCGGAAACAGTTCAAGATCTACAAGATGCTTTAAAAGACCTTTTAGGTGATACAATGGAGCAATTATTAAAAGCAGAATTAGATGAGCATTTAGATTATGAATATGGAGAAAAACCACTATCATTAAATACTAGAAATGGTTCAAGTAAAAAAACAGTTAAATCATCATATGGAAATATAGATTTAAATATTCCTAGAGATAGAGAAGGATCCTTTGAGCCTCAGGCATTAAAAAAATACGAAAAAGACATATCAAACATAGAAAATCAAATAATATCAATGTATGGAAAAGGTATGACAACAAGAGATATATCAAGTCACATAAAAGATATTTATGGTTTTGGGATATCAGAAACAATGGTGTCAAAAATAACAAATAAAATTCTACCAACAATAGAAGAGTGGCAAAATAGACCATTAGAAAAAGTCTATCCTATGGTGTTCTTAGACGCTATACACTATCATGTAAGAGAAAACAACATAGTAGTCAAAAAGGCAGTATACATTGCCCTAGGCTACAATCTAGAAGGCTTTAAAGAAATACTAGGAATGTGGGTAGGAGAAAATGAATCAAGCAAATACTGGCTCTTAGTATTAAATCAACTAAAAGAAAGAGGTCTTGAAGATATCCTAATAGTTTCAACAGATAACCTACCAGGATTTAGCCAGGCTATAGAAGCAGTATACCCAAAAGCAGAAATTCAAAAATGTATAATCCACCAAATAAGAAACTCAACTAAATATGTGTCATACAAAGACATCAAAGAGCTGATGAAAGACCTAAAAGCAGTATACAAAGCACCAACCGAAGACTTAGCATTAACAAATCTAGGAATCTTTGAAGAAAAATGGGGTAAAAAATACCCAATGTGTGTAAGTTCTTGGAAAAACAACTGGACAGAATTATCAACATATTTCAAGTATCCAGAAGGAATAAGAAAGCTAATATACACAACAAACGCCATGGAAAACTTCAATAGGCAACTAAGAAAAGTAACGAAAAATAAAACCATATTTCCAAATGACTATGCCCTACAAAAAAGTCTGTATTTGGCAATGGTAGATGCCTCAAGCAAGTGGACAAGTAGAATTCGTGGTTGGGATCAAATCTTATCGCAATTATCAATATTTTTTGAGGGGAGGTTTTAGATAAGTTAAAAATAGAGTATAAAATTAGCTGCAAATTTTTAAAAAATTTGACAGTTTATTAAAGTTGTGTTAAATTAAGACAAGCTCCATTCCTATAGGAATGGACAAACATTGATACATATAAAAATGTATCAACCCTTACCCTTGTGTCAGGATTTAGGTTGATACACAAAATTATTTACAGACCCATAAAAAAAGCACAGACAAAACTAATGTTTTGTCTGCACTTTAAAAGGCAAGTAAAAACTTGCCTTTTTTTTAATGTGTTGCTCCACCTTCAATTTTTATATCTTCTTTGTTTTCTATAATCGCCTCTATTGCATATTCTAATCCTTTTGCAATCACATTAAGAGGCATTGATGGCATATTTCTCTTATCTACAACTTGTTCAGGTAAAAATGGAATATGAACAAATCCTGTCTTCATATTCGGATATTTTGTACTTGCAAGATGAGCCATTCCATAGCAAACGTGGTTACAAACAAATGTTCCTGCTGTGTTTGAAACAGAAGCAGGGATTTTGTTTTCAATCATTTTTTGAACCATTGCTTTTATAGGAATTGTAACAAGATAAGCATCAGGGCCATCTTCTGCTATTTTTTCGTCAATTGGTTGATTTCCTTCATTATCTTTTATTCTGAAATCGTCAATATTTATTCCAACTCTTTCAACTGATATATCAGTTCTTCCACCGGCTTGTCCTATGCTTAAAACTACATCCGGTTTTTCTATTTCAATAACTTCTTCAAGTTTTTTTAGACTTTTTCTAGCAACTGTTGGAATTTCAACTTTTATTATTTTTGCTCCCTTAATTTCATCTGGTAATAATTTTACAGATTCAATTGCAGGATTAATTTTTTCTCCTCCAAACGGATCAAATCCACTAACTAAAATTTTCATTTATAACCTCCTAAAATGCCATTACTAACATAAGCACGATATGAACTAAAATCATTGCAAGAGCCATAGGTGCCTGTGTTTTAATAATCGTATATTTATTCTTAGATTCTATTTTTAAATTTAATATAAAATATTTTGTTGGAATAATTTTCTTTTTATTATTTTTTAGTATAATTTTCTTTTCATTTTTTATTTCTTTTAATATGAAGTATGAAATTTTAAAATTCAGAATGGCTGATGAAACAGATAGAGATTCTATTTTGGATATCTATCTTGAGGGCTCAAAGGCTTTAAAAGATGATGGTGTTGACCAATGGCAAGGAAAGTATGTTCCGAGTTTTGAAGACATAGATGCACATTTGGGAGTTGATTTGTATGTTTTAGAATATCATAAAACGATAGTTTCTACTGCTTGTTTGGTTGAGGGTGTTGACGAGGACTACGAAAATATAAGTGGAAAGTGGAATACTTCTATTCCTTATCTTAGCATACATAAGGTTGCAACTTCAAATAAATATAAAAAACAAAGTTTTGGGAAAAAAATGATGTGTTATATAGACAATTTTGCTAAAAGAAAGAAAAGAGATTTAAGAATTGATACTCATAAGGATAATAAAAAGATGAGAAATTTTATTTTATCCTGTGGTTATAAATATACCGGCGAAGTCGTTCTGCAAGGAGAACTTGAAAGACTTGGTTATGATAAAAAAGCATTTTAATTAAATATTATTATAAAAAGGACTTGTAAGTTTTGATTATTTAGAATTGTGTATTTCTTTAAATTATTATGGATACATGTATTGAATTTAAACAATGATTTAATTAGTGAGATTTTAAAGTAAAAGGATATATATAATCTGAATTCACATTATTCTTATAGAGTAGTTGATTATAAAATTATTTTATGTTACAATACTTTTATAAAATATGGTTAAGGAGGAACAGACATGAAAAATATTTCAAATGGTTTTTTGAACATTAAAAAAGGTGTTTTTTGTTTTGGAACACCTAGTACAAAATGCGCGAGTAGAACTCAAAGATAATTTTATGAAAGGAAAGCAAGGGGGGATTTCCCCCTTGAATTAAAAGTTGTGAAAATATTAAAAAAATATAGCTGTTTTGCAAAGTTTAAAGATAATGATTTGTTTTTGTTTAATCCATATTCGTTGGCTAATGGAATAATTGAAAATACTTGTTCCAAAAAAAGTGATTATTCTATATGTAAATTAATTGAGAAAAATCGGGAACTATTAGAAAATGCCAATATAATTATGGATAAAAAGTTGGCTACATCTATATCAAAATACTATTCAGATAAGTCTAAGTACAGTAATACAATAATGATTAGTGATGCTATTACTTTTAAATGTAATATGAGTTGTATATATTGTTTTGAAAATAGTTTAAAAGAAAAAAACATTTTATCAATGGACGATAGAGTTAAATATATTAGTGATTTTTTGAAAATGTTTTCTAATGATTTTGAAAGTGTTGATTATGTATTTTTTGGAGGAGAACCATTAATTTTTCTCAAATATATTGACAAAATGTGCAAAATATTAAATAAAAATTTCAACAATAAAAGTTTACATTTTTCCATAACGACTAATGGGACACTAATTAATAATAATGTTATAAAATTATTAAACCAATATAACTTTGAAGAATTACGGATTACAGTAGACGGTCCAAAATCAATTCACAATAATAGAAGAATTCTTAAATCAGGTGAATCTTCTTTTGAATTGATTATTAATAATATAAAAAAAATTTGTGAAAATACAGATTCAAAAGTAATAATTAATACTGTTTTAGATGTAAATAACATTAATTATTATATCAATATGTATGATCAGATTAAGGAAAGTTTAGAGCAGTACATGATAAATGAGAATCCAAGAATTATCTTTAATGTTGGATTATTGTGTAATCCTATGATTGATACAAATTATACAAAAAATTTAAAAAAGATAAATATAAGTATTGAATATTATTCTTTAGCAAGTAAATTAATAGATTTAGGAGCTACTATTACTAATCCATTTTATTTTCCACATTGTTTGAATTCTTCAGAAAAATCTTTTACAATTGACCCAGGTGGAAATATATATAAATGTGTCTCGGGTATTGGTCAAAAAAATTTTTTACTTTCTTCTTATAACGAATTTATTGAAAATCCACTAATTATGTTAAAAAATAACATCTTTCAGATTGAAAATTCTCACGAGAAGAGATGTATAGGCTGTGAATTTCTTAGTATGTGTAATGGGGGGTGTAAGTTTAATTCCTTAAAAAATAGCATTAAAAGTTGTAGGAAAACTATAATTTCAGAGGAAATAGAGTATTTAATGGAATTGTTGTATAAGGGAGAGTTTGATGAAAATGGATTTTTTAGAAAAAAATTATATAAAAATTAAATTAAAATATCTTAAAAAAGCAAAAGTTGAGTATATTTTGTCAAATATTTTGACTATCTTAACTGTTCTTGCTACTGCCATTTATCCTATGCTTTTATCTTATATAGTTGACAATTATAATTCGATTAATTTTTCTACATTAGTATATATTTTTGTAATTTTAATTTTAAGTATAGTATTTTTGCTAATGTGTACTTATTTTAATAAAATTATAAAGGCTAGTTTTGAGAAAAAAATTACTCAATCATTGAGAGAAGATGCGTTTATATCACTTCTTGGTACTAGTTATGAAAAATTTAATTCCAAAAAAAGTGATGAATATATCTCGTTTTTAGTTAATGATATTAATATGATGTATACCTTGTTTTTTGAAAATCTTATATATTTTTCAAATAGTATTATAATGTTAATTGTATACACAATAATCTTAGCTTTTACAAGTTGGCAAATGGCTATTGTAATAATGGGTAGTTTGTTATTTTTATTTATTATTCCAAGTTTAGTAGGTGGAAAATTTAATTATTATAATAAAAAATTATCTTCCAGCAGAGCAAAATTTTTATCAAAGGCGGATGAATATTTAAACGCTTATAATATAATTAGAGAAGAACATATTTCTTCTGTGTATGAGGAGTATAAAAGAAATTTGGAAGATATGCAAAAAAATAATTATTATTTGAATAAGTATATGTCTTTTGTTCAAATTTTTTCAGGACTATCTTTGTATATTCAATTAATTTTGTGTTTTTGTATTGGATTAACTTTTGCATATTATAATATAATCTCAATTGGAATTTTTACATCAAGTTTGCTATATGTTGAAATAATTTCTCAACATTCAGCTAATATGGTGAATGAACTTTTAGAAATGATTAGTGCTAATACGTATTTTGTCAATTTAAAATCTATGTTAATTGAAAAGTTTGAGAAGTTTAAAAATAATAGCAAATTTGAAAATAAAGATATAGGAATTATTTTGAAAAATATTAATTATAGTATAAACAAAAAAGATATAATAAAAAATTTTTCTTTTGATTTTAAAAATAATAAGAAGTATTTAATAGTCGGAGAAAATGGAAGTGGTAAAAGTACACTTTTGAAGATTATATATGGAATTTTGAATCCTACTTCCGGAGAGATTTTTAATAATGGTTGTAGTATTTCATATATTCCTCAAGAAAGATATATTTTTGAAGGAACTATTTTAGAAAATATAACTTTGTTTAATGAAAGTATAGATGATAAAATTATTGAAAAAATAAATAGTTTATTAAAACTTCTTAATTTGAAATATTCATTAAATCATCTTGTAGATAAAGATGGAAAAAATTTATCTGGAGGAGAAATTTGTAAAATTTGCTTGATAAGGGAATTAATAAAATCTCCTGATTTAATAATTTTTGATGAGCCTCTAAATGATTTAGAATCATCTTCAAGAGAATTGATTATGGAATATATAAAAAAATTGGATATTTCCGTTATAGTTGTGGATCATAGCATAAATGATTATTCATATTTTGATGAAGTTATACATATATAAAAATAAAAGTAAAAAAGGTTAGAGTTTTCAGTTCTCTAACCTTTTTGTTTTGTATTAATGTGTTGCTCCACCTTCAATTTTTATATCTTCTTTGTTTTCAACGATAGCTTCGATTGCATATTCTAATCCTTTTGCAATCATTTCTAAAGGCATTGATGGCATATTTCTCTTATCTACAACTTGCTCTGGTAAAAATGGAATGTGAACAAATCCTGTCTTCATATTAGGATATTTTGTTTTTGCAAGATGAGCCATTCCATAGCAAACATGGTTACAAACAAATGTTCCGGCTGTGTTTGAAATAGATGCAGGGATTTTGTTTTCAATCATTTTTTGAACCATTGCTTTGATAGGAATTGTAACAAGATATGCATCAGGTCCATCTTCAGCAATTTTTTCATCAATAGGTTGATTTCCTTCATTATCTTTTATTCTGAAGTCGTCCATATTAATTCCAACTCTTTCAACTGTAATATCAGGTCTTCCACCAGCTTGTCCTATACTTAAAACTACATCTGGTTTTTCAATTTCAATAACTTCTTCAAGTTTTTTTAGACTTTTTCTTGCAACTGTTGGAATTTCAACTTTTATTATTTTTGCTCCCTTAATTTCATCTGGTAATAATTTTACAGATTCAATTGCAGGATTTATTTTTTCTCCTCCAAATGGATCAAATCCACTAACTAAAATTTTCATTTATAACCTCCTAAAATGCCATTACTAACATAAGCACAATATGAACTAAAATCATAGCTATTGCCATAGGTGCCTGAGTTTTTATAATCGTATATTTATCTTTTGTTTCAAGAATTGCTCCCGGAACTATGTTGAAGTTTGCAGCCATTGGAGTTAATAGAGTTCCACAGTAACCGCAAGTCATACCAAGTGCTCCAACTACTGCTGGGTTTCCACCTTGAGCGATTACGAAAGGAATACCAACACCGATTGTGATTACAGTAAAAGCAGCAAATGCATTACCCATAATCATAGTGAAGATTACCATACCTAAACAGTATGCTACAACACCGGCAACTCTTCCGCCACCACCAACGATGCTTCCTGCAAATTCTCCAATTATATTTCCAACACCTGCTGCTGTAAATACAATACCAAGAGCACCTAAAAGTTGTGGTAAAAGACTTGACGCACCTACTTGCATTAAAAGTCTTGTAGTGTCTTCTTTCATTTCTTCAACTTTAGGTTTTACAATTAGTATCGCGATTATAAAAGCGATAATTGCTGAGAAACCTAAAACTTGAGCAGTTGAAAAACCGAAAATTATATCTTTACCTTTATCATTAGTTCCAATTATGAATTTAAAAGATTTGAATTGTGACATTAAAAATCCAAGAAATGCCATAATTAATGCAGGAATAAATATTTTCCAACCGATTTTATTTGCATTTTTTCTTCTTTCTTCATCTGATGGAGGAGTAAATTCACCGATTTTAACTTGTTTTGTAAGAGTAAGAGCTCCACAAACAACAAGCATTGCTCCAACAATAACACCGCCTTGATTTGGAAGATATTTAACTAAGAATCCTCCGAATGCAAAGATAATTCCAACTAAAAACCAGAATAAAAATGTACCAATTCTTGCTTCTTTATTTTTCAAACCTCTAAAAGCTGTTAAAATTGAAATCAATCCGCAAAGAATGTAAATAAATTCGTCAATAAAAAATGTATTACTACTTATCCATTTTAACATCTTTTCCACCAACCTTTCTAAGTTTCATTTCAAATAAGAAGCATTGAATAACTGATAAAATTATCATTGCAATACCTATAAATAAAGAATAGTAAGCTATTTGAGCACCTGTTACAGCATGTCCTTTATCGCTAAGTGTAGAAACTATAAGTAAAACACCTGAAGAAACAGGGAATATATTTTGACCGAAAAAGTTACCGTAGTTTTCAACAGCACCCGCTAAACCTTTTAAGTCTTCCAGTTTAGTTTCTGTAAGGTCAACTGTTTTAGTAGCGGCACCTTCTGCCATAGGTAAAATTAAAGGTCTAACAAATTGAATATGTCCACCAAGACGTAATGAGAATATTGCTGCAATCCAACGAATGAATAAATACAACCAAATAACCAAACCGGCACTTGCACCTCTAATTTTTTTGATTCCATCTGCGGCCTTTTCTTTAAGACCATATCTTTCCATAATACCGATAACTATAAGAGTTGTAAAGAACAAACTCATATATCTGTTGGATACAAAACCTTTGCCTATAATATCCAAAATTTCTACAATTCCTTTTCCTCCGGCAAGACCTGTTGCGAAACCTGCGATTAAAACTACAGAAATTACATCAAGTTTTAATACAAAACCAACAACAATAATTACAATACCGATTAAAACTAAATAATTTTGCATATTTTCCTCCTTGAATAAAAATTTAATTACTTAAAATCTCATACATATAAAAATATATAATAGAAAAATCGTTTTTCAAGATATATAAGTAATTAAATATAGTATAACACAAACAGAGTAATTTTTAAAGAATGTTTTATCATATTTTTTAAACAAAATAGGATTAAATAGGAATTTTTGTTAAGATATTTTAGTTTTAATAAGAAAAAGTAATTTTAATTTAATTTTAAATAAAAAATAAATTTTTAAAATCAAGTTATTTCAATGTTTATAAGAGTTATAATTTTTGATTATAAAAATTAATTAGTAAATATAATCAATATAGATATTTTTATGGAAATATGTATAAAATTTGACAATATTAACGGTTTGATATATAATTATAATATATTAATATATTTATGAAATGTTTTGTGATTATGATAGGGGTGTAATTTTGATTTATTTTGATAATTCGGCTACTACTAAGAACAAGCCTAAGGAAGTTATCGATGCAGTTGTAAATGCGATTAAATATTTTGGAAATTCTTCTCGTGGTGTTCATGAGGAGAGTTTGAGTGCGGACAGAATTATTTTTGAAACTAGAAAGAAAATTGCAAAGATGTTTAATGTGGGAAATTCTCGTCAAGTTGTTTTTACAAAAAATGCAACTGAGAGTTTAAACATTGCTATAAATGGTTTGTTTTCGGAAAACGACCATATTATCACTTCTGTTTCTGAACATAATTCAGTTTTACGTCCTATAAATTATTTGAAACAAAGAGGTGTTACTGTTAGTTATATTGATGTTTTTGAAAATGGAGTGCTTAAGCTTGACGATATTCCAAGCTTTGTTAAGCCAAATACAAAGGCGATCATCTTAACTCACGCATCAAATGTTACAGGAAATATTACCGACTTAAAAAAGGTTGGAGATTTTTGTAAGAGTAATGCAATGCTTTTTGTAGTTGACGCCTCTCAAACTGCTGGTGCTTTTAATATCGATATACAAGAGATGAATATTGATGTGCTTTGTTTTACGGGGCATAAGTCAATGCTTGCACCACAAGGAACGGGAGCTCTTTGTGTTAGAGAGGGTGTTTACATAAGACCTTTTATCGTCGGAGGTAGTGGTACTCACAGTTATGACGAATTTCAACCT
The DNA here is from genome assembly GCF_045866535.1 of Parvimonas parva. Classification (NCBI taxonomy): domain Bacteria; kingdom Bacillati; phylum Bacillota; class Tissierellia; order Tissierellales; family Peptoniphilaceae; genus Parvimonas; species Parvimonas parva. The sequence goes on from NZ_AP038371.1 coordinate 61,604, forward strand.
GACAAGATGCCGACAAGACTTGAGGCTGGAACTCTTAATGCACATGGGATTGCAGGACTTCACGCATCTATCGACTATATTTTAAGAAATGGAATGGAAAATTTGACAAAAATTTCTACTGGTTTGGCAAAAGAATTTTATGACGGCGTTATAAAATTTCCTGAGGTTAAGGTTTATGGAGATTTTGAAACGGATTTTAGAGCTCCGATAGTTTCTTTAAATATTTCAGATATGGATTCTTCAGAGGTTAGTAATATTTTATATGAAGATTTTAAAATTTCAACAAGACCGGGTGCACATTGTGCTCCGCTTATACATAAGGCGCTTGGTACTGTTGAGCAGGGTATGGTTAGATTTAGCTTTTCTCATACAAATTCTATTGATGAGGTAAGGCTTGCTATAAACGCAATTAAAAAAATTATAGATGATAGGAGGTAGTCAAATGCGTTTTTTTAACACTAAAAAGGGATTGTTGACTTTAGGAATTATTGCAGGTCTTGGCGCTGCTTTACTTGCATATTTAGGCAATCCGAAAAATATGGCTTTTTGTATAGCTTGTTTTATTAGAGATACTTCAGGTTCTATGAAGTTCCACAATGCAGAAGTGGTTCAATATTTTAGACCCGAAATTGTAGGTATTATTCTAGGTTCATTTTTAATTTCATTATTCACTAAAGAATATAGATCAACTGCCGGTTCTTCACCGGTTATCAGATTTTTCCTTGGTGTAATAATGATGTGTTGTGCTTTAGTATTCTTAGGTTGTCCTTTAAGAATGATTTTAAGAATGTCTGCCGGAGATATTAGTTCATACGTTGGACTTGTAGGCTTTATAGCAGGGGTTGCAACAGGTGCATTCTTCTTAAGAAAAGGATTCAGTTTAGGAAGAGCTTATACAATCAAAAAAGAAAATGGATATGCTTTACCAATAGTTGTACTTGTACTTTTCGCTCTATCTATCGCTGTTCCCGCACTTTTCGTTTTCAGTAAAAAAGGACCCGGTAGTATGAGAGCTATTTGGTATGTAGCTTTAGCTGTTGGACTTGTATTCGGTATCATCGCTCAAAAGAGCAGAATGTGTTTTGCCGGTTCAATCAGAGATATTATCTTACTAAAAGACTTTAGATTATTCTCAGTAATTGCTGGAATCTTCATCGTTATGTTAGGATATAACTTAGCTACTAACAACTTTAAATTCGTTGCTTTTGGACCAATCGCTCATGCTCAAACTATTTGGAATATTTTATCAATGTATGCAGTTGGATTCTGTGCAGTATTACTTGGTGGTTGTCCATTAAGACAATTAGTTCTTGCAGGAACTGGTTCATCAGATTCAGTTGTAACTGTTCTTGGTATGTTCGTTGGTGCAGCATTTGCTCATAACTTCAAAATTGCAGCAGGTGCAGCAGCTGTTGAAAATGCAGCTAAAGGAATTAAAGCAGCAGCAGGTGGCCCTGGAATAAATGGACAAATATTTGTTATTATTTCAATAATCACTTTATTCATAGTAGCTTTTTATGGATTAAAAAAGGAAAAAAATTAATTTAAGGAGATAGATATGAAAGAATTAGACGTTAGAGGATTATCTTGTCCAGAACCAGTTTTAATTTTACAAGATGCCCTTAAAGAAAATAAGAACGAAACATATAAAGTATTAGCTAGTGAGGCTCATGTTGTAAGAAATATCGAACATTTCGCTTGTAGTCAAGGAAAGAAAACTTCCGTTAAAGAAGTTGGCTTAGACTTTGAAATTATTGTAGAATAATGAAAGAAATTAAGCTGTATATAACATTTTATACTTCTGCAGAGGCAATGGCGACTGAAAGTGTATGTAAAGAAAATAATCTTTTAGGAAAACTTGTCCCTGTACCAAGAGTTTTATCAGCAGGTTGTGGGATTGCATGGGAGTGCAATCCCATTTTAAAACCCCAGCTTTTAGAACTTTTAGAAAAGGAAGATATAGAATGGGAAGAATGTAAAGAAATATAAAGGGAGATTTTTATGAAGAGAAATTTAAAATTAGCTCTTTTAATGGCTTTTTGCTTAACTGCAACTGCTTGTGGTAAAACAGCAGAAAAACCTGCAGAAAAAAAGGTTGAAAAGCAAACCCTAAATTGCAAGAATAAATCAAAAAGTTAATAAAAATTTTTTATTTTCTATTTTACATCTATTAGCATTTGATTATAAAATAATTTAACGAAATTTTATTAAAAATATCTTAGATGAAAGAATAAATAAAAAAATCGGCCCTTAAAGGTCGATTTTTTTTATTTGAGCTATCTATTAACTCTCTTTTTTCTTTTAAATGCTACAACAAGTAGTCCTGCTGAAAGTATCATAAGAAAATTGTACAATTCTATGTTCATATTATTAGCTGTCTTTGGAAGTTTCCCATTGTTAGCTACTTGTGGCTTTTCACCTGGTTGTGTTGGATCTACTGGTCCTACTACTGGTGGATCGTTTGGTGTTGGATCTACCGGTCCTACTACTGGTGGATCATTTGGTGTTGGATCTACCGGTCCTACTACTGGTGGATCGTTTGGTGTTGGATCTACCGGTCCTACTACTGGTGGATCGTTTGGTGTTGGATCTACTGGTCCTACTACTGGTGGATCTGGTGTTGGTGTAGGCGGAGGTGTTTCTTTTTTATTTACTGTTAAGGCTTCTGTTTGTGCAGTTAATGTATTTTTTTGTGCAGTTAACAAACCGTTTGTTAATTTTAAAGCTTTTCCATTGTTTGCTAATGTTAAAGCTGTATCATCTATAAGATTTGTTGTAATTACATTAGATGCAAAGGCTCTAAATGCTACGTCTTTTGTTAAGGCTTCTGTTTCTTCTGTAGAGTTTTCTTTTGTTAAGCTAACTTTCTTTCCATTGTCTTCTGATGTTAAATCAGTTCCATTTTTTGGATTTGTTGTAATTTTATATGTTTCAAAGTCTTTAAATGCTACGTCTTTTTCTAAGCCTTGGTTATCTTTTAATGTTACTACAAGTCCTGATAAATCTAGTTTTTCTCCTTCTGTGTAGATTAGTTTTGGTTGTGTTTTTACTACCATCTTTTCTATATGTTTTTGGTCAAATACTTTTGCATTTACTGTTAGATTTTTTGTTTCATCTTGCAAACTTCCTTTACTTATTGTTACAGGCTTGTTGTCGTCTGCTAATGTTAAATCAGCTCCATTTTTTGGATTTGTTTTGATTCCATTAGCTTCAAAGTTTTTAAATGCTACGTCTTTTGTTAAGCCTTGCTTGTCTGTTAATGTTACTACAAGTCCTGATAAATCTAGTTTTTCTCCTTCTGTGTAGATTAGTTTTGGTTGTTCTTTTACTACCATACTTTCTACATGTTCTGGGTCAAATACTTTTTCATTTACTGTTAGATTTTTTGTATCGTCTTGTAAGCTTCCTTTACTTATTGTTACAGGCTGGTCGTTGTCTGCTAATGTTAAATCAGCTCCATTTTTTGGATTTGTTGTGATTTTATATGTTTCAAAGTCTTTAAATGCTACGTCTTTTTCTAAGTCTTGATTATCTTTTAATGTTACTACAAGTCCTGACAAATCTAGTTTTTCTCCTTCTGTGTAGACTAGTTTAGGTTGTTCTTTTACTTTCATACTTTCTACATGTTTCGGGTCAAATACTTTATAGGTAATCGCTAATATGACATTCATCTCTTCATTGTCTTTAACTTTATACTTGTAAGTTACTTCTTTTATAGTATCATTATCAACTGTAAGAGCATCATCGCCAAAACTTGCTCCAACTGGTGAAATAACTTTATCTTTTTTAAATTGTCCTGGAAACTTACTATATTTAAATTCTCTTATACCCTTAATTACTGTTATATTGTATTGTTGAAAACGACACTCCAAGTCAGTAAGCTTTGTGTTTTTAGTTACATCTAAACTTGTTAGCTTGTTGTTAAAACAATCCAAGTAAGTAAGATTTGTGTTTTTAGTTACATCTAAACTTGTTAGATTGTTTACATTACAATCCAAGTAATTAAGCTTTGTGTTTTTACTTACATTTAAACTTGTTAGCTCGTTTCTATGACAATCCAAGTAAGTAAGATTTGTGTTTTTACTTAAATCTAAACTTGTTAGCTTGTTGTATTCACAATGCAATACAGTAAGATTTTTATTTTTACTTACATCTAAACTTTTTAGATTGTTGTTATTACAATACAATGTAGCAAGCTTTGTGTTTTTAGTTACATCTAAACTTTTTAGATTGTTGTCAGAACAATATAATTCAGTAAGCTTTGTGTTTTTAGTTACATCTAAACTTTTTAGATTGTTGCAACAACAATTTAATTCAGTAAGCTTTGTGTTTTTAGTTACATCTAAACTTGTTAGTCTGTTTCCATAACAATGCAATGTAGTAAGATTTATGTTTTTACTTACATCTAACTCTGTTAGATAGTTTCCATAAAAAATCAATTTAATAAGATTTTTAAAATATTCAATTCCTTTTAAAGAATAAACTAAAGAAGTGTTGGCTATCTTAATCTCTTCAACCTTATCTAACTCGTCCCTACTTAACTTGCCATCTTTATTTATATCAAACTCACGACTTACATAATTTCTAAAATTTTCATTCGGAAAGTGTGCTTCATCAATGGCGACATCACCTTCTGCTGCATGGGTTTCTATGGTGTTAAGTGGCAGACAACCTATAAACATCACTAGAGCAAGAAAAAATCCCATTATCCTTTTCATTTTCATTTTACCTCCATTTTTTATTTTTACATTTTGTCATATATTTAAATTATATGTATATATATATATTGTCAATAGTTTTTTACATTTTTTTATTTTTTATCTATGACTTATTAGTATGGGAGACAAAATTATAATCTTCATTAGCCACGATATGAGGGTGATAAAGTATATTTCAGATGAGGTGTTGATTTTGGATAAGGAAAGTAAGAAGATAGTAAAAGAAGAAAAATTTAATTAAAAACTTAAAATTTATGTAATTTAAGACTTTACTTTTTATCATTTATCTTATATAATTATCAAGATAAATTTAAGGAGGTATGTTATGACAAATTTAGTTAAGTTTTTTAAAGAAAAAATATATAACTTTTCTAATCCCGTTTTAACGACTTCTTTTTTGAACTTTAAAAATGAACTTTTTGTCTTTAAAAATATTTTTTTCAATTATTAATGAAATAACTTTTGTTATTTCATTTTTTTTATGTTTTTAAAGAGCAAGGTCAAAGGAGGAATTATGAATAATAAAGGTATTATCGGTGTAAGGGACAAGGTGCCTACGGCTATGTTGTTGCCTCTTAGTTTGCAACACACTTTCGCAATGTTTGGAGCGTCAGTTTTAGTTCCAATTCTTTTTAATGTAAATCCCGGTATTGTTCTTTTGATGAACGGTATAGGAACACTATTATTTATTTTTATTACAAAAGGAAAGGCGCCGGCTTATCTTGGCTCAAGTTTTGCTTTTCTTGGAGTTGGAACTGTAATTATAAATACAATGGGTTATAGATATGCTCTTGGGGCATTTGCTACGACAGGACTTTTAGGTTGTGTCTTAGCTTATTTGATTTATAAATTTAGAACGGATTGGATAAATATTGTTCTTCCACCGGCTGCAATGGGCGCTGTTGTTTCACTTATAGGACTTGAACTTGCAGGAGCAACAATTAACGGCGGGAAAATAGGGGCTAATATATTAACTCAAAATTCAACAAGTGCTGATGTTTGTGTATTTTTGATTACTATTATAACTGCGATTTTAGGCTCTGTTGTATTTAGAAAATTTTTAGGAACCATTCCAATTCTTATTGCAATTATCGTTGGATATATTTCGGCTTTAGCTTATGGAATGATTGATTTTAGTTCTGTTACAACTACAACATTATTTACAGTTCCACAATTTCAATTTCCAATTTTTGATTTGAAAGCATCTTTGATAATGTTACCTGCACTACTTGTAATAACTTCAGAACATATTAGCCACCAAGTTGTAACAAGTAATATAATAGGACAAAATCTTTTAGAGGACCCGGGGTTACACAGAAGTATCTTTGCAGATAACTTCTCAACTATGTTATCAGCTCTTGTAGGTGGAGTTCCAACAACAACTTACGGAGAAAATATCGGAGTTATGGCAGTTACAAAAGTTTACTCTGTTTATGTAATCGCAGGGGCAGCTGTAATATCAATCTGTATGGCATTTATCGGGCCACTTAGTATGTTAATACAAAGTATCCCGGGAAATGTAATCGGAGGAGTAACATTCTTACTTTACGGAATGATAGGAACTTCAGGGATAAGACTTTTAGTAGATTCAAGGGTTGACTATTCAAACAGTCAAAATTTAATTTTGACTTCAGTTGTATTCATAACGGGACTTAGTGGAATAGGCATCAACTTCTTTGGAATACAATTAAAAGGAATGGTACTTGCAAGTATGGTTGCAGTAATTTTAAGTTTAACATTCCACTTCTTAAACAAATTTGGACTTACAAATAACAAATAACCTCATGTTTGATTTCAAAAAAAATCTCGGCTTTTCATTTGTGATTGGCGAGATTTTTTTAATGTAAAGTTTACTTGACATTTTTGTAATCAGATAGTATAATAAATAAAAAAGGAAAGTTTCCTTTACATAAGGAGGTTTTGTTTGGAAAATAAATTGGAATTTCTTAGAAAAGAAAGAGGGATAAATCAAGAAGATTTTGGTAGAGCTGTAGGAGTTAGTAGGCAGACCATAGGAGCAATAGAAAACGGACGTTACAATCCGTCAATTATATTAGCATTTAAAATTGCCAATTTTTTTGAAATGAGCATAGAGGAGATTTTTATTTATAAGGAGGAAGATGATGAAAAATAAATTTTGTTACTTAGGAATTTTGTTTGGACTTGTTATGCTTGTAATTTCTTTTGTCTTGAGAGAAAACAAACCATTACAAACTGTTTTAATAATGTGCTTTTCCTCTATTACAAGTATATCTATTGCTAATTTATATCATAATAAACTTTTAAAAACAGATAAATTTTATAAAATTAATATAGAAGATGAAAGAAATGTAAGAATAAAAGAAAAAGTGGGAAATGAAGTTCTTAAAATATATATGTATTTGCTTGGAATTATTACAGTTATATTTATAGCTTATGATTACTATATTCCCGCTATTTTTACAGGAGGACTTCTTGTATTTGCTCCAATATTTTTGATTATAGCGAGTAATTATTTTGAAAAAAGACTTTAGAAGTTTTTATATTAAAAAGAAAAAAATCCAACTTTTACTTGGATTTTTTCTTTTTAATAAATTTTAAGGAAGTTATTTTACTTTATCCTTGAGATAAAATTTCCCTTCTGTATGGAAAAACTCTTCTTTTGCTTTTTTTATTTTGCCACTCATAAGTATTATTCCAATCATATTAGGTATAACTACAAGACCTAGTGTTAAATCTAAAAATACTCCTGCTTTTTCGAAAGATAGAACACCTGCCAATATTATCATAGCTGTTGCAACAAATCTCATAATTTTACCGACTTTTGTTCCAAATAAGTATTCTGCAAGTTTTTCAACATAGAATACAATTACGATAATTGTTGAAAGTACAAATAAGAATAATGATATAGAAACTATGGCACTACCTAGACTTCCAAAAATTGAATTAAATGCTCTTTCTACGGCTATTGATTTGTATTCCGGATTTTTCCAGATGTCAGTTGTTAAAACTATAAGAGCAGACATAGTACAAACTATGATTGTATCAACAAATACTTCGAAAATTCCCCACATTCCTTGTCTTGCAGGGTGGTCTGTAACAGCTGTTGAATGTGCATAAGGGGCAGAACCCATACCTGATTCGTTTGAATAAACTCCACGAGCAACTCCGTTTGTTATGGCTTTTTTTATTGCCCAACCTGCAGTACCACCGGCTATTGCTGTTGGATTGAAAGCACCAACAAATATCATTTTAAAAGCCTCAGGAACTTTTGTTATATTTATTGCAAGAACGATAATTCCAAAAATTAGGTATATTAGAGCCATAAATGGAACTAACATTTCAGTTACTTGACCAATCCTTTTGATTCCACCATATACAACCAAAACTACTAAAGCAAATACAAGTCCAATCGCTATATATTTGTGAATGCCCAATTGTTCTAATGGGCCACTGGCAGAAAGTGTCTGTAATGTAATTGAAGGTAAAATTTCAATCATAAAGAAAAACGCTACAAGTGAGCCTAAAATTTTACCCGCTTTTCCACCAATACCATGTTGTAAGTAGTAACAAGCTCCACCAACATATTCGCCTTCTTCATTCTTTTGTCTGTAAAGAATACCAAGAACAATTTCTCCAAATTTTGTTGCTTGACCAACTATTGCTGTAAGCCACATCCAGAAAATTGAACCCGGACCTGCGATAAAAATAATGGAAGGGACAACTACAATGTTCGCAGCACCGATTGATGATGCAAGAGCAGCAGTTGCTGCTTGGAATGGAGAAACAGTTCCTTCTCCATCTTTCTTTTTACTAAACATTTTTCCAAATGTCTGACTCATAATATATGGGAAATAACGAAGTTGGAAAAATCCAAGTCTTAAGCTCAAGAAAATTCCTCCACCTACTAACAAAATCATAAGAGGTGGTCCCCAAAGCCAACTGGCAAATTTTGATAATACTGAAATAAATGATTCCATAAAATTCTCCTCAAATAAAATTTTTTGAAACACTATAACGTACTAATGTTTCCTTTAAATATATTATACAACTTTAGCTCTTAAAAATAGGGACATAATGAGAAAATAGTTTTGTAAATATTGATGAATTAAAAGTATAAATAAAGTGTAAAAATTGAATTTTTAATGCGAATTATTTTCATATAATTGGATTTATTATGATAATTAGTTGAACTGATTTTACACGAAAAAACAAGTATATTTTCCATAAAAAAATCTCTTGAAGTAAATCAAGAGATTTAAAAAATTATTTTATAACTGAATAGGAGTATAGTGGATATTCTATTTTGTCATTTTCTTTAAAGTAAGCGCCGGCACAATAAACCCAGTTAGGATTTTTTAGTAAGGCTCTTCCTTGGTAAATCATATCACAAGCATCGCTTTGAAGTAAGTATTCGCAAAGTCCATAATCTTCCAAAAGTCCAACAGCGGAAACTACAAGACCGCACCTTTTGATTTCTCTACTTAATTCTGCTTGATAACCCGGATAAACCAATGGACTGCTTGGAACAAGACCGCCACTTGAAATGCTGTTGAATACAACTCCGTCTTTTTTTGCAAATTGTAAAATTTTTATAATATCATCTATGCTATTTCCGTTTTCGTCATATTCATTTGCAGAAATTCTAAGATGAATATCAATGTCCATTTCTTTGATTTCTTCTAAAATTTCTCCCAAAAATCTATATCTATTTTCTACACTTCCACCATATTCATCTGTTCTTTGATTTGAAAGTGGAGATAAAAATTGACTGATTAAATATCCATGCGCTCCGTGGATTTCTACAAAATCAAAACCTGATTCTTTAGCAAGTTTTACGCTGTTTACAAAATCTTTTTGTAAGGATTTTATTTCTTCTTTAGTCAATTCTCTTGGTGCTTTTTCGTTGGAGAAAGAAATAGGACTTGGTGCAATTATTTCTTCATAAGATGAATCAGCTTTTCTTCCTGCGTGGTTTAATTGGATACCTATTTTACAGTCGTAGCCATGAACTCTATCCACAAGTTCTTTAAAAGCTTTCATTTGAGTTTCGTTGTATAAACCTAAATCTACTTTTCTGATACCACCTTTATTATTTACCATTGTTGCCTCAACGATTATTCCTGAAACACCACCCAACGCTCTTGCAACATAGTGGTCAAAATGTTCTTTAGTTAAGACTCCCTCAACTGTTTTTGAATGGAACATACACATTGGAGCCATAACAACTCTATTTTTAAATATATTTCTACCTATTTTCATAGGACTTAAAAGTTTACTCATAAATACCTCCTAAATTTTTATGTTTAATCTATACCCTAAAATTTTTTATTTTAAAATAATTTACTTATTTTTTTCAAAGAATGCATAACTTTGATATAAAAAGAATAAAAAATAATTTTTTGTTTATTAATTATCGATATATTTTTAAGTTTGATTAAAGGTTTGTCAGTTAAAATTAAGATGTAAAAACAAGAGTGATTAATAAACATTTTTTGATACTGTATTTTTTTCAATATAATTCAATATAATTCAATATAATTCAAAAAATCTTCATTAATACTCGTGATTTAAATTTATTTTAAGGAAAGTAAAAATAGATAGTAAAAAAGTCCAAAATTATTTAATCAAAAATATTCTTTAAAATAGACATATTGGAATATAATTCGTTTCCTAAATCCGTTTGGGGGAGGTCTTGTATTCCAATGTTTTTTTGCAAATTAAAAAGCTGTTGTAAAATCACAACAGCTTTTTTAATATTTATTATTTTATTTTACATATTTTAATACTAAATCTTTAGCGGCTAATGTTTCATCAGGACGTTTAATATCTGTATTATGAGGTGCCGCATGAACTATTTCAGGATTTGTTTCAGCTTCTTTTGCTATTTCAATTAAAGCCTTTGCAAAACCGTCAAGAGTTTCTTTTGATTCACTTTCAGTAGGTTCAATCATCAACGCTTCATCAACAATCAATGGGAAATATACAGTTGGTGGGTGATATCCCATATCTATCAATCTCTTAGCAACATCAAGAGTTACAAGTCCGTTAGGATTTTTAAGTCCTCCAAGTACAAATTCGTGTTTGAATTTAACATTTTCAGGTAAATTGTAGTAATCTTTTAGTTGATTTGCTAAGTAGTTAGAATTTAATACTGCATAATCACTTGATTTTTTAAGTCCGTCAGCGCCCAAAGCTAAGATATAAGCATAAGCTCTAACAAGAACACCAAAGTGTCCGTAAAAATCTTTCATCTTTCCTAATGTCTTTGGAACATCATAAGAGAAGTTGTATTTTTCTCCATTTTTAACAACAATAGGAACTGGCAAGAAGTCTTTTAAGAAATCTTTACAGCCAACATATCCTGCACCTGGACCTCCACCACCGTGAGGAGTAGAGAATGTCTTATGAAGATTGTAATGGATTGCATCAAATCCCATATCTCCAGGACGAACATGACCTAAAATTGCATTTGCATTTGCTCCGTCATAATAAACTAAACCACCAGCTTCGTGAACGATTTTTGTGATTTCTTGAATTTCTTTTTCGAATAAACCTAATGTGTTAGGGTTAGTAAGCATAAGACCTGCAGTGTCATCGCCAACAGCAGCTTTTAAGGCTTCAATATCAACTAATCCACTTTCACAAGATTTAATTTCTATAATTTTATATCCTGCCATTGTTGCAGTTGCAGGGTTTGTTCCATGTGCTGAGTCAGGAACTATAATTTTATCTCTTTGGAAATCTTTGTTATCTTCGTGATATGCTTTAAATAGCATAATACCAGTGATTTCTCCATGAGCTCCAGCTGCGGGTTGCAATGTGCAAGCATCCATACCTGAAGTTTCGTTTAATGCTTCTCCAAGTTCGTAAATTAATTGTAGAGCACCTTGAGCGCCACATTCACAAATATTTGGATGAAGATTAGCAAAACCAGGAAGAGCACACATAGCTTCATTAATTTTTGGATTATATTTCATTGTACAAGAACCTAATGGATAGAATCCTGTATCAACACCAAAGTTTTTATTTGAAAGATTTACAAAGTGTCTAACAACTTCAGGTTCAGCAACTTCAGGTAAATCAATTTCGCCGTCATTTAAAAGTTCAGCTGGAATTAGCTCTTTAATACATACATCTTCAACATCTAGTTCTGGTAATTTATGACCAATTTTGCCAGGCTTTGATAGTTCAAATATTAATTTATCGTATTTCATATTATGCTTCCTCCAATACCTTACATAGTTTGTCAATTTCTTCCTTAGTACGTTTTTCAGTAACTGCAAACATAATTACATTTTCTAATTCTGGATAGTGCTTTCCAAGGTCGAAACCACCGATTATTCCGTTTTCAAATAATTTTTTATTTAATTCACAAACAGGTTTCTTAGCCTTTAATGCAAATTCTTTATAGAATGGAGCATCAAAAACTTTTTCAAATTTTCCAGTTGCTAAAAGTTTTTCATAAAGATAATGAGATTTCTTTATACATTGTCTAGAAAGTTCTTTAAGTCCAGTTTTACCTAAAAGTTCCATATAAATAGTAGCAGTTAAAACATTAATACCTTGGTTAGAACAGATATTTGAAGTAGCTTTATCTCTCTTTATATGTTGTTCTCTGGCTGATAGTGTAAGAACCCAACATCTATTTCCGTCTCTATCAACAGTTTGTCCAACTATTCTTCCAGGAATCTTTCTTAAGAAATCTTTATTTACAGCCATAAATCCTAAGTATGGTCCACCGAATGAAACAGGAATACCTAATGATTGAGCTTCACCAACAACTACATCAACATTACATTCAGATGGTTTCTTTAAAGCTCCTAAAGAAGAAGGGTCAACAGAAACTACTGAATAACATTTTTTAATTCCGTGAGCAAGTTCAGAAATCTTAGTTACATCTTCGATATTACCGAAGAAGTTAGGATTTTGAACTAAAACAGCACCCACTTCATCATTTAATTTTTCTTTTAAATCTTCGATGCAAGTTACACCGTTACAAGTTTTAACAACTTCCATTTCTAAATGTTGAGCATGAAGATAAGTTTTTAAAACTTCTCTTGACCATGGAGCAATAGCCTCAGAAACCAAAACTTTTTTCTTTTTAGCGTGATGAGCAGTCATAATAGCTGCCTCTGCTAAACCAGTTCCTTGGTCATATAATGATGCGTTCGCATAATCCATACCAGTTAAGTTTGAAATCATAGTTTGGAATTCAAAAATATATTGTAGAGTTCCTTGGCTGATTTCCGGTTGGTAAGGAGTGTATGAAGTTAAAAATTCACTTCTACCAATTATTGTTGGAATAACAGCAGGAATATAGTGGTCATAAGCACCTGCACCTAAAAATGTTGTATAATCACTTGAAGATGCGTTCTTTTTTGCTAATTTTGTTAGATAGTTAGAAACTTCTAATTCGCTTTTTGCTTTTGGAATATTTAATTCTCTTTTTAATTTTAATTCTTCAGGAATATCTGAAAATAAATCTTCAACAGAATTAACACCAAGGCTATCTAACATCTCTTTAACATCTTGTTCTGTTAGAGAAATATAAGGATACATATAGAATTTACCTCCTATTTTTAAATTGTTTTTAATTATTTTTTAAGAAATTTTTTGCTAATTAATACAGCAGGAACTCTCTTGTTTCTAAGTTCAACTTCAACTTCGTTTCCTACTTCTGCATATTCAGTTTTAACTATTACATTTGCGATAGTTTTTCCAAGTGTTGGAGAAAGGTAACCAGTTGTAACAAATCCGATTTCTTCGTCACCTTTGAATACTTTTGCTCCATGTCTTGCAATACCTTTACCTTTTAATTCAAGACCGATTAATTTTCTTGGAACACCGGCTTCTTTCATTTTAGATAATGCTTCTTTACCTATGAAGTCAGCTTCTTGTTTTAATTTAACGAAATATCCAAGACTTGCTTCAAGAGGAGTGATAACATCGTCCATTTCATTTCCATAAAGAGGAAGAGCGGCTTCGAATCTTAAAGTGTCTCTACAACCTAAACCACAAGGTTTAACTCCGTCTTCTTTACCGATTTCAAGGATAGCGTCCCATAATTTATTCATACATTCTCCACAACCGTAGATTTCAAATCCGTCTTCACCTGTATAACCAGTACGAGAAACTAAGAATTTATCTCCACAATCGCCAAGAGTTACATTTTCTTTAAAAGTGAAGAATTTAATGTCATTTGCTAAATCAACATTTTTTGCTAATTTTTGCAATACTTTTTCAGCTTTTGGACCTTGTAATGCAATTTGTGCAGTTTCAGCTGAAATGTTTTTGATTTCTACATCATAATTTCCTTTTTGAGCTAAAAACCAAGCAAAGTCTTTATCTGTATTTGCAGCATTTACTACGATATACATATCATCTTGACCTTTTCTGTAAACAAGTAAGTCATCAACAACTCCACCTTTTTCGTTACATAGCAAAGAGTAAATAACTTGTCCATCACCGATAGTTGTTAAATCGTTAGTAATTAAATGATTTACATAGTCGAAAGCGTCTTTTCCTTTAACAGTAACTTCGCCCATATGTGAAACATCAAATAAACCTGCATTATTTCTAACAGCGTAATGTTCAGGTGCTAATCCTTCATACTTAACAGGTAATAACCAACCTGCATAGTCAACAATTTCTCCTCCGTATGAAACGTGTTTTTCGTATAATGGTGTTTTTTGTGCCATATCAAATTCCTCCTTAAATTTTAATAGAAACCAATTATCTAACTTATAAAAGATAATATTTTTCTTTAATGTAATTATATTATAAAAAAATAAAAATTACAATAGTCTTTTTACAAAATTATAAAAAGTATTTTATTAAACTAAAATTTATTTTAATGAAATTAACAAAAAACAAATTTTTTAAAATAAAAACGTTTTAATTTTAACTTATAGATTTATAATATATAAAAAATATACCCCAAAAATTTATTAATTAATTAAAATTTAAAATACTTTTTTTAAAAATTTTTAAAGTACTTTAATTATATGGATATAATTGACAATAAGTAATATAACTACTAATAAAAAAATAAAAAATATTAATTTTTAAAAAATATTTTACAAAAAAAATAAAAAATATTGATTTTTTTATAAAGATTTTTTAATTTTACAAAAAATATGTTATAAACATTGAAATTACTTAAAAATAATGACTAATTGTCAATCTATATAAATTTTGTATAGAAAATACTTTTTTCTTAATAAAAATTTTTTTGCATTTTTCAAAATTATAAAAACGTTGGTCAAAAAAATACAAAAAAATTAAATTTTTATAAAATATAACTGTTAAATATATTTAGAATATGATAAAATAATTGTAAATACTTAATTTAAAGGAATTTTTTTGTAAAAAATTATATGAATAAACAAAATCAAAATGATAAAAATATTTTCACAGCTGTTTTTGGGGTATAAAGCCATTAGAAACAAAAATAAAGTTAAAGGAGAAAATTATGAAAAAAATTGGACTTTTGGTAAATCCTATTGCCGGAATGGGTGGTAGAGTTGGTCTTAAAGGAACTGACGGAAGAGATGTTTTGGAAAAAGCAATCTCTCTTGGTGCAGTTCAAGAGGCGCCGGAAAAAGCAAAAAAAGCATTGAACAAAGTTGTTGAACTTAAAGATAAATTTAAAATATATACAGCAAGTGGGCTTATGGGCGAGAGTGAATGTGAGGAGCTTGGACTAAATTATGAAGTTGTTTATAACGCATCTGAAAAATCCTCCGTTACAGATTCTAAAGAACTTTTAAAATATTTTTTAGAAAATGATATTGAATTAATCTTCTTTGTTGGAGGAGATGGAACGGCAAGAGATATTTACTCTGTTATTGAAGATAAGATTGCCGTAATTGGAGTTCCTGCCGGAGTTAAGATACATTCTCCTGTTTATGGAAATACACCCGAACAAGCCGGAAGTTTGCTTTTTGAAGTTATAAACGGAGCCCCTCTTCCTGTTATAGAAAAAGATGTTGTTGATATTGACGAAGATGCTTTTAGAGATGATAGAGTAGAGGTTAGGCTTTACGGATATTTAAAAGTTCCGTTCGACCAAAGATATTTACAAAATAAAAAATCACAAACGCCACAATCTGATAATGATGCACAAGTTTCAATCGCCTGTGATATAATTGATGATATGAAGGACGATGTTTTTTATATAATCGGATCAGGAACGACACCTATGTATATTATGAAGGAATTGAATTTGCCATATACAGTTCTTGGTGTTGACATAATAAAAAATAAAAAACTTGTTAAGAAAGACTGTAACGAAAAAGATATACTTGACACAATCGGAGATGAAAGAGCAATCTTAGTTGTAACTCCAATGGGTGGACAAGGCTATGTTTTTGGACGTGGTAATCAACAACTAAGTGCAAATGTATTAAGAAAGATAGATAAAAAAGATATTATCATCATTGCAACAAACGGAAAATTACAAAGTATAACCTCAGGACATTTAGTAGCCTACACAATGGACGAAGAAATCGACAAAAAACTAAAAGGCTATTACAGAGTAAAGATTGGATACGAAAGAGAAAAAATGATTTTGGTTGATAATGAGTAAAAAGAGATGAATTTAAGGATTAGAAAAAGCCAAGTCTGTCGGAAAAAGTGTGATTATTGAATGTGATAAAAGACAAATTGCTACCAAAAAAATTGCAATAAAATGTGGTTTTGAATATGGCGGGCAGGAAGTGTTTAAATGTAACAACTAATATTTATTTTTGGTTAGTTATATGAAAATCAAATAAAAACAAGCAAAGGGAAGTATAGAAAAATTAAAGCCTATACTTTCTTTTTTTAATTCAAACAAAGAAGATAAAACGTGATAAACAAGAAATAAGCAAAGAATATAAAAATTTAAGGGTAAAAGTCTTGGACAAAAGAACCTAATGCAATATTGAGATTTGTTTATGGAAGAGCTAAAGATAGCATAGGTTTAAAATAAGACAATAGCTTCTTAGGACTGATTTTTTGTAATTTTTGTTTATATTTAGTCAGTCCTATAAGCAATACTTTTATATTAATCCCTCTTTTTTCATAAGAGATAACTCTCTCGAAAGGGCGGGTCTATTACAAGCTAAAAATTTCGCCAAATCCTCTCTGGATAATTTATTAGAAAATAGGGAGTCTTTACCATATCTGTCTATATATTTATTAATTTTTTCCCTAATCTTAGGTTTAGAATATATATCTAACTTGTAAGTTAAGTATGAAATTTGTTCATTATACAATTTTATAATATTTTCCATAAAAATCGGTCTGCTTGAACAGGACTTTTTATTTTTTTCAAAGATTTTGCTAATATCAAGGACTAAAACTTTGGAATCTTTTTTTGCAACCATAAATCTATCAGTTAGGGAGGAAAAATTTATAGAAAAAGAATCGGAAATATTATAAATCCTATCTATAATCTCTCTATCATTATCTATTGTTAATAAATCAATTCTTCCGTTTAAAACAATACCGGCCTTAAAACCTTCTGAAAAATCATATAGATACTCATCTTTAGTAAAATTTAAGATCTTATTGTCGATACAAGAAAGTATGTGCTCTATAGTAGATTCCTCTAAGCCATAAAATAATTCGCTTTTTAAAATAATTTCGTCCATAATAGCCCTTCCCGTTGCTTTAGCAACTGTAATAATAAGTATTTATGTTATAATTATATACGTAATGAATATTATTGTCAATAAGGAGGAAATGATATGGAACAAAACAAAATTATATTTGGACATGATTTTTTAAAAATGCTTGGTAGAACAAGACTTAGACCGGGTGGCGGTATTATGACCGATTGGTTACTTGATCAGGTTCAAATCGATAAAGATATGCGCATTTTGGAAGTTGCTTGCAATAGAGGGGATAATCTCATAAGACTTTATACTAAATATAAATGCAAAATAATAGGCATAGACATCGACCAAATTGCCATAGACCAAGCCTTAGAGAATATAAAGCTTTTAGGTTTAGACAAAGAAATTGAAGTTATGAATATGAATGCCTTGAATTTGGAGTTTGAGGATGAAACATTTGATTTAATAATTAATGAGGCAATGCTTACCATGCTTCCAAATGAAGAAAAAGCAAAAGCTCTTAAAAATTATCACAGGGTTTTAAAAAAAGGAGGATACTTATTAACTCATGATGTAGCAGTGGAAAATCAAAGTGAAGATATAAGAAGACAACTTTCAAAATTTACAAACATGGATGTGTATCCTCTAACAGTAGAAAATTGGAATAAACTGTTTATAGAAAATTCTTTTAGACCTTTTTCACAAAGAACCGGCAAGATGATTCTCTTAGATAGAGATACAATCATAAAAGATGAGGGACCGATTGGGGCTGCGAATTTTTATAAAAAAGCTTATTCAGAAGAAAATAGGGATAGATTTACAAAAATGTTAGAGAGATCTAAAGGTACAAAAAATTCTTATATAGTTTCAGCAAGTAAAAAGGAGGATTAGATGAAAGCTATTAAAAAAATATCATTAATTTTATGTTTGACATTGCTTGCCTCAACAGGTATGACTGCTTGTAGCAATAAGAAAACTGAACAAAAATCAGAAAACAAGAACGCGACTCAAACTGAGAAAAAGAAAAAAACTAGAACAATCACAGACCATGCAGGTAATAAGGTAGAAGTTCCGGAAAAAATCGAAAGAATAGTAATAGATCAGATTCCTATTTTATCAACTTACATGGCTTATCATCATGGAAAGGCTCCAAATATAGTGGGATATGCCGGTTCACTTAAGCAAGTAATTTCAAATACAGTATTAAAGGATATAGCTCCGGAACTTCTTGATAGTCAAAATACTGTTAAAGCTCAATCTGACATAAATATTGAGGAAATAATGAAACTTAAACCGGATGTTATTTTCTACAACGCATCAAATAAAGGACATTATGAAGCCTTATCTAAAACGGGCATACCATGTGTAGGCTTTGCTACTGTTGGTACAAATGGTCCGGCTGATCCAATAGATAGATACACACAATGGTTAAAACTTCTTGAAGATGTTTTTGGTGAAAGTGGAAAAACAAATGACTTTATAAAAGCAGGTCAAGAAATTGTAAAAGATGTTGAAGAAAGAATTGCAAAAATAGATGATAGCAAAAAACCAACCGGCATGATTTTATGGAAATATACTCAAGGTGTACCAATGGTTGCCGGTAAGGGAGTGTTTGGAGATTTTTGGCTAAAGAGAATAGGTGTTAAAAATCTGGCTGACGAAGCAAAAGGTTTTGCTAAAGTTACTGTAGAACAAATTTATAAATGGAATCCGGATATACTGTATCTTGACGGTCCAGGTCTTCTTGACATTACAACAAAAGATGTATTTGCAAATTCAGTAGAAGGTATTGATTTTTCAAATATGAAAGCAGTCAAGGATAAAAAAGTTTATAACACTAAGCTTGGTATGTGGAATTGGTTTACACCAAATCCGGATGGTCCGCTTGTACTAGCTTGGCTTGCAAAATCAACTTATCCAGATGAATTTAAGGACTATGACCTTAAGTCTATGATTAAAGAATATTATCAAAAATGGTATAATTATGAATTAAATGATGAACAAATTGAGGATATGTTTAGTATATGATTAAAAGAATCTTTATTAAGGATAAAAAAATAAAAGCAAGCGCACATATAATTCTCATAAGTTTACCCATATTAATTAGCATTTTTGCACTTGCTATTGGGAGAATGCCTTTAAGCATTGGACAAATTGTAAATTTTTTCAACGCTTATCTAGGTGGGAGAGAATTTGATCCCATGCTCGAATCAGTAATAATAAATGTAAGATTACCAAGAATTATTACAGGTTTAGTAGTAGGAGCGGGTCTTTCCGCAGCCGGTCTTTCTTTTCAAGGGGTTTTTTCAAACCCCTTGGCAACTCCGGACATTTTAGGCGTAAGTTCAGCCTCAAGTCTTGGAGCCGTAATCGGCATACTCCTATCATTTTCAAACCTATCCATTCAAGCCTTAGCTTTAGTTTTTGGATTAATTGGAGTTGTATTAACCCTATATATAGGAAAGACTAGGACTAAGTCATCGACAATAATGCTTATTTTAGCAGGTCTTGTCGTTTCGTCATTGTCAAATGCCTTAGCATCCTTATTAAAATATACGGCAGACCCGACAGACAAGTTGCCAGCCATCAGTTATTGGCTTATGGGCTCTTTTGCAAGATCATCTTATAAAAACTTGATACTTTCAGCACCCCTAATAATTTTTGGGATAATTTTAATAAGACTTTTGATATTTAAGCTAAATATTATGAGTTTATCAGAAGATGAAGCAAAAAGTTTAGGAGTTAATGTTAAAAAAACCAGACTTATTTTCATATTTGCATCAACACTAATTACAGCCTCATCTATATCAATGTGTGGTCAAGTCGGATGGGTTGGTTTAATAATTCCTCATATGGCAAGGATGATGGTGGGAGCAAACAACACTCATACCCTACCTATTAGTTTATCTTTAGGAGCAAGTCTTATGGTACTAATAGAAGCTTTATCAAGAACCGTTTCTGTAATAGAATTACCTATATCAGTTCTTACAGCAATAATTGGAGCTCCAATTTTTATAAGTTTAATTAGAAAAACTGGGGGTGGTTTCAATTAAGTTAGAATTAAAAGATGCAGGATTTTATTTTTACGAAAATCAAATATTATTTAAAGATTTGTCATTCGTCCTTGAACAAGGTGAAGTTTTATCTATTCTGGGGCCTAATGGAGTTGGCAAAACAAGTCTTATAAGATGTATATGTGATTTTGAAAAATGGAAATTAGGCAAGAGTTTTATAGATGAAAAGGATGTTTCAAGTTATAGTAGAAGGGAATTATGGTCTAAGATATCATATGTTCCACAAAAAAGGTCATTTTCTTTTGAATATTCAGGAATAGATATGGTAGTGTTAGGGCTTTCCAGCAAGATTGGACCATTTGCAAAACCGGGTGCAAGAGAATATGAAAAGGCAGAAAATCTTATGAAAAGCTTAGCTATAGAAAATCTTAAAGATAAGTCATGTTCAGTGATGAGTGGAGGAGAACTCCAGATGGTTCTCATAGCCAGAGCCTTAATTTCAGATCCGAGATTAATCATATTAGATGAGCCGGAAAGTGGGCTTGATTTTAAAAATCAGCTAAAAATAATTTCATTAATCAAAAAACTATCCAAAATAGACAATATCAGTGTTATTATAAATACTCATTACCCGACCCACGCTCTTGAAGTAGCAGATAAATGTTTGATGTTAATGCACAATGGCAGACATAAAATAGGCAAAATATCCGATATTATCTGTAAGGGAAATATGAAAGAAGCATTTAGCGTAGAGGTTATACTTGAAAAAATAAAAAAAGATAAGAAAGAATATAATACTGTAATACCAATTAGCATAGTAGGTGATTAAAATGAAAAATATCAGTAAGGGAAAAATATTGACACTAGAAGAGGTCATACCCATAAAAGACAATCAAACTATAAGCAAGAAACTTGTAGATTTATATAATCTTCACATCTTACTTATGAGTCTTGATCAAAACACCGGTATTTCCCCTGAATTTTATGCTGAAGAAAGATTATATTTTGTTTTAAAAGGCGAGCTTAAATTTAATAATGAAAGACTTTTAAATAACGAACTAATACTTTTTGAAAAAAATAAACTTTTTGACATAGAGACAAGGGAAAAAAGTATATTTTTAGAAATCGCAATTAACTTAGAGGAGGAAGAAATGAAAAACATTGACAAAGGAAAAAAAATTAAACTAGTTGACTATTTAGATTATGTGGATGGAGGAATCGCAAACATTGACCTTGTATCAAAAGACGGATTTAAGGTTGTTCTACTAGCTTTTGATGCAGGTGAGGGTCTAAAACCACACAAGGCTCCCGGGGATGCTCTTGTCGTAGCACTTGAGGGCAAGGCAAAGCTTCTTGTTGGAGATAAAGAAGTTGAGATTGAATCAGGAGAACAAATAGTATTTCCGGAAAATGTAATCCACAACGTAACTGCAATTACAAAATTTAAGATGATGTTAATCTTATCTATAGATAAATAAAAAAGATTGAATGATTTTTCAATCATAAATCTGAAACCTAAAATTGGACCGATACCGGAGTTAGCATTAAAGCTCACTCTGGTACTTTTTTTTATAAAGCCTCCCATTTTTCCAAATCAAATTTTGGAAGTATTTGAAAATACAATTTGCAAGTACCACTTTTAATTTTAATAAAGAGAACAATATTTATTGCTATGGTGCAGACAACGGAATAGACATGTGCTAATTTAGGGCTATACAAACAAAATATCTTAAGATTAATGGCAAGGTGTGTAATAATTACTGTTGCAAAAAAGATGTAGAGATAGAAAAAGATAAAAAGTCCACCCCATCTTTTACGGAGAATACAAAAATGTTTCCTTAACTGATGAAGAATATGGAAAATTAAAGGATAAAATGCAAGGTCATAGGGAAGAAATGATAGAGAAGCTGTCAACCTATATGCAAAGCACAGAAAGAAACTACAAAGACCATTATGCGACCTTAGTTCATTGGTATGAACAGGACAAAGGGAAATTAAAGGAAAACAGTAAATCAAAAGTATATACCTTTGAAGATTATGACAAGGGTGAACACTTGTAGACCTCGTATAAGACGGTGGAAAGGTGTTTTAGAGATTTAATGATAAAATAGGGCTTAAAATTGCAGTATGGAAAAAATATCGTATTTATGATAAAATGACAATGACATGGTAATAAACTTAGTTATAAGGAGAGGATATATAAATGCGAATTCAATTTACTGTAACCGATGAAGAACTTGAAATTTTAACTAAAAAAGCAATAGAGGGAGGTTTCCCAAGCGTTACTGAATATTGTAAGTGTAGCAGTTTACAAGAAAATACAAGCTATGCCGACCTATATACTACCTTATTAAACAAAATTAGATCTTTACCGAAAGGCAAAGAATTTGTTTTGAGAGAGTTAATCGCAACACCTCCAGCATTGATTGGTAGATGGTTTTATGAAAATGTAAATAAGAGACTTGTAAAAAATGTGGAACACATCGGAAAAGCTGAAGGCGGAGTGGAAAAATACAAAAAAATATAAGACTTATTCAAAAAGCTACTCAGTGCGTGGCGAATTGGAAAAGAATTTAGATAATGTTGGAGGTGCATTCATGGCAGAAGAAAATAAAGAAATTGTAGTGATAGATGAAACTACAATGAAAAGCAAGATTTACTATATACGAGGTCAAAAGGTTATGCTTGACTTTGAACTTGCTGAAATATATGGGTATGAAACAAAAACATTTAATCAGCAAGTTAAGAATAACATAGAAAAATTTGATGAAGATTTTAGATTTCAACTTACCAAAAATGAATGGGAATTTTTGAGGTCAAAATTTTTGACCTCAAAATCAGATGAAGGTTCAGGCGGTAGAAGATATATGCCTTATGCCTTTACAGAACAAGGTATTTATATGCTGATGACTGTATTAAGAGGAGAACTTGCTGTCAAGCAAAGCAAGGCTTTAATACGAATGTTTAAGCAGATGAAAGATTTTATAGTTGAAAACCAAGATTTTATCGGTTCAAAAGAATTAGTTCAAATAGCAGTACAGACAAATCAAAATACAAAGGATATAGCTGAAATAAAGTCGCAAATGGCTACAAAAGAAGATTTGAAAAAGGTGATGGATAATTTTATAGATCCAGACACTTACAAGCATTTCCTTTTAATGAACGGAGATAAGATTGAAGCAGATGTTGCCTATACCAAAATATATAAGTCTGCAAAGAAAAGTATTTATGTGATAGATAACTATATCGGTCTAAAAACATTAGAACTTCTTAGAGCCACAAAAGACAATGTTGAAATTATAGTTTTTAGCGACAATGTGAAGAACAAGGATATGCTTACAAAAAATATCCTTAACGATTTTAGAAAAGATTACCCTAATATCAATCTTAAGCTGAAAGTCGCAGGTAAAAAGTATCACGATAGATATATTGCCATTGACTATGGAACAGAAAATGAAGCCTTTTATCTTTGCGGAGCTTCATCAAAAGATGCAGGAAATAAAATATCAAGTATTACAAAGATAGAGGAATCTTCCAAGGATATGTATCATACAATGTTTGGCGGAATGCTGAACAATAAGAATTTGAAACTTTAATATGTAAATGGTAAAGCGTTATTCAATGAATAGCTATAAGACTTGCGAAAGGCGGTAGAAAGAAAACAGATGTTATAGCTATGGCAGAGCTTACAACTAATGTTATGGCAGGTATGGGGAAGAATAAGCCTATAACACTTAAAAATTTGGAGAGAATATGTAAAGCACTTGACTGTACACTCAACGATGTATTCTCTTTTGATGATGAATATGAGGAATAAGAAGGAGATGATTATTAGTGCAAAAGTTAGATAAATTATCAAAAAAAGAAATTGAAATCATATCAACACATATTGCAAATGCATTTATTGATTATAAGTATAGCATCAATGATAAGGGATTGCTCAAATATATCCCGAATCGAGATGATATGTTCACATATATTAATGCAATTGTTCAGGCATCATACAATAGTGGATTGCTTTATACCACATCAAAAAATAGAGAGGGCTATCTTATATTATCAGGAGAAGGTGTCGGAAGAATTAGTTTTTGCGATGGCATTAAGATGATATTGGCTGAAAAAAAAGCTCTTGGTGGATGGAGAAACATGAAATCCTTCATATACGCATGTTTTTCTGATGGTGGTACTATCGAATATAGAATGCGTAAAGCAAAGCGAAAATTTGTAAAAATAGAAGTATTAGCGGTTAGATCGGAATTTCAGGGGCAGGGATATATGAGAAAAATGATGTCTTTTGTTTATGCACTTGCTAAAGAAAAAAATGTGCCGGTTATACTTGACACAGATGATATGGATAAAAATCTAAAATACCAACATTTTGAAATGAAATTAGACAGAATGCGTAATTGTGGGGATGATTTTCATATGTATGATTTGATATATGAATCGAGTGAAATAAGATAATGAATTAAGAATTTGCTAAGGAGCAGAAAAATGAATCGATACTTAAAAGAATCACCAATGCTGGATTTTTCAGATCCGAGTATTCAAAAACTAATAGAGGTAAAGCGTTGGAAAGAACAAGATAAATTTGACCGCCTTAGATCTATTTATAACTTTGTAAGAGACGATGTTGAATTTGGATACAATGCTGATGACAATATACCTGCATCCAAAGTTCTTAAAGACGGCTATGGTCAGTGCAACACAAAAGGAACTCTTTTCATGGCATTGCTCCGTGCCTGCGAAATTCCTTGCCGGGTGCATGGATTTACGATAGATAAACAACTGCAAAAAGGTGCAATGAGTGGTTTCATCTACAAAAACGCCCCTCGAAATATATTACACAGTTGGGTTGAAGTGTTTTTTTGAAGATAAATGGTACGAATTAGAGGCGTTTATACTGGATCAAAAATACCTATCTAATTTGCAGAAAAAATTTGCAAACTGCACAGGTGTGTTTTGCGGTTACGGGGTGGCGGTAAAAGACTTTCAGCATCCTATCATTGATTTTGATAGAAACAACACATATATACAAAGCGAGGGAATTAAGCAGGATTTTGGCGTATATGATTCTCCTGATGAATTATTGAAAAACAATCAAACCGAATATTATCAGCAATTAAAACTCTTGATGAAATGCCAATGAGGTGTCGTTTATGTGAGCATAACGATTGGAAATCATTAGGACTTAGATTTTTGACGGTAGATAATTATTTAGTGTTTTATATACCGGATGAAGAAAAGAAACTTGTGAAAATATATCATATTATCTATGGCAAAAGAGATATTGAAAATCGGTTAAAAGAAAATATAACTTTTGAATAAGGATTTAAAATTCCAGATGATGTTTGGGAAATTTAATAATATGTATTAGAGAAGTAAAGGTAGAAATGCTGATACTTCTCTTTTTTTATTGACAAAAGGAATGAAAACATGGATAAATAAATGATTAATATTAACGCCAACCTGTTAAAAGAATCTACTTTTGGAACTTTTACAAGAAGTGATGAAGAGGTTCAAGTTGTAAATTTTGCTCTTTCGAAAGGATATGGAAAAGGTAGAGAGTATATCAACTGTGTATTTTAAAATAGAGTCTGTTAAACCCGCCTTAGGACTGGAAGATTATTTTTTTGCTCGTTTTAACGCAGTAAATCGTGTGATTGAAAGGAATCTGTATTATATGCTATAATTGAGTTGATAATTAATATTGCTTAACATAAAAAAGGAGGCAGGCCTTATTTACACCCATATTTCTTTTAGTTTTTACTCCTCTTGCTGGTAGATTGCCAAAAGGACTACATATGATTATTCGTGGAGGTTGGCTTAACATAATATACTTTATTTACTACTTATCTTTATTGATAAACCATACTAATATGAATTTATAAGATTATAAAGTAAAGGGTTAGAATCATTATTTTAGTTGATAAAGGGGAATTTTATAAAATTTATTATTTAAAGGAGAAATGTTTATGAAACAATTAAATTTTATTGATAACAAGAAAACAAAGCCTGATTATAGAAACTGGGTTCCTGTAAGTTTACTTAGAAATTTTATCGTAGGAACCGTAATTACTTTTATTCTTTTTATAATTTTTGCGGGGACAGACCTTGTTCTTAGCGGAACTGCTAGGATTATCTGTGAAATTATTTTAGGAATTGGAGTCTTAATATTTCTATTTTTCTCAATTATGCTTTCCTTTATGTATCGAGCCTTCGACTATAGGGGCAAGAGGAAACTCGCCAAAACTATTACAGAAGGAGTCGCAGAATATGTTGAGATACCGAACGGTGGAGTTGGACTTGATGTAGGATGTGGTAGCGGTGCACTCACCATAGCATGTGCAAAAAGAAATCCAAAAGCGACCATGGTGGGTTGCGATATTTGGAGCGGATCATATAAAGGGGAGTTTTCTAAAAAGATTTGTGAAGACAACGCAAAGGCGGAAGGTGTTTCAAACGCGAGATTTGAAGTTGGAAATGCGCTCAAGCTTCCTTTTGAAGATGAAAGTTTTGATGTTGTTACAAGCAACTACGTTTATCACAATATTACAGGGAAAAACAAACAAAAACTTTTACTAGAAACTTTTCGCGTACTTAAAAAAGGTGGCGTTTTTGTTATTCATGACTTGATGAGTAAGTCAAGATATGGAGATATGGATAAATTTATCGAAGAACTTAAAAAAGAAGGATACAAAGATATAAAACTAATAGACACGACAAACGGAATGTTTGTCGGACATAGAGAAGCTAAGTTTTTAAGCCTTGCAGGTTCAATGTTGTTCATTGGTAGAAAATAGGTAGGATATTGCAATTAAACCGAAACAAGCAAATATCTTGTTAACTTCTTTATATTGAGGATAGGAGATTTTGTTAAAATATTTGGTCAAGTAAAAACAAAAATTGACAACAACGGAAAGGAATATAAAAATGTCCGTATTTTGTCTTCTAAGCTCTTAAAAAAGAGTCAAGATAAGGATAAAAAATCCATATTAGGGCAAATAAAAAGCTTTAAGGCAGATGACAAAGCTAAGTCAAAGAAAAAAGAACATAGCAAAGGTACAGAGAGATAAATATCGGCAGTCCTCGGACTGCCTTTATTTTTTTAAAGAAACCAAATTGTTACTTATATACCGTTGACTAATACGCCACATAGAATATAGGATATTATTGAAATAATTGTAAAAAGGTGGTGATCTATTTGTTAGAGGCATTTGGGGAAAGAGTAAAAGATTTAAGAAAAAATATAGGTCTAAGTCAAGAAAAATTTGCACTAAAAATCAATATGGATAGAACTTATTTAGCTTCAGTTGAAGCAGGTAACAGGAATATTTCCTTAAGAAATATTGAAAAAATTGCAGATGGTTTTGACATGTCTATATCGGAATTATTTGAAGGAGTAGAAAATGAGAAAAAACAAAAAAGATTATAAATTAGATAAAAACTATGAAGTTAGAAATTTAGAAAAAGAAGATAAAATATATATAAATGACGCAAATGATGAAATTAAGATAATTAAACAAAATGAAGTTACTAGAAAAAGCTATGAAAAAAATAAAGAAAAAGAGACATTAGTAGATAACGACTTCGATGAACAAGAAATTGAAAATCTGGACATAGTTGATGATGATAATTTAAATGTATCTGATAAAACAGAAAATTTAAACGAAATGGAAATAATTGTTAAAGACATAGTCTTTGCTGAATTTTCAAGACTAATCGATACTATAGAGGATGATTTTGTTGTTAATTATAATAAGAAAAGGTACAATTTTTTACTATCACAACTTGATGAGCTTGTTACTGCCACTATGGTGTTTGTAAGTAGCTTTGAATCAAAAAGTGGTTTTGCAATAGAGAGAGTAGCAGAGAGGGTAGCAAGAGTAAGGTATGGAGAAGAAAATGTACCTTCAATTATTAACCCTAGAGGTCTAGAACACGATATTCAAGCAGAAGTTGTAAATGGTCAGATTATTGTAACTGATATAGATTTAGACCATGGAGCTTTAAAAGGAGAGATTGCAAAATTTAGAGCTAGTAACGTCGCAAGTGGAAGAGGGAAAAATAGGAAAGAAAGTGGAGTTACTCAAGAAAGCATTAAAGAATTAATACCAATAGGACAAGAGTATAAGATAGATGCACTAAAAATCAAACCTGTAGACTTAGCTTTTTTTGATGGTGAAAATTGGAATATTTTAGAGTTAAAAGCTGGAGGAGATTTGGATAGTTCTAATGCACCGTCAAATATAGAGAAATTACTTTCAATTTATGCAGGCGTGAATGTAGAAAATGCAAAAGTATATTTTGCAACACTTTATAATAAAGATGGAGAAGGTAATACATGGACAGGAGCTGTAAAGAAACATATGGCATATCCAGAAATGTTTTTGATAGGAAAAGATTTATGGAATAAAATCTTGCCTAGAGAAATTAGCTATGAAAGATTTACAGAACTTTATAAAATTGCTTTAGAAGAAATAGATTTAAATGAAAGAATCAAGTCTATGATTAGGAGTGCTCTGGAATGAGATATGGTATAATATTTAATGATGATTGTTTAAATCAAATACGTAATCTACCAAATCATTCAATTGATTTAATCTTAACAGATCCTCCATACAATATAGCACAGTATTCAAGAGGAAACATTAAATTGCCGAACAGATCAGAGGTGAATAATGATTTGGGTGCATGGGACTATAATGAAATTAATCCATTTGAATTTGTAGATGAATTCAAAAGAGTGCTTAAACCAGAGGGGAATATCTTTATATTTACTAGCTATAATTTAATTGGTAAATGGCATGAAGCATTTGATAAAGAATTTGGTACATTTCAATATTTTATTTGGCACAAAACAAATCCAATGCCCAAAATATATAAAAATGGATTTTTAAACAGCTGTGAGATGATTATTTGTTTGTGGAATAAAGGGCATAAGTGGAACTTTACAAGTCAAAAAGATATGCACAATTTTTTTGAAAGTCCTATATGTATGGGGCAAGAAAGACTTAAAAACCCAAAGCATCCTGCTCAAAAACCATTAAAATTAATTAAACACTTAATGACTATTGGAAGTAATGAAGGCGATATTGTTTATGATCCTTTTATGGGAGTAGGAACAACATGTGTCGCCGCAATAGAGACAAACAGGAAGTTTATAGGAGTAGAAATAGATAAAGATTTTTTTTATGCAGCAGAAAAAAGAATTAAGGAACATATAAAAAAATTAGAATATGTGAATAGGAACTTATAGATATCATGTAAAAAATTTATATAATAATAGAGTACCTCTTGCTTAATTTACTGCATTTTAAATCAGAGGTACTCTATTTAAAAAATCAAAGAACATTATTATAATTAGAAGTTTTTAATGATTAAATGAGTTACGCTTCTTTCGTTTCTGCTCCTAACATTATAGGTATAATTTTTTTCAAAAGATAGAATGTTAAAATCAGATTTATATAAATTATATATAAAGTCTGTGTTTTTAATTATCAAGATAAATTTAGATGGAACTTTTTTTAAATAATTACATAATCTTACCTGGTCGTATAAATCAAAAGATTTACCTTCATAATCAGAAAAGTCAGTATCATACGGAGGATCTAAAAAAATAAAATCATCATTTGATAGTTTTATTTTATCTAAGAAAATTTCAAAATCTAAATTGTATATTTCAGTGTTTTTAAATACATTTTTAGTTTCTACATTAAAAAGAGAAACAATTTTTTTTGTAAATTGTTTTCTATTATAACTCATACCGCCGTACGGTATATTAAACTCACCTTTTTTATTGTATCTAAACATTGAACCATAACAGTATTCTCTGATGAAGTAGAAGTTTGCAATTTCAAATTCTTTAGAGGTGTCTAATCTATTTAGGTTTATATCATTATATATATTCCTAAAATGTAAATAAAATCCACTTGTGAAGCCTGTTATTAAATTTTCTAATAAATCTTTATCACTAAATTTTCTTTTTAAATTATTTTGTTTAGTCCTTTTAAATTTATCTAATACACTTGATATTATTGTTTTTGTATATGATTCTAAATCTAAAACAAAATCCTTTGATACTTTTGTCTCCGATAATATAAATCTAACAATATCAATTGATTTATTATTATCATCATCTAAATAAGCTTCAAGAATTTTATCGCTATATAAATCGCATGTATTAATTAGAGCTATAAAAGAATCATCGTATTCTAATAATATATTTTTAAATTCTTCATTTTGGTTTCTAACAAGCTCATAGAAACACATCAAAGAAGAAGAAATATCATTGATTTTTGCTTTAGAAGGCATTAATTCAAAAAAAACTGCTCCGCCACCAAAGAAAGGCTCAATGTATCTTGAATATTGTGGAATTAAATCCTTAATTTTATCAAATTCTCTAGATTTGCCGCCTGGCCATTTTATTATTGGTTTCAAAATAAAATTCCTCCTTAATACACAATATAATATAGCACAAATGTTACTTAAAGTCAACGTATTAATATTATGCAATAATCGTATAAATTTAGTAATTATTTTTGTGAAAATTTATTACTCAAAAAATTTTGTTGTAAATTATTATAGTTGTTAAAATAATCAAAATAAAATGATGGCATAATAAACAATTAATAGAAATCTTTAATTTAACATATATTTAATGTTACTTATTAAATTTTACAAAATATTAGTAATATTATAGTTAGACAATTTCAAATATAGTATAGAATAAATATTAAATTATCTATTATTATAATAAAAATTATATATTATCTCTCAACTTCCTTTCCATAGTAATTTTCATAGTTTTTCCTATACTGAAAAAGGTCGGAAAATCGCTCTTTATTTAAAGAATACTCTTGCATAAGTGTGTTCTTTTTTTCTTGTAGTTTATCTAGTTTGGATAGTATTTCTTTTGTATTCGGTAGTTTTTTATAGTTTTCTAAAATTTCTTTAACAGCTATTTTATAGACGGAAAGTTCACTATAATATTCTTCTGCAAATTGCTTATCTTCAGAATTTTTCTTGTGGTATTTATAGATTTCACGATACTTATTTATAGTATTTATATTTTCCATATCTTGAGACAAACTCTTTATTTCAGTTTCAATTTTCTTTATTTTGTCTAACAAGTCTTGTCTATTATCAGCAGATTTTTTGATCAGGTCATCTAGTTGAGTAATTGAATTAATTCCTTGTTCTCTTAATTTAATTATTGAATCAGCCATTGTTTTAATATTGTGTTTTCTTGCCCAAACTTCATAACCTTTTGAGGATTGAGCTTTTTTATTAGTAGATATATCAATAACATTTCCTACTCGCTTTTTAGTAGGATTAGCTTTATTTTTGATAGCTAAATCTATTCTTTCTTTGATTTTTTCCTCAGTATAATCTTATCCGATAGTCTTTTCTCTTGTAAATCTTTGCTTATCTTTATGGCGAAAAGCAATGTGTTTACCAAACTTAATTTCATAATCAAGAGATTTCATATTTTCTAAAAATTCTTCCCAAGAGTTAGAATTATTAACCGTTCTATCTATGTCAAAATGCAGTTTAAACTTCCAAGAATTTCCTTTCTTGTTTTGGTAATATTCGTACCAAGATTTACCAGCAGTTTTATATTTTCTTTTGTAGGCTTCATAATATTCATCAATGACTGAAAGCTTATTTTCTTTACATAATTCGTCACTTTGATACCTGATTTTATGGTAAGTTTTTTGTTAGATTGGTAGCATTTACCAGTCTTGTAATTAACATTATTAAAAATTATATGATTATGAATATGCCCTCTATCGATATGAGTTGCAAGTACAAACTCATAATCTTCTTTTAAAATTTTCTTACATAATTCCATTCCTATTTTGTGAGCTTTTATAGGATTAACCTCTCCTGGAGCAAAAGACTTAATTAAATGCCTAGCTAAAACTGTTGCTTTTGAGTTAGATTCTTTTATTGTTTGTAACATTTCTTAACTTTCAAAATCTTTACTATACATAAAAGTCGATGATAAAAATTTATTGTTTGTAACATTTCTTAACTTTCAAAATCTTTACTACACATAAAAGTCGATGATAAAAATTTATTGTTTGTTTTATCTGGATTTAAAATATAATATATTGCCTTTTTTTAAGTTTTTTATTAATAGATTTATTTTTTTTCAATAAGAGCTGACTTTGAAAACCAATGACTATAAATATGTTTTATATCATCATAATCAGTTTATATTTCAATTATGCATTCAATAGCAAACTGAGTAGATTTTTCGGTATAATATTTTACTTCCTTATTTATATTATATTCTGTAATATCTTCAAAAGAGAGTTCCTTTCTAGTTAATTTATTTGCTGTTTTAATTATACAGGATATTCTATTTTTCACATATATTGTTGACCTACAAATTAAAGTTATTTTTATATTGATTTTTCTTATTTTTAATGGTATAT
Source organism: Parvimonas parva (assembly GCF_045866535.1). Taxonomy (NCBI): domain Bacteria; kingdom Bacillati; phylum Bacillota; class Tissierellia; order Tissierellales; family Peptoniphilaceae; genus Parvimonas; species Parvimonas parva. The sequence goes on from NZ_AP038371.1 coordinate 94,360, forward strand.
TTGTTAAATAGAAAATTATTGTTATTAGAAGGAGTGAGTAATTGAATAAGGTACTTGTTGAATTTATTAATACTTGACCAAGTTGCGACTCCATAGGGAGAAACGTCAAGGATGTGGCAAAAGAATTTGGGGATAAAGTTGAAGTAAAACTTTATAGTCAAGGCAAGGACATAGAGGCTTTAAAAAAATATGGAATGGTATTTCAAGGAACCATGATTATTAACGAAAAAAAGAAAGTAACTAGATTGAGTGTAAAGAACATAAGAAAAGAGATTGCTCAGGCGGTTGATGATTTAAATGAATAAAAAAAATAGTGGATTTTTAATTAATTTTTTATTAATCATTTCAATAGTCGGAATTGTAGCTCTAATATTTATTTTTCCTAAGAGAGAAGAGACGGGAACTTTAAGGATTGGCGCTGGAGATGATATGGCAGGATCAATTTTAAAAAAAGTTATAAGTCAAAACAGATTTGATTTTGAAATTGAGCCGTACTACTTAAAGGACTGCTGAGCACCAACAGCTCAATGGTCATTGAAATCAAATGTTTATGATGTGGCGATAATATGTACTGACGCTGCAGATAAATTCATAGAAGCTAGCGATGATTTTGTTTTGCTTGGAACCGTAACTGAAAATACAGATGTGTTAATTAAAAAAGATAACAACTTAAAAAAAATAGGACTGACGAGCAATAAAAATTATCTTTCAGATTTTATTAAAGAAAAATATGCTGATGCAGAAATTGAATATATGAGTCCACATAGTTTTGGTTACGCCTATGAAAGTGGTCAAATAGATGGATATGTAATTGATATTGCACTGATTAATTCCTATTTGGAAGGTAAAATTGAAAATGTATCGGACAGTGATTATGGTTCAAATGTAATAATAGCAAATAGAAAAATTCTTAAGGATAAAAAATTTGAAAAGTTTTTAAAAGCTTATAATAAAATGGTTTTAGAATATAATAAAAATCCAAATCCAGATTATTTTGAGTTTAAGTTTGGGAAAGATGAAAGGAGGGATGAAATATGGAAGGTAAAATTAAAGGAAATAGATTTAAAAAAATGATGAAGTCAGATGATTTTAAACAAAAATTATATACATTTGGCTTTGTAATTCTGTTACTTATAGTTTGGCAAATTGCCTCAACCAAAGTAGGCATACCACTGTTATTGCCAACACCAAAATCTACCTTTACAGAATTTTACTCTAACATTACAAATTCACAAGTTATGACAAATATAGGAATAACAATGTCAAGGGTAGTTAAAGGATGGCTTATAGCAGTTCTTGTAGGAGTTCCAATAGGAATGGCCATGGGCCTATCAAAAATATTTGAAGGAATCTTGGGTGGAGTTGTAAACTCTCTAAGGCAAATACCCATGATGGCGTGGGTTCCGCTTTCAATTATTTGGTTAGGAATTGGAGAGGGCCCAACACTATTTATGATTGCACTTAATGGGGTGTTTCAAGTTATTATGAATACATCTTCAGGAGTTGCATCAATAGATAAGGATTATTATAATGCGGCAAAGAGTATGGGTGCTTCAAAGGGAAGTACATTTATAAATGTAGTTGTTCCAGCGTCCACGCCTCATATTCTAGTAGGAGCAAGACTTGCCATAGGCGCTGGCTGGATGTCCGTTATCTGAGCTGAGTTCATCGCGACAAGTGCAGGTATCGGTTATGAAATGATGCAAGCACAGTCAATGATGCAGACCAATAGGTTATTGGCGCTTATGATGTTATCAGCATTAATTGGATTTATTTTGGATAGGTTTTTACTTTTATTAAATAAAAAACTTACCGCATGGAGGTACATAAGTTGAAACTAGAAGTAAAAAACATATGTAAGGGATTTGAAGAAGATCAAGGAACAAGAATAGTTTTAGACAATATAAGTTTTAATGTTAAAGAGGGAGAAATAGTAACATTACTTGGCCCTTCAGGATGTGGTAAGACAACAATGTTAACCACAATTGCGGGTTTTAAAAAGCAAGACAGCGGGGTTATCCTCTTAAATGGAGAACCGGTTACAAAAGCTGGTCCAGACAAGGCATTTATGTTTCAAAATTATGCACTATATCCTTGGAAGACCGTTGAAAAAAATATTCTCTTCCCAATGAAACAGGCGAAGATGAGTGTAGAAGAACAGAGAAAAAGACTGGATTACCTACTGGAAATCTCTAGACTTAAAGAGTATAAAAATCTTTACCCTCATCAAATGTCTGGAGGTATGAAGCAGAGAACTGCTTTAGTAAGAGCTTTGGCAGTTAGACCGGAAATACTTTTAATGGACGAGCCTCTAGGAGCTCTGGACATTGAAATGAGACAAAGCCTACAAAATGAGTTGCTTGATATATTTAGAAAAGAAAATCTTACTGTTATAATAGTAACTCATGATGTAAGTGAAGCGATTTATTTATCTGATAGAGTAATTTTAATGTCTACAAACCATGGAGAGATTATTCTTAATGAAAAAATAGAGTTAGATAGCCCGAGAAATCCAGAGGATGAAAAATTCAAAGAATATGTAGGGCTTTTATCTAATAAATTTATTGAAGCAGGTAGTAGAAAAAAGAAAGAAACGGAGGTGAATTTTGAAAATAAATAATGAAAACATCTATTGATATAAAAGACGTTGAATGTAATGAAGATATTTTAACACCTGAAGAACGCAAAGACAGAATTGGTGTTTTAAATCTTATGGTGGATGAAGGAGGAACACTTCCGATTTCAAAATGTTCAAAGTTTAAAACGCTGGACAGTTTGATAAAAAAGAGGAAGCTAATATTAGACGAGGAAGACAAAGAGATACAATTTGCATATCCAGTTTCAGGGCTCCTAACATCACATCACATTACATTGAAAGATGGAAGAGAGTACTACTCAATGTGTGCCATAGACTCCCTTGGATCCTATTTTACATTCTGGCAGGACTTGGAAATTGATTCCGTATGTTCCACCAGTGGAGAACCGATTAAAGTAGTGGTAAAAAATGGGAAGATTGTTTATAAAAGCAGTCCAGATATTCATTGTATCCATGTGGATTTAAACAAGTTTGATGATTGGTCAGCATCTTGCTGAAACGTAATGAACTTTTTTCTGGATGAAAAAAAGATGAAGGGTTACTTTGTAGACAATGAATTAGACAATGAAATAACCTATGGATTAAGTCTAGATGAGGCTTTTAAAGTAGGCAAAAAAATATTTTATAGTGAGGTATTGAAATGAGAGTAGCTTATGTTGTTAGTTCAAGCAATTCCAGAAAGATTTTAAGGGATATGATTATTCCTCAAATGGAAGCTGGAGAACATGTTGCAGAAGTCGTAGGAATGTTCTTTGTTTTTGACAATACATTTATGTTGTTAGACAACACCGACTTGGGAGAAAGAATTCAAAAGTTAATTGATGAGAAGGACATGGTAGTATTAGCATGTGATCAATGTGTCTATGAAAGAGAAATTGAAGACAAGCTAATCAAAGGAGCACATATAGGTTGTTTCCCTATGTTATATGGACTTTTGAAGGATGCAAATTTAGATCAAGTTATAACTATATAAGAGCTTGACAGAATTAAAACCGGTGGTACGGTTTTTAATTCTAAACAACATTGAAGTCAACTTCAGAGTTTTGAGAGATAGATGTTTGATTATATTTTAGATTTAGAATTTGGAGAAATATATGTTTGATTATATTAAAGAGATAATTTTAAGATCTGTGGAGTTACTTAACGGAGCCTCAACATGGCTTGTAATTAGTTTATTCATAGCAGGTCTAATGAGAAATATAATTTCACCAGTAAGACTGCAAAAGTCACTGGGAAATAAAAAGATATCCTCAATATTTAAAATAACTGGATATTCATTGCTACTTCCAGTATGTAGCTGTGGTTCTGTTCCCATAGGAATAAGTCTTTACTATTCGGGAGCGTACGCTGGACCAACTTTAGCATTTTTAGCTTCGTCACCGGTGTTAAACCCTGCGGCATTAATACTTAGCTTTGGACTACTGGGAAAGCAACTAGCTCTAATCAATATTTTTGCAGGAATTACATTACCTATAATAATTGGAATTATAGGCAATTTAGTTGCAGGTAAAGAGCTTAGAAATGAAATGGTTGCAGAAGAGATAAGCCATATAGATTTAGAAGAAGAAAAGAAAAAAAGCATTAAGACAAAAATATCAGAAGGAATGGAATGGGTAAGAAACGACTTTGCCATAACACTTAGTAAGTATGTTGTATATGGAATGTTGTTTGGAGGTTTTGTATTAACAATTTTCCCAGAGTCATTTATACAAAAATATCTAGGTGACCCGGGACTGTTATCGCTTTGGAATGTTGCAGTACTTGCGTCCTTAATGTATGTGTGTGCAGTTGGTCATATACCTTTAATTGCAGCACTAATTGCATCTGGAGCATCTCCCGGGGCGGCAATAACATTCCTAATGGCAGGAGCAGCAACAAATATTCCCGAAATAATAAGTATTGGTAAAATGATTGGAAAGAGAACGGCAACGATTTATACTGTGGTTATTTCTGCATACGCTATGTTTATCGGATTTATGACTAATAAGTTATTAATGCCGGGTTTTCAAAGGCAGATGAAATATGATGAAGTTACAAATGCTATAAACTACGCGAACAAGATGATGTTATCATTCCCGGAATGGTTTAAGTATGTTTGTTCGGCCATTGTTTTTTATTTTTTCTTAAAATCTGCATTCTTTAAATTAAGAAATTACTATTATAGGAAAAAGGAAAATTAAAATGGAGTCAAAAAAAAACAAAAGCATAATTTTAATAAAGGTTTCAATTATAATTCTTGCTTTGCTTTTAGGTTATTTTGGATACAGGAACAATATAAAATATAAAAAGGTTGACTTTGGAGTTGAAAAAGATCATTACTTGTTGCAGGCGTTTTATGATAAATTTCCAGGAAAAGAAGTTGTAAAATGTAAGCTTGGAGATGTATCAGGCAACGGCAAAGATGACCTAATTATTATTTTTAGAAAGACTAAAGAGCTAAATCATTTAGTAGTAGCTATAAATTCAGGAAAAGAAATCTATTTTTCAGAAGAAAGTAAAGCACCTTATGAAAATCAAAAAATTGAAATTAAAGACATAGATAATAGTCCGCCAAATGAATTTGTTGTAAGTGGTTCAAAAAGGGGACAATATGGTTATGGTGTCTTTAGAATTGAAGGCAAACATCTTCACAATTTATTTTCAGAAGGCATGGGCATATGCTGATAGGTTTTTTTTTACTTGGGTCAAGTAAGGAGATATTATGAAAGTTAAAGAGGTATGCGAATTAACGGAACTTAGTGACTCTGCAATAAGATATTATGAAAAACAGGGGTTACTAATGGATGTTAAAAGATTGGATAATGGTTATAGAGATTATGATGAGTCCCATGTGGAAAATTTAAATTTTATAAAAAAAGCAAGAAATTTAGGTTTTAGTCTGGATGAAATAAAAGATATTATTATGCTTAAGAGAAGTGGGAATTCAACTTGTAGCTATGTAACTAGCCATATGCGAAGAAAGATTGAGGATATTGATAAAGAGATAAATAGATTAAAGCAAGAAAAGAAACTTTTAATAGAGCATCTTTTAGAAGGAGATACAGTAAGTTGTTGTAAAGGACATTTTTGTCATTATATTGAAGGATTAGATGAATAAATCTTGACACTTAAGTTTAGTTCAAGGTTTATAATAAAAATATAGATATATCAAATAAAAGGAGGATTTAAAATGAAAAGAAAGATTTTATCTATTTTACTTATTTCATCTATGCTATTTCCATTTACAGCATGTAAAGGTGGTTCAGGTGGAAATGTTGAAAAAGTAGCTTATGATGCAAAGGCTGTAGTGGCAAAGTATAACTTGCCAGAAATCCCTGAGGCCGACAAAAATTTAAAGGTTCAAATGGGATACAATGACTGTGACCACATGGTAGGAGCTATCATCGGGGAAAAAGCGGGAATTTATAAAGCTTTAGGATTAAATGTTACAGTTACAAAGACAAATAATACAAACATAGCACAGGCCATGACAACAGGCAAAATGCATGTTGGGTACATGGGTATTGAAGGTGCACTAAATGCAAGATCTAAAGGAGCTCCAATAATTATGGCTGCTGCTAATCACCTTGGAGGATCTAGTTACTTAGTTGTTGCAAATGATATTAAAGATCCTAAGGATTTAGTTGGTAAAAAGTTAGCTATAACTGCAAATCCCGAAAACAATCCTCAATGGATTAAATGGGCAACAAAGCTTGGCTTACCAATTGAAAAGGATAATTATGAAATCATCAAGATGTCACAAAAAGATTGCCCAATGGCACTTAAATCTGGGAAAATTTCAGCTTTCTCATGTTGTGACCCGTTTGCATCACAATGTGAATATCAAGGACTTGGAAAAGTTGTTGCTGTTGGTTGGGGCGGACTAATTGATGAAACTAAGAAAGAACATGATCATAAACATGGTTGGGGAATGTGCTGTATATATGCAATGAATGAAAACTTCAAAAAGGAACATCCAGAAGTTGCACAAAGACTTCTAGTAGCACATGCAATGTCACTTAAATACTTATACGACCATCCATATAACGCTGCAATGATGTTTGCCGATGGATTTGGTACAGCTCCTGAAGTTGGTCTTATGACAATCTATATGAAGACTATTGCAGAAGGTAGAACACTTACTTGGGAATTTAATCAAGAAAATATTGATAACTTTGTAAAAGAATACGATGAATACAAGATTGATAAAAAGTTTAGACCAAGAACTGATAAACTAAATGAATTTGTAAATCTTAACTTTGTTAAAGAATCAGGAATAGAATCCTTCAGTGATTTTACAAAAGAAGATAAAATCGATGAAAAATTCCCTATAGGTATTAGTTTTAAAGATTGGTTAAAGAAAGCTAAGGAAATTGATGGAATTGACAATAAAGTTGGAAACGACATTAAAATTCCAGAAATTTATAAGAAACAAAAATAATAAAAAGTCGGAGGAAACTCCGATTTTTTATTTTATATATATATTTGATATCATATTAACATAAGCAATAAGGTTCCCGGTATGAACTCGTGTTGAACAGTTTGGCGGGTAAGACGAGAAGTATTGAAAATAGGACTATCTAAAAAATACTAACGCAAGCACAAGTATAAAACAGACTAAAATGAATTATCAGCCTATTTATTTCATCATATTTACCATTTAAAGATTATCTAAATTGGAAATATGATATAATATATCTTAACAATAAAACGAATAAGGGGTAATAATATGGCAATTTCTTATAAACCATTATGGCACTTATTGGTAGAAAGAGAAATGAACAAAGAAGACTTAAAAAGAACCGCAAACATAACAAGCAACATCATTTCAAGAATGAGCAAAAACTCTTATGTGAACTTAGAGTCATTAGAAAAGATTTGCTTGGCATTAGATTGCAGAATTGAAGATGTTATAGAAATTCATAGAAATGAGGTGGAATAAAATTGGGCAACCTATCATAAAAAAGAAGAGATTAAATGCTTGAATACCTAAATCGTCTTAAAGAAATTCATACAGACGATGAAAGTAGGATTGCATTTGAAAAGATTGAGACAGCTTTAACTGAGAAAAAATATGGACTCGTTTGGGAAGAACACGAAGAAGAAGTAGATAAAAAGTTCGTTCATAACATACCAGTGTTTAAAGAAGTTGAAGAAAGAAAAATCGTAGCCGATGAAAATGGAGATTTTAACTTTCTCTTAGAAGGAGATAATTTACATTCTCTTAAATTATTAGAAAAGACTCACAAAGGGAAAATTGATGTAATCTATATTGATCCACCTTACAATACAAATAATAAAGAATTTATTTATAACGATACAAGAATTGGAGAAGATGACAAATATAGGCATTCTAAATGGATCTCATTTATGAGTGAAAGGCTGATTATAGTGAAAAAATTGCTAAATGAGAAAGGGTTAATCTTTATATCTATTGATGATAATGAGTATGCACAACTTAAACTTTTAATGGATGAAATTTTTGGTGAAAGCAATTTCATAAATTCTTTTATTTGGGAAAGGAACTCAAGTGTAAAGACAGAAAAAGATAAGTTTACTATAAATACAGAATATGTGTTACTCTATTCTAAAACTCTACAATTTAAGTTAAAACCAGCATATAAACCTTTATCTATTGCTTCACAAAAATTATTCAAATTTAATGATAATGATGGTAGAGGAAAATATCAAACAGTCAGCTTACAAAAACCAAAAGATCCAGGACCTGAAACTACATATGATTATGTAGTCAACAATGGAAAAATATGGAAATGTCCGGCAAAACAGTGGCGTGAAGAAAATCCTGAGTTAAAGGGTAATATGAGAGACTATGCAAGTCTGAATGAGTTACTTGTACTTGCCAATATGGAAAGCTATAATGCAATTCTTATTGGAAAAGGTATGGAGCAAAAAGAAAGAATGATGGAACTTAGAAAACTTGCTAGAACACAATTAATGTCACTGCAAAAACTTGGTGATAGTGGCATTAAAAGATTAGAAGGAAAGTAATAATAACTGTTAGTTTGTAATTGAATAAATAAATTTAAATTTGTGAGGACGCAAAAATGTTTTTTGAAAAAATTGATAAAAATAGTTGGAAACGAAATGAGTATTTTGAACATTACTTTACGAATATACCTTGCACATACAGTATGACTGTTAAATTGGATATTACACAAATAAAAAAGAAACGAATGAAATTATACCCTGCGATGCTTTATTATCTTGCAACGATTGTAAACCGTCATTCAGAGTTTAGAACGGCAATTAATCAGGAGGGTGAACTGGGAATATATGACGAGATGATACCCAGCTATACCATATTCCATGAGGACACAGAGACATTTTCCAACCTTTGGACACCATACATACCAGATTTTGAAGCATTTTCTATGGCGTATGCGAATGATATACAACGGTATGGAAGCAATTATGGAATGATAGGAAAACCAGATGTACCCGAAAATGTTTTTAATGTATCGATGATACCATGGTCAACCTTCGATGGCTTTAATCTGAATTTGCAGAAAGGATATGATTATTTGATTCCTATTTTTACGATGGGGAAATATTACAGAGATGATGAAAAAATCATACTTCCTCTCGCCATCCAAGTGCATCATGCAGTGTGTGATGGATTTCATATCTGCCGATTTGTCAATGAACTGCAAGAATTGATAAATAATTAAATCCCAGTTTGTAGTACTAGTAATCCACATAAATAGATAGATTATTTACATTTAAAGGCGTTGATATCACTATACGATTTTACACCTGGATCAGGCACTACAGGACAAGTTGTTATGGAATTAAATAAAGAAGATGGTGGTAATCGTAAATTTATACTTTGCACTAATAATGAAACTTTGAAAGGGATAGCAGAAATGTTATCTCTTTTTTTAATACAAGAAAAGTGTTTTATATGAAAAATTAGATCAACTAAGACAAGGGTCAAAAGAAATAAAAGATAAAATAGGAAGGTACAGAAGAAAGATTAGGCAACTAAAAAATCAAGAAAAGAAGATATTAAAACAAGACATAATAAAAAGTCGAAAGTGAAGATCTTTTTGAAAAACCTAAAGATGATTATACAAAATATCTTATGGATTCTACACTTGTGTAAAAGAAATGTTTAGGCATTTCTTTTTTTGCTTACAAATTTTTTGTTTAATACTACACTTTTAGGCTAAAGTGTGCTATAATAATATTGTCTAAGAGTTCCCTGCTTAATTATACCTACATTTTTAATAAGGGATTACGGAGTTCTTACTTTGATGGCAGCCTTGTTTTTGGAAACCGTGAGATTTAAGACAGTTTGCCCACCTTCAATTACGAAGGTCTATAAAATGGCAGGGAAAACTTAGATTTTTAAAAAATGATTAGGAGGTTGTTATTATGAGCTTAGTGAAGTATATTGAACAAAAACGTATTGAGAGAGAAAGAGAAGTTAGAAGAAAGATAAGAAAAGAAAGATTATCTACTGTTGCGAAGGTTGTAGCAGGAGCTACTGTTGGTGCTGGAGTTGGTATTTTGTTCGCTCCTAAATCCGGTAAAGAAACTAGAGAAGATATTGTTAAGGCAACTAAAGACGGCGTTGAATATGTTAATGAAAATGTAAATAATGCAGTTAAAATTGTTGCAGATAAAGCTAAAGAAGTTAAAGAAGTAGCTGTAGAAAAGTACGATAATTTTTCTAATAGAAATATGACTGAAATTACTCCTGAAGTTGAAGTTGAAGTTGAAGTTAAAAAATAGAAGAATAGTGAGGATAAAATGGTAACAATAGATTTAGATTTAACTTTAAGGGTTATTCTTTATTTAGTAGCGATAATTTGCTTAGCATCTTGTGTTTGCTTTTTTGTTAAGTTGATAAAATTTTTTAGTAAAGTAAATTCTATGCTTGAAAAGAGTGAAGAAAGTTTAGTTTCAAGTGTTGAAAAATTACCCGGCTTAATTGAAAATACTGATAAGGCTATTGCTAATGCAAATGAAATTCTTAAAAAGAGTGATGAAATTTTAGCTGACACAAAGAAAGATATAACAGATAGCGTTGAAAATGTTAGCTTAACACTTGAAAATGTTAAAGATATTACTGAGGATATTACAACTTCTACCAGATTTGTTGCTGAACAAGTTGTAGATACTACTATGGATATAAGAGAAAATATTGATATGGTAGTTGATAAGGTAGATATGATTATGAATATTATCGAAACTATTAAATCTTATTTTAGGAAAAGATAATTTTGATAGAGATTAGCTTTTACTAATCTCTATTTTTGTATTAGGAGGATACTATGGGCGTTATAGGAAAATCAGAATTGTTGGAATCGTTATACAAAATTGGAGAAGGAAAGGCAAATTACAAATTGCATAGAATGTTTGTTTTAGCTTTCTTAGCCGGAATGTTTATTGCTTTGAGTGGTTTTTCTTATGTTGTTGTAAATACAGGAATGGCAAGTTTAAATGCGACTTATGGGAAATTTATTTCAGGAATTTGTTTCTCTTTTGGACTTTTTGCAGTAGTTGTTGCGGGAGCAGACTTGTTTACAGGAAATATTTTGATGCTCGCACCGGCACTTGCAAAGAGAATTACATTTCCAAAAATGTTTAGAAATTGGGTATTTGTGTATATATTTAATTTCGTTGGAGCTATATTTACAGCTTTACTTGTTTATTTAGCAATGGGAATGTCTCCGGAAATGTTTGGATTTTTACATAAAATAACTGTTGCAAAGGTAAGTGGAAGTTTTTTAAGTCTGTTATTTAAAGGAATTGGTTGTAATATCTTTGTTTGCTTAGGCGTTTGGATGGCTTATGCTTGTAAAGACGGAGTTTCAAAATTCTTTGCCTGTGCAATATCTGTTATATTGTTCTTAGTTTGTGGTTTTGAGCATAGCATCGCGAATATGTTCTATCTTTCAATGTCTTTTATAGTTTCTGATATAAGTGCAGGAGCGTTTTTATACAGTTTAATTACTGTTACAATAGGAAATATAATTGGTGGCTGTATAGTAGCAACTTGTTACTATTTTGCTTATAGAGATTAGAGGTAAATATGCTTAAAATTCCAGAAAATGTTAATATAAAAATCACTCTATATAATAACGATTATTCATTTGGTAACGGGATATGTAAATTGCTTTTGTTAATAGATGAATATAAGTCTATAAATAGAGCTTGTAAAGAGATGAGAATGGCTTATTCAAAAGCCTTTAAGATGATAAATCGTGCCGAGGCAGACTTGAATTGTGAACTTTTAGTAGGAAGAATTGGAGGTAAAGGAGGAGGAGGTTCAACATTAACACCAGAGGCAAGAGAATTGATAAAATTTTATGAAAAATTAAATCAAAAAGCAAAAGAATTTGTAGAAAAAGAAATAGAAGAATTAAAAAATAAATAATTGATACTAACAGAGAATTTTTTATTCTCTGTTTTTTTGTGAATTTTAGTAATTATAAAAAATTAAATTACAGTTTGATAATTAAGATTGACAAAAATGGGTATATAGTATAAAAAAATATAAGGAGGTCTTTAATATGGATCATGTAAAAGGTTTAGAAAATGTTGTGGAAAATTCAAAAAAATTAGGTTCTGCTATACCTAATGAAATGAAGGCTTTTGGTGGACTTTGTGGAGAAGTTTTGAAAGATGGAGCTTTAACTGTAAAGGAAAAAGAATTTGTGGCACTTGGAATTGCTGTTGCAGTTCGTTGTGAAGGTTGTATAGAGGCACATATTAACAATCTTGTTAATTTAAAAGCTACAAGAGAGGAAGTTGCTGAAACAATTTCAGTTGCAGTTCTTATGGGTGGTGGTCCTTCAACAATTTATGGAGGAAAGGCTTTAGAGGCTTTTGACCAATTATCAAAATAATAACTAATACAAATATTAATAATAAAGAGACTGTGTAAAATTTTGTGTATAGAAACCTCCTGATTAGGGTAAAGAAAAACTAATCAGGAGGAATTTTTATGCCAAGAAAGAGATCAGAAACAAAATTAAACAAAATTTCTAAGATGTTAATCGAAGAATATCAACCGGAAACAGTTCAAGATCTACAAGATGCTTTAAAAGACCTTTTAGGTGATACAATGGAGCAATTATTAAAAGCAGAATTAGATGAGCATTTAGATTATGAATATGGAGAAAAACCACTATCATTAAATACTAGAAATGGTTCAAGTAAAAAAACAGTTAAATCATCATATGGAAATATAGATTTAAATATTCCTAGAGATAGAGAAGGATCCTTTGAGCCTCAGGCATTAAAAAAATACGAAAAAGACATATCAAACATAGAAAATCAAATAATATCAATGTATGGAAAAGGTATGACAACAAGAGATATATCAAGTCACATAAAAGATATTTATGGTTTTGGGATATCAGAAACAATGGTGTCAAAAATAACAAATAAAATTCTACCAACAATAGAAGAGTGGCAAAATAGACCATTAGAAAAAGTCTATCCTATGGTGTTCTTAGACGCTATACACTATCATGTAAGAGAAAACAACATAGTAGTCAAAAAGGCAGTATACATTGCCCTAGGCTACAATCTAGAAGGCTTTAAAGAAATACTAGGAATGTGGGTAGGAGAAAATGAATCAAGCAAATACTGGCTCTTAGTATTAAATCAACTAAAAGAAAGAGGTCTTGAAGATATCCTAATAGTTTCAACAGATAACCTACCAGGATTTAGCCAGGCTATAGAAGCAGTATACCCAAAAGCAGAAATTCAAAAATGTATAATCCACCAAATAAGAAACTCAACTAAATATGTGTCATACAAAGACATCAAAGAGCTGATGAAAGACCTAAAAGCAGTATACAAAGCACCAACCGAAGACTTAGCATTAACAAATCTAGGAATCTTTGAAGAAAAATGGGGTAAAAAATACCCAATGTGTGTAAGTTCTTGGAAAAACAACTGGACAGAATTATCAACATATTTCAAGTATCCAGAAGGAATAAGAAAGCTAATATACACAACAAACGCCATGGAAAACTTCAATAGGCAACTAAGAAAAGTAACGAAAAATAAAACCATATTTCCAAATGACTATGCCCTACAAAAAAGTCTGTATTTGGCAATGGTAGATGCCTCAAGCAAGTGGACAAGTAGAATTCGTGGTTGGGATCAAATCTTATCGCAATTATCAATATTTTTTGAGGGGAGGTTTTAGATAAGTTAAAAATAGAGTATAAAATTAGCTGCAAATTTTTAAAAAATTTGACAGTTTATTAAAGTTGTGTTAAATTAAGACAAGCTCCATTCCTATAGGAATGGACAAACATTGATACATATAAAAATGTATCAACCCTTACCCTTGTGTCAGGATTTAGGTTGATACACAAAATTATTTACAGACCCATAATAAATATTTTTTTAAGTGGAGATTTTTTCTCCACTTTTTTGTTGAAAAAATAATATTTTTATGTTAAAATTACACGGTAATTTTTACAAGAATTAAATTTAAATAATTTGCATTATATGAAAAAGGTTCAGTAACTAAATTTAATTACTGAACCTTTAAAATTATTTTTTGATAAGATTTTTAAGACCGAATTCATAACCTGTTTTAGTGTCTAAAATGACATTGTCATTTACAATTTCAAGTCTTTGTTCTTCTAAATTTTCTGCTCTTATATACCTTTTATCTCCAATTTTTACAATACTTGGATTATCATAAAATCCACCCATGATTTTTGGACCTTCTCCTTTATATTCAAATTCCTCATTCATAGGTAATTTAAAACTTACAAAAGAATAATCTTCAGTCTTCTTAACTATTTCAACAGTTCCGCCCTTAGGTCCTTCATATACATTACCGTAATATTTTTCCATTTCTTTATCTGGAACTCTATCATAATGAGTAAATTCATATCCTGTATAGTTATCTACAATTGCATTTTCCGAAACAATTTCAAATCTGTCATCAGGTAAACCATCAGCAGTTAAATATTTTTTTCCGTTTTTTCTTATAACTTTAGGATAGTCAAAATTTCCACCCGAAATACGTTCTTCAATATTACTTTTAAAAGTTGCATTTTCAGGTAATGTGAAGTACAAAACTGAATATAATTTACTCTTTTTAATTACACTAATTCCTGAACCTACAGCTCCATATCTTTTTCCATAAAGTTGTTCCACTTCATTGCTCTTTGTAGCACAAGACGACAACATAAAGGTTGAAATTATTATCATAAGAACAAATTTCAATTTTTTCATAAAATCACCTTAAATAAATTAGTACATATATTGCACACTATAATTATATCACTTTAATATAACTTAGTCGAGTATTTTACGAAAAAACACTTTTTTTCAACCATATTATGTTTTAGTTGAAAAAATAATATTTTTGTGGTAAAATTATACGGTAATTTTTACAAGAATTAAATTTAAAAAAGTGTTTTGCTTGGCACCCACTTTAAAAATCAAGTGCTTAGGGCACTGTGCCCTTTTTTTTGTTGAACAAAGCACTCCAAAAAGGAGGAAAATATGAACGTAAAAAAAATTACAAGACAAGGATTAATAGCAGGGATTTATGTAGTGCTTACAATTCTTTCAGAATCATTTGGATTAGGATATGGAAGTTTACAATTTAGACTTTCTGAAACTTTAGCAATTTTACCATTTTTTAATCCGGAATACACAATAGGTGTAACATTAGGTTGTTTTCTGGCTAATATTGCAAGTACAGTTGGAATAGTCGATATGGTTGTAGGGACACTTGCAACTTTAGTTGTAGCATTGATTATGACTAAGATTAAAAATTTCTATCTAGCTTGTTTAGTACCGGTAGTTGTAGGAATGTTACCAATAGCATTGGAAATTTACTTTATGATGCCAAATCCTGTAGGATTTTGGGTTTTATTAGGAGAATTAATGCTTTCAGAATTTTTAGTAATATATGTAGTAGGAGTTCCAATTTTCTACATATTATGTAAAAATAAAGCTTTTACAAAAGCGTTAGAATTTAAAAAAGAAATTAGATAAACAAAAAAATCGGTGTGAATATGATGTGTACCCAGAAAACTGGACACATTAATATTTAGTTTGCATTCATGGATGCTTTGCATCGGGTGGGTGCCCGGGAACCTTGTTGCTTTACAATAAGAACCCCACCCTTCCACGATGCTTTTAATATGAAAAGTGCAAGAGTTTATAGCTTTAGGAGAAAAACAAAATGAACTTTGGGATAAGATTTTTGACGCTTTTGGTGGAAAAGTTCCAAGAGAAAAAGAAAAAATTTCAAACAGAGTTAGAATTATAAAATAGTTCAATTACAATCTTTTACTTTATAATTAATTGAAAATCCTCTTTTAAAACCCTTTTCAAATTTATCAAAATGTGATAAACTTTGTCTAGGGTTTTTTTCATAAAAAACGAAAATATAAGGAGATGATAAAATGTGGTTATTAGATATAATTAAAGTTATTATTCTAGGAATCGTAGAAGGTATTACTGAATGGTTACCTGTAAGTAGTACGGGACATATGATTTTAGTCGATGAATTTTTGAAATTGAATCAATCTGCAGAATTTAAAGAAATGTTTTTAGTTGTTATACAACTTGGAGCAATCCTTGCAGTTGTTATTATGTATTTTAATAAATTAAATCCATTTTCTAAAAAGAAAACCAAAGAACAACAAAAAAATACAATCAATATGTGGCTAAAGGTAGTTGTGGGGGTAATTCCTGCAGGAGTTTTAGGAGTTTTGTTTGATAAGGTATTAGAAAAATATTTTTACAATTTTCCAACTGTTGCATTCACTTTAGTTTTATATGGTATTTTATTTATAATTGTTGAAAACAATCCAAATTTCAAAAAACAAAATGTTAGAAGGTTTGAAGATTTAAGTTATTCATTAGCTTTTTATGTTGGTTGTTTTCAAGTTTTAAGTTTAATTCCGGGAACATCAAGGTCAGGAGCAACAATACTTGGAGCTTTAATACTTGGACTTTCAAGAAGTTTAGCAGCAGAATTTTCATTCTTTATGTCAATTCCTGTAATGTTTGGAGCAAGTCTTTTAAAACTTAGAAAATTTGGCTTTGCTTTTAGCTTTTTTCAATTCTTCATTCTATTGCTTGGAATGTTCGTTGCCTTTGTAGTTTCAATTATGGCAATCAAAATGTTAATGAAATACATTAAAAAGCACGATTTCAAAGTATTTGGATATTATAGAATTGTACTTGGTGTAATTTTAATTTTGTATTATTTTTTTAATTAAATAAGTCATTAATAGGAGCTTAGGCTCCTTTTTAGTTGACTTTATTCGTTTTATTTGATAAACTTAATTTAATGAAATACTAAAGGAGGACGATTATGAAAAAAAGATTTTTAGTATTAGCTATGGTATTTTGTTTTGGAGGACTTTTAATTTCTTGTAAAGCAAAAGAAATGAAGAAGGAAGAAGAACCTAAAGTAACTGTTACACAAAAAGAAGTAAAAGAAAATAAAGAAAAAGAAAATGATAAACAAGATGAGAACAAAGATGAAAAAGGATTGAATTTTTCAGTTACAGATTTAAAAAATAATGAAGTAAAAACTGTAGTTAAGAAAAATGATAAAATTTCTTTTAATATCTATGCTGTTGGAATGGATTTTAAAATAAAATTAGACAAAAAAGAATATTCCGTTGCAGATGCAATTTCAAACGGACTTTTAGATGAAAATAAACTTTTTGATAAGATTGAAAAAGATAAAGAAAGCAACAAATGTAAAAGTAAAATGTATAAAGACGGAGGAACTTTAGAGTATCTATATAATGACTACACTATAATTAAATTTAATTCTCTTGACGGAAAAGAAGATATGTATATCACCAGAGAAAAAAGTTTAAGTGATTTAAAAAAAGTAATAGAAACAAAAAGTGAATAAATGAAAAGAGCTGAAATTTCAGCTCGAGACTGTGTAAAATTTTGTGTATAGAAACCTCCTGATTAGGGTAAAGAAAAACTAATCAGGAGGAATTTTTATGCCAAGAAAGAGATCAGAAACAAAATTAAACAAAATTTCTAAGATGTTAATCGAAGAATATCAACCGGAAACAGTTCAAGATCTACAAGATGCTTTAAAAGACCTTTTAGGTGATACAATGGAGCAATTATTAAAAGCAGAATTAGATGAGCATTTAGATTATGAATATGGAGAAAAACCACTATCATTAAATACTAGAAATGGTTCAAGTAAAAAAACAGTTAAATCATCATATGGAAATATAGATTTAAATATTCCTAGAGATAGAGAAGGATCCTTTGAGCCTCAGGCATTAAAAAAATACGAAAAAGACATATCAAACATAGAAAATCAAATAATATCAATGTATGGAAAAGGTATGACAACAAGAGATATATCAAGTCACATAAAAGATATTTATGGTTTTGGGATATCAGAAACAATGGTGTCAAAAATAACAAATAAAATTCTACCAACAATAGAAGAGTGGCAAAATAGACCATTAGAAAAAGTCTATCCTATGGTGTTCTTAGACGCTATACACTATCATGTAAGAGAAAACAACATAGTAGTCAAAAAGGCAGTATACATTGCCCTAGGCTACAATCTAGAAGGCTTTAAAGAAATACTAGGAATGTGGGTAGGAGAAAATGAATCAAGCAAATACTGGCTCTTAGTATTAAATCAACTAAAAGAAAGAGGTCTTGAAGATATCCTAATAGTTTCAACAGATAACCTACCAGGATTTAGCCAGGCTATAGAAGCAGTATACCCAAAAGCAGAAATTCAAAAATGTATAATCCACCAAATAAGAAACTCAACTAAATATGTGTCATACAAAGACATCAAAGAGCTGATGAAAGACCTAAAAGCAGTATACAAAGCACCAACCGAAGACTTAGCATTAACAAATCTAGGAATCTTTGAAGAAAAATGGGGTAAAAAATACCCAATGTGTGTAAGTTCTTGGAAAAACAACTGGACAGAATTATCAACATATTTCAAGTATCCAGAAGGAATAAGAAAGCTAATATACACAACAAACGCCATGGAAAACTTCAATAGGCAACTAAGAAAAGTAACGAAAAATAAAACCATATTTCCAAATGACTATGCCCTACAAAAAAGTCTGTATTTGGCAATGGTAGATGCCTCAAGCAAGTGGACAAGTAGAATTCGTGGTTGGGATCAAATCTTATCGCAATTATCAATATTTTTTGAGGGGAGGTTTTAGATAAGTTAAAAATAGAGTATAAAATTAGCTGCAAATTTTTAAAAAATTTGACAGTTTATTAAAGTTGTGTTAAATTAAGACAAGCTCCATTCCTATAGGAATGGACAAACATTGATACATATAAAAATGTATCAACCCTTACCCTTGTGTCAGGATTTAGGTTGATACACAAAATTATTTACAGACCCTTCAGCTCTTTTTTTGTCTAAAATGCAGGAACAATTCCTCCGTTATATGTTTTATTTATATAATCTTTTACTTTTTCGCTTTGTAAAGCTTTTAAAACTTTTTTGTAAGTTTCGTTGTTTTCTTCTCCTGTTCTAACTGTGATAATATTTGCATAAGGAGAGTCTTTTCCTTCGATTAACTTTGCATCTTTTGTTGGAGAAAGTCCTGCCTCGATTGCATAGTTTCCATTTATAACGGCTCCGTCAATATCCTTTATAATTCTTGGTAATTGAGCTGCCTCAACTTCTGTAAATTTAATTTTTTTAGGATTTTCTGTTATATCATTAACACTTGATAGAATATTTGTATTGTCTTTTAATTTTATGATTCCATTTTTATCAAGTAAAATTAATGCTCTTGCTCCGTTTGACGGGTCATTTGGAATTGCAATTTCAGCGCCGTCTTTTATTTCACTTGCATTGTTTAGATATAATCCCATTGGTTCAACGTGAACATTTCCAAGTACTGAAAGTTTTGTGTTCTTTTTGTTGTTAAATTCGTCTAAATATGGTTTATGTTGGAAGAAGTTTAAATCCAATTCTTTTGTGTCTAAAGCTAAATTTGGTTGAATATAATCTGTGAAAGTTACAATGTCTAATTTGATGCCTTCTTTTTCTAAATCTTCTTTAACTAACTCAACTAATTTTTGGTGTGGTTCAGGAGAAACTCCGATTTTTACAACCTTAACACCTTCTTTGTTTTCTGTATTTTTGTTATCTGAATTTTTTGCTCCACAAGCAGTTGTTAAAACTACAACCAAGCCAAGAGCTAATGCTAATAATTTCTTTTTCATAATTTTCCTCCTACGCATTTATTTTTTTATTAATTTTTTTAGAGATGAAATCTCCTAAAACTTGAACGATTTGTACTAATAATATAATTATAACAACCGGGATAGTCATCGTTAAGTATTGAAATCTATGGTAACCATAAGTAATTGCCAAGTCGCCAAGACCTTTTGCTCCAATTGCACCTGCCATTGCTGAATAACCGATTAAATTTATAACAGTTAAAGTTATTCCGTTTATAAGTGCAGGTAAACATTCTGAAAGCATAATTTTTATGATTTGAAAATTGCTTGAGCCCATTGAAATACTTGCCTCAACAATTCCGTTGTCAACTTCTTTTAGTGAATTTTCAAAAATTCTTGCTACAAAAGGAATTGCAGAAACAGTTAGGGGAATGATTGCTGCAGTAGAGCCTATCATCTTTCCTGTTAATATTTTAGAAACCGGCAAAATGTAAATAATTAGGATAAGAAAAGGAACTGACCTAAAAATATTTACAATAAAATTTAAAATAGAGTAAATCACTTTATTACTATTTATTCCGTTTTTATCTGTTGTAACTAAAATAACTCCTAAAATTCCACCGATTATAGTTGAAAGTAAAGATGAAAAAAATACCATATAAATTGTTTCAAAAGTAGCTTTTATCAATAAACTTTGCATCTTAAATTACCTCCTCAACTAAAATTTTTCTTTCTTCAAGGAAAGTTTTTATCTCGTCAATTCTGTCTTTTTCAAAAACTTCGACAATTAAATGTCCGACCTTTCCCTCTTTTATCTTATCAATATTTCCACTAATTATATTGACGTCAATATTTTTTTGCCTTATAAGTTCTGAAATAACGGGCTTTGTAGAACTTTCTTTCGTAAAACCGAGTCTTAAAAGAAAAACCGAATAATCTTCGCTGAGAAATTTTTCATAATCTGTAAACTCAGGAAGATTTTCTATGAAATTTTTTGTTGTTTGAGTCTTTGGAGAAGTAAAAAGTTTTAAAACCGTATCTTGCTCTATAATCTCTCCATTTTCTATAACACCTGCTCTATCACAAATTGCCTTTACAACCTCCATTTGATGAGTTATCAAAATTATTGTAAGATTAAATTCATCTCTAATTCTCAAAAGCAATTCTAAAATAGATTTTGTACTTTGTGGATCAAGAGCAGAAGTTGCCTCATCACAAAGTAAAATTTTAGGTTGAATAGCCAAAGCTCTTGCGATTGCAACTCTTTGCTTTTGTCCACCAGAAAGATTTGCAGGATATTCAAATATTTTTTCACTTAAATTTACATATTCCAAAAGAGTTTTTACTCTTTTTTCAATATCTTCCTTTTTCCAGCCATTAATTTTTAACGGATAGGCGATATTTTCAAAAACATTTTTTTGATAAAATAGATTAAAAGATTGAAAAATCATCGACATATTTTTTCTTGCATCTTTAAGCTCCTTATCGTTCATCTTTACAATATCTTTACCGTCTATAAAAATATTACCACTTGTAGGCTCTTCAAGACGATTGATACACCTGATTAAAGATGATTTTCCGGCACCACTAAGACCGATTATACCAAAAATTTCTCCCTTTTTAACTTCTAAACTAATATCATTAACAGCTTTAAATCCATTTTCGTAAACTTTTACTAAATTTTCAATTTTTATCATATAAACCTCCTTAAAAGTATTTTCGGAAATTTTATTTTTACAAAATATTTACAAAATAAAAAAAATCTCTGATAAGAGATTTTGCAAAAAAATTCTTATCTTCCGAATAATCGCTGGAATTAGCACCTTGTAAAAACAGGTTGCCGGGCTTCATAGGGCCAGTCCCTCCACCACTCTGGATAAGTGTTATTTAATATTGTTGATAAATTATAGCACATCAAAAATTTAAAGTCAACAATTTTTTAATAATTTTGTTAAAAAATATTTTAACTCATATTGTTTTATTTTATAAAACAAATGCACCATTTTAAAAAATGGTGCGTTCAGAGCACAGACAAAACTAATGCTTTATCTGCACTCTGATATAATTTTTTATTAATTTTACTTAAATTTTAAAATTTTAGCATATCCATTTTTATCAAAATGATAAATTTTCCCATCTATTTTTTCATAAGTAGATTGGTAAGCTCCAAAATTTCCAGGAACAAAGTACATTTTTTCTCCATTATCCAAAAACTTAAATCCTTCATTTTCAATAAGTCTAGCATATTTATCAAAATAATAAATTTTTCCATCTATTGTAAAACTTTTATCTTTAATCAAATTTTTATTTTTAAAATCCAAAGTATATTGTTGTCTATCCATATAGTACCAATAATCTTTTAATTTTCCATTTTCTTTTATAGTTTTATTTATCCAACCACAGAAATCTCTATGTTTTACTATAAGTCCAGCAAAATTAGAATTTTGTGTCTTTAAAACTCTTAT
The DNA here is from genome assembly GCF_045866535.1 of Parvimonas parva. Lineage (NCBI taxonomy): Bacteria > Bacillati > Bacillota > Tissierellia > Tissierellales > Peptoniphilaceae > Parvimonas > Parvimonas parva. Next base: position 116,581 of record NZ_AP038371.1, read on the forward strand.
TTGCATAAATGTTTGTGAAATGAAAAATATAAAAAATATTATACAAACAGTTCTACCTATTATCTTTTTCGTCTTCATAAATTAAATATCCTTCACTATTAAAATAACATATCTTAGAATCTATCTTAACCGCAGTAGAAACATAAGCTCCAAATGTTTCATTTTTAAAATACATTTTCTTTCCATTTTTCAATTCTTTAAAACCTACATTTTCAACAAGCCTACCATATTCATCAAATTCATAAATCTTTTTATCTATTAATTTATATTTACCTTTAACTAATTTTCTGTTATTTCCTATATAATACCATCTATTTTCTTTTTCTTTATTATCACAAGATTTTACAGATTTTTTAACCCAACCAGAAAAATCTCTATGGCGTACTATAAAACCTGCAAAATTAGAACACGATGTCTTTAGTATACTTATTCTAATTGATTGATTCACTATTAAATGTATAACAATAAATAAAATGATACAGCTTATTGTATATCTTCGTTTTTCTTTATAAGTCATTTCTACTCACATCCTCTAGCTCAAGTACAATATACATCTTCAAAAAAACATTATCTTCATTTATAGAAAATGTAGTTTTATCAGTAGCATAAGTTTTAAAATTCCCAATATTAATATTTACTAACAAAGATACAATACACACCAAGCTTAAAAATCGTTTTTTCATAATATTCTCCTAATTTTTTAATAACTTATTACTAAAATATCAATATAAAATTAAAATAATATATTATATATTTATTATATACCTTCCGTTTTTTTTGTCAATATTATGCGTCATTTTTCTTTCATGAAATTGACTGACTAATTTACAGTTTTTATTTCAAATCAAAGAAATAATTCCCCCTAAATCAACAAAATTTGTATCTTTAGGGAAAATTAATTTAACGTTTTCTTTATTTTTTAAAAAAATAGAATTTACACTTTCTATGTTTACATTTTTTAACTTATTTTTATAATATGAAAAAACACTATTTTCTACATATAATGTTTTTTCAAAATAAAATAAACTTATATCTGGATGGTCAAAATAATTTTTATTAAAAGAAATATTATCTTTACTTTTTATATAATCTATTTTCATATTTTCTAACAATGCAAAACACTTAGCGGAAGTTTCCCTTAACTATGGCATATTTATACAAAATATAATAGAGTTTTTAATAATTGCATTTTCTATATTTCTTATGGTAAAAACTATGAATAAGTTAACTAGAAAAAAACCTAAAGAAGAAGTTAAAAAGAAAACTCAAGAAGAAATTTTTACAGAAATTAAAGATATCTTAAAAGAAATTAAGGAAAAGTAATAATATATTCTAAATTTTATTTTATAAAACAAATGCACCATTTAAAAAAATGGTGCGTTTTAGTTTATATTTATTTACAATATTTTTCTCTTAAAATATGGGAAGCTTTAACCATATTAGATAATTTTTCTTCAATAATGTTATAAGGATTTAACGGTCTTTTAGCAAATGTTGCAAATCCACAATCTGGATTTAACCAGATTTTTTCAGGTGGTAAAAATTCTAAAGCTTTTTCTACTTTTCCTACAATTTCATCAACAGTTTCCACTCTTGGTATTCTCGGATTAACGCATCCTAGTCCTAACATAATTTTCTTATTTAAATCATTATTTTTAAATAATTGACTTATTTCTCCAGCACGTGGAGTTGAAAATTCAAGTGCTAACATATCTACATCCAATGAGTCAAAAAATTTACTTAATTTATCATAGGCCCCTTCAAGTAATACACTTTCATCACAAGTCCAATTTCCACGACAAACGTGCATAACTGATAATACATTATCATATTTTCTAATTTCAGCAAAAATTTCTGAAAGTAATTGCCCTGCAAATTTTAATTCTCGATCAACCTTGACCTTAGCAGATAACGCCCCTCAGTAAAAAGAATTAGAAGAATTTGTATTTGTAAAAACTACTTCAGATAAAATCGGTTCATCAATTTGTATAACTTTAACTCCTAGAGAAACTAATCTTTTAATTTCATTTATCAAAAGTTTTACAACATCATTACCTAACTCATTACGATTTTCATAAACTTTTCCAGTTACTTCTTTAAGCCACATAGACCTTGTAAGAAGATAGGGACTTGGCAAAGTCATTTTAAAATCAGAATCTGTAATTTTTTTTATCATCCTTACTTCATCAATATCAAGTTCAACATCTGTTTTTATTCGATCAACACAAATTGGACTATTCATCGAATTATCAGAAGCATCCATTTCTTCTAAACTTTTATTAAAATCACCTTTATTTTCTGTTAAACTTAAAATTTGATCTGTTGCCATAAGTTTAATTCCATCAACATGTTCTGCAACATAACTCATGTAATTATCACGAGAAATTTCTCCACTTATTACAACATCTATACCTACTTTATCAAGCATATTTACAACAAATTTAGTTTCGTCAAATACCATTTTATCATATTCTTCTTTTAAAGATGAATCTTTTTGTAGTTTTTGCTTTAAGCTAAGTAATTCATTTGACCTTGGCATACTTCCGATTAAAGTTGTTGAAAAAGGTTTAAAACTTTTCATATTTCCTCCATAAATTTCCGATATATTTTTAAATAAAAAAATTATAATAAATAGGCAAGAATAAATTCTTGCCTATTATTAATATTTTACAAAATAAACTATGGTTCAACTACTAAATTGCTATTTGATAGTATTTCAACAACAGCACCCATTGTAGTTGAACTTCCAACTTCAAGTTTATCTAATAATTCATAGTAATCTAAGCAAATTCCACAAGATAAAACTTCAACTCCCTTATCAGACATTGCTTTTAAATCATCTAAGCATTCTGAACCTTTTGTAGCTAATTTTACGCCTTCTCCATAAAAAATAATATGAGATGGTAAATTTTCTCTTTGAGCAACAGTATGAACAAAAGCGTTCATTAAATTATCTGTTAAGACTTTTTCCCCTTCTCCCATACCAGTTCCTTTAATTACAATATCGTATGTTTGTGCCATTTTAAAATACCTCCTATATACAATTTTTAGCCAGCACGACTTAAACTATAAATAGCATTTATAGTTAAAATAAAAAATAATTATATTTTTATTTCATACATATTATATAATAGTAAATTTTGATTGTCAATAGCTATAATAAAATATATATATAATTTTATTTATAATTTTTATTTATAATAGTTATAAGATTTTCTTATTAATAATATAATTATTTATATTTTATACTAACATATTTTTTATTATTATAAATTATTTTATTTTTGAAATTTTTAACCCTTACTGGCTAACTTAATTTTACAATATGGGTTTAATATAAGAAAATAGTAATATATAGTCAATATAATAATTGCTTATTTGAGATGTTAATTGAAATATGATAAAATATAAGCAACTTCATTTTTTATGGCAAATAAATTTTACCATAATATTATATTTATTAGGAGGAAAGTATGAAGTGTATAATGTTTGATATGGACGGGACTTTGATAGATTCAATTGGGGGTTGGTTTGGAAGTTGTTCTTATTTTCTTAAAGAGATGAATTTGGAAGAAACTGACGAACTAAAAGAAATGTTTAAAGGGAAAAAACTTTATGCAAGAGGAATTGCTATTGGAAAATATTTTAATCTTGATTTAACTGCTGATGAAATTTATGCTAGAAATTTAAAATATGTAAAAGACGGATATGATAAACTTTTTGATGCAAAAGAAAATGTGATTGAGGCTCTTGATTATCTGAAAGAAAAAGGATATAAAATTTCTTTAAATACTGCTACAAATATCGGACTTTGTAGAAATTGTTTAGAGAGAACAGGACTTATGAAATATTTTGATTACATACAAACTTGTGATGATTGTGGATATTTAAAAGATGATGAAAGATATTATGACTGGGCGATAAAAAAACATAATGAAAATGTTGAAGAAATTATATTTTTTGATGATACTAAAGCGCCTCTAAAAACTGCAAATAAAAAAGGAATAAAAACAGTTTTAGTATATGATCCACTTACAAATGGGGAGTATTTTGAAACGACAACAGACTTTGACTACAAAATGGATACAATTTCTATTGAAAATTTGAAAAAAATAGGACTTTAATTAAAATTATAATTTAAAAAAAGAGCTATGTTATGAAAATAGAACATAGCTCTTTTTGTTTAATTTTTAAATTACTTCAAATAATTTTCAAACCAATCGAAAATTTCTTTTAATCTTCTTATTCTGTGCATTGGTCTGCCACTTCTTGAAAGTTCGTGATTTTCACCTTTAAACATTACAAGTCTTGCCGGTACGTCATGATATTTTAATGCTGTGAACATTTGAATACCCTCAGGAATCCAGCATCTATAATCTTCATCTGAATGTATGAAAAGTGTAGGTGTTTGCGCTTTGTTTGCATATTTAAGTGGTGAATGGTACCATAACTTTTCGTAATTATTCCAAGGAGTCGCAGAAATTTGGTCGTCAATGAAATAATATCCAATGTCTGTAAGTAAAAATTCAGTAGTCATGTTGGCGATTGAACGTTGAGAACAAGCAGCTTTAAATCTGTTTGTATGTCCGATTGCCCAGTTAGTCATAAAACCACCGTAACTTCCACCCATGATTGCAAGTCTTTCTTCATCAAGTGCAGGATAATTTTTGATTACTGCATCTGTAAATTTCATCAAATCGTCAAAATCAATTTCTCCATATTTTCCACGAATATCTGCAAATTCTTTTCCACGACCGTCTGAGCCACGAGGATTTGTAAAGAATACAAAGTATCCGTTATTTGCTAAAAATTGCATTTCGTGGTGGAATACTTTTCCAAAAACTGTTTTTGGACCACCATGAACATGAAGTACGCCCGGATATTTTTTATTTGGGTCATAGTCTGTAGGTTTCATTACATATCCGATAAAGCCTATTCCATCATTTGTAAAGTTGATTTCTTCAACTTCTGAAATGGAATATTCAGTTGTATCGTTGTGGAATGAAATTCTATTTTCTTCTTCTTTAGAAATTTCGTAAATATCTTGTAAATTAGAATCTTTTAGAGCAATAGCATAAATTTTTCCGTCTTTTGAAATATCGATACAATCGATAGAGCCTGATTTTTCATTTAGTCTTTCAAGATTTCCTTCTTTGTCAATTCTGTAAATGTATGAACTGTTTACTTCAGTATTTATAAAATACATAAAGCTGTCTTTAACTAAAATGCTTTTTCCGCCTGTTAATCTCATATCAGTTCCAACAGAGTTGTTCATACACATATCAAAATTGTCATTTACAATTTTTTCAAAAGATTTTTCTTTAATATTTATAATATAGATATTTGAATTTTCATTTAAGCCGTATTCCTTCATATCTGTTGCTATAGTTATGATGTTTTCAGAATCGATAAAGTTTGCATAAGCGAAAGAATAATCTTTAGCTAAAACTTCAACAGCTTTAGATTTAATATCTAAAATTTTTACTTCATTTACAAGTGGCATTCTGCCCGTAAAACTTGTTGCTATAAAAACGGCCTTAGTTTTATCTTCATTTAGTTCTAAACCGTAAATATCAGTAATATCATCACTTAAAGGGATAAGTTCGGAAGTTTTTTTGTTGAAAAGATAAAGCCTACTTCTATCTTCGTTTGTAAAACCGATATTATTTCCCCAGAAAGGAATTTCCGTTGCAACAAGATAGTCCTTAGAATCGTCATATAAGTTTTCTTTATTTTTTTCTTCTTTTTTAGTTTCCTTTTCAATTTTTTCTAATTCTTTTGTTCTGTTGAAATTAGCTAAAACTAAAAATTCATCATCATTAATTTGTTTTATTTTATTTACTAAAGCAGGAACCGTAAAATCCAAAACTGCCTCACCACCACAAGGGCATATTCTATAAAATTTAGTTGTATCTGAATCGTCTTTTTTATTTTCTCTGTCCCCTGCAAAAAGGATAGAACCGTCTGAAAGCTCAACAAAAGAACTTTCCCTAGCGCCATTAGTAAAAACAAAAGATTTTTTAGTTTCTAAATCCATTTTGTAAATTCTATGCTCATAAGAATTTTTTTCTAAATTCATATTAGAAACAGTGTAAAATAGATTTTTTTCATTTTTACTTAAATGCAAATTTCCTAAAAATTTAAAGTTTTTAAATTCATCAATTTTTATACTTTTCATATTGCCTCCTTAAATAAAAAATTTACAATTTAATTATAATACAAAAATAAAAAAAATACAAAATATTATTTTTGATAAAAGGACGATATACATCAATTTTAAATTAATGGCTGAATACATTTATTTATAATTTAAAATGTGATATAATTAAGCTATTAATAAAAAACTGGATAGGAGTTTACTTTTGTAAGTAATCTTTTTGATATAGAGGTAAGAAATGAAAGATAGAAAAATATTTTTATACTATTTTTTAAGTATGGCAATGGTTTTGTTTCCAATGCTTAATATGTTGAGTTTTGTTCCAATGGTGATTTTGTATAAGAAATCAGATTTAAAAACATATTTTATTTCATCTGGTTTATTTGTCGCAGTCTCTCTTGTTATTTTAGGAAATTTCACTTCGCTTATTCCTATTTTGATTTCATTTGTAATCATAAAGGGAATGGACAATTCAAAAGATGGATATAAGGTTTTACTTGGTAGTGCATTTGTTATGACGGTGTTACTTGTTAGTGATTTCTTAATTATTAAACTTGACGCAAAGTCTTATGAAACTCTTTTGAATACGATGAATGAGGTTTTGAATGGTCTTGAGGGATATAAGGAAGTTTTAAATATAAAAGATGCAAAAGAGCTTGTTAGTCAAATGTTAAATGTTTATCCGGCTATTTCTTTTGGATTGAGTTATGCTTTTTGTACTTTAGGTTACACTTTCTTGACTAAAAGAATTTACGGATTCAACAGAAATTCTGATGATATAATTTTACCATTTGATTTTAAATTTTTTGTTTTTAGTGTTATTACTATTTTTTTGATGGTTATTTCAAGCGGAAACAAAGGGGAGAATTTTTATAAGATTTCTCTAATTTGTTACAATTTGATTTTAATTTTTATAGAGATTATGTTAGTTCAAGGTTTTGCCAAATTTAATGTATTTTTAAAGAAACATTTAGGCAAAATAGTTGCAAATATTATCAGTATAGTGTCGATATTTTTTATAATCATTTATCTGATTTATTTTGTTTTAGGAATTTATAGTTCTGTTATGAGAGGGTCGAAATGGAAAAGAAATTAATTAAATTATCAGATTTTTATATTTTGTTTTTGTTTATGATTGTAATTTCAGCATTTTTGCTTTATTTTCAATTCATATTTGGGATTTTGTCATTTATATTAACATTCATTTCTTTTATTCTAATTTTGTATTATATAAAGAGTAAAAATAGTGAATATGAAGAAGACGTAAAAAAATATAGAGATTCTTTAAATAATATTGCAAGTGAAGTTGTATATAAGATGCCATTTCCTATTGCCGTGCTTAATAATAAGGGTCGTGTTAAATGGTATAGTCCAAAGTTTTCAAAACTTTTTGCAGGGCAAGACATTGTTGGGATAGATATTAACGCCAGAATTTCAAGCTTTGATATTTCAAAAGTTTTAGAAAAAAGTTCGGGAAGTGTAGCTTGGAAAACTGAAAAGTTTGATTATATAGTTTATTATAATGTTGTAAAAGATGAAGATAACGGAGATGTTAATGTAGTTATATATCTTTTGGATAATTTGGAATTTTCAAACTTAAAAAAGAAATATGACGATGAAACTTTGAGCTCTGCTCTTATATATATTGACAATTATGAGGACGTTAGAAGTAATACCAGCGAGGACTTTAGAACATTGTTAGTTGCTGAAATGGACAAAATGATTATAAATTATTTTTCAAGTTTCGGTGCGATTGTTAGGAAATATGATTCAGGAAAATATATTGTAATACTAAATAATTTTATTTTGCAAAAAGTTAAAGATGATAAATTCAGTATAGTTGATAAATTAAAGGAAATAAAAATCTCCGGAAATATCAAGCCGACTTTAAGCGTTGGTGTTGGTATTGGAGGGAAAAATCCTTTTGAAAGATATAAAGAATCACAAACGGCGCTTGATATGGCTTTAGGTCGTGGCGGGGCTCAAGTGGTTTTCAAAAATGGAGAGGAATTAGAATTTTACGGTGGTAAAAATAGCAAGGGTGTTGAAAGAAATAAGGTTAAGGCAAGAGTTATTTCACAAGCACTTGAAAAGATGATTAAAGAATCTTCAGAAGTTTTTGTAATGGGACATAAGAATCCGGATATGGATTGTTTTGGTGCAGGTCTTGGAGTTATGGCGATTTGTAAGGAATTAAAAAAAGATTGCTATATGGTATTAGAAGATGTTCCCGTTACAATTAAAAATGTTTATGATAGAGTTAGAGTTGGAGAGCCGTCTTATATCAATATGATGATTTCTCCGGAAAAGGCTTATGATATTTGTAAAGATACAAGTTTGGTTATTCTTGTTGACAATTCAAGAAAATTATCGACAGAGGCACCATATCTTTTAGATGTAACTTCTAAAATAGTGGTTATCGACCACCATAGAATGGGAAAAGATTTTGTTGAAAACCCAATGCTTACTTATCTTGAACCTTATGCGTCATCTGCTTGCGAGCTTGTAACGGAAATAATTTATTATATGTTTGAAAAATTCGATGTAAATAAATTAATTGCAGAGGCTCTACTTGCAGGAATTGTTGTCGATACAAAAAATTTCTACTACCAAACAGGTGTAAGAACTTTTGAAATGGCATCTTACTTAAAGCGTTTTGGAGCAGATAGTATAGCAGTAAAACACCTTTTCAAAGATAATTTCAATACGATAAAATTAAAATCAAATGTATTGTCAAATGCAATTTCATACAGAAATTATATTTGTATTGGAGTTTTCCCTGAAGAACTTGAAGAGTCGATGTTAATCGCAGCACAATCTGCTGACGATTTACTTGGTGTTTTGGATATAGAATGTAGTTTTGTTTTAACTATCGTTTCAGGACAAATTCATATCAGTGGAAGAAGTCTTGGAAAAATTTCCGTTCAATTAATTTTAGAAAAACTTGGTGGTGGAGGTCATTATACTTCTGCCGGAGCAAGACTTAATTGTTCGATGGAAGAGGCAATAGAAAAATTAAAGAGCGCGATTGATGAATATTTAATGGAGGAAAATATAGATGAAAGTAATTTTAATTAAAGATGTAAAGAGTTTTGGAAAGGCAGGAGAACTTGTTAATGCAAAGACAGGTTATGCCAGAAATTTTTTAATTCCTAATGGATTGGCTAAAGAGGCAACTAAAGAAAATTTAGCAATTTGGGAAGAAGAACAAGCTGAATTAAAAAGAATTGAGGCTGAAAATATAAAAAATGCAAAAGAATTAAAGGAAGTTTTAGAAAAATTAGAAGTAGTTATAAAAACTAAAACAGGAAATGGAGATAAACTTTTCGGGTCAATAACTTCTCAAGACATTAGTGATGCTTTGAAAAAACAACATAAAATTGAAATAGATAAGAGAAAGATTGAATTAAAGGAAAATATAAAATCACTTTGTGCTATAACAGTTCCGGTTAGAGTTTATCCGGAAATAGTTGCAACTGTTAAGGTTTCTGTTGAAAAGGAGTAATTTATGCATAATATTTACGACTTAGATGCTGAAAAGTGCGTCTTGTCGATTATGATTACTGAGCCAACAAAGAGAGAATACGCTTTTGAAAAGTTAAAAAGAAAAGATTTCTTCTCTACTTGGCACAAGGATATTTTTAGTTCTATCTTAGAGTTATCAAGAGAAAATAAAAATATTGACCCGCTTACGATAACAAGTAAAATGGAGCAAATGGGTTTAGATACAGAAAGTAATAATGGTGTTCTAGGCGTTGTTGAAGTTATTAATACCGTAGCTTTTTCTTCAAATATGGAAAGTTATTGTAAAATCGTAAAGGATAAAGCCGATACTAGAAATTTGCTTTTTATTCTTGATAATGTAAAAGATAAAGCATATAAAAACGAAGATTATGATAAAGTTTTGGAGTCTATTGAAAGTCAAGTCTTTGAATTATCACAAAACGAAAATAGAACAGGGCTTACTCATATAAAGGATACATTAAAAGAGCTTATAGAGATTCTTTCTGAAAGAAGTGAAAGCAAAGGCTCAGTAACAGGAATACCGACCGGCTTTGTGGATTTGGATAGAATTTTACTTGGTATGCAAAGAAAAGATTTAATCTTACTTGCAGCAAGACCTTCTGTTGGGAAAACTGCATTAGCTGTTAATATTGCTTTAAATGCAGCTAAGAGCGATTATAAAGTTGCGATATTTTCTTTGGAAATGAGTAAATCGCAACTTGCACAAAGAATGTTAAGCGCTCTTTCTCTTGTGAATTTAAAACAATTAATAAGTGGAGATATAAATGAGTGGGACGATATTTTTGAGGCAAGTTCCATTATAGCAACTAAATCAATCTATATGGACGATACAGCAGGAATATCTATAACTGAGCTTAGAAGTAAATGTAGAAGACTTAAGGCAGATGGTGGTCTTGATTTTATTATGATAGACTATTTACAACTTATGACTTCCGAGGGAAGAAATGAAAATAGACAACAAGAAATTTCTACAATTTCAAGAAATTTAAAGGCATTAGCAAAGGAATTGAACGTTCCGATTTTAGCACTAAGTCAGTTATCTCGTGATAGCGAAAAGAGTGGAAGAAAACCGAAACTTAGCGACCTTAGAGAATCAGGGGCAATCGAACAAGATGCTGACGTTGTAATTTTACTTTATAGAGAAGATTATCAAAATGAAGAGGCTGAAATAAAAAATCAAATTGAATTGATTATTGCAAAGCACAGAAATGGTGAAACCGGAAGTGTTGAGCTTAACTTTATTAAGGAATGCACGAGGTTTGGAGATATTCAAACTGATAGGGATAAGGAGCTTTTTAATGGATAATTTTTTAATTGAAGATGAAGATATTAAGATTAAAAAATTTGAAAAGAGTGATTTGAAAAGTTTTAAAAACTTTTCCCCCTACGAAGATATTTTACTGACCGACTACAATCTTTGTTTTTTGACAGACTCGGAAATAAAAAATTGGGAAAAGAGGATAAAGTCGAAGAAAAATAATTATTTTGCAATTTTTTTGAAAGATATTTTAATTGGATATGTGTCGATTAGTAGGGTTAGTTTTTTTAACAGCAATTTTGAATTATCTCTTAGCTTAGATGCTAAGTATTCCTCAAAAGGATATGGCTTTAAAGCTTTAAGATTGTTTTTAGAATATTACTTTGAAAATTTTGACAAATATTCAATTTGGTTAAACGTAAATGCTTTTAATCAAAGAGCGATAAAACTCTATGAAAAAATTGGCTTTGAGAAGATAAGTGAATTTTTAGGAGATTTCGAAGTTCAAAAAATGCAAAAATTAAAGAGATATGAAGAAAGTAAAGAATATTTTGAAGAAAAAAATGGAATAATTTATTCAAAAATTTTTACGATGAAATTAGATAGATTAAAATTTTTAGAAAAGGTGGGATAGGAGTGGAAATAAGTTTTAAAAAGTCAATTATTCAACCGGGAGTAACTCCTATTGAAAATATGTTTTTGGATAATTATTTGCCAATCGTAGATGAGATTTCACTTAAGGTTTATTTGTTTTTATACAAAAGACTTTTTGGCTCATATAAAAGTGAATTGTCGATAGATTTTATTGCAAAAGAGTTGAGATTTTCAAATGTTCAAGTTATGAATGCTTTAAAATATTGGAAAAACAATCAACTTTTGGATTTCACTTTGGATAATAATGGCAATGTTGAAAGAATCGAATTTGTAAATAATTTTGCTCTCTATGCAGGGGGAGTTTATGATGACGGCGAAGAAATTCCAAAAGAAAAACCTATGATAGACAATAAGGAATATTTTAAAAAGATTGAAGATATTACCGGCTTAAGTTTAAAACCTCATGAGATAACTAAAATTATGGAGCATATCGAAGAAACAGGGCATAGTATGGACTTGGTTTATAAGGCTTATGAGTATGCTAAAAGCCTTGGGAAAAGTATGTCGGCAGATTATATTATCGGTATTTTAAGAGCTTGGAAGAGGGATAATAATATTTCTACTATTGAAGATTTAAAAAATCATCTTGAAAACAAAGATAAGAATAAAATTAAGAGATATAGTAGAAATACTAAAAAATATATTGAAAAAGAAGATATTTTAACAGAAGAAGAGAAGAGAGAAAAGATTAAAAATGACAAAAATTCTGCGATGTCTGAATTGTTTGATAGGTATTAATTATGAATTTAGAAGATTTAGTTTTAAAAAGTCTTAGTAAAAGACCTTTGATTAGAGAAAAGATTAAAGAAGATCGAAGAAAAAAAGTTTTTTCTTCGATTGATAATATTGAAAATTTAATATCTAAAAAAAATAGTTTGGCTACAAAAATTATGAAAGCTACACTTTCAAACATTGATTGTTCTTCTGATAGAAAAGAGTTTGAAAAAATTGAAAAGAGCATTTCAGACTTGCTTTTGAAAAACGGCTTTTCGAAAGACTATTTTAGCAAATTTTATTGTTGTGAAAAATGTAGAGATACAGGATATGTAAACGGAAAAGTTTGTGCTTGTATAATGAAGGACTTAGTTGAGGACAGAGTTTTAGAAAGTGGTTTTTCAAACAAAAAGAGAGAACAAAACTTTTCTAATTTTGATTTTTCACTTTTTGAAGGAAATTTTGAACTTGGAAATAGACTTGTTGATTCGAGAATTTATGTTGAAAAACTTGTAGCATTTGCTAAAGATTACTGCGATAATTTAAAATCAAAAGATTACGGACTTTTTTTCCATGGCAAAAGTGGTGCAGGAAAAACATATTTCGCATCAGCAATGGTAAACTATATGCTTGATAAAGGAAAGTGTGCCTGTTTTATAACTGCGACTGAATTTTTTGAACTTATGGCAAATTACAGTTACAGTTTTTATAGGGATAAAAAAGAATTACAAGATAGGATTGATTTTATAAGAAATGTTGATTTTTTAGTTTTAGATGACCTTGGAAATGAAATTTTAAGCAAAAATAATAATAGCTTTTTAAGTTCTCTTTTAGATTATAGGGTTGAAAAGGGATTGAATACTGTTATAACTTCAAATTTTGGAGAATATGATTTGGCTGAAAATTATGATTCAAGAGTTGCAAGTAGAATAAGAGGGAATTTTAAGTTTTTTGTCTTTCCGCCTTTTGATTTAAGAGATAAAATTGGAAAAAATATAAAATTGTAGGAGGTAGTTATGAGATTTGATTGGGAAAAGAAAAATACAGTTAATGTTATAACCGGGGTTTTAATATTTACTATTTCAATACTTTTTTATTTCATATTTTTAAATATGAAATCTATAATTTCATATACTACAAATATCAGATATGTTTTAACTCCTTTTATATTAGGGGGTTCAATCGCATATATTTTAAACTTTTTTGTAAAGTTTTTTGAAAATTGTTTTTTGAGTTTTGAATTTTTTAAAAAAGTAAAATATAAATATGTCAGAATGATGTCGATGCTTATAACTTATTTTATATTTTTTACTTTTGCAATTTTGCTTTTAAGATATATAATTCCACAATTTTATTCAAATATAAAGATGTTTGTAAATCAAACGCCATATTTTATTGAGGGCGGAGTAGAAAAGGCAAAAAATATTTTACAAAATATTGAAATAAGTCCGGAGGTTAGGGTTGTAATTAATGGAAAGTTAAATGAGTTTACAAATTTTTCAACAAAGTTTTTAGCTAATATGATTCCTTGGGTTGCCAATTTTGCAACTAGAGTCATCTCCTTGTTTTTAAATATAATTTTAGCTATAATAATATCGATGTATTTACTATATGATAAGGAAAATTTTTCAAGACTATTGAAAAAATTTATGATAGCAATTTTCCCTAAAAAGGCAAATAAAATAACTTTTAAGATTGTAAAAAGATTTGATTACACTTTGAAGTCTTATCTTTTAGCAAAGGGAATTGGAGCTATAATCGTTGGAATTATTTTCTACATAATTCTATTGTTTATGAAAGTTGATTACGCTCTTTTGTTTGCATTCATACTTGGTTTTACAAATTTGATACCATGGTTTGGTTGCTATCTTGGAGCAATACCGATTTTTATAGTTTTACTTTTCACAGCAACTTTTAAAATGGCTTTATGGTTCTTATTTATTGTCGTTATTGTTGCTATGATAGATGCAAATGTAATTTCGCCAAGAGTTTCAGGCAAAAGTTTGGGAATAAGCTCGTTTTGGGTTATTTTTGCACTCGTGCTTGGAGGAAGTTTATTTGGAGTTATAGGATTTTTACTTTCAGTACCTATTTTTGTTGTAATTTATACGACATTAAAAGAATATGTGGAAATTAGATTAGAAAAAAAGGGATATTCAATAAAAAATCCCGCAGAAGATTTTGAAAAGGAAGAGGTTTAGTAATGTTAGATATAAAGAGAATTAGAGCGAATAAAGAGGAAGTAATAGAAAGATTAAATTCAAGATTTGGAAATTATAATATAGATAGAGTTCTTGAATTAGATGAAAAGAGAAGAGAAATAATTTTTGAAGTTGAAAATAAAAAAGCAAGACAAAATGAAGTTTCAAAACAAGTTCCAAAGTTAAAAAAAGAAGGTGCAGATGTTTCAGGACTTTTTAAAGAAATGAAGGCTCTTTCTGATGAAATAAAAGAACTTGATGTTAAAGTAAAAGATTTAGATGAAGAAATTAGAAAAGAACTTTTAAGTATTCCAAACACTCCCAACAAAGAAATTCCTATCGGAAAGAGTGATGAAGACAATGTGGAAATCAGAAAATTTTTAGAGCCTAAAGAATTTGATTTCGAAGTTAAAGCACATTGGGATTTAGGGGTTGACTTAGATATTTTAGATTTTGAAAGAGCTGTTAAGATTGCCGGCTCAAGATTTTCAGTTTTTAAAGGATTGGGTGCAAGACTTGAAAGAGCACTTACAAACTTTATGTTAGATTTACATAGTGAACAAGGTTACGAAGAAGTTGGAGTTCCTGTTTTAATTAACAGAAATTCAATGTATGGAACAGGACAACTACCTAAGTTTGAAGAAGATATGTTCTATGTACCATCAAAAGATATGTTCTTGGCACCAACTGCTGAAGTTCCTGTTACAAATCTTTTATCAAATGAAATTTTAGAAGTTGAAAAAATTCCAACTTACTATACAGCTTACACTTATTGTTTTAGACAAGAGGCCGGCTCAGCAGGAAGAGATACGAGAGGCTTAATAAGAAATCATCAATTCGATAAAGTTGAAATGGTTAAATTTGTAAATCCTGAAAATAGTTATGATGAATTGGAAAAACTTACAAATGATGCAGAAGAAGTTTTAAGACTTTTAAAAATTCCTTATAGAGTTGTTTGCCTATGTACCGGAGATATCGGTTTTTCAAGTGCAAAGACTTACGATATAGAAGTTTGGATGCCAAGTTATGGAAGATATGTAGAAATTTCTTCTTGTTCAAACTTTGAAGATTTCCAAGCAAGACGTGCAAATATCAGATTTAGAGATAATGACGGAAAAGTTAAATTTGTTCACACTTTAAACGGTTCAGGACTTGCAGTTGGAAGAACTTTTGCAGCCGTTTTAGAAAATTATCAAAGAGCAGATGGTAGCATAGAAATTCCTGAAGTTTTAAGAAAGTATATGGGAGTAGATGAGATAAAAAAATAGGAGAGTGTTATGAAATTTAAAAAATCAATACTTAGTTTAGCGTTAATTTTTTCAATTCTTTTTGCAGGAGCAAGTAAATCTTATGCAATATTTGGAATTGAAAAGAAAACTACTGCGTCTTTAATCGGTGATGCCGATTCAGGAGCTTTATTCGTTGCTGAAAATATAGATGAACCTGTGTCAATAGCAAGTATTTCAAAACTTATGACTTTCTATATTGTAAAGGAAAAAATTGCTGAAGGAAAGCTTAAAATGGAAGATAAAGTTAAAGTTTCCTTAACAGCTGGTTCGGAACAAGGCTCAAGTTTAGATTTAGCTCCCGGAGAAGAAATTAGCATTAAGGACTTACTTGACGGACTTATGATTGTTTCAGGAAATGACTCAGCTGTTGCTCTTGCAGAGACAGTTGCAGGAAGTGAAAGTAAATTTGTTACTATTATGAATGAAAAGGCAAAAGAACTTGGGCTTCAAAATGCAACTTTTTCAAATGCATCAGGTCTTATGAAAAATGGACAAGATAATAAAATGTCATCAAGAGATATTTTTATAATGGCAAAAGCAATTATAGAAAAATATCCTGAAGTTTTAGAATATGCAAAGACTACTGTGTTGGAACAACCTGCAAGAAAATTCAAAAAAGAAAGTACAATTCCACTAGTTGGAGTGGTTGAAGGAGTTGACGGACTAAAAACTGGACATACAGATGAGGCAGGATATTGTTTAGTTTCTACGATGAAGATAAAAAAAGGACAAAGTGAATTTAGAATAATTTCTGTTTTAATGGGAGCAAAAACACAGGCAGATAGAGCCCAATATATGAAAGATATGCTTAACTATGCAAAGGAAAATATAGAAACTAGAAAACTTATAGACGCTCAAAAATTTGTAAAAAAAGTAGAAGTTAAATCAGCAAGCAATGGTTTTGTTGAATTAGTTCCGGCACAAGATGTTGAAAGAGTTTCAATGAAGGGAATTAACTACGATACGGAAGTAAATGTTGGAGAAGTTAAATTACCTTTAAAACAAGGCGATAAGGTTGGCGAGATAAAAGTTAAAAACTCACAAGAAGTTATCGCAACGATTGACTTAGTAGCAAAAGAAAATTATTCAAAAGCAGGTTTTGTAAAAAGAATAGGAAGATTCTTCAAAAAAATATTTGAAGTAGTAGATACAATATTACCATAGATAAAAATTCGACTTAAAGGTCGAATTTTTTTGTATTTTTAGCAAGTTGTTTATTATCTCAGTAAAGTTGTGTATTGTGTATTCAATGCTTTAAATGATATAATTATAATAATGTATTAATTTTTTAATATATCGGAGGATTTATGAATACTGTTTTACAAAATATGTGTATGATTTATGATAAAGAGAATGATAAAATTTTGGTTTTAGATAAGGTTAAAAAACATGGCTGGGAAGGTCTTACTTTTGTTGGGGGTCATGTTGAAGATGGAGAAGTTTTGTATGATTCTTGTGTTAGAGAGGTTTTTGAAGAAACGGGTTTAACTGTAAAAAATTTAAAGCTAAAGGGAACTGTTAGTTGGATTGATGAAATTAAAGATAAAAGAGAATTAGGTTTTCTATACTATACTGAAGATTTTTCTGGAGAATTAATCGAAAACAATGTCGAGGGAACTTTGTCTTGGTTTGGGATTGATGAGTTTAGAAATGCCAACGGGAAGAGTTACAGCATAGATAAGATTTTAGATTTGTTTTTAAATGATGATTATAGCGAATTAATCGTAAAGTGGAATAAAAATGATGAAGTTGAAACAGAAGAATTTTTTTAGGAGGTAGCGATGAATTTTATTAAGGGAATTATTTTTACAATTATTTCTGCATTTGTTTTTGGTTTTACGCCAATACTTGCAAAGTTTACTTACGATGGAGGGAATAATGCAATTACTCTTACTTTTTTAAGGGCATTGTTTGGCATTCCGTTTTTGTATGCAGGTATGAGGAAAAATCAAACTCCTATGAAGATTACTAAAAGAGAATTTTTACATTTTATTGGTCTTTCTTTTTTAGGTATAGGAATTACAACAACAGCACTTTATGGTTCATATAATTACATTTCAGTCGGAATGGCTACAACAATACATTTTATCTATCCATGTGTTGTTTATTTTATTTGTATTTTGTTCTTTAAAGAAAAAATTACTTTAAAGAAGATGTCAGCTCTTGTTTTTTCAATGATAGGTATTGTGATGTTGGTTGATGAGGTTACCGGAGGAAGTGCTTTTGGGATATTTCTTGCTGCCTTATCAGGTATAACATATAGTTTGTTTTTGGTTTATCTTGATAAGAGTGGTTTTAAACATATGGACCCATTCAAATGTACTTTGTATATCAGTTTATTCAATATTGCAGGACTTTTTGTGCTTGGAAAAGTTACAGGACAATTAACTTTTTCACTTACTCCAATAGCTTGGGGACTTACAATATTGATTTCATTTTTAACTTCAATTTTCGGTAATGCATTTTTGCAACTTGGAGTTAAATATTGTGGTGCAACAACAGCATCAATACTTTGTACTTTTGAGCCGATTACAAGTGTAATTTTGGGTATAATATTTCTTAATGAATCTTTAACAATTTTTAAACTTATTGGTTGTGGATTGATTGTATTGGCAGTTTTACTGTTATCTTTAAATAATGATGTTAGAAGGAGAAAAAAATAATGAGCGCATTTTTAGCACCTATACATTTTTGGATGTATGATAAAATTTTGATTGCACAAAGATTGACTTTTGCAGTTGAAGAAAAATTTTTGAATGAAGAAGAAAAAAACGAGGTAGAAAGTTTATTTCCTGCTTTAGTTTCAGAAGATTTGGAAGAAGTAATCGACCAAAGTAATATTCATGGCTGGTTACATACAGCCGTTTCAAATGTTGAGATTAGATTTGCTTATACTGTGAAAAAACTTTTGGATAAGGGAGTTTCACTTGAAGAGATAAAGAAAGCCTGTTTTGAATATGGAACAAGTTTTCCTTGTTATGAAATTTCAAGCTTGAAAGATGCTTACGAATTACTAATGGATACATTGCTTGACGGACTTCCTTGCGACGTTTCAATTTCAGTTGTTAGAGAAGAAGAAAATGAATTGGAATTTGTACTTTATAACGATATACACAAACAATATTTCAACGAATTTGATATGGAAATTGCTATATATCATGAAATCAGAGAGGCTTTTGTAAATGGACTTTTCGAAAAATATTCATTAAAATACAAAAACTTAACAGATAGCAACAAGTTAATAACAAAGTAATGAAGATTAGAATTGATAGATTTCTTTGTCACATGGGGATTGGCTCAAGAAGTGAAATTAAAAAGTTTTTGAAAACTTGTAGAGTTAAAGTAAATGGAAAGCCCCCAAAAAGTTCAAATACACAAGTTGATACTGAAAAAGATGAAATTTTGTTTGACGATGAAATAGTGATTTATAAAGAATTTACCTATCTAATGTTAAATAAGCCAAAGGACTATATCAGTGCAACCTTTGATCCGAAACTTTCAACGGTTTTAGATTTACTTAAGTTTCCATATTCAAATATGGATCTATTTCCGGTTGGACGACTTGATATAGATACGACAGGATTTCTGATTTTAACAAATGACGGCAAGTTTTCCTACAATGTAACAAATCCAAAGAAAAAAGTAAATAAAAAATATTTTGTTAAGTTAAGAGATGAACTTACAAAAGAGCAAAAAGAAAAAATAGAAAATGGAATTTACTTTGAAAAAGAGGACTTTACAACTGAAAATGCAAAAGTGAAAGAGCTTTCAAAAAAAGAAATTTACCTTACAATTTCTGAAGGGAAATTTCACCAAGTAAAAAGAATGTTGGAATATGT
Organism: Parvimonas parva; assembly: GCF_045866535.1. Classification (NCBI taxonomy): domain Bacteria; kingdom Bacillati; phylum Bacillota; class Tissierellia; order Tissierellales; family Peptoniphilaceae; genus Parvimonas; species Parvimonas parva. The sequence goes on from NZ_AP038371.1 coordinate 136,218, forward strand.
AGGAAACGAAGTTTTAGAACTTAAAAGAGTCAGCATCGGAAACTTGAATTTAGATGAAGAGCTTGAACTTGGAGATTATAGAGAAATTACAAATAACGAAATAGAAAAAATATTTAGATAAAGTTTTGATTAATGTCAAAACTTTTTTAAATTCCAAAAAACGGAATATATTGACTTTAAATATATTTATAGTATAATATAAATAGGGGTGAAGATATATGATAGTTTTAAATGTTAAAATTGACAATTTATATATGTTTAAAGATTTTGAAGTGAATTTTACTTTTCCAAGAAAAGTTAGTAATTCAATATTAAAAGATGAAACTTTAAAATATGCACCAAAAATAAGGTATAAAAAAGTAAATATAATTATGGGGTCAAATGCTTCCGGAAAAACTACTTTTGGCAAGTTGTTGTGTAATTTTGAAAATTTTTTATGTGGAGGAAATGGAAATAAATTAATAAATAGATTTTATTCTGATAAAAAAAGTAATTTTGAAATAATTTTTACAGTTGAAGATAGATTATTTGAATTTATTTTATCAACGGAACCAAAAGATGCTAAAAATTATCTTATCAGTGAGAAAATAAGATTTATAAAATTAAATAGTTCCTTTAATTATAAAGAAAATATAAATTTATTAAATAGTAAAAATTTTTTAGAAAAAGAAAGAATACTTAATTTAGATACAAAGGAAGTTTTTGTTTCTGATGTTATAAATGAAGAGTTTGAGCCGAATTATAATACTGAAGAATATTATTCAAAGTTTATATATACTTTGAAAAATTATTTTTGGGATAACGCATCTTTTTACTATAGTTTTGACAAGGATTTAGAAGAAAAGGAAAAAGTTAGAAATATATTAGATGTTGATTCAATAAAGACTGTAGAAAAATATTTAAAAGTTATAGATGATTCTATAGTTGAAATTAGAAATGCAAAATCTACCGGAATTGATAAGATTGATGAAGAAGTTGAGGAAGGATTTTATATAAAATTTAAAAATGGAGAAAAAATATTAATAAATAGAAATACTTCATCATCAGTAAGAGAAAGATTATCCAGAGGGACTGTTGAGGCGATTTTTTTAGCTAATTTTATTTCAAAAATAGAAAACTATAATGGACTAATATATCTTGATGAACAGATGGCTTATATGCATACAAAATTATCAAATTCATTGATTTTACAGATAATTTATAATCTTGAAGAAAACAGTCAACTTTTTATTACAACTCATAATGAAAATTCATTGGATTTGAATATTCCAAATCATTCATATACATTTTTAGCTAGAAATAACGAAGGTGTTTTTGTGGTAAATCCTGAAAAATATATTATAAAAAATGATAGAAAATTAAAAAATTATGTTCAAAATGATTATTTTGATATATATCCTAATTTGGATGGTATTTGGGAGGATTAAATTTTGAGTAATTTAATAATTGTTGAAGGTGAAACTGAAGAAAAATTTTTTAGAATTTACAAAGATTTATTGAAAAAACAATCTTTAATTAAATGTTGTAATTTGTTCCAAAATAGTAAGAAAAATAATAGAATTTTTGGAGAAAGGTACGATAATGTATATATAATACTTGATTCTGATATTTTCAGTTCAGCCAATTGGGGTATTTTTAAAGAAAATTATAAAAAGATAAATGCAACTAAAAAATTTGTTTTTATTCAAAATCAAAATTTTGAAGATGAATTAGTCTATGCATTAGGAATTAATAATAAAAATAATTTATATAAATTATTTTCCGTAACAGGGGATAAAAAATTTAAAAGTATGTTTTTAAAAATTCAGGGTGATGACTGTAAGAATAGGTTAAAAAACTTAGATTTTAACAAGTTATATATAAGGTTTGATGAATGTAAAGAGCAGATTCCAAAAGATATTAAATTATCTATTTTAGATAATAAGAAAATTTTTAAAATTAAATAAATTAGATAAAGTTTTGATAGTTTTGATGATTGTCAAAACTTTTTTTATTGCTCTTTTTGTGATAAAATAATTATATAATTATTTAATTTATAGAGAATAGGAGTTTTTATGAAAAATTTAGAAAATCTTAGTGATAATCAGAGAATTGAAGATGTGAAATTACTTTTTTATGGGATTTTAGTAGGAATTGTTGCAGGGGGACTTTCAAGTTTTTATCGTTATATAATTCATGGAATAGAACATATTTTAGAAATTATAATAAATTTTACTAGAACTAATTTTTATGCTTATCCTATTATTATTGCTTTACTTGTTTTAATTTCTTTTTTAGTAACGAAATTTAAAAAATTCTCAAAACTTTGTGGTGGCTCAGGGATACCACAGGTTGAGGCTGAAATAAAGGGTTATATCAATCCGAATCCTACTAAAGTTTTGTTTGCAAAAATTTTTGGTGGCGCTTTAACTGCATTAGCCGGTTTTTCTGTTGGTCGTGAAGGTCCGTCAATCCAAATTGGAGCTATGAGTGGTAAATTAGTTTCAAGGAAACTGAAGAAAAATAAAACTGTTGAAAAGTTTTTAATAACTTGTGGAGCAAGTGCAGGACTTTCTGCCGCTTTTAATGCACCGGTTGCCGGAATTTTGTTTGCCGTTGAAGAGATACATAGACATATTAGCAAAAAACTTCTTGTTGTTTGTATGGGAGCTACGATTACTGCAGATTTAGTTTCAAAAATTCTATATGGAACAGAAACTGTATTTAGTTTTAGCTTAACGGAAAAATTGCCTTTGATTAACTATTGGACATTGATTTTGTTTGCTATTGTTCTATCTCTTTTGGGAGTGCTTTACATTTTTTTAATGGATGTTTTTATGAAAGTTCAAGATAAATTAAAACTAAAGCAAGAATATAAAATGATACCATACTTTTTATTACCTATTTTAATTTTAGCATTTATGCCAAATTTATTAGGTGGTGGCGGATTCTTGATGAAAGAATTACAAAGCGCTAATTTTCCGATTTATACTTTAGTTTTAATTTTTATAGTAAAATTATTATTTTCAATAATTTGTTTTAGTTCAGGAGTTCCGGGAGGAATATTTTTCCCTATATTAGTTTTAGGGGCAACAATCGGAACAATTTTTGGAAAAATAATCGACCCGATATATATAAACAGTTTTATTATTCTTGGAATGGCAGGGTACTTGACAGCAATCGTTAGGGCGCCACTTACTTCGATAATTTTGATTTTTGAAATGACAGGTAATCTTTCATATTTATTGCCACTTTCAATAGTTTGTCTTATAACTTACGCATTACCGAACTATTTAAAATCACTACCAATTTATGAATATCTTTTAGAAAGATTGATGGAAAGAGAAAATATTGCATCTTCAAAAGATGGCGAAAAAATGACTATGAGTATAGTTGTTGAAATCGGAAGTGAAATAGAAAACAAGAAAATAAAAGAAGTGAAATTTCCAAAAGGTATGTTAATTATAAATATTGACAGAGGTGTTGAAGAGATAATTCCAAATGGAGAAACAACAATAATAAACGGCGACGTTATAAATATACTTGTTGGAGAAAATAAATTGTTTGATACATTCAATGAGCTACAAAAAATTTGTCAAAATAATTAGGAGAAAAAATTATGATTAAACTTTTAACTTTGGAAGAAATTAAAAATAAAAAATATGAAATTGCAAAAATATATAAAGAAGTTTTTAAAACAGATGATTCTACTGCAGATTTTTTGGTTACTCGAATTGATGAAAGTTTAGGATTAAATATTATTATATGCGGAGCTTTTGAAGAGGAAAAACTTATTGGATTTGTGTATGGACTTGATTTTTTAAAAGAAAATTGGTGGGCTATGCAGATAGATGAAAAATTACCAAAAGGAACTGATTGGTATAAAAATACTTTTGAATTAAATGAACTTGCTGTTCTTGAAAAATATCAATCAAAGGGTTATGGAAAAGAATTAATGAAATGTTTAATTGAAAATTTTAAAGGAGATAAAATTTTGTTATCTACAAAAAAATTTGAAAATGAAAAAGTAATTAATTTTTATCATAAATTAGGATTTAAAGATTTGATAAACCCATTTGAGTATCCGAATGGAGAATATGAAACTTCGATTGTATTATATTTAAATAAGTAGTTAAAAAATGATTAGCCTATTAGACTAATCATTTTTTTATAAAGTTAGATATTTATTATCAAAAATATTGACAATAATTTCATACAGTGCTAAAATATAATAAATAAGAAAATGTTTTTCTTACTTAAAAATTTATTTTAGGAGGTTTTTTATGATTAAAGATGGATTTCAGTTTATAGCTTTATTGTTTTTCGTTTCAGGTATAGTGATTTACTTGGAAAAGAAATTCAAAAACGGAAAATTTTTTAAATATATTCCGGCATTAGTTATAATCTATTTTGGTTCAATGATTTTATCAACATTGGGCGTATGGGATATGAGTGTTAAAAGCGTTTCCGCAGCGAGAGGAGTTTTGAAAGATGCAATTTTGCCTTCAATGATATTTTTAATGTTATTAAGAGCAGACCTTAGAGATATTGCAAAGTTGGGTCCAAGAATGATAATTTCATTTTTCACTGCGACTTTAACTATTATGGTTGGCTTTATTGTTGCATTTTTGATTTTCAAAGGAAAATTAGCTCCTAATGCACCTTTAACTTTTGGAGCATTAGCAGGAAGTTGGGTTGGCGGAACTCAAAATATGGTTGCAGTTCAACAAGCAGTGGGTCTTGAAGGCTCCGGAATGGGTTATACTTTGTTGATTGACTCAATAGATTATTCAATTTGGATAATGTTCTTGTTGTTCTTGGTTCCATTTGCAAATAAATTTAATAAATGGACAAAGGCCGACACTTCAAAAATTGACAATATCAACGAACATTTAACTGCAAAATTCTCAAAAATAAGTAAAGAAATAACTTTCCAAGATATATTTTTCTTATTAAGTATTTCACTTGCTGTTACTGCAGTTACAGGAATAATCGGAAATGAAATGGTTAAAATTCCTGCACTTGCATTTATGGGAGCAACAGGTTGGACAATCATTATAACTACAATTCTTGGTGTTATATGTGCGATGACTCCACTTGCAAGAATACCTGGTTCACCTGAAGTTTCAAATGTTTTATTATATATGCTAATCGGTTTAATTGCATCAAATGCAAACTTCTTAGAACTTACAGAGGCTCCTTATTATATTTTAGCAGGTTTTGTAATTCTTGGAATTCATGGAATTTTAATGGCAATAATTGGAAAACTATTCAAACTTGATTTATTCACTTGTGGTATAGCATCACTTTCAAATATCGGTGGAGTTGCATCATCACCGGTACTTGCAGCTGCTTATTCACAATCATTAGTTCCAATTGCTGTATTAATGGCTTTAATCGGAGTTATTACAGGAACATTCTTCGGAATTGGGGTTGCCAAATTCCTGGAAATGCTGGCTTAGATAAAATTTTTTAAGAATGGTTAATTTTTTAACCATTCTTTTTTTTATAAAAATTAAAACTTGTAAAAAATTTTTGTTTGGTATATACTATCTTATGAATGTTTTAAAAGGAGTTTTGTATATGAAAAAAGCATTACAAATGTCTGAGTCCATTGAAGTTGCAATTTTTTTAGCCTTAAGTGGTGGGCTGATGGACGCATATTCATATCTTTTAAGAGGCGAAGTTTTTGCAAATGCTCAAACCGGAAATATGTTACTCTTTGGAGTTTATGCCTCTAAAGGAAATTTAGAAATGTGTTTGAAATATGCTTTTCCAATAGCATTTTTTGCTTTTGGAATTTTTTTAGCAGATTTATTTAGAAAAAAGGATAGTTTTAAATTGCATTGGCGACAAAATGCTGTTATCTTTGAAATTATTTTGCTTTTTATAGTTGGATTTATTCCTCAAAATATGAATGCACTTGCAAATGCCTTAACGTCTTTTGCTTGTGGAATTCAAGTTCAAAGTTTTAAAAAACTTTGTGGAATAGATTTTTCAACTACAATGTGTATTGGCAATTTAAGAGGGGCAACTCATAATTTGTCGGAGTATTTTTATACAAAAAATAAAAAATTTTTAGAGCATAGTTTAATGTATTTTATTGTTATATTTTGTTTTGTTGTGGGTGCGATAATTGGTAGTAAATTTAGTGAAATCTTAGGGCTAAAGACTATTTTATTAAGTACAATTTCACTTACAATCTGCACGATTATTATGTTTATAGATAGAGAAAAAGAAAAGAGGTAGTAAATTTTGTTTAATATAGTTTTATTGGAGCCGGAAATTCCGTTTAATACCGGAGCGATTGGAAGAACTTGTGTTGCGACAGACACTAAATTACATTTGATAAAACCGTTAGGTTTTTCACTTGATGATAAAATGGTAAAAAGATCAGGACTTGATTATTGGGATAAGTTAAAACTTTTTGTTTATGAAAATATTGAAGATTTTTACGAAAAAAATCCAAATGCAAATGTGTATTTTGCAACTACAAAGGCAAGGAAAACTTATGATGAAGTTAAATATTCTCCAAATGATTATATAATGTTTGGAAAAGAGAGCAAGGGAATCCCTGAAGAAATTTTGGTTAAAAATGAAGAACATTGTGTAAGAATACCGATGTGGGGAGAGATTCGTTCACTTAACCTTTCAAACTCTGCATCAATAATTTTGTACGAGGCTTTAAGACAACAAGATTTTTCAGAACTTGAAAAATTTGGAAATTTACATAGATTAAAATGGAGTGAATAATTGACAAAGAATTATATGATTTTTTCTTTAAAGCATGAGTCCAGTTGTGACTTGTGCTTTAAATATAGAGGGATGGATTATGAAAAGAGTTTATTTTATTTTTTTAGTAGTATTTTTAAGTTTATTTTTAATGTATGTCCATATTAATACTAGTAAAAATGAATTGATATTTTTTAAAGGTGAATCTAGAGAAATTAGGAAAAAAAATTAGAGGAAGATTTAGAATATTTTGAGAATGTTATGTTAAAAAAGTATCAAAGAGAACATAGAAATATTTCTGATGATAATTTTAAAAAAGAAATAAATAATTTAAGATTAAAACTAGATAACTTAACTGATAATGAGTTTGTAGTAGAGATTCAAAGAATAATGTCGATGTTTAGAGAAGGACATTTAAGTTTTAATATTTTGAATCAAGCATTATTACCGTTTGAAAGTAAAGTTTTTGATGATGGTATATATATTATTAGAACAGAGAAGGAGTATGAGAAATATATTTATTATAAAATATTGGCTATAAATGATATTGATATCAATACAGTTTTGAAAAAAATTGAAAATATAGTTTCTGGGGATAGTTCAAAGTGTTTAAAGTATGGGGTAGATAAATATATTAATAATGTTGACTATCTTTTAGGGCTTGGGATAGTAAAGAATATAAATAATGTTAAATTAAGTATAGAAAAAAATGGAGAAGTGATAGATGTTGTTTTTAAAACTAAAATTAATAGAGACATAGAAGTCAAAAAAGAAGTATTTTCTGAAATTGAAGATTATAATAATATAAAATTAAAAATGAAACAAAAAGTTCTGGATATTTTTGAAAATTTAGATGATGAAAAACTAAAGAAGTATAATTTAAATCTTGAGCAGTTATTGAATGGAATCGAAAAGTTTGATTATATTAGCTATTATACTACTTCAGGAGTATTTTTGAAACTTGGAGATATTCCATATAACTTAGATAGAAATAAAGCTTACGATTTTAAATTTTTTCCTGAAAGTGATGCGGTAGTCTTTCAGTATAATAAATGTGAAGATGAAGAAAATGAAAATTTAAAAAGTTTTTCAAAAAAATTTTTTGACTATATAGAATCTAATAAAAAAATTTTTAGAATAAAAAACATTATAGTGGACCTAAGGTATAATTCTGGAGGAAGTTCTCTTGTTATCTTACCATTTTTAATTGATTTAGAAAACTATTTAAAAATGAATCAAGATATTAGATTATCGGTTATTATTGGCAGAAATACATTTTCTGCGGGAGCGGATGCTTTTTACCAATTTAAAACTAAGTTTAAAAATGTAAAATCATATGGGGAAGAATTGTCTGGAGGAATTTATGCTTCAGGAGATATAACTACTGATATATTGCCTAATAGTAAATTAATTTTTTCATATGGTCAAAGGTTTATAAACTCTATAGATAAAAGATTTTTTACAAAAAAGGAAATATTTGAAAATGTTATAAGTCCTGATATTTTTATAAAGCAAACAATATTAGATTATGAAAAAAACAAAGATTTTGTTTTAGAAAAAATTCTAAAATTGATAAAAAATTAATGGAGTTGTTTATGAAAAATAAAATTTGCTTTATCATGTATTCCATATTAACTATATCACAAAAATTATATTATAGAAATGTATGTTATAATAGTTTACAAATTTTGACATTTTAATTTGTTTGTGTTAGAATTTAAGTGATGTAGAAATATATCAAAAATTAATAAAAAATTTAGGAGGAAGGAATGATTATTAGATAACTAATTATGAAACGAAAATTTAATAGCTTTTTAAAGCTTAGTTTTTTGTTGCCATTTTTAGTTATACATTCCTTTTTGTGTGCTTATTTTTTAGACTCCTTTTTTTAGTACATAATTTTGAATTTTAAAATGGCAATAAGTGAATTATTAGCCATTTTTTTGTGGCTTAATTTAGGAGGATATATGCTTAGTATAAAAAATTTATCAATATATTTAGTGAATGATTTAAGAACTGTAATTGAAGATTTTAATTTTTCTTTAGAGCAAGATATGAAAGTTTGTATAATCGGAGAAGAGGGAAATGGAAAGTCCGGCATTTTAAAGGCGATAGTAGATGATGAGGGCTTAAAAGAATATGCTGAAATAAGTGGAGAGATAAATAAGAAAAATGAAGTTATAGGATATTTACCACAGATTTTAGAAGCAAAGATTTTAGATTTTTCAACAAAGGAATATCTTGAAAATAAAGTTAAAGAGGATTATTTTGACTATAATTTATTTTATAAATTGTTAAAGGAGTTGAATTTTGATGAAAATTTAATAAATGAAAAGCAAAGGATAAGTGAATTATCAGGTGGAGAAAGAATTAAATTTATTTTACTTTGCGAACTTATGAAAGAGCCTACTTGTCTTTTATTGGACGAACCTAGTAACGATTTGGATATAAATTCTATTGAATGGCTTAAGAATTTCATAAAAAACATTGATATTCCAATAATTTTTATTTCTCACGATGAGGATTTAATTGAAAATTGTGCAAATACAATTATTCACATTGAACAGCTTATGAGAAAGAAAAAATCTAAAATTTATATTGAAAGACTGGATTATGATGATTATGTTGAAAATAGAGAAAATAGGATTGAAAAACAGGAAAGAATCGCTAAAAAGCAAAGAGAAGAGTTTGACAAAAAGCAAAGAAAGTATCAAAAAATTTATGAAAGAGTGCAACACGAAATAAGAAATACAAAAAATGATTTTTTGGGAACGGAGTTAAAAATAAAAATGCATACTGTAAAGTCTATCGGAAAAAGGCTTGAAAAAGAAAAAGAAAATTTACTTGATTTTCCGGATTATGAAGAATCCATTTTTGTGAAATTTGATGAAGATATAAAATATTCTACAAAAAAGGAAGTTTTGGATTTAAATTTGGAAAAACTTGTTATAGGAGATAGAATTTTAAGTGAAAATATCGAATTAAAGGTCTTTGGAAATGATAAAATCTGTATAATCGGAGAAAATGGGATAGGAAAAACTACACTTTTAAAAATAATTTTGGAAAATATAAAGAAAAATGTTAAGATTTCTTATATGCCACAAAATTATGATGATAAGATGAATATTGATATGAGCATTATAGACTATCTTAGCAAAACTTATGAAAAAGAGGAAACTACAAAGATTAGAACATTTTTGGGTTCAATGAAGTTTACTGCAGATGAAATGCTACATAATTTAAAATCTCTTTCCGGAGGACAAAAAGCTAAAATTTATTTTTTAAAGATGATTTTGGAAAATCCGGAAGTTTTAATCTTGGATGAGCCGACAAGAAATTTATCTCCTTTTTCATCGGTTGAGATTAGAAAACTTTTGAAGTCATATAAAGGGGCGATTATTTCCGTTTCACACGATAAGAAGTATATTTATGAAGTCTGTGATAGAGTGTATGAATTGACAAAAAACGGATTGGATTTGTTTTATTTATCAAATATTTTGACTACTTAGTGTATTTATGGTAAAATAAAATTTAATGAAAAATATTTTTAACATAGGAATACGGAGGAAATATGGATAAAATTTTTGAAATTTTAGAGAAAGTTTTTTCAGTTGAAACTTTTGGTAGTCTAAAGTTATATGATTTAATGGCAATCATTTTTAAATATATTTTTGTAATTATTATTTATTACTTTATTTACAATATAATAAAGATGATTTATTTGGATATTAGTACTACAAGTGAAATGACTGACGTTTCTAATACTTATCTAAAACTTATAAACAGAAAAGAGAGTTTGCCTTTTAAGGTGCATGAGCATTACTATATTGCTGATGAAACTACTCTTGGTCGTGGAGATTCCAATGATATTGTAATAAATGATAAATTCATTTCTAAAAATCATATGAGAATTATTAAAGACGACGGTATTTTTTATATCGAAGATTTGGGTTCTGCAAACGGAACTCTATTAAATGGAGAGCCGATTACCGAGGCTATTGAGCTTAAAGATAAGGATTTAATCGACGTTGGAAGAATTGAATTTTTATTTGTAAATGAGGAAGTTTATGATGATTAAGAAAAGATTGTTGTCAAGGCTTAGGACTTTAACAGTAGATTCCTATGTCAGTACAAAGAGTATTCAAGGTCTTTTGTTATTTTTTCAAATTTTAGGTTTGTTTTTGATTATGGCAAGAGATTTTGCTAATTTTGATAGAACTAAACTTTATTTTATGGTTGGTTTGATTAGTTTTGTATATATTTCAGGGAAATTGGTGCAAAAGTTTACAAGAGGCGATTATTATATAATGCTTATTGCAAATATGCTTTTTTCTATTGGAATTTTGGAAATTTACAGGCTGAATAACAAAATGGCTTTTAGACAAATTATATGGTTTTGTATTGGAATTATAGCTTTTTGGGTTGTATATTTGATTTTAAAATATATAAAAATTTGGAATAAAATATATTATTTTTATGCAGGAGTTTCTTATATTTTATTTATTGCAACTATTTTATTTGGTAAAAATATTAATGGTGCAAAAAACTGGATAAGACTTGGTGAAAATTTTGCGTTTCAACCGTCAGAGCTTATAAAGATTGCATTTGTTTTTCTTATCGCTGCCTTTTATAAGAATAGGGATAAGTTTGAAAAATCATTTTTTAAAAGACATAGTTTGCATTTCTTTTTCTATACATTTGTAGGATTTTTGTTTTTACAAAAAGACTTAGGCTCAGTACTTGTGTTTTCAGGAGTATTCATATTTGCACAATATATGTATGAGCCACATAGAAAATATATGATTGTAAACTTTTTAATCCTTAGCTTTGGAGCAATTTTAGGATACATTTTATTTACTCATGTTAAGGTAAGAGTAAAAATTTGGTTAGACCCTTTTAAATATGCCGACGGAATGGGTTACCAAATTATTCAAGGTTTTTATGCAATAGCAAGTGGCGGTTTCTTTGGAACCGGACTTGGACTTGGCAGACCTGATTATATTCCTTTTGCAGAAAGTGATTATATTTTTGCAAGTATTTGTGAAGAAATGGGAATTTTAATGGGAATGGGAGTAGTTATGTTGTTTTTAATCCTAACTTATAGGGGAATAAAAACTTCTATGGAACAACATAATAAATTCTATAAGTATGTAGCTTTTTGTCTTTCATTAATTTTCGCTTTTCAAGCATTAATAATGTTCGGTGGGATTTTAAAACTTATTCCACTTACAGGAATTACCATTCCTTTTGTCAGCTATGGAGGTTCTTCAATTCTTTCAAGTTTCATTGCTTTGGGGATTTTACAGTATGCCTCTGAAGAAAATATATAGGAGGATAATATGGTTGAAATTAAAAGATATAAAAGGGTTTTAACATTTATAAGTTTGTTATTCATTTTAATTCTTGGATATATGACCTATTTTCAAGTTATAAAAGCTGATAAACTTAAAAATGATGAAAACAATAAAAGAAATTGGGTTGATGACAATAAATTAAAGAGAGGAAATATCCTCGATTCTAATGGAAATATCTTAGCTGAAACAAAAGAGGACGAAAAAGGAGAAAAGTATAGACATTTTCCTTATGGAAGTGCTTATGCGCATATCGTTGGATATAACAGCAAAAAATATGGAAAAACGGGAATTGAGAAAAAATTTAATACAACTCTTTTAAACAAACAGGATAAAACTCCTATAGGAGAATTAAAGAAAATTTTGATTGATCAAAAAGAGGGTAATTCAGTAAAATTGACTACAAATTCTGAATTGCAAAAATATGCTTCTTCACTTTTAGAGGGACATAAGGGTTCAATGATTTTGATGAATCCACAAACAGGGGCAATAATCACAATGGCAGACAGACCGACTTTTGACCCGAATACAATAGAGGCTAATTGGTCTAATATAATTGCTGATGAAGAAAATGCGCCACTTTTGGCAAGAAGTATTGCAGGACTTTTTCCTCCAGGCTCTGTTTATAAAATTGTAACCGGAACTGCTTTACTTGAAAAGTTAAGCGCAGAAGATTTAAAATACAATGACAAAGGCTCAACTATTATTGAGAATTACAAAATAAATAACTATGCAAATGAATATAATGGAAATATTGATTTGAGAAAAGCCATAGTAAAATCTTCAAATACTTACTTTGCAGACCAAGTTCAAAAAATTGGCGTTGATGCTATGATTGATGTAAATAAGAGATTTATGTTCGGTCAGGAAATTCCTTTTGAATTAAAAACTGCAATCTCGCTGATTCCATTTAATGAAAAAACAACGGCATTAGAGCTTGGAACGGGAGCATTCGGACAAGGTAAAGACTTGGTAACACCATTACAAGTTGCATTATTTACAAGTGCAGTTGCAAATGGTGGAAATATGATGAAACCTTATATCGTTGGAGAAATCTTAGACCCTAAAGGAAAGATAATTGAAAAAATTTCTCCGGAAATTTTAACAAGAGTTTCAGATAAAAAAACAATGGATACTATGAAAGATTATTTAAAATCTTCCGGTGATGCAAACTTTATAGGCTTTATAAGAGGAAAAAAAGTTGCAGGAAAAACGGGTACTGCCGAAAAGACAAAGGACAAGATACACTCTTGGGTAACTGTCTTTTATCCGGTAGATAATCCGACTATTGTTTGTACGGCCTTTTTTGAAGAAGAAAACAAAGTTGCTTACGAAATGATTCCACTTGTAAAAAAACTTGTAAACAAAGCCGTAGAACTTGGATATTAGGAGAAGATATGAATTACAAAGTACTATTTAGAATTGAAAGATTAAAACTCATAGATAAGCTAAAGGCAAAAATTGTAAATTACAGAAGATATTGCGAAGAACTGGGAGATACTTGTGAAATAGAAATTGTTTGCGCAGGGAATGTAGTTACACATTTCTTAGAAGAAGATGATTTTTTTAAAGACGAAAGCTTACAAGTTAGACTTTGCAAAAATGCCTTAAACGGCTTGAAACCAAAATATGAACAAAAAAATATTCAAATAGTATCTGCCGGAATTGGTGAGATTATAAAAAGAAAAGCAGAAGGCTGGATTGAATATACAATAGATTAAAATTTATTTTAAAAAGAATGTGCAAACATTCTTTTTTTTATGGTTATACATTTGTAAATGATGTTGGATTGAGATTCATGGAAGATAGTTATTTATCACTCGTTTTTTAAAATTATATAGGATGCTATCTTTTTTGATATAGTTACATATAAATTGTATCACGGTAAAATTTTTTAAATAACTTTAATAAATTATCATATATATTGATAAAAAGTTAAAAAAATGTTAGAATTAATGTGTGAAATTTTAATTTTTTGGTTTGGAGGGTATGATGGAAAAATATAATTGGTCTTTGGAAAAGATTTACAAAAATGTAGATGAGGCTAGGGCTGAAATCAAAATTTGTGATGAAATTATTGAAGAAATTATAAAAGCGGAAAAATCTGTTAAGAATTTAAAGCATATTATGGAATTATCTGAAAAGTCATCTAGACTTGTTGAAAAGTTGTATTGTTATTCATATATGAAAAGAGATGAGGACAGTAGAGTTCCTGAATCTCAAAAGTTAGCTTTAGAAGTAAATTCACTAGGAACAAGATTTAGTTCAGCTATGGCGTTTTTTGACCCATTCCTTATGAGTTTATCTAATGAAGAGTTGGAAAACTTTTATAAAGAGGGGGATAACGAAAAGTATAGAGTACATTTTGAAAATATTTTAAGATTTAAACCTCATACTTTAAGTGAAAAGGAAGAAAAATTACTTGCTAATTGTGGAGAAATGGTTGGAACAGGTCAAAATTCATTCTATATGTTAAGTTATGCAGATATGGATTATGGTAAGATTGAAAATAAAGACGGAGAAAAATTAACTCCAGCTAATTATAATAATTTCCTTTTAGATGAAAATGAAGAAGTAAGAAAAGAAGCTTTTGAAAAAATGTATGGAACTATTTCTAATTTTAAAAATACTTATGCGACAACTTTATACAGTGCCATTAAGAATTTGACTATTTTAGCTAAGGTTAAAAATTATCCTTCAGCAAGATATATGGAATTATTCCAAGATGCTGTTCCTGAAAAAGTTTATGATTCATTAATCGAAAGTATTGAAGAATATTTGCCTTCTCTTCATAAATATTATGGACTTAGAAAGAAGGCGTTAAAGAAAGATAAACAATATATGTGGGACGTTTCTGTAAATTTGGATAAAAATTTTAATCAAAAATATCCTTATGAAAAAGCTAGAGAATTAATCTTAAAAGGTCTTAAACCACTTGGAGATGATTATGTTGAAGTTTTAAATAGAGGTTTTGATGAACGTTGGGTTGACGTTTATCCAAGAGAAGGAAAAGCGGGTGGAGCTTATTCTTGGGGAAGTTACGATACAGAACCATATATCTTAATGAACTATACTGATGATTTAAACAGTATGTTTACATTAGCTCACGAGTTCGGACATTCAATGCACAGTTATTATTCAAGACTTGACAATGAATTCCTTTATTCTCAATATAAGATTTTTGTTGCAGAAGTTGCATCAACTTTCAACGAATTAACTCTTTTAGACTATATGTTAAAGAATGTTAAGGATAAAAACGAAAAGATTTACATTTTAAATTATTATATTAATATGTTCATTGGAACTGTATTTAGACAAACTATGTTTGGTGAGTTTGAAAAGAATACACATTTAGAAGTTGAAGCTGGAAATGCTTTAACGGCTGATGATTTCACAAGAATTATGGGCAAATTAAATGATAAATACTACGGAGAAAATGTTGAAAGAAGTGATTTAGCTGATTACTTATGGGCTAGAATTCCTCATTTCTACAACAATTTCTATGTATATAAGTATGCAACAAGTTTCTGTGCTGCAAGTTTCTTATCCAATAGAGTTGTTAGTGGAGATAAGGAAGCGCTAAAGAGTTATAGAAACTTCTTAAAAGATGGTTGCAGACATCATCCAATAGACCAATTAAGAATGGCCGGTATAGATATGGAAGATAAAAATTCAATCGCTAAAGCTCTTGAAATTTTCAAAGGTCTAGTTGATGAATTAGAAAAAGAATTAGAAGCGTAGAAATATTTAAGGAGGGTTTTTTTCGTGTCTAAAAAAAATAAGAAAAAGGATAAAATTGAAAAAAATTCTTCAAATTTTTCAGAAGGAGGATTTGATAAGTCAATTTTATCGAACTATTCTCAATGGAGAGAAGAATACTCTGAAAAAGAAATTCCCAAAGAGGAAGTTTTGGAAGAAGTTATTTCTGAAGAAATTGAAAAAGAAGTTTCTAAAGAGGTCAATAAAATTGATGATTTAGATTTTAAATCAAATCTTATCAATTCAGAAATAGAAGAGCATACATTTTCAACTGATAAAGAAAATAAAGAAATAAATTCTGAAAAAAAAGTTGAAAATGTTGAAGAAAATAATGAAGAAGATGAAATTTTAACAGAAACACAAAGACTTAAACTTATTTATGGAAATGTAGTTCCTCTACACGAAAGACGTCGTAGGGGAAATAATTCCTATGATAAGAAAAAGAAAAATAAAGAAAAGAAACAAAAAGTTAAAAATGTAATTGAGGAAGTTGAAGAAACTCCGGTAGAAAATATTGAAAAACCGATAGAAATTGAAAAGAAAGAAAATGTTAAGCCTAAAGAAGTAAAAGCAAAGAAAGAAAAAGACGTAAATAAATATGAAATGCCAAAAGTTCCAAAAATGTTAAAGATGATTTTTGCATTTACCATTATTTTTGCTCTTTCTATTGTTGGATTCTTTGGACTAAAGGCATATCATTCTTTAGGTGTTAAGCTACCAAATATTTTATCAGGGGTAGAGTCTAAAAAAATTGGTTTTTACACTACAAATATGGTTTTTAATGGTAAAACTATTGATAAAAATAAGGCAGAATCTTTTATAGCATTGTTAGAAGAAGATGAGTTAAGGCTTACAACTATTAATAAATGGCTTAGAGAAGATGCTGAGAATTTGAAAAAAGATGAAAATTATAAGAGTGAAAGACCTGTTAGACTTCAAAAGAGTGGGAAAATTTTAGGTATTTTTGATGATTATAAAATTTGTTTAGACCCTGTAAAGTTAAAGGTTGAAAAAAGTGATAAGGTAGAAACAACTATTTTATTAAATGAAAAGGAAGAACAAATTTCTGATAAAGAATATGATTTATTTCCTGGAAAATATACTATTTTCTACTATGACAATAATGTAAAATTAAAAGATGAAGTTTCTCTTTTCTATACTGAAAAAGCAGAGGTTAAAACTGTTTCTTATGGGGAGGGAACCGACTACAAACTTGCAAATGAAGTTATAAAGCTTGATACAAATTCAAAAGAAAGCTCTTTCAAGATTGTAACAAGAGATGAAGATAGTATTTTATTTGTAAATGATAAGAATACAGAGCTTACTGTAAGAGAGTTCAATAAATTATCAGGAACAAATATAAAGAAAGGTGATGTTTTAAAAGTTGTAACAAAGATGCCTTGGGGATATACAATTTCTGATGGAGTTACTTATTCCGGAGAAAGTTCAATAAATGTTAGCACTTCTCTTTCAGATAAAAGACTTTTGGACTTTGCAATTTCAAGAACTGTTGAAATGTTAAGAGAAGATGTTCAGTCAAGAGGTAAAAAAGATTCCTCTTTATTGACTATAATGAGAGACCCGTCTTTACAGATAGAAAAGAACAGAGTAGATTCTTTAATAAATAGTGGTAGAGAATATGTTGGAGGTTATCCGTCAGTAGAGTTTGACCTTAATTCTTTTGAAATAAGAGAACAAGGGGATACTTACGAAATGTATATCGGTGGACATTTGTTAGTCCAAGAAACTACTTACGGAAAAAATGAAAAGCCACCTCAATTATCTTCAATAACACCTGTTGAGTCAAAAGTTGGATTCCATTTTATTTTTGATAAAGAAAAGAAAAATTGGTTCTGTAACATTTGGGGCTTTACAACAAGAACAATTACAAGAGATAATATTAAAAGTGTTGACATATCAAAAGATATGATTGCAAGATAAAAACAAAATAGAATTTTAAAATAAAAAAATGGTTAAATAACTAAGGATTTTGAGTAATAAACTTCTTGTCTTTAGTTACTTTTCCTTTTTTTTTTAATATGCATATTTGGAGTGTTTTTGCAATTTAGAATTCACTTATTATAAGAAATATTTATAATTAATAATAATCACATAAGAAATTAATATAATAAGATTATTGACTTTTTTTTATCTTAGATATATAATTAACATATAAGTTAGTGAAAATGTTTTTAGGAGGGGGATATTTTTGAAGAAAATATGGAAAAACAATTTGAACATTTTGTTGCCACTTTTTGTAGTTATGTTTATTTATATTTTATTGGAAATAGGCGTTGCAATGTTTTTTGGGTACGTTATAGATTCCGCTAGTGGAGCAATAAATATGAAATTTTCTAAGGTTATGATTTATACTTTTGCTTTACTTATTACAGAGAGCGTTTTTAAATGGATTTATGAAGTTATGAGTTATAAGTTTGTAGCTAAAATGTCTTTAGATACAAAAATTTACATATTTAATAATTTAATAAAACAAGATATTGAAAGTTTTTATAATAATGATGTAGGGGATAAGATTTCAATTCTTACTAATGATATTAATACAATAGAAACAGAGTATTTTAGAACATTTTTAAATTTGGTTAAATCCGGATTTTTGTTTGTGTTTGCATTTGGTACAATTTTCTATGTTTCCTATCAAATGACAATTGCTTTAATGATATTGTCTATAATTTCATTTGTTTTTGGAAATATTCCGATGAAAAATTTAAAAACTTTTAAAGAGAAATTTTCAAATTCTCAAAGTGAATATACTGCAAGAACAAGTGAATATTTTAATGGTTATGAAACAATAAAAGTATTTGGACTAGAAAAATTTATTTCAAAAGTGTTTTATAATAACTCAAAAAATGTTTATGATAAAGGACTTGCATATCAAAAAAGGTATAGTTTAGTAACTATGATTTCATACTTTTTTGGAGGTTTTACATTTTTAGGGGGTTTTGTTTGTGGTGGATATTTAGCATATAAAGGATTTATAACACTTGGACAAATGATTGTTTGTGTTCAACTAACAAATCACATTGTGAATCCTTTGATGTTTGCAATAGAATCTTATGGTAAATTTAAGTCTGTTGATAAAATATTAAATAAAATCGAAAATACTTTAATTTCAGAAGAAAATGTTGAAACAACAGAAATTAAAGACTTTAATAATAAGATTTCTTTAGAGGATGTTAGCTTTAAATATGATGATAAAAAAGTTTTGGAAAATATAAGTTTTGATTTTGAAAAAGGCAAAAAATATGCTTTAGTAGGTTTATCAGGAAGTGGAAAATCAACTTTGATGAAGCTAATTTCAAAAAGAATTAAAGCAAATGAGGGGAAAATTTGTATAGATGGGACTGATTTGGATGAAATTTCAAGAAATTCTATTATAAATTTAATTTCAACAATTAATCAAAATGTATTTTTATTCAAAGGAAGTATTTATGATAATATAACATTATTTAGTAAAGATTATTCGGAAGAAAAGGTAAAAGATGTTATATTGAAAGCAGAACTTGGTAAATATTTGGATAGATTGTATGATAAGGAATTGATTTCTGAAAATGCAAATAACTTATCTGGAGGCGAAAAACAGAGAATTTCAATTGCAAGATCTTTGATAAAGGATACAAAGATAATACTTGCTGACGAAATATTATCAAGTTTGGATAATGAAATTGCATTTTCAATAGAAAAGGGACTACTTGAACTTGAAAATATAACATTGATTTCTGTAACACATAGATTAATAAAGGAAAATTTAAAACAATATGACCAAATATTGGTATTAAAAGATGGAAAGATAGAAGAAAAAGGTAATTTTGAAGAGCTTATGAATTTTGATTCATACTTCAAGAAATTATACACGATTTCTGAAGTTGAAAATAATTAATTTTAGGAGGAAAAGCTATGAAAGAATTAGTGGAAAGAAATGTTGAAAGTTGGGAACTTGAAGAAATTTCAACAGAAGAGTTTGAAACATTGGCTAATGAGTTATTAGCTTGGTGTGGAATTTGTTGTGGTGGTAATGGAGGTCCTGACGGAGGAGGTAATTAGAAAAAATTACAAGAATAGGTGCAATCTTTTTGTTGCACCTATTTTACTTGGAGGTTAGTTATGAAAATAGGGAGATTTATAGTTTCTGATATTGAAAGAAAAAAATCTGAAAAATTTTTAGTATATGATATTTTTTCTAAGAAATTTTTTAATATTGGTAAGAACACTGCTTTAGTTTTATTTAGAAAAAATGAAGAATCTTATGAATTATATAAGTTTTTATCCAATAAATTGTATAAAGAAAGTTATTTTAGTGAATATATTATCAACAAAGAAAATTTGAATATGGTTAGAATTTTGGTTACAAATCAGTGTAATTTAAATTGTAAATATTGTTATGCTAACGCTGGAAGCTATGGTGAAAAATGTTGTTATATGAACTTTAATACTTATTCTAAAGTTTGTGAATATTTGGGAAAAAAATATAAAAGTATAGGAGAAGTAAATTTTTTTGGGGGAGAACCTACTTTAAATGTAGATGCTATAGAGTATATATGTAAATATTTTGATAAAAAATATAAATTTAAAACTCCTACATTTTCCATGGTAACTAATGGAACTAATTTGAGTGAGAGGATGTTATATTTAATAAATAAATATAATATCCATATAATAATTAGTTTAGATTCTACAAATAGAAATATAAATGATTCGAATAGAAAATTTAAAGATGGTAGTGGAACATTTGACGTTATAGATAAGAATATAATAAAATTACAAAAAAACACATCTAATAAAATTGTTATTGAATCTACTTATACAGAAGAGCATGTAAAAAATAATGTTTCTTATACAGATATAATGTTAGAAAATTATAAAAGATATAAAATTAAATTAAATATTATCCAGAATGAAAATGGGAATGATAGGTTAATAAAACTTATTAAAGGTTCATCGATTGATAATTCATTAAATAGAGATATAGATGTTTTTATAAAATATGGTATTTCTAACTCTAGATTATTATCTTTTTTAAATTCTATTTATGCAACATTTTATAGTGGTTATTTTTGTGATGCGTTTTTAGGACAAATTGCCATTGATCCATATGGTAGTATTTATCCGTGTCAAATGTTTATTGCATCTAATATTGACAATTCATTGAAAAATTTTAAAGTAGGAGATGTTTTTAATGGAGATATTAATAGTGAATTTATAATTAATTACATAGAAAAAAATAATAAGAAAAATCTTAGGTTATGTAAAAATTGTTTTATTAAACCTACATGTAAACAGTGTATGTTTGATAAATACGTTAATTCATCTATTAAAAATAGTTGTAAGTATAATTTTAATAATTATTATGAAAGTCTTAATTATTTTATAAATTTAATATCAGATGAAAAAGTTGAAAAATGTATTAGGAGAAATATAAATGAACTTTCAAATGTATACTTTCAATTCACACGTTGATGTATTTTTTAGTAATGAAATATTAGAAAAAATTGAAAGATATTATAAAAATTCTAATTTAGAAGATATTACATTTGTTTTTTTGAAATATTGTAACGATAGATTTGTTGCAACAAAATTTGAACAAGTCCCAAATGAAGCAAAAACTAATAATGAACTTTATACTTCGTTAGAACCTAAGTACGTTAAATGGTTATTTAAAAAAGTAAGAGAAAAAAACGAATATATTATTATAATTCATAATCATATATTCATAAATGCTTTACACTTTTCAAAAAGTGATTTCAGTTTATTACATACATATTATAATTTTTTTTATAAAAATTATTCTGAGGATAATATAAAGTTTTTTGGCTCTATTTTAGTAAATTTTGATGAATTTACAGGAATATGTTTATATAATAATTGTACTAAAAATATTAATTTTATAAAAATATAAAGCTGTTGTTGCTTTTTGTATAAAAATCGACTTGACTTTTTATTTATTAATTTATATAATTTAATTGAAATAAAGTGATATTTTATAGAAGTAAAATTAGGAGTATTATATGAATATCGATATTGAAGTTATTTACACAAATTTAGAATTTTTACTGAAAATTTTACTTGCAACTTTTATGGGTGCTATAATCGGTTTTGAAAGAAAAAGTCGAAATAAAGAGGCGGGTATTAGGACTCATGCAATAGTTTGTTTGGCATCTGCACTTATGATGATAGTTTCTAAATATGGTTTTTTTGATGTTGAAAGAATTGATGCCTCTCGTATTGCATCACAAGTTGTAACGGGAATTGGGTTTTTAGGCGCAGGACTTATTTTTATAAAAAATAATTCAGTAAATGGACTTACAACAGCAGCCGGAGTTTGGGCTACGGCAGGAATCGGACTTGCTATGGGTGCAGGTCTTTATGCAGTTGGAATTTTTGGAACAATTTTGATTGTAATAGTTCAAATTTTAATGCATAAAGATACTTTTCTAAGCAAAGACCATTTAACAGTTACATTTGAAGTTACGATTGAAGACAGTTTTAATCAAATTAGAGAAATTAGAGAATGTTTAGAGAGGTTGAAATTAGAAATTCAAAATATCGAAATTCTAAAAAAGAGAGCAACTGTAACTGTAAAGTTTTATACCTTTGTTCCGATTGATTTTGAAAGGGAGCATTTGGAAGATTTAATTTTTGATGATGAAAGAGTTAGAAAAATAGAAATGTATTGACATTTTTAACTTTTTTCTATATAATTATGAATATATTTAATATTGAGTGTTGATTGTGCATACAACACAGGAGCTCAGAAGTGATTGTGCTTAAACATTATAAGGCCTATGCGAAGAAAGGTGGTACCACGATAAGTCGTCCTTTCAAAGTTATAGGTCTTTTTTTATAGGGAGGTTTTTATGGAATACAAAAATGTTTTTGAAGAGCTTGTTGACAGAGGATATTTTGAACAAGCAACTTATGAAGAAGAGTTAAAAGAATTGTTATCTAAAGAAAGAGTTAAATTTTATATCGGTTTTGATGCGACAGCAGATAGTTTAACAATCGGACATTTCATTCAAATAATGGTTATGAAGAGAATGCAAAACTACGGACATATTCCAATTGCTCTTTTAGGAGGGGGAACTACAATGATAGGCGACCCTTCAGGAAGAAGTGATATGAGAATGGTAATGACTGAAGAAAAAATCAATCACAATGCTCAAAGATTTTTTGAACAACTTTCAAGATTTATCGACTTTTCAGATGGAAATGCAATTATTGAAAACAACAAAGATTGGCTTTTAGATTTGAATTTTGTAAAATTTATGAAAGAAATTGGAGTGCATTTTAGTGTAAATAAAATGCTTACTTGTGATGCTTACAAAAATAGAATGGAAAGAGGACTTACATTCTTCGAATTTTCATATATGTTAATGCAAAGTTATGATTTCTTACATCTTTACAGAAAACATGGTTGTAAATTACAACTAGGTGGTAGCGACCAATGGAGTAATATTCTTGGTGGATATGACTTAGTTAGAAAGATTGAACAAGATAAAGTTTATGCTATGACTTTCAAACTTTTGACAACTGCTGACGGTGTTAAGATGGGTAAATCTCAAAAGGGCGCTATTTGGCTAGATGAAGAAAAGACTTCTCCTTATGAACTTTTCCAATATATGAGAAATGTTGATGATAGAGATGTTGAAAAATTCTTACTTATGCTAACATTCTTGCCAACTGAAAAATGCAAGGAATTAGGTCAATATAAAGATGAAAAGATTAATGAGGCAAAAGAAATTTTAGCTTTTGAAGTAACAAAAATTATTCATGGCGAAGAAAAAGCTCAAAAAGCATTAGAAACTGCAAGAGCATTATTTAGTGGCGAGCTTTTAGATGAAAATATGCCTTCAACTGAAATTAAAAAATGCAATTTTGAAAATGAAGAAATTGGAATTTTGGATTTAATTAGAATTTGTGGTCTTTCAAAATCAAATGGAGAGGCTAGAAGACTTATAGAACAAGGTGGAATTTCTTTAAACGGAGAAAAAATTACAGATACAAATACAAAAGTTTCTCTTAACTTGGAAGAAATTGTTATTAAAAAAGGTAAAAAAGTATATCACAGAGTAATTGTTTTATAGGAGTTTTTGATGAAAAATGAAGATATATATGTTGTAGGAATTGCCGGAGGTTCTGCCTCCGGTAAGACTACAATTATTGAAAAATTAAAAAAACAATTTAAAGATGAAATTGTAATGATTAGCCACGATTTTTATTACTGGGCAAATGATGATAAGACAATGGAAGAAAGAGTTAAGTTGAATTACGACCACCCAAAATCATTTGAAACTGAAAAACTTATTGAAGATTTAAAAGTTTTAAAATCTGGAAAAGAAGTTGATCTTCCGATTTATGACTTTACGATTCATACAAGAAAAAAAGAAACTCTAAGAGCATATCCAAGACCTGTAATAATCGTTGAAGGGATTTTGATTTTGGAAGATGCAAGACTTAGAGAGCTTATGGACTTAAAGGTTTATGTGGATACAGATGCAGACGAAAGACTAATCAGAAGAATTTTAAGAGATACAAAAGAGAGAGGGAGAAGTCTTGAAAGTATTTTGACTCAATATCAAAATACAGTTAAACCAATGCACGAAGAATTTATCGAGCCAAGCAAAAAACACGCCGATATAATCATTCCTCGTGGCGGAGAAAATGCTCCTGCAATAAAAATGTTGGTGCAACATTTAAAGACTTTTTTAAATAAAAATGAAAAAAAATAGCAAAACAAATGTATGTAGAATTTTAGATAGCAAAAAAATAAAATATGATTTTGTTGTTAGAGAAGAAACTGAAGAATTTGAAGAAATAGGAATTGACAGGAATATTTGTTTTAAAACACTTGTCTTAGAGGGAAGTGATAAAAATCATTATGTCTGTGTCATTCCTATTGATGAGCATTTGGATTTGAAAAAGGCAAGTAAATACTTTGGAATAAAAAGTATTAAAATGATTTCTCAAAAGGAACTTGAGCCACTTACTGGATATGTTCATGGTGGTTGTAGTCCGGTTGGAATGAAAACAAAATTTAAAACGGTTTTTGACAAAAGAGCAAAGACTATGGAAAAATTTTTGATTAGTGCCGGAAAAGTTAGAAATTCCCTTGTCGTAAATCCGATTGAATTTGCGTTGTTTTGTGATGCAGATTTTACAGATTTGGTAGTAGAGTGATGATAAATTGTATTATACTTGCAGGAGGAAATTCCAGAAGAATGACCTTTCCTAAGGAATTTATAGAAATTGACGAAAAATATCTGGTGCACAATTCAATAGAAATTTTAAAAAATATTTTTGAGGATATAATTGTGGTTTCAAATAATAAAGAGCATTACAAAGATTTAAAAGTTAAAGTCGTTAGAGATATTTTTTACAAAAAAGGACCTATGGCAGGACTTCATAGTGGGCTTTGCTATTCTGAAAGTGAATTTTCATTTTTGACTGCTTGTGATATGCCGAATATAAATGAGGATTTTATAAGATTTTTAATTTCTAAGCTGGATAAAAACTTTGACGGAGTGATTTGCGTTTCAAAGGAGAATAAATTACTTCCTATGAATGCAATCTACAAAAATTCTCTAAAAGAAAATTTGCGTGAAGAATTACTCAAAGACCACCGAAAATTTGTAAAATTCATCGAGGACAATAAATTTAAAACTATACCTTACGAAGATTGGAAAAAATTTGACAAACAAAACATATTTGAAAATTTGAATACAATTAGCGAATTGGAAAAATTTAAAATGGAAAAGAATAATAAAATAATTTAGAGAATTTAATTATTATACCATTATTATGCACTTATTAAAGTTATATTTTTTAGTTGTTACTTTTAATAAGTGTAATTTTTTTGAACAAAAAAAGTTGAGGAGTTTTTCTCCTCAACATAATTTATTTAATTACATTTTTTATTTAAAATTTAGTTATTTTGTAATTATTCTTCGATATAATTTTTTTCTCCACCAGCATGTCTTTGGTCTTCGGGTGGTAATTGCATGTATGTATCTCCAAACTCATAAGTCAAAAATTCTTTGTAATGGCTAGGAGCTTTGAAGATTTTTCCATTTATTTCTACATCAGTTAAATCGTATAACCATTCTGTTTTTAATGTAGCATCTTTTTTGAATTCATGAATAACGCTACAACAACAATATTCTGAATTTTTTAAATTAACTTTTTTTGATTTTTCATCAATTTTTTTATTCCAATCTGATACTTTTGTTGTTTTGTATAAAAGTAATCCTAAAAATCTTGGAATATTTTTTAAAAAGTAATTTTTGTTTTTTATTCCTGTAAAATTATATACAGATAATTTTCTTTTTCTATTTAAGGCTATAATATTGTTTTTATCTTCTGTTTTTTCTACATATCCGTCATAAGGAAAAACATCGATACAAGTACCTAATTGTAAGTTTTGATATCTTAAATTGTGTTCTCTATATGTTCTATTATCAAAAACTCTAAAATAAGGGAAAGGATATTCTTTACAATTTTTATAAGAAATAATTTTATAATGTGGATGATTCTCCTTTTCTAATACGCTATAAAGTTTTTCATATTCATCTCTTGCTAAAGATATGTCCAAGTCATCATCCCAAGGGATAAATCCCTTATGTCTTACTGCTCCTAATAGAGTTCCAAAGTCTACGAAATATTTTATATCATTTTTTATACAAATATTATGAACATATTCTAAAATATCTAATTCTATATCTTGTACTTCTTTTATAGATAAGATTCTTTTGCTCATGGTTAAACACTCCTTTTTCTGTTAAATATTTTTTTGAATGGTTTTAAAAATGCATTTAAAACGTAAATCATTAAATCGTCTTTTAATAAAACTAATGCAACTATATAGTAAATTACACAAATTATGATTGTAACAAATGAATTTAATAATAATGCTTTGTTTACAATCATTTTGTAAGGGAAAAATTTTGTAACTACAAATGATATAGGAACAAAACCTAAAGATATACTTACATATTTTATTAAATTTTTAAATATTATTTTCATATTCATAAGATGTAATCTTTTTATAAATAAATATTCTAATATTAAAAGAACTAACTCTGCTATTATTGTAGTAATTATATAGTATTCCGGTGAAGTAACTCTATTATAATATAAAATCATATTTAATAAAAAGTTTGTTCCACCACCTAAAAAATACAAAATAGTTAAGTTTTGTTCATACCTATTTACCATTATTATCTGAGTTCCAAAAATAATTTCACTTGCCCAACCAATAGTCCTTATGGCAAATAGTGTCGTACATATTCCTGCCATTGCATATTTTTCGCCACCATATATAAGTGTAGCTTGTGTTCCTACAACTGCTAATCCTATTCCTATAGGAACTAGGAAAAAGTTAAAAGCTCTACTTCCTTTATTTACTAAATCTTCATAAGCATCTTTGTCTCCTATTCCTAGATAATATCCGAGTCTTGGGACACTAACACTAACTGCACCACTTACAACTCTTGCGAGTAATGTAGCTAAATTATATCCTTGAACATAGTATGTTACATGTTCCGGCAAAGATATTTTAGATAAAAATATTTGGTCTAAAGTTGTATATAACATATTTGCATTTGCTATTAATAGAGTCGCAAAAAGAGGTCGGATTAATCTTTTTAAATTTTTAACTTGTATCCTTACAAAACTAACATCTTTTTTTATCCAAAAGAAACTCATTAAGTAGTTTAATAGAGTCGTAATAGACATAATCAATGTATAAGGTATTATATCATTTTCGGTTTTTACAAATAGGAATATGGATACTAGCATTATTACTCTTATAATTAATGTTTTATATAGTATAAATTTATAATTTTCAAAAGCTTCATTTAACCATTCAATGTAGAAAACTTGAGAAAAAATCTGAATACCCATAATCGCATAAAGTAGATTAAGGCTACCAAGACTTTGATTAAAAATATATAAATAGTATATTCCTGTCGTAATTACGGTACATATTATTGAAATGTAAAATAATTCAGAAAAAACTTTATTCAAAGCGTCTTTTCGGTCTTTTACTCTACTGATTTCTCGAATACCATAATTATATACACCTAGTGTTGCAAAAGGGATAAATACATTAATTAAAGTGTTTGATACATTAAAATTACCATAAGCAGTTTTGTCTAATACTCTTGAAATATATGGAGCTGTAATCAAAGGAAAAACAATATTTAAAATACGAACCATCATATTTGTAAGAGCATTTAATTTTATATCTTTCACGCTTTAACAAGCCTCCTTATAGGATTATTTTTTCCAAACTTTAAAGCTATGATGTGTAACTTGTTTGTCTAAAGGTGGTAGTTGCATATAATCACCATAATCTGTTCTTAAGATTTTATCATACTCAACCGGCACTTTATACATTTTTCCACAAAATTCATGGTTCATAGTTTTGTCAAACCATTCTTTTTTCATAACAGGCTTTTTCATATCTTTACATATTACATAATCTGCAAATTCAGAATTTTCAACTTTTCTTGACATAGCAAGTTTATCAATTTTTTCAACATATTTTCTAGTATTAGTAAGAGAAAAAACAATAACACATAAATTTCTTATGATTGTACTTATAATGCTGTTTTCATTATATATTCCATAGAATGTATAGCAACTTAATTGTCTTTTCTTTATTAGTTTAGTCATTTTGTTTCTTATATTTTCATCGTCATTATGACCATCTATTGGAAAAATATCAACATAAATTCCCATTTTTGAATCAGTTAAAATATCAGATTCTAAAAGGTAAGTTTCATTATTTATAACTTTCATGAAAGGATATACATAATTTTTATTGTTTTTGTAAGACATTAATTCAAATTTTTTATCAGGATTTTGAATTAAATAGTCTTGTAATTTTTCATAATCTTCTCTAAGCATACAAATATCTATATCATCATCCCAAGGGATAAATCCTTTATGTCTAATTGCACCAATCAAAGTGCCATAGGCTAACCAATATTTTAAATTTAATTTATTACAAATTTCTACAATATAGTCTAAAATTTCAACTTCTAAACTTTTTAACTCATCTAATGAAGTTATTTCATTTTTTTTGTTGTCCATATTTTTTTCGTCATTGCAAAGAGACAATCCATATCCACAAATAAACCAGAAGAAAATATTTATAAAGTTTGTGGAGTATATAATTGTACTTTCAAACAACTGTCCTAACATTATTGTAAAAAATATTAAAATGAAAATTTTTGTATATGAATTTGTACCTTTTATTAAATATTTTAAGAATCTATAATTTAAATATAAAATTATAGCTGAAAATGAAATCAAATTCAAAATTCCACCGGAAACTAAAACAGTTATAAATATATTATGGAAGTTTCCTCCTTTTAGTGAATTACTTATAGAATATTTATTAAAAAATCTTTCATAGTTTTCTGGAACATTTCTAACTCCATATCCAAAAATAGGTTTTTCCTTAGCCATATTAATTGCATTTTTCCAAATGTAAGTCCTACCACTAGGAGTTGAATCAGTTATTCTTCCTTTTAAATTTTCGTCTTTTAAAAGTTCGCTTTCTGCTATCATTTTATTTTCTTTTGGAATTATATTAAAATTTTTATCTAAAAATATTATTTCTGATTTAAAATTATTGTTGTATAAAATGGTAATGGCATTTACTGAGAAAATTATTGCAAATAACAATGCACAATAAACAAATCCCTTTATGATTCTTCTGTGGATTTTCGTTTCTCTTGTTACAAAGGCACAATATAGGATAATTGTAAATATAAGGCTTAATATAGCACCTCTACTCTGTTGTAAAGAAAAATATATGATTTGTAAAATTATATTTAATTTTAATACAAAAAAGTTTTTATCTCTATATCTATTTATCAATGATAAGGCTGTGAAAATACTTATATATGAGAAAATAGCAGCAGCATTTGGATTTATAAAGCCCCAAATTCTTCCGCCGAATACTCCGTAAAAATAATTTATTTCCTTGGATATAGCCCAAACAAATGATGTTCTAAATAAAAGTAAGATTATAGTAAACATTGCTAATACAAAAGAAAAGAATTGAACCATATAAGCAGTAATTTTAAATATTTTTTCCTTTGTATTATCATCAAAAATCGCCATAATTAAACAATATGCAAACATAAAAGCTATTTCAATTATATTTCCAAAAAAATTTCCTGATCTATTAACTAATGCTGTTATTGTTTGTGTTGCAAATAAACCGAATATCAATAAAATAAATGGTTTATCAAAAATGTTTTTTTTGTAATTTTTAAAGAAAACTACAAAAGTCATAAGAATAGTTCCTAAAGTTAAAACTTTATAAAAAATTTCAACTTTATTGTATATCAAAGAACTCATACTTAAAATTGATATAAATATGAATCCCAATTTTATATAAATTTCCAGATTTTCTATTTTTTTATTCATTTTACTCTCCTGATTATAAATTTCTATTTTTGTATTTTATACATTTCACATATAGTTTTTCTGAAATCATCAATAGACATAATGATAATTTTCTAAATTTTGTGAACCCCTTTATTTTTAGTATATTAAAAAAGTTTTTCTTTATTTTTTTTCTTAAAGACTCTTTTTCCCCTAAAAAATCATCGTTTTTAGCCAAAATAATTTTATCAAAAACTGTAAAATATGACCAATATTTTCGTTCCATAAGATCTATTTTTAATTTTGGAAATTTTTCGATTATCATATCAAAAATTTTTGAGTGAACTTTAATTGTATCAAATACTGAATCTTTTACTATATTTGTTGTAGCGCTGTTTTTATGATGAAGATAGGCGTAAACTTCTCGGTTTGAACATACTACATTTAATTTTTTTGACAATAATATTTCAGTTATAAGCAAAGCATCTTCAGCTAGTTTGTAGTTATCATTAAATTTTATTTTTTCAAAAAGATTTTTTCTAAAAAGTTTTGCAACCGGGAAAAAGGAAGTTTTCTTAGCTTTTAAAATTTCTTTCATTGCATTTTCATTATCCCAATTAGAAACACTTTCTTGAATTTCTTTAAAAATATAATTTTCATCAAATGTATCTACAACTTTTCCTATGGAAATATCAGCGTTAAATTTTTCTAAATTATTATATAATATTTCCAACATATCTTCTTTTATAAAATCATCTGAATCTATAAAAGTTATTAAATTTCCAGTTGAATTTTCTAATCCAAAGTTTCTAGTAGCAGAAACTCCACTGTTTTCTCTATGAAAAACTTTTATTCTATCATCTAAGTTTTTAATTTTATCACAAATAATATCACTATTATCTGTTGATCCATCATTTATTAATAAAATTTCAAAATTTGAATAAGTTTGATTTAATATAGATTTAACACATTTTTCTAAATATTTTTCTACATTATATACCGGAACTATTACACTAATCTTTTCGTTCATAGTTACTCCTTAATTAAATATATATTCATCTGGTAATTATAACATATTATGAAAATAAAAACAAAGTTTTATATTATTACAATGACAATTAAAAAAATTATATTTTCTTTTGTTTTTCGTAAAAATGTGATACAATAAATAGTTGTATGAATGGAGGAAATATGGGTTTAAGATTTTGTCCACTTTTTAGTGGGAGCGACGGTAATTGCTCATTTTTAGAGATTGACAATAGAAGATATTTGATAGATGCAGGTTTTAGTGGAAAGAAAATTGAATGTAATTTAAAACAATTGGGTGTTGACCCAAGTACGATTGACTTGATTTTTTTAACTCATGAGCATATTGACCATATTAGAGGCGCTGGTGTACTTTCAAGGCGTTACGATATTAAGATTTGTAGTAATGTTGAAACTTTAACTGCCGGTGCATCTAAGCTTGGTAAAATTAAAGATGAAAATATTGTCGTTATCGGTACTGAAAAGAAACACAAGTTTTCTCTTTTTGATTTATATACTTTGGAAATTTCGCACGATTGTGCAAGGGGAATGGGTTTTGTCTTTAATACTGATTATGGTAAAATTACGCTTTTAACAGATACAGGAATTGTTACAAATCATATGAAGGAAAAAATTTATGGCTCAAAGATTTTTTATTTTGAGGCGAATCACGATTTGGAAATGCTTAAAAGAGGTCCTTATGATTATAATTTAAAGCAAAGAATTTTGGGAGAGTTTGGACATATTTCAAATGTTACAAGTGGAAATGTATTGTCCGAGGTAGTAACCGACAAGTGCAAAAAAGTTTATCTTGGACATTTAAGTGAAACAAATAATGAAGAAAAACTTGCCTATGATGAGGTATATAAGATTTTGAATGAGGAAAATGTAAGTCAATATACAAATCTTGAAGTTTCTAAAAGATTTGAAAATAGTAGTGTAACGGAAGTGTAATATGAATATAAAAATTTTATGCGTTGGGAAATTATCGGAAAAATTTTTCAAAGATGCATGTGAGGAATATAAAAAAAGAATTTCCGCCTTTTCAAAAATTGAAATTGTTGAAATTGCAGAGGAGAAAATTTTAACACAAACGCCAAGTAAAGCAGAAATTGAAAATGTGTTAAAAAAGGAAGAAAGTAGAATTTTGGGTAAAATTTCAGATAGTGAATTTGTTATAACTCTTGAAATTTTAGGAAAATCAATCGACAGCGAAACTTTTTCTAAATTTTTAGAAGATAAAATGAATGACGGTAATTCAAAATTCACATTTGTAATCGGTGGAAGTTTTGGCCTTGGAGATGAAATCAAGAAAAGAAGTAATTTTAAACTATCTTTTTCTAAATTTACACTCCCACACCAACTGTTTAGAGTTGTTTTGCTTGAACAAATTTACAGAGCTTTTAAAATAATGAACAATCAAATTTATCACAAATAGGAGAAACTTAGACTTAAATTTTAGGAGGTATTATGAGTATAGATATTAAAACTTATAAGGCAAAAAGACGCGATTATATATTATCAAAATATATTATAAAAGCTTTGAAAAAGCAAGGTGGGATTGCTACAAAGGAAGATATTGAAAATTATATAAGATTAAACTGCGATGAAATACCCGAAGGATATGTTGATTTTATAAAAAAATCTAAAAAAACAAAAAAAGAATATATGCCTTTTAAGTTTGATTTTAATTTTGCTATTAATTATTTAATAAGATTAAAATTTATTATCAGAGAAAATAAAAAAGTTATTTTAACAGACTTAGGGGCTAATTTAGATTATGAAAATTTTGATTTTTTAACAGAATATAAAAAAATAGAAAAAGATTTTAAAGAAAAAAAATTAAATAATAACATAGACATTGAACAAGAAAGACATACAGATGATAAAGAAGAAAAAATCTTTGATGATTGGAAAGATGAATTAAACGAAAGGCTTATGAATTTTAGTCCAGAAAAATTTGAAAAGTTTGCAAGACGACTTGTTAGAGAAATGGGAGTTAATATTGATGATAAAATCGGTATTTCTGTAACAAATGATGGAGGACTTGATGGATTTGGATATATCACATCTGATGAATTTAGAACCGCAAGAGTTGCAATTCAAGCAAAACGTTGGAAAGATATTGTTCAGGCACCTGAAATTGATAAATTTAGAGGTGCTATGGATAAATTTAATGCTGAATTTGGAATTTTTATAACTACTTCTGATTTTTCAAAAGGAGCAATAGAAACATCAAGAGTTGGTACAAGAGTTATTACTTTGATTAATGGGAAAAGAATAGCCGAGCTTGTTGCAAAATATGAGCTAGGAGTAAAACCGGTTATTACTTATATTTTTGATGATTTTTATTTATAGTAGGAGAAATATGGAAAACAAAAAAATAAAGGAAATAATGGAAAATAGAGAAAATAATTTACAGGCAACTTGTCCTGTTCTATTTCCGGAAAATGAAAGAGCAAGTCTTTCCGATATTGAAAGGTCGCTTATAAAAAGATATAGAAAGCATATTTGGTCAAAGTTTGTTAAGGCTATTAAGGAATATAATTTAATAGAGGATGGAGATAAGATTGCTGTTGCAATTTCCGGAGGAAAGGACAGTCTGATTATGGCTAAACTTTTTCAGGAGTTAAAGAAGAATGGAAAAGATAATTTTGAATTGGAATTTATCGCAATGGACCCTGGTTATCATCCGTCGATAAAGGAATTGCTTTTAGAAAATGCAAAGTATTTGGAAATTCCTTTGACTTACTATCCGGCAGATATTTTTGCTGTTGCAGATAAAATTGCAGGAGATTATCCTTGTTATATGTGTGCGAGAATGAGAAGAGGCTCGCTTTATGCAAAGGCAAAGGAGCTTGGCTGTAATAAATTGGCATTGGGACATCATTTTAATGATGTTATTGAAACGACAATGTTAAATTTACTTTGTGCAGGAAGTTTTAAAACAATGCCACCGAAGTTAAAGGCTAAAAATTTTGAGAATATGGAAATAATAAGACCTTTGTATCTAATAGAGGAAGAATACATAATAAGATGGATGAAATCAACTGGTCTTATGCCTTTAAACTGCGCTTGTATGGTTGCTGCGAAAAAAATCGGAAATAAAAGGTATCAAATTAAAGATTTAATCGAAAATTTGAAAAAAGATTTTAAAAATGTTGACAGTTCAATCTTTAGAGCCGGAGAAAATGTAAATATAAATTTACTTTTAGGTTATGAAATAAATGGCCATAAAGTAGATTTTAATGAAAAGTATGAAGAAAACAATCCATTTTATGAATAAGTTATAGGAGGATAGTATGTTTAAAAAATTTTTTGAAAATGTTATAAAGCCAAAGGAAAATTTTGGTGGTAAAGTTATGGTTAAAGGAATGAATAAGGGGCACGAAAAACTTGCAATTTGGGGAAGATCTTTTTTGAATATTAAAGAAGATGATAAGATAATTGACCTAGGATGTGGTGGAGGAAGAAATGTTCAATACTTTTTAACTAAAGCAAAGTTCGCCTATGGAATCGACTACTCAAAGATGAGTGTTAAGGTTTCAAAAGAATTAAATGAAAAAGAAATAAAAGAAGGAAGATGTGAGATTTTTGAGGGAGATGTTTCAAAAATTCCTTTTGAAGATGAAAGTATAAATATCGTAACAGCCTTTGAAACTATATATTTTTGGGAAGATATTGAAAAAGTTTTTAAGGAAATTTCCAGAGTACTTGTTAAAAATGGAACATTTTTGATTTGTAATGAAGGAAGTGAAAGAGAACATAAAAATATAAAAAAATGGGCTGATATGCTTGGATTTGAAGTCTATAATGGAGATACATTGGTTAAAATATTAGAAAATTTAGGATTTTCAGCTGAATATCATTTAGATAAGAAAGAACATATTGTAGTTGTCGCTAAGAAACTTTAATTAAAACAGCTTTAGGGCTGTTTTTTTAGTGCTAGTATTAGAAGTTGATATAGAAAAATAGATATTAAAAAGGAACAGTGTAAAAACCGTTCCTTTTAGTTTGTTTTAAAATTGCTTGATTTTATTTTTTCTAATGTTGTTCTAACGATTGGAATTGAAAGTAATAAAATTGTTAAAAATCCTTCTGTTCCAATGTATGAAAAATTGTACCAGATTGAATAAATTAACGGATTCCAACCTTTTGGAGCATAAGAGCCGAAGAATACATAGCCTGAAAATACTGCAAATATAAATCTTCCAAAAATTGAAATTAGATAAGCGGGTATTAGCTTGTCTTTTTTCTTTGCAAATATTCCTCCAAGTCCAAGTGAGCCAAATGCTAAAATGTAATCAATGATTGCTTGGGTTGGTGTATAAACATCCGGCTTTATCAATAAGTTTAAAAGTCCGAAAGTTATTCCTGCTATAAGTCCAACTCTAAGTCCGAACATATAGCCGATGAAGACTATAAAAATCATTGAAAATAAAGTGATGCTACCTCCTTGTGGTAAACTAAAAAACTTTATTTGTTTTGCACAAATTCCAAGTGCCAATAAGATGGCAGAGTAAGTTAGTGCTTTTGTAGAAAATATTTTTTCATCTCTTCTAAAATAAAAGACGAAAAATAAAAATGCAAAGGAAATTAATAAAATTAAAGTTGTTTTTCCTTCTACACTCCCAAAAAATTTTCCAAAATTTTCCATAAAAAAAACCTCCTAAGATATTCACTAGAAAGTCACATAAAAAAGACTATTCAACTTCCCTACGTCAGCATTGTCTGAATCAGGTAAAAAGGGTATTTCTCAGCTTAATAGCACCCCTAGTGAATAAAAATATTTTTGTATTAGCATACCTCTTTTTGTTACCCATTTAATTTAAGTTTAAACATAAATTACTTATCTTTAGTTTATTATGTAAATAAATTATTGAGTAAATTTTACAAAAGTGATATACTTTATTTATGTATATTAATTTATTTTAAGGAGAAAATTATGAAAAAAATATTAAATTTGGCACATAGGGGTTTTTCTGGAAAGTATCCTGAAAATACTAAAATTGCTTTTTTAAAAGCGATAGAACACGGAAATTGTGATGGTTTTGAAACAGATGTTCACATGACTAAGGATAAAAAACTTGTAATAATTCATGATGATATGGTTGATAGGACTTGCTCTAATGGGAGTGGTTTTATAAAGGATTTGACTTCAACTGAGCTTTTACAAATGGAATTCGGTTCACATAAGGGAAGTGAATTTTTAGGTGAAAAAATTATTTTTTTAGATGAACTTTTACAAATTGTAAAGGATAATAAACTTTTTGTAAATTTAGAGTTAAAGAACAATTATGTTTTTTATGAGGGTTTAGAAGAGGCTGTTATGAATATGGTAAATGAATTCGGACTAAAAGATGATGTAATTCTATCTTCATTCAATCACGAATCAATGGAGCTTTGTAAAAAAATTGACCCAAGTTTTAAAACTGGATTGCTTTTTGAAAGTCCTCTTATGAATACTGTTGAGTATATGAGAGGAATTAAACATGAGGCAGTACACCCTGGATATTATATGCTTTTACAAAAGCCGTCTTGGGTGTCTGAGTTTAAAAAAATGGGACTTGAGATAAATACTTGGACAGTAAATGATGAAAATTATATGAGATATTTAATTGAAATGGGAGTTGATGCTATTATTGGAAATTTCCCTGATTTAACTTCAAAAGTTTTGAATAATTTATAAAAAAATCTTTAAAAGTCTTGTAATTATTCATATCTTGTGATATAATATTTGAGTGCCGTTTTATGGCATTGTGATATTTAAAAAGCCTTGTCTTTTTACAATATCAATCGCATAGCAGTCGAGGTTGCGATTAATAAGTCCTCGCCTACAAAATCGCTGGGTAGCGATGTCTAAATAACCCAATATTGTAAAAAGAATTAAGGAGGAATGAAATGAAAAGTTACGTAGCAAAACCTTGCGATGTTAATCGTAAATGGTATGTAGTTGATGCAAAAGACGTTGTTTTAGGAAGACTTGCAACTGAAGTTGCTTCAATCTTAAGAGGAAAGAGAAATGTTAGATTCCAACCATCATTCGATATGGGAGATTATGTTATTGTTGTTAATGCTGAAAAAGTTAAATTAACTGGAAACAAATTACAACAAAAAGAACATAGATACTATACTGGATATTCAAATGGTTTAAAAGCTATTTCTTATGAAAAAATGTTACAAACTAAACCTGAAAAAGTTATTGAACTAGCCGTTAAAGGTATGCTTCCAAAGAATGTTTTAGGAAGACAAATGTTCAAAAAATTAAAGGTTTATGCTGGTCCAGAACATAATCATGAAGCTCAACAACCAGAAGTTTTAACATTAAATAAATAGGAATAGAAAGGAGATTTAACATATGGCAACTCAATATGTAGGAACAGGAAGAAGAAAAACTTCTGTAGCTAGAGTTTTCTTAACACCTGGAAATGGAAAATTTGTTATTAATAAACAAGATATAGATGAATATTTTGACTATGATACTTTAAAGGTAACTGCAAAATCACCTTTAGAAGTAACTGAAAGTCTTGGAAAATTCGACGTTTATGTAAATGTAAAAGGTGGCGGATTTACAGGACAAGCCGGAGCAATCAGACATGGTATTGCAAGAGCTTTATTAGAAGTTTCTGCTGAATTAAGACCTGTATTAAAAAGAGCCGGTTTCTTAACAAGAGACCCTCGTAAGAAAGAAAGAAAGAAATATGGTCTTAAAAAAGCAAGAAGAAGCCCACAATTCTCAAAGAGATAGGACTAATAATTTTAAAGTGTTGGAAATCCAACACTTTTTTTATTTTTTTATTTAGTTTTGATTTTTTTAAATTTCATTTAAGTTTTTAATACTATAATAATATTACATTAGTTAAGAAATTATTAAAATACATATAAATTCATATTTTAGTGTATTTATATTAATGAAATAAATTATATTGTTGAGAATATATTTTTATTAAAAGTTTTTGTTAAAAATTTTTTTAATTTAAGTTTACTTTAAGGTTAGTGGTTTAAAATATATTCAAGATAATAAATGATTTACATAGATGAGGTGATTTGTTATGGATAATGAAAGAGATAATGTCTTTGAAGAAGAAAAAACAGAAGATATTGAAACAAAAGAAAATGTTGAAACAAAAGAAAATGTTGAAGCAAAAGAAAATATTGAACCAACAGAAAATGTTGAAACAACAGAAGATGTTGAAACAACAGAAAATGTTGAAAGTTATGAAGAAGATATGGCTGAAAGGAAACAAAAAGCCAAGGAAAGATTATCTTCATATATAGATAATGTTGTTGAAAAAGAGTTTGAAAAGAGAAATAAAAGCAATAAGGTTAAATCTTTTTCAAAATTTCTTTTAGCGGTTGTTTTAGCTAGTTCAATAAGTATAGGTGGAACAAGTTATTATCTAAAAAATAATAACACTGAAAAATCTGTCTTAAATCAAGCTCCAACCGATCAAAATGCAAATACAACAAATGCAGATACATCAGGAAATACAACTGTAGAAAAAGCCGTTGCAAAAAAAGCTATGCAATCTGTTGTAGGTATAACAACTGTTGGAGTTTCTGAAGATATGTTTTCTGTTCAAAAACAAACAAGCGGGCTTGGTTCAGGGGTTATCGTAAGTAAAGAAGGTTATATTTTAACTAATAATCACGTTGTTGACCCTTCAAAAACAAAATCCGTAACAGTAATTTTAAGTGACGGAACAAAGCATGAGGCAAAAGTTTTATGGAGTGATAAAACTTTAGACTTAGCTGTTATTAAAATAGATCCTAAAGGACTAGATTTAAAACCTGTTGAATTTGGAGACAGTTCAAAAGTTTCAATAGGAGATAAAGCTATAGCAATCGGAAATCCGCTTGGTATAAATTTAAAATCAACTTTAACTTCCGGATATATTTCAGGAAAAGATAGAGTGATTACATTACAAGATGGCTCAACTATGGAAGGTTTATTCCAAACTGATGCGGCAATAAATCCTGGAAATAGTGGTGGTGGATTATTTAATGATAAAGGACAACTTATCGGAATAAATACGGCAAAAGCTGGAAATAGTGACGGAATCGGATTTTCAATTCCTTCAAATTTAGCTAAACCTATTTTAGAACAAATAATTAAAAACGGTAAGTTTGAAAGTGTATCACTTGGTATTAGAGGTATAGATGTTTCCAGATATAATGTATTAGGACAAGAAAAATTACCTGTTGACTCAGGTGTATATGTTCATGAAGTCCTATCCGGTTCTCCGGCAGATTCTGCAGGACTTAAACCAAAGGACATTATTACAAAAGTTGGAGATATGGCTGTTAGTTCAAACTCAACTTTAAAAGCTGCCTTATTGAACTATAAGATTGGCGATAAAGTTAAAATTGAAGTTTACAGAGATGGAAAGACAACTACAATAGAAGTTAAATTCTCACAATTTGACTTAAATAAAGTTGAGAATAAGATAAAACAAAATCAAAATCAAAACAGTTTTAATCCAAACCGTAATCGTAATGGTAATTACAATGAAAATGAAGAAGATTTTGATGGAAATGATGATAACAACAGTAACAACAACAATTAATTAGCATATTAGTAGAGATTTTTTTATAAATCCTCCGTAAAAATAAATAAATGCGAAAAAGGTTATGAAAGTATTTTCATAACTTTTTTTGTTATATAAATTTTTTAAGTATTTAGTTAATTTTTTTAATAAATTTTGTGTAAAAGTATTTTGAAATAGTATTTATTTTTTACTTAATCATTATTTTTTAATTTAATATTTGAAGAAAACTTTACTAAAAAAACAATTTATGACATTTTTATTTATTGCTTGTGAAAAAATTTAACTTATTTAAAAAAAAGACAAAATCCTTTATTTTTTACTATTGAACATTGAAAACTAAAGTGATATACTAATGATAAGGTTTTTTTATTAAAAAACTGTACATATTATTATTTACATAGGAGGAATTTGAAATGGCAAGATTTACATTACCTAGAGATTTATATCATGGTAAAGGGTCCATTGAAGAATTAAAAAATTTAAAAGGAAAACGTGCTTTTGTAGCAGTGGGCGGAAGTGCGATGAAACGTTTCGGTTTCTTGGATAAAATAGTTAATAACTTAAAAGAAGCCGGAATGGAAGTGGAAGTATTTGAAGGTATTGAACCTGACCCAAGCGTAACAACTGTAATGAGAGGTGCAGAGGTTATGAAAAACTTTGAGCCTGATTGGATTGTTGCAGTAGGTGGAGGCTCTCCAATAGATGCTGCAAAGGCAATGTGGGCATTTTATGAATATCCGGAAGTTACTTTTGAAGACTTGTGTATTCCTTTCAACTTCCCAACATTAAGAACAAAAGCTTTATTCTGTGCTATCCCATCTACATCAGGAACTGCAACAGAAGTTACTGCTTTCTCAGTTATTACTGACTATGATAAAGGAATTAAATATCCTTTAGCTGACTTTAATATCACTCCTGACATTGCAATCGTAGATTCAGACTTAGCAGAAACAATGCCAAAGAAATTAGTTGCTCATACAGGAATGGATGCTATGACTCATGCTATTGAAGCTTATGTATCAACTCTTCATTGCGATTATACAGACGGACTTGCTCTTCATGCAATCAAAATGATTAGAGAAAACTTAATTAATTCATTCAATGGAGATATGGACGCAAGAGCAAAAATGCATAATGCACAATGTCTTGCAGGAATGGCATTTTCAAATGCTTTATTAGGAATCGTTCACTCAATGGCTCATAAAACAGGTGCAGCTTATAGTGGTGGACATATTGTTCATGGTTGTGCAAATGCAATGTATCTTCCAAAAGTAATTAAATTTAACGCAAAAGAAAAATCAGCAGAAGTAAGATATGCAGAAATTGCAAAATTTTTAGGACTTGAAGGAGCAAATGATACTGAAAGCACACAAAACTTAATTAACGAATTATTAAGAATGAATAAAGAATTAGAAATTCCAACTTGTATTAAAGAATATGAAGGTGGAATCATTGACGAAAAAGAATTCAATGAAAAACTTCCAAAAGTTGCAGAACTTGCAGTAGGAGATGCTTGTACTGGTTCAAACCCAAGAGCAATTACACCTGCTGAAATGGAAAAATTATTAACTTGTTGTTTCTATGATAGAGAAGTAGATTTCTAATAATGGTTTAAAATTCAAAAAGACGAGGATTTCCTCGTCTTTTTTGCTATTGTTTTAATTTTTATTGTAAGAATAGCCATGTGTTACTTGAAGGGTAGGATTTTTTGCCTCAGGAGCTAATCTATAATTTTGGTAATCGTAGTGCATAAATACCTCCTTAAATTCTAAGAATCTGTAATATATTTATCCAAAAGAAAAAAATAAATAATAGAATAATATATTTTTTTAGCTAATTCACAAACTTATCCACAATTTTTGTGGATAAGTTGTATATATCTGTGGATAAGTTAATAAAATTGTGGAAAAATATATTTTTTAAAGTGTATAAAAAATAAATTTATCCACAGAAATTTTATAAAATGCTTTAAAAATCAATATTTTTTTATTATGTTGACAAAATTATGATAAAATGGTATCATAAACGCAAATGCAATTTATTCCTATTAATAATAGGGTTTAGGAGGGTTTATGAAAAAAAGAACGATAGCTATGTTGTTACTTAGTGCTTTAGTTTTAAGTGCTTGTGGTAGCAAAAAAGAAGTTAAAGAAAAAGAAAAGATAGATGTGAGTCTTTTTGAAGAAAATGATTCAAAAAGGAGTAAGTATAAGGGATATACTGTTGAGGAAGTCTATATTAATGGAGAAAAAGTTAAAATAGATGTCCAATCTCATGGCGATCATTATCATATTATTTATAATGGAAAGAAATATAGCTTAGATAAAGAAAAATATGAAGAGCTTTTTAAAAAAGATAATAAAATTGTTCTTGAAAGTGAAAATATGGAAAAGAGTTTAAAAGATATTTCTCCTGATGAAATTATTTCATATTATAAGCATGGCGACCATTGGCACGTGAAAACAAAGCATGGAGAATTTATAACTCATGAGGACCCAAGTAAGATAAAAAATATTTCACAATTAAAAGAAAATTCTATAAAGACTATAAGTAAAAAAGAATTGAATTCTAAAAGAATAGTTAGTTATTATAAACATGGTGACCACTGGCATGTTAGAACTGCTGACGGAAAAGAGTATGTTACTTATGAAGACCCGTCAAAGAAAACCGTAGTTGAAGAAAAAAAATCATCAAAAGTAGTTAAGAAGATAACAGAAAAAGAAAAAAAGGGAAGAAAGATAGTAGGGATTAGAAAGCATGGCGACCATTGGCATGTAAAACTTGATGATGGAACAGAGTATGTTACTTATGAGAACCCAACAAAGAAAGATAAGATTGATGAAAAAAAATCATCAAAAGTGGTTGAAAAGATAACAGAAAAGGAAACAAAGGGAAGAAAGATAGTAGAGATTAGAAAGCATGGTGACCATTGGCATGTAAAACTTGATGACGGAACTGAATATATAACAAAGAAAGACCCGGCAGGCAAGAAAGAACTTCCTAGTGAAAAAGAGATGGAAAAAGAGGGTGACTTTAAGAAAGACTTTGAAATGCATTTCCACGATTTGTTACAAAATTATTTTGTTGGAGATGAAACTAAGATACGGGCTCATAGTAGTAAAAAGTCTGTAAAATCTTATTCTTGGTATATTAAAAGAAATGGGAAAGATTTTGAAAAAATAGAAAATGCAAATACTGAAACTTTAAAGATTGTTTTAACAGAACAAGATAATCGCGCTATTATAAAGGCTGAGGCTTTAGATAAAAACGGAAAAGTTGTCGATACTTGTCAAGGAACTTTAAAAGTTTTAACTAAAAATGTTGGAGATGTTGTGATTACAGGTCTTAAAGACCATTATCATACTAAGGATAAATTATCTCTTTTGGTAAATTGTGATGAAAATGATGTAAACTATGTATGGTATTTGAAGAAAAGAGCACAAGATTTTGAAAAAGTTTTTGAGTCTAAGGATAAGAGTTTTAATTCAACATTTTCATTGGATTCAACATATAATAGAGCGATTATAAAGGTTGCTGTTTATAAAAACGGCGTCCTTCTAAAGGAATCAAATCCTGTAAAAATTATCGTAAATGACCATAATCATGGGCCTGCTTTTAAGGGAGAGCCGGAAATTGGTAAAAAACTTTTAAAGAAAAAGGGCTTTGACGAAAGATTGATTTATGCTTTGATGTTAGCCGAGGGAGATATAGCTTTTCCGGGAAAAGAAATTTCTGATACAGAATTGGAAAATTATTTAAAGAGCATTAAAAAGATAAATTTATATAAATTTAATGATGCACTTAAAATGTCCGGACTTGAAAAGTTGGAAAATCTTGAAAGCTTAAATATTTCATATACAGGTGCAACTAATTCAGATATAGAAACTTTAAAGAAGTTCAAAAATTTAAAAGATTTAAATATTTCAGGTAATAATATTACAAAATTCGACTTTATTAGTGAATATAAAAATTTAGAGGGCTTATCCATTATGGAGCTTGGTAATGTTGATTTGTCTTTTGTTAAAAATCTGAAAGATTTGAAAAAATTAAATATTTCAAGAAATGATATTCAAAGTTTTTCATTCATTTCTAATTTATCTAAACTAGATACTTTAATTATGGATTATGTGAATTGTGATAATTTAGATTTCTTGAAAAATACAACAAAGTTGAAAAATTTAAGTCTTGACGGT
This sequence comes from Parvimonas parva, assembly GCF_045866535.1. Classification (NCBI taxonomy): domain Bacteria; kingdom Bacillati; phylum Bacillota; class Tissierellia; order Tissierellales; family Peptoniphilaceae; genus Parvimonas; species Parvimonas parva. The sequence goes on from NZ_AP038371.1 coordinate 180,219, forward strand.
AACAGAATTAAAGATTTGACTCCAATAAAAAATAATAAATTTGAAACTCTTTATGTTTCTGAAACAGGAATAAAAGATTTTTCAACTCTTGGAAATCAAGAAAATCTTATTGCAATTTTTGCAAATGGAAATAATATTGATAGCTTGAAAGCTTTTTCTAATTTTAAAAATGTTGAATTCATAGAGGCTGAAAAAAATAATATAAGTTCTTTAGAAGATGTTAAATTGTTCCCACTTCTTGAAACTTTGAAATTAGGGAAAAATCCAATTAAGAGTTTGAAAATTTCTAATGATAATAACTCTATAAAGACTCTTAATTTGAATGAAACATTACTTGAAAATTTGGAATATAAAATTAAATTTAAATCACTTACAAGTTTGGAATATTCCAACACACCCGCGCTTAAATCTGAGCTTGGAAAAGTTGAAAATATTCAAAAAAATACAGCCGGAGTAATTTTTTATGACGGAAAATATTATGCAATAAGTCATGGCGACCATTCTCATACTTATGCAGGAACTCAAAGTGTTAATCCGACAAAGGTTAAGTTTAAGTTTGATAATTCAGAAATAATCGGCTTTGATGAAACGGGATACTTTATTAATCATAAAGTTGCTACTTTGTCAGACGGTTCAGAATATTTCAATATTTATCATATTGACGGTTTTCCAAAAGGAGCATTTGAACTTCCTAATTCTATGAGTGAAAAATTAAAAGTTTCAGAAGAAATTGTATCAAAATTAGTTAAGCATAGAATTTCAGAAGTGGAAAATTTAATCAAGTCTAAAGAAAATAAAACTGAATTATTGAAGAAATTTGAAGAAATCAAAAAAATGGAAAATACAAATGAAAAATTCAAAAAAATAAATGAGTTTGAAAAGAAAGTTTCCGTTGAAAAAGAAATTAAAAAAGATAATAAAAATGCAGAGTTTGAAAAATATAAAAAATTGTACGAAGAAAACAAAGAAAAAGTTTCTGTTTTAGACCAAGCATTTATTGAAAGTTTGATTAATGCAATAGAAACTGCATTGACAAAAAATAATGAATCTTTTGCTAAAGAAAAGCTAAAAGCCTTAAAGACAGAGTTATCAAAATATATTCAAATTTCTGAAGAAAAGGTTGAAAACCAAAAAGAAGATTCAAGAAAAGCAGACTTTGAAAAATATAAAAAGTTATATGAAGAGAACAAAGATAAAGTTCCAATGCTTAGTCAAGCCTATATTGAGGGATTAATTCCGTCATTGGAAACTGCTTTTTCAAACGGAAATAAAAATTTTATAGACAAAAATTTACCACTTTTGAAAAAAGAATTGTCAAAGTTTATAAAAATTAATTAAAACGAAAGCCACGATTGTGGCTTTTTTGCTTTTAAAAATTTTACTTTTCTCTTTAATTATGCTATAATTAATGCTTAAGTTATTACTCAAAAATATGTCGTGATATTTAATGTGTAGTTTGTTTTTGTCTTTTTTCTTTCGTAACTATCGTTAAGATTCACGGTAAATATGAAAGGAAATAATATGATAGAAAATTTTAATGAATTTAATTTGTCGGATAGTCTTTTAAAAGCCATTGTTGAAATGGGTTTTGAAGAACCATCTCCAATTCAAAAACAAGCAATTCCAACGATGTTAAATAATGAGGACATTATTGGACAAGCACAAACAGGAACAGGAAAGACAGCGTCTTTCGGTATTCCAATAGTAGAAAAAGTAGATAGACATAATAAGACAACTCAAGCAATGGTACTTTGTCCGACTAGAGAGCTTTCAATTCAAGTTGCAGAAGAAATTTCAAAACTTGCAAAGTATAAGGGAGTTACTGTTGTTCCGATTTATGGGGGACAACCGATAGAAAGACAAATCCGTTCTTTAAAAATGGGTGTTCAAGTTGTAGTTGGAACTCCTGGTCGTGTTATAGACCATATTAAGAGAAAAACTTTAAAAACAGAAAATATTAGAACATTTGTTTTGGACGAGGCGGACGAAATGTTTGATATGGGCTTTAGAGAAGATATTGAAAAGATTATAGGATTTTTACCTTATGAAAGACAAACAACTTTCTTCTCAGCTACAATGGACCAAGAAATTATGGACTTTGCTGCAAGATACCAAAGTGAGCCAAGACTTATAAAGGTTGTTCCTAAGGAATTGACTGTTCCAAAGGTTACTCAATACTATTTTGCGCTTAAACATAATATGAAGTTAGAAATACTATCTCGTATTTTAGATGTTCAAAATCCAAAACTTACAGTTGTTTTCTGTAATACTAAAAAAATGGTTGACGATTTAACAGCAGGCCTTCAATCTCGTGGATATTTTGCAGACGGACTTCACGGTGATTTAAAGCAAATTCAAAGAGATGGAGTAATGAATAAGTTTAGAAATTCAACTATCGATATTTTAGTTGCAACTGATGTTGCTGCTCGTGGTATCGACGTTGATGATGTAGATTTGGTTATAAATTATGATATGCCACAAGATGTGGAATATTATGTTCATAGAATAGGTAGAACTGCAAGGGCAGGTAGAGAGGGAACTGCGATAAGTTTTGTTTCTCCAAGAGAAATGAACACTCTATCACAAATTCAAAAATATACAAAAACTAAGATTGAAAAAAGAGATATGCCAACTCTTAAAGACTTGATTAAAAGACATGAAGAAAGATTTATGGAAGATATCAAGGAAGAAATCAATAAAAATGAACATTCAAAAGAATTGAACCTTATCAATGTTTTGATGAGTGAAGATTTTTCTCCAATCGACATTGCAGCTTGTCTTTTGAAACATTATAACGAAAATAATAAACTTAATAATCACGAAGAACTTATGGACGTTGATATTAAGAAGAATAAGAAAAAAGGAAATGATAAGACTTCAATTTCCAATAAAACTTTTGGAAAGTCAAATGTTACAGATAAAAATTCAGGCAGAATTTATATCAACATAGGCTCAAGAAAGGGAGTTTCACAAAGACATATAGTATCTGCTCTTTGTAATGATGCAGGATTAAGTGCAAGAGATATTGGAGATATTGAAATTTTTGAAAAGTTCAGCTTTGTAAATATTCATAAAAATGCTCTTAAAGATGCAGTAAATAACTTGAATAATGCGCATATAAAAGGCTTTAAGGTCTTAGTTGAACTTGCAAATAAAAAAGAAAATTATTCAAAATTTTCTCCGAAACAAAAAGATAAAAAGGATAAAAAAGATAGAAGAGGCGATAAGCCAAAACGTGATAAGCAAAAAAGAAGATAGATATGGAATTTTGTAAATATAAAAAAGATTTGAATTTTTCATACACAATGGGAGCTTTTCCTACGATTGAGCTTTTGCAGTCAGAAAAGTATAAAACTATTGCAGTTTTAGTACATTCAAAATATGATGATAAAGAGAAATTGGAAAAGTTTTGTGCTGAAAAATGTGTTAATTTAATTTATAATGATAAAATTGTAAACAAACTTCAAAGCAAAGAAAATACACTTGTGATAGGTGTTTTTGAAAAAAACTTTGCAAAAATAAAAAAAGACAATCATATATTGTTATGTGAGCCGAGAGATAAGGGAAATTTGGGAACTATTTTACGAACAGCTTTAGGATTTGGCTTTAAAAATATTGCCATAATTGACGGTTGTGATGTATTTGACCCAAAGACAGTTAGGGCATCAATGGGAGCAATCTTTAAGATGAATGTAGAAATTTTTAAAAATTTTGAAGATTACAAGAAAAATTTTGAAAAAAATAATATTTATTCATTCATATTAAATGAAAAATCAACTTCTCTTAAAAATGTAGAAATTAAAAAGCCATTTACATTAATGTTCGGAAATGAATCACATGGACTTGAAAACTTTGACTTAAAAGGAACAAATCCGGTATTCATAGAGCAAACAAAAGACGTAGATAGCTTTAACCTACCAATCGCAAGTGCAATAGCAATGTATAAATTCACAGAAAGATAAAAAACGAAAAGCAGGAGTAATCCTGCTTTTTAAATTAAGTTTGACAAGTCGTTCATATTAAATTCGTTTAATAAATCCTTTAATCCTATTTTGATTTCATCTCTTTCAAAATTATGTTCATTTAGGAATTTTGAATCTTTTGTATTTAGGTAAGAATAGAAAAGCAGTCCGATAAGTAGGCTGTCGCCGTTTTTGTATTCTAACATTTTATACAGATTATCTTCTGCCTTATCGATATGACCTAAATCTATTTCTTCTTTTAAAATCTTTAAAAATTCTTTGCTTTCATCGAATTTTAATAATTTTTCAGGAGAGGAATTTTTATCTATTTTAAATACAAATTCCAAAATCATACTTATCCATTCTTCAATTTTTCTCATTATATAGTCATTCTTTAACATATTTTCTCCTAGTCTATTACTTCAAGATGTGCAATGTTAAAATACATTGTAGAACAGATTAGTCCAAGATTTAAAATTACCCATAGAGCTGTTTGTTTTGTGTATCTTGTAAAATATGCTCCAACTGCTCCTAATATTTGTGGTAGAAAATAACCACAAATGAATACATATTAAGGTAAAGAAATTCTAAGGTCTGTTTTAAATGATTTAACATATTAATGAAATTAATTCCATTAATGCACCTATTGTAAATAATATTTTTGTTATATTTTCTTTGTTTGTATAGTTTTCCCCCTTTTTGCCTAGAAAATCTAAAAAAGTTTTTTAAATTCCTCTTGAGCTAGGATAAGTTCATGTGTCATAGGTGGATCGAATGAAGTATGTCCTGAAATAGGGAAAATTAATTTTGAATTATTTAATTTTTCATTTAATAAATGCGCTCCAACCGGTCTGCAATCAACATCATATCTTCCATGAATTATTATTGTAGGAATATCTTTTATTTTTTCTACATTATTTAAAATGTAATTGTCCTCGAAGAAACAATGATTTACAAAGTAATGACATTCCATAATCGCCATTGAAATATCCTCATCAGTTATTTCTTCTGAAATTACTCTCGGTTCAAGCGCAACAACTGAATTTTCAAAAGCGCTAAAAGATTTTCCGTATTTCTTCTTTGTTTCATAATCGTCAGATGTTAAATATTTGTAATAGCTTTGAACATAATCTTTACTTTCTTCCTCTGTAAAAGGAGCTTTAAAAATATCAAAAGCCTCAGGAAAGAACATTCCTGCTCCACCTTGATATAACCATTTAATATCTTCATCTCTTCCTAAGAATATTCCACGAAGGATAAGTCCAACAACCCTTTTTGGATAATTTTCTGCGTAGTATAAAGATAATGTAGTTCCCCAAGAACCACCATAAACAAGCCATTTATCAATGCCTAAATGTTCTCTTATCTTTTCCATATCTTTTGCAAGATTTTCTGTGTTGTTGTCTTTTAATTCTAAAAATGGCCTACTTTTACCACAACCTCTTTGGTCGATTGTTACTATTCTATAAAATGTAGGATCTAAAAATCTTTTTGAATTTGCTCCACAACCACAACCCGGTCCTCCATGAACGAAAACAACAGGAGCACCATTTGGGTTTCCAGCTTGTTCAAAATAAATTTCATGTCTATCATCAACTTTTAAATATCCCTTATCAAATGATTCAAAATCAGGAAAAAGTGTCTTTAATTCCATATTACCCTCCAAAATAAATTTAATTATCAAGACTATATTATAAGAAAAATATTTTTTTGTCAAGTTGTTTTTTATGGTCAAAATGTGATAAAATCATTAAATGATATGTTAGGAGGTTTTATGATAGGAATAGTAGCAGCTTGTCTTACGACATTTGCATTTGCACCACAAGTTATAAAGGTAATGAAGGATAAAAATACAAAATCTCTTTCATTACTTATGTGTTTTATGCAAACTATTGGGATTTTTTTGTGGTTAGTTCATGGAATTTTTATAAAAGATTTTGCACTAATTTTTGCAAATAGTATTTCATTTGTTATGGTCGCAATAATACTTTTATATAAAATAAGATATGTACATTTGTAAATGATGTGAGACCAAAAATTATAAAAAAACATAACCTGTATGTTAGAATTAAAGGAGAATTAATTCTCCTTTAATTCTAATAATTCTTTACGTTTTTCAATAGGTGAAAGCCAATTTAAAGTTTGCATAGGTAATCTATTAGATTTATAGAGATATTTTTTCATTTGTACAACCAAATCTTCATAAGAATAAAAAGATAAATTACTGTAAAATCTTTCATTGTCATTTCTATGACTTCTTTCAACCTTGCCATTGTGTCTAGGTGTTCTAGGTCTGATTAATTGATGTTTAATACCCAATTCATTACATAGTTTGTCAAAAGGATGAACTCTTTTAGTATCTTTAAAATGTGTAAATTCAAAGCCATTATCTGTTTGAATAATTTCAGGAGTATAACCAAAGTGTTTAATAGCCATTTTAACAAAAGTAACAGTACTATAAGAAGATTGTTCCTTAAAAGGATAAATAAACCTTTCACGAGTTGCCTCATCAATAATTGTATATTGGTAGAATTTGTCAGGATATTTACCAACATAACAAGAATTAGGAACATATTTAACATCAAGTTGCATTTTAACACCAATTTTAGTAGGAGTATGATAAGGTTTAGGAACATAGGGTTTGGAAGGTTGTTTAATATCTTTAAAAAAAGCCAAGTTTTCTAAGGAATCTAAAAAGGGAGCAAGGGTGTCTAGTATAACCTTTATTTAGTTTAAGTTTAGCATAAAGTTCAATCAAAGAAATATTAGGATTTCTTCTAATGAGATTTTTAATCCAATAAATTTCAGTATCAGTATGAGAATTAGGGTGTTTAGATAAAGGTCTATGAGATTTATCCCTAAGGGAGTCAATAGAGCCATCAAATCTTTTATTCCAACGCATAAGGGAGGCTTTAGATATTTTATATCTTCTACAAACAAAGCTAACAGAATTACCATTTCTGTAAGTTTTAACAGCATGGTATCTTGTTTGAAGTAAATGAGGGATATAACGTTGGTTGTGTTTTATATTTTCTTGATTTTGTGATATAATATTATTCATAAAAGAGAGTTCCTTTCTAGTTATTTTTTTTGTTATTTTAATTATACAGGATATTCTCTTTTTTTGTACCCTTGGTCTCACATCAATTGTATCATAACATAATACTTTTATATAAAATAAGATATAAGTAGCTTTATATTTAAAAATATGATATAATAAACATGAATTTACGATTCTTGTGTAAAATAATATTTATTTCATCATGGAAATATGATATAATAACTGTATATAATAAAAAAAGACTTGACAAATTAAAAGAAGGCGATTATAATGCTCAAGACAAGACAAGACAAGACAAGACAAGACAAGACAAGACAAGACAAGACAAGACAAGACAAGACAAGACAAGACAAGACAAGACAAGGTTATAATATGCTTAAATAACCTTGCTTTTGATGTGCATTTTTCTGTGCGTAACGCACCTGAAAATGCACATTTTTTTATATCTAGTTTGTTTCACGATAACACTTTTAAGGGGGTGTTTGCCATAAAATAGGTGGGATTATACGGAAGAAATAAAATAAAAATTATATGGAGGTATAAAATGAATAAAAAATTGAAAAAAAGTATTGCTGTATTTTTAGCTATTATTTTCAGTTTTGGCATAGGGCTGGCAAGTGGGTCGCAAGTTCATGCAGAAGACTTTACAGAAAAAAGTAACGGGATAATTAAGAATGAAAGTTTATTAGAAGAAAATAAAGCTGTGGGAGAAGAGGCGCAAAATAAAAATTTGAAATCTCTACAGTCACCACTATTAAAGGCTGACCCTGTCAGCACAAAAACATTCACAGTAACTAAGTATCCAATTGCCGATAGTAGCAAAGAGACATTAGTGGGTGAATATGATACTTTTTATAAAGCGATTGAAGCTTGCGAACAAGAAAAATTAGAAAATCAGTATGTAGTAACTATGAACAAGGATTACGACATTCCTGCGAACGAGCAAAGTTGGGGAAAATCCAGTGTAAATATATTACTAAAATCCAAAGAAGGTCATACATTTACTCTAAAAAGAATAGGCAATCGTGATATTATGACGGTTTATTCAAAATGTACGCTTCGAATAGAGAATGTGATTTTAGATGGAAACGGTGATGGACAGTTATGTATGGTTGCAGGAGGGGATGATGAAAACGGAGCCAACTTGATTTTGGGAAAAGGGGCTGTAATTCAGAATTTTAAGGATAATCCTAACTATCTTGGAACGACATTTTATTTGGCCGAGGGTAATTCAATATTGACCATTGAGGACGGAGCTGTTCTACAAAATAATACTGCTGAAAAAAGTGGCGGTGTAATTCAGGCCCGTGCGAAGACTACAATTAACATAAAAGGCGGATCATTTAAGAACAATTCTTCAAAAAGTGGAGGTGGAGTTCTTTTTACAAACGGCAAGCTCAATATTACAGGTGGAACTTTTGAAAACAATCAAGGAAAGTATGGAGGAGCTTTGTGGATTGGCACAACATCTACCGCAACAGTAGAAAATGCAACTTTTAGAAATAATACAACGACATCTTCTAACGGTGGCGGTGGCGCTATTTGGGGTTCAAATGAATTTAAAGTAAAAAATTCAACATTCGAAAAGAATCAATCCAAATTTGGTGGCGCAATTTACAGTCAAAAGAATATGACAATTGAGGGTAGCACGTTCAGAGAGAATAAGGCTAATACGGGTGGCGCCCTTGATATACCCAAGGACATGAAGATGACAGTTAAAGATTCAAAATTCATTGGAAACAGCGCAACATTTGCCGGAGCAATTCATATTAATCCTTCTACGGAAGAAAGCACTATGAGTGGCTGTAATTTTACTGCAAATGAGGCAACAAAAAAAGGAGCAGCAATCTGGTCTTTTAATGCACCAATTTCTATTGAGGGCAGTACTTTTCAGAATAATGGTAATTATACCCTTTATGGCGGCGGACTTTGTGTAAATGGAGATAAAACATATAATGTAAAAAACAGTATCTTCAAAGGCAATCAAGCAAAACTTGGCGGTGGAATTTTTGTTATGGGAGGCAAATTGTCCGTTGAAGGAACTACATTAGAGTCTAATATTGCCGCAAGCGTAGGTGGTGCGATATTATCATTAAAGGATGAAGATATAAATAGCGAAATGGTCATTTCTAAAAGTTTAATAAAGAACAATGAAGCTCCAAATGGCGCCGGAGTGACCGTGCAGTCTGGAAAAGTTGAAATTAAAGATACAGAATTTAATGGGAATGATACACAAGGTCCAGAAAATGATCAGGATAAGCGCTTAGGTGGTGCACTCTATGTTGATGTTGATGCAAATGTAAACATTAGTGGTGAGAGCAAATTTATTGGTAACAAAGCAGGCTTAGGTGGTGCAATTTTTGATGCATCAGCTGATTATTCAAATCCTGCAGATACGAGCAAATACCAAAATTTGAAAATAGATGCAACGACGTTATTTAAAGGTAACGAGGCAAGAACCGGATTACATCAGCCTCCAATAAATTTTGAAAAGTTTGATAACCTTTTGTTCAGTGAAAAATCAGATGTTCCACACGATAAGTATATGAGTAAGAGTTTACTTAATAACTATGATATCAATTACCAAGGTGGATTGCTTATTACTTATGATGCAAATGGTGGTAAATTCACAGACGGCAAATCAATCAAGCAGGAATCACACAAGGAAAATGATAAAATTACAATCATAGAAGCACCTACGCGAGAAGGGTATCAATTCCTTTATTGGAAAGGGTCACAATACAATCCTGGGGATTCATATACAGTAAAGGATAGTCATGCATTTGTTGCACAGTGGAACAAGATTCCAGAACTTGAAGTAAAGGATAAGACAATCACTAAAGGCGAAGATTTAGATCTTATGAGTTTAGTTGTTAAGGCAACTGATGAAGAAGACGGAGACCTAAAAAAAGACGTTAAAATTACAGATAAGGGAGGTTTTGATAAGAATAAGGTTGGCGAATACACAGTTACCTTTGAAGTAAAAGACTCCAAGGGTGCTACTGCGACAGCAAAAGCGAAAGTTACAGTAAAAGAAAAGATAGTAAACCCAGATCCAACACCAGAACCAACACAAAATACCGTTACATTTATCAATGGTGATAAGGAATACGCTAAGGTAAAAGTAGAAAATGGTAAGTCTATTTCAGGTGACGCATTAGATACAGAATCTATGCCGAAAAATCCAGCTAAAGAAGGCTACGTATTCAAAGAGTGGAATACACAGTCTGATGGAAAAGGCACAGCATTTACTGGAGATACAATTGTAAATAAAGATATGAAAGTCTATGCTATTTATGATAAAAAACCTGCAAAACCAGGTCCAAAGGATCCAGTAAAACCAGGTCCAAAGGATCCAGTAAAACCAGAACCACAAAAACCTGTAGTAAATACAAAAGTACCACAAACAGGAGATAGTTCAAATGTAGGAATATTTACAGGATTATTAGCGTTATCAGGTGGAGCATTAGCTGTTCTTATAGCTTTGAGAAAACGCAAAATGAGAGAAGAAAACTAGATGAAAAAATAAACTTAGAAAAAATTGTAGAACAATTATAGTTTCAATAAACACAAGAAAACGACCACACAGGAGTATTTCTACTCTTGTATGGTCGTTATTTTTTTTACCGCTTAAAGGCTATCGGTTAAACTCGATTTCCATAAATCCCTAACTGAACGATCTAAAGCTCTCTTTTTTTATTTTGAAAAAATCTATTAATTTTAAAAGCATTTCATTTGTTATATTTATACATAAATATTTTCTTCCATATTCAATATCGTGTAAAATTGATATAACATTATTCATTTTTAAAATTCCTTTCTTTTTTCTATTATAGTTTCTAATTCTTCTAATTCTTTAATATTTGCAAGTTTATTTATGAAAGTCTTTGTATTACTCTTGTAAGTCGCTCTTTTACACTTTTCAAGAAAAAGTTAAGTTAAGCAAATATTGAAATTAAGCTATTTACTAACTTTGCAAACTTAACTCAAATATGGTAAAATATACATAAAGTAAAAAATACTTAATAATTTTTAAGGAGAGGAAATATGGATTTACAAAAATTTAACAGAATTAAAAATGATGAAGGTTTTATAGCAGCTTTAGACCAAAGTGGTGGAAGTACACCGAAAGCATTAAGATTATATGGTGTAAATGAAGATGCTTATTCAAACGAAGCTGAAATGTTCGATTTAATTCACGAAATGCGTTCAAGAATTGTTACTTCAAAGGCTTTCACTAAAGAACGTATCTTAGGTGCTATTTTATTTGAAATGACAATGGAAAGAAAAGTTAATGGTAAATTCACTCCAGATTATTTATGGAATGAAAAAGGAATAGTTTCATTTTTAAAAGTTGATAAAGGCTTAGCGGAAGAAAAAAACGGCGTTCAACTTATGAAAGAAATTCCAAATTTAAAAGAAATTGTTAAAAAAGGTGTTGAATACGGAGTTTTCGGAACAAAAATGCGTTCAGTAATTAAATGTGCAAACGAAGATGCTATTAAAGAAGTTGTAGCACAACAATTTGACTTTGCAAAACAAATAATTGCAGGGGGACTTGTTCCAATCGTTGAACCTGAAGTTGATATAAATTCTTTAGAAAAAGAAAAATGTGAAGAAATCTTAAAAAGAGAAATCCTAAAAGAACTTGATAAGTTGGAAGAAGGACAAGAAGTAATGTTAAAACTTACATTACCAACAGTTTCTAATTTCTATAAAGAATTGGTTGAACATAAGAGAGTTGTTAGAGTTGTTGCCCTTTCAGGTGGATACACAAGAGAAGAATCAAACGAACTTTTAGCTAAGAATAACGGAGTTATAGCAAGTTTCTCAAGAGCTTTATCAGAAGGTTTAAATGTAAACCAAACACAAGAAGAATTTGATAAAATGCTTGATACATCAATCGAAAGCATATTCCAAGCATCAAGAAAATAATTAAAAAAATAAATTAAAAACAGCTAGTCGTCTAGCTGTTTTTTTATCTACTATTTACTTACTACAAATACAACTGACGGAGAGTTTTCTTCGTCAAATTTATCTTTTTTGAAATTTCCGTAAATTTCGTATTTTAATCCCAATCTTTCTATGAATGAAATTACATCATCAACTAATAGAGGTACTAAGAGTTGTGTATTTTCAAATGTTTCGTTTTCTGTTGTTAAAACTGTATTAAAACGAATTTTACTATTTTCTCTGTAATAATTTCTTGTGAATTTTACTTTTGTTCCAAGTGTTGGCAATGCGCCAAGGAATAAATCATTTTTCAAAATGAAAGGTTTAAAGTTTACCCAGCTTAAAACTAATTTTCCGTTTTCTTTTAACAAGTCCATAGTTTTTAAGATAAAGCTACAAATTTCGTTTCTATCTTCCAAGTGGGCGATTGTTGTTCCAATGCAATAGCAAACGTCAAATTTTTCTTCAAAATCTAATTCAAGCATATTTTTTTTAAAGACTTTAAGTCCTTTTTTCTTTGCCTCGGTTACCATAGTTTCTTCCAAGTCGATGCAAGTTAAATTTTTTCCTAAATCTTTTAAATTTTTTGCAACAAGTCCTGTCGCACAACCGATGTCTAAATAATCTTTTCCATCTGAAATATTATTTAAAAAATTTATTTGATTTTCATTTTTTGGAAAAATATCTTCATAATATTTGCATATTTCTTTATAAAACTTATTCATAAAAACCTCCATTTTTGAAAATATCATACTATAAAATATATACCCATACTTAACATTTAATAGCATTTTGAATTGTTTTGTGGTAAAATATATTACGAATAGATTAAATTTTTTTAGGAGGCAAGTGATGAAATTTTTTATTGACACTGCTAATGTAGATGAGATAAGAGAAATAAGTAAATGGGGAATTCTTGATGGTGTTACAACAAATCCGTCTTTAATTGCAAAAGAGGGAAGGGGTTTTGTTGAAGTTATAACTGAAATTACATCAATCGTTGACGGACCTATTTCAGCAGAAGTAATTAGCTTAGAAGCCGAAGAAATGGTAAAAGAGGCTAGAGAACTTGTAAAGATAAATAAAAACATTGTAATAAAAATTCCAATGACTGAAGAGGGTTTAAAGGCTATTAGCATTTTGAGTAAAGACGGAATTAAAACAAATGTTACTTTAATCTTCTCAGCGACTCAAGCACTACTTGCAGCAAAGGCAGGAGCTACTTATGTTAGTCCGTTCTTAGGCAGACTTGATGATATAAGTTCAGACGGAATGATTTTAATTGAAGATATTTTTGAAATTTTTAGTAACTATGCAATAGATACTGAAATTATTGCTGCATCTGTTAGAACTCCTATGCATGTTCTTCAAATTGCTAAGAGTGGAGCAGACATTGCAACAGTACCTTATAAAGTATTCAAACAAATGTTAAAACACCCACTTACAGATATTGGGATAGAAAAGTTTTTAAAAGATTGGGAAAGTGTTAATACAGAAAAATAAGTTTTAAACGTATAAGGAGATAATTATGGATAGAAATTTAAGTTTAAATTTAGTTAGAGTTACAGAAGCGGCAGCAATTCGTTCATCATATTTTTTAGGAAAAGGTGATAAGAATGGCGCTGACGGAGCGGCTGTTGAGGCTATGAGGTCAATGTTCAACGAACTTCCTATCGAAGGAACTGTTGTTATCGGAGAGGGAGAAATGGACGAGGCTCCTATGTTATACATAGGCGAAGTTGTTGGGAATGGACAAGAAGATGTAACAAAGGTTGATATTGCAGTTGACCCTGTTGACGGAACAACTCTTGTAGCAAATGGATTGCCAAATGCAATAGCTGTTGCAGCTTGTGCTCCTAAAGGTTGTTTACTTCATGCACCTGATATGTATATGGATAAAATTGCAGCAGGCCCTTTGGCTGTTGACTGTATTCATATTGATTTACCAATAGAAATGAATATCAGAAGACTTGCAAGAGCTTTAGGAAAAGAAGTTAGCGAAGTTACAGTTAGTATTTTAAATAGAGAAAGACATCAAGATATTATAGATAGAGTTAGAAAACTTGGCGCAAGAATAAAACTTTTTGAAGCAGGAGATATTGCTCAAGCCATTGCAACTTGTATTGAAAATAGTGGTTGCGATTTAATGGTTGGAATCGGTGGAGCACCTGAAGGAGTTTTAGCTGCAGCTGCTATTAAGGCTTTAGGTGGAGTTTTCCAAGGCAGACTTGTTCCAGCTGATGAAGAAGAGTTCAAAAGATGTGAGGCTATGGGACTTGAAGACCCATTAAAAGTTTTAGAAATGAGCGACTTAGTAAAGGGTGAAGAAGTTTTATTTGCTGCAACAGGTGTAACTGACGGCGAACTTTTAAACGGAGTTAGACATATCGGTAACGATAAAGTTAAGACTTACTCAGTTGTAATGAGAGCGGAAACAGGAACAGTTAGAAATATTGAAGCAACTCACAGAATTTCTAAAAAACCTGAATATACAAAGATAAAGAGATAGTATGAATATAGAACTTTTAAAAGGAAAATATCTTGATGAATTAAAGACTATTGCAAAGTCTTATGGGATTGCAAATATTTCAAAATATAAAAAAGATGAGTTAATTGCTGAAATTTTAAAGGCTGATAATGGATTTGAAAGTGAAGATTCAAGAAAAACTGTCGTTAGTGAGTCGATTGAAAACGAAAATGATACAAAGACCAATACAAAGTCGGTTTGTGGTTTAATCGACATTACAGCAGATGGCTACGGTTTTTTACGTTCAAATGGCTACGACTCCGGAGAGGAGGACACTTATGTTTCTCCAACTCAGATAAGGAGATTTAGACTTAGAAAAGGCGATAAAATCTTGGGATTAACGAGAGATAGAAAGGAAACGGAAAAATTTTCTCCGCTTATCTATATAAATGAAATAAATGATATAAAAATTTCAGATTTAAAATCTAGAAAAGATTTTGACGATTTAATTCCAATCTATCCAAATGAAAAATATATTTTAGAAAATAAAAAAGATGAAGTTTCAACAAGAATAATTGACCTTTTAGTACCGATTGGAAAAGGACAAAGGGCGTTGATTGTCGCACCTCCAAAAGCAGGAAAGACAAGTTTGTTGCGTTCGATTTTAAAAGGAATAGAAGTCAATTATCCAAAGAGTAAAATTTTTGTGTTACTTGTTGACGAAAGGCCTGAAGAAGTTACAGAGATGCAAAGATTTACAAATGCAGAAGTAATAGCATCAACTTTTGATGAATTACCACAAAATCATATAAGACTTGCAGAATTTGTGCTTGAAAGAGCAAAAAGACTTGTAGAGCTTGGCGAGGACGTTGTAATTTTGGTTGACAGCATAACAAGACTTTCAAGAGCTTACAATGTAAATACACCATCTTCAGGAAAGACACTTACAGGTGGACTTGATCCCTTTGCATTGCATAAGCCTAAAAGATTTTTTGGCTCTGCCAGAAATGTAGAAAACGGTGGAAGTTTAACCATAATTGCAACAACACTTGTAGATACGGGAAGTAAAATGGACGATATGATTTATGAAGAATTTAAGGGAACGGGAAATATGGAAATTCATTTGAGTAGAAAACTTTCCGAGCTTAGAATTTTCCCTGCAATAGATATTTACAAATCAGGCACAAGAAAAGATAATTTACTTTTAACTGAAGAAGAAATGCAAACAGCAAATCTAATTCGAAGAAAACTTTCAAACACAAACACTAACGAAATTATGGAAAACTTGGTTAAAAATATAAAAAAAACCAAAGACAACAAAGATTTTGTTAAAGTTATACTAAAAAACAATTTTTAAGGAGCAAAGGCTCCTTTTTTTTTGAATGTTGACTTTTTTAAGATGAAGTGATATTATAAGCATATAAAAACATATAAGGGAAGTGTTATTGTGAAGATAAAAAACAAAAAAATATTTTTTGTTTTGATTTTGTTTATACCTCTTATAATTTTTTTATTAAAAGAAAAGCCTGAGGAAAACAGAATTAGAAAACGATATTTTGATTTTGACGCATATAACAATGTAAAACTTAAAGTAGTTAAAGATGGTTGGATTGAAATAAGTAGATATGGAATGAGTATGTGGTATTATAAAACCAACGGAAAATGTAGAGAGGGTTGGCTTTATGATGATGACTATAAAGGTTGGTATTATTTCTACCCTCAAGGAAATGATTCTTTTATGTTTGACCCAAGGTATAGTGAATCAGAATGGTTATCAATAAATAATAAATGGTACTGGTTTAATATTGGAGGAAAGTTAAAAGAGTTAAATGGTTGGGAAAGATATGGAGATAAATGGATGTATCATGTTCTGAAAGATTATGGAGCTTTAGCAGGATGTCTTTGTAAGATAGGAAGTAAATATTATATTTTTAATTATGATGGGTACATGACTTATGAAGGTGATACAGCTCCAGATTTAAGTAAATTAGGATATTCTAGGTGATTTTATGGATACAGTTATAGTATTTTGTTTATTTACGATATTATGTATACTTTCGTATAAATTAGATAAAGTTTTAAAAAATCAAAAAGAAATTAAAGAAGAGATTGAAAAGATTAGGTCAAAATTGTAAATTTTATTTTTAAGGAGCAAATGCTCCTTTTTGTTTTTGTTAATTTTGAAATTATCCTTTAAATTTTTTGACTTTTGTTGTATAATAGTATTGTAATGAATTGTTGTCTAAATGTGAACGGAAATTTTAGGAGATTATAATGGAGGTTGGCGAAAAAATATTTTATCCTATGCATGGGGCAGGAATGATTAAGGGCATAGAAGAAAAAAAGATAGGAGAGGTTTTTGAAAAATTTTATGTTATAGAACTTCCTTTTGAACAAAATCTACATATTTTTATTAAAGAGAATGATATTGATAAGTTTGAGTTTAGAAAGCTTGTCGATGAGGATACTTTAGATGAAGTGTATGACTATTTGAACAAGAGTGAGTTTCCTATGCCAAAAAATTGGGTACAAAGGTATAAAGAAAATACAAAGAGAATGAAATCTTTGGATATTTTTGATATAGCTTATGTTTTAAAAGGGCTTGCTATAAGAAATGAAAAGGGTAAACTTTCTTTAAAAGAGTTGTTTATGTTAAATCTTGCAAAGAAAATTTTGGTTTCCGAGTTTGTTATGGTTAGTGGTTTTTCAAAAAATAAAATTAATAAAATCATAGAGTATTCTATGGAGCATTAGGAGGAGAGTATGTTTAAAGTTTTGAGGTACTTGACCTTTGTTTTTGGGGGGCTTTTGGGAATTTTATTAGCCTATGGACTTGGTCAGGTTGTAGAGTTAAGTTTAAGTAAATTTGTTTTAGTTTCAGTTTATTCTGTTTTTGCAATTATTTTTGGTATTATTTTTTATTTATTATTCCCTATGATTCTAAAAAAACTTACTGTTAATTTTGAAGATGTTATGAAGAAATCACAAAAAACTCCAACTTCAGATATTGTGATAGCAATAGCTGGACTTATCGTTGGACTTGTTATAGCATTTTTGGTTTCTTTACCTATTTCAAATTTAAATTTTCCTGTAATTGGAAATTTATTAAGTGCAACTATTAGTATATTTATATATGTAGTATTTGGTTTTATTGGGGTTAAGGTTGCAATAAGTAAAAAGGAAGAAATTTTAAAATTTAAACTTTTTTCAAGGGAAAAATCTGTAAAAAAGGGAACTTCATATCCAAAAATTTTGGATACTTCTGTAATTATTGATGGAAGAATTCATGATATAATAAAAACGGGATTTTTAGAAGGGCCTATTATAATTGCTATGTTTATGGTTAAGGAGTTACAATATATTGCAGATTCTGAGGACCCAAACAGAAGACAAAGAGGTAGGCGTGGTCTTGATATTTTAGATAGAATCCAAAAGGAAAAAGATATTGAGGTTAGAATTGTGGATAAAGATTATAAAAACATTAAGGAAGTTGACCATAAACTTTTGAAATTGACAGAGGATTTACATGGCAGACTTATTACAAATGATTATAATCTAAATAAGGTTGCGTCATTGCAAAAAATTTCAATACTGAATATAAATGAACTTGCACTTGCGATAAAACCGGTTGTAATTCAAGGAGAAAAACTAATAGTTGAAGTTATAAATCGTGGTAAAGAGCCGGAACAAGGTTTAGGTTATCTTTCTGACGGTACAATGATTGTAGTAGAGGACGGAAAGGATTATATCGGACAGACTATTGAAACAACTGTAACAAGTATATTGCAAACACCTGCAGGTAAGATGATATTTACAAGAAAGAACTTAAAGTAGAGAGAATTTTTATTCTCTCTTTTTTCTTGACAATATTTATTATTTGTGCTATACTCGTTTTGTCTTCAGGGCGAGGGTCGTTTCCTCACCGGCAGTAAAGTCTGCGAGCATTATGCTGAATTGGTGAAATTCCAATACCGACAGTTAAAGTCTGGATGAGAGAAGAATTTTGTACGCCCTAAAGATAGGCGTTTTTTTTATGCTAAAATTTAGGAGGTTATTATGAATAAGAAAAAATTCGGTATTTCAGAAATTACAAAAATTTCAATTTTGGCATCAATAAGTGTACTTTTGATGTTTATTAAAGTTCCATTACCTTTTGCACCTACATTTATGGAAATGGATATTGCAGAATTACCTGCATTAATTGGAGGCTTTGCTATGGGACCTTTAGCAGGTTTTTTGATTGTGTGTATAAAAATTTTGTTAAATATTGTAATTAACGGAACAAAAACTTTTTATGTTGGAGAACTTTCAAACTTGATAGTTTCATCAACTTTCGTTTTAACAACAGCTTTTATTTACAAAAAAAATAAAGGCAAAAAATCAGCGTTACTAGGACTTTTAATTGGTAGTATTTCAATGTCTTTAGTTGCAACTTTGAGCAATTATTTTGTTATATTTCCACTTTATGCAAAGCTTTTAAAGATTGATTTAAATGCTTTTGTTGGAATGGTTGCAAAGATAAATCCACTTGTAAAGAGTTATTTTACATTAATGATATTTTCAATTTTACCTTTCAATCTTGTAAAAACATTTGTTACATCAATTGTAACAACATTGTTGTATAAAAGAATTTCGCCTATTTTAAAAAGAAAATAAATTAAATTGGACTGTGTTTAAGAGCATAGTCTTTTTTTGTTGTTTAATTTTAATTTGAAATCAAACAAATATGAAACAGTTGTGCATTATGATAACAAATCGTTATTTTATTAATTACTAAACAAAAATATGTTTTTTTAAAAATTTTATGTTATAATATGTGTGTATGATTAAAAATAAAATTTGTAGGAGGGTTTTTAATGGGTTATAAGATTTATAAAGACTCTATCGGAGAGATAAAAGTAGATAGCGAAAAATTTTGGGGGGCTACTACGCAAAGAAGTTTTGAAAATTTCAAAATTGGAAATTACAAAATGCCGACAGAGGTTATAAGAGCTATGGCAACTGTTAAATATGCTTGTGCTATGGCAAATTATGAGCTTGGCGATTTGAACAAGGAAAAATTTTCTGCAATAGAAGAGGCGATTAGAGAAATTTTTGCAGGGAATTTAGATGAACATTTTCCTCTTGTTATTTTTCAAACAGGAAGTGGTACTCAAACTAATATGAATTTGAACGAGGTTATTGCAAATTTTGCAAATCAAAAGGTGGGAAAAACTTTAATTCATCCTAATGATGATGTAAATAAATCTCAAAGTTCAAACGATACTTTTCCAACTGCTTTACATATCGCTTGTTTAGATGTTATAGATAGAAAACTTATTCCGTCAATGAAAAATTTGATTTCGGCTTTTAAGGTTTTTGAAGAGGCTAATAGTGATATTATAAAAATTGGTAGAACACATTTACAAGATGCTGTGCCTATAAAAATTTCTCAAGAATTTAGCGGTTATAGACATTCTATTGAAAAATGTTTAGAATATATTGAATTTACAAGAAAAGGTCTTTTAGAAATTTCACTTGGAGCAACTGCCGTTGGTACCGGAATAAATACAAAAGAAAATTTCAAAAACATTGTTGCAAAATATGTTTCTAAAATTACAGGAAAAGAATTCAAACCTGCTGAAAATTTCTTCCATTCACTTACTATGAAAGACGCTGTTGTTGTTTCTCATGGAGCAATTAAAGCACTTGCAATGGATTTAATCAAGATTGGAAATGATATAAGATTTTTGGCTTGTGGACCTCGTTGCGGTTTTTCTGAAATTGAAATCCCTGCAAATGAACCGGGCAGTTCAATTATGCCGGGTAAGGTAAATCCAACTCAAATAGAGGCTCTTACAATGGTTTGTGCCAGAGTTTTAGGAAATGATACGACTATCAGCTTTAGTGCATCTCAAGGAAATTTTGAGCTTAATGTTTATATGCCGATTATAATTCATAGTTTTGTTGAATCTGTAAATTTACTTGCAGATGCAATGGATTCATTCGTTAAAAACTGTGTAAAGGGTATAAAGGTAAATAAAGAAGTTGTTGACAAGTATTTGAGTGAATCTTTAATGCTTGTAACTTCACTTAATCCATATATTGGATATGACAAAGCCAGTCAATGTGCAAAATATGCTTTTAAGGAAAATATCACTTTGAAAGAGGCAGTTTTACACTTCGGTTATTTAACAGAGTCAGAATTTGATAAAATTGTTGACCCTAAGAAAATGGTTTAAATTTTAAATTTATATAGATAAAAGGAGATAATTATGGAAGCAAAACAAGGATATAGAGTTGAACACGATTGTATTGGGGAATGTTTAATTCCAGAAAATGCTTATTACGGAATTCATACTCAAAGAGCGACAGAAAATTTTAAGATTACAAGAAGAAAAACAAATCCTGAAATGATTAAATCTGTTGCAGAAATTAAAAAAGCTTGTGCTATTACAAACTTTGAGGCAGGAGTTTTAAGTGAAGAAAAGAAAGATGCAATAGTTTATGCTTGTGATGAAATTATTTGGGGAAGATATTTAGATCAATTCATCGTTGACCCGATTCAAGGGGGAGCAGGAACAAGCCACAATATGAATGCAAATGAAGTAATTGCAAATATCGCTATCGAGCATTTAGGTGGAAAACTTGGAGATTACTCAATTATTCACCCAAATGATGATGTAAATATGGGACAATCTACAAATGACGTTTACCCAACAAGTGGTAAAATTGCACTTATCAGACTTTTAGAAGAAACTATCGACAGTTTATATGAATTAGAAAAGGCTTTAGTTTTTAAAGCAAAAGAATTTGACGATGTTATTAAAATGGGAAGAACACAAATGCAAGATGCTATTCCTATTAGACTTGGACAAGAATTTAGAGCATATTCAACAGTTATCTCAAGAAATATTAAATTGTTCAGAACAGCTTGTAGAGTTTTAAGAACTGTAAATATGGGAGCAACTGCAATCGGAACAGGACTTAATGCAGATGTTAGCTATATGGATAAAATCGTAAAAAATCTTGCACAAGTTACAGACTTGGAATTAGTACAAGCAGATGACTTAATTGACGGAACACAAAATATTGACGTTTTCGTTCACGTTTCAGGGCTTGTTAAGAGCTGTGCAATCAGTATGTCAAAAATTGCAAACGACCTAAGACTTATGTCATCTGGTCCAACTTGCGGATTTGCAGAAATCAACTTACCTGCAAGACAAGCAGGTAGCTCAATTATGCCCGGTAAAGTAAACCCGGTAATCCCTGAAGTTGTATCACAAGTAGCTTTCAACTGTGTTGGAAATGACGTTGCAGTTACAATGGCAGCAGAAGCAGGACAACTTGAACTTAACGCATTTGAACCGGTTATTTTCTACAACTTATTTGAATCAGTAGAAACAATCGGAAGAGCAGCAAGTACATTCGTTCACAACTGTATCTTAGGAATTACTGCAAATGCAGAAAGAACTAAAAATATGGTACACAATAGCTACGGAATAGTAACAGCATTCGCACCACATATCGGTTACGAAAAATCTGTTGAAGTTATTCATAAAGCTATTGAACAAAACTTACCTGTAAAAGCAGTTTTAATCTCAGAAAAAATTATGACTGAAGAAGAAATCGACAATATCCTAGACGTGTTCTCAATGACTACACCTGGAATTGCAAAAAGAAAATAGATTGAAAAAATAGAGCCAATAGGAGCCTTTGGGGCTCTATTTTTTTTACGAAAAAAAGATATTGAAATTATGGTAAAAAGTTCAATTTTATGTTAAAATAAATATGAATTTACGATTCTCGTGTAAAAGAATATTTATTTCATCATATTTACCTTTTTAAATTTATCAAAATGGAGATATGTTCAAATAAATATGAGTTTACGATTCTCGTGTAAAAGAATATTTATTTCATCATATTTACCATTTAAATTTATCAAAGTGGAGATATGTTCAAATATTCTTAATTGCATTGAATATTATATAACAATTATTTGGGGGTAATATGAGTTATATGATTTATGCTATTGTTGTAGCAGTTTTTATTATTAGATTATTTTTTCTTAAAATTTCAATTAAAAACGAGAAAAAAATAATTAAAGACGGTGGAAGAGAGTATGGAGTAGAAAATTCTAAGAGAATTACTATCTTACATATATTATTTTATTTATTCTGTCTTATTGAGGCGATTATTAGGAAACCAAACTTTGATAAAATCAGTTTGCTTGGCTTGTGTTTAATAGTCTTTTCAATATTTATGCTTTATACGGTTACAAGATTGTTAAAGGATATTTGGACAGTTAAACTTATGATTTTAAATAATCATAAATTTGTTGACCATTGGCTTTTTAGGAATGTAAAGCATCCGAACTATTTTTTAAATATTTTACCTGAATTAACAGGGCTTGCTTTACTTTGTCATGCGTTATATACAGCTATTGTAATTTCTCCTTTTTATATTTTTGTAATGTATATTAGAATTAAAGAGGAAGAAAAATTGTTAAAAGAAATTATAATTCCAAATGGAATAAGAGAAAACTAAAAAAATGTAATATTCAATGCAAACAAAAGGACAGCCTGTGAGCTGTCCTTTTAAAATGCTAGTCGTTTATTATTTACTTGTTAATTCTATAAATTCGTCGATTTGAACTTTTATGCTTTCTAATGATTTTAACCAGAAATCTTTTTTAGTTAAGTCGATATCCATAACTTTTGCAACGTCTTCACAAGTGTTGATTGTTGTTGCTCTTAAAAGCTCTTGATATTTTTCTACAAATCCATTTGGATTTTCTCTGTAAATTGCATAAAGTCCTCTTGAGAAAAGTCCACCAAATGAGTATGGATAGTTGTAATATGAGAAACCTGCTGAGTAGTAATGAGGTTTACAAGCCCACATAAATGGGTGGTAAGTTTCTTCGTCAAGTCCGTCGCCATAAGTTTGTTTTTGTGCATTTCTCATAATTTCTTCAAGTTCTTCACTCATCATAAAGTGGTCAAGTTTTCTTTCAAAAACTTCTTTTTCAAATAAAAATCTTGAATAAATATCAACTGTAATTTGCGCACAGTCTGAAATTTGTGATTCCATTAAAGTTATTTTTTCTTTTTCATTTGCCTCTTTAAGTGATGCAGACATAATCAAGTTTTCGTTGAAAATTGAAGCTGTTTCAGCAACTGGCATTGAATAATCCCAATTTAATGGTAAATGATTTTCAACATGAAGTCCATGATAAGCATGTCCTAATTCGTGAGCAAGAGTTAAAACAGAAGAAAGGCTTCCATCAAAATTCATCATTACTCTGGATTGTTTTATAAATGGAAGATTGCTACAAAAAGCTCCACCAACTTTTCCTTTTTTAGGGAAGTAGTCAACATAATTGTTGTCAAAAGCTCCTTTAACCATTTTTACCATATCATCTGAAAAAGTTGCAAAATGTTTCAATAAGAATTCTTGAGCTTCTTCAACTGTGAAAGTTCTGTCGCTTTCTCCGATACTTGCAAACAAGTCGTAGAATTTTAATCCGCCTTCATAGCCTAAAAGTTTTGCTTTATGTTTGAAAAATCTTCTAAAATGTGGAAGATAATCTTCAATACTTGACCAAAGAGCCTTTAAAGTTTCTTCTTTTAATCTTGCGTTGTGTAGAGATTCTTCAAGAGCAGATTCAAAACCTCTCATCTTTGAAGTGGTATTTACTTCTTGTTTTATATTGTTAAGTGAAAAGGCGATTGAATCTTTTATGCTGTCATAAAGTTTCAATTCCTTATAAAAAGCCTCTTTTCTAACATTTGCGTCCGGAGAATAAGCCAAGTTTCTAATTTCACTTAAAGTTTTTTCTTCTCCATTAAATTCGATAGACGCCTTTGAAGTTAAAAAGTTAAACATAAATTCCCAAGCATTTGAGCTTGAAAGTTTCATCTTTGCGATAACTTCTTCAATATCCTCAGGTAAGATATGTTTTAAAGCATCTTTTTTAGTTTTAAAGAAATATTCATATTCCTTTAAATAATCGTCTTTTGTAATGTCAACAGTAATTCCACCTAAAAAATTATCCATTTTTGTAAAAGTTTTTGCATAATTTGAAAGCTTTGCGCTTAAATTATTGCTATAATAAGTAGTTTTTTCATCTGTTGTGTTAATTGCTTGATTAAGCTCGATGAATGAAAAAACTCTATAAATTGTAGTATTAACTTCTTCCAAGATTTTTATAACTTTTTTAACACATTCGATATTATCTTCTAAATTTAATTTTTCAAAATCTAAAAGTAAAGTATCTATTTTTTTAAAATCGTTTTGAAATTCATCACTATCGTAGGACGGATAAATTTCAACTAATGAATATTGTTGCTCCATTTTTATCTCCTTTATTGATTATTTTTTTAATAAAATTTGCCATTCGTTTTCCTTGAATCCGATAAGAAAAACTTCATTTTCTTCGTCGATTAAGATAGGTCTTTTGATAAGTGAGCCATCATTAACCAGCATTTCAATAGCATCTTCAACAGAAAGCGAACTGAAATTTTCTTTCAAATTCAAATCTCTGTAAGTTTTACCACTTGTATTAAAAAGTCTTTTTATTCCCATATAGCCTTGAACAAGTTCAAGTTGAGCCTTAGTAGGAGTTTCTTCCTTAAGATTGATTTCTTTAAAATCGATTTCGTGCTCCTTTAAAAATTTCTTAGCTCTTTTACAAGTAGTACAGTTTGGATACTCAAAAAAAAGTTTCATATAATACCTCCAATATAAAATTTATGTATTTAATATTATTAAATTAGAATAACGTTATTTTATAACTCTATATTTATTATATCATAACGTGAGAAAGAAAATCAACAAAAGTTTAAATGTATAAATTTACAAAGAAAAAATTAAAATTTAAAAAAATATTATAAAAGGTATTGTGTTATAAATAGTAGTGTGCTATAATAATCTTAAAGTTGAGTATCAACTTTAAGATTATTTCATCAAAGTTTACCTTAAACAAATTATAAAAAAGTAAACTTTGATCTAATAGGTGCATGGGTTATTACTTATCTTTAGCTAAATAGTTACACCGTAACTTTATTAAAGTTATAAAAAAGAGGTTTCGATGTAATAGGTGCATGGGTTATTACTTATCTTTAGCTAAATAGTTACACCGTAACTTTATTAGAGTTATAAAAAAGAGGTTTTGATGAAATGGGAGCATGAACTATTCTACAACGTCCGTCATAAATATCTAAAGTTAAATAAAGTTAGAGCTAGAAAAAATAATCAACATTTATATAAATCAAAAAAGGAGGTAAAAATGGATACGCAAATTAAAAAGGGTTTGTTAGACCTTTGTGTCTTGAGTTTTTTAAGGGACAAAGATATGTACGGTTATGAAATCGTACAAAACATTTCAAAATCTATCGAAGTAAGCGAAGGAACAATCTATCCAATCCTTAGACGTCTTAGTAAAGAGGGTTTTTTTGAAACTTATATTGTTGAGTCGAATGAAGGACCTGCAAGGAAGTATTACAGAATTACTGTTTCCGGTATAGAGCATTACGAAAAGCAACTGGAGGCTTGGGAAACTTTAAAAATAGGAATGGATAATATTTTGAAAAGAGGTGAAAGTAATGAATAAAATTGAATATTTAGATGTATTAAAGGACTATCTTTTAAAATCTTATTCAGAGGAAGAAAGTTTGGATATTTTAAGAGATTATGAAGAATATTTCTTAAATGGTAAATTAGACGGCAAGACTGAATCTGAAATTATTTTGGAATTAGGCTCTCCTAAAAAAATTGTTCAAGAGCTTAAAATGGAAGATAGAGAAGTTGTAAAAAAAGACGGAATATTTTCAGGTCTTAGCAGGAAGTTTGACAACTGGTTTGAAAATGGTCTTTCAAGTCAAAATGGAAGTATGGGAATTTTAGAAAACAAAGCCGATAAGTTTTTTGAAAAATATGGAATATTTGCATTTATGTTTTTTGCAATATTTTCAGTTTTTCAAATTATGTTAGGATTGAGATTTTCTGTTGGCTTAACAATAATGCTTGGAATTTTTACAATTTCAATGTCATTTTTGGTTAGGACAAATAAAGGCTTTGATACAAAACAAGGTCGATTTTTAACAAGTATAAATATTTTGTTTATAATGTTCTATTTGTTTCTTGCACTTAAAGGAACGCTTGATATTTTAGAAATAGGATTTTCTTTTTCATTTTGGCTTGCGATAATAAACCTGATTCTGATATCCATATTTTCAAAGGGAATGTTTTTCCTTATGATAATTTCACTTATTTTTGCAATGCTACTTATATTGTTAGGTGGAATTTGGTTTTTCTTTGTTGTAATTACAGTTACAGGTGTTGGCGTTGCAATCTTCTTAACTCCAATAACATTAACAGCACTATCATCACTATCACTTAGCTTTTTGTGGATAATATTCCCGATAATGCTTGCAATAGGACTTTTTATGATGATGTGTATTGTAATTAAATACTATTCAATAGCTATATATAGAATGGTTTTGAATTATAATAACTGGATAAAGACAAAATTTATGTACTCAAGAGTTTATGGAAGTAAAACAAAGGAGGACGAAAATGAAAGGTAAAAATTTTAAGCTAAAAGTATTGGCAATAGCATCAGCTTGTTTAATCGTTGTCGGATTTACCGGCTCATACTATATGTTAGCCGAAATTCAAAGTGGAATTGACAGAGAAGTTATGAAAAATACCACTTATAAAATTAAAGAAATACTAAAAACTGAAAAAGAAATAAAATATATAGACCTTAGTAAATATAGAGGCCATAAAGTTGAAATCAAAAAAAGTAAGGATAACTTTAATCGTATAACCGTTACTTACAAGGATAAATATTTTGATAATGAGGCAAAAATTGACGAAAAAAATGAAAATAAAGTTGATATTATAACAAGACGAATGCCATTTGAAGAAAGAGATAGATTTGATATAGTTAAAAGAGAAGTTGAAAACGCAGTAATCTATAACAGAATTAATCATTACTTTGGTAGAGAGTCTGTTAATGAAGATAATACTAAAATAGTTTTAGAAGTTAAAAATCCTATTGAACTTATGAGAACTTTTAATTATAGTAAAGATGATGTTGATAAAACTTTGCTTAAAAACGAATTGACTTTTAGTGCATACGATAGACATTTATTTAATACAAGAGAATTTGAAAATTCACTTAATAGATTTGAAGAATTTACAATAAAAGATGTAAATTATGAAAAAATTGAAATTCCAAATACAACAATAAAGAAATTAAATTATATTGCTGATGAAATCGAAAAGTTGACTATTGAAGGAAATAATTCAATTTATAGAGAGGATAACAGAACAAATGTAAATGTAGATGTAAAAAAAGTTAAAGACTTCGTTGAATTGGATTTAAGAACTTTAACAACAGATATTAACATAAACGGAGCAAAAAAAGTTGTTATAGCAGGTAGATCTGAAAGTATTGAATTTGTGGTTAAGTACAAGGATAAAGACGGAGAAAAAACTTTTATAATAAATAGAAGCGAAAATCGTAACTATAGAAACAAAGATAAAGAAGTTGTTAGAAAAGTTATAAATATTGATAGCGAAAAAATCTTTAGAACATTGATGGATAGCGATTCAATAAAAGGAAATTTACAAAGAGTAACGGACTTAAAAGAAGTTAAATAAGTAAGGAAAAGTCATAGAGTAAAATCTATGGCTTTTTTAAATTTATCTAAAAAAGTTTAAAAATATGTTTAAAAACTTTATTTAATGCGATAAAATAAATTTACTATTACAATGCGTGAGTTGAATAGTGAAATTATTTTTATAATGAATATAAAGAATAAAAATTAAAGCAAAAAAAGATGACGGCAAATACCCTCATCTTTTTTATATAGGAAAGTTAATTACATTCGACAAGGAATAAGTTATTAATAGTTTATTACCAAAACTTTGGGGAGGATTGTAAAAACAAAACTTATGTTGTCAGTATGTAAGTGTGGTAGCGAAGAAAAGGAAAACTTATGGGAGGAGTTTATTATCTTTAAACACTACCACACACTTAATATATACCTTAAATTATATTTTTAAAACATAAGAAGACAATTTTTCATAAAAATATTTTTTTATAATTTTTGGTCTCACATCATTTACAAATGTACAGTAAAATTTTAATAGCATATATCAAAAATATTTTTTATACTTTAAAAAATTATTAAAATGTTTTATAATTAATGTGTATAAAAATATAAGCAATTTTTATATAAATAAAATTAAAGGAGATTTTTATGAAAATTGGATTTATTGGAACTGGAATAATGGGATCGTATATGGTTTTAAATTTATTGAAAAATAATTTTAGTGTTGATGTTTACAACAGAAATCAAGAAAAAGCAAAAAAATTAGAAAAATTTGGTGCTGTTTGTAAATCATCTATAAAAGAATGTGTTAAAGATAAAGATTTTGTTATAACCATTGTTGGATATCCTAAAGATGTAGAAGAAGTTTATTTTAATGATGGAATTATTGACAATGTAAATAAAAATACGATTATAATTGACATGACAACAAGTGATCCTAAACTTTCTGAAAAAATTTATAAATTGTCAAAAGAAAAAGGAATTAATGCTTTAGATGCACCTGTAACAGGTGGAGATACTGGAGCAAAAAATGCTTCTCTTACTATATTTGTTGGTGGCGATATTGATGTTTTTGAAAAATCAAAACCAATTTTTAACGCTTTAGGTAAAAATATTGTTTATCAAGGTAAAGAAGGATTTGGACAACAAGCAAAGCTTTCAAATCAAATTATGATAGCAGGGGCTTTGGCAGGAGCATGTGAGGGAATTTATTATGCAAAATCTGTAGGTCTTGATGTAAAAACTGTTTTTAATGCAGTAAAAGAAGGTTCTGCATCAAGTACACAGCTTTTAAAAAATATTCCTGCTATTTTAGATAATGATTTTTCTGCTATGTTTTATGCAAAACATTTTTTAAAAGATTTAAAACTTGCAAATAGCTTTTTACCTGATAGAGGATTTGAAGTTTTTAAAGATGTTTTAAAAGTGTTTGAAGAACTTTCAAAAGAAGGTTATGGTGAATGTGGAACTCAAGTTTATTATAAACATTTAGAAAAGTAGGGAATGTTATGTTTAAAAATAAATTTATTGTAAGAAAAGATTTTATATTAAAAAATAGAAATAATGAAAATTTTATAGTTATAGATGCAAGAGGAATTAAACTTACAGAAAATGATTTTGTTTATGATAAATCTATAATTTTAGATTACAAAGAGTTTTCTTTTTTATCAATAGATGTAGGAGATTATTATGATAATGTTCCTTATTCTAAAGAAGTTTTAATAAAAAAATTTTTAAAATATAATATAGATAATAATAAAATTGTATTAGTATATACTAATACAAAAAACTATAATTCTATGGGAGAAGACGGAAGAATAAAATATCTTTTAAATTTATGTAATATTGATTGTTATATATTAGATGGAGGAATTGATGAAGTTATAAGGTCTGGATTTTATAAGAAAAATGATAAAACTATAGATGTAAGTATAGATTTTATAAATAAGCCTTTTTTAGAATATGAAAGTTCAATTTTAACTAAAGAACTACTTTCATGTTATAAAGATAAAAATATTAAAATTGTAGATGTAAGGTATAAAGAAGAATATGATGGAACTATGGTTTTTGATGATTATGTAGGAGGTCATATAAAAGGTGCAATAAATTTTCCTCATATAAAAATTTATGATAATGATGGGTATTTATTAGATAACAAAAAAATAGAAAAAATGATTATAGAAATGAAAATTTCAAAAAGAAATACAATCATATTATATTGTTCAACTGCTTTAAGAGCTACATTAATTTTTGAAATTTTTAAAATGTTAGGTTATAATGTTAGAATTTATCACGAATCTTTTGCTTTATGGAGTAATGTAGCAGATATAGAAATCTAATTGTAATATTAAAAAATTTGATAATTTAATAAGGGGTTTGTTATGTTTAAAAATGATTTTGTTGTAAGAAAAGATTTTATTTTAGAAAATAGAAATTGTGAAAATTTTGTTGTAATCGATGCAAGAGGGGATATGTTAAAGGTTGGAGATTTTATCTACGATAAGGCTGTTGTTTTGGATTGGAAAGAATTTACTTTTTTGAACGGACAAGATTGTAAATATGTTGGACTTCCTTTTGAAAAAGAGCTATTACTTGAAAAATTTTCAAAATATGGAATAAATAAAGATTCTAAGGTTTTAGTTTATATAAACACTACAAAAAATTGTGGTATGGGAGAGGACGGAAGATTTAAGTTTTTATTAAATTTTTGTGGAATTGAAAGCTACATTTTAGACGGTGGAGTAAATGAAGTTTTAAAAACTGAATTTGTTAAGGAGATAACTGACGAGTCTATGTTACAAAAGTCAAATATAGATTTGGAAAGCCCTGCATTTTTAGAATATGAAAAGTCAATTTTAACAGATGAGTTGCTTAATATATACAAAAACGAAAATGTGAAAATTTTGGACGTTAGGTATGAAGAGGAGTACAAAGGTCATATAATTTTTGGAGAAAAATTCGGTGGACATATAAAAGGCTCAATGAGTTTTCCATATACCAAAATGTATGATGATGAGGGATATTTGTTGTCTAATGAAAAAATAGAAAGTTTGATTTTGAATAAGGGAATTTCAAAAGAAGATGAAATTATTGTCTATTGTACGACAGGAATTAGAGCGTCAATAGTTTATGAAATATTAACTATGTTGAATTTTAAAGTTAGATTATATGATGAATCATTTTCAAGATGGTGCTTTGTAGGTGAATACGAAGTCTAGACATATTGAAAATTTGTAATTGTTTATGTTGAATTTGTTAAGGGTAAATTCTAGTTAAATAATTACATAAAGAGGAAATAATGAAAGAATATTTAAACAAAGTCGCTGACGAATGTATTCATTGTAGTGCTTGTACGAAAAAATGCTCGTTTTTAACTAAATATGAAATCGACTTGGGAGAGTT
The DNA here is from genome assembly GCF_045866535.1 of Parvimonas parva. Classification (NCBI taxonomy): domain Bacteria; kingdom Bacillati; phylum Bacillota; class Tissierellia; order Tissierellales; family Peptoniphilaceae; genus Parvimonas; species Parvimonas parva. Next base: position 211,665 of record NZ_AP038371.1, read on the forward strand.
TGCGAAAAATCCTTCACTTGCTAAGAGTTGTTTTATGTGCGATAGTTGTCTTAGAGCTTGTCCTTTGGATTTAGACGGAGCAGAAGTTGCCATTGCACATAGAGAAGATTTAGGTGGCTATGGGGCTGTAAAGTTTATGAAATCTCCCTACAAGTTTAGAAATAATTCAAAGATAAAGTCAAAGGATATTTTGATGTTCGGTTGTGCTTTTCCGGGACATTATCCTGAAACTACAAAGTATTTGATTGACTTGTTTGAGGGTAAAATGGACTTTTCCATTGATTGCTGTGGAAAACCGCTTGAAGATAGTGGACTTATTTCAGATTTTGAAAAAAATTTAGAAAGACTTAAAAAAATGTATAAAGAAAAAGGCGTTGAAAGAATTGTAACTATGTGTCCGAATTGTTTTTACTTTTTTAAGAGTAAATTGGATGTAGAGGTCATTTCAATTTATCAAAAATTGCAGGAAGAAAATCTTTTGAATGTGATTGATGATGAGGCAGAAATTTTTATGCCTTGTCCTGATAAAAGAACGAATGAACTTCTAAAACAAATTAAGCCTTTTGTTCCGAACGGAAAAGTTAAGTTTAGAAAAGTTATGTGCTGTGGAATGGGTGGAGGAGCAAAGTCCAAGGAGAAAGATTTGGCTGATGAAATGATGAATAAGGTTAAATCGGAAATTAAGGATAATATTTATACATATTGTGCAAGTTGCTCTGCAAGTTTTGGAAAGTCAAATGTAAAAAATGTTAGGCATATACTAAGTGAAATTTTGGGTGTTAAAGAAAAAGTGGATTTAAATTACTTTAAAAACGCTTTGAAATTAAAATTTTATAAGAGAAATAGAAAATAGATAGCTTTTTAGCTATCTATCTTTCATATTATTGTAAATTTTATTTAATTCTTTTGTATCGACACCTTTAAAATACATTATTTTTAATTTGTGCATCTTAAAAATTGTTTTTAGGGTGCCATTTTTTTTGAATCTTCTGGAAGAAGAAATTATTTTTTCGTTTAATAATTTAAAATAATTTTTATTTTTTATATGTTTTTTTATATCTATGAAAAATTGTAAATCTTCCATAATCGGAATATTTCTAAAGCCGTTTATATCTTCAAACAGTTTTTTTGTTATAAAAATACTTTGGTCACCAAAACAAATTTTAAAAAGTTTTGCTCTAAGGTTTGAAAGATATGCAATTATCGACAAAAGTATTGAGTTTGGATTAAATTTTATTTTCAACCCACCACATTTAATATTTTCATTTTCTATCAAATTTTTTATTTTTTTATCAATATCATAATTTAAAAATTCTGAATCGGCGTGAATGAACCACAAAATATCACAATCCGTATATTTTACGGCAGTATTCATCTGCGTACTTCTGCCTTTTTTTGAAATCAAAAGTTTATATTCTATCCCTTTGTATTCTTTTTCGACTACCTTATTTTCTTTAAAATCGTCAACTGCTTTTGAAATTATTATCTCGTCAATCTCTTTGAAATTACTCAGTTTCTCAAGTAAATTTTCAATCATTTTATCATCATTATAAATTGGAACTATAACTGCTAATTTCATATTAATTTTTATCCACTTTTTTTATCAAAATAATCGAAAATATAGTTAGCAACAAAAAGCCTAAAAGAGAAATTACAAATTCTACACTATATACATTTATCGCCTTATCTCCAACATTTAAAAATACAAATGTTCCTGGAATGATTCCCAAAAAAGTTGCAAGAGAATATCTTAAAAATGAAATTTCAGTAAGTCCTGAAAGATAATTTATTACATTATACGGAGCGATTGGCAATAATCTCAACAAAAATATTATCAAAAATCCATTATTCTTTTCTATTGCAATCATCTTGTTATACCATTTTTCGCTTATCTTAGTTTTAAATAGCTCTATGACTTTATCTTTTGCAAATTTTTTTGCCATTACAAACATTATGGAGCTGTTAATCATTGCACCAATCATTGTATAAAGAACACCTTCAAAAAGACCGAATGAAATTCCTGCCGCGATTGCCAAAATTGGAACGGGAAAGAAAAATATCGGTAAAATTGAAAATAGTAAAATGTAAATGAATGATGCATTTTTACCATATCCTTGAATTATATTTCTAATTTTTTCAGGAGTGAAAATTTTGAAAATATAATAAGATATAATAACCATAAGAATAACTGAAATTAAGGTAATAATTTTTTTCTTACTCATTGTAACACTCCTTTAATAGTTTTTTTAGTTTTTCATATTCTGAAAAATTCATTTCGTTTTTTACAAAAAAATCCAAATCTTCTTTATTGTCTATATCTCTTAAAATTCTAGCACTTGTATAGCTTAAATTTTCTTTTTCTAAAACTTTTATAGTATTTTCAAAAACTGATTTAGTTTCAAAAATTTTTTCGTCGAATAAATTTTTACATAGCTTTTTTAAGCCTATTAGATAATATCCCTTGTCGAAAGTTTTGTTTATACAGGCATCGAAGTCATCTAAGCTTTTAAGTGCAGTCTCTATATCTTTTTTGGAAATAGTCGGAATGTCAGTTCCGATTAAAATAACTTTTTTATATCCCATTTCAAAGGCTTTTTTAAATGCAAAATTCATTTTTTCTCCGAAAGGATAATCGCCTTGAGAAAAAATATTTTTTTCAAAGGCAAAAAATTTTTTATTTTCTTCATTTAATTTTTCAAACTCCGTTATGAATAACAAAATATCGGAAAAATCATTTTTGCAAACGGATATAGTATCCAAAACCATTGCTTTATGTATGCTTAAAACCAGATTTGTGTCAATATCTTTGCTAAGTCTTGTCTTTACTTTATTCTTTGACGGAAATCGTGTAAAAATTATAACAGCATATTCTTTCATAAAATCACCATATATACTTTAACATAAAATATGAAATATTAAAAGTCATTTTTGGTAAAAACATTGTTGTATAAAAAGTTCTTATAATTGCACATAAATCCATAAAAAAATCTTATTTGAAAGAGGATGAAAAATGATATATAATTTTATTATGAAAATATATATTTAAGGAGTGTGTTTTTATGAATAACAATTATTTTGAAAAGAAAGATTTAGGCAATTTTGCAAATGGAGTTTTAGGTGAAGAAGCTAAAAAATTATGGGACGAATTTTTAAAATATTATGGAGATAGTACTTCAGATGGAGCTTTAACAAAGAGAGAAAAGGCACTTTGTGCATTAGCTGTTGCTTTTAGTGCACGTTGCCCATATTGTATAGATGCATATACTCAAACTTTGATTTCAATGGGAGTAACTGAAGAACAATTAACAGAAGTTTTACATGTTGCATCTTCAATGCAAGCAGGTATAACACTTGTAAATGGTTTTACAATGAAAAACACTCTTTCAGAAATTAAATTATAGGAGTTGATAATATTTTTAATTTAATTAAAAGAAATTTTGAAGAAGAACAAGAACGGGAAGATGAAAAGATTTCATTTTCAAATACAATAGAATTTTCGAGAAAAGTTTTGGAATGTTTAAATTATATTCCAAAATTTTTTGAAAAAGTTGAAAATAAAAAATTTTTATATACTTCAAGTATGGATACAATGCAACTTAATATAGGAAAGATTTGTAATCTCGCCTGTAAGCATTGTCATGTTGAGGCAGGACCTCATAGAAAAGAGTATATGAAAAAAGATATTATGGACGATTGCTTATATGTTTTTAAAAAACATAATTTCAAAGTTATGGATATAACAGGTGGTGCACCTGAAATGATGCCTAATTTTGAATATTTAGTTGAGGAGTCCGGAAAGATTGCGAAAGAAGTAATTGTCAGAACGAATTTAACAATTTTATTAGATGAAAAGTATTCACATTTAATAGATTTTTATGCTAAAAATAGAGTTACAATTTTTTGCTCTCTTCCTTTTTACACAAAGGAAATTACCGACGGTGTAAGAGGTGTCGGAGTGTATGAGGACTCAATAGAGGTTTTGAAAAAATTAAATGCTGTGGGATATGGTAAAGAATTAGCTTTGAATTTAGTTTACAATCCTGATGGTGCTTTTTTGCCTGATTCACAAGAAAGTTTAGAAACTGAATATAGAAAAAAATTGTTAGATGAATACGGAATTATTTTTACAAATTTATTTACGATAACTAATAATCCAATCGGTAGATTTGGTATGCGACTTTATAAAAAAGATAAACTTAAAAATTATATGCTTAAACTTTTTAACGCTTATAATGAAGATACAGTTGAGTTTTTGATGTGTAGAAATGAAATTAATGTATCTTATGACGGTTATATTTTTGACTGTGATTTTAATCAAGCATTAGATTTAAAGATAAATTCGGATAAAGTACATATTTCAGATTATAAAAATTGTGATTTTCCAAAGAGAAAAATCGCTCTTGGAAATCATTGCTATGGTTGTACTGCAGGGGCAGGTAGCTCTTGAGGTGGAGAAATTAGTTAGACGTGTTCTAAGGAGGAAAAATGAAATTAAAAAAATCTACGATTATAAAAATACTAACAGTTTTAGCCATTGTGCTGATATGTATTTTTGTTAAGCCGGTTAATGATAAGATAAAGGAATTTATTTTGTTATTTAAAGGCTCAAGTACAGACGAAGTTTTAGAAAATGTAAAGAAATATATTTTATCATATGGAAATTGGGCAATTTTCATTTCATTTATGTTAATGGTATTCCAATCAATCGCCGCACCTATTCCTGCGTTTTTTATAACATTTGCAAATGCAGCTATATTCGGTTGGCAATTTGGAGCAGTTTTATCTTGGACAAGCTCAATGGCAGGTGCGATTCTTTGCTTTTACATTGCAAGATTTTTAGGAAGAGAAACTGCTGAAAAATTTGCAACAAAATTTGCTCTTGATGAGGTGGAAATTTTCTTTGACAGATATGGAAAATATACAATATTAATTGCAAGACTTTTGCCATTCGTTCCGTTTGACCCGATAAGTTATGCAGCAGGACTTACTTCAATGAGTGCTTGGAGTTTTATCTGGGCGACAGGACTTGGTCAATTACCGGCAACTATAATCTATTCATATATTGGCGGAACTTTAACAGGTGGCTCAAAAACTTTTGTTACAGGATTATTTATTTTATTTGCAGTTTCAATTTTGGTTTTCTTAATAAAGAAAATTTACAATGAAAAACATAAAAAAGTAAATTAGGAGAAATTTTGAAAGAAGTAATAGATTATATAGAAAAAAATAAAAGTAAATTAGGAATTAATAACTATGAAATTACTTTTTTGCAACAGGGAGAATATAATATAAATTATCTTCTAAATACGGATAAGGGAAAATTCGTCTTAAGACTTAATTCAAGAAGTCAGATGAATTTACCAAATCAGATAAGATATGAGTACGACACTCTTAAGTTTTTAGAAAAATCTGGCGTTACACCAAAGGCCTATTATGTTGATGATTCTTCTGAAAAGTTATTAAACGGTGTTATTCTAATGGAGTATTTGGAGGGTAGGCCACTTATTTATGAAAAAGACGGAGAAGTTGCAAGTAATATATTTGCAAAAATTCATTCGCTGGATGTTTCTTCACATAGTGAATTTATCGTTGAAACAAATTTATTTCAAGATAGGATAAATGAGGCAAACTTTTGGCTTAAAGACGTTTTTTCAAGTAAAAAAGTAAGTGATGAACAAAAACACTTTTTTGATAAATTTTTAAATTACCTTGAAAAAAATAAAAGTGATGAAAAATATTTTGAACAAAATAGAATTTTATGTTTAAATAATACGGAAGTTAATTCCAATAATTTCATAATTGGAGATAGAGGTTATTTGATAGACTGGGAGAAAGCTGTTGTTTCAGACCCTTGCCAAGATATAACACATTTTGTAGTCGTTACAACGACAAAATGGAAAACGGATTATATTACAACAAGAGAATATGAAGATAACTTCTTCAAAAATTATGAAAGATTTTTAAATAAAAAAATAAATATTAAAGAAAGAGTAAATTTATATAAGCCATATATGTATTCAAGGGCACTTAGTTGGTGTATTAATGCTTATCTTGAATATCTTGATGAGGATAAGCTGATAAAAAATATGGATACTTTTGAAAAGGTAAAAGAATTTACAGATATTAATTTTATGAAAAATTTGTTAAAAGATTATTTTAACTAAAGTGATATTAATAGCCTCTGGATAGTAAAAGCCAAAGAGGCTATTTTTATAAAATATTCCATTTGAAAGAGTGAGATTTTTTTAGGAGAGTTTTATGGATAAAACAGGATTATTATTTTGGGGATTTTTAGTTGTTTATGGAATTTTTATGCTTATGATTTCCCCACAAAAAGTTTCGTTAGGTGGATTTTTTATCATTTAAAACAGTCAAAAATTGACTTTTTCTTCTGTATTTAGTATAATAATACGAATAGAATTATAATTTTTTATAAGGAGAAGTGTTATGGACGAAAAAGAGATATTTTTGACTGCTGAGGGGTTAAAAAAATTAGAATTAGAATTAGAAGAATTAAAAACTGTTAAGAGAAAAGAAATAGCAGAAAAAATAAAAATTGCAAGAGATTTTGGAGACCTTTCTGAAAACTCTGAATATGATGAGGCTAAAAATGAACAAGCTCAAATAGAAGAAAAAATCGTAAAACTTGACAATATGATTGCTAATGCAAAAATAATTGAAGAGGTAGAGATAGATACCAATACTGTTAGTGTTGGAGCTACTGTTAGTTTAGTACAAGTTGCTACTAAGAAAAAAATGGAATATACAATTGTAGGTTCTGCTGAAAGTAATCCTCTTGAAGGAAAAATTTCAAATGAATCTCCGGTTGGTAGAGCTATTTTAGGAAAGAAAAAAGGAACTAAAGTTCAAGTTCAATTACCAAATGGAAATGTTGTAGATTATAAAATAGAAGATATAAAGAGAAATTAAGGAGTGATATAGTGGAAGAACAAAATCTAAATGAGATGCTTTTGGTTAGAAGACAAAAGCTACAAGAATTGATAGAAGCGGGAAAAGACCCACACGAAATTGAAAAGTTTGAAGATATAATTTATTCTAAAGAAATAAAAGATAATTATGAAAATTATGAGGGAAAAGTTGTTAGACTTGCAGGACGTATTATGACTAAAAGAGGTCATGGTAAAGTTTGTTTTATGGACTTGCAAGACTTTTCAGGAAGAATCCAACTTTTCAATAAGCTTGATGTTTTAGGCGAAAGCTATGAAGAAGTTAAGTCTTTAGACCTTGGGGATATTGTTGGTGTTGAAGGGGAAGTTTTCACAACTCATGCCGGAGAAATTTCTATTAGAAGTTCACAAGTTGTTTTACTTACAAAATCACTTCAACTTTTACCGGATAAATTCCATGGATTAAAGGACGTTGACTTAAGATATAGACAAAGATATGTTGATTTAATAGTAAATCCTGAAATTAAAGACGTTTTTGTTATGAGAAGTAAGATTATTTCTTCTATTAGAAAATATCTTGACAGCAGAGGCTTCTTGGAAGTTGAAACTCCAATTTTAAATACAATTGCAGGTGGTGCAAATGCAAGACCTTTCATCACTCATCATAACACTTTAGACATTGATATGTATTTAAGAATTGCCAATGAATTATACTTAAAGAGATTAATCGTTGGTGGTTTCGATAAAGTCTATGAAATGGGAAGAATGTTTAGAAATGAAGGAATGGATAAACTACACAATCCTGAATACACTGCGATAGAATTGTATCAAGCTTATGTTGATTATGAAGAAATGATGAGACTTTGCGAAGAAATGGTTTATACTGTTTGTATGGAAGTTGTTGGTAAATCAGAAGTTGAACTTCAAGGAAAAGTAATTGACTTTAAACCACCTTGGAGAAGAATTTCAATGGTTGATGCTGTAAAAGAATATGCAGGAATTGACTTTGAAACTATTTTAACTGACGAAGAGGCAAGAGCGATAGCTATTGAAAAGAGAATAGAAGTTACTGAAAATACAACAAGAGGAGAAATTATTTCTCTATTCTTCGAAGAGTTCTGTGAAGAATATATGGTTCAACCGACTTTTGTTACTAAGCACCCGGTTGAAATCAGTCCACTTGCTAAGAGAGACCCTCAAGATAAGAGATATACTCAAAGATTTGAGGCTTTTGTAAACTGTGGAGAAATTGCAAATGCATTTAGCGAATTAAATGATGCAATAGACCAAAAGCAAAGATTTTTAAAACAAGTTGAAGCCAGAGAAAATGGAGATGATGAGGCACAAATGATGGACTATGACTTTATCAATGCGCTTGAAATCGGACTTCCTCCAACTGGTGGTATGGGAATTGGTATTGATAGACTTATTATGTACCTTACAAATCAAGAAACTATAAGGGATGTTTTACTTTTCCCAACAATGAAACCTATGATTGAAAAAGATAGCGAATAGGAGCTTTTTATGAAGAAAAGAAATTTATTAGCACTTTGTTTAGTTTGTTTTTCTTTTGTTGGTTGCCAAAGTTTTCATACAGGCAAAGTCGTTATTGAAGATAATAAGACAACAGGAGAAAAAGTTACAAATGTTGAATATATAGTTGTTGATGAGTCCGATAAAGAATCTTTAATTAAAAATATTAAAGAGGGTAAAGGTGCTGTTATTGACAGAAGTAAAAAGAGTGCTGATTTAGATGATAATAACAGTGCTAAGATTACTACTGATTCTAACGAAAATAATAGTAACAACAGCAAAAATAACAATAGATAGGATAGTGATTTAATATATGAGAATAGAATTTTCTCCACCGGACATTAGCCAATTAGAGATTGACGAAGTTGTTGACGCTTTAAAATCAGGTTGGATAACTACCGGACCAAAGACAAAAAAATTAGAACAAGAGCTTTCAGTTTTAACAAATACAAATAAAACTGTTTGCTTAAATTCTGCAACTGCTTGTATGGATCTTACTTTAAGACTACTTGGAGTTGGAGCAGGAGATGAAGTTATAACTTGTGCATATACTTATACTGCATCTGCAAGTGTTATTGACCATGTTGGTGCAAAGATTGTTTTAGTTGACTGTAACAAAGAAGATAAGTTTATGGACTTAAGCGCTTTGGAAAATGCTATTACTGAGAAAACAAAGGTAATCATTCCTGTTGATTTGGCAGGGAAACCTTGTAAATACGATGAAATTTTTAAAATCGTAGAGAGAAAAAAAGCTTTATTTAAACCTAATAATAAACTACAAGAAAAAATCGGAAGAGTTATAGTTATGGCTGATGCTGCCCATTCATTTGGAGCTAAATATAAAGGGCAACCAAGTGGAAGTGTTGCAGACTTTACTTGTTTTTCATTCCATGCAGTTAAAAACTTTACAGTTGCCGAAGGTGGCTCTGTAACTTGGAATAAAAATTTAGGTTTAGATGATGAAGAAATTTATAGAGAATTTCAACTGTTATCTTTACATGGACAGTCAAAAGATGCTCTTTCAAAAATGAAACTTGGCGCATGGGAGTACGACATTGTCGCTCCGAACTACAAATGTAATTTAACAGATATCGCCTCCGGAATTGGACTTGCTCAATTAAAGAGATATGAGGGACTTTTGAAAAGACGTTTTGAAATTGTAGAAAAGTATAATAAAGGATTTGAAGGAACTAGAGTTAAACCTTTTGTTCACTTTGAGGACGGAAGAAATTCTTGTTGTCATCTTTATATCGTAAATATTGAGGGTGCGACTGAAAGCGAAAGAAATGAGATAATCACAAAAATGGCTGAAAAAGAAATTGCTACAAATGTTCATTATAAGCCATTACCAATGCATACTGCTTATAAAAACTTAGGCTTTGATATAAAAGATTATCCAAATGCTTATGAAAATTATAAGTCTGAAATAACTTTACCACTTCATACTTTATTAACTGATGAGCAAGTTGACTTTGTAATAGAGAATTTGAAGGCGTTGGTGTAATTATGAAGATAAAAAAAGTTGTTATACCGACTGCCGGACTTGCAACAAGAATGTTCCCTGCAACAAAGGCTGTTCAAAAGGCGATGCTACCGATTTTTGATAAGCCAACTTTGCAATATGTTATTGAAGAAGCTTTAGATGCAGGAATTGATGAAGTAATACTTATTGTAAATGAAGATTATTTTACAATCGATAAACATTTTAATGTTCCGATTGATGAAAGAGTTAAGGCATCAAAAAATGTTTCTGAAAAAGATATAAAAACATTAGAAGAAGTTTTGAAATGCAAAATAAAATTCATTGTTCAAAAAGAACAAAAAGGATTAGGTCATGCAATTCTTTGTGCAAAAGAGGCTGTTAATGGGGAAGATTTCTGCGTCATTTTGGGTGATGTTATAATTGATTGTAAAGGGAAATCTTGTACAAGTAGGCTTGTGGATATTTATAATAAATATGATAAAACTGTAGTTGGTGTTGAATTTGTTCCTGACGAAAAAAGACATAACTACGGAATATTAGAAGGAAAAGAAATAGAAGATAATATTTTTGATTCTACAAGGCTTATAGAAAAACCGAATATCGATGAAACAAATTCTAATTTAGCAATGGTTGGAAGATATATTGTTAAAAATGAAATATTTGATATTTTAGATAATCAAAAAGCCGGTAAAAATGGAGAAATACAATTTACCGACTCATTAAACGAACTGACTCTAAAAGGAGAATTGCTAGGACATAGATTTGACGGAAAAACTTATGATGTTGGGAATAAAACCGGTGTTTTAATTGCAAGTGTTGAGTATGGTTTGAGAGATGAGTTAAATAGAGATTCTATAAAAGAATATTTAAAAAATTTGGTAGCATCAGATTTTAAATTGGGAGAGTAAAATGGCTAGAAAAATTTTTTTGATGATATTGGATATAATTGTAATTAATCTTTGTTACTATCTAGGTTTTCTATTAAAATTTGATTGGAAAATTCCTACTAGTTACTGGAATATGTATGTTAGGTGGATAGTTCCTATAATTTTAATAAAAATTATTATATTTGTATTGTTTGGACTTTATAGAACGATGTGGAGATATGCTGATTTTAAAGAGTTATTTAAAATTTTTATGGCCATAACCGTTGCAAATGTAGTTACAGGAATGTTTTTAATCTCAATGAATGTTGGATTTCCAAGAAGCGTTATAGCTCTTGTATTTGTAATAGATATGTTTTTTGTTACAGGAACCAGATACCTTTCACAAGCTAGAAAAAATTTAGTTTTTTCTATTCCGGTTGATAAGGTTAAAAGGGTTTTGATAATCGGAGCAGGAGATGCTGGAGTTTTAATGTTAAGTGAACTTAGAAAACATAAAGAGCTTGGATATAAAGTAGTTGCATTTATTGACGATGATAAAAATAAAATAGGAACTGAACTTTTGGGAATTCCTGTTATCGGAGGAAAAGAAAAAATTATCTCAGCTATAAGTGAATATAGGGTTGATGAGGTTATTTTAGCTATGCCTTCAGCTAGTAGAGAAGTTCAAAAGGATATTTCAGATATTTGTTCAAAACTTTCTATGAAGGTAAAAATAATTCCCGGAATGTATGAATTGATTGACGATAATAAGTTAAATGTAAGAGATTTAAGAGATGTTGAAATCGGGGATTTGCTTGGACGTGATGAAATTAAATTGGACCAAGAGATACTTAATGATTTCTTAGGAGATAAGACAATTTTAGTAACCGGTGGAGGAGGCTCTATTGGTTCTGAACTTTGTAGGCAAATCGCAAAATTCAATCCGAAAAGATTGATAATTTTGGATATTTATGAAAATAATGCCTACGAAATTCAAATGGAATTGTTAAGACATTATAAAGATTTGGACTTGGTTGTAGAAATTGAATCTATAAGAGATGCAGTTAGAATGGATATTATATTTGAAAAATATAAACCTAATGTAGTTTTCCATGCAGCTGCACATAAACATGTTCCACTTATGGAAAACAGTTCAACTTCTGCAATAAAGAATAATATTTTCGGAACTCTAAATGTTTTAAATGCCTGTGATAGACATGGCGTTGAAAAATTTGTTTTGATTTCAACAGATAAGGCTGTAAATCCAACGTCTGTAATGGGAACGACAAAGAGAGTTTGTGAAATGTTAGTTCAAACTTTTAATGAAAAATCAAAGACTGAATTTGTTGCAGTTAGATTTGGAAATGTTCTTGGCTCTAACGGTTCGGTTATTCCTCTTTTCATAAATCAAATAAAAGAGGGTGGACCTGTTACGGTTACTCATGAGGATATAATAAGATACTTTATGACTATTCCTGAGGCTTGTCAACTTGTATTACAAGCCGGAGCGATAGCAAAAGGTGGAGAAATCTTTATACTTGATATGGGTGAACCGGTTAAGATAATTGATTTGGCTAAGAATCTTATCAGGCTTTCAGGCTTTGAGCCTTATAAGGACATTGATATAAAGATTACCGGACTTAGGCCGGGAGAAAAACTTTATGAAGAACTTCTATTAAATTTGGAAAATTCAGTAGCAACTGAGTATGAAAAAATATTTATAGAAAAACCGATAGTTCATGATGTAGAAGCACTAAAAGACGGTCTTGAAAGACTTGATAAAGTTAAAAATACTTTGGATAAAAAAGATATTACAGATATATTAAAAGATATAGTTCCAACATTTAAACCAGATTTGATAAATAAATAATATTTTGTTATAAAACTTCGTTTAAAATTATTTTTTACGAAGTTTTTGTTTTAAGTGGATATTTATTTGTTAAATATTTTGTACATTTGTAAATGATGTGAGACCAAAAATTATAAAAAAATATAACCTGTATGTTAGAATTAAAGGAGAATTAATTCTCCTTTAATTCTAATAATTCTTTACGTTTTTCAATAGGTGAGAGCCAATTTAAAGTTTGCATAGGTAATCTATTAGATTTATAGAGATATTTTTTCATTTGTACAATCAAATCTTCATAAGAATAAAAAGATAGATTACTATAAAATCTTTCATTGTCATTTCTATGACTTCTTTCAACCTTTCCATTGTGTCTAGGCGTTCTAGGTCTGATTAATTGATGTTTAATACCCAATTCGTTACATAGTTTGTCAAAAGGATGAACTCTTTTAGTATCTTTAAAATGTGTAAATTCAAAGCCATTATCGGTTTGAATAATTTCAGGAATATAACCAAAGTATTTAATAGCCATTTTAACAAAAGTAACAGTACTATAAGAAGATTGTTCCTTAAAAGGATAAATAAACCTTTCGCGAGTAGCTTCGTCAATAATCGTATATTGGTAGAATTTATCGGGATATTTACCAACATAACAAGAATTAGGAACATATTTAACATCAAGTTGCATTTTAACACCAATTTTAGTAGGAGTATGATAAGGTTTAGGAACATAGGGTTTGGAAGGCTGTTTAACGTCTTTAAAAAATCCAAGTTTTCTAAGAAACCTAAAAAGAGAGCAAGGGTGTCTAGTATAACCTTTATTTAGTTTAAGTTTAGCGTAAAGTTCAATCAAAGAAATATTAGGATTTCTTCTAATGAGATTTTTAATCCAATAAATTTCAGTATCGGTATGAGAATTAGGGTGTTTAGATAAAGGTCTATGAGATTTATCCTTAAGGGATTCAATAGAGCCATCAAATCTTTTATTCCAACGCATAAGAGAGGCTTTGGATATTTTATATCTTCTACAAACAAAGCTAACAGAATTGCCGTTTCTGTAAGTTTTAACAGCGTGGTATCTTGTTTGAAGTAAATGAGGGATATAACGTTGGTTGTGTTTTATATTTTCTTGATTTTGTGATATAATATTATTCATAAAAGAGAGTTCCTTTCTAGTTAATTTTTTTGTTTTAATAATTATACAGGATATTCTCTTTTTTTTGTACCCTTGGTCTCACATCAATTGTATCATAACAGTGGATATTTATTTGTTAAATATTTTAAATTGACAAAAAGTAAAAAAAGTTGTAAAATAGTAATTGTGAGAAATCACGTTTAATTTTAAGGAATAATAATTTGATAATTGTAACTTGAAAATTTAATATGAGGAGGTGTGAAACTAATGCCAAAGGAATTTTTAATGATGCCTATTTTCTTGATTGTTGGTGCTGTTGTTGGCTATTTTTTTAGAAGAATGACTTCTGAAAAACTTATAAACGGTGCTGAAAATCATGCGAAGAAAATTGTTGAAGATGCGGTTAAGGAGGCTGAAACTAAAAAGAAAGAAAAATTAGTTGAGGCTAAGGAAGAGGCGCATAGAATTAAACAAGAAAGTGATAAGGAAAATAGAGAAAGAAGAAATGAAATTCAAAAGTTAGAACGTCGTTTGATTACTAAAGAAGAAAATTTAGATAAGAAAAATGAAAATTTGGATAAGAAAAATGAACGTTTAAATAAAGAATTGAAAGCTTTAGAAGTTAAAGAAACTGAAATTGAAAAATTAGTTGAAAAACAAAAAGAAGAACTTGAAAGGGTTGCGAATATATCATCAGCAGAGGCTAAGGAAATTATACTTGAAGAAGTTAGACAAGCAAGTATAAAGGACGCTGCAAATATCATAAGAGAGATTGAACAAAATGCAAAAGATAATGCAGAAAGAAATGCCAGATATATTATTGGAACTGCTATTCAAAGATATGCAGCAGACCATGTTGCAGAATCTACGGTTAGTGTTGTAACTTTACCTAACGATGAGATGAAGGGTAGAATTATTGGTAGAGAGGGAAGAAATATAAGAACATTTGAAAGTTTGACAGGAGTAGATTTGATTATCGACGATACTCCAGAAGCTGTTGTTTTATCTTCTTTTGACCCTGTTAGAAGAGAGATTGCAAGACTTGCACTTGAAAAATTAATTAATGACGGAAGAATCCACCCAACTAGAATTGAGGAAATGATTGAAAAATCAAAACAAGAAGTTGAAAATAGTATTAGAATCGCAGGTGAAGATGCTTGTGATCAAACTAATATTCATGGATTACACCCTGAACTTATAAAACTTTTAGGAAGATTAAAATACAGAACTTCTTATGGACAAAATGTTTTAAAACATTCAATAGAAGTTGCTCATATGGCTGGAATGTTAGCTGCTGATATAGGAGCTGATGTTAAGATTGCTAAAAGAGGTGGTCTATTACATGATATAGGTAAGGCTATAGATCACGAAATGGAAGGAAATCACGTAGAATTAGGTGTTCAGATGGCTAAGAAATACAAAGAAAAACGTGAAGTTATCCATTGTATTGAAGCACATCATAATGATGTTGAACCTTCAACTGTTGAAGCACTTTTGGTGCAAGCAGGAGATGCTATCTCAGCTGCAAAACCTGGTGCTAGACGTGAATCAGTTGAAAATTATATTAAACGTTTAGAAAATCTTGAGGCTATTGCAAATTCATTCGAAGGAATTGAAAAATCTTTTGCAATTCAAGCTGGACGTGAAATAAGAGTATTGGTTAAACCGGAAATTCTTGATGAAGATAAGATGTTATTAACTTCAAAAGAAATAATTAAGAAAATACAAGAAGAACTTGAGTATCCCGGAACAATTAAAGTTAATTTAATTAGGGAAACAAGAGTTGTTGACTATGCAAAATAGTTTTTAAATTTGAAAATAAGAATGTTTATAGAAATATGAACATTCTTTTTTTGTGTAATTTTTTTGTTGATATTATTTATCCTTTGTGTTATATTTATTATAGTTACTATTATAAGGAGCAAGTTATGAAAAGAGAAAAATTATCGATTTTAGGAATTGGACCTATTTATGTGGGTATTATAATAATCTTAACAAATATTTTGGTATTTTTACAAAATAAAGGATATTTCAAAAGTGGAATTGTTCCGTTTTTAAAAATTCCTTTTATGATTATAGGTATTGTATGTATGCTTGTTGGGATTGTACTTTGGGTCAGCGCTGTTTTTCAGTCAAAAATTTCAAGAAATGTAAAAGAGATGAAGTTAGTTACAACTGGAGTTTTTGCTTTTGTTAGAAATCCAATTTACTCTGCATTTATGTTTTGTTGTTGGGGAGCTAGTTTTATTTCAAATAATTTATATTTTTTGTTTACAATTCCGCTTTATTGGGGACTTTTAACTGTTTTGGTTAAGAAAACGGAAGAGGTATGGCTTAAAGAAATTTTTGGAGATGAATATATTGCTTATTGTAAAAGAGTCAACAGATGTATTCCTTGGCTTTCTAGACATACAAAATAGGAGGTTATATGAGTAATAATTATTTTGATGAAGTGGCTAAGGTTTGGAATACTAAAGAAAGAGAAAATCGTACCTTTACTATTTATGAAAAAATGTTTAAGTATTTAGGGGAAAATCTTAAAGAAAAAACGGCTCTTGAAATAGGCTCAGGCGATGGACTTTTGGCAACTTTGTTTTCTAAAGACTTAAAAGAGGTAGATTGCATGGATATGTCTTTAAAGATGAGAGAGGAATCTTTAAAGAGAATCAATGAAATGAAAATAGAAAATATAAGTATAAATGATGAAAAATTTTTAGAAAATTCAGATAAAAAATATGATTTTATTTATAGTTTAACTGCTTTTCATCATATTGTTGATGTTGATGCAGAGCTTAAATTGTTAAAAGAACATTTAAAAGATGATGGAAAAATCATTATAATGGATTTAGATACAGTTTCTCCAGATTTTCATAAAGATTTTCCAAACTTTGACGGACATGATGGTTTTTCAAGAGCGGAAATGGAAAATTATTTCAAAAATGCAGGATTTACTCCGATTAATTATGAAATATTGTGGAATGGAAGAAATGGGGAGATTGATTTTAGAATTTTCCTAATGGAAGGGAAAATTATATAAGAATTTTAAAATAAGAATTTTAAAATAGTGAATTTAATAAATTAGATATTTTAACGCAGTGGAAAAGTTTAAATATTTGACAAATTTAATTTTATATGATAAAATACAATAAAGTGTTATTTTGAATAAAATTAATTGATATATTTATTATGTAGGATGATTTTTATGAAGTGTAATAATCCTAAGAGGTATAAGAACAGAGATAAATAATTTTATTAGTTATTGTTTTAAGTTTTTTATAGTTATATTTCGAATAAAGTTAGGAGAGAAAATCATGAAAAAATTCTTAAGATATATTTTAATTATTTTAATAGCTTTTTGTTTAAATTTTAGTAATAAAACAATTTTTGCTAGTGAAAATAATGAATGTTCTCTTCAAGTTCAGAGAGGAGAGTATAGTGATGAGATTTTAGATTATATAAGAAATAATTGGGAAAATTTTTTTGGAAGAGATGAGTTAAAAAAATTTTTAGGTTCTGATATTATTGTTGGGGAACCTTATGGAATATATAGCGTTGATGAAGATAAGTTTATAGCTACTAAATTTCCTATTTATGTAAAAGGTAATTGTGTACAAGTGCTTGATGTTTTTGAAAATCCTAAAACAGGGAAATTGACATGGACTGCGAGCACAGATAAAGATTTCATGAAAGTAATAGATGATTTAAATAAAAAAACTGGGAAATATAGATTTGAGACAAAGTATAGTTCTACTGGTGGTGCTGATACTCTTGATATTGTAAAAATTGAAGAACAAGGTTTTAGAAGTTTTAAAGATGCCATATATTCTGATATAAGTAAGCCTTTGTTAAAAATAAAGGTTAGAAATATTAACGAGAAGCCCGCTTTAAGATCTTCAAATTATCCTGTAGAAAAGATTTTGCCCATGGATCCAAAAGAATCTCAAGATAATAAACCTTGGTGTGTAGCTTATGTGGTGCTAGGATTTTATCTTATGAATTTTCTAAAGATATTAGGGCTAGAGATATAATGGAATGGGTATATTGGAGTTTTTGGAATAAACCCAATTTAGATGATAAAAGTTTGTCTGATACTGATTTGATTAAATATGCAAAACATCTAGGCTCAAATCCATATTATGTTGATAGATCTCTTTATAGAGGAGAGATAATGGATTAAAATATTATGAAAACAAGAAATTGTACAATGTATGATTGGATAGATTCAATTAGAAATTTTACTTGGAATTAAATTAAAAGGTTATGCCCGCGCATAACCTTTTAAAATACTTATTTTTTTACGCCTGTAACATTAAATGTTCCGTCTTCGTTTTTATAGCCTGAAATTTTAAATTTATCATTTTCTTTTGCAAAGATTAAATCGTTTGAAACTGAAACTCCAGCGATATATATTAAATTATCTTCTTTGGTTGTAAAGTAGAAGAATGTGTTTCCTTCAATGTTTATGGCTTTTATTTCCTTAATTGTTCTTTCAACTGCAGAATTGTTATCAGCGTTAGGGTCGATTAAGTCTGCGTTTAATTTGTTGTAGTTTTTAACTACTTCGTTTATATCGCTACCGACTGCAACGCTTTGATATTTTTGTGCATCTATAAGTGCAAAAAGTTTTGTAAGTTCTGCACCATCTTTTAAGCTCATAAAATATGTCGGTCTGTTATTTAAGTTTATTAGAATAGGGAATGTTGAAGAATATCCTTTTTCTTGAACGCTACCCTTTGCACTTTCCATAACTGAAAATTCTTCTGCTGATGAAACAGGATAGAATTTTGTTTCCTTTGTTCTCATATTTACAAGTACAAAACCTATATTTGATTTGTCGGAAAGAACGGAAGTTATACCTGTATAGAAATAAATATCTTCTCCGATAGAAAGATAATTATATCCTTTAGTCGGCTTTGTAACACCTGTTTGCTTTATATATTTATTTATAAAACCATTTTTGTAAACACCGTTATAAGTTAATTGTTCTTCAATCATTTCTGCAGGATAAACTCTATCCACCCAAGCAGGAACATCTTTTTTATCATATTCCTTAATTTCTCCTGAATTTGCATCTACGATTAAAACTTTACTTACATCCATACCTCCTACTAAATTAATTGTAGGTTTAAGAACGGATGCAACCCAGAACGGATTGCCTTCATCATCTATTTCAAAATTTATTTCTCCGATTATATAAGTCGGTCTTTTAAGACGAATATGTCTTTTTATATTTCTGTTAAATTTATCTGAAAAACTGTAAAAAATAGGCTTTTCAAGTTTTACAAGTTTTGTATCTTGACTTGCCATATCAACAGAAACGTAGTGTCCAAGACCCTTTGATTGGTTTACAAACCATTTAACAATTCCCGAATAAGTAAGAGGAGTTACTCTAAAAGGCTTGCCCTTAATATTTATTTGTGGATATGTCGGATCAATGTCGTATTGTGAAACTAAATCTCCACCGATTTCTCCAAGTTTTCTTGAGCCCAATCTTTCGGCAGTTGATTTGTCAACAACCGGAATTTGATTAAAGTTTATAGGCTTTACGTCGTCTTTAAAAATTCCTTCTTGTTTGTTTATTAGAGCAGAATATTTTTTCGCATTAAAAACCGGAGAAGATATTAAAAATGCAAAACCATAAAATCCTACTGATATTCCCAAAACATATAGTAAAATTTTTCTAAGACTTTTACTAAATTTATCATTTATATTTTTTATATCTTCCAACATACTTGAAAAAATAACAAAGCTAATTGCAATAATTCCAAGGAAAAAGTAAAAAGAAATATGTCTAAAATTTATTATTGGTAATGCTATATAAAAATATATAGAAGAAACTAAAATCATAAAAATCAAACTCGGTAAAAAAACAGAGCCGTTTGTTTTAACTTTTTTTCTTTGATGAGATTGGAAAAAATTTTCTTTATTTTCAGATTCGTTTTCTTTATCTACTTTTTCAAATTCTTCTTTGATAGAAGAAAAAAATTTATTTATAAAAAAATTCATAAAATTACCTCCTTATTTATTTTGCACAAGAATTGCAAAATCATATTTATTTGAACATATTTCCATTTTGATAAATTTAAATAGGTAAATATGATGAAATAAATATTCTTTTGCACAATAATCGTAAATTCATATTTATTTTATCATAAATTAATAAAAAAATATATACCATATCTTTTTAAGAGTATAATTTTTTTCTTGAAAAATATTATTAAAAGTTGTATAATTTTATTGGCGACGTAAACGTCTTTAAATATAAATAAATCTTTAAATTATCTTGCTAAACTATATTTAATTGATTATTGTTTTATGAAAATAATTGTTCTTTATTGACTATTTTTAATAATAAATATCGACAAGAAGTAAAATAAATTTTGTGATGTAACTAAAATTTATAATCTTTTTTATATTTAAGTGCTTTATCTGTTCACATTTCTTTTTTTATATGTTACAATATATGTGAGAAAATTTTGGAGGAAAGTATTGAGTAGAGAAAAGATATATGTAAAGAACCATTATAGATATGATGCGATATTTATATTTTCTATTTTAGCAATGTTAATTGGATTGTTTTTTGATAGTCCTAAAGAAATTTTAGATGGTTACATTAAAATTTTACAATCACCGAGTCATTTGCTTACAGACTATATGTCAGTAGGGGGGATTGGTGCGACATTTTTGAATGCCGGAATGCTTATGTTGTTGGCATCTTTTGTGTTGTGGAGAAGAAAGCAATTACTAACAGGGCCAATCATAGCTGCTCTTTTTACACTTTTCGGATTTTCTCTTTTTGGGAAAAATTTATTTAACACAATTCCTATAACTTTTGGTGTTTATCTTTATGCTAAAATCGAGGGATTAAAATTTAATACTTTGACTATGAACAGTTTGTTTGGTACTGCTCTAGGGCCTGTCGTAAGTTATATTTGTTTTGGTATTGGATTGCCTTTTGCCAAAGGTTTTTTAATTTCGTATGCCGTTGGTATTTTGATTGGAATGGCTATTCCTGCTCTTTCGGCGTCGTTTTTACGTTTTCATCAAGGTTATAGTTTATATAATATCGGTTTTACTTGTGGTGTTATAGGACTTTTTATTCAAGGTATTTTTAAATCTTTTTATTTGGAAGTAAAAAATGTAAATATAGTTAGTAAAGGAAATCTACAAATAGCGATTATAATGTACATATTTTTCTTTATAGTTTTTGCTCTAGGTTTTTATTTAAACGGTTTTAGTTTTAAAAACTTAGGAAATCTTTTAAAGAATAGTGGTAGAGCTCCATCTGATTTTGGGAATATTTATGGTAGGGGTGTCAGTATGATTAATATGGCAACTCTTGGAATTATATATACTACCTATGTTTTACTTATGAATCAGCCTTTAAACGGTCCAATTCTTGGTGGAATTTTTACTGTTTTCGGGTTTGGAATTTTTGGTAAACATATCAAAAACGTATTGCCAATTCTAGTTGGAACATTAATTGCCTACTTTTTGAATATTTATGACCCACATAGCGTTTCTGCAACTGTTACGATTTTGTTTGCTACAAACTTAGCTCCTGTTGCAGGGGAATATGGAATATTTGCCGGAATGGTTGCCGGTTTTTGCCACGTTTCCATTGTTTCAAGTGTAGGACTTCTTCATGGAGGTTTGAATCTTTATAATAATGGTTTCTCCGGTGGATTTGTTGCCGCAACTTTAGTTCCGATTTTTGAGGCAATTAGAAATTCTAGATTTTTTGATGAAAAGGGAGAGTAATTGTTTTGAATACTATAAAATACGAAGAAAATTGTGCTAAATTAATTGTTAGTGGACTTGTTCATTACTATTTTAGTAAAAGAGTTCAAGATTTAAGAATAGATTTTAAGATAAAAAAAGATTCTTTAGTTGTTATTGCTGAAGGAAATGTTAAGATAAAGCCTGAGGACTTGGAAGAGTTAAACAGAATTTCAAATTCTGTAAGACTTCCGGAGTTTGAAAATTATTACGATACTTTGGTTGGGGTTGGTAGCACAGGTTGTGATAGTTCCAATATAGATACTTTGGGTTCTATGGTTGATGAGGCTATTGTTTCTTATTCTGAAGACGGACTATTGACAATTTTATTAGTTAGAAATTTTTAAACCTTTAATATTTGAAGGTTGTACATATTCAGTTTATTTGTCTTGCCCTTTGGGTATTAACAAATAAGCTGAGCTTAAATACTTATTATAAGGGGTAGATATATATGAAAATATTAGAGGTTAAAAATCTTCATGTTAATGTTGGAGATAAGGAAATTTTAAAAGGTATCGACTTGGATATTTTTGAGGGAAAAGTTCATGTTATTATGGGACCTAATGGTGCCGGCAAATCAACACTTACTAACTCAATTATGGCACATCCGAAGTATGAAGTTACAAGTGGAGATATAATCTTTAAAGGAGAAAATATAAACGAATTAAGAGCTGACGAAAGAGCAAAACTTGGTATGTTTATGTCTTTCCAAAATCCTGAAGAAGTTCCCGGAGTTACTGTTTCTAATTTCATTAGAGCATCAAGAATGTCAATAACAGGAGAAAAAGAAAGTGTTGTTGAATTTCAAAGAGAACTTGAAGAAAAGATGGAAAGCTTAACTATGGATACAGCTTATTCTCAAAGATATTTGAATGTCGGTTTTTCCGGTGGAGAAAAGAAAAAGGCAGAAATTTTACAAATGGTTATGTTAAATCCTTCATTTGTAATGTTAGATGAAACTGATTCAGGTCTTGATATTGATGCTGTTAGAATTGTTTCTGAAAATGTTGAAAGATTTAAAAACGAAAATAAATCTATTTTGATTATAACTCACCATAGAGCGATTTTATCAAGAATTAAACCGGATTATGTTCACGTTCTATACAATGGAAAAATAGTTAAAACATCTGACGCATCTTTGATTGATAAAATTCAAAATGAAGGTTATGCTTGGATTGAACAAGAGGTGTAGTTATGACATCAGAAAGAAAAAAAACACAAGTAGAGGAAATGGACAGAGGTGTCTATGATATAAAAAACGAGGTAAGATATTATTCAAAAACTGAAAAAGGCTTGACTCGTGATATTGTTATGCAAATTTCTAAGGAGAAAAATGAACCTGAATGGATGCTGGAATTTAGACTTAAAGCATTAGAAGTTTTTGAAAATTCTAAAAATCCAAATTGGGGACCTGATTTATCTCCTGTTGATATAAATGAAATTACAACTTACATTCGTCCTGATGCAAAGATGAGTGAAGATTGGAATGAGTTACCTGAAGATATTAAGGGGACTTTTGATGCACTTGGTATTCCTGAGGCTGAATACAAAAGAGAACTTTCAGGTGTTGGAGCTCAATATGATAGTGAAGTTGTTTACCACAGCTTAACTGAGAAAATGAAAAATCAAGGGGTTATCTATACAGATTTTGAAACAGCTGTAAGAGAATATCCTGACATAATAAAAGAATATTTTATGACTTGTATAAAACCTGAGGACCATAGATATGCTGCATTACACTATGCAGTTTGGAGTGGTGGCTCTTTCGTTTACGTTCCTAAGGGAGTAAATGTTAGTATCCCATTACAATCATATTTTAGACTTAATGCTCCTGGAGCCGGACAATTTGAACATACTTTAATTATTATTGAAGAAGGTGCATATTGCCATTTCATTGAAGGCTGTTCTGCACCAAAATACAATGTATTAAATGTTCACGCCGGTGCTGTTGAGCTTTTTGTAAAGAAAAATGCGACTTTAAGATATTCTACAATAGAAAACTGGTCAAGAAATATGTATAACTTAAATACAAAGAGAGCCATTGTTGATGAAAACGGAACTATTGAATGGGTTTCAGGTTCATTTGGCTCAAAGGTAAGCTTGTTATACCCTATGAGCGTGTTAAGAGGAGAAGGCGCAAAGAGTGAATTTACAGGAATAACTTTTGCTGGTAAAGACCAATATC
The DNA here is from genome assembly GCF_045866535.1 of Parvimonas parva. Classification (NCBI taxonomy): domain Bacteria; kingdom Bacillati; phylum Bacillota; class Tissierellia; order Tissierellales; family Peptoniphilaceae; genus Parvimonas; species Parvimonas parva. Next base: position 235,400 of record NZ_AP038371.1, read on the forward strand.
TTGACACCGGAGCAAAAGTAATTCATGCAGCTCCAAGAACAAGCTCATCAATCAATTCAAAGTCTATCTCTAAAGGCGGAGGAGTTGCGATTTACAGAGGACTTGTAAGTGTTAAACCAAATTGTCCGGGATGTAAATCAACTGTAACTTGTGAATCTTTAATGTTAGACCAAGAATCTCAGTCAGATACAATTCCGGTTATAGATATTCAAACTTCAGATATTGACTTAGGACATGAGGCGAAGATTGGTAGAATTGATGATGATGTAATCTTCTACCTAATGAGTCGTGGTATTCCTGAAGAAGAGGCAAAAGCTATGATTGTTAGAGGCTTTGCTGAACCTATTGCAAAGGAATTACCTTTGGAATATGCAGTTGAAATGAATGCTTTGATTAATCTTGAACTTGAAGGAACTATTGGTTAGGGGGTGTCTGTATGAGAGGAAATTTTATACCAAGTAATACTTGGAACAAGGCGAGAGTTAATAATACAGAGGTAACACTACCTAATTTAGAGCCAAAGGCTTATTCATTAATGAATTGTGAAAAGAAAAATCTTGATTTTTCTTATGAAGAATTTTCATTTTCTAAAGAATTAACTGAAACTTTAAAAGTTTTTAAAAATTTAGAAATGGATTTTGTTTCAACTAAAGATAATGCTCTAAATAAAGTTGTTGAGTTGGAATTAAATAAAGAAAATAATCAATTAGTTGATATTATAAAGATAAAGGCTTGTGAAAATTCAACTTTAAATTTAAACTTGGACTATTTTACAAAAGAAAATTTTGAAGGCTTTAGACATTCAATCATTGAAGTTGAGGCGGGAAAAAATAGTAATGTAAAAATTTGTATCTCTCAAAGATTTTCTTTAGATGTTTTGAGTATTCAAAGTGTTTACTACAAAGTTAAAGAGGGAGCAAATGTTGAATTCGTTCAAGTAGATTTAGGCGGTAGAGGAAACTATGTTTCTTATATAGGCGACCTTGTTGAAAAAGATTCAAATGTTAATGTCAGTTCAATATATTTTGGTAAGAAAGAACAAAAATTAGATTTTAATTATATTACAAATCAAAGAGGAAATTCTACAAAATACGCTTTAGTTGTTAAAGGAGCTTTAACTGATAAGGCAGAAAAAATTTGTAGAGCGACTATTGACTTCAAACGTGGCTCATCAAAGTCAAAAGGATCAGAACAAGAGTATGTAACATTACTTTCTGATGATATAAGAAATGTTGCAGTTCCAATCCTACTTTGTACTGAAGATGATGTTGAAGGACTTCATGCAGCAAGTGCAGGAAAAATTGATGAAGATATATTATTCTACATTATGAGTCGTGGATTTAGTGAGTCAGATGCTAAGAGATTAATCTTAGAATCACAATTTGCCGAAGTTATCGACTTAATAGATAATGAAGAAGTAAGAAAGAGAGTTTATACAACTTTAGCAGAAAAACTTGCGGAGGTATAATATGACTAAAACTGTTCTTGAAATTAGAAAAGATTTTCCGTATTTAAACGAAGAAAAAGTTGGTAAAAAAGTTATTTATCTTGACAATGCAGCCACAAGCCAAAAGCCACAAGCTGTTATTGATACCATAACAAATTATTACTCATATCAAAATGGAAGTCCTCACAGAGGTAGTCATTACCTTAGTATGTCTGCGACTGAAATTTATGAGGGAACTAGAAAGAAAGTTAAAAATTTTCTTAATGCAAAGAGAACTACTGAAATAATTTTTACTAAAAATGCAAGTGAGGCACTTAATTTAGTCGCTTATGCTTATGGACTTAAAAATTTACAAAAAGATGATGAAATAATGCTTAGCATTATGGAGCATCATAGTAATTTATGTACTTGGCAATTTTTAACTGAAAAAACAGGTGCTAAACTTAACTATATTTATCTTGATGAAGATTTTCAACTTGATATGAAATCTTTTGAAGAAAAAATTTCAAAAAAAGTAAAATTAGTTTGTATAACTTGTGCATCAAATGTAGTTGCTACAATGCCTGATGTTAAAAAAATCGTTGAAATTGCTCATAAAAACGGAGCAAAAGTATTGCTTGACGCATCACAAATTGTTGCACATAAAAAGCTTGATGTTCAAGAATTGGACGCAGATTTTTTAGCTTTTTCCGGACATAAAATGCTTAGTGCAATGGGAGTCGGTGTGCTTTATGGAAAATTTGAAGTTTTAAAAGAAATGAATCCATTCCTTTTTGGTGGAGATATGATAGAATATGTTTATGAAGATTATTCAACTTATCTTTTACCTGCCGGTCGGTTTGAGGCGGGAACACAAAATGTTGGGGCAGTTGCATCACTTGGAACAGCTATCGACTATTTAGAAGAAATTGGATTTGAAAATATAGAAAAGATAGAAAAAGAACTTATGGATTTTGCTTTTGAAGAAATGAAAAAGTTGGATTTTGTAAAGACTTATACTACAACAAAAGAGAATAGATGTCCTGTAATAGCTTTTAATGTAAAAGATGCACATCCTCATGATGTTTCTTCAATACTTGACAGTTTCGGAATAGCTATAAGAAGCGGACATCATTGTGCAGAGCCTTTGCATAGATATTTGAATGAAAATGCAACTTGCAGAGTAAGTTTTTCTTTCTATAACACTAGAGAAGAAGTAGAATATTTCATTGAAAAACTAAAAGAAGTAAGGAGAATATTACATCTTGGACATTAGAGAAATTTATACGGAAATAATAACAGAAGAAAGTAGAAATACTAAAAATAAGAGATACTTACAACACCCAACTCACGAAGAAAAAGGACATAATCCTAGTTGTGGAGATGAAATTACATTACAACTTGACATTGAGGACGGAATCATAAAAGATGCCTCTTATGTTGGAGTTGGCTGTGCTATTTCTCAAGCATCAACATCACTTATGATTGACTTAGTAAAAGGAAAGAGTTTAGACGAGGCAAAAGAGCTTTGTGAAACATTCTTGGCTATGATTACAGAAGGACTTGAGGGAGATGAGCTTAGAAAGCTAAAAGATGCAATAGCTCTTCAAAATATTTCTACAATGCCTGCAAGAGTAAAATGTGCAGTTCTTGCTTGGCATACATTGAAAAATATAATCGAAGCTAATTAAATAAGGTCGTAGCTCTTTTGAGTTGCGACTTTTTGTTTAGGAGGGTATATGAGAATTTTTTTTATATTATATTTACTTTTGGGTGGTTTATTATATAACTATAAATTATTGATTTCTATAATTTTTATGATGAATTTAATATCTTTTACAATATTTTATATTGATAAAAGAAAAGCTATAAAAGGCAAGAATAGAATTTCAGAGAATAGCTTATTATTATCAGCTTTTTTGTTCGGCTCTATTGGTGCTTTTCTATCCATGCAAATATTTAGACATAAAACTAAAAAGCTAAAATTTAGAATATTAGTACCACTGTTTTTTGTGCTAAGAGTATTGATTTTATATTATTTATATAAATATATGATCTAGTATTGACTTCGCTAAATTAAAGGGATATAATTTAGTTATAAGAGTTGTAAAAGTATCTATAATAATATTTTAAATCATAAGGAATAGAGGTGTTTATATGTCTAATTCAGAAATAACAATTTTGGCATTAATATCTATACAATGTTGTGCAATTGTGTTTTCAATTTATAGTGTGGAGAAAACAATCAATAAAAACAATAAAGAAATGTTGTCTAAAATAGATGAATTAAATAATACAATAAAAGAACTGGAGTCAAAGTTAGAAAATAATTAAGAATTATTTAAAGTATGTTAAGATGTATAGAAAGGAGTAATAGTTATGGAATATAAAAATGGAAGTATAGGCGGATTTGTTGCTAATGGTTATGATTCTGAGTTACTTAGATTTAATCCGGACTCATTATGTCAGTTTGTAATATCAATAACAAATGAAGGAATATATATTAAAAATAAAAATGAGTTAGAATATAGCTGTATTCCTAAAGAATATTTTAAATTTACTGGAAATATTTTAGATAAATTATCAAATGTAGTACGTTTTAAAATAATCAAGGGAGCTTATGCTCATGAATATGTAATTGAAGATTTTATGAAAAATGAAAAGTTTCCGGATATAACTTCATATATTAAATTATTTAAAGAAAATTAAGTTATGTTTATAAAATTATAGAATATATTAAAAAAACAAATAAAGGAAGTGATAAAAATTACTTCCTTTTTTGATTCTGAAATTAAATTAAAATTTATCTTTAAATAGATCGTATAAATGAGAGGCTAATACTATTCCAAAGCAGATAAATATCATAGGAGAAATTTCTTTATAATAGAATATAATTAAAAATACTATTATAGTGATTGTTAAATAATTCACCCATTTTTTTCTCATAACTGCCTCCTTTAGATTAATATTAAATAGTAATTTATTGAACTATCAAAACAATATATTTACAACTATATTATACCATAATATAGTATTTAATTAAAGTATTCATAATATGAAATTAAAATGATCAGGTTCAAAGGTCAATTTCTGCCTAAAAAATGAAAAAATTTCAAAAAAAGGCTTTACATTTTACAGAAAATCTGGTAAAATTTAAAGATAATAATGTAATAGTGGGATAATATGTATTTTTATCTTTTTTAATTTTTCAAAGGGGTGAAGTTTTATGACACATACTGAAAAGTATGGAATCACAGAAAGGGTTAGTTACTCAAAGATTCAAAATGTTTTGGATCTTCCAAACTTAATTGCTATTCAAACTGAGAGTTATGATTGGTTTATTAAGCAAGGTATTAGAGATGTTTTTGACGATGTTAGTCCAATCAGAGATTATTCTGAGGCTATGAAGTTGGAATTTTTAAATTATCGTTTAGAAAACGCTCCAAAATATTCGGAACAAGAATGTAAGGATAGGGATATGAACTATTCTACACTTCTAAAGGTTGATGTTCGTTTGACAAATAATAATACCGGAGAAGTTAAGGAACAAGAAGTTTTTATGGGTGAAATTCCTTTGATGACTGACAATGGAACTTTTATCATCAATGGTGCTGAAAGAGTTATTGTAAGTCAGCTTGTTAGAAGTCCGGGCGTTTATTATGGTGAAGAAATTGATAAGTCTGGTAATAAACTATTTTCTTCAACAGTTATTCCTAATAGAGGTGCTTGGTTAGAATATGATACTGATACTAATGGTGTTGTTAGTGTTCGTATCGACAGAACTAGAAAATTACCTATAACAACTATGATTAGAGCGTTGTTATATGAAACAAATGAAGAAATGATTGAAAACTTCGGAGATATTAAAGAACTTCATACTACTTTGGAAAAAGATATATCAAAGAGTTATCAAGAGGCTATTCTTGAAATTTATAGAAAGTTAAAACCGGGAGACCCGGCAACTGTTGAAAGTGGAGAAAGTTTATTACATAATTTACTTTTTGACCCAAGAAGATATGACCTTGCAAAAGTTGGTAGATATAAATTCAATAAGAAATTAGCTTTAAGAAATAGATTAGTTGGAACTATTTTAGCTGAAGATATTTTTAAGACAGATAAATTTGGCGAAATGGAAAAAATTGCAAGTGTTGGAGAATATATTTCAGAAGAACTTGCTGAAAAAATTGAAAATGCAGGATATAAGAGAGTTCACGTTAAGGTTGAGGACAAGGAAATTATCGTAACTGGTAACCACTTTGTTGATATTAGTGCGTTTGAATTAGGTTTTGATATCAAATGTAACGGACTTTCAGAAAAAATTTACTATCCTGTTATGATGGAAATTTTAGAGTCTGCATCAGAATATGAAGGCGAAGAATATGAAACACAAGTTAAGAGAGCTGTCAGAAATAGAGTTAAAGAACTTTCTCCAACTCATATAACTCGTGATGATATTGAGGCTACTGTAAGTTATGAATTTAACTTATTCTATGGTCTTGGAATTTGTGATGATATTGACCATTTAGGAAATAGAAGAGTTAGAGCTGTTGGAGAGCTTTTACAAAATCAATTTAGAATTGGTTTGTCAAGAATGGAAAGAGTTGTTAGAGAAAGAATGTCAACTCAAGACCCTGACTTAGCAACTCCGCAAGGTTTAATCAATATTAGACCTCTTGTTGCGTCTTTAAAAGAGTTCTTCGGTTCTTCACAGTTATCACAATTTATGGACCAAAACAATCCACTTGCAGAACTTACTCATAAGAGAAGATTATCAGCATTAGGACCTGGTGGTCTTAGCAGAGATAGAGCGGGATACGAAGTTAGAGACGTTCATGAAAGCCACTACGGAAGAATCTGTCCGATAGAAACTCCTGAAGGTCCAAATATCGGTCTTATTACTTCTCTTACAACTTATGCAAGAGTTGATGAATATGGATTTATAGAAACTCCATATCGTGTTGTAAATGACGGAATTGCTACAAAGGATATTGTTTATTTAACTGCAGATGAAGAAGATGAAGTTATTATCGCTCAAGCTAATGAGCCACTTGATGAAAATGGTCGTTTTGTAAACGAAAGAGTTAGTGGTCGTGGTATTAATGGCGAAAATGATATTTATCCAAGAGATATGATTCAACTTATGGACGTTTCTCCACAACAAATTGTATCTGTAGGTACTGCAATGATTCCTTTCCTTGAAAACGACGATGCGACTCGTGCGTTGATGGGTTCTAACATGCAAAGACAAGCAGTGCCACTACTTGTTACTGAGGCTCCTGTTGTAGGAACTGGTATTGAGTATAAAGCTGCAAGAGATAGTGGTGTTGTTATTATTGCTAAAAATTCAGGAATTGTTACTAAAGTTGATAGTGATGAAATTCATATAAAAAGAGATTTAGATAATGTTGTTGATAAGTATAGATTACTTAAATTCAAACGTTCAAACCAAGGTACAACAATTAACCAAAGACCTATTGTAAATGAAAATGACAGAATTAAAGCTGGAGATATCATTGCTGATGGGCCTTCAACTGAAAATGGAGAAATTGCACTTGGTAAAAATATTTTAATGGCATTCATGAACTGGGAAGGTTATAACTACGAAGATGCGATGCTGTTAAATGAACAACTTGTTATAGATGATATTTTAACTTCATTGCATATTGAAGAACATGAATGTGAGGCTCGTGAAATTAAATTAGGCTCTGAAGAAATCACAAGAGATGTTATAAATATCGGTGAAGATATGAGAAAGAACTTAGACGAAAATGGTATCATCAGAATTGGTGCTGAAGTTAATTCAGGAGATATTTTAGTTGGTAAAGTATCACCTAAGGGAGAAACTGAGTTAAGTGCTGAAGAAAGACTTTTAAGAGCAATCTTTGGAGAAAAGGCTCGTGAAGTTAGAGATACTTCTTTAAGAGTTCCTCACGGAGAAACTGGTATAGTTGTAGATGTTAAATGTTATAGCAGAAAAAATGGAGATGAATTACCACCTGGAGTAAATGAAGTAGTTAGAGTTTATGTAGCTACAAAGAGAAAGATTAATGTAGGGGATAAAATGTGTGGTAGGCATGGTAATAAAGGGGTTATTTCAAGAATTATGCCTCAAGAAGATATGCCATTCTTACCTGACGGAACTCCATTACAAATAGTTCTTAATCCACTAGGGGTACCTTCTCGTATGAACATTGGACAGGTGCTTGAAGTTCATTTAGGACTTGCAGCTAAAAGACTTGGTTGGAAAGTTGCTACACCGGTATTTGACGGAGCAAGTGATTTTGATGTACTTGATGCGTTAAGACTTGCAGGTTGTCCTGAATCCGGAAAGATAAGACTTAGAGATGGTAGAACTGGAGATGAGTTTGACAATCCTGTAACTGTTGGTTATATGTATATGTTAAAACTTCACCACTTGGTTGATGAAAAAATTCACGCAAGGTCTATCGGACCATACTCATTAGTTACTCAACAACCGCTTGGTGGTAAAGCACAATTTGGTGGACAAAGATTCGGAGAAATGGAAGTTTGGGCGCTAGAGGCGTACGGAGCAAGCCATACTCTACAAGAAATGCTTACTGTTAAGAGTGATGATATTGTAGGTAGAGTTAAGACTTATGAATCAATCGTTAAGGGTGTAAATATTCCTGAACCGGGTATTCCTGAATCATTTAAAGTTCTTATGAAAGAATTACAATCATTATGTTTAGATGTTAAACTTATTGATGAAGAGGGCGAAGAAATTAAACTTAGAGAAAATTCTGATGAAATAAAAGCTCAACTTGTTTTAAATGAAGAATATGAAAATGAAGAAGAGGAAGAAGAATTCGACTTTGATTCATTCTATGAAAAATCAAGTGGAAATGAAGAAGAATTTGACGGTTTTGACCTTAGCTTTTTAGAAGATAAAGATGAAAAAGGAAAGAACGGTCCAAAAGAAGAAAAAGAAGAAATATTTATAGAAGAAGATATTGAGGAATAACATAGAGGAAGGGAGTGAACTCCTTGTTGGAATTAAATAATTTTGATGCAATGAAGATTGGATTGGCTTCACCTGATAAGATTAGAAGTTGGTCAAGAGGAGAAGTTAAAAAACCTGAAACCATAAATTATAGAACATTAAAACCGGAAAGAGACGGACTTTTCTGCGAAAAGATTTTTGGACCGGTTAAAGACTGGGAATGTAATTGTGGTAAATACAAGAGAATAAAATACAAGGGAAATGTATGTGAAAAATGTGGAGTTGAAATCACAAAATCTAAAGTTAGACGTGAAAGAATGGGTCATATAGAACTTGTTGCTCCAGTTTCTCATATATGGTATTTCAAAGGAATACCTTCAAGAATGGGACTTATATTAGATATGAGTCCTAGAGCACTTGAAAAAATATTATATTTTGCAAATTATGTTGTACTTGATGCAAAAGACACTGACCTTTATGTTAAACAATTATTAACTGAAGGTGAATATGGTGAGGCTTGTGAAAAATTCGGTTCTGAAAATTTCAGAGTTGGAATGGGTGCTGAGGCTGTTAAAGAACTTTTGGAAAATATTAATTTAGATGAGCTTTCAGAAGAACTTAAAAAAGGTCTTGTAGATGCAACAGGTCAAAAGAAAATCAGACTTTCAAGAAGACTTGAAGTTTGTGAGGCATTTAGAAAATCAGGAAACAGACCTGAATGGATGATTATTGATGTTGTTCCTGTAATTCCACCGGATTTAAGACCTATGGTGCAACTTGAAGGTGGAAGATTTGCAACTTCAGACTTAAATGATTTATACAGACGTGTTATAAATAGAAATAACAGACTTAAAAAACTTATCGAACTTCATGCTCCGGAAATCATTATGAGAAATGAAAAGAGAATGTTACAAGAGGCTGTGGATACATTAATTGATAATGGAAGACATGGAAAAGCTGTAACGGGAGCAGGAAATAGAGAACTTAAATCTCTATCAGATATGTTAAAAGGTAAAACAGGAAGATTCAGACAAAACTTACTTGGTAAACGTGTTGACTACTCAGGACGTTCTGTAATCGTAGTAGGGCCTGATTTGAAATTCCACCAATGTGGACTTCCAAAGAAAATGGCACTTGAATTATTCAAACCTTTCATTATGAAACAATTAGTTGAAGATGGAGTTGTTCATAATATTAAGAGTGCAAAGAAATATGTTGAAAGATTAAATTCAAATGTTTGGGATATCTTAGATAAAGTTATCAAAGACCACCCTGTACTTTTAAACAGAGCACCGACTCTTCACAGACTTGGTATTCAAGCGTTTGAACCTGTTTTAGTTGAAGGAAAAGCTATAAAATTGCATCCATTAGTTTGTACTGCATATAATGCCGACTTTGATGGCGACCAAATGGCTGTCCATTTACCTCTATCAACAGAGGCACAAGCAGAGGCAAGACTTTTGATGCTTTCAACAAATAATATTTTGGCTCCAAAAGACGGTAAGCCAATTACAACTCCTGCCCAAGATATCGTACTTGGTTCATACTATTTAACAAGTGGAACTGTTGAAGAACAAGCTGTTCGTTCATTTATGGATTATGATGAAATGTTTAAGGCTTATTCTACAAAGAATGTTAAAATTCACGATACAGTTAATGTTTTATATAGAGATGAAGAAACAGGAGAAAGTCAAATTGTAAAATCAACAGTTGGTAGATTTATCTTCAACGAACATATTCCACAAGACTTAGGTTTTGTTGATAGAAGTAAAGATAAATTCTCACTAGAAGTTGATAAACTTGTCGATAAAAAAATGCTTGGTAAAATTGTAGATAAATGTTTTAGAAAACATGGAAATATCAAGACTGCCGAAGTATTAGACTATATAAAATCAACTGGATATAAATACTCAACTATTGGGGCTATTTCAATCTCAATGAATGACGTAATTGTTCCGGAAGAAAAATGGGGAATTCTTAAAGAGGCAGAAGAAAAAATTGCAACTTATGAAGAATTATTTAAAGATGGTTTAGTTTCTGAACAAGAAAGATATGAATATGTAATCAGCGTTTGGACAAAAGCGACTGAAGATATTACAAAAATACTTGTTTCAAGACAAGACCCTACAAACAGTATCTCAATCATGGCGGACTCCGGAGCCAGAGGTAATATTAACCAAATTAGACAGTTAGCCGGTATGCGTGGACTTATGAGTTCTGCAACTGGTAGAATCGTAGAAATTCCTATCAAGGCAAACTTTAGAGAAGGTCTTTCTGTTCAAGAGTTCTTTATTTCAACTCACGGTTCAAGAAAAGGACTTTCAGATACAGCGCTTAGAACTGCCGACTCCGGTTACTTAACAAGAAGACTTGTAGATGTTTCACAAGATGTGATTGTTAGAGAAGATGATTGTTGTACTGATGAATATGTATTAGCTAAAGATTTCAAAGACGGAAATGCTGTCGTTGAAAAACTTGCAGATAGAATTGTAGGGAGATATTCATTCGAAGATGTATTAAATCCAACTACTGGAGAAATATTAATTCGTAAAAATGAAATGATTACTGAAGTTCTTGCAGAAAAAGTTGAAAAACTTGGAATTACTGAATTAAAAGTTCGTTCTGTTTTAGGTTGTAAAGCAAAACATGGTGTTTGTGCAAAATGTTATGGACGTAACCTTGCAACAGGAAATCCGGTTGATATTGGGGAGGCTGTTGGTATTATTGCTGCTCAATCAATTGGGGAACCTGGTACTCAGCTTACAATGAGAACATTCCACTCTGGTGGTATCGCTGGCGTTGGAATCACTCAAGGTCTTCCTCGTGTGGAAGAGCTTTTTGAGGCAAGAAAGCCAAAAGGACTTGCATATATAACTGAAATAGACGGAACTGTAAAATTAGTTGACAATAAGAAGAGATATGATATAGTTGTAACAGCTGAAGATGGTGATGAAAGAATTTACGCTATCCCTTATGGAGCTAGAATTAAAGTTAAAGATGGAATGGAAATTAAAGCAGGTGATATGCTTACTGAAGGTTCTATAAATCCACATGATATTTTAGCTATCAAAGGACCAACTGGCGTTCAAGAATATATCACTAAAGAAGTTCAAAAAGTTTACCGTAGCCAAGGGGTAGATATCGATGATAGACATATTGAAATTATTATTAAACAAATGCTATCAAAGGTTAGAATTGATACTTCAGGAGATACTAACTTCTTAGAAGGAAGTTTAGTTCCATTTAGAGAAGTTGAGGCTGTAAACAAAGAAATGTTAAATGAAGACAAGATGGGTGCTACATTTGATAATGTACTTCTTGGTATTACAAAAGCATCTCTTGCTACTGAAAGTTTCTTATCAGCTGCATCATTCCAAGAAACAACTAGAGTTTTAACTGATGCCTCTATCAAAGGAAAAGCAGATGGTTTATTAGGATTAAAAGAAAATGTAATCTTAGGTAAACTTATCCCTGCTGGAACAGGTATGAAAGTTTATAAATCAATCGAAATTGATTATGAAACAATGGAAGAAGAAGATAGACTTATGGAAGAGGCACTTCTTGAAGAAAATAAAACTGAAGAAGTAGAAGATTCTAATGAAACTGAAGAAACAGTAAAAGAAACTGAAGAAACAGTAAAAGAAACTGAAGAAGTTAAAGAAGTTGAAACAGTAGAAGAATAGAATTTAAGGGTCGGAAAATTTTTCCGACTCTTTTTATAAAGTGAGGGTTAAAATGAAAAAAGCATTAATTTTAACAGCGTCATTTGGTGGTGGACATAATAAAGCCTCAAATAATATTAAAGAGAAACTTGTTAAAAGAGGATTTGAAGTAGAAGAAATAGATTTGTTAAAAGAAATTTCTGAAAAATTGGACAGCTTGCTTGTTGGAGGATATTTAGGAATTGTAACGAAGACACCTGAAATTTATGGACTTATATACAAGGGGACAAATTTAACTACGCATCAAAATGTCTTTTCAAAACCGATTTTAAATATATTAAGTTCTAAGATATTGCCGATTTTGGAAGAAAAAAAGCCTAATGTTGTTATAGGAACTCATGTTTTTGCAATAGGGGTTATGGAGCATATAAAACAAAAAGAATATTATGATGTTCCGTTTATTTCAGTTATCACAGACTATGTAACTCACAAAATGTATTTTAGTGATTATGTAGATTATTATATAGTCGCAAGTGAATTTACTAAAAATAAAATGATTGAGGACGGAATAAAAAAAGAAAAAATTTGCGCTTTTGGAATTCCGATAGACGATAGCTTTAAAATCAGACATTATGAAAAAAAAGACGGATTTAATATTTTAACAGTATTCGGCTCTTTGGGAATGGACGATTTTTCCGATTATATTATGCCAATTTTAGATATTGCAAAAGACGTAAAGATAACAATGGTTTGTGGTAGAAACGAAGAGTTAAAAGAAAAATTAGAAAAAAAATATAGCTTATTTATCGATGAAAACAGACTTGAAGTTTTAGGTTATACAAACGAAATTGCAAGACTTATGGAGGAAAATCAAATTTTGATTACAAAGCCAGGTGGACTTACAGTTACAGAGGCGATAGTTAAAAATATTCCACTTATAATTCCTTTCTTTATTCCGGGACATGAAGAAGAAAACAAAAACTTCATTGTTGAAGAAGAAATTGGTGTTTATGCAGAGGGTGTTGAATCTGTTGTAAAAGAAATAAAAAAATTCTACAAAAATAGAAGAAGAGTGGAATATATGGCGTTAAATATGAAAGAAATTGCTGAAGGTTTTTCAGTAGATAAAATTGCAGAACTTGTTGAAGAAATAATTTAAAAACGATTGACAAAAAAACTTTATTATAGTATAATGCTTGATGGATGAAGATTTTTAGGAGGTATTTATATGAAAATTAAAAAATATTTAATTTCTGCTATGGCTATTTTATTAATGGGTTCAATGGTTGCTTGTCAATCAAAACCTGCTGAAACTAAAAAAACAGAAGAAAAGAAAGAAGACAAAAAAGAAGAAAAGAAAATGGAAAAGGCTTCTGATGAAGAAAAAAATGCTACAATCAAAGCATTAGAAGAACAAAAAGCTGTTGAATTATCAATTCCTAACTTAAAAGACTCAGATAAGAAAAGTATTGAAGAAAAATATGCTTCATTAATCTCTTCTGTAAAAGAAGATAAAATGGATAAAGCTGAAGTTATTAAATTAGGAAAAGCTGCTGAAAACTATGTAAAAAATGTTAAAGCTGCTAACGGAGAAAAAGTAGAAGAAAAAAAATAGTAATATGATATTTTTAATGAGGGCTAAGCCCTCATTTTTTTATAAAAAAATGAGATAATTGCTTATCTCATTTTGTCAAATATTTCAACTATATAATTATTTACAAATGTACACATACTTAAAATTTATAGGAAGATATGCTATGTAAAATTTTTACATGGCTATTTTTTTGCTTTAAATTTTTTTATATTTTTAAGGTTGTTTTAAGGTTATGGGTTTATAATATACAAGGTCGCTTTTGTGACAAAAATATTTTAGGGGGTAGATTATATGAAAATTATATCTAGAGAAAATGCAAATACAAAACAAAAATATCTTTCAAGAAAATTATCAGTTGGATTGGTATCAGTATTGTGTGGATTTGCATTTGCTTTTGGTGCACAACAAACTAATGCACAAGTCTATAGTATTTCAGATTTAAGAACTGAAATTGAACAAAAAGCCGATGAGGCGGTTAAGAATCACAAAATATCACAAAATGATGCTAATGCAATTAAAAACGCATCAAAGATGATGAGATCAGAATATGCTTTAAAGAACTTATTAAATAAGCTTAAAACTCCAAGAGTAACAACACCTGCTAAGGTAAAAACTCCGGAACAAATTAAAGCTGAAAGATTAGAAAGATATAAAAATGAAGTTGTTACTTCAATTTCAAAAACTCATCTTGATAGCAAAACAAGAAATGGATTAACTGACGAAGTAAATAAAGCAGAAAGTGTTGAAAAAGTTAGGGCAATTCTTGAAAGAGCCAGAAAACAATCAGAAGATGCATTTACTAAAAAAGAAATGCAAAATAAAGAACTTTTTGCTTTAAAACAAGAAGTTAGAGAATTATTACAAAAATTAGAAGAAAATAAAGCGATTAGTAAAGAAGATGCTAACGGAGTTAGATCTGCATTAAGAATGATGAATTCAAAAGCTCCAGTTCAAAGAATGCTTGAAAATGTTAAGTCTAAATTAAATTTTAGATAAATTATTTAATTCAAATTTTTGGAGAGGGTTTTGTATTAAAGAGAAAGAAAAGCTGTTTATAATTAGTTTATAACAGCTTTTTTTGTTGAAAAACTTTTTTATTACATTAATTTGCTTATAATAAAGAAATTGTGATATAATATAAATTGATTAGTTGTAAGTTTAAAAGGAGAGATATATTTTGTTTGATAAATTAGAATTATTAATTGAAAAATTTGAGGAGCTTGAAAGAAAGATTATAGACCCTGAAATTATGAAAGATATGAATGTTTGGCAAAAACTTGCTAAAGAGCATGGAGATATGAAACCAATCATTGAAAAATATAAAGAATATTCTAAACATAAAAAAGAACTTGAAGAAAACAAGGAAATGTTAAGAGAAGGCTTAGATGAGGATATGAAAGAGCTTGTTAAGGAAGAAATTTCGATGCTTGAAGAATCTATCGAAAGCGAAGAACAAGAATTAAAAATCCTATTGTTACCTAAAGACCCTAATGATGATAAGAACGTATTTATGGAAGTTAGAGCTGGTACAGGTGGAGATGAGGCAGGGCTTTTTGCTGAGGACCTTTTAAGAATGTATAGAATGTTTGCTGATAAACAAAGATGGAAAACTGAAATAATGAGTATTTCCGAACAAGGTGTCGGAGGTATCAAAGAAGTAGTTTTCTTAGTTAAAGGTCAAGGAGCATATTCAAAGTTAAAATATGAAAGTGGAGTTCACAGAGTTCAACGTGTTCCTGCTACTGAATCAAGTGGTAGAATTCACACTTCTGCTGCAACTGTTGCAGTTTTACCTGAAGTTGAAGATGTTGACGTTGTAATAAATCAAAATGACCTTAGAATTGACGTTTATAGAGCAAGTGGTAACGGTGGACAATGTGTAAATACAACAGACTCTGCAGTAAGAATTACACATATACCGACAGGACTTGTTGTTACTTGTCAAGATGAAAAATCACAACTTAAAAATAAAGATAAAGCAATGAAAATCTTGAAGTCAAGATTATATGAAAAATACCAAGAAGAACAAAATAAAGATATTGCTGATGCAAGAAAATCACAAATAGGTTCAGGAGATAGGTCTGAAAGAATTAGAACATACAACTTTCCACAAGGAAGAGTTACAGACCACAGAATCAATATGACTATTTATCAATTAGACAGTTTCTTAAACGGAGATATTTCTGATATGATAGATGCATTAATTACAAGCGACCAAGCAAAGAAGATGCTTGCGATTACGGAGTAGCCAGTGAATTCTAATTTACAAAATAAGTTAGTAAAATTTGGTGTTTTTCTTGCACTTTATACCTTTGGGATATTTGTGTTTTTTAATTTTGCGTTTTCTAAAAAAGAAATTAAAGTTGATGTAACAAAAAAAGAAGAAACTACAACCAAAACAGACACAACTTTAAATGCAAATGGAATAGATGTAAAAAAGCTGTCAACTAAAGTTAATGGTGGAAATAAAATTAATCTTTTGAACGAAAAGATTATTCGTGACGGGTTAAAAAATACCACTGATAAAGACATTAAAGAAATTTTAAAAAGCGAAAATAAACTTAGTATCGGGTATTTAGCTTTGCTTTACAGAAATCCATCTGCTAAACTTTTTGTAAAAGATAAATTAGAAAATAAAGTTATAGATAATTTTACCGGAGAAAGTGTTGACTTTAAAAGAAGTATTCCATACTATTTACAATGGGATAGACGTTGGGGACAAAAAAAATATACTGATGAAAATATAGCGATAAATGGTTGTGGCCCAACTTGTATGGCTATGGTAGTTTCAGGACTTTCAAAAGATAATTCCATTACGCCTGTTGAACTTGCAAAGTATGAAGAATATGCAGAGGGAGCAGGTACCGGTTGGAAATATTTTACTGAAGTTCCTAAAAAATATGGACTAACAGTAAAAGAAGTAGGAAATGATGAACAAGTTTATAAAAACGAATTAAAAAGTGGAAGACCGATAATTGTTAATGTTGGTAAAGGAGATTTTTCAACAATCGGACATTATATTGTATTAGTTGGGGTTGATGAACAAGGGAATTTTATAATAAATGACCCGAACAGTCCACAAAATACAAATGATACATGGACTTTTGAAAGATTAAAACCACAGATAAAAAACGCATGGTCTTTTAGTAAGGGAGAGTAGTTTTGAATTTTTTAGAAAGATTTTTAGATTTTATAGTTTATTTCTTTAGGTCTGAACCTGAAGGACGAGATATAGTAAAATATGGAACAACACATATTTCACTTGTCTTGATTGCCTTTATAGGTGCAATTTTGATTTATAGACATAGAGATACATTTAAAAATAGCAATAAAAATATTTTAAAGATTTTTGTTATTATACTATTTTTACAACAATTTATATTATATACATGGTATCTAACAAGTGGCTCATTTTCAATAGAAACAAGCCTACCGTTATATGATTGTAGAGTTGCGATTATATGCTTGATATATGGAGTGTTTTTTGATAGCAACAAAGCTAAAAGAATCGGAATTTATTTAGGTTTTGTAGGCTCAATAGTTGCATTACTATCTCCAGAGCTGGATAAATTTATATTCCCGCATTATACTTGGATAAGTTTCTTTGTCGGACATATATTCTTGCTTTGGGTAAGCTGTTATATATTCTTTGTTGAAGAAATAGAAATTTCATTCCAAAAATATATGGAAGTTTTTGTGTTTACGAATCTTTTACACATAGCTATAATAATCTTTAACAACTTTACAAATTGCAATTACGCATTCCTATCAGAACCACCAATCTTTAAAGAGGTAGCTGGTAGATTGCATCCAATCACATATATATCAATTATGATGATAATATTGAATTTTTCACTCTACCTAGTACATTCATACTTTATGAAATCAAGAGATGGAAAATTTAAAATAATAAATAGAAAAGTTGAGAATTAGATGTTTATTGATTATTGTTTAGATAATTTAAAATATAATATTAATTTTAAAAAAGTGATTTGTTTTAAAATCACTTTTTTAATGAAAAATAATTCTTAAATTATGAAAAAATCTCAATTTATGTTATACTATAGAGTGATATTTTATATTTTTAAAAAGGAGTTTTATTATGAAAAATTTATATTTACTATATGGAGGAAAGAGTGCAGAACACGAAATTTCTGTTTTAACAGCAAAGTCCGTTATAAATAATTTAGATAGAAATAAGTACAAAATATTTCCTATTTATGTCGATAAATGTGGTCGTTGGAATTATTTAGGAGAAAATACAAAAAATATTGAAAATGAAAGTGAAATTGTACTTGAAGGAAGTGGGGCTGTTTGTGATTCTATTTCAAAGTTTTTTGCAAATGACTTTGTAAATGAAAATGCAATTTTCTTCCCTGCAATGCATGGAACTTTTTCAGAGGACGGAACTATTCAAGGCTTTTTCGATATAATGGATATTGCTTATGTTGGAAATAATGTTTTATCTTCTGCTGTTTGTATGGATAAGGGAACTGCGAATGATGTTTTTGCAGGTAATGGAATTTTACAACCTGAATATTATTTGGTTACAAAGTATGAGTTTGATAAAGATAAAGATGCACAAATAAAAAATATTTTAGAAAAAATTGGAGAAGTTTCTTTTATAAAGCCTTGTAATGCGGGATCAAGCGTTGGAGTTACAAAGGTAACTAAGAAAGAAGAGATTGAACCTGCTCTAATTGAAGCTTTTAAATATGATAATAGAGTTTTAGTTGAAGAGGCAGTTATTGGAGATGAACTTCAAGTTTTAGTTATGGGAAATAATGTTTTAAAAGCAAGTTTGCCAGGTGGGGTTAAGGTTACTCGTGAGTTTTTTGACTATGAGGCAAAATATTTAGATGAAACAACTGATCATATTATTCCTTGGGATTTATCGGAAGAAGAAATTAAAGAAATTCAATCCGTTGCAAAGAGAGCTTATGCTGTTACAAACTGTAAGGGATTTGCAAGAGTTGATATTTTTGTTAGAGATAGCGACAGAAAAATGCTTGTAAATGAAATTAATACAATTCCGGGAATGACTTCTGTTTCTATGGCTCCGGCAATGTATATGAAAACTTTTGATAAAACTTATAGCGATTTTTTGGACGAGTTAATCGAACTTGCTATTGAAAATAAAAAAGAAAAAGATTCTTTGACTACAAATAGGGGGTAATTATGTTAAAAGCAACTTTGGAAACTATCGCCAAAATAGTTGGCGGAAATTTAGTTACTACAAGTATGAAAGATGTAATAGTAGAGGGAGTTTCAACAGATACTCGTGATATAAAACTTCACAATCTTTTTATTCCACTTGTTGGAGCAAAGTATGACGGACATACTTTTGCTTTTGATGCTATAAAAAAAGGTGCGATTGCAACTTTGTGGGATAAAAATCACCCAACTCCTTATCTTGACGCAGGAATTATTGTCGTTGATGATACTTTAAAGGCTTATCAAAAACTTGCAAATAGCTATTTAAAGGCTACAAAGTCTAAGGTTATCGGAATAACTGGCTCAAATGGAAAAACCGGAACAAAAGATATTTTAGCATCAATTTTAGAAGAAAATTTTAGAGTTCATAAGACTGCAAAAAATCTTAATAATGAAATCGGTGTTCCAAAGACTATTATGGAAATGGACTTGGACGATGAGGCTATTGTTTTGGAAATGGGAATGGAACGTTTCGGAGAAATCAGTGTTCTTACAAATATTGCAAATCCGGATATAGCCGTTATTACTAATATTGGCGATAGTCATTTGTTAGAGCTTGGAACAAAAGAAAATATTGCAAGAGCAAAGTTTGAAATTTTAGAGGGATTAAAGCCTGACGGAATTTTCATTTTTAATAATGATGATGATATTTTAAGAGAAGTTATAAGAGAATATTCAATTTCTCAAAGGGTAATAAAGATTGGAACTAGAGAAGATTCAGACGTAATCATTAGACCAATTCGTTCAGACGAATCAGGAAGTAGTTTTTCAATAGGGGAATATGCTTATAGTATTCCATTCATCGGTAAACACCAAATCTACAATGTTTCGGTTGCAATAACTATTGCCGGACTTTTGGGTATGGACTATGCAAGTATTGTAAAAGGACTTTCAAAAGTAAAACTTACAGGAATGAGAATGGAATTAATGCATTTGCCAAGTTTTGACATTTTGAACGATTGTTATAAGTCAAATCCACAAAGTTTGATGTCTTGTATCGAAACTGTCTATACTATGAAAGGATATAAAAATAAGATTTTAATTCTTTCCGATATGTTGGAGCTTGGAGAAAATGAAGAAAAGTTACATTTTAATGTAGGCGAAAAAATTGATAGAGATAGAATTGATTATGTAATTTGTGTTGGGGATTTGGCAAAAGAAATTTACAATGGAGCAAATAGAAATTTCAATGTAAAAAATCTTTTCTACTTTGAAACTAAAGGCGAAGTTATCGAAAAAGTTAGGGAAATTATTTCAGAAGATACTTTGATTATGGTTAAAGGTAGTAGAGGAATGAAACTTGAAGAAATTATTGAAAAATTAAAGGAGATTTAAGATGAATAAGGAAAGACTTTTAGATACATTTTTAGATTTGGTAAAGATTTATTCTCCGTCAAGAAATGAAATAAATGCTATGAAATATGTAGTAGAAAGATTAGAAAAACTTGGGGTTAAATACATTTTACATGACCATTCAAGTGAATATGGTGGAAATACTCCGGTAATTATCGCAAAACTTGAAAAAAATTCTGATGATAAAAGTTTAAAACCTATTTCTCTTTCTGCTCATATCGATGTTGTTGAGCCTTCAAAAGATTTGGACGTTTATGTTGAGGACGGACTTGTTAAAACTAGAACTGCTACAACTTTAGGAGGAGATGACAAGGGTGGTGTTGCTATCATTTTAGAAACTTTTGAATCTTTGGTTGAAAGCAATTTACCACATAGCGATGTTTTTGCCGTTATAACTCCTTCTGAAGAAGTTGGACTTTTGGGTGCAAAGTCAATTAAATGGGAAGAAATTCCACAAGATTTTATGCCGTCAAAGGATATGCTTGTTCTTGATAACGGTGGTGGCTGTGATACTGTCGCAGTTGAAGGACCTTGTATGTATAAGATAAATGTGCATTATGAGGGAGTTTCTTCTCACGCAGGGATAGAGCCTGAAAAAGGTAGAAGTGCCATTGTTGCAATGAGTAATGCTATTTCAAAGATGAAGATAGGAAGAATTAACGACCATACAACTTCAAATATCGGTAGTATTGTTTCTGAATTTCCTACAAATGTCGTTCCGAAAGATTGTAAAATCAGAATGGAAGTTAGATGTTTGAATGAAGATGAGGCAAAAGAAAATGTTGATAATTATGTAAATATTTTTGAAGAAACTGCAAAAGACTTTGAAGTTAAATGCGATATTAACATAGAATACGATTATCCACCACTAAAACAAATTGACGGAAATATTTTGCTTAATAGAGTTTTGGACGCTTATAAAAAAGTTGGTGTTAAATCAAGACCAATTAAAATTGGTGGAGGTTGCGACGGTAATATTTACTTGAAAAATGGATTTAATTCTGTGATTTTAGGCGTTGGAATGTATAAGATTCATACAATAGAAGAATATTTAGTAATTGCTGATATGGAAAAAACTTTAGAGGCAGTTTTAGAGTTTATTGCGAAGTAATAATTTTACTTTTTAATTGTAAAAATATAAGTACAAAAAATAGGAGACGATATGTATAAAGGATATAAATTAATACAAGAAAAACATATTAAAGATGTGAATTCTGATTGTGTTTTACTTGAACACGAGAAAACCGGAGCAAAAGTTTTTTTGATGAAAAACGATGATGATAATAAAACTTTTGGGATCGGTTTTAAAACTCTTCCTAAAGATAATACAGGAATTTGCCATATAATTGAGCATAGTGTTTTATCTGGCTCAAGAAAATTTCAAACTAAAGAGCCTTTTATGGATATGGTAAAGATTAGTATGGCTACATTTTTAAATGCTCTAACTTTTCCGGATAAGACGATTTATCCCGTTTCAAGTAGAAACGAAAAAGATTTTAAAAATTTAATGGACGTTTATATGGACGCTGTTTTTTATCCTGTAATGAAAAAGGATAGAAGAATATTTATGCAAGAGGGTTGGCATTATGAGCTTGAAAATGCTGAAGATGAACTTAATATAAAAGGTGTAGTTTATAATGAAATGAAAGGTGCATATTCTGTCCCTGAAACAACTCTTTATTACAGAGTGAATAACGCACTTTGTCCTGATACCGTTTATGCTATGGAATCAGGTGGAGAACCTTATGAAATTCCAAATTTGACTTATGAAAATTTTTGCGATTTCCATTCAAAATATTATCACCCTTCAAATTCATATATTTATTTATATGGCGATTGTGATATGGAGGAAAGACTTGAGTTTTTAGACAGAGAATATCTTTCAAACTTTGAAAAAGAGAAAATAGATAATTTTGAGGGAAATCAAAAGCCTTTTGAAAATACAAAAAATGTTTTTGATGAATATTCCGTTTCAAAAGATGAAGATACTAAAAATAAAACATTTTTAGCTTATTCTTCTTGTTTCGGCGAAAGCAACGGACTAAAAGACGGAATAATCGAAAAGTTATTATCTGAAATTTTAGTTGATATGCAAGGTGCATATCTTAAAGAGGCATTACTTAAAGCAAATATTTGTGAAGATGTATCTTCAATTTCAATGGAATCTACAAAATTTTCCAGCTTTGGAGTTTATGTTATAAATTCTGAAAGAGAATATTTAGATAAATTTAAAGAAATTGTTGAAAATGTATTAAGAGAAGTTGTTAAAAATGGAATTGGAAAAGAAAAGTTAATCGCTGTTTTAAATAGAACAGAGTTTTCTATAAGAGAACTTTTGAATTCTACAACTGCCGGAGTTGAATATTTCTTTAGTATTTTTGATACTTGGTTATATGGTGGCAGTCCTATGGATTCACTTACTTTTGATGAGGCATTATCAGAAATTAGAGAAGATATTTTGAATAACAGATTGTTGGAAAGAGTTATCGAAGAAAAGATTTTGAATAACAATCATAAAGCATTCATCGTTCTTTCTCCAAGTGCCGGACTTAATGACAAAAAAGATTTAGCCCAAAAAGAATGGTTAAAGAGATATAAAGACTCTTTAAGTCAAATTCAAATCGAAAAAATAATTGAAAATACAAAGAATTTAATTGAATATCAACAAACGGAAAGTACTGAAGAGCAAAAGGCGACTATTCCAAAACTAAAAATAGAAGATATTGATAAGGAAACATTAAAAATTCCAAACGAAGTTGAAAAAATTGAAGATATAACAGTTTTAAAACATAATATTTTCACTTCAGGAATTAATTATGTCGATATTTGTTTCGACTTAAAACATATTTCAAAAGATGAAATTGTATATCTTTCACTTGTTGAAAATTTACTTAAATCTTTGGATAAAAAATCAATGACTTACAAAGATTTTTCAGTTGAAACATTCTTACGTTGTGGTGGAGTTTCAACGTCTATTACAACTTTGACTAATGCGAAAAACAGGGAAAAATTTGTTCCTAAATTTGTTGTTAGTGTAAAATTCTTAGGTGAAAAACTAAAAGAAACGGTTGAACTTTTAAAAGTTTTATTAAAAGAAACAATTTTTACAGATAAGAACAGAATCAAAGAAGAAGTTTTGTCTATCAAGGGAGAATTGGAGCAAGATGTTCTTGGTGCAGGTCATATGTATGGAATAAATAGAGCAAAATCATATTTTTCAAATAAGGCTTGTTATGATGAAAGATTTAAAGGGCTTGATTATTTGAAATTTATTCAAGATTTGGCTGAAAATTTTGATGACAGAATTGATAATGTTCTAGAAAAAATGGAATTTGTTTACAATAGAATGTTTAAACAAAACGAAACTATTGTAAATATAACCACAACAGAAGAAAACTTTGAAGAAATCAAAAAAGCATTTGTTGAATGTGTAAAAGAATTCCCAAGATTTGAGGATATTTCTTATGATTTCACATTTGAAAGAGAAAATTTAAAAGAGGGAATTGCAACTTCTTCTGATGTAAATTACGTTACATTTGCAGGAGATTTGAAAAAGTTAGGCATTGAATACTCCGGAAGTTTTTCACTTTTATCAAAAATTTTAAGTACAACTCATATGCACAATAATATTAGAGCGATTGGTGGAGCTTATGGAGCAGGACTTAGCATAACTCGTGATAGTGAAATGTTGATGTTCAGTTACAGAGACCCTAACTTGAAATCTACGAAAGAAACATTTAATTCCGTTGGAAAATATGTTTCAGAAATGGAAATAACAGAAGAAGAATTGGAAAGTTTCAAAATTTCATTGGTAAAAGATTTCAATCCATTGCTTACTCCAAAACACAAAGGATATACTTCAATGGTTATGTATATAACCGGTTCAGATGAAAAAGAATTGGAATTATATTTAGGACAACTTTTAAATACAAAATTGGAAGATTTAAGAGAACTTGGAAAAGTAATTGATGAAGTATTAAGTCAAGATGGATTTGTCGTAGTTGGAAATACAAACAAAATAAAAGAAAATTCAAAAGAATTTAAAAATATCGTAGTTTTGAAAAAGTAAGATTAAAGGCGCTGTTTAAGCAGTGCCTTTTTCAATTTAATAATATTTTTTTATTATACAAATTTTTATGTATTAATATACTTTTTGTTATAAGGTAAAACTATTTCATAAACTTTGCTAATAGATAGCTTATTTTCCATAAATAATTAATATAAATGAAATGTTGACTTAATTTATTAATATGATATAATTGAGTTGGTCAAAAATATTTGAAATAATAAATAAGATTAATACATAAATTAACAAAGTTTTTGACCAGATATTATTTGGAGGTTATTTATTAAAAAAGAAGTATAGGACTTTTATTGATGTCCGTATTAGTTTTGTCTGCTTGTGGACAAACTGCAAAGAGAGCTGATATCAATACAGCGAAGAAAACAAAACAAAAGAAAAGAAAGCGACTATGACTATTGCCGATGTTGATTTGAATGCAAAAGATTTAGAAGAACAATGGAGAAAGGAACAACGTTATGGCTCCAAGACCTGGTATTATTAAGGAAGACATAAAGATTGATATGGAATATCCAAGAAATAGAAATAGTGATGAATTCATCGAACATAGAAAGCATATATTAGACGTATTAAATTTTACAACTTAGCGTTTTCATATAATATTCCGATATAAGCAAAAAGGATGGGTTCGTTAGTGGCTCGTCTTTTTTGTTTATGATAAATTTCAAATAGAGAAAGGAGAAACTCAATGAAAGAAGAAAATATTAAACTTCCGAGTAATTTTGACGATTTCAATGAAACCAAAAAAAATGGATTTTTAAAGATGAAAGAATTAAAAGAATCCGGTAAAAAAGTTGCAGGCATTTTTTGTACATATACTCCTCAAGAAATAATCTATGCAGGAGGACTTATTCCGGTTAGTTTATGTGCCACAACAGAAGATTCTATAAAATATGCAGAAAGAGATTTACCAAAGAACTTATGTCCGCTTATAAAGTCAAGCTATGGTTTTGCTGTAAGTGATACTTGCCCATATTTTTATTTTTCAGATATTGTTATAGGAGAAACTACTTGTGATGGAAAGAAAAAAATGTATGAATTAATGGGCGAATTTAAAGATGTTCACGTTATGCAACTTCCACAAAATAATACTGATGAATTATCTTTAAAACTTTGGACAAATGAGCTTTATAAATTAAAAAGAAGATTAGAAGAAACTTTTAATGTTGAAATTACTGATGAAAAATTGTGGGAGGCTATAAAAATCGGAAATCAGGAAAGAAGAAACTTGAGAAGATTTTTTGAGCTTGGGAAACTTAACCCATCTCCTTTAAGTGGAGTTACAATGAGTGGAACTCAAGATGCTTTTGGTTTTAATTTTGATAGAGAAACAAAAAATAAGGCTCTTGTTGAAAAGACAGAAGAACTCTATGCTATGTGGGAAAAAGAATTGAAGGGTAAAAAGAGTAGTAGGCCTAGAATTTTAGTAACAGGTTGTCCTGTTGGTGGAGTTCGTGAAAAAATATTGACTACAATAGAAAATGCAGGTGCTGATATTGTTGTCTATGAAAATTGCTCTGGAGTTCGTGAAAAACTTGAGCTTATTGATGAAACTATGGATAATCCGATAGATGCGATAGCTAAAAAATATCTTAATTTAAGTTGTTCTGTTATTTCTCCGAACAAAAAGAGATTTAAAGATTTGGATATGTTGATAGATGAATATCAAGTTGATGCTGTTATTGAAATTGTACTTCAGGCTTGCCATACTTTTGCTGTTGAATCAACAAAGGTAAAAAGATTTGTTACAGAAGAAAAAGGTAAACCATATATGTATATAGAATCTGATTATTCTATGACTGATGTGGGACAAGTTTCAACCAGAATTGAAGCGTTTTTGGAGATGATATAATGAATATAGGTATAGATATAGGGTCAACAGCCTCAAAAGTTGTTGTTTTTGATAAAGATAAACAAGAAATAGTTCATACAATTTTGATGCCGTCAGGTTGGAATAGTAAAGAAACTTCAGAAGAAATTTATAAAAAATTGACAGAAAAAGGCTTTGATGTTGACAATTGCTATGTCGTTGCAACAGGATATGGGAGAGTATCCGTTCCCTATGCTGATAGAGTTGTTACAGAAATTACAACACATGCAAAAGGTGCGATGTTTTTGTTGAAAAGAGATTGTGATGTAATCGACATTGGAGGGCAGGACACAAAGATTATAAATATTTCAAATGGTCTAGTTAGTGATTTCATAATGAACGATAAATGTTCAGCTGGAACCGGTAAGTTTTTGGAAGTTATGAGCAATAGACTTGGAGTTACTTTAAATGAAATGTTTGAATTGTCAAGAATAGGTAATCCTGTTCCGATAAGTTCGACTTGTACTGTATTTGCAGAGTCTGAAGTTATTTCCCTTATGGGACAAGGACGACCTAAAGAAGATATAGCAAGTGGAGTTGTTCATTCAATAGCAAATAAAGTTGTTGGACAGACAAGAAAATTTAGAAATGAGGCAGATTTGTATTTCTTAACCGGAGGATTTTCAAATAATTCCTATATGGTAGAACTTTTAGAAAAATTATTAGGAAAAAAAGTAGAAACACACGAGTTAGGAAGATTTGCAGGGGCATTAGGTGCATCACTTATGGGGAAATAATACTTCCAACTCTTATAAGATGATTAACATAAGGTTGGAGATAGCAGTAACTTTGTTGTTCTACAATAGAAAAAACAAAAATTCCATTAGATTTTAATGGAATTTTTTTACGCAAAAAAAGAAAGCCTTACGCTTTCTTTTAAGTGTTACGGTGATTTGGGGGTACACCGTAAATTTGGAGAGAGTAACTCGTCAAAATTATAATGAGTTATATAGGTTATGTTATTCTTTAAAGTAGAACACTTTTAAGGCTAAGTGCTAATATTTTACTTAACAAAAGTATAACACTTATTTTAAAATAAGTCAACAGTTTATGTAATATTTTTTAATTTTGTTTTTTGTTTAAATTTGTGGTAAAATATTTTAAAATGAGTTATGTTTAATAAATTAATAAAGGTGATTTTATGAAAAAGAAATCTTATGCAAAAATAAATTTGACTTTAGATGTAATCGAAAAGAGGGAAGATGGTTATCACAATATAGATGGAATTATGCAGATTGTGGATTTGTATGATGAAGTTACTGTTGAAATAGCTGATGAATTTAAAATTACTTCTAATTCTAAAAATATTCCGCTAGATGAAAAAAATTTAGTCTATAAAGTTTACAACGTAATTAGGGAAAAATATAAATTTGATGAAAAATTTTCTATACATATTGAAAAAAACATACCTGTATCTGCCGGAATTGCTGGAGGAAGTACAAACGCAGCCGTTGTTATAGAAATGATAGATGAGCTTTTGAACCTTAATATGACTTTGGAAGACAGAAAAAAAATTGGAAGAAGTGTTGGTGCAGATATTCCTTATTTGCTTGTTGGAAAAACTGCGAGAACAAGAGGAATTGGTGATGAACTTGAAATTCTTGAGAGTCTGCCAACTACAAATGTACTTATTGTAAATAATGAAGTTGAAATTTCAACTCCTTATGTATATTCAAATATTGTTCCAACCGGCAATAGTAAAAATGTTGATAAACTTATTGAAATATACAAAATGAAAGATTATGATAAGTTTTTTGAGTCCCTATATAATACAATGGAAGAAGTTTCTATTTCATACTGTCCTGAAATTCAAACTATAAAGGATAAAATGTATGAGTTTGGTTGTGTTAAGTCGCTTATGAGTGGCTCGGGGCCTACTGTATTTGGTATTTTTAAAAATGATAAAGATATAGAATTTGCATATAATTATTTTAAGAAGATTTATAAGAACACTTTTAAAGTAAAGACGATGGAGAGATAATATGGATAATAGAGCGATAGGCGTTTTTGATTCAGGTATTGGTGGACTTACTGTTGTTAAGGAACTGATGAAAATTTTACCTAATGAAAAGATATTATATTTTGGAGATACGGCTAGGGTGCCTTATGGGAATAGAAGTGAAGAAACTATAAAGCGATTTTCAACTGAATGTATTGAATTTTTAGATAAAAAAGATATAAAAGCGTTAATTATTGCTTGTAATACCGTTTCTGCAGTTGCGCTTGAATTATTAAAAGAAAAGTTTGATATGAATATACTTGGTGTTATTGTTCCTGGTAGTAAAATGGCAAGTTTCATTACTAAAAATAAAAAAATTGGAGTTATCGGAACAAATGCAACGGTTTCAAGTGGCTCTTATGAAAAATGTATAAAGCTAGAAGATGAAAATAATACAGTTTATTCGAAGGCTTGTCCATTATTTGTACCGATAGCTGAAGAGGGATTGTCTGAAAGTAGTATAGCAGTTGAAACGGCAAAATACTATTTGAATGAATTAATTGAAAAACAAGTAGATACTATCGTTATGGGTTGTACTCATTATCCTATATTAGAAAGGACAATACAAAAAGTTGTAGGAGAAACAATAAAACTTGTTAATCCTGCAAAAGAAACTGCTATTGAAATGAAAAAATATTTAGAAGAGAATGATTTGCTAAATGATGAATTGGGAGATAATAAAAATACATTCTATATAACTGATGATGAGAAAAAGTTTGAAAAAAATTTGACTGACTTTATAAAAATTGACGAACCTAATATAAAAAAAATAAATTTGAAAACAAAACATATAGATGAATAATCTTTTAAATTAAATTTATCATTATTTTAATTAAAATCATATTTCATAAAAAAATTAACAAAGCCAAAAAAATTAGAAAAAATTTTTAAAAAGTGTTGACAATAAATTAAATAATTGATATAATAAAGACCCAGTGAGAGCTGGGTCACTTTTTTTGGAAATTTAATTAAAAATTTTTTTAAAAAAACTTTCAAAAAAGTGTTGACAACCAAACAGAAATGTTGTATAATGTAATGGTTGTTGTGAAACATTAAAAATTTCATATAGTGATAGAAACTTTGAGAGTACAAAGAAAAACAATAATTTGGTGTAACAAAAAAGTCAGCGAGAGCAGACGAACTTTTAATAGAGAGTTTGATCCTGGCTCAGGACGAACGCTGGCGGCGTGCTTAACACATGCAAGTCGAACGTGATTTTTATGGAATAGCCTTCGGGATAGGAAATAGAATGAAAGTGGCGAACGGGTGAGTAACACGTGAGCAACCTACCTTACACAGGGGGATAGCCGTTGGAAACGACGATTAATACCGCATGAGACCACAGAACCGCATGGTAAAGGGGTCAAAGATTTATCGGTGTAAGATGGGCTCGCGTCTGATTAGCTAGTTGGAAGGGTAAAGGCCTACCAAGGCGACGATCAGTAGCCGGTCTGAGAGGATGAACGGCCACATTGGAACTGAGACACGGTCCAAACTCCTACGGGAGGCAGCAGTGGGGAATATTGCACAATGGGGGAAACCCTGATGCAGCGACGCCGCGTGAGCGAAGAAGGTTTTCGAATCGTAAAGCTCTGTCCTATGAGAAGATAATGACGGTATCATAGGAGGAAGCCCCGGCTAAATACGTGCCAGCAGCCGCGGTAATACGTATGGGGCGAGCGTTGTCCGGAATTATTGGGCGTAAAGGGTACGTAGGCGGTCTATTAAGTCAGGTGTGAAAGCGTGAGGCTTAACCTCATTAAGCACTTGAAACTGATAGACTTGAGTGAAGGAGAGGAAAGTGGAATTCCTAGTGTAGCGGTGAAATGCGTAGATATTAGGAGGAATACCGGTGGCGAAGGCGACTTTCTGGACTTTTACTGACGCTCAGGTACGAAAGCGTGGGGAGCAAACAGGATTAGATACCCTGGTAGTCCACGCCGTAAACGATGAATGCTAGGTGTTGGGGGTCAAACCTCGGTGCCGAAGTTAACACATTAAGCATTCCGCCTGGGGAGTACGGTGGCAACACTGAAACTCAAAGGAATTGACGGGGACCCGCACAAGTAGCGGAGCATGTGGTTTAATTCGAAGCAACGCGAAGAACCTTACCAAGGCTTGACATATAGTTGAGTTATTGAGAAATTGATAAGTCCCTCGGGACAGCTATACAGGTGGTGCATGGTTGTCGTCAGCTCGTGTCGTGAGATGTTGGGTTAAGTCCCGCAACGAGCGCAACCCTTATCTTCAGTTACCAGCATTTTGGATGGGGACTCTGGAGAGACTGCCGATGATAAATCGGAGGAAGGTGGGGATGACGTCAAATCATCATGCCCTTTATGTCTTGGGCTACACACGTGCTACAATGGTTGGTACAACGAGAAGCGACATAGTGATGTGAAGCAAAACTCTAAAAGCCAATCTCAGTTCGGATTGTAGGCTGCAACTCGCCTACATGAAGTCGGAGTTACTAGTAATCGCGAATCAGAACGTCGCGGTGAATGCGTTCCCGGGTCTTGTACACACCGCCCGTCACACCATGGGAGTTGGCAATACCCGAAGCCGCCGATCTAACCGCAAGGAGGAAGGCGTCGAAGGTAGGGTTAATGACTGGGGTGAAGTCGTAACAAGGTAGCCGTATCGGAAGGTGCGGCTGGATCACCTCCTTTCTAAGGAGTACTAAGAACGACAGTTCAAAAAAGTAAACAATGTTTTTTATCACTATATGGGCCTGTAGCTCAGCTGGTTAGAGCGCACGCCTGATAAGCGTGAGGTCGGAGGTTCGAGTCCCCCCAGGCCCACCAATACAACACAAGAAACCTGAAAATTAAAGAGTAATATATTTCTGGTCAAGCGACCAAGGGCATAAGGTGAATGCCTTGGCACTGAGAGCCGAAGAAGGACGTGATAAGCTGCGAAAAGTCTCGGGGAGGAGCAAATATCTGTTAATCCGGGAATGTCCGAATGGGGAAACCTACTTGAGCAAACCTCAAGTATCTTATTGTGAATACATAGCAATAAGAGGGGAGAGTTGGTGAACTGAAACATCTAAGTAGCCAGACGAAAAGAAAGAAAAAATTCGATTTTCAAAGTAGCGGCGAGCGAAATGGAAAGAGCCCAAAATAAGTTAAGGATAAAGATTGATAGTAGAATGGTCTGGGAAGGCCAACCGAAGAAAGTGAAAGTCTTGTAAACGAAATTGATTAATATCTGACTTAGAAAGAGTAGCATGGGACACGAGAAATCCTGTGTGAATATGGGGGGACCACCCCCTAAGGCTAAATACTACTCAGTGACCGATAGAGAATAGTACCGTGAGGGAAAGGTGAAAAGAACCCCGGGAGGGGAGTGAAATAGAACCTGAAACCTTATGCCTACAAGCAGATAGAGTCTTATAGAGAGATGATATCGTACTTTTTGTAGAACGGGCCAGCGAGTTATGGTGTGCGGCAAGGTTAAGTAATGAAGTTACGGAGCCGTAGGGAAACCGAGTCTGAATAGGGCGGATAAGTCGTATGCCATAGACCCGAAACCAGGTGATCTATCCATGAGCAGGTTGAAGTGAAAGTAAAATTTCATGGAGGACCGAACCGGGTAACGTTTAAAAGTTATCGGATGACTTGTGGATAGGGGTGAAAAGCCAATCGAACTTGGAGATAGCTGGTTCTCCTCGAAATAGCTTTAGGGCTAGCCTCAATTTAGTTTACAGGGGGTAGAGCACTGAATACCGTAGGGGTGTTAGACATTACCGAAAGTTATCAAACTCCGAATACCTGATAAATGATGATTGGGAGTCAGACTATGTGGGATAAGCTTCATAGTCAAAAGGGAAAGAGCCCAGACCACCAGCTAAGGTCCCTAAATATAGATTAAGTGGTAAAGGATGTTTTACTACTTAGACAACCAGGATGTTGGCTTAGAAGCAGCCATACATTTAAAGAGTGCGTAATAGCTCACTGGTCAAGTGGTAGAGCGCCGAAAATGAACGGGGCTAAAATCTAATACCGAAGCTGTGGACTAATGTAAATTAGTGGTAGAGGAGCATTGTGTAAGGGGTGAAGCTAAGTTGTAAGACGAAGTGGACTTTACAGAAGAGAGAATGCTGGCATGAGTAGCGAAAAGGCAGGTGAGAATCCTGCCCGTCGAAAGCCTAAGGATTCCTGAGGAAGGCTCGTCCTCTCAGGGTAAGTCGGGACCTAAGCCCAGGCTGAAAAGCGTAAGCGATGGACAACAGGTTGAGATTCCTGTACTATCTTTGAATGTTTGAGAGATGTACTGACGCAGGAGGATATGTTGAGCGTGTGAATGGTAGAGCACGTCTAAGCAAGTAGATAGAGATTAGAGGCAAATCCCTAATCTTAATATCGAGATGTGATGGGGAGCGAAAAATGAGTAGTGAAGCAACAGATTCCAAACTGCCAAGAAAAGGTACTATTGAGTGAGAAGATACCCGTACCAAAACCGACACAGGTAGGCAAGGAGAGAATCCTAAGACGCGCGGAAGAACCTTTGTTAAGGAACTCGGCAAAATGACCCCGTAACTTCGGGAGAAGGGGTACCATTAGATGTGAAATCTATACAGATAGAGCATAGAGTGGTCGCAGAGAATAGGCCCAAGCAACTGTTTACCAAAAACACAAGTTTCTGCTAAATCGAAAGATGAAGTATAGGAGCTGACACCTGCCCGGTGCTGGAAGGTTAAGGGGAAATGTTAGAGCAATCGAAGCATAGAACTTAAGCCCCAGTAAACGGCGGCCGTAACTATAACGGTCCTAAGGTAGCGAAATTCCTTGTCGGGTAAGTTCCGACCCGCACGAAAGGTGTAATGATTTGGGCACTGTCTCAACAAAGGATCCGGTGAAATTGTAGTAGTCGTGAAGATGCGACTTACCCACGATAGGACGGAAAGACCCCGTGGAGCTTTACTGTAGGCTGGCATTGGAATTTGGTATTAAATGTACAGGATAGGTGGGAGACAAAGAAGCGAGAGCGTCAGTTTTCGTGGAGTCGTTGTTGGGATACCACCCTTTTGATACTAAATTTCTAACCTGGTACTCTGAATCGAGTACAGGGACACTGTCAGTTGGGCAGTTTGACTGGGGCGGTCGCCTCCTAAAGAGTAACGGAGGCGTTCAAAGGTTCCCTCAGAATGGATGGAAATCATTCTAAGAGTGCAAAGGCAAAAGGGAGCTTAACTGCGACACCAACAAGTGGAGCAGATAGGAAACTAGGACTTAGTGATCCGGTGGTACCGAGTGGAAGGGCCATCGCTCAACGGATAAAAGCTACCCCGGGGATAACAGGCTTATCTCCCCCAAGAGTTCACATCGACGGGGAGGTTTGGCACCTCGATGTCGGCTCGTCTCATCCTGGGGCTGGAGTAGGTCCCAAGGGTTGGGCTGTTCGCCCATTAAAGAGGCACGCGAGCTGGGTTCAGAACGTCGTGAGACAGTTCGGTCCCTATCCATCGTGGGCGTAGGAAATTTGAGAGGAGCTGTCCTTAGTACGAGAGGACCGGGATGGACAGACCGCTGGTGTATCAGTTATCATGCCAATGGTAATGCTGAATAGCTAAGTCTGGAAGGGATAAGTGCTGAAGGCATCTAAGCACGAAGCCCCCCTCAAGATGAGATTTCCTGTTGTAGAAATACAAGAGAGATTCGATACAGAAAATGTCGTAGATAGGTCAGAGGTGTAAAGGTGGCAACATCAAAGCTAACTGATACTAATAAATCGAAAGCTTGACCAGAAATATATACTCTTTAATTGAGGATTTCAACAGAAATATATTACAAAATATTTAAATTAAGTTTCAGATTTTTTGTTTGAAACTTATAATAGTATATAGAGTAAATTTTACTTTATATTAAAAGTATGGCTACAATGGTTAAGAGGATACACCTGTTTCCATCTCGAACACAGAAGTTAATGACCTAACAGCAATCTATGATTGCGTCGTAGGTCAGATGCAAAGAAACTCAATTTTTAAATATGAAATTTTTAAAAATTGTAAGTTTCGACTGCGAAAGCTCAGAGCTTAACGTAATATATTGTAAAATAAAAAAAGTATGGCTACGATAGCTAAGAGGATACACCCGTTCCCATCTCGAACACGGAAGTTAAGCTCTTAAACGTCGAATGTACTAATACATTTCGTATTGGGAGATTAGAAAGTAGCCAAACTCCTAGGTAGCTCAATGGTGGAGCACCCGGCTGTTAACCGGTAGGTTGTGGGTTCGAGCCCCACCCTGGGAGCCAATTGTGCCGGGGTGGCGGAACTGGCAGACGCACAGGACTTAAAATCCTGCGATGTTAACTCATCGTACCGGTTCGATTCCGGTCCTCGGCACCAATTAAATTTTTATATCGCGGGATGGAGCAGTTTGGTAGCTCGTCGGGCTCATAACCCGAAGGTCGTAGGTTCAAATCCTGCTCCCGCAACCATAGAACAACTGAAAAGTTGTTCTTTTTTTCTATAAATTTCTATTTTATTTAATAGGATTTAGTTATAGAAAATCATTATTCATTAAAATTTTTTATGTAAATGTATTCAATATTGATAAAAATTGTAAACATATATAATTGGTGTGCAAGAGAAATTTAATAAATATATTTGTTTTGTAATTAAAATTTAAGGAGAAATTATGAAAAAATTAAATTTATAGAAAATAAAGAAAAGACAGTTAAGGTAGAATCAGATAATTTAAGAAGTGGAATTGAATTAAAAGTTGAAAAAGTAAAATCTTTAAAAGGTTTTGATTCAGATGCTTTTGATATTTATTTTGTAGAAAATGGAAAACGTGTAGAACTTGGAAATGGAATATATAAAGTTACTGTTCAAAAAAATGAAGGAAAAGATGTAAAAGATGTTTATCATATTGATAAAAATGGAAAGCTTACAAGCAAAAACTTTACACAAAATGAAAAAACAGTTACATTTACAACCGAACACTTCTCAGTATATGCAGTTGTATATAATGGAAAGGCTGATGAAAAAACTGTTAATGAAAAGACACCTAAAGTAACAGATGATACAAGAGATGAAGGAAAAAATGTTAAATCTAATTCTGATAAAACGACTAAAGATAAGAAAGTTGTTAAAAAATCAAAATTAGCAAAGACTTCAATTTCCGGTGCAAGTGCTTTATTACCATTGGCATTACTTGGAGCAATGACTGTTATAAATAAAAAAAGAAATAAATAGTTAAAAGAAACACAACTTGTTCGGGTTGTGTTTTTTTTGCTAGTTACTAGATGTTTTGCATTGTAAAAATTTTTTACTAATTAAAAATATACAAGAATTAATATCATTGTAAAAAAATATATTTTATGATAAAATGCTTATAACAGTTAATAAACTGAAAACTTTAATAGGAGGTAAATTATGGAAACTGGAATTAGTATAGTAGTTGGAGTAATAGCGATTTTGTTACCTATAATTGCTATGTTGTTAAGAGATAAACTAAATAGAAATTTAATAAAAATTATACCTATAATTAGTATGACTTTGTGTTCTATTTCTATTTTGATACATTTGTTTATGCATCAAAGACTTGCAGGGTTAAATGCAATAGTGGATATTCAAGATACAATATGGGGAAGTGTTATGGGAGCTATGTTGTTGATTGGAATTTGTTCATTTATAAACATTATTGCAAATTTAGCTTTAAATGAAGAATAAAATTTTTAAAAACTGTTACATTTTGTAGCAGTTTTTTTGTGGAAATTTTTAATTAGCTATTGACTTTTTGTATTAACTGTATTATTATATATAATACAAGGAGGTAAAAAATGTTTTTTATTGATACTTTATCGGAAGTTCCGATTTATACTCAAATCTGTAATGGAATTATAAAAGAAATTGCAGAGGGAAATTTGAAAAATGGTGATGAGTTACCGTCTGTAAGGCAACTTGCAAAAGATTTTGGAATAAATCCAATGACTGTGAATAAGGCTTATGGAATTTTAAAAAGTGAAAATGTAATAGAGATTGACAGACGTGTAGGCTCGATTGTATATGTTAGATGCACGGAAAAAAATATTGAAAACATAAAAGAGAATTTACAAAATTTAATTAATGAGGTTAAAATGAGAAATCTTGGAAAAGAGTTCTTGCTTGAACTTATAGAAAGGAGTTTTTAATATGATTTACGATTTGATTTTGAATGGATGTCTGTGGATGATTTTTGTGATAAGTTATTTTTCACAAAAGAAGGGGTTTTCTTATAATAATGGGAAAATTTTACTTACTACAATTCCTATAAATGAGGTAGATAGTAAGGAAGTGCAAGAAATTAGTAAAAAAGGTTTAAAGAGTTTTAAATTGCTTCATTTAGTGTTTTTTATAATTTCATTTTTACCACTACTTACTAAAACTGATATAGAAATTCTATTTTTTATCGGAATTATATTTGCTTATTTAATTTCTCTAGGATTTTTGTCAAATAAATATATAAAACAAATGAGAAAGCTAAAAAAGGAAAAGAACTTTGCGAGTTTTACTAGAAAGTATGTGGATTTATCCGTTGCAAAGGAAATAGATAAACAAAAACTTCCAATTTTCCTTTGGTTAATTCCATTGATAGTTTTTGTTGTTGGTTTCTCTATTTTTGGAACTTTTTCCGATATGGAGTTAATTTTGTTTATTTGCTTGTCAACAACTTTAATGGCAATGGTATTTATGGGACTTTTCTGGAGAAAGACTAAAATATCAGTAATAAGCGATAACAAAGAAAAGAATTTATATATAAATAAAATTAAAATTATAAAACTTCAAAATAAAGTTTTTACAATTTCTAATTTGTATGCTGTTTTGTTTTTAGGTTTAGTATTTTTACAAAAAATGGATAAATACTCTTTTCTTCCTTTTGTATCAAGTATAATACTGATTACATTTTTTATCTTTTATATTATATCTACTGTTAATAAAATTGATATGGAAATAAGCAGTAATATTGAAGATGATAAATTTATTGAGGATCAAGACGAATACTATGATATTTTTGGTTATAAAAATCCTAATGATCCAAGGATTTTAGTTTCTGATCCAATGAATAGTAGTAGTACAGTTATTAATCGAGGAAATAAAAAAGGGAAAATATTATTTGCAATTACAAATATGCTTCTCGCATTTGTAATTATATTCGGGCTAGCACTAATTTTTGAAAAAGACTGGAAAGTTGAGATTTCAGACACTGTTAAGATTTCAACAATGCTTTATAAAGAAAATATAAAGTCAGGTGATATAGATAATATAGAATTGCTTGATAAATTTCCTAATAAAAGAGCTATTAGGATGAACGGTGGTGCTACCAAAGAAAAAGCTTATGGTAATTTCTCTTTAGAGGGAGAAGGAAATATAAGACTTTACAGATTCAACAAAGTTGATAAAATAATAAAAATAACCAGAAAAAACAAAAAGACAATCTATATAAATAAAAGAACAATCGAAGAAACTGAGGAGCTTTTTGAAAAGTTGAAGAATTTTGTGGATAAATAGGAGGAGATTATGGACTTTTTAAGAGAACATTTTTTAATTTTATTGCCAATTATTATTATAAATATAGCATTATTAGTAGTTGCATTAAGACATTGTTTAAAACATCAAAATTATAGATGTGGAAATAGATTGATATGGATTTGTGTGATAGTTCTTATTCAAACTATCGGACCTATTTTATATTTTGTATTTGGAAGTGAAGAATGATGAATATTTTAACTGTAAATAATTTAAGAAAAACTTTTAATGGAAATGATGTTATCAAAGATTTGTCTTTTAGTATCAAAGAAAAACAGATTTTTGGATTTCTAGGAAAAAATGGTGCTGGAAAAACAACCACTATGAAAATCATTTTAGGCTTTTTAAAGGCTGATTGTGGGGAAATTTTAGTTTTTGATGAAAAAGTTCATTTTGGAAATACGAAAACAAATAGATTTATTGGATATTTGCCTGATGTTCCGGAATTCTATGACTATATGACTCCAAAGGAATACCTTAATTTATGTGGAGAAATTACTGGATTATCAAAATCAGAAATTAAAGAAAGAACAGAAGAAATGTTAAATTTAGTTGGGCTCAAAGATGAAAATAAGAGAATAGGAAAATTTTCCAGAGGAATGAAGCAACGTCTTGGAATTGCTCAGGCTTTGTTTAATAGACCTAAATTACTAATCTGCGATGAGCCGACTTCAGCTTTAGATCCAATCGGTAGAAAAGAAATTTTGGATATACTATTAAAGATTAAGGAGCATACAACGGTCTTATTCTCAACTCATATCCTACAAGATGTTGAAAGAGTTTGTGATGAGTTTTTGATATTGAATGATGGGGTTAATTGTTTAAATGGAAATATATCTGACATCAAAAATATGGGATTAAAAGATAAAATTTCAGTAGAATTTTTTAATATTGAAGATAGGGATTTATTTTTAAATAAATTTGAAACTAATAATATTAAAGTTGAATTAAAGGATTGCTCTGCAATATTTTCTTCTTTTGAAAACTTGAAATATATTGAAAATAGAATATTTAAAACTGTTTTGGATAATGATTTGCTTATAGGTAGCTATAATATAATTAAGCCTTCATTAGAAGATTTATTTATAGAGGTGATAAAATGAAAGTATTTATAGCATTGTTAAAGAAAGAATATCTCGAAAGTATTAGGAATAAAAAATTATTTATAATGTTTTTTATATTTCTCTTTCTTGGAATTCTAGGTCCTGTTACAGCGAAAATTTCTCCTGAAATTTTAAAATCATTTTTGGGAGAAGAACTAGCTAAAGGACTTCAAGAGCCTACTTTTATAGATTCATGGGCGCAGTTTTTTAAAAATGTAACTCAACTTGGCTTTATATTTATAGCTATAATTTTCAGTAACTATATTGTAAATGAGTTTTCTAAAAAAACATTAGTAAATTTAGTTGCAAAGGGATTACCTAGATTTCAGATTGTAATTTCTAAAATGTTTTTTGCATCTATACTGTGGACAGTATCTTTTATCATTTACTGTTTAATCTTTAATTTATATACAAATTATATATTTAAAGAAAATGTTGAGATATTACTTGCAATAAAAGCATCAATTCCAATTTGGATATTCGGAATATTTTTAATAATATTAGAATGTTTTGCAGGTTTTGTGTTTAGAAATACTGTAGGTGCTTTATCAACTTTAGTTATAACTATTGCATTACAATTTTTAATTGGAATGTATGATAAAATAGCTAAGTTTTTACCAATGTTTCTATTTTCAGATAATATTAATTTAATTAAGGGAAGTATATCATTTTCAGATTATAGATATTCGATTTTAACTACAATATTACTTACAATTTTGATGATTTTTACATCTATATTTGTACTAAATAGAAAAGAAATTTAAAAATGCATTGTTATTCAACAATGCATTTTTGCTTTCTTTAAATTATTTTAAAAGTTCAACTATATGTTTCTCAATATCTTTTGGCTCTGTTGTAGGAGCAAATCTTGAAACGACATTTCCATTTTTATCTATAAGAAATTTTGTGAAATTCCATTTTATTTTATTTCCTAAAATTCCTGATTTTTTAGATTTTAGAAATTGATATAATGGGTGAGCGTCTTTTCCGTTTACTTCTATTTTTTCAAACATTGGGAAAGTTACTCCAAAGTTTAAACTGCAAAAAGTTTTAATTTCCTCGTTTGTTCCGGGGTCTTGGTTTTTAAATTGATTACAAGGAAAACCTAAAACGACAAAATCTTTATCTTTGTAATCATCATATAATTTTTGTAGTCCTTCAAGTTGGGGAGTGAAACCACAACCGCTGGCTGTATTTACTATAAGTAAAACTTTGTTTTTGAATTTTTCCATTGAAACTTCATTTCCGTCAATGTCATTTACTTTAAATTCATAAATATTCATTTCTACCTCCAATATTATGTATAAAATCTATTTATTTTAATACCCTAAAAAATATATTTACAAACATTTAGTTGTTTGTTTTTAGAAGAATTTATTTTTATGATAAATTTAGTATTAAATAAATTAATAGTTGTTAAATTTTAAAATGGAAAATATCGATAAATTGTTGTATTGTTTTGTGGCTAAAGTTAAGGATAGTACCATATATGAAGATTTACACAGTCGATTGTACCTAAATCGAAGATTTAGACAATCTTTGCGTCAGACCTACTATGTTTGCAAGCAAACAAGTTAGGGCTAGATTCATTTCACTCACTTCATTCGTTTCAGTCGAAATGACGGAAAAAAGAAACGGTCGAGATGACGTATAAAATAAATACTTCATTCCATAATGTAAAGTGTTTGACTTTTTTGCTTTTTTGTAGTATAATATAGCACATATTTTGAGATTAAACGTTGAAGAGGACGGAATTTGTGAATTAATTTAGAGAGGCAGTGTTTGGTGAAAACTGCTTTATGAAACATATTCGTATCAACTTGGAGTTTTTGGGTAATTCCGTTAAAGATTAATGAGTGATTTAAAATTTTTGATTTTAAATAATTTGGGTGGTAACACGGATATTTCGTCCCTAAGATTTTTTCTTAGGGACTTTTTTGTTGAATTTATAAAAACTAATAAAAATGGAGGTATATATGGCAAAGTTTAGAGAGCTTTCAAAAGAATCCGTTAAGGATAGAGAAATGAAAACGTCAGCATATTGGAAAAAAATAGATTTGTTGCATGAGTCTGTGAATGCTAGAGAAGGTGGAAAGAATTACATATTTTTTGATGGTCCACCAACTGCAAATGGTAAACCCGGTATTCATCATGTTATAAGCCGTACTTTAAAGGATATGACTTGTAGATATAAAACAATGAAGGGCTTTAAGGTTAAGAGAAAAGCCGGTTGGGATACTCATGGTCTTCCTGTTGAAATTGAAGTTGAAAAAAAATTAGGACTTTCAAGTAAGAAAGAAATAGAAGATTATGGTGTAGAAAAATTCTGTAAGGAATGTAGAGAGTCTGTATTTGTTTATGAAAGTAAGTGGAGAGAAATGTCTGAAAGAATGGCTTTCTTAGCAGATATGAACAACCCTTATATAACTCTTAATAACAATTATGTTGAATCTGTTTGGCATCTTTTAGATGAAATTTTTAAAAAAGGTTTAATGTATGAGGGAGCAAAGATTTTACCATATTGTCCGCGTTGTGGAACCGGTCTTGCATCTCACGAAGTTGCTCAAGGTTATGAAATGATTAAAACTACAACAGTTTATGCTAAATTTAAGAAGAAAGATGAAGATGCTTATTTCATCGCTTGGACAACAACTCCTTGGACTCTTCCTTCAAATGTGGCTTTAACTGTCAATCCGAATGTAACTTATGTTAAGGTAAAATATAAAGATGAGTTTTTCTATTTAGCTGAAAATTTAGCAACTAAAGTTTTAGGTGAAGATTATGAAGTTGTAGAAAAATTCTTAGGAAAAGATATGGAATATTGGGAATATGAACAACTTATTCCTGAAATTGAAGTAAAACAAAAGGCGTTCTTTGTAACACTTGCCGACTATGTAACTGTTGATGACGGTACAGGTATCGTTCACTCTGCTCCTGCTTTTGGGGAAGATGACTATCAAACAGGAAGAAGATATAATCTTCCATTAATCAATCCGGTTAATGAAGAAGGTAAGTTTAGCACTACAAGATATGAGGGTAGACCTGTTATGGAATGTGATGCAGATATTATCACATATCTTTTTGAAAATAATAAGGCGCTTAAAAAACAAAAAGTAGAACATAATTATCCACATTGTTGGAGATGTCATACTCCTTTAATTTACTATTCAAAACCTTCTTGGTACATCGAAGTAACTAAATTTAAAGAAAAACTAATTGAAAATGCAAAGGCTGTTAATTTCTATCCTGATTTTGTTGGGGAAAAGAGATTTGGAAACTGGCTTGAAAACTTAAATGACTGGGCAATTAGCCGTTCAAGATATTGGGGAACACCTTTCAATGTTTGGAAATGTGATTGTGGACATTGTACAAGTGTCGGCTCAAGAAAAGAATTAGCCCAAAGAAGTATTGAAGATATTGACGAAAATATTGAACTTCATAGACCTTATGTAGATAATGTTCATTTAAAATGTGAAAAATGTGGTGGCACAATGACAAGAGAAAAGGACGTTATCGACGTTTGGTTTGACTCTGGAGCAATGCCATTTGCACAACATCATTATCCATTTGAAAACAAGGAAAACTTTGATGAATTATTCCCTGCAGATTTCATCAGCGAGGGAATAGACCAAACTCGTGGTTGGTTCTATTCATTACTTGCTATTTCAACACTTATAACAGGAAAATCTCCTTATAAGAATGTTTTGGTAAATGATTTAATTTTAGATAAAGACGGCAAAAAGATGAGTAAATCTCGTGGAAATACTATCGACCCGATTGAATTGTTTGACAAATTCGGTGCCGATGCAGTAAGATTCTATTCACTTTATGTTTCACCACCTTGGGTACCAACAAAGTTTGACGTTGAGGGACTTAGAGAAATTGAAAGTAAATTCTTTAGGTCATTTAAGAATACTTACAACTTCTTCCAACTTTATTCCGGAACCGACGACATTGACCCAAGAGAATTTTTTGTTGAATATGATAAAAGACCTGAAATTGATAGATGGATATTATCTCGTTTCAACAATCTTTTAAAAATGTATAATGAAAATATGGATAAGTTTGAAGTTACAAAAGTTGTTCGTGCAATCTCCGACTTTGTAATCGAGGACCTTTCAAACTGGTATATCAGAAGAAATAGAAGAAGATTCTGGAAAACAGAAGTTGATGATGATAAAAAGGCTGTTTACAATACAACTTATGAAATTTTACTTGGAATTTCAAAAATTATCGCTCCGATAACTCCATTTATCGCAGAAGAAATGTATTGTAACCTAACTGACAAAAAGAGCGTTCACTTAGATTTCATTCCTGAATATAACGAAAAACTAATCGATGAAAAATTAGAAGAAAAAATGGATATCGTTAGAAATCTTGTAACAATTGGACGTGCAAGTCGTGAAAAAGTTAAAATAAAGGTTAGACAACCACTTTCTGAAATTGTTGTTGATTATGCTTTAGAAGAAAAAATTGGCGACTTAACAGAATTGATTATGGAAGAACTTAATGTTAAAAAAGTTGTATTTGAAAAAGATTTATCCGAATTTATGAACTATATGTTAAAACCTGATTTCAAAGTTTGTGGAAAAATTCTTGGTGCAAAAATAAAAGCATTTGGTAATTTCTTAAATGAAACAAATCCAAAAGAATTTTTAGAAAAACTTGAAAAAGGCGCAGTTTCAGTAGAATTAAATGGAGAAGAAACTGAAATCCTAAAAGAATATGTCGATGTAAAAGTTAGTGCAAAAGAGGGATTTGACGTTACAATGGAAAATAATCTATTTGTAATCTTAGATACGACTTTAACTGATGAATTACTTGACGAAGGCTTTGCAAGAGAAATAGTTTCAAAAGTACAACAAATGAGAAAGTCAAACGACTTCGACGTGCTTGATGAAATTAAAATAAAATACACTTGCACAGACAGACTTAAAAAAGCAATTGAAAATTATAAAGAATTTATAATGAAAGAAACATTGGGGGTTGAACTAAACTTCGTAGAGAACTTAGATACAGAAGAAGTTGACTTTAATGGAGAAGTTGGTAAATTATTTGTAGAAAGAGTTTAGTAAATTTAATACAAAATTTAATCAAAGGCGAGATTTTTTCTCGCCTTTTTTTCTTGATATTTTATTTCATATTTATTATAATAGAAAAGGAAATTGTTTTATATGGGGGTGCTTTATGGCAAATATAGAATTTAAGTTTAGAGATAAGTCAATTAAAAATGGAGATAGAACGAAGCTTTGTGCTATTTTAAATGTTACACCGGATTCTTTTTCTGACGGTGGAAAATATTTTGATGTTGAAATGGCTGTTAAGAGAGCGAAGGAACTTGTTCGTGGTGGAGCGGACATTTTGGATATAGGTGGAGAATCAACTAGACCGGGAAGTAAATTGATTTCCGTAGAGGAGGAAATTGAAAGAATTGTTCCGGTTATAAAGGCTATAAAGTCTGAAATGGACGTTATTATTTCAGTTGATACTTGGAAGTCTGAAGTTGCAAAGGCGGTTATAGATGCTGGAGCTGATATTATAAATGATATTACGGGTTTGCTTGGAGATGAAAAAATGGTTGATGTAATTGCAAATTCAAACGTTGGTTATGTTATGATGTTCAATCCTGTTATCATAAGACCTGAACATGACGGCTCTAAAATTTTTCCAAAGTTTGGAAAGAATGCTTTTATGACTGACAAAGACTTGGAATATTTACAAAGTTTAAATATTTTAGATATGATGGAAGAGAGTTTTAATAAAACTTTGAAGATTGCGCTTGAAAAAGGTGTTGAAAAGGAAAGAATCTGTTTAGACCCAGGTATTGGTTTTGCTCTTACAAAAAGAGAAAATCTTGAATTGATTAAAGGAATAGACAGAATTCATGACATGGGATATTTATCATTTTTAGGTGTTTCAAGAAAGAGATTTGTTGTAAATATTTTAGCTGAAAATAATATCG
Source organism: Parvimonas parva (assembly GCF_045866535.1). Classification (NCBI taxonomy): domain Bacteria; kingdom Bacillati; phylum Bacillota; class Tissierellia; order Tissierellales; family Peptoniphilaceae; genus Parvimonas; species Parvimonas parva. The sequence continues at coordinate 280,142 of NZ_AP038371.1, forward strand.
AATCGGATATAAAAACTGAAGAAGGATTGTTTAATGTAGACTTAGCATCTGCTTATTTGAGTGCTATCGCATCTTTTAAGGGAGTGAATATTTTAAGAGTTCACGATTTTAATAAGCATTTTTCTGCAATGTTGATTGGTGATTCGATTAGAATGGCTGATAAGAGTGAAGATATTAATTTTGATGCATATAAAAAATAGGAGGTTTTGATGAGTAAAGTTTGGATTGCTTTAGGAAGTAATATGGGAGATGGTCGTAAAAATCTTGATGAGGCTGTTGAAAATATGAATAAAAATGGAGTTAAGGTTGAAAAAATTTCAACATATATTGAAACTGAGCCTTACGGTTATACGGAGCAAGATAATTTTGTAAATGCTGTTTGTATAGCTGAAACTGAGCTTAGCCCTAGAGAACTTTTAAAAACACTTTTGGGAATAGAGCTTGAAATGGGTAGAGTTAGATTGATTAGATGGGGTCCTAGAATTATAGATTTAGATATTTTATTCTATGAAGATTTGATAATAGATGAAGAGGATTTAAAAGTTCCGCATATCGAAATACAAAAGAGGTCTTTTGTTTTAGAACCAATGGACGAAATTAGTCCTGAAAAAGTTCATCCTGTTTTCAAAAAGACTGTTCATGAGTTGTTGTTGGAGTTAAATGAACAATGCTAAATGTTGAATTAGTTAGAGTTAAAGTAAAAATTATTCAGTCTGAAGTTATAATGATACCGAATAAAGTTAGAGAAGTTATGAAATAGAGTTAATATTTGCCGGATTGTATTTGCAATTCGGCTTTTTTATCTAAATTCTTGAAAAATTGACATTTTTATGTTAAGATTATAGTCGAATATGAAATTTTAGGAGGTTTTTTATGACACCACATAATAGAGCAATAGAAGGAGAAATCGCAGAAACTGTCTTAATGCCGGGAGACCCTTTAAGAGCGAAGTTTATTGCAGAAAATTTTTTAGAAGATGTTACTCTTTTCAATGATGTAAGAGGAATGTTAGGATATACAGGAACATATAACGGAAAAAGAGTTTCTGTTATGGGAAGCGGAATGGGAGCACCGTCAATCGGTATCTATTCTTATGAATTAATCCATTTCTATGGAGTTAAAAATTTAATTAGAATCGGTTCTTGTGGAGCTTATAGCGATAAGTTAAAATTATATGATGTTGTTGTTGCAATGGCTGCATCAACTGACTCAAATTTTGCTCATCAATATAAATTAGACGGAACTTATTCAGCGAACTGTTCTTGGGAGCTTTTAAGAAAAACTTATGAAGCATCTAAGGAACAAAATATTGACATTAATGTAGGAAATGTATTCTGTTCAGACATTTTTTACAATGCATCACCTGATGATTGGAAAAAATGGGCAAAAATGGGAGTTCTTGCAGTAGATATGGAAAGTTATGCTCTTTATTGCAATGCTAATTATGCAGGAGTTAATGCAATTACGATTTTAACTGTTTCAGATTCATTTATTTTTGAAGAAAAAACTACTGCTGAAGAAAGACAAAAAAGTTTTACAACTATGATGAAATTAGCATTGGAGATAGCATAATGGAATTAAATAGATATATGGATCACACTGCTTTAAAAGCAGATACTACTTATGAAATGATAGACAAACTTTGTGATGAGGCTAAAAAATACGACTTCTTTTCTGTTTGCGTTAATGGCTGTCATGTAAAGAGATGTGCTGAAAATTTAAAAGGCTCAAATACAAAAGTTTGTACTGTTGTAGGTTTTCCTTTAGGAGCAATGACAACAGAAAGTAAAGTTTTTGAAACTGAAAATGCAATTAAAAACGGTGCAACTGAAATTGATATGGTAATCAATGTCGGAGCATTAAAATCAGGAGATTTAGACTTTGTATATAATGATATAAAGGCGCTTGTTGATGTTACAAGAGCAAAGGCACTTTTAAAAGTAATTTTAGAAACTTGTCTATTAACTGATGAAGAAATTGTAAAAGTTTCTAAGCTTTGTGTTAAAGCCGGAGCTGAATATGTAAAGACTTCAACAGGATTTAGTACTTCAGGTGCTAATGAACATGTTGTTGAACTTATGAAAAAAACAGTTGGAGAAAATGCAAAAGTAAAAGCAAGTGGTGGAATTAGAGATAAGGCAACAGCTTTAAGAATGATTGAACTTGGAGCTGAAAGACTTGGAGTTAGTGCAAGTGTAAAAATAATTTCAGAATAATTTTTAGGAAGTTGGAAACAACTTCCTTTTTTGAAATAAAAAATAATCAAATTTGATTATAATTATTTTTTACGGGGTATATTTTCATAAAATCAAAAAAGGGGATGATTTTATGAAAAAATATTTAATACCTTTTGTTTTATGTGTTTTTATAATAGGACTTGTATCAACATATAAAATAAAAGCAAAAAAAGGAGAGAAAACTATGGAAAAACCAAAAATTGATGTTAGTTTAATCAAAAATAAAGGTGAAATTTATCTTGCCGGTGGATGTTTTTGGGGTGTTGAAGGATACTTTTCAAAAATTGAAGGAATAGCAGATACTACTGTTGGTTATGCAAATGGAAGTGGTTCAGAAACAAGCTATGAAAGAATTAAACATACCGACCACGCAGAAACAGTTCATATAGTTTATGATAAAGATAAAATTTCTCTTGAAGAAATTTTACAACATTATTTCAGAATAATTGAACCTACAAGTGTGAATAGGCAAGGTAATGATGCAGGTAGGCAATATAGAACCGGTATATATTTTGTTGATGAGAATGACAAAGCTATTGTTGAAAAATTTATTGATGGGCAAAGAAAAAATTTCGATAAACCGATAACTGTTGAAGTTGAAAAGCTTAAAAACTTTGTTGTAGCAGAAGAATATCATCAAGATTATTTAAAGAAAAATCCCGGTGGATATTGTCATATTGATTTAGGACTTGCAGATAAACCACTTAAAAGAATAGACGGAAAATATAAAAAACCAAGTGATGAAGAATTGAAAAGCAAACTAACAGATTTACAATACAGAGTTACTCAAAATTCTGCAACTGAAAGACCTTTCTCAAGCGAATATGACAAATTTGATGAGCCGGGAATTTATGTGGATATAGTTACAGGAGAACCACTTTTCTCTTCAAGGGATAAATATGATGCAGGTTGTGGTTGGCCGAGTTTTACAAAACCGATTGACGAAAATATAAATTATAAAAATGATGAAAGTCATGGAATGAAAAGAACAGAAGTTAGAAGTAAAGGTGGAGATTCACATTTAGGACATATATTTGACGACGGCCCAAAAGATAAAGGTGGAAAAAGATATTGTATAAATGGAGCATCTTTGAGATTTATTCCATTAGCCGATATGGAAAAAGAAGGATACGGAAAATATATTGATAAAGTTAGATAGAAATATTTTTTAGATTTAATCAGGAAAAGGTATATAACTTGAAATATTTAGTTATATGCCTTTTTACTTTTTGTAAAAATATGAAATAATATAATATATTTTCACTTTAAATAATCTTTAAATGACAAATATGATTAAATAAATACACTTTTATACAATAACCATAAAACTGTATTTATTATAACATATTTATAGATATTTTTTTGGAGATTTTTTTTAATGATAATAAAAAAAAACAAAAGTTTTCCCGAAAATGTATTGACTTATTTATTAATTAAGAGTATAATATAGTTAATAAATTTTATAGGAGGTATTATATGAACTTATTATCAAGCTTTGTATTACTTAGCGATTCAGCACTTGTTGATACTATCAACAAAATAAACGATTTTATCGCTGGTAATATATTAATGTATGGATTGTTATTTGCGGGACTATTCCTTTCATTTATTTTGGGCTTCCCTCAAATTACAAAATTAGGAAAGGCTTTCAAACTAGTTTTTGGTGGACTTTTCAAGAAAAAAGAAGGACCTAAAGAAGAAGGTTCAATGTCTTCATTCCAAGCACTAGCAACAGCAGTAGCTGCTCAAGTTGGTACTGGTAACGTTGCAGGGGTTGCAACTGCTATTACTGCAGGGGGACCTGGAGCAATTTTCTGGATGTGGTTATCAGCATTCTTTGGAATGGGAACAATCTTCGTAGAAGCAGTTTTAGCTCAAAAATATAGATCTAAAATTGATGGAGAATTCGTAGGAGGACCTGCATATTACATATCAAAAGGTATGAAAAATACTGGAGCATTCGCGAAATGTTTAGCCGGATTCTTCGCTATTGCAATCGTATTAGCTTTAGGATTTATGGGAAATGCCGTTCAATCAAACTCAATAGCATCAGGTATTAAAGGTGTTCAAGGACTTGAAGGAATTAACCCAGCTATTATTGGTGTTGTTATTGCTATTTTAGCAGCTTTAATCTTCATCGGTGGTATCGACAGAATTGCAAAATTTGCTGAATTAGTAGTTCCGGTGATGGCAGCTGTTTATATCTTAGGAAGTATTGTTATTTTAATTATGTTTGCTAACAAAATTGGACCAACTTTCGCATGGATTTTCAAGAGTGCATTTAGTGGTACAGCAGTAGCAGGTGGTATCGCTGGGGCAGCAGTTAAAGCGGCTGTTCAAAAAGGGGTTGCAAGAGGATTATTCTCTAACGAAGCTGGTATGGGTTCTACACCACATGCTCATGCGGTTGCTAACGTAAAACACCCTGCTGAACAAGGTTTAACAGCTATTATCGGTGTATTCATTGATACAGTTTTAGTATGTTCTGCAACAGCACTTTCTATTTTAGTAACAGGTGCTTACAATGTAAAGGGAGCAGATGGAAAATTCTTAGCCGGAGCTCAATTAACTCAACAAGCATTTAGAACTGCATTTGGATCAGGTGGAGCTATTTTCTTAGCTGTTTGTTTATCATTCTTTGCATTTACAACAATCGTTGGTTGGTACTATTTCGGAGAATCAAATATCAAATACTTATTTGGTAAAGCTGGATTATGGCCATATAGAGTTATAGTTCTTATCTGTATCGTAGCCGGTTCTCTTGGAGAAGTTGCTATCGTTTGGTCATTAGCAGATATTTTCAATACTTTAATGGTATTACCAAACTTAGTTGCAATTCTTTGGTTATCATTTGAAGCTAAAGCTATTATGAAGGATTATAACCAATGCTTACTAAATGGCGATATTCATTATGATTATGAAGTAAAATAATTGATTAGTTAAATTTGATTTTTAAGGAGAGAGTTATCTCTCCTTTTTCATTTGGAAAATTGTTTTTAGTTTTAAACAAATTAAATTTTTAATAATTTTGTAACACTTTTGTAATAATTTTGTAATTTTTTATCCTTATTTTTAGCTATTTGTTGATATTATATAAAAAATATGTTAAAATTGACCATAGTGAATAATTATTTTTGAATAATTATTAGGAGGCAAATATGAAAACTAAAAAAAGAATTTTACTTTTAGGAATTTTAGGATTTTCGTTATTAAGTTCTAATATATTGAGAGCTGATACGGAAGGAAATTGGGAAAAGTTAAATAATGGTAAATGGATATTTATACAAAATGAAAAAAGAGTAAAATCAAATTGGGTTGATTATAAAGAAAATTGGTACTATCTGTTATCTAATGGAGAAATGAAAGAGAATGGCTGGGAAAAAGTAAATGGCTATTGGTATTATTTTGTAGATGGAAAGATGTTATCAAGTCAATTTATAAACTATAACGGAGACAAATATTATTTAGGCGACAGTGGAGCTATGGCTGTAAATACCAAAATAGATGGATATAATATAGACGAAGAAGGCATAGCAAAAAAATTAGAAGAACATTGGGAACAAAAAAATAATAAGTGGTTCTATTATGGAGAAGATGGAAACTTATATAAGAATAAGTGGACAAAATATAAAGGCGTATGGTACTATCTACTATCTAATGGAGAAATGAAAGAGAATGGCTGGGAAAAAGTAAACGGCTGTTGGTATTATTTTGTAGATGGAAAGATGTTATCAAGTCAATTTATAAACTATAACGGAGACAAATATTATTTAGGCGAAAGCGGAGCTATGGCTGTAAATACCAAAATAAATGGATATAATATAGACGGAGAAGGCATAGCGAAAAAATTAGAAGAGCATTGGGAACAAAAAAATAATAAGTGGTTCTATTATGGAGAAGATGGAAACTTATATAAGAATAAGTGGCTAAAATATAATGGCGTATGGTACTATCTACTATCTAATGGAGAAATGAAAGAGAATGGCTGGGAAAAAGTAAACGGCTGTTGGTATTATTTTGTAGATGGAAAGATGTTATCAAGTCAATTTATAAACTATAACGGAGACAAATATTATTTAGGCGAAAGCGGAGCTATGGCTGTAAATACCAAAATAAATGGATATAATATAGACGGAGAAGGCATAGCGAAAAAATTAGAAGAGCATTGGGAACAAAAAAATAATAAGTGGTTCTATTATGGAGAAGATGGAAACTTATATAAGAATAAGTGGCTAAAATATAATGGCGTATGGTACTATCTACTATCTAATGGAGAAATGAAAGAGAATGGCTGGGAAAAAGTAAATGGCTATTGGTATTATTTTGTAGATGGAAAGATGTTATCAAGTCAATTTATAAACTATAACGGAGACAAATATTATTTAGGCGAAAGTGGAGCTATGGCTGTAAATACCAAAATAGATGGATATAATATAGACGGAGAAGGCATAGCAAAAAAATTAGAAGAACATTGGGAACAAAAAAATAATAAGTGGTTCTATTATGGAGAAGATGGAAACTTATATAAGAATAAGTGGATAAAATATAATGGCGTATGGTACTATCTACTATCTAATGGAGAAATGAAAGAGAATGGCTGGGAAAAAGTAAACGGCTATTGGTATTATTTTGTAGATGGAAAGATGTTATCAAGTCAATTTATAAACTATAATGGAGACAAATATTATTTAGGTGAAAGTGGAGCTATGGCTGTAAATACCAAAATAAATGGATATTATATAGATGAAGAAGGCATAGCGAAAAAATTAGAAGAACATTGGGAACAAAAAAATAATAAGTGGTTCTATTATGGAGAAGATGGAAACTTATATAAGAATAAGTGGATAAAATATAATGGCGTATGGTACTATCTACTATCTAATGGAGAAATGAAAGAGAATGGCTGGGAAAAAGTAAATGGCTATTGGTATTATTTTGTAGATGGAAAGATGTTATCAAGTCAATTTATAAACTATAACGGAGACAAATATTATTTAGGTGAAAGTGGAGCTATGGCTGTAAATACCAAAATAAATGGATATTATATAGATGAAGAAGGCATAGCGAAAAAATTAGAAGAACATTGGGAACAAAAAAATAATAAGTGGTTCTATTATGGAGAAGATGGAAACTTATATAAGAATAAGTGGATAAAATATAATGGCGTATGGTACTATCTACTATCTAATGGAGAAATGAAAGAAAATGGCTGGGAAAAAGTAAACGGCTATTGGTATTATTTTGTAGATGGAAAGATGTTATCAAGTCAATTTATAAACTATAACGGAGACAAATATTATTTAGGCGAAAGCGGAGCTATGGCTGTAAATACCAAAATAAATGGATATAATATAGATGAAAATGGAGTTGCTAGGAGCGCATCCAAACCTATAGGTAGTAGAAGTGAGTTTATAAAGAAAGTAACACCTGGAGTTTTAAAGGCTGTTAAAGGTAAGGGATTATTTCCTTCAATAGCTGTCGCTCAAGCTTGTTTAGAAACTGGTTTTGGAACTGACGGATTATCCCCGGCGCCAATATATAATTTGTTCGGTATTAAGGCAGCTGATGATACACCTCCTGAAAGATATTATGAAATAAGAACTGCTGAATATGATAAAAATGGAAAAAAGTATTATATTACAGATAAGTTTATGAAGTTTTCAGGATATGATGAGGCATTTGAATACTATGCTAAGTTATTTACTAGAACTAAGTGGCTTACTAACTGGTATAGAAATGTTGTAGCTGCTAAGACTCCGGAACAAGCTGCAAAAGCATTAACCGGAACTTATGCTACTGACCCAAATTATGGTTCAAAGTTACTTAATATAATTGATACTTATAATTTGAGAGAATTGGATAAAGAAATTTTTCCTAATGGAGTAAAGCCATAGATGAAAAAATTTAAAAACGAATTTATAGGACTTAGCTCAGGATTCTTTTGGGCGGTCAATGGAATAATTTTATCTCTTATTACAGGAAGTGAATACTTAAAAAATTATAGTGTTGGAATTTTATTTTTCTTGCCTTTAGTTTTTGCCGGATTTAATGACTTGTTTGCCGGGATATTTGTTCTAGGATATAATGGAGTTTTTAGGAAATTAAAGTTAATATTACCTGCGTTAAAAACAAAAACCGGAAAAATGGTTTGTTTTGCAGGCTTGATAGGTGGACCTGTTGGACAATGCTCATATATTATGGGCATTTCTCTAGCAGGTTCTGCTTATGCAATTCCTATTTCTGCACTATGCCCAATGTTTGGAACAATTTTATCAGCTGTTTTTTTGAAAGAAAAAGTAAATTTAAAAACTTTTTTATGTATTTTAGGCTGTATAGTTGGAACTTTTATTTTATCCTATACAAAACCAGCCGGTAATTATCCACATTTTTATTTAGGAATTTTATTTTCTGTTATTGCAAGTTTTAGCTGGGGGTTAGAGGCTACGATTGTAAATTTTGCAAGCAAAGAAGAGCTTGAAGAAGAGATAATTTTAAATATAAGAGAAATTGTTTCGGGATTAACTATATTATTTTTAGTTTTACCATTTTTAAATTTATTTAGTGGGTTTATAGTTACAATAGGACATTTTGAAATTTTAAAATATTTAATTTGTTCAGGTTTTTTTGCAGGACTAAGTTACTTGCTCTACTATAAATCTATGAAATTAAATGGAGTTTCAAAAGGAATGGCACTTAATAGTACATTTAGTGTCTGGAGTGTTATTCTTTCTGTTTTGTTTTTATCAACTTCATTAACAGTAACTTTATTTATTGGCGTTTTAATAGTAACTTTATCAATAATAGTACTATCTTTTAGTAATTAATTTTAAATAAATGTTTTTCTTTTCGTTAAAGTGGTATAAATTAATTAGTACCATGGAGAAGTACAAACATTTATTTTTTTTAGGAGGGCTTATGGAATACTTAAGACAAAAATACATTATTGATATTGAAACATACAAATTTTTAGATGATGTGTATGAACCGATTAACGAAAATATAGAATATGAATTGGTAACAAGTGATGAATTAGTTGGAAATTTCAAATTAAATGAAACAAATTCAGAATATGTTACAGTTACTTATTGTAAATTATATGATGCAACAGGAATTTCCGATGGAGAAGTTTATGAACATTTCTTAGATAATTCACATTTTATAAAGAGTAATTTATCAGAAGTTAGGAATATGTATGTTGATTCTCTTGTTAAAGCAATTGAAAAGAGATATAATCTGGAAATAAAAAATCTTAATGATGAATCAGAAGTTAAGTCTTTAATGACTAGAATTAATAATGAGATTAGGAAATTACAAAGAAAAAAGAGATAAATTTTAATTTTTTTTAATAAAGTATTTATTTAAAATCAAAAATGTAGTATAATAGATATAATTGAAAAAATAAAAGGAGGAAATTTGTATGCATCCAATGTTACAAAAACATGTAGACTCAGGTTATATGAAAGAAGAACATGGTCTATATATCGAAGAAGCTATTGCTAAAGGAGAAACTTTAATTATTTCAGGTCATAGATCTGCTGGAATAAGACCATTTATGGCAGCTGTTATGGCTGTTGCTAAAGGTTCACACAAAACTGTTCAAGTTAAAGATGAAGCTGGTATCGAAGCTGCAAGTGATGTAGATTATATTTTAATTCCTGCACTTACAGAAGAAAACTGTGAATCAATGGTTCAAGCTGCTTTCAATAAAAAAGGAATGAACACTATCACTTTTAAAGAAACTGAACTTAAGTACTCAATGATGAAAATCATGAAAACTCAAGCTAAAGAAGTTGGAGATTTAAGCAAAGTTGTTCATTTAATTGAATGTAGAAAGATTAATATGATACCTCACTTAATTAACTTCAGTAAAATGACTTACGATGAAAAAGGTAAAGTTAAGAGAGAAGATTTACTAAGCTGTGAAGATTACGAATAATAAGAAAATTAAAAAGCAAGATTTAGTTCTTGCTTTTTTTGTGCAATAAATATCACTTTCTTTAATTGAAAAAATATGTGTTTTATGTTATTATAAGGGGTAGTATTGGAGGATTTTTTGTGATTATTTTTGGATTAGACCCTGGGATTGCAATTGTTGGTTATGGAATTATTGAAGCGATTGGTAATAGAGTTAGACTTATTGACTATGGTGTTATTGAAACCAAGGCGGGAGTTCCACTTCCTGATAGACTTAAGATTATTGATGAAGAATTGAATAAATTGATTGATTTACATAATGTTGATGAACTTGCGATTGAGGAACTGTTTTTTAACAAGAATGTTAAGACGGTAATAAATGTTGCACAAGCTCGTGGTGTTGAAATTTTATCTTTTATAAAGAAAAATATTTTAGCTTATGAATATACTCCTTTACAAGTTAAACAAGCTATTACCGGCTATGGTATGGCTGATAAAAAGCAAATGCAAGAGAGCGTTAAGATGATTTTTAAACTTAAAGAGATTCCAAAACCTGATGATGCGGCAGATGCCTTGGCTATTGCTCTTTGCCATTTTTTTAGTTTGAAATTTAAAGAAGAATTTAGAATGAAATAGGTGTTTTATGTACGAATATATTAGTGGTGAACTTAAATTTATTTATAATGACTATATTGTTATAGATAATAATGGAATAGGTTATAAGATTTTTACTTCCAACAATACAATTTTTAATGTAAATGTTGGGGATTTTTATACGATTTATACAGACTATATTGTGAAGGAAGATTATGTCGCTCTTTTTGGTTTTAAAACTCTTGATGAGCTTGAGATGTTTAAAATGCTTGTTAGTGTAAATAGTATAGGTCCTAAGGTTGCCTGTGGCATTTTATCGTCAATGTCTGTTGACAGTTTGAAACTTACTATTGTAAATGGAGATGCTGTTTCTCTTTCAACTGCAAAGGGAGTTGGCAAAAAAACTGCTCAAAAAATCATTTTGGAATTAAAAGACAAGATTTCAATTGACAGTATCAGTAGTAAAGATATTTCAACCGGAGAAATGGAAATCACAACAAGTGGTAAAGATTTTGAAAAGAGAGAGCTTGTCTTAGATGCTTTGGTTAATTTAGGGTTTATGAAAAATGATATTGAAAAATTCCTTTCAAGCATTAATATTGATGAAATGGAAATTGAAGATATTATTAAACTTAGTATGAAAAAATTATAGGTGTTATTATGTTTGAAGATTTTGAAGATAGAATTATCGGAACTGGTTTTTCGAGGGAAGATGTTGATATAGAAACAAGTTTAAGACCGAAGTGGATTGATGAGTACATAGGTCAAGAAAAAGCAAAAGAGAGATTAAAGATTTTTATAGAGGCTGCTAAGACTAGAAACGAGCCTTTAGATCATTGTCTTTTGTATGGGCCTCCGGGACTTGGAAAGACAACTCTTGCAAATATTATTGCTAATGAAATGGGAGTTAATATTAGAGTTACTTCAGGTCCTGCTATTGAAAAGCCGAGCGACCTTGCAAGTATTTTGACTAATTTAAGTAAAGATGATGTCTTATTTATAGATGAAATTCATAGAATAAATAAAAGTGTTGAGGAAATTTTATATCCTGCTATGGAAGATTATGCTTTGGATATAATAATCGGTAAAGGTCCAAGTGCAAGAAGTCTTAGAATCGACCTTGAAAAATTTACTTTGATAGGGGCAACTACAAGGACGGGACAACTTACAGGACCTCTTAGAGATAGATTTGGGATTATGCTTAATCTTGAATTGTATAGCATTGAAAATTTACAAAAAATTATTACTCGTTCTGCGGGTATTTTAGGTGTTGAAATTGATGCTGACGGGGCGATAGAAATTGCAAGACGTTCTCGTGGAACTCCAAGAATTGCAAATAGACTTTTAAAAAGGGTTAGAGATTTTGCGCAGGTTAAAAGAGATGGAAAGATTGATTTGCAAACGAGTAAAGACGGACTTGATATTTTAGAAGTAGATGCTTTAGGTTTAGATACGATAGATAGAAAAATAATTACTACAATAATAGATAATTTTTCAGGTGGACCTGTTGGGATTGATACAATAGCTGCATCTACCGGAGAAGAAAGGGTTACAATAGAAGATGTTTATGAACCTTATTTACTACAAATAGGCTTTCTAAGCAGAACAAGTAGAGGAAGAATTGTAACGGATAAAGCATATAAACATTTTGGTAGAATAAAAAAGTAACGATTATTTAACCGTTACTTTTTTTGTTGTGGAACAACAAGGTTCCCGGGGACCCAGCCGATGCAAAGAATCGGGGAATGGTTCGCTCTATACTATTAAGTTAGTTCCAATTATTGTTAGTATTAAGGTTACAATTATAGTTATAATTATATCATTTTTATTGTATTTATAATTCTTGTTTTGTATAAAATTTAATACTACAATCGTTGAAAATATAGTAATTAGTGTTGATATAAAAGTTATTTTCACTGTTAAAATCAATCCGACTTTAAAATAAATTACAGGAAACATAAAAATCGTTGAAATAAGATGAAGTTTTATATTATCTGTTATTTTAAGTTTGTTTATATTTTTTAATGAATTTTTATCATATATAAAATTAAAACGATTATGTTCTATTTTGAAAATAGCAAATAAATTTGAAATTCCATTTAAAACAACTGAAATAGTAAAAGCAATTATTGCATTTTCAATTGTTTCTCTATAAATCGTCAAAATTGATATTGTATAAAATAAGGATATGTTCCTTAGAAAATTTCCATTTCTTATAACATATAAAAAATTATATCCAAAATATTTTTCTGAATTTGTTAAAAATTTTGAAAAATTATGTTTTTTAATATAATTTGACTTTATAGAATTTAATATTTTTATTGATATATGGACAAAGGCAAAAAATACTAAAAAGTAAATAAAAAAAGAAATTTTATTTGCAAAATTTTTTATAATCTCTCCAGTTCCTTTTTTTACAAATACTAAAAGCAAAAACATTATACTAAATCTAATCAATAGTAAAAATGACTGAAAATCAACTTTATTGAATATTTTTCTAAGTCCTATAACAACTAAAAATAGCAATGATACAATTGTCATATAGAATAGGCTTACATTTATCAAATCTAATCTGTATGGAATAAACACAAAAAAACCTATTATCAAAGATCTAATTAAACTTTTTGAAGAATAGTATCTTTCTATTTCTTCAGTTTTTAATTTTCCAAAAAATGATTTTAGTTTTAATTTATTGTTTAAATTATAGTTTGGGAAGACAAACTCAATAATTATTGTAAAAAAGAATAAACTTTTTAGAAGATACATATCTTCATACTTGCCAAATAGAATAAATCCAATATGTATTAATGAAATCATAAATAGTATTGATACAAAGAATTCTATTAGGTTAAAAATATTTTTTATTTTAAATCTTTTCCTAAAAACTTCAAAATTTATTTTAAATACATTCAAGAATTTCACTCTCCAAATTTTCTGTACTTTTATCTAAAATTTTTACAATTTTTCCATCTTTCATTATAAAAAATTCATCACATATATCTGAAAGAGTATCTAAAATATGTGAAGAAATCAAAATAGCACAATCTTTAGAAATCTCTTTTAGATAGATTTTAAGCTCAAATATATAGTTTATATCTATACTGTTAAATGGTTCGTCCAGAATTAAAAAATCAAAATTTCGTATAAATATAGGAGATAGAGCGATTTTTTTACTCATTCCCTGTGAAAGATTTGCAATTAATTCATTTTCTTTGTTTTTTAAATTTAATTTTTCTATAACATAATCGTAATTTGAGTTTGTATCATTATGTTTTAACAAAAGATTTATAAACTCTTTTACAGTTAAAAACTCATAGGCGTTAAGTTCAGTTGGAATATAAAGAATTTTATCTTCATCAATATCCATTTCAATATTTCCGTTTAAATTTAAATTGTTTGTTATTGCATTCATTAATGTCGTTTTACCTGCACCATTTTTTCCAATGAGTGCATAAATTTTTCCCTTATCAAAATTTATATTTTCAACATAAATTGAAAAATTTTCAAAAGAATGGCTTAATTTTTTTAAAATCATAAAACTCTCCTAATAAAATATGTAAGAGGCTACAGTTAATGTATCCTTGTTGTTTAGCCAAACATTTGACTCAATAGAACAAATGCAGCTGCTCCCATTTGAATTAGCATAGGACCATTTGCTATAACCCATGCTACAGCTTGAGGACCATAAACCCATGCTGCTGCTATCAATGCTGACATAAAAACTCAGCTCCTTTTTTAAAAGATATTCTATCTGCAGACACAAATATAGAAAGCACACTTCCTATCAACCTGATGGTAGCACAAAAAAATTTTTTTGTCAATAATTTTGATAATTATAATCTATTGATATAAAAAACAATTTAAAAAATTTGAAAAATATTGAAAAACAATATATAATATAATCTTGTAGATGTATTTTATATTTTATATAGAAGGAAGAGAGTTAATGAAAAGTTTAAAAACGGATGATTTTGATTTTGAGCTTGATGAGTCTTTGATTGCTCAGTTTCCGCTTAAGGATAGATCAAGTTCAAAACTTTTAGTTGTAAATAGAGAAAATTTCGATTTAGAACATAAAGTTTTTAAGGATATAGTAGAATATATAAATTCAGGTGATGTACTTGTAATAAATGATACGAAAGTAATTCCTGCAAGACTTTTCGGTTCAAGACCGAATAAGGAAGAGGTAATCGAAGTTTTACTTTTGAAAAAACATGAGGATAATACTTGGGAAACTTTGGTAAAACCGGGTAAGAAAATGAAAATCGGCTCAAAGGTAGAATTTGGAAATGGAAAATTAGTTGGAGAAGTTGTTGGAATAAGCGTTGATGGAGAGAGATTTGTTAAATTTTCTTATGATGGAATTTTCGAGGAGATTTTAGATGAACTTGGAACAATGCCACTACCACCTTATATTCACGAAAAATTGGAAGAAAAAAATAGGTATCAAACCGTTTATGCAAAACATAATGGTTCTGCTGCTGCACCAACTGCAGGACTTCATTTTACAGATGAACTTTTGGAAAAATTGAAGGAAAAAGGTGTTAAGATTGCAAGGGTAACACTTCATGTTGGACTTGGCACTTTTAGACCTGTAAAGGTTGATAATGTTTTGGAACATAAAATGCATGAAGAATATTATGAAATTTCTAAAGAAAGTGTTGAAATTATAAATTCTGCAAAAGAAAATGGAAATAGAGTTTTTGCTGTTGGAACTACAAGTGTTAGAACTTTGGAAACAGTTTATAAAAAATATGGGAAATTAGTTGCTTGTAACGGAGATACCGATATTTTTATCTATCCTGGATTTGAGTTTGGAGTTGTAGATTGTTTGATTACAAACTTCCATTTGCCAAAGTCAACTTTAATAATGCTTGTTAGTGCTTTTTCATCAAAAGAAATAATAATGAATGCTTATAATGAGGCAACAAAAAATAGATATAGATTTTTTAGCTTTGGAGATGCAATGCTAATTAAAAAGGAGAAATAATGGAATTAAAATATGAATTGATAAAAAAGTCTAAGGATTGTAATGCAAGGCTTGGAAAGATTTATACAAATAGAGGAGTTATTGAAACTCCAATCTTTATGCCGGTTGGAACTCGTGCAACTGTAAAGGCTATGAATGTTGATGAACTTAAAGACATTGGCTCACAAATAATACTTGGAAATACTTACCATTTATATCTAAAGCCCGGTCAAGAGATTATAAGAATGGCAGGAGGACTTCACAAATTTATGAATTGGGATAAACCGATTTTAACAGATAGTGGTGGTTTTCAAGTTTTTAGTCTTGGGGATATTAGAAAAATAACTGAAGAGGGCGTTGAATTTAGGTCGCATATTGACGGCTCAAAACATTTTATCTCTCCTGAAAAATCAATGGAAATTCAAAATGATTTAGGCTCAGACATTATGATGGCTTTTGATGAATGTGCTCCATATCCTGCTAGCTATGATTATGTTAAAAATTCTATGGAGAGAACTTTACGTTGGCTAAAGAGATGTAAAGATTATCATAAAAATACGGATAAACAAGCTCTTTTTGGAATTATTCAAGGGGGAATGTTTAAAGATTTGAGAAGAGAATCTGCTCTTGCTACTATTGATATGGATTTACCGGGTTATGCAATCGGTGGACTTAGTGTTGGAGAACCTAAGGAAATTATGGTTGAATATTTGAACTACACAGCACAATTTATGCCGGAAAATAAGCCAAGATACTTAATGGGTGTTGGAACGCCTGATTATTTATTTGAGGCGGTTGAGGCAGGAATTGATATGGCTGACTGTGTTCTTCCAACTAGAATTGCAAGAAATGGAACTGCGATGACTTCAAAAGGAAAACTTGTTATAAAGAATGCAAAATATGCAAAAGACTTTTCTCCACTTGATGATGAATGTGATTGTTATGCTTGTAAAAATCATACAAGAGCATATATTAGACATTTAATAAATGTTGATGAAATTTTAGGAGCAAGACTTTTATCAATCCATAATTTGAGATTTTTACTTAAAACTATGGAAAATATTAGACAAGCGATTAGAGAAGACAGATTTTTAGAATACAAAAAAGAATTTTACCAAAAATATGGATATGAGGATTAATATATGAATAAATTTTTAAAACTATTATTAATTTTAGCAATAACTCCAATAATACTTGCAACAGCAGGATTTATTGTATTGCCAGCATCTGTTTTGGCTTTTATTAAAAATGGAAAAGAAGTTTTTATCGGCTCATATATGATTTACACATTTGCAATCATAAATGTCGTTTTATCATTCTTTGGAATAACTTATTTAAAAAGAGTAAAGAAAAAATTTTCTGATGAAAATTATCCTACGGGAGTAACTGTTGTTGCCTTTGTAAATTTACTTATTTCCATTATGTGTAACTATTTTACTTTTTCAGTTTTAAAACTTATGTTAAAAAATTCAAAAATGGAAATTCCTTTTTTTGTAATTAGAATAGTTTTTTCTTTGATAGCTGTACTAATTGTATTTTATGGAATTTATCTTAGAAGAGTTAAAAAAGAAAGTGAATTTGCAATAAGGAACAAATGGACAATGAATAACGATATAGTTTTTAACTATGCAAATAAATTTTCAGGAGTTGTCTTTATTGCAGGAGGAATTTTTGTTTTGATTGTATCATGGATAATAGGAAATCAAAACCAGTTATATATTACAACATTGTTTACTCTAATAATTTGTGCAATATCTTCAAATTATATAAGCAGAACAATTGGAATGAAATACAAAACAATGTATAAAGGAAAAAATAAATAAATTAAATTTTAAAAGAAGTCGTTTAAGCGACTTCTTTTAATTTGTATCTTTTTATGAATATTCCTAGTAGTGTATAAAATACTATGAATATAACTTGTGATGCAACAAATAGTAAAAATTTTTCAAAATTTATTTCTTCTAAAAACTTTACAAAATAATATTGTGGCATAAATTTAGAAACATTTATTAATCCTTGTGGTAAGAATTTCATTGGTAAAAATACTCCTGATGAAAATGCCATTATTAATGTGAAAGCAGAATTTACACCATTTACAACTTTTACATCCTTTGAAATTGATACAAGTAGTTGTCCTAGTGAAATTGCAGTAAATGAAAATATAAATACTGCTAAACTCATATATATTAAATCAATTTTAGCTATTGATTTATTCACTCTTGATATTGAAACAGCTAAATAAAAACTTGATATTAATATAGATATTATTACCTGAGCTAAAAATTGTTGTAAAGTTTGTGATTTTTGACTATAAGGGGATAAAGCCATTCTTTTTAAAAGACTTTCTTTTTTAAATTCAGCATCAATATTTATAATTATTGAAATTATACTCGTAAAAACTATATAACTTAAGATTAAAAAAGTAGTGTTAAAGGCTTCTTGTCCTTGTTCTTGATTATATAATTTAGTATCTATTATCTTTACATCAATCTCTTTCTTTAATGTATTTATTACCTCTTGTTGATCAACATTTGAATTTATTGCAGACAATGTGTAATTGAGATAACTTTTTAAATCTATTTTTAAAAAGGTTATATATGAAGTTTTTGTTGGTGCTAAAATCGAAATTGCTTTTTTATTATTTAACAAATTTTGTTTAAAATCTTTATTAATTACCATATAAGCTATAATTTTATCCTCAACAATTTGTTTTCTTGCTTCGCTTTCCGTAATTTTTTCTTCTTTTACATTATGTTTTTCTTTTAAATAATTTATTAAGGCTTTTGACTCTTCGCTTTTATCTTCATCATTTATCATTAAGTTCAGCTTCATAGGTTTAAATTCAACGTCATTATTTTTTGAACTGGTAAATACAATCAACATAACCATAAAAATTATGAAAGAAACTAAAACGGCTTTTATATTTTTAATAAATATTTTCATATAATTTTTAAATATCATTATACTTATGCCTCCTCAAATATACTAATGCAATTCCAAATAAAACTAGAGTAAATGGAATTACATACTTAGCCATTGAAATCAAGTAGCTATTGTCATTTGCGATATTTACACCTAATAAGGCATTTTCCATATATATTGTAGGATTTATCTTTTTTATTATAGGGAAAGCTGAAGTTATAGCATTTGTTACACTTGAGCCCATCATTCCTGAAGTATAATTCATTAGAAGAATACATCCAAGTCCAACCATAGATTTAGTTTCTGTTTTAGTTTTTAGTGTAACGGCAAGGAACATTCCTAATGTAATTCCAAAAATCATAATAATAATTATTGTAATTATTGAAGCCAAATAGTTTGTTATCAGGGTTATCCCAAATACAAGTTTTAAATAAATAATCAATAATGTAGAATTAAAACCTGTAAGTATAAGTGCAGATATTATTCCGTTTAGCAAATAAGTTGATTTTTTTATTGGAGAAACTAACATTCTTACTGCAAAATCAGACGAATCATATAATATATTATCTATGTAGATAACGCCATCAAACATAGTATATAGACTTGCCATAATAATTATTGAAAAAAGTATGGGTTCAACACCTGTAACACCATGGTTTTTGTCCTCTATAAAATCTTTATCAATATTTTTTATAATTTCTTCCTGATTAATTTTAGTTTCATACATTTGTTTTATTTGGTCAAGGATATTTTTAACAACCATAACTTCTGAATTAGATGATATAATTTTTAAAGATAAATCATCTTCTATAAATGCTTTATATTCTTTATTTTTTAGATCTGTTTGAACATCTTCTTTTACTTCTTTAAGATTAAGATATGGAATTTGTTTTAAAATGTATTCATGTGGATTGTTTTTGTTAATTCCAACATTTACTTTATCAAAATTTTTGCCAATATTAGGAATTATAAGACAAAAAAACGTAGCTAAAATTATAGGGAAAAAAGTATTCCAAAATAAAGTTAGTTTATCTCTAGTTAAATGTAGCAAATTTACTTTTAAAGCAGATAAAATTCCCATTATTCTCTAAGCTCCTTTCCTGTCATTTCTAAGAAAATATCTTCCAGTTTAGGTTTCTTTGAAAAAATTTCTTCATAAACTACATTGTTTTCATCAAGTAAATGAATTAATTTTTTAATGTTTCCTGTATCACTAGAATAATTAAAAGTTACTTGATTTTCCTTCGCTTCAACATCAATTACTTCATCTTGTTTTTCTAAGATTGAAATAATTTCAGGTTTTATAAAACCTACAACTGTAATCTTTTCTTTTACACTTACTCCATTAATCAAAGTTTGCATATCTCCGGTTAAGATATTTTTTCCATTATCCATAATAGAAATTTTATTGCAAAGATATTCAGCTTCATCTAAATAGTGAGTAGTATAAAGAATTGATGATCCATTTTCAGCTAAATTTTTAATTCCATCTAAGATAAACTTTCTGCTTTGAGCATCTACTGCAACTGTTGGCTCGTCTAAAATTACAAGTTCAGGCTTATGTGAAATACCACAAGCGATATTTAAACGTCTTTTAAGCCCACCTGATAGCTTCTTTTCCAACATTTTTTCATGACTTTGAAGTCCTGTAAATTCAATAGCTTCATTTACAAGCCTTTTTCTTTCATTTTTATTAGATATATATAGACCACAAAAATAGTCGATATTTTCTTTTACAGTTAAATTATTAAAAACAGCAAGTTCTTGAGGAACAATTCCAATTTTTTTCTTAATTTCATATTCACTAGAAATATCTTTTTTTCCAAAAACTTCAATATTTCCACTGTCATATTTCAAAAGAGAAAGCATACACATTATTGAAGTCGTCTTTCCACAACCGTTTGGACCTATAAGTCCAAGTACATCTCCTTTTTCAAGAGATAAATTAAAATGGTCTAAAACAATTTTTTCTTTAAAACTTTTAATTAAATCTTCTATTTTTATAATCATAATTATCACCTCACCAATATTATATCAACAAATTTTTTAAAAAATTAGTGTATTATGTAATTTTATCAATATGACAAATGTAATTTTTTGAAAAATATGGTAAAATATATTTGGTGATGATATGGTATTTTTAAAATATTTTTTATTAAGTTTAATGTTTTTGTTTTCAGATAGCATAGGAGCAATTAATATTGCAATTTTTAGTTTAGTTTCTTTGAGTTTTATGCTCATTGTAGAAATTGAAGAAAATATTTATTACAGCTTTGTTTTGTCTGTGATTTTTTCTATTTTAATGTATTTTTTTCCGGAATTTAGATTTTTTAGCTTTGTTTTAATATACGCTTTGTATAAAAAATCGATATACAATGTTCCGATATTTTTGGTATTTTTAATTACCGGAGAATTTGATTTTTTAGCACTTTCTTTGCTTATAATTTGTCTATCTCAATATGATAGAGAACTTTATGAGAGAAAAATTTTCTATCATAGAGAATTTTTGAATTTTCATAAAGAAAAATATAAACTTCAAAAGAATTTAAAAAATTTATATCTTGAAGAAGAAAGAAAAAATTATGAAAATATTTTAAAAGAAAGAGAAAAAATTTCAAAAGAATTGCACAATTCGATAGGACATACAATTTCAGCGTCTATTTTAGAGCTTAGAGCTTTAGAATTTATAGTTGAAGACAAAGAGGTTAAAACTTCTATTGAAAGAATTAGAGAAAATTTATCCATCGGAATGGTTGATATAAGAAAAATAATTCACAATATGTATAAATCGTCTTTTGACTTGGAAAGTTATATTGGAAAATTAATTGATATTCCTAATGTTAAAACAAAATTGATTTATAAAGTAAAAACGAAAATGAATGAAAATTTGAGTTTTGATATTTTAAGTATTGTTAAAGAGGCTTTTGCTAATTTTACAAAACATTCAAATGGAGATAGCTTTACAGTTAAAATTATTGAAAATGAAAAGGCATATATTATCACAATTTTTGATAATGGAAAGGATATAAAATTTGAAAAGAGCGATGGACTTGGGATTTTGTCGATGGAGGAAATTGCAAGAAAGTACAGAGGACTTTTCAATGTAATTACAGATAATGGATTTAAGATAAATATTGCGATAGATAAGGGTGAAAAGTAATGAAAATTTTAATGGTTGATGACGATTCTTTGGTGTTAAACGCTTTAAGTACCATACTTGGAAAAAGTGGGTATGAGATTGTACTTGCAACAACAGATTCAAAAAAAGCGATTGAAACATACAAAGAAAATAAAATTGACGTAGTAATTTTGGATATAAGAATGAAAGAAGTAAATGGAGTTGATGTTGCAATAGAAATTTTAGAATTTGACAAAGATGCCAAAATAATGCTCTTAACAACTTTCAATGATAGAGATGATATAATTAGAGCTTTAAACAAAGGTGTTTTAGGAGTTATTTTAAAGGATAATGTTGCATCACTAATTCCTGCGATAGAAAGTGTAAGTCTTGGAAATAAAATTTTAGATAATGAACTGAATTTAAAAAATCTTTTTAATACTACAAAAAAAGATTTTAATCTTTTAACTCAAAAAGAGATTGAAATATTAGAACAAATTGCTAAGGGATTATCTAATAAAGAAATCTCTGAAAAATTATTTTTAAGTGAGGGAACTGTTAGAAATTATATTTCAGGAATTTTAGAAAAGTTAGAACTTAGAGATAGAACGCAACTTGCAATATATTATTATACGAAGTAATTGAAAGGAGAATATGGTGTTTAAAGAAAAATATTCTAAATTCTTTGAAAAAATTGGAAGAAGTAAATTTATGGTGTTATCAACATCAAAAGATGACTTTGTAACATCAAGAATGGTGAGTATAATTGTAATAGATGGAAAATTTTATTTTCAAACGGATAAAAACTTTAAAAAATATAATCAGATAATTGTAAATCCTAATGTGTCTCTATGTATTGATAATATTCAGATTAATGGGATATGTTGTGATGTCGGGAGACCTATTGAAAATAAAACATTTTGTGAAATATTTAAAGAAAAATATCCAAGTTCATACAAAAATTATTCACTTTTAGAAAGTGAACGTTTATTGGAAATTGAACCTATATATATTGAATGTTGGCATTATATTGAAGGAGTGCCTTATATAGAAGTATTTGATGTTAAAAATAAAAAATATACTATGAAAAAATATGTAAGATAAAAAGCCAACATTTCGTTGGCTTTTTGTTTTGAAACAAGGAGATTTCAGATTTTTGTTATATATAACATATAGTAAATTGTTTTTCTAACTGTTTTCATGTTATTTTTTTATTTTTTATTAAAAAAATATATTAGATTGATTAAAAAAAATTTTTTATTTTGTATAAATATTTAATTTTAATTGAATAAATTTGCTAATTTTGATATAATGAAAGTTACAAATAGAGAATTTCAAAATGAAATTTTTATTTCACCATATTTACCTTTGAAAAATTATCTAAATTGAAAATATGGTATAATACTTAATAAGTGGAGGTGTATTAATTATGAATAAAAATAAGTTTGAAAATGGTAGCATCAAAATATCTAACGATATTTTTTATATGATTACCGCTATGGCAACTATTGAAGTTGAAGGAGTAAAATCTATCGTTGGTGTTCCATCTGATGCGGAAAAAATTAATGCAAAAAATTCTAAAAAAGGAATAGAAATTAATTTTCTAGAAAGTGGAATAGAAATTTCTGTTAAAGTTTCTGTTGAGTATGGACAAAAACTTGAAGAAATTGTAAAGAAAATTCAAGAAAATATAAAATTAAAAGTAGAAGTAATGACAAGTATTAAAGTTTTAGGAGTTAATATTTGCATTGAGTCTGTTGAAAAGTAGAGAGGGTTTATGACTAGAAGTGAGGCACGTGAGTGGTGTATGAAGTTGATATATCAATTAAGTATCCACAACAGTTTTAAATGTGATGAGATAGAAAGTTTTATCGAATATTTTGATTTACCAAGTAATGAGCTTAAATATATTAGAAAAAACTGTAAATCTATAATCGATAATATTGATGATATTGACAACATAATAAAAGAAAATTTAGAGGGTTGCTGGAATTACAGTAGAATAGCTAAGATTGACTTGGCGATTCTTAGAGTTGCAGTTAACGAAATTTATTATTTAGACGACATTCCTGAGAGTGTTGCCATAAATGAGGCTATTGAGATTGCTAATAAATATTCCACTGACGCCTCATATAAATTTGTAAATGGAATACTCGGAACTATTGTTCGAGCAAAAAATAAAATTTAATTTTGGGAGTTTGCTATGGGTTTATTAAATACTTTATTGTTAATTGGATTTATTGCTATTCCTTTTATAGGGATTGCTGTGTCAACTTATTTAGTAGGAACTGCTGATAAAAGAAAATGGATTGTTTATCCTGTTTTTAGTGCGATTTGTATTGCTATTTTCGTATTTTTTAAATACAGTATGAATATAAACTTTTTACGTTGGAGACAGTTTTACTTAATTGTTGCTTTTTATGTTCCGGTTGTTTGTAGTTTAATGGCTTTCATAGCAGTACCTAAATTATCTATAAAATCATTGAAGGAACATATATTACCTATTTTGAGTATTTTTGTTATTTCAGGGGTACTTTTAATGGTTTATTAATAGGAGAATTTTGATGACAACATTTAAGGTAAAAGAGGTTAGTAAGTATATTTCCAATATACTTAGAAGAGATTCTTTTTTATCCAATATTAGTGTTGAAGGTGAAGTATCTAATTTTAAAAAGTCCGGTGGTCATAGTTATTTTAGCATCAAAGATGATGAAGCTGTGCTTAAATGTGTAGTCTTTAAAACAGTTCCGATTGCAAGTAGTTTAAATCTTACTGACGGACAAAAGGTTGTTGTAACCGGAACTATTATGACTTACGAAAAGGGAAGTTACTACCAAATACTTTGTAAAAATGTTGAAAGGGTTGGCCTTGGAAATTTATATGAACAATTTTTAGCCTTAAAGGAAAAGCTTTCAAAGGAGGGTCTTTTTAATGTTGAATTTAAAAAGCCTATTCCAAAGTTTCCTAAAAATATTGGAGTTGTTACAGCTAAGAATGGAGCTGCAATTCGTGATATTTTAAATACTTTAAGAAGAAGATATAGAATTGCAAATATTTATTTTTATCCTGCAAAGGTGCAAGGTATTGGTGCAAGTGATGAGATAGCTGAGGGTGTTAAGTACTTAGATTCGCTAGATTTTATTGATACAATTATAGTTGGTAGAGGTGGAGGTTCTTTTGAAGATTTGAATGCGTTTAATGATGAAAATCTTATTAGAACCATTTTTAATTGTAAAAAACCAATTATATCAGCTGTTGGACATGAGATAGATACAATGCTTACGGATTTTGTTGCGGATAAAAGAGCAGCAACTCCAACGGCAGGAGCAGAGCTTTCATCAGTTAGTATGGACGAAATAAGAGAATTTTTATCTCAGGCTGAGAAGAAACTTAATAAAAATATATTGGAAGAAATTTCTGCTGATAAAATTCAGCTGGAACATTTGAAAAAAGAATTGGAATATTATAATCCGGCTAATAGAATAACTACATTAAAGGAAAATTTGGAGAATTTGAAAAAGTCTTTAGACGAAAAGATTATCGCAGTTTTTAATTATAATAAACAGTTACTTGATTTTAAAAGACAATCTTTAGAGATTATTAATCCAAATAGTGTTTTACAAAGAGGTTATAGCATTATTTATAATGAAAATGATGAGATTGTAAAGGATATTAAAGCTGTAAATGTAGGAGATTCTTTGAAACTTAAAGTTTCTAATGGAGAGATTATTTCTGATGTTAAGGAGATTGTAGATGGCAATTAAATTAGGAAATTACGATAAGGGAATAGAAGAACTTATAAAAATCGTAAATACTCTGGAAAAGGAACAATTAAGCCTTGAAAAGAGTATTGAATTATATAAAAAGGGAATGAAACTTCACAAAGAATTAGTTGAAATATTGGAAAAAGAAGAGGGCAGACTATTTTTATTTGATGAAAAAGCAGAAGATGAAGAGAAAAAATTTGTTGAAAAGACATTAGAAGACGGACAAGTGAGTTTGGAATTGTAATGGAAAAATTTTTAAGTTTAATTAAAAAAGACAAACAAATTATTGAAGATAGACTTAATTTAGTTTACAAAAATGAAAATGAGTTTGAAAAAATGTGTGCTTATTCTTTTTCCGTTGGTGGAAAGAGAATAAGGGCTATTTTGCTTTTAGAGGCTTATAAAAGTTACAAGGAAGTTTGTGATTTGGCTTTAGATTTTTCCGTTGCCATTGAGCTTATTCACAATTATTCTCTAGTTCATGACGACTTGCCTGAAATGGACGATGATAAATTTAGACGTGGAGTTCTGTCCGTTTATGGTAAATTCGGACAGTCAAATGCCGTTTTAGTCGGCGATGAGCTTTTAAATAATGCTAATTTGATTATGGTTAAGGCTATAAAAAGTCTTGAAAATATTGATGAAATCAAAAATGCACTATCTTCAAGTGAAATAATTTTAAATTCAAGTGGTATAAATGGAATGATTTACGGTCAATTTTTAGACCTTGAAAATAAAATAGAATCTTTAAACGACATTGAAATTATAAATTCTTTAAAAACAGGAGAACTTTTCAAGGCATCTATCTTAGCAGGGGCAAAACTTGCAGGAGCAGGCGATAAAGATTTAATTTGCTTGGAAAACTATGCTAAAAGTTTAGGACTTGTATTTCAACTTCAAGATGATTTGTTTGATTTTGATGAGGATATAAGACTAAATAAAAAAACTTTTGCTACAATTTTGGGAAAAACTGAAGTTGAAGAAAAAATAGAAAAGTTAAATAAATTTGCTTTTGAACAGATAAATAAAATTTCCGGAAAAAAAGAATTTTTTGTAAATTTTATAGATTTTATGAAAAAAAGGACTTACTAATGGAAAGAGCTGATATTTGTTTACTTAAACTTGGTCTTGCAAAGTCAAGAACTCACGCAAAGAATATTATTTTAGAAAAAAGGGCTTTTTATGACGAAAAAGTTATAGAAAAAGCATCTTTACTTGTTGATGAGAATTTAGTTACTGTAAATTCTACTGTTGAAGATACATATGTTGGTAGGGGTGCAATAAAATTAGACTCAGCAATTAAAAATTTTGAACTTGATTTAAAAGATTTGGTTTGTATGGATATTGGAGCATCAACCGGTGGTTTTACTCAAATTATGCTTAACGAAAAAGCAAAAAAAGTTTATGCAATAGATGTCGGGACGAATCAACTTGTAGATAGTTTGTTAAATGATGAAAGAGTTGTGAGCTTGGAAAACACAAATTTTAGATATTTAGATTTTGAAGTGATAGGTGAAAAAGTAGATTTTATTTCTATTGATGTTTCTTTTATTTCTTTAAAATATATTTTTGAAAATTTGTATAAATTTTTAAAAGAGGATAGCAAAATTGTTGCACTTATAAAGCCACAATTTGAATGTGAGGGCAAAAGTTTAAATAAAAAAGGGATTGTAAAGTCCGAAAAAGTTATAGAAAATGTTGTTGAAAAAGTAAAACTTTATGCACTTGCAAATAAACTTGAAGTGCTTGAAATAATTGATTCCCCAATTCTTGGTGGAGATGGAAATAAAGAAAAATTAGCGCTTATTAAAGGAATTTTTTAAGAGGATTTTATGAAAAAATATACAAGACAGAGAATTATTTTAGATTTAGTAGAAAATAACGAGATAAAGACACAAGAGGAACTTTCCGAGTGCTTAGAAAAAAAGGGTATTCATTCTACACAAGCTACTGTTTCAAGAGATATTAAAGAGTTAAAAATTTTAAAGGTACAAAATAAAAACGGAGAGTATAAGTACAAAGTTGTCGATTCTATGTATGACTCTTTAGATGAAAGACTTAATAAAATTTGTAAACTTGCCATTTTGTCTATGAAACATAATGGAGATATGATACTCATAAAGACAATTCCACATACAGCAAGTATTTGTGGAACTTACATTGAAAGTGCTAAACTTAAAATGGTAAGCGGAATTGTTACGGGAACGGATACGATTTTTATTGCAGTTGATGATAAATCATTTTTAGATGAGGTTATTGAAGATATAAAGAAACTTTTAAGGTAGGGATAGTATGTTATCTGAATTATATATAAAGAATTTAGCTATTGTTGATGAAACAAAAATTTCTTTTACTGAAGGACTTAACATTTTAACAGGAGAAACCGGAACCGGTAAATCTATAATTATTGGAGCCATTTCTTTGCTTTGTGGTTGGAGAGCTAATACTTCTTTCATCGGTAAACGTACTGACAATGCTTATGTTGAAGGAGTTTTTTTTCTATCAAATTATGAAGAAGAAATTTTGAAAAATAAATTTGAGATGCTTAATTTAGATATAGAAATTGAAGATAAAATGCTTGTTATTTCAAGGAATATAAATAAAAACGGTCGTTCTGTTTCAAAGATAAATAACAAAACGGTAAACAATTCAATCCTATCTGAAATTATGATAAATATTTTAAATGTCTGTGGACAACATGACAGTTACACTCTATTTAATAGAACTAATTTTGTCGATGTTTTGGATAGTTTTTGTGATGATGCTTTTAAAGAAAAACTAAAAAAATTAGAATTGTTATACGGAAAAATAAAAAAGACAAGTTTAAATTTAAAGAAATTAAAAAATAAAGTAAGTAATTTCGATGAGAATATTGCTGAAATAAAGGAAGAAATTGAAGAGCTAAACAGTTTAGAACTTGAAACCTTAGATGAAGAATTTATCGAGAATGAAATTGATAAATTTAATAACAGTCAAACAATTTTATCATGTTGTTCAAATTTAGTTGAACTTTTTGACGGAGAAAATTCAGAATTGAATATTTTTTCTTTCTTAAATGAAATAAATAGAAATGTTTTGTTGTTGGAAGAAAATGATAAAAATGTTAAATTTAGTGAGGATTTAGAAAATATTTCTTTTGAATTAAAAGAACTTTTCGAAAAATTACAAAATTATCATTCAAGTATTTATATTGACGAAGAGAGTTTGATGATTTTACAAGAAAAATTTAATCTTTTGAATGACTTAAAGAGGAAACATAGAACGGATAAAAAAGGTCTTATAAAGCATAAAAATTCTTTGGAAGAAGATTTATATTTGCTTGAACATTCAAAGGATATGCTTTTAGAAGAGAACAATAAACTTAAAACTTTGAGCAATGAATATAAAAATCTTGCAAATGAAATTTCAAATATAAGAAAAGAAATTGCAATAAAATTAGAAAAATTAATTGAGAAAGAACTTTTAGATTTGGATTTAAAAAATTCAATTTTTAAAATAGATATAAAGACGAACAATAAAATTACACATATTGGTTTTGATGAAGTTAATTTCTTAATCTCTACAAATAAAGGAGAGGCTTTACAAGAGATTTACAAGATTGCATCAGGTGGAGAAATGAGCCGTATTATGTTGGGCTTTAAAAAAGTTTTATCCGATAGAGATAAGATTTCAACTCTTGTATTTGATGAAATTGATACGGGTATAAGTGGTGTAACGGCTCAAATTGTTGGAGAAAAACTTGCTGAAATTTCTAAAAATCATCAACTTTTAGTAATTTCTCATTTACCACAAATTTCAGTTTTATCCGATACACATTTTATAATCAGTAAAGAAACTGTTGGAGATACAACTTTGTCAAAAGTTTTATGTGCAGATTATGAAGATAAGGTTATGGAGATTTCAAGACTTATAGGTGGAGCAAATATCAACGAAACAACTATAAGACAGTCTAAAGAAATGATAAGAATAGCTGATGAGAAAAAGGAAAAATTAAGATGTATAAAAAAATAAAAACAGAAGAAATTTTTAAGGGTAGAATTTTAGATTTAAAACTCGAATATTTTGAAACTGAAGAAAAAGTTTTGAAAAGAGAAATTGTTGATCATAAAGATGCTGTTGCCATTTTTCCGATTGACAAAGACGGTTATGTTTATTTAGTAAAACAATTTAGATTTCCGGTTGAAATGGACGTTTTGGAAATTCCCGCAGGACTTGTTGAAGATGGAGAAAATTATGAAGAAACTGCTCTTAGGGAATTGCAAGAGGAGATTGGTTTTAGTTCAAAAAGTTTAGAAAAAGTTTTTGAAGGATATAATAGTATTGGATTTTGTACTGAAAAAACAGTGATTTATAGAGCTTGTGATTTGTTTTCTTCTAAATTACCTGAAGATGATGATGAGAATTTAAGTATTGTAAAAATTCATTTTGAGGATTTAAAGAAAATGTATTTTAATGGAGAGATAAATGATTTTAAAACGGCTATGGCTATTTTAAATGAAATGAATAGGAGGTAGTATGGACTTTTTAATGGAACATTTAGTTGTCGCTATTGCTATAATGTTTGTAATTATAGCTTGTAGAATTTTTCAAGCAAATGTTGCTTTGGCTTTAGGAGATGACACACCAAAACTTAACGGAGCAACAAGTTTAAATCCTGTTAATCATATTGATATAACTGGTTTTATTTGTTTCTTGATTTTTAAATTTGGTTGGGCTAAGCCTTTACAAGTAAATGTGGGTAATTTTAAAAATAGATTTTGGGGAAAAATAATTTATTCTTTATCAAATGCTGTTATGTGTTTTTTGATAGCTTTGATTTCAGCAATAATTTATTTGATGATAGGCTCAAAAAGTGTATTTTTATTTATGCTTTTTAGAGATGTTTTTTCAATTAGTATTGTATTTGGGATTATTGGTTTAATACCTTTACCACCTTTTGACGGTGCAATTTTTGTAAGTGCATTTTTATCAAGAGAAGTTGAATATGAATATTTTAAACTTTCAAACTATACAACTTTCATTTTACTTGCTCTTATATTGACTAGAACTTTCGGAACATTTTTAACTCCTGCAGTTCAAACTGTTGGTGGGTTTATCCTTAAAATAGCGTCTATGTTGGTAATGTAATGGAATTAGTTGTTAATTTAGATGCATATTCAGGACCTTTGGATTTGCTACTTGATTTGATTTCAAAACAAAAAGTTGATATATACGATATTGAGATAAGTAAGATTACAAAGTATTATCTTGAAGTAATAGAAAATTCCGTTTATGGAGAAGATACGGATATATCAGCTTTTTTACTTATGTCAAGCACTTTGGTTGAAATTAAATCGAGAAGTCTTATTCCAAAAGTTACAGATGAAGAGGATGAAGAGATTGTTACAAAAGAACAGCTTATCGAAAGACTTATAGAGTATAGAAAGTTTAAAAAAGTTGGAGAATACTTTAAAAATTTGGAAAATGATGGAAGTAAAGCATATTCAAAAATGCAATCGGATATAACTGAGTACATTACAGAGGATAAGGAAATTATTTTAAATACTGATGTGAATTTACTTTTGACTTTAATGGAAAATATAATAAATCAGTATAAGAACAAGATAGAAGAAAATTCTTTTGAAAAAATTATAGAAAAAGATTTGTTTCCAATAGAAAAGTATATTTCTATGATAAAGACAAAAATTTTTGAAAAGAAAGAAGTTTATTTTGAAGATTTAATTTTTTATAATGGAACAAAAAGTGAGCTTATAACAATTTTTATGTCTATTTTAGAACTTGTAAAAAATAATTTTGTAAGTATTTTTCAAGATAAAGATAAGAATATTAAACTTAATTTAGTGGGTGATGATGTTGAATAGTAGAGAATATAAACAAGTTATCGAGCAGTTGCTATTCGTTTATGGCGACCCTTTAAAGATTGATGATATAGCAAAAGTTTTGGAAATTTCTGTAAAAGAGGCGAGTGTTTTAGCTGATGAACTTGTAGAAGAATTTGAATTTCAAAAGAGAGGACTTTTTATTCAAAAAATTTCTAATCACTATCAGATAAAGACCAGAAAAGAATTTCACGAGATTATTTCAAAGCTTTTTGAAAAAGTAACGATGAAACATTTAACGAACTCTACTTTAGAAACTTTGGCGATTATTGCTTACAAACAGCCGATAACCAGACAAGAGATTGAAGAGATAAGAGGTGTTAAGTGTAACAGCTCAATAGAAACTTTGCTTTCAAAGGATTTTATTGCAGAGGCAGGGAGACTTGATAGAATTGGAAAACCGATAATCTATAAGACTACTCTAAACTTTTTAAATCAATTTAATTTAAAATCTTTAAAAGATTTGCCCGATATAGAGAAATTTATTTCTGATGAAGAAAAAAATCAAATAGTTGAAGATGAAAATATGGAAATAGAAGATGAGAATAAATAAATTTATTGCAAATTCCGGATATTGTTCAAGAAGAAGTGCAGATTTGCTTTTAGAAAATGGAAAAGTTTTTGTAAATGGAAAAGTTGCACAAAAAGGTCTTGACGTTTCACAAGAGGATGAAATTGTGGTTGAGGGAAAAAAGATTAGTTTAGAGAAAGAAAAGAGGTATTTTCTTTTAAATAAACCTGTTGGTTATGCAAGTACCCTTAAAGACCCTTTCGAAGATAAAGTTGTAGTTGATTTAATAGAGTCTAAAGAGAGAATTTATCCGGTTGGACGACTTGATAAAGACAGCTTTGGACTTTTGCTTTTAACAAATGATGGAGATTTGGCTTTTAAGCTGACTCATCCAAGCCATAATGTCGAAAAGGAATATATTGTAAAAGTTGATAAAACTTTAAAAGAGAGTGATTTAAAAAAATTATCGAATGGAATAACGCTTGAAGGGAAAATTACAAGAAAAGCAAGATTTGAAATTTTTGATTTTAAAAATAATATGGCGAAAGTTTTTTTGAAAGAGGGCAGAAATAGGCAGATAAGAAAAATGTTTAAAACTTTGGACTATGAAGTTGTTTCTCTTGAGAGAATTGCCTTTGGGAAAATAAAACTTGGAAATTTAAAAATAGGAAATTATAGAGAACTTAATAGAGAAGAAATAGAATATTTAAGGAGTTTGTAATGATAGGATTGAAAAATGCTACTCCAGAAGAGTTTGAAGAGCTTTATGTTAAATACGGAATTAGTGGCAGTATGGACTTATCCATTCCAACATTTTATTTCAGTTTGGTTATGGAAGAAAATATAATCGGATATGTAAAACTTACCTTTAGAGATGAGGACTATTATTTGGAAGAAATAAAATATGATGAGGGGATGGAAAGATTTAACAGATTTTTCTTAAAATGTATTGCTTATAAAATATATTTAAAAGAGAAAAAAACTTTTTATTCAAGAATATTTTTTGACGGAATTTTAGGAATAACTAAAAAAGAAGAAAATTTATATATCTGTGATATTGAAGAAATTTTAGAACAAGGAAAGAGTTGCAGTGGGTGTAAAAATAAATAATACAAAAACTTTAATAGAATTTTTTATGCAAAGTTATGTTGAAAATGTCGAAGTTGCTGTGGATATGACAGTTGGAAACGGCTTTGATTCTAAAAATATTTTAGAGATTTTAAAGCCAAAAAAACTTTATTGTTTCGACATACAACAAGATGCTTTGGATAATTCAAAAAAATTGCTTGAAGATTTTTCAAATTATGAATTAATTTTAGAAAATCATAGAGATTTTGACAAATATGTAAAAGAAAATGTTGATTTTGCAATGTATAATTTGGGATATTTGCCAAAAGGAGATAAGAATATAACTACAAATGCAGTCGATGTTGAAAAAAGTTTGAAAAAATTATTGGGAAAATTAAATAAAAACGGAGTAATTTTTATAACTTTCTACATAGGACATTTATGTGGACAAATAGAGAGTGCAGAGATTTCAAGGTTTTTAAAAAATTTGGAACAAAAAGAATTTACCGTTCTTAAATTTTTGTTCGAAAATCAAAAAAATAATCCACCTTATGTGGTTATGATTCAAAAGCGTTAGAGGTATTTATGATTGAGATTTTAGTTGTTGGATTAGGTGGAGCTATTGGAGCAATTTTAAGATATTCAATTAGCTTAATTCCATATAAAAATACATTTCCGATTTTAACACTAATAACAAATTTGCTTGGAGCAATATTAATTGGAATTGTTGTTGGTATTTCGGTTAAAAATAATTGGTCAAAAAACTTAACTTTGTTTTTCAAAACTGGAGTATGTGGAGGCTTTACAACTTTTTCAACTTTTTCACTAGAAGCAAATAACTTATTTCAAATTAATAAGCCCGTTATGGCAATAATTTATATAATATTGAGTGTTGTATTATGTTTGCTTGGCGTTATGTTTGGGATTTTTATTTCAAGTAGAAATTAAGGAGATAATTTTATTAAATATGGAGAAAATATATTTTTTATCTGGATTAGGTAGTAAAATTGAAACTACAACAGAGTTTAATTTAGAATTAAATAAATATGGATATGAAATAAAATATATAGATATTCCGGGACAATATTCAAATATTGATGTAAATATAAAAAATGAAAAAGAATTTTTAGATTGGATTAAATCGGTTATTCCAAAAAATTCTTTAGTAATGGGTTATTCCTTAGGAGCAGACTTATTATTAAAGTTTTCAAGATTTTTATATGCGAAAAAAATAATTATCTTAGATGGTGGAATTTTTGAAGATGATTATATGAAAACTACCTTAGAGGAAGAAAAAGAATACTCAAGAAATTATATTTTAGAAAATGGTTTGAATATGGATATAAATATAATATCTTCTTTATTTGACATAAGGTATGATGATTACAAAGATATATTTTCACTAGGATTGAAAGATGAAATTTTATTGCTTTTATCTGATTTACCTAAAGATGCTTATGAGTATAAAAATAAAAAAGTTGAAAAATATAAAAAGACAGGAAGTAAAAATATAAAAGTTTATTTTATAGAAAATACTACACATAATTTTTATACAGAAAAGCCAAAAGAAATAGCAACTAAAATTTCAGAGTTTTTAAAGTGAAATTAAAAATTGTTGACTAAATTAAAAAAATACTTTATAATATATAAGTATTGTGGAGAGCTGTCCGAGTGGTCGAAGGAGCACGATTGGAAATCGTGTAAACGTCAAAAGCGTTTCGAGGGTTCAAATCCCTCGCTCTCCGCCATGCACTAGGTGGGGTGTTAGCAGTACCCTGTAACCTGCAATCTGCTATAGCAGGACTGAATTCCCAAGTTAGATTTTCAAGGGGTGTAGCCGACTTTTGAAAGTGGTGTTGACGAGTGGGTCCTTACGCAATAGAGCTTTACGAACCTGGTCAGGTCTTGACGGAAGCAGCCATAAGTAAAATACTCTATGTGCCGTAAGATTGCTTACTCTGAGCTAACTACAAAGGTACCGTACATTTTTTGTTAAGCAACCTTGGGTGTGCTTACATAGTAAAGAGTTATCTGTAAAGATAGCTCTTTTTTTATACGAGTTTAAATTTTACATTATTTATGATAAAATATACTCAAGAGGTAGAGTATATGAAAGTAAAAGATAGCATTAAAGATTTATTGGGAATTAAATCTGAATTATCAGAAATTGAGTATTCAAGACATGGATTGAAAAGACATATAGAAAAAAGAAAACATTATGATGTTATAAAATATATTGATGATGTTGAGAATATAATAGAAAATCCGGATTATGTTGGAATAAATCCAAATGAAAATAAAATAAGTTTGGAGTATGTGAAATGCCTTGAAAAAAATGTTTTGTTGGCTTTAAAACTAAACAAAACAAAAGATAAATTTTTTATTGCCAGTATGTATACCATAAATGATTATAAATTAGAGAGCAGAAAATTTAGTGGAAGATTGAAAAAAGTTGACAAAAAATAAAAAAATGGGTATAATATAAGTAACAAATAAGTAGTTGAGGGCAGAAAGGGTTCCTGCCACACCTTGCAAAAGGTATCTGAGATGTTGGATACACCGACCAACCGACTACTTAAATCAAACACAGGAGAGTTAGAGTAATCTGGCTCTTTTTTTTGCGGGAAATTTTAAGGCATATAAAAAAATGATATTAAATAATAAAAATATTGACAAAAATCGTTTATATACTTATAATTTAACTATGCTATGATAAAAGGTTTTCTTGGTATTAAAATAGTTTTAAAAATTGCAAGAATAAATTAGTCACATAAAAAAATTTCTCTAGGTGTTTTGTAATCGAATATTTTTTTAGGATAATCGTTAATCCAATCTTCAATAAATACTACTCATCAAGTGAGTAGCCGTGAACTTTGTTGTTTTACAATAAAAAAACTCACTTTCGTGAGTTTGACCTAAACATATAGGTTAGCCTTTAGGGCGATTTGAATAACTTTTTATTTGAACTCGTAATGTAATTCACAAAGGTATTAAGCTATTCTGTAGCAATTATAATATAAAAATTTAAATTTGTCAAATTTTTTTGGAAAATTTTATTAATAAATAAGGAGGATTTATGAAAGGAAATATTGAAAAAAAGAAACAAGAATTTAATGATTATTACTTAGGATTTGATATTGGTACAAATTCTGTAGGTTGGGCAGTAAGTGATTTATCTTATAATCTTCTTCGTTTTAACAAAAAAGATATGTGGGGTGCAAGATTGTTTGATGAGGCTAAAACTGCAAAGGAGAGGAGAGTAAAACGAAATTCTAGAAGAAGATTAGAGAGAAGAAGTAAAAGATTAAAATATCTTGAAGAAATTTTTGAAACTGAAATTTGTAAAATTGATAAAAATTTCTTCAGAAGGCTTGAAGAAAGTACTTTGCATAATGAGGATAAAACTTTTGATTTTAGATTTCCTATTTTTAATGATGAAAACTATACAGATAAGGAATATTATAAAGATTTTCCAACTGTATATCATTTGAGAAATGAGCTAATTAAAAATGAAAATAAAAAGTTCGATATAAGATTGATTTACCTTGCTATTCACAATATATTAAAATATAGAGGACACTTTATATTTGAAGGTCAAGATTTTGATAGTGTAACTGATTTTAAAGAAGTATTTTCTGAATTATCTGCTTATTTAAGTGAGAATTTAGAAGAAAATTTAGATATTAATTTATGTGATAATATAAAAGATATAATTTGTAGTAAAGAGAATAAAACTTCAAAGGGAAAATCATTTGTTTCACTAATTGATAGTAAAGTTATACAGAGTGTTTTGCGTTGTTGCATAGGGTATAGAGTTAAATTTAAGGACATTTTTATTAATTATGAAGAAAAAGAAAAAAATGAAGGAATAAATTTATCAGAAATTGAATATGATGAAAAAAGAGATGAAATAGCATTAAGTCTTGGAGAAAATATTTTACTTATCGATATTTGTAAAAAAGTTTATGATTTTATGATTTTAAATAATATTTTGAAAGGGAATAAATACATTTCAGAATCAAAAGTTAATCTTTATGATGAGCATAAATGTGATTTATGTAATTTAAAATATATTTTTAAAAAATATTTACCTAAAAAAGACTATTTTGAATTTTTTAGAAATGAAAACAAGGAAAAGAATTATGTATCGTATATTTCATCTAGCTTAAATAATGGTAAAAAGAAAAACACTTGTACTCAAGAAGATTTAAATAAAGAAATAAAAGAATATATTGCTAAGATAAAAGAATATGAAGAAAATGACGCAGTTTTAGAAAAAATAAACTTGAAATTAAATGAAAATAAATTATTACCAAAACTAAAAACCAACGATAATGGTGTTATACCATATCAAATTCATAAAATAGAACTGGAAAAAATTTTACAAAATCAAAGTAAATACTATGATTTTCTTTTAGAAAAAATTGATGGAATTACTAATATTGAAAGAATAGAAAAACTTTTTACTTTTAGAATTCCTTATTATATTGGGACTTTAAAAGGTAAATTTTCTTGGGCTAAACTTAAAGAAAATAAAAAAATTACTCCTTGGAATTTTGAAAAAATAGTAGATATGGAAGAAAGTGCGAAAGCATTTATTGAAAGAATGTCTAATAGGTGTAGTTATTTGAAAACAGAAAATGTACTTCCTAAAAATTCTTTACTATATTCAGAGTATGAATTATTAAATGAATTAAATAAAGTAAAAATTAAAAATGAATTTATAAATGTTGTTTTAAAAAATGAAATTATTGATGAGCTTTTTAAAACAACTTCTAAGGTTACAAAGAAAAAATTTGTAGATTACTTAAAAACTAAACAAATTTTTGTGGAAAAAGAAGATATTTCAGGGCTAGATAATGAATTTAAATCAAAATTAGATAGTTATATAAAATTTAAAAAGGTAATTGGAGATAAAATAGATACTTTAAGAGGATATAATTTTGTTGAAAAATGTATAGAATTTAAATGCTTTTATGGTGATGATAAAAAACTATTTAAAAATGCAATAAATAATACAGAGTTTAAAGACTATGTTTCAGATGATGAATTAAAAAAGATAAATAAAATGAAATTTAACAAATGGGGTAGGTTATCTAAAAGGTTATTAACAGAAATATGCTTTGAAAATGTGATAGAGTCTGAATCATTTGAAAATATAATTGTTGCATTAAGAAGTACAAATTATAATTTTATGGAATTTACTTCTAAAAAATTTAATCTATCAGAGAAAGTTGCAGAAGAAAATCAAGAAAATACTTTAGAAAAATTTAATATTAATGAATATGTAGATGAATTATATGTTTCTCCATCGGTTAAACGTTCTATAATTCAAACTTATAAAATTGCTATGGAAATAAAGAAAATTACAGGTAAAAATCCTAAAAAAATATTTATTGAAATGGCAAGAGGTGGAGGAGAAAAGGGGAAGAAAACTGAAAAGAGAAAAGAGCGTATAAAAACTTTATATGCGAATATGAAAGATTCAAATGAGGAATTTTTGAACAATTTAGATAATTTAAAATTATCAGTTGACAATTATGATGATAATAGATTAAGAGAGAAAAAATTATTTTTATACTTTATGCAACTCGGAAAATCTATGTACACAGGTAAAAATATTGATTTAAATGAACTATTATTTGCTAATACTTACGATATAGATCATATAATTCCTCAATCTAAATTAAAAGATGATAGTTTTGATAATATTGTTTTAGTTGAAAAAACTATAAATAAAGATAAAGATAATAGGGATTATTTGGACGAATCTATTAGACTTAGGATGAATAAATTTTGGAATTTTTTAAGAGAAAAAGGATTTATTACTATTGAAAAATATAATAGATTAAGAAGAAATACTTATTTTTCAGATGATGAATTATCAGGATTTATTTCTAGACAATTAGTAACTACAAGGCAGTCAACTTTAGAAGTAAAAAAACTTTTTGAGTTTATTTTCCAAAATACTGATGTTGTTTGTTCTAAAGCTAATTTAGTGAGTGATTTTAGAGAAAAGTATGGGATAATAAAAGTTAGAGACTTAAATGATGCACATCATGCTCAAGATGCCTATTTGAATATAGTTGTTGGAAATGTCTTTGATACAAAATTCACCAAAAATTATTGGAAATTTATAGAAGATAGAAGAAAAGTTGATAATACTAGAGAAACTTATAATTTTAAGAAAATATTTGATTATGATGTTTCAAGAGGAGAAAATGTTGCTTGGCTAAAAGACTATTCTATAAATACTATTTCCAAAATGATAAATAAAAAGACGGCTAATATTACTCAAATGATTACTGAGGGTAAAGGACAGTTGTTTGATTTGACAATACTAAAAAAATCTAAAATCGATAAAAAATTAACTGTAATTCCAAATACTCCTAAATTATTGAAATCAAGTTTAAAAGATAGTTGCAAAATTGCTGAAAAATATGGATATTTTAGTACGCTTATGCCTGCATATTTTGTTGTTTTTAAATATATTGATAAAAATAAAGAAGTGTTTGGATTTGATAGAATTTTTATATTTGATAGAGAAAAAATAAATTCTAACGAGGATATTGAAAAATATTTAGAAGACAAAGGATATAATAGTCCTAAATTTATTAGAAAAGTAAATTTAAAACAAAAAATTTTATTAAATGGTTATCCATATAGAATTGTTGGATTTACAGATAATAAATTAGAAATAAAAAATTCAAAACAATTTTATTCAGATGGAGAACATTTAAAATATATCAAACATTTATCCGCTTTTTATAATAACAATAATAATGTTAAAAATGGAGAATATAGAATTAATTTCTTGAAAAAAACTTCAGAAAATGATAGAAATGAAACAACAGATGAGGCAAAAGAGAGATTAAATATAGAATTTATAAAGTTGTATGAATATTTTTGTGAAAGATTAAATTCAAAGATTTATGCTAATTATTATAATAGTAAAAAATATGATGAATTAATAGAAGTGTTTGATTGTTTTAAAAATTTGAATTTACTTGATAAAGCAAAATTATTATTAGAATTTTTAAAAATTTTCAAAAAAGATACTTATGGTAATTTTAAATTATTAGAAAAACCTGAATTAGATAAAAATGGAAAACAAAAATTAGATAAAAATGGTAATCTTTCATTTGAAGGATTAAGCATGGCTTTTGGGAAATTACATGGTAAAAAATTTAAGCAACTTGTTGAAAAAGATATTCAATTTGTGGATGAATCTGTTACAGGACTTTTTGAGAAAAAAGAAGGATTAGAAAAATGGCAGGATGGAGAACAATAGTAATAACTGATAGATGTAAACTTGACTTAAGATATAATAATATGAATATAAGAAAAAATGATAAGTTAAGTCAAGTAAATATTGGAGAAATAGGTGTGCTTATAGTAGAAAGCACATCTGTTTCTATAACTACTGCTCTTTTAAGTGAGCTTGTAAAAAACAAAATAAAAGTTATTTTTTGTGATGAAATGCATAATCCTCAAAGTGAACTCATCTCTTATTACGGCTCTTTTGATTGTAGTGAGAGAATTAAATTTCAAGCTAATTGGAAAGATGAAATAAAAGGCAAACTTTGGGCTATTATAGTATTCGAAAAAATAAAAAATCAGAAGGAGCTTTTAAGATATTTTAATATTAAGCAATATAAATTATTGGAAGAATATATGGTAGAAATAGAAAATTTTGATAAAACTAATAGAGAAGGACATTCTGCTAAAGTTTATTTTAATGCTATTTTTGGAAATTCATTTTGTAGGGAAGATAAAGAAAATCCGATTAATATGGCATTGAATTATGGATATTCTATAATACTTTCTATTTTTAACAGAGAAATTGTTTCTAATGGATATATAACAAATCTAGGAATATTTCATAAAAATAAGTTTAATCCATTTAATTTATCCTGTGACTTAATGGAGCCTTTTAGGCCAATAATAGATAAAAAGATTGTTGAGATGAATATTGAAAATTTTGGAACAGATGAGAAGAGAGAAATACAGAAAATTTTATCTAGTCAAGTTATAATTAATGGACAAAAATATTTTATTCAAGACGCAATAAGAATTTATACAAAAAGTTTATTAGATGCTTTGGATAGTGAAGATTTTTCAAATTTAAGGTTATATGAAAATGAGTTATAGATTTATGAGAATTTTATTATTTTTTGATTTACCAACAATAGAAAAAGAAGATTTAAAAGAATATAGATGTTTCAGAAAATTTTTAATACAAAATGGATTTATTATGTTACAGGAATCTTTGTATGTAAAAATGTTGTTGAATTCTACTTCAGCTGAAAATTTTATATCAAAATTAAAGAAAAATTTGCCACCAAAAGGACTTGTTCAAGTAATTAATATTACAGAAAAACAGTTTCAAAAAATGCAAACTTTAGTAGGAGAATATAATTCAAATATGTTAGATAGTGATGAAAGGATAGAAATATTTTGAAATTACAAATAAAAAATTTTAAATTTCATTTAGATTTGAATGAAAAAATTAATGTATTAATTATTGAAAATAAAAAAGAATATAGAGAAGTAGTTGATTCTTTTGTTAATAAACTTGATATAAAAGATGGTAAAATTTTACTTTTCGATAGAAATGAGTTGATTGCACCTTCAAAATTTTTATTTACTTTTAATGATTACTATTCTTTTGATATTAATAAATTGTGTTTAACAAAAATGTATAAAAAAATTAAAGAAATAAGTTTGTTAGAATATTCTGATGAAAGTTTTAAAATAAAGTCTGAAATCGAGAATTTTATATATAAAATTATATCTCAATATGATTTATATTTGGAAATTGATAGTGAAATGGACATACTAGATTTATTAAAGTCGGTTAAATTAAAAATAAAAAATTATGAAAATTTAGATTTAGATAGAATAATTAATTATATGAATATAATAAACGAATTATTTGGAATAAAAAATTTTATATTTATAAATTTCAAACAAAATTTTAGCGAAAAAGAAATAATTGACTTTTATGAGTATGTGATATATAATGATTTTAATATAGTTTTAGTTGAAAGTATTACTATTAGTAAACTACAAAAAGAAAGTATCTTTATAATAGATGATGATTTATGCGAAATCTATTGATTATACAATGGCTCGTAACCATAAAAACTCTCACAAAAATTTTTATTTGAGGTTTGAGAGTAGTGTAATTCACAAAGGTACTAAGACGCAGGAAGGCTTATCCAACACCAGAAGCAGGTTTGAGAGTAGTGTAATTCACAAAGGTACTAAGACAATGAAAAAGTATTACATACTGCACACAGAGTTTGAGAGTAGTGTAATTCACAAAGGTACTAAGACTAAAAATTCCTGTATGTGCCTCTGCTCCAGTTTGAGAGTAGTGTAATTCACAAAGGTACTAAGACTAGATAAACAGATAGTAATACAAGTAGAGTGTTTGAGAGTAGTGTAATTCACAAAGGTACTAAGACTTTTTAGATGGACTAAATACAAACAACGCAGTTTGAGAGTAGTGTAATTCACAAAGGTACTAAGACTATTTATCTTGTAATAGCTCATTTATTATTGTTTGAGAGTAGTGTAATTCACAAAGGTACTAAGACCAAGTTATATCAAGAGTTGAGGGACTTATAGTTTGAGAGTAGTGTA
This sequence comes from Parvimonas parva, assembly GCF_045866535.1. NCBI lineage: Bacteria > Bacillati > Bacillota > Tissierellia > Tissierellales > Peptoniphilaceae > Parvimonas > Parvimonas parva. Next base: position 322,769 of record NZ_AP038371.1, read on the forward strand.
ATTCACAAAGGTACTAAGACAAACTGAAGAAGTGATTGATTTACCAAAGGTTTGAGAGTAGTGTAATTCACAAAGGTACTAAGACTGATTTACAAATAAATGAAGTTATAAAAGTGTTTGAGAGTAGTGTAATTCACAAAGGTAATAAGACCAAAGACTTAAAAGACAATCCAGAAAAAAGGTTTGAGAGTAGTGTAATTCACAAAGGTACTAAGACAAAGGGACAAATAAGGTAATTTTAAGAAATGTTTGAGAGTAGTGTAATTCACAAAGGTACTAAGACTTTTCCAGGCATTTCTTATAGAAAGACAGAGTTTGAGAGTAGTGTAATTCACAAAAATGTTAAATTAAAAATGACAAAAGAGTATTTTTGTGTTTTATCAATTGATTTTATATTTTGTGTGTTAACTTATGAGGTGGTTTATGAAAAATTTAAAACTTTACAATGTATTTTTTCCGGTTTGGTTGTTAATTTTAATTCCATTTACTTGGGTAATTGCAATTCCTGTAAATTTCATTGTAGATTCACTTGTAATTTTTATATCTTTGAAATTTTTAAAGATAGAGGAGGCGTTTTTAAAATATAAAAAAGTTATTTTTAAAGTATTCATATTTGGATTTTTGTCGGACTTTATCGGTTCTGTATTTTTGATTTTAGTAACTTATTTAGGAACAATAGGAGGAGAATCGAGTGCTTTTATAAAATGGTTTGAAAAAAATATTGTTATTTATATAATGTCAAATCCTATTGCAAATATTTATGCATTTACTATTGTTGCATTGGCAGTTTTATTATCCGGAATTTGTATTTACTTTTTCAACTTGAAAATAAGTTTTAAAAATCTTGATATTGATGAAAAAGATAAAAGAAAAATGGCTTTAATTATGGCAATATTTACTGCACCGTATTTATTCTTCTTGCCTTTATCTTTAATATACAGTGGTTATGCTATGTAATAAAAAATTTTTGGAGTTAGTCTAGGCTAGCTCTTTTTTGTTGTAAAAGTAGTTTTTTAATGGGAAATATGGTACAATTTAAGAGGAATATTATTTTAATTAATATAAATTTGGAGGAATAATTAATGAATATAAATTGGTATCCGGGTCATATGAAAAAGACTATGGATAATATAAGAGCGTCTTTAAAATTGGTTGATATTGTTGGAGAAATTATTGATGCAAGAATTCCGATAAGTAGTAAAAATCCGGTTATCGACGATGTTTTAAAAGATAAGCCAAGAATAATGATTTTAAACAAATCGGATATGGCAAATGAAAATGAAACTAGAAAATGGCTTAATTATTATAGAAGTAAAGGCTATGGTGCGGTTGTTATTGACGCACTTCATTCTAAGGGGTTAGATAAGATTTATCCACTTGCAAAGGAAATGTTAGCTGATAAATTTAAAAAACTTGAGGAAAAAAATCTTTCTTCAAAGACGATTAGAATGATGATTGTAGGTATTCCAAATGTTGGTAAATCAACTTTCATAAATACGGTTTCAAAAAGAAAAAGTGCAAAAATAGGAGATAGACCCGGCGTTACAAAGCAAGTTCAATGGATAAAAACGAAAAATGATTTGGAGCTTTTAGATACTCCAGGGGTATTGTGGCCGAAGTTTGAAGATGAGCAAACAGGGTTGCATTTAGCTTTTACCGGTGCTATTAAAGATGAGATTATGGATATTGAAAATTTAGCTTTTCGTTTCATTGATGAGTTAAATAAAAGAGATATAAATATTTTGAAAAATAGATATAATTTATCTGAAGATTTTTACGAGGATACTTTATTTTTAATGGACGAAATAGGTAGAAATCGTGGAGCAATCTTAAAGAAAAATGAAATTGACTATTTTAAAGTTGCAAATTTAGTTTTTGATGATTTTAGAAAGGTTAAACTTGGTAGGATTACTTTAGAAACTGTTGAGGACCTTGAAAAAGTTGAGGAAGAAAATGGAAATTAAGGAAGAATTAGAGAAAATTTATGAAAATTTTAATTTAATCATAGGTGTTGATGAAGTTGGTCGTGGTTGCCTTGCAGGGCCTGTCGTTTCTTGTGCAATTATAATGAAAAAAGATAGTGCAATAGATGGAGTTACGGACAGTAAAAAACTTTCTAAAAAGAAAAGACTTGCACTTTATGATAAAATTTTGGCTGAATGTGTCGGATATGGGATTGGAATTGTAGATAATGTAAAGATTGATGAGATAAATATAAAACAAGCAAGTAGGCTTGCGATGAAGATTGCAATTTCAAATATAAAAGACCTAAATGGAAATAAAGTTGTGGGAGATTTTTTAATAACTGATGCTGAAAAGGTTGATGTCGATATTCCACAGATTAATTTGATTCATGGTGATGAACTTTCTTATGTGGTTTCTTGTGCCTCAATAATTGCAAAGGAATTTAGAGATGCTATGTTTGTTGAGTATGAAGAAAAGTATCCGAACTACAATTTTATAAAAAATGTGGGTTATGGTACAAAGGCACATTACAAAGGTCTTGATGAAAGTGGAATTACTCCAATTCATAGAGTAACTTTTTTGAAAAAATATTTTGAAAAGAAAAAAGAATATGAAAGCTAAAGATATTGGAAATTTGGGAGAGGATTTAGCAGTTAAATTCCTTTTAGAAAAGGGATATGAGTTGCTTGAAAGGAATTTTTTTAAGCCTTTTGGAGAGATAGATATAATTGCAAAAGATAAGGATTATGTAGTTTTTATTGAGGTTAAGGCTAGAAAAAATGTGAAATTCGGTTTTCCCAGAGAATTTGTAAATAAAAATAAGATAAAAAAGATACAAGATGTTGCACAAATGTATATGCTTGAGAAAAATTTGTTTGGAATCAGAATTCGTTTTGATGTTATAGAGATAATTTTTGATGAGCATAAAATTACACATATAGAAAATGCTTTTTAGGAGGTTTTTATGTTTACTGCTTATGTAATTACTGTTTCTGATAAAGGATCAGTTGGAGAAAGAGTTGATACTTCAGGAGAGGTAATCGTTGAAATACTAAAAGAAAATAATTATGATGTTATAGAAAAGATAATAATTCCGGACGAGAGGGAGATAATTGAAGAAAAGTTAAAATATGCTTGTGATACTTTGGGTGCGAATTTAGTTTTAACAACCGGTGGAACGGGTTTTAGTAAAAGAGATGTTACGCCTGAGGCGACTTTGAATGTGGCGACCAAAAATGCTTTTGGAATTTGTGATTCAATCAGACAATATAGCTTAACTATAACTAAGAGAGCGATGCTTTCAAGAGCAGTTTCAGTTATAAGGAATGATAGTTTGATTGTAAATTTACCTGGAAGTCCGAAAGCTGTTAGAGAATCTTTAGAGTATATTATTGATTCGGTAGAACATGGACTTCAAATACTTCTTGGAACGGCATCAGAATGTGCTAGAAAGTAGGTAAGATATGTATTCTAAGACTAAGACTTGTGTGTTAAATGGATTGAATGGTTATGATATTGATGTAGAGGCTGATTTATCAACCGGACTTCAGGCTTTTAATATCGTTGGACTTCCTGATTTGTCAATAAGGGAATCAAAGGAAAGAGTTAAGTCTGCGATTTCAAATAGTGGATATTTTCTTCCACCGGGTCGGATTACGATTAATCTGGCTCCTGCAAATTTGAAAAAAGACGGCTCACAAATGGATTTGGCAATAGCTGTGAGTTTATTGCTTGCTATTGGTGTGATTGAATATTTACCTGATGAAAAGACAATTTTTTTAGGAGAACTTTCTCTTGACGGAAGAATTATAACTTTTGATGGAGCTTTACCGATGATTATTTCATTAAAAGAGCTTGGTTTTAAAAAGTTTTTTATTCCACAAACTATAAAAGATGAGGTAAATATCGTTCAGGGAATTGAAATTTATCCTGTTTCACATTTAAAGGAATTAGTTGATTGTTTAAATGGAATTACTGAAATAAAAAAAGAAGAAATTATTAATGTAAATTTAGATGAAGAAGTAAAATATGATATAGACTTTTCGGATATAAAAGGTCAGGAAAATTTAAAAAGAGCAATGGAGATTTCTGCAGCAGGTGGACATAATTTGTTAATGGTTGGGCCACCCGGAAGTGGAAAAACTATGATTGCAAAGAGATTGCCAACAATTTTACCAAAACTTACTTTTGATGAGTGTATTGAATGTACTAAGATATATTCGGTTGCAGGAAAACTTAAAAATAATAAGTTGATTACACAAAGACCTTTCCGTTCTCCACACCATACAAGCAGTCCGATTTCACTTGTTGGTGGTGGAAAAATTCCAAAACCGGGAGAAGTTTCACTTGCACATAACGGAGTTTTGTTTTTAGATGAATTTCCTGAGTTTTCAAAACAAGCTATTGAAGTTTTAAGACAGCCGATGGAGGACGGAAAAGTTACAATTTCTCGTGTTAATTCATCAATAACATATTATTCAAACTTTGTAACGGTTTGTGCTTTAAACCCTTGTCCTTGTGGGAACTATGGCTCACAAACTGAAAAATGTACTTGTTCACAGTTACAGATACAGAGATATTTAAGTAAAATTTCAGGGCCAATACTTGATAGAATTGATATTCAAGTTGAAGTTGAGCCTGTAAAATATGATGATTTATCTTCAAAGGAAGTTTTAGAAACTTCTTTTGATATTAGAAAAAGAGTTGAAAAAGCTAGAGAAATTCAACTTAAAAGATATAAAAACGAAAAAATTTATAATAATGCAAGTCTTTCTGCAAGACAGATAAAGAAATATATTGTACTTGATGAAAAACTTGAAAAAATAATTGAATTTGCTTTTAAAAAGTTCAAATTTTCAGCAAGGTCTTTCAATAAAATTTTAAAATTGACAAGAACTATAGCAGACTTGGACGGAAGTGAAGAAATCAAGGAAGAACATTTGTTAGAGGCTATCAGATATAGAAGTTTGAGTAATAAATATTGGAGTTAGTTATGAAAAATGAAGATGCTTTACTGTTTTTGAGTTTTTTAAATTTTGATTATAAAATTAAAGATGAATTACTAAATCATTTTACTTTGGAACATATTGAAAATATTTTTGATTTATCTGAAAAATATTTTAAAGAAAATAAGCTTTTAACTAAAAATAATATTGAAAAATTAGTTGAAGAGAGAGAAAAATTTAATTCAGATGCTTATAGAGATTTTTTAGAGAAAAAGAAAGTTAAATATGTAAGTATTTTAAGTGAAGATTATCCAATTAATTTAAGGGATATTGAATACATTCCTCAAGTTATTTACTATAAGGGAGATATTTTACCTGAAGATGAATTTGCACTTTCCGTTGTAGGATCAAGAAAGTGTACGAATTATGGTGCTTGGGCAACGGAATATTTTTCAAAATCCATTTCAGAACTTGGGATAAGAATTGTATCAGGAATGGCTTTAGGTATTGATTCAATTTCACATAGAGCTGCTTTAAAATCAGGTGGAAGAACGATAGCCGTTTTAGGTTGTGGGGTTGATATAGCTTATCCTAAAACTAATTACAGATTGTATGATGAAATTATAGAAAATGGTGCAGTGATGAGTGAGTTTCCTGTTGGAATGCCACCACTTGCACATAATTTTCCGGTTAGAAACAGAATTATTTCAGGACTTTCAAAAGCCTTGCTTGTAATAGAGGCACAAGAACGCTCAGGAACACTTATAACTGCAAGATTTGCAAATGAACAGTCAAAAGAAATTTTTGCACTTCCTGGAAATATAAACAGTCTATACAGCAAAGGAACGAATAAATTGATAAAAGACGGGGCGTTGATTGCTACGAATTATCAGGATATTATAGACGGTGTTATGGATTTTTCGGAATTTATTTTAAATAAAAATAAAAAAGAAAAAGATTTGGATATTTTAGATGCAAAAGAACTTTTGATTTATAATTTAATTAATGAAGAGCCGAAATCTCAAAATAAAATTTCAACAATAACAGGTTTTTCAATTATAGAAACAAATACAATTTTAACTGCATTGGAACTTAAGGGATTTATAAAAGAGCTAAATGGAGGAATTTTTGTAGTTGATTAATTAAGAGATGAAATTTATCTCTTTTTTATAAAAATGGAGGATTTATGATTAAAATAATTTTTTTAATTTTACCTTTTATAATTATGTTTATACCAAATAGAGATTATGACTTGATGTCTAAGGAAGATACTTTAGTGTTTAAAGGAATTTTTTCGATTATAGTAATTTTACATCATGTTTCGCAAGTGGAAAATAATTTACCAATAATTCATTACTTTGCAAATTTTGGAATGTATGCTGTTAGTGTATTTTTCTTTATTTCTGCTTATGGAATGACTAAACAGGTAAATCTTAATAGAGAAAAATATTTAAAAGGATTTTTTAAAAAGAGATTTTTTAAATTGTTATTACCAATATTTATAGTAACTATTATTTATATAGTTTTAAATATTTTGATTTTCCATAAAGCATATACTATAAGTTCAATAATTAATGTATATAAAAGTGGATCATCTATAATAAATAATGGTTGGTATCTAAATTCCATATTAGTAATATATCTAATATTTTACTTTAGTTTTAAATTTTTCAAAAATATAAAAATATCATATCTTATTTTCTCATTTTTGATATTTGTTTATATCTTTGTTTTAAAAAGAATAGGCTTTGGAATTTGGTGGTATAACAGTATGATAGGTATGATATTTGGAATGTATTTTGAAATATTTGAAGAAAAAATTAAAAGAGTGTTAAGTACTCATTTTTATAAAATACTGTTGATTATATCTATTTGGTCATTCTATATAGCCAATAATAGAGAGTATAATATTATTAATATGTTTTCAAAGATGGGAATATATTCTAATTATGCAATTATTCAAAATATTCTTTGTTTGAATTTTATAATCATGATATTATTAATTTCAAAGAAGATCAATTTTAGAGAACTTGTAATTCATAAAAGTTTTTACTATAAAAAAACAAAATCCATTGGGAAATACAATGTGAATTTCATTGCAGAAAGTAGTAAGGTCTATTCTAAATTTGTTTTGATAAGAAATAGAGTATTATCTTTTTTAGGAAAGATTTCTTTTGAAATGTATATGATTCATGGACTTGTTATGAGAATATTAGCTCTATATTTAAAAGTAGATATAGTTTATCTTCTAACTCTATTTGGATTAACAATAATAAGTTCGTATTTGTTGAATTTATTATTTAAAAAATTATATATAGCTTTAAACTTAAATAAATAGGAGAATTTATGAATTATACAGTTTTTGATTCTTTAGTTGGAAAGATAAAAATAATTGAAGAAGAAAATAAAGTAATTGAGATTAAATTTGTAAAGAATGAAAAAAATATTAATCCCAAAACTGAAATTTTAAAACTTGCTAAAAAAGAATTGGAAGAATATTTTTGTGGGAAAAGAAAAAATTTTACATTTCCTTTTGAACTAAATGGAACAGAGTTTTCTATTAAAGTTTATAAGGCTTTAATGGAAATTCCTTATGGAAAGACTTGCAGTTACAAAGATATAGCTAAAAAAATCGGAAATGAGAAATCACAAAGAGCTGTTGGTGGAGCGAATAATAGAAACAAATTGCCGATTTTAATTCCCTGTCATAGAGTGATAGGAAGTAATGGAAAACTTGTTGGTTATGCTGAAGGATTAGAAATAAAACAAAAACTTTTGGAGTTGGAAAGAAAAAATTTAAGATAATAAGGAAAATAAAGAGTTTACAAAAAGTTACAAATATTTTTTATATTGGATAATGAATTTAGTAAAAAAATAAAGTAAAAAAATATAAATGATGAATAATACAAATAATATAAATTTCTTCAAAAATGAAAGGAGCGAATTATGAATTTTAAAAAATTAAATATTATTGCTGCTATTGTAATTAATATTTTACTAGCTATTTTCTTTATATTAAGTATTTCTGGGAAAATTGGTTATGATGAAGGAAGAAGCTTATTGCATGCATTGTTATTATTAAATATTTTTACATTTGGACTTAATAGTTTTCTAAATAAAGATGATAATAATAAAATTTCTAACAAAAAAATATTATTACTTTTATTAGTAACAATAATATTATCCATTTTAGCAATTGTGGTATTATTTACTAATAAATAAAAAAACAAAGCAGTATTGGAGTTAGTCTAAAACTTTTAAACTGCTTTTTTATTGTAAAAAATTAATTAAAAAAATAAGAAAAAAACATAAAAAACGAAAATATTCTAAAAATTTTCAAAAAAATGTAAAAAAAGTGAAAAAAATTAAAAAAAAATCACAATAAAGTGTTGACAAATTTAAATTAATGGGGTATAATATATACAACAAACAAGATAACGCGTTAAATAGTTTGAAACTGGAGGTAAGACCAATGAAAATATTAAAAACAATTTCGCAAGAGTTGCTGAATAGTTTGTTTTTAGTAAAAACTTACGATTCCAGCAACTTAAAAAACAGTTAATAGATTTTGTGAACAGATAGATTGGTAAAGTGTAATTTTAAAGTTAGAAACAAAAAAGAAAAACTAATCTAAAAAATCACTGTGTTAAGTTGTATGATGATAGAACTAATATGTAGATAGAATATAAAAATATTTTAAAATGAAAGATTTTTAAGTATTTCAATATTTGAAGGTGATTGTTTATAAGGGTAGTATTAAACAAAAAAGATTAGTTGAATATGAATTACACAGGATACAATGTGAAGTAATATAGGCACAAAAGATATTACAAACAGTTGTGGTTGTAGATTTATCATAAATAATGTATGTATAGAATATGAAAGTAGAGGGTTGTTGATAGAATAAAATATATCGGTAATTAGCTTAAAGTATGCTAAAGGTATTGACTTGATAAATTTACAAAAACTAAAATTGAAGTTCAAGTGTAAAGAAATTTGGATTTTGCTAAAACTAAAATTAAATATTTAGATATAAAAAGTGCATCGAAAGATGCACTTTTGTTGTTCTATCTATTGTTTGCTTTTTGTTTTAACTCTCTTAAATGTGTTACTGTATCTCTATCTAATTCTTTTGCGTATTCAAATCTTAGGTTTATTGCTATTTGTAGTGAAAGTCGTCTAAATAGTCCGCAGATATTGAATAGTGCGACCCAAAGTGAATCTAACTCTAGTTTTGAGTAGCAAGTTAGATATTTTTCAAAAATTTCTGTTTCTACATAATTGAATACCAACTTATTTTCTTTTCCAAGGTCTATAATATATTTGTTTTCAGATAGTACATAATGTTTTAAATGTTCATCTAATAGAGCTAAGATTTCTCTGTATTCTTCAGCGATATTTAAAATTTCTTTTGAGCATAATTTGTTTCCGAATTTTAAAACATTCCAGAAAAATGAACAAGTATTTTCTAAAAATTCATCTTCTGTGATTTTATGAATATTTTTTTCAATATATATGCCTGCTTTTTGATTTTCATCTTTGTTAAGTACACAAATATATTTTTCTTCAAGGTCTTTTAAAGTTTCAATATCTTTTTTTGATATAATTCTAAAAATTCCTTGTGTAAAGTTTTCGTAAATTATTTTGTATTCTATTACTTTTTCATTTTCAGTATTTTCAAACATAGTTAGTACATCGCCGAAACATTGAATAAATTCAAGTGCTGTATCGTCAAATGATAAATCTTTTACTAAATACAAGATATTAAAAAAGTTTACATCGCTGGACATGCTTTGTGTTTCAAGTTGTTCTATGTATAGTTTTTCAACTCTGTCGTCATCCATTGCTATTTTTTTTGCTATTTCTTTAAGTTCATTAAATGTTAAAATCTTTTTCAAAATAAAATCCTCCTAAATTTCTTGTGCTTTAAATCCACGACCTTTTACTTCATAGGCCTCTGATATTATTAAAAACGCAGTCGGGTCAACTTCGTCCAGTATTTTTTTAATAGTTACAACTTGTCTTGTACTAACGATACAATATACTACATTTTGTTGTTTATGTGTAAATGCACCCTCTCCATGAAGAAGTGTAACACCTCTATGTAAATCTGATAAGATTCTATCTGTAACTTCTCTTTGCTTTGAGGTTACAATCATAATTTGTTTTGTATCTCCAAAACCCATTTGAATTTTATCTAACATTTTATATGCAACATACATTGACACGATAGTCAAAAGTCCTCTTTCAAGACTGAAGATATATGATGCTATTCCAATTATAATTGCATTTATTGCCATTAGTGATGAACCGATATTTACATTTAGTTTTGTTTTAAAAATAGTTGCAAGAATATCAAGTCCACCTTGGCAAGCGCCATGTTTGAATAAAATCCCCATTCCAACACCATTTACAAAGCCACCAAAAATTGCATACAACATATTATTGTTAAGTTTAAAATCCAATGGAATATGACGCATAGCAACCAGTATGAAAGAATAGATAAAAGTAGATAAAAATGCGTAGGTCATAAATTTTTTATTTAAAAAGAATGCTCCAACAATCATCATCGGTAAATTTAAGATGAAAACTGAAATACCGGTAGGTATGCCTGTCAAATATTCAATCATAAGTCCGATACCACCGAGACCTCCTGAAAGTAGTCCTGCTGGAACTAAAAGTTTAACAACGGCGAAAGAGCAAATCAAGTCGCCAAGGAGAATATAAAAAATAGTTCTTAGAAAATATTTTTTATCTCCAAAAAAATCTTCTAACATAAATACCACCTCCGTTTAATAATTTTAATTAAAACTAAGTCATAATAATTATATCACATAATAGAAAAATATGATATAATTACTATATACAAAAAAATCGTTTTAAGGAGGTTTTTATGAATTTATTTTTATGGAGTGTTTTATTTTTAATTTTAGTAATTTATTTATTTTTACAAGTATTTACTTTTAAAAAGGAAAGAAAGGCTAGAAAAGTTTTTAGAAACGGAAAATTTCCTCTTGTATTTGCACATAGAGGGTCAAGCGATTTATTTCCTGAGAATACTGAACTTGCTTTTGTAAATTCTTTTGCTATGGGAGTTGATGCTTTTGAAACGGATATAAGACTTACAAAGGACGGCAAGATAATTACTCAACATAATGAAGATATTGATGAAACGACTGACGGAACAGGAAAAGTAATTGACTATACTTATGATGAATTAAAAGAATTTAATTTTGGTTACAGATTTAAAGATATTAACGGAAATGCTCCTTATGTTGAAAATAGAGTTAACGGTCTTTATCCAATGGAAGTTTCGGATTTTTTTAGAAAGTTTGGAGATAATGTTGTTTATAGTATCGACATTAAAGATGACGGAGAAAACGGAATAAAGTCAGCAGAGCTTTTATATAAATTTGTTAAGGAATATAAGTTAGAGAAAAATGTAATTTTCGCCAGCTTTAATGAAGAAAATCTTAAACATTTAAGAAAAATCAGTCATGGAGAAATAATCATTTCAGGCTCTATGGAAAAGACTAAAGAGGTTGTTTATTCTTCATATTTTGGATATGACGGTTTTAAAAAGTTTAATACTCATGCAATGATGATTCCAAGATTTGAAAAACTTCCTTTGGATACAAAATATTTAATTTACAAAATTCATAGACATAATATGGCTGTTTGTTATTGGACAATAGATACAGAAGAAGAAATGAGAATGTTGATAGATAAAAAAGTTGACGGAATTATAACAGATAGAGTTGACTTGCTATTGAAGATAAAAGAAGAAATGATTAGGAAAAATTAAACTTAAATTATTGACTTTTTTTGAATAATTTAGTATTCTATTAACAATAGAATATATACATTGAAGAGGGAGAGAAACAACGGTTTTTAGAGAGGTGTTATGTGGTGAAAGACATCGTGTTGAAGGTGCACCCTTGGAGTATATTGTTTGCGACTTTATAGCAATTTAAGTGGAGTTTTCAATATAGAGTGGAACCGCGGAATTTTTTCGTCTCTTGTTTTTCAAGGGGCGATTTTTTATAATATTTAAACAGAGGTGTGAAATGAAAATTTATAATACATTAACTAGAAAAAAAGAAGATTTTAAACCGATTAATCCGAATAAAGCGTTGATTTATGTTTGTGGTCCAACGGTTTATAACTATATTCACATTGGAAATGCAAGACCGATGATTGTTTATGATACTCTTAGAAGATATTTGTTATATCTTGGATATGACGTTAAATTTGTTAGCAACTTTACAGATATTGACGATAAGATTATAAATAAAGCTAGGGAAGAAAATATTGCATTTACAGATGTTACAAAAAAATATATTGATGCATACCTTGAAGATAGTATTGCTTTAAACTTGTTTGAAAGTCATACTATTCACCCAAGAGCTACTGAATGTATCGAAGATATGATTGAATTTATAAAAACTCTTGAAGAAAAAGACATTGCTTATAATGTTGACGGTAATGTTTATTTTGACATTACAAAAGTAAAAGATTATGGAAAATTATCAAGAAAAAATATTGACGATTTAAGAGCTGGAGCAAGAATAGATATTTCTGATGAAAAGAGAAATCCACTAGACTTTGCACTTTGGAAAAAACGTAAAGAAGAAAGTGAACCTGCTTGGGAAAGTCCATGGGGCCTTGGTAGACCGGGTTGGCATTTGGAATGTTCGGTTATGGCGAAAAAATTACTTGCCGATACTATTGATATTCATGCAGGTGGAGAAGATTTACAATTTCCTCATCACGAAAATGAAATAGCACAATCAGAATGTTGTAATGGCAAAACTTTTGCTAACTACTGGATGCATAACGGAATGATAAATGTTGATAATGTAAAGATGAGTAAGTCAAAGGGCAATTTCTTTACGATAAAGGAAATTCAAAAAGAATTTTCTCTTGAAGTTGTAAGACTTTGGATTCTTTCAACTCATTACAGAAATCCACTTAATTTTAGTAGAGAAGTTATGGAGCAAACTAAAAACGGTCTTGAAAGAATGTATAATGGAAAAGAACATATCGAAAGACTCTTGGAAATTTGTGAAGAAAAAGAAGACGGAGATATTTCTAAGTTAGTTGAGCTTAAAAATGAATTTTTAAATTGTATGGACGATGATTTGAATACATCAGATGCAATTTCTAAAATTTTTGAACTTATTCGTTATACAAATACTTTTGATGAAAATACGGATTTGAAAGTAGTTAGAGGAGCATTTAAATTACTTTCAGACTTTGCGTCAATCTTAGGACTTTTATATAAAGAGGAAGATGATAACTTAGATGAAAAAGTTGAAAAGTTAATTGAAGAAAGACAACAAGCCAGAAAAGATAAAGATTTTAAAAGAGCAGATGAAATTCGTGATATTTTAAAAGAAATGAATATTGAATTAAAAGATACTAGAAATGGTGTCGTTTGGAAAAGGGTGTAGTATGAGCGATTATATATTTGGAAGAAATGCTGTTTTAGAGGCATTGGAAAGTGATAGAAAAGTAGAAAAGATTTATATCTTAAAGGGAGATTTAAAAGGCTCTATAAATAAAATAATTGGAAAAGCAAAAGCAAATGGAATATTAATTTCAGAAATTGATAAATATAAATTGGAAAATATGTCAGAGGGAGTTGTTCATCAAGGAGTTTGCGCTTTAGTTTCAAGTTTCGACTATTCAAGTGTTGAAGAAATTTTACAAAGTGCAAGAGATAAAAACGAAGATTTGTTTTTAGTAATTCTTGATGAAATCGAAGACCCACATAATTTTGGAGCGATAATTCGTACTTGCGAGGGAGCAGGAGTTCATGGAATTATAGTTTCAAAGAGAAATCAAGCACCGGTAACCTCAGTTGTTCAAAAATCTTCAGCCGGAGCAATAAATCATATGAAAATAGCAAAAGTTTCAAATATTGCAGATACGATTATGAAATTACAAAAAGAAAATATATGGATTTACGGAGCTTGTGGAGAGGCGAAAAAAACTTATACGGATATGGACTTTAAAGGAAATATTGCAATAGTAATTGGAAATGAAGGAAAGGGAATAGGACAACTTATAAGAAAAAGATGCGACTTCTTAACTAAACTTCCAATGAAAGGTAAAGTTTCAAGCCTTAACGCATCAAATGCCTGTGCGATTTTAGTTTATGAGGCTTTAAGACAGAGAGATGAAAACTAAAAAATTAATCATAATCGATGGTTACAATATTTTAAACGCTTGGGAAAAATATATTCCATTTCTAAAACTAAGTTTTGAAAATGCAAGAAATGAATTAATTTACGATATGGGAGAATTTTCAAAACTTACAGGAATAGATTTGCTACTTGTTTTTGATGCATATAAAATTAATTTTAAAGCAAGCTCGGAAATAATAAAAGGAATTGAAGTTGTCTATACAAAACAGAATGAAACAGCAGACCAATATATTGAAAAAAAATTAGACGAGCTTGGCAGAAAGATTTTAGTTTCAGTTGGAACAGATGACACTCTTATTCAAAAACTCGTTACACAAAGAGGAGGAGTTGTTTTAACGAGCAAAGAACTTCTATTCAGATATGAAAATTTAAAAAACAAAATGAATAGATACGAAAATAAAAACAGAGTTAAAAACAAAAGTTATCTAAACACTTTAGATGATAAAACAATATTTCAATTAGAAGAAATCGAAAAAAAACTTTTTGGGAAAGGTTAGGAGAAGTTATGAGAAAACCTTGGGAAGAATATTTTATGGATTTGGCAAGAATGGTTGCTACAAGGGGTACTTGCGACAGAGCTTATGTTGGTTGCGTTTTGGTAAATCAAGATAACAGAATTGTTTCAACCGGATATAACGGTTCAATTTCAGGAAATCCACAATGTGATGAAGTTGGACATACAATGAGGGACGGACATTGTATTGCAACAATACACGCAGAACAAAATGCACTTTTATATTGTGCAAGAGAGGGAATAAAGGTAAAAGGTTGCACTTGCTATGTAACACATTTTCCTTGTTTAAACTGTACAAAAGCATTAATACAAGCAGGAATTTCAAAAATCTATTACGAAAATAGTTACAGAATGGACGAATATGCAATTGAATTGTTAGAAAGAAATAAAATAGAATATATAAAAATTGGTCAATAAGAAGTATTTTTTAATACTTCTTTTTTGTTGTAAATTTTAGTAAAGACCAAGTATTTTAAAATTTATATTATACAAAATATAATATACAAAACTATTTACTATTTTGTGTTTTTGGAGTATAATCTAATCAATAAAAAACGTTTGTGGAGGTTTTTATGAAAAATTCTAAATTTGATTTGCCGATTAAGTTGAAAAGGTCTTATGTGATTTTTCTTTGTGCTTTTTCGCTTATAGTTTATCTGATTTCTCTTGTTTTTCCATATATTTTTAGGTATGTGCTTGATAATGTAGGGAATATAAAGACTGAAAAATTGTATTTGTACATAATTGGAATAATTTTATTTGCGTCTTTTTCTCATGGACTAAGTTATTTATGCGATTATCTAAATCAGATTTTTTGTAACAAAACAGTTTTGAACTATCAAAAAGAAATTGTAAAAAAGATTTCTAAGATAAATACACCGGACTATGAAGGTATGAATAAGGCAAAGATTTTAAATCTTTTGAATTATGATGTTGCAGTAGTTTATACATATATTAATTTAAAAATAGATTTAGTAGTGGATTCTATAAAGATTTTATTAGTAGCTTTTATACTGATAAAAATTAATTACATACTTGCAATAATAACTTTTATATTAATACCGATTTATTATCTTGGAAATTATTTTAATAAAAATCGAATGGAAAAACTTGCAAGTGAAGAGATGAAATTAAATGACAAAATTTTTGAACAAGAAGAAGATGTTGTTTATAAAAAAACAAGTATTGAGTTGTTTAAGGCTTGGGGCTTGTTTTTTAAGAAATTTAATTATATAGCAGAAAAACGTTGGAATATTACAGGTACAAAGCATAAATTTTTAATTTTAAATATGGAATTTCCGAAATTTATTTCAACTCTTAGCCCTTTTATAGTGTTAATCTTGGGGGCAAGTTTTGTACATAGAGGAATTTTTACGATAGGAACTTTGATTATGTTTTTGCAATACGCACAGATGATTTACACTCCTATAACTTCTATTGCAAATCTAAAGGCAAATGCAAATTCTTCTGTAGCAAGTTTTGAAAGAATTAGAAATTTTTTGAATTATGAAAATGAAGAAAATAATTATTCAAAACTTTTTGTAAAACAAGAAAATCCGATAGAAGTTAAAAATGTTGAAATTACAAATGCAAATGATGAGTTATTATTTAAGATTGAAGATTTTACAATTTCTAAAAATGGGCTTTACATACTAAAGGGAGATAACGGAACAGGGAAAACTACACTTTTAAATTTACTGGCAGGAGTTTATTCTGTAAATCAAATTAAAGAAAAGTGTGGATATTTTAGAATAGCAGAAAATCAAAAAGAAGAAATTTCATATCTTTATAACCCGGCAATGTTATTTAACGGAAGTGTTAGAGAAAATATAATTTTGTCTGAAACAGAGAGTGAAGAAGAGCTTTCAAAAATGAGAAATCTTTTAAAAAGATTTAATGCAAAGGACGAAAATTATGAAGTAAAAACAAACCCTGCAAATCTTTCACTTGGAGAAGGGCAAAAACTATTTTTGATTAGAACATTTATGCAAGGCAAGAATATTGTTCTACTTGATGAACCGTCAGCTAATTTAGATGTTGATTCAAAGGTAATATTAAGAGATTTTCTTAAAGAAGAAAAAGAAAATAGCATAATAATTCTAATTGCTCACGATTTGCTTTATGAAGAAATTTCAGACGAGATTTATGCTGTTATGGATAAAAAGTTAGTTAAGAAGTAAAAAAACACTACCTTTAGAATTAAAAAATTTTTAACATCATAGTACTTTGATGATTAAAGCTCCTGATATGTCATGTTGAGCCGTTTACATAGCAAATGTGTCAATCTAGTACTAACTTTAGCAACAAACAAAATATATACTACCTACACGCAATAAAGTTTAAAATATACTTTGTTACTTTTGGAAAATGAAAAATTGGATAAATTTTTACATTATGTTTAGAAAAAAATGTTGCTAAAATTTTTCAAATATTTTATCTATTTAAATTAATTTGACTTAAATTATTTTTTATGGTATAATATATAAAAGGACGGTGCTGTTATGAATACAAAAGAAAAGTTAGCAATGATTAAAAAAGTTTTGGGAAACAACATTGGGAGAAAGGTATCGCTTACTATAAGAAGAAGTAAAGAAGAATATGTTGAGATTAAGGGAGTAATTGAAGATGTGTTCACATCATTTTTTACTGTTGAGGTTGAAACTGAGGAACAAAAAAAAAGAACTGTTTCATATTCTTATTTTGATGTTTTAACATCACAAGTGAGTTTAAAGGCAAGTTAATATGTATCTAATTAGAGCTTTGAGTTTTCAAAGCTCTTTTTTTGTTGCAAAACATTGAGAGAGTGTTAGGGGATAATGATTTTTAATTATAGCATTAGAAAAAATAAATTTAAAAAAATTTGTTTAATATTTTAAAATTTTTATAAAAAATTTTAAATTTTTAATAAAAATCTATTGAATAAAGATTTATTTGTGATATAATATTTATTGTTTAATATAGAGATATTATTTGTTTAATATAGTGTTATAAAAGAGGGAAATAAAAATGGATATTGGTGAAAAGATAAAAAATTTAAGAACCATTTTAGGACTTACTCAAGAAGAACTTGCAGAGAGAGCAGAGCTTACAAAAGGCTTTATTTCTCAGCTTGAAAGAGGACTTACTTCTCCTTCAATCAGTTCTTTGGAAGATGTTTTGGAGGCTCTTGGTACAAATATTTCTGACTTTTTTAAAGAAGAAAAGGAAGAAAAATTTGTTTTCCAAAAAATTGATGCTTTTGAAACAATTTTTGAAAATGGAAATAGTAAATTAGAGTGGATTGTTCCAAATGCACAAAAAAATGCAATGGAACCAATAATTATAACTTTGAATGAAAATAAAAGTTTTTCAAGAACTTACGAGCCTTTTGAGGGTGAGGAGTTTGGATATGTTTTGAAGGGAAAAGTTGAACTTCATCTTGGAGCTAAGGTTTATGTTTTAACAGAGGGTGAATGTTTTTATACAAGTGGACAATTTGAAAGAAGTATAGTGAATTTGTCTAAAAAAGAATCTAAGGTATTATGGATTACAAATCCACCAAGTTTTTAGGAGGTATTTATGGGAAATCATGCAGTTGAGTTAGTTAATATAAATAAAAGTTTTGGAGATAATATTGTTCTTGACGATATAAATTTATATATCAGAGATAAGGAGTTTTTAACTCTTTTAGGACCTTCAGGTTGTGGAAAGACTACAACTTTAAGACTTATCGGAGGATTTGAAATTCCAACAAGTGGAAAAATTTTATTTGAGGGGAAAGATATTTCAAATGTTCCTCCTTATGAAAGGAATATAAATACAGTTTTCCAAAAATATGCTCTTTTTCCAAATATGAATGTTTATGAAAATATTGCTTTTGGTCTTAGGATAAAGAAAATGTCTGAAAGTATTATTAATGAAAAAGTAAAGGAAATGTTAAGACTTGTAAACTTAAAAGGTTATGAAAAAAGGTCTATTTTATCTTTAAGTGGTGGACAACAACAAAGAATTGCAATAGCAAGAGCTTTAGTAAATGAGCCTAAAGTTTTACTTTTAGACGAACCTCTTGGTGCTTTGGATTTACAACTTAGAAAAGATATGCAAGTTGAACTTAAGAATATTCAAAAAAGAGTTGGAATTACATTCGTTTATGTAACTCATGACCAAGAAGAGGCTCTTACGATGAGTGATACAATTGTAGTTATGAATGACGGTAAAATTCAACAAGTTGGAACTCCGATAGATATTTACAATGAGCCTAAAAATGCATTTATAGCATCATTCATTGGTGAAAGTAATATTTTAGACGGAGTTATGAATGAAGATTTTGTTGTTAGTTTTTCAAATAGAAAATTCAAATGTGTTGATAAAGGATTTTTACCAAATGAAGAAATTGATGTAGTAATTCGTCCTGAAGATTTAGAACTTGTTGATGAAGAAAACGGAATGTTGGTTGGTGTTGTAAAATCTGAAATTTTTAAAGGCGTTCACTACGAGATTTTAGTAGAAGTTGATGGCTTTGAATATATGGTGCATTCAACAATTAACAAACCTATTGGTTCAAAGGTTGGACTTAGAGTTACACCTGATAATATTCATATTATGAAAAAAGGAGCGAAAGAAGTATAGATGAAATTTAAGAGGTTTGCATATCCATACGTTGTATGGTTAGTAATTTTTATTGTTGTTCCTCTAGTTTTCATAGCAAAGTATTCCCTTGACTATGGTGGAGAAAATTTTATTTTTTCAATGGAACATTATCAAAGATTTTTTAATCCTACTTATCTAAAAGTTTTGTTAAGGTCTTTAAGAATGGCTGTATTATCCACTATCTTATGTCTTTTAATCGGCTATCCTTTTTCATATTTTATAACAAAGTTTAAATTAAAAACTAGAAATATGATGATTTTGTTGGTGGTAATTCCAATGTGGATGAACTTTTTACTTAGAACTTATTCTTGGATTAGCATTTTAAGTAAAAACGGTCTTTTAAACTCTATTTTAAAATTCTTTGGGTTGCCAACATTAAATCTTATGTATTCAAATACGTCAATTTTAATAGGTATGGTTTATAACTTTTTACCTTTTATGATTTTACCTATTTATACAACTTTAATTAAGATTGATAAGGACTATATTGAGGCATCTCACGATTTAGGTGCAAATAGGGTGAAGACTTTTACAAAATTGATTTTTCCAATGAGTTTGCCGGGAGTTATTACAGGGATAACTATGGTTTTTATTCCTGCGATTTCAACTTTTGAAATATCTGCTCTTTTGGGTGGAAACAAGGAAAATTTAGTAGGAAATATAATAGAACAACAATTTAGAGTAACAGGAAATTGGAATTTTGGGTCAGCTATGAGTATGGTACTTTTGGTTATGATTTTAGTTTCACTTTTCGTTATGAATAAGTTTGACCCAGAGTATTCAAAAGAGGTGGAAAATGGGAAATAAATTTAGGAAATTTTATATTTCATTAGTATTTTTATTTATATATGCGCCGATTTTTGTGCTTATATTATATTCATTTAATGATTCTAAACTTCGTGGTTCTTTTACTGGGGTAACATTTAAATGGTATGTTGAATTGTTTAATGATAGAGAAGTTTTATCTGCTCTTTATTACACAGTTTTGATTGCTGTTTTGACTACAATAATAGCAACATTCATAGGAACAGTTGCATCTATCGGGATATACTATATGAAAAAAAGTGAAAAGTTTGTAGTTTTAAATCTTAACTATATTCCGGTTTTAAATCCGGATATAGTAATAGCTATTTCTCTTATGGTACTGTATAAGGTATTTAATATTGACTATGGTTTTTCAACATTGCTTTTATCACATATCGTTCTTGCAACGCCTTATGTAATATTATCCGTTTATCCTAAGATGAAACAGATGAATAAGTTTTTGCCCGAGGCTGCAATGGATTTGGGTGCTACACCTTTTTATGCTTTAAGAAAGGTGATTTTACCAGAGATAAAGCCGGGAGTTTTTGCCGGTGCTTTACTTGCGTTTACACTTTCATTAGATGATTTCGTTATTGCGTATTTTAATAGTGGAAATGGTGTTGTAAACTTGAGTACACAAATCTACTCTATGGCAAGAAAAGGAATCAATCCTTCAATAAATGCATTATCAACATTAATGTTTATTGCAATGCTTGTTCTTTTACTTATCATAAATAAGAAAAGCGAGGACGGTGTACTATATGATTAGAAAAAATTTATTTTTAAAAATACTTTTCTCATTTTGTATGATTTTTTTACTTTCCTCTTGCAGTAAAAGAGAAGGTAATGTTGTAAATATGTATAACTGGGGAGAATATATCGACAAAGAAGTTTTAGATGAATTTACAGAAGAAACAGGTATAAAAGTTAATTACGAAACTTTTGTTACCAATGAAGATATGTACTTAAAGATAAAGCAAGGAGGAAGTAATTACGATATAGTTGTTCCTTCTGATTATATGATTGAAAAAATGATTAAGGAAGATATGCTTGAACCGATTGATAAGAGCAAAATTTCAAATTATGGAAATATTGATGAAAAGTTTTTGAATAAAAAATATGACCCTGAATCAAAATATTCAGTTCCTATGTATTGGGGAACTTTGGGAATTTTGTATAATAAAAATTTAGTTGACGGAGAGATTACTTCTTGGAGTGATTTGTGGAGTGAAAAACATAAAGATAAAATTGTTATGCTAGACAGTTCAAGAGATAGCTTAGCAGTTGCCCTTTTAAAAAATGGATTTTCAATGAACTCAAGAAATAAAAAAGAATTAGAAATTGCAAAAAAAGATTTAATAGAACAAAAAAAATCCATACTTGCATATCTTGTTGACGAAACAAGAGATAATATGTTAGCTGAAAATGCAGGAATTGCCGTTATGTATTCAGGAGATGCGACAGAACTTTTAGATTCGGATGAAAAGTTTGAATATGTAACACCAAAAGAGGGAACTAACCTTTGGTTTGACTCAATGGTAATTTTAAAAGATTCTAAAAATAAAGAAAACGCACATAAGCTAATTGATTTCTTAATCAGAAAAGAAATTTTGAAAAAAAATATGGAATACACATATTACGCCGTTCCAAATCAAGAAGTAATCGACGAAAATGAATTGGTAAAATCAATATCCAAAATAGATGATGAATATTTCAAAAAAATGGAAGTATTCAAAGACCCATCAGACTTTGTAAAAGAGTATGACAACATTTGGACAGACGTAAAAGCAGACTAATAAAAAACAAAGGCTATTGAGATTGAGATTTCAATAGCCTTTTGAATTATCTGTCTAATAAATATTCTAACATTAATCTGTATGTGTTTTCTATTCCTAGTATATGAGTTCTTTCATAGCTATGGCTTGCGTCAACTCCCGGTCCGATTAAGGCACAACGAATATCATGTCCTGCTCTTAGTGCAGCCGTTGCGTCTGAGCCGTAATGTGGGTAAATGTCGATTCTATAATCGATATTATTTTTTTCAGCAATAGCTCTTAATTTGTTTCTCATTCCTAAGTCATAAGGTGTTGAGGAATCCATTGCACAGATTGTTACAGCTTTTTCGTCTGATTCTTGTCCGACTCCCGGAGCTGCCATATCTACAGCGAAGAATTCAACAGTATTTTCTGGAATGAAACTTGAGCCATGTCCGATTTCTTCATAATTGCTTATGAAGAAGTTAATTGTATTTTTTAATTTGATTTTATTTTCTACAATATGTTTTGCAAGTCCCATCATACTCGCTATACAAGCTTTATCATCTAAATGTCTTGATTTAATAAATCCTGATTCATAAATTCTGCATCTTGGGTCAAGACAGATGAAATCGCCAACAGAAATTCCAAGTTTTTTTACATCTTCTGCTGTCTTAACATCTTCATCAATTCTAATTTCCATATTTTTGATTGAACGTGTTGCTGTTGTTGTAGTATCGTAAACGTGAACTGATGCTTCATTGTAAAGTGCAGTTCCGGGAATTAATTTTCCGTCATAAGTTTTTATAAATACATTTTCAGTTTCAACACTTGTTGGAGAAAAACCACCAACTAAACTAAAAGCTAAACGTCCGTTTGATTTTATTTCTTTAACCATTAAGCCCAATGTATCAACATGTCCTGAAAAAGTTATAGCCTCTTTTTCTTCTCCTTCAATTGTAGCGATTAAAGCATTTTTGTTTGTTCTTCTTGTAGGAATATTTAATTCTTTAAATTTTTCTTCCATAAAACGAATTGCATCTTCAGTATCTCCTGTCGGACTGTAAATATTTAACAATTCTTCTAATAAATTTGTAACATAATTTCTATCCATAAAAACCTCCGAATTTGTTTAATATATATATTATACATTAATATAATTAAATTGACAATAAAGCCTCTAAGTGATATACTTTAGCTGATTTTAAAAAAGGAGATATTATGAATATATTAGCAAGTAAAAAGTTTAATTTAATCATAAATGTACTGATAGTTTCGATTTGTATTGCAATGTTAATATTTTTTAAGTTTGGAATTTTTGAAAAAATTTTAATTTCCATGATTTTAATTTTGAAATTATTCAGTATTTTAGATTATTTTAAAAAACAAAGGGAAGAATTGAAAAAAGAGATTAATAAAAATAGCAAAAAAGGTAAAAAGAAAAAGGGAGTAAAATAATACTCCCTTTAAATTTCAAATTTTTAAGCATCTGACCTTGAGAAACCATTTTTCATTTCACAACTTGCTGTGTAAAGCACTTTGCTTAGTAGGTCGATTGTTTGTTTTCTAAGTTCAGTCGCGATTTCTTCGTTAGCTTTTTCGCAGAATGCAACAATATTTTCTTTTGAAACTTTTCCACTTAAAAACTCATTATCATATTTATTTAAAATTTCAGTACATTTTGATTGAATTGCTAATTGGTAACGTTCAATATGTGAACTGCAAGATGCATAATGTGCATCTGCCAAAGCTCCAACTAAACGATTTGTCCAGTAGAAATCTTCTGTTGTAACTGTTCCAGTTGTATTTGCAAGATATTTTGGAGTTTTATCTATATTTACATAGAAAGGAATCATTGCGTTAAATACATTTGAACCAAGTGAAAGCCATTCGATACTTCTAATTTCTTCAGGCATATCAGGTCTTATTTGAACAAGTCCTAAGAAGTTATTTCTATTAATTCCAATCGGTCTAAATTTACCTTTTTCATCTGAGAACTTTCCGTATGGGTCATAAGGAGTTCCTTGGAAATGATGAGAAAGTGCATATTTAATATCCTCAGCAGTTATTTTCTTATCAGGTGTTCTGCACCAAGGAATATCATCAGATTCAGGAACATAGTCTGCGTCCATTCCATCCCAATAATTTGTGCTTGGGTTGAAATAACGTTGTAATATCCAAGCTCTTGGAGTGTTGTAAGTATGGTCAGCATCTGAATGACTACCAAAAGCATCTCTTGGATTTAAAACTCCATCAATAGAAAGGTTTAAGTGGTATCTATTTATAAATTCTTTTAAATCGGCTGAACACATATATTCTTTTTGATCGCCAAAAGCATCTTCTAAATCAAAATAATCAAGTCCAAGTTGGTTTGGCATAATTACATAACAATCATCAGGAACACGTCTTGCAATCCAATGATGACCTCCGATAGTTTCTAACCACCAAATTTCATTAACATCTTGGAATGCGATACCATTCATTTCATAAGTTCCATATTTTTCTAAAATTTCTCCAAGTCTAATTACACCTTCACGAGCAGATTTGATATATGGTAAAACCAAAGTAACCATATCTTCTTCACCAATTCCACCAACTTTTTCAGGAATGTAATTTTCATCTCCTTCTTTTCCAACTGCTGGAACGAATTCTACAAGTGGGTCAGCACCAAGAACTCTTTCGTTTGAAGTAAGAGTTTCAGTTGCAGACATAGAAATATTTAATTCATTAACTCCACAAGCTCCCCAAATTCCGTTGTTATCGACTGCATTAGGCATACAAGTGTAACGCATAGGATTAGTAGGTAAATCAATTTCAACATGAGAAAGAACTGATTTGTATTTTACAGGTTGTTCATTTGGGTGAACAACGATGAATTTTTTTTCACAAAATTGACCTGACGGAGAGTCCTCGTTACGAGCAACCATAGTTGAACCGTCAAAGCTAACATTTTTTCCGACAAGAATTGTAGTACAAGCCATAATTTAATCCCCTTTTAAAATATAATTTTTTTGCATAACATTTTCTCTTATGCTACAACTACATTATACTCCAAAAAATTTAAAAAGTAAATATATTTAATAATAAATATCAAATTATTTTTTTAAATTCACCAGATGCTAAGCATTATGGAAAGGTAAATTTTTTATCACACATAAAATTTTTCCTTCTTCAAAAATTATTTTTGCAAAATCTGATTTTATAATATTGCTCATACAAAGGGAATCTCCCTTTTTAAGAGTTATATTTTCAACATTATATTTAAAACCGTTTAAAGATAAATTTTCAATTTTTTCTGAAAAAGGAATAAATGAAATTTTTGTATCTTTTAAATTTTTAAATTCAAATTCTTTTTCAATTTTAAAAAGTATTTCATTTTCTTTTAGAAAATATAAATTATTATATTTGAACATTAAATTTATATTTGTAAGCTCGTGGTCTATATCTCCACCTAAAGCTCCAATACAATATATTTTATCATAACTTTTTTCTTTTATACTGTTTAAGATTAATTCTGAATCCGTAAAGTCTTTATCTTTTGGGAATTTTTTTATGATTACATTTTTTTCTTCATAGAATTTTAAAATATTTTTATCAATAGAATCTAAATCGCCCCAAATTTCATTAGGAATTAATTTTAATTCATAACAAAGATTTGCACCACCATCTGCACAAAAAATATCTCCATTATTTTCTTTGAAAAAATTTTTGAAAAATTCTTCTTTTCCTAAAAGTACACCATTAAAAAATATATAAGCTATTTTCATTTTATTCTCCTAGATTTTTATATAGATATATTCTATCATATTCTAAAAGCTTTTTAAACTTTTGAATTATTCATAAATACATAGGATATTATTAAGTAATTAATTAGTAAATTACAGTGAAATTATTACATAAAGGAGTGTACTATGTATTTAGAGAATATAAACTCACCAAGCGATGTTAAAAAATTATCCATTTTTGTCGTTCTTTTCGCATCAATTATATGTTCATTGATGTTGTATGTTGCAGAAATTATTGATGAAGAAGAATAATTTACATTAAAAAAGAGATTTCATTTTTGAAATCTCTTTTAATATACAATATTTAATTAGCAACCACAGCCACAACCACAAGAACAAGTTTCTTTCATTCCGTTTTGGTATCTAGCCTCAACTATATCCCAGTTTACAACTTTCCACCATTCTTTTAGGTATTCAGCTCTTCTGTTTTGATATTTTAAGTAATAAGCATGTTCCCAAACGTCATTTCCTAAAAGAACAATTTTTCCACAAGTAATAGGGCAATCTTGGTTTGGAGTTGAAACTATTTCAATATTTCCATCTTTATCAGCTACAAGCCATACCCAACCTGAACCGAATTGTCCGGCACCTTTTTTGTTAAATTCTTCTTTGAAAGATTCAAAACTTTCAAACTTTTCTGCTATTTTTTTAGCAACTTCTCCAACAGGTTCTTTTGCTCCACCCGGAGTCATGCTTTCCCAGAATAAGTTGTGGTTGAAAACTCCACCAACATTATTTCTAATTCCGTTTTTCTTATCTTCTGGAGCATGTTCTAAGTGAGTTAAGATTTCTACTAGAGTAGCATCTTCAAAAACTGTATCTTTAATTAAGTTGTTTAAATTGTTTACATAAGTTTGATGATGCTTACTATGATGAATTTCCATAGTTTCCTTATCAATTACTGGTTCTAATGCGTCATAAGCATAATTTAATTTTACTAATTCAAATGCCATTTTATTCCTCCTAAAATTTAAATAATATTAAAAAACATATTTGTTTTACAACTCTATTTTACCCCTAGAAAAACCTTTAAAACTTTAATAATTAATATCAAATTATGAATATTTTTTATAATGATTTCGTTTCTATTGAAGTTTTTAAAAAATATGATATACTATGAATTGGAGGTATTTATGAAAATTATAATTGTTGGAGCCGGTAAGGTTGGAGAGTACTTATTTACTGATTTGAATATAGAAGATAATGATATTGTTTTAATAGAAAAAAAACAAGAAATATTGAATGAGATGTTATCTAAATATGATATTATGGGAATTTTTGGAAGCGGAACAAACTATGAGGTTTTAGATGAAGCAGGAGTTGAAGATAGTGATATTTTTATTTCCGTTACTGATAGTGATGAAGTAAATATTATATCTTGTATATTCGCAAAAAATTTGGGTGCAAAATATACTATAGCTCGTGTTAGAAATCCTGAATATTATGCTAAATATGATTTTGTTAAAGATGCATTGGGGATTGATTTAGTAATAAATCCGGAATTTGTTGCTGCCAGAGAAATTTCTAGAGGATTAAAGTATCCTTTTGCTCATTCAGTTGAAACTTTTGTTGATGGTAGAGTAAAGCTTATAGGAATTTCGGTTGGAGAAAATAGTCCTTTAAAAGATGTTAAAATTAAGGATTTACAACAAAAATTTAATATAAAAATTTTAATTGGAATTGTTGAGAGACATGGTGAAATTTTTATACCTTCAGGAGAATTTGTTATAAGAGAAGGAGACAAAGTCCACTTTACAGGAACTGATGAATTTGTTTATAAATTCTATAATATGTTAAAAATTGGAGATAAAAAAATAGAATCTGTTTTTATAATAGGTGGTAGCAAAATTTCTTATTATTTAATATCTAATTTAATTAAGGAAAATATAAAGGTAAAATTAGTTGAAGTTAATAGAGAAATAGCAACTTCATTTAGTGAGAAATTTCCTTCAAAAGTGAAAGTTATTTGTGCAGACGGTTCAGATTCTGATGTTCTAGATGAAGAAGGATTGAAGAATTATGACGCTTGTGTAGCATTAACAGGAATTGATGAAGAAAATATTATGTTAGGAATGTTTGCTAAAAAACTTAATGTTAAAAAATCAATAGCAAAAGTCAGTAGAATTTCTCTTTTAAATATAATTTCGCCAACAGATACTTTTTCTTTTGTTACACCTAAAAAATTAGTTTCAGATATAATAATAAGTGTAGTTAGATCAATTATTAACAGTGAAGGCTCAAATATAGAAACCTTACATAGACTATCTAATGATGTTGAGGCTGTTGAAATAAAAATAAATAAGAAAACTAAAGCTATAGACATTCCTTTAAAAGATTTGGATATAAAGGACAATGTACTTATAGCATATATAATCAGAGATAATAAATTGATTTTTCTAACCGGAGAAGATTCTATAATGGTTGGAGATACTGTAATAATAATTTCAAAGGCAAATGTGATACAAAATATAGATAGTATTTTGGTTTAGGTGTATTATGAATAATAAGATTATAAGATATATTTTGAGTAAGATTTTATATATTGAGGCAGGATTTTTACTTTTACCTGTTATAGTTTCTTTCATATATAAAGAAAATTATAGCAATATTTTAAGCTTTTTAGTAACAATGTTTTTATTATTGTTAAGTGGTTATTTGTTAGGATATAAATCTGATGCAAGTGGTGCTTTTTATGAAAAAGAGGGCTTTATAATAGTTTCATTATCTTGGATACTTTTATCAGCTTTCGGAGCTTTACCGTTTGTTTTTTCAGGTTCAATACCAAATTTTATAGATGCATTTTTTGAAACTTCAAGTGGATTTACAACTACCGGAGCCAGCATCTTGACAAATGTTGAAGAAATTAGTCATTCAATATTATTTTGGAGAAGTTTTACACATTTGATTGGAGGAATGGGAATTTTAGTTTTTGCACTTGCAATTTTACCTCGTTCAAATAGAAATTCTCATATTATGAAAGCAGAAGTTCCGGGACCTGTTTTTGGGAAATTTGTTGCAAAAATGAGTTATACTGCCAGACTTTTATATAAAATTTATTTTGCTATGACAGGCATTTTAATAATTGTGTTAATTTTAGTTGGTCATCCTATTTTTGACTCTTTTGTTCATGCTTTCGGAGCGGCAGGAACAGGCGGTTTTGGAATAAAAGCTAATTCAATTGCATATTATAATAGTTCGGCAGTTGAAATGATTTTAGCAACTGCAATGATAATATTCGGGATTAATTTTAATTTATATTATGTTATTCTAATAGGAAAAGCAAGAGATGGATTTAAGAGTGAAGAATTAAGATGGTATTTGCTTATAGTTTTTGGAAGTGTTGTTTTAATATTTTTCAATATAAGACATAATTATACTTCATATCTTACTGCTATAAAGGACATATTTTTTACAGTTTCTTCAATAATATCAACTACCGGATATGCTACTGTTGACTTTGGAAAATGGCCGACTTTTTCTCGTGCCATATTATTGTTCTTGATGTTTACAGGTGCTTGTGCAGGATCAACTGCAGGTGGGCTTAAAATATCCAGATTTATTATTTTGGTAAAGTCATCTATTTTACAAGTTAGAAAAGCTATAAATCCTAAAAGAGTTTTAAGTATAAAAGTAGATAACAAACTTGTTGGAAATGAAGTTGTGGAAGAGGTAAAGAGTTATTTTGTAATTTATATATTTTTAGTAATAATTTTTACAATTTTGATTTCTTTTACAGTTCCGGATTTTATAACCGCTTTTTCAGCTGTAATGGCGACATTTAATAATATAGGACCAGGACTTGGAATTGTAGGACCTACAGGAAATTATGCAAGTCTTACTTATTTCAATAAGATAGTTTTATCCTTAGCAATGCTTGCAGGAAGACTTGAAATATTCCCTATATTAGTATTATTTTCATCAACAACTTGGAAAAAGAAATAGGAGGGGTTATTTTTGGCTAAAAAATATTATGCAGTTAAGGTTGGAAAATCTACCGGAATTTTTGAAACTTGGGACGAATGTAAAAAACAAGTTGTAGGTTTTTCTGGAGCGATTTATAAATCTTTTCAATCTTTGGATAAAGCTAAAGAATATTTAGATGATAAAAATATAGCATTAAAATCGGAAGAGTTTGAATTTGAAATTACAAGTGATGATGAAATTATAGCTTATGTTGACGGCTCATATAAAAAAGATACTTTAGAATACGGATATGGTGTTGTACTTATTTTAAAAGATGATATTGTTGAACTCTATGGTAAAGGACAAAATCCTGAAGTTGCAAAAAGTAGAAATGTAACCGGAGAACTTTTTGGTTCGGTTAGGGCGATTAGTGAGGCAATAAAGCTTGGAAAGAAAAAAATTATAATTTTTTATGATTATCAGGGAATTTCATCTTGGGCTAATGGAGAGTGGAAATGTAACTTGCCACTCACAATGGGATATAGAGATAAGATTAGAGAGTTTAGAAAGGAAATAGAGATTTTATTTGTAAAAGTTAAGGCTCATTCTAATGATAAATATAATGACCTTGCAGACCATTTAGCAAAAAAATCTTTAGGGATTGAGAAATAATTTATGACTAAGATACTAAAACCAACAGAAGAAAATATAAAAGAATCTGCAAAATTAATATTAAATGATGAAGTTGTTGCGATACCAACAGAAACAGTTTATGGTCTTGGAGCAAATGGCTTATCAGAAATAGCGGTTTCAAAAATATTTAAAGCAAAGAACAGACCACAGGATAATCCATTGATTTTACATATTTCAAGTTATGAAATGATGGAAAGTTTAGTTTATGGTTTAAATGATGAAATAAAAGAATTTTTAAACAACTTTTGGGCAGGACCTCTAACAGTAATTATGAAGAAAAAAGAAATAATACCAAACGGAGTTAGTTGTGGACTTGATACAGTGGCAATTAGAATGCCTAGCAATGAAATTGCAAGAAGTTTAATCGAAGAATGTGGCGTTCCGATAGCTGCACCGTCAGCAAATATTTCAGGTAAGCCCTCCCCAACAACAGCTGAAGATGTTTTTGTTGATATGGACGGAAAAATTTCTGCAATAATTGACGGAGGACTTTGTAATATTGGAATAGAATCAACAGTTTTAGATTTGACTAAAAAACCATATACAATATTAAGACCGGGATTTTATACAAGAGAGGATTTTTTGAAATACGAAGATGAAATTTTAATTGACGATGCACTTGTAACTGGAAATACAATTCCTAAATCTCCGGGACAAAAATATAAACATTATGCTCCAAAGGCAAAAGTTTTAGTCATCGTGGCAAAAGATAGAAAAAAATCATCAGAAGAAATTAAAAATATCTTAAAAGATAATGAAAATTTAAAAGTTGGAATATTTAAATTTGATGAAACTATTTTAAATATACAAAATGAAAATATATTGTCTTTAGGCTCAATTAACAACTTAGAAGAAATGTCCCAAAATTTATTTAAAGGTCTTAGAGAATTGGACAAAAAAGAAGTTGATTTAATTATTGTTGAAGGTTGTGAAGAACAAGGACTAGGTTTTTCAATAATGAATAGACTAAAAAAATCAGCAAGTGGGAATATAAAATATATAGATTAAAGATCTTATGCTCTTTTTTTATTGTTAAATAATAAGTTTTCCAAAAAATAACCGAATATTAAGTATCGTAAAAGGATTGGATTTTTATCATAAAGTTGTTTTTAAATTTAATATCAGATAAAACGCAGTCAATCAAATTGTACTGCTTTTTTATTGTATAAAATATGATATAATAATTATGGATTTATGCCTTATGATAAAGCTATAATTATTTCATCATAATAACCTAAATCTAATTATAAAAAAGGAATTATGATATAATATATATAAGAAAAATAATTTTGCTGTTTTGTATTTGGAGGAAGTATGAAAAGAAATATTGTTTTTTATTTAATTTCTTTGATATGTGGAATTTTATTTTGTTATTTTTTGAAGATTGAGCATTTTACAAAATTTTATTGTGCTCTAATTTTTGTTTTTGCGTTTTTTATTTCACATATTTTAAAATTCAATAGATTGAAATTATTTCTTTTGATGTTTTCTTTAGGATTTTTTGTTATCTTTTTTGCTGAAAAAGAGAGCGATTTAAAAGATTTTTTTGATAGAAAGATTACTTTTACCGGAGAAGTTTTAAATTCAACTCTTGTTTCTAACGGAAATGGATACAAACACGAAATTAAATTAAAAAGTATTGAAAATGTAGAAAGCTGTGAAAAAATTTTACTTTTTACAAATGAGAAACAATTTGAAATTGGAGATATTATAAAAGTAAGTGGAAAACTTACAGAAATACGTTCAAATGGGAATCCTAGACTTTTTGATTATAAAAAATTTAATCTAAAAAACAAGATTTTTTCTAATGTTTATTCAAACGATGTTAAGAAAATTGGAGAAAAACAAAGTTTAAAGAGGAGTTTTTATTTTTATGTTAAAAATGTTTTTGACAATTCTCTTTCAGTAGAAAATTCAAATATTATGAAAAAAATATTTCTTTCAAACAGTTTTGATACAGACTTTGAAAATGATGTTAGAGAGATAGGACTTTCTCATATTTTAGCAGTTAGTGGTTTACATATTGGAATTATTTACATTGTTTTAAGTAAGATTTTGATTTTTTTACCGTTTAAAAGAATTTTTAGAGAGCTTATAATTTTATTTTTTATATTTTTGTATTCTGGTTTGATAGGAAATCCTGCAAGTGTTGTAAGAGCAGAAATATTTTTGTTTATCACGATTTTTTCGTCTCTTTTTGGAAAGATTAAAGACAGAGAAAATGACTTATTTTTAACTTTTTTTATCATTTTACTCATAAATCCATATATGATTTTTGATGTTGGATTGTATTTAAGTACATTTTCAGTCTTTGGAATTATAAAAATTTTACCATATTTTTCAAAAAGTAGAGATAGTTTTATAAGAAAATCTTTTAAGTTGACTTTTTCTATTTTTCTTATGATTTTACCGATTATTTTATATGTTTTTGGCAAATTTTCATTGACGACATTTTTTAGCAATTTATTTTTAACGCCAATTTTTGTAATTTGTATAGTTATTTCGTTTTTTATGTTATTATTTGGACTGTTAAGTTTAAAAATATCTTTAATTTTAGGCTTTTTTGTAAATAATTTGCTAAGTCTTATAAGAATAAATGTTGAATTTTTGAAAAATATTAATCTAAATATAAATTTTTATGAATACAATTTAGTTTTTTTGATTTTTACATATATTTTAATTTTAATTTACTTTGAAAGAAGAAATTTAAGATATTTCAAAGTTAAAAATTTGAAATTCTTAATTATTTCTATTTTTCTTATGTTTGTTTTTACAAATATTTCATGTTTTTATGAAAATAAAGTTAGAATAAATTTTATAGATATAGGGCAAGGAGATGCTTGCTTAATAAGAGGAAAATATAATAATATTTTAATCGATACAGGTGGTAGCACTTTTGGTAATGGAGATAACGGAAAATCCGTTTTGATTCCATATTTAAAGAAAAGTGGAGTTAAAACTTTAGATTTTGTGTTTATTTCACATTTAGATGCTGACCATTGCAAAAATTTGACTTATTTATCCAAAGAAGTGGAGATTAAAAATTTATTTTTCAGAAAAAACGGATATAGAGATTTTGTAAAAAAATATGGAGAAGTTAAGGCAAAAAATATTTATGATATTGAAAATAGTACGAAAATAGATTTAAAAGATATGGATTTGGAAATTTTTAAGGCTAGAGATACTTTAGAAGAAAATGAGAGATCTATTTTAGTTAAAGCGATAGTGAATGGGAAAAAGATACTTTTTACAGGAGATATTGGAGCTTTTACAGAAAATCAACTTGTTAAAAAAGATATAGACTGTGATTATCTGAAAGTTGCTCATCATGGGAGTAAGAATTCTAGTTCGAGTGAATTTTTACTTGCAACAAGTCCTAAAAGTGCAATAATTTCTTGTGGATATAAAAACAGATATAATCACCCACATAAAGATGCTTTAAGTAGGATGAAATCGGTAGGAATTGATGTTTTTAGAACGGATTTACAAGGGAATATTATGCTTGAGTTGGATAGATTTGAAGAAAAAATTATCGGTTTTCGAGATTTAAAGGATAATATATTTGTTTTTGTAAAATTTTATTTTATGGATATTTTAAATATTATAATGTATTTGTTTGTGTTTTTCGTTTTAATTAAAATTAAAAAGAATTTAGTTATAGACTTAAACTTTAGGAGGAATTATGAATTATATACAGGCGATGAAACTCTTGGAAAATGGAGAGCTTAATGGAATATATGTTTTAAGTGGAGAAGAAATTTTTTTGATTGACAAATTTGTAGAATTGTTTCAAGAAAAAATTATTCAAAAAGATTTTTTTGATATGAATTATGCTGAGTATGATTTTGCAAAAATTGATTTGCAGAAACTAAAGATTGATTGTGAAACGGCGCCTTTTTTTAGCAATAAAAGGCTTATTATAGTTAATAATGTAAATCTTTCAAAAAGTGGTGTTTCTACTTACAAAACTTTTTTTGAAGATATGTACGACTATATAAATAAAATCCCAAAGACGACAGTTCTTCTTTTGGTGATGAAGGGAAGCGTTGCTTTTCGTGGAAAATTTTATAAAGAAATTTCAATTTTAGGTCATAATATTGAGCTTACTCGATTTAATGAAATTGAACTTTTTAAATTTATTAAAAAAAGATTTGTTTCAAAAAATATCGAAGTTAAAGATATTGTATTAAAATATATTATCGATAGAATTGGGTATTTAGATAGTAGTAGAGAAAAAAATCTATATGATGTAGAAAATGAAGTAAAAAAACTAACGGATTCTTTTTCAAAAGGAATATTGGATTTTAAAGATGTTGATGAAATTTTAATAGATAAATTTGAAAATAGTATTTTTAAATTGCTTGATATGATTTCTAAAAAAGACTATAAAAATTCAATAAAAATTTTAATTGAACTTAAAAAGTCAGGAGAAAATTCTTTTTCTACATTTTATATGATTGTTAGATATATAAGAAATCTTTTAGGAGTAAAAGTTTTGAAGTCAAAACAAAAACATATAGACTATATTTCTAAAGAACTTAAAATTTCAAATTATGAATGTAAAAAATTGTATTCCGTTTGCGATAATTTTTCAGTAGAAACTCTTTGTAATTATATTCATCTAGCTTATTCAGTAGAGGCTGATATAAAGACAAAGAGTAGAGATATGGACTTGTTGTTAGAGATTTTAATTTCAAAAATGTCATTAGGAGGTGCTTTTGTTGAGCAAAAAAGTTAATATTTTTGTAGACGGAATGACTTGTCAATCCTGTGTAATGAAAGTTGAAAAGGGACTTTCTAAACTTAAGATTGTAGAAGATGTTTCTGTAAATCTTATGAGCAAAACTGTTACAGTATCTGTTGTAGACGGAGCAAAGGTTGAAGGGCTCATCGGAGTTATAAAAAGACTTGGTTTTAAGCCGAAACGTGATGAGTTAAAGATTGAAAAGAGTAGTCTTAAACTGTCTGATATTGAAAATATAATTTCAGAGCTTAAAGAAAAAGATACAGTTTTGGTAAAAGATGAGGAAGATATTTTAAAAATAAAATATCTAAAAGACGTTGTTTCATTAGATGAAATTAATTCTGTTTTAGAAAAGTTTAAAATTTCCGTAAAAAAGGAAAAAGAGGTAAGAAAAAATATATATGAAGATGAAATTAAAGGCTTAAAGAAAGATTTGATAATATCTTTGATTTTTAGTATTCCTCTTATGGTTTCGATGTTTTTCCATATGTTTAATATGCACAAGTTTATGTTGAGTGGATATGTTCAATGGGCTTTAGCTAGTGTTGTTCAATTTTATGTTGGAAAGAGATATTATATAAATGCTTATAAAAATTTGAAAAATAAAAGTACAAATATGGACGTTTTAATTGCTTTTGGTACTTCAATGGCGTATTTTTATTCAGTTTATAAGGTATTAATCGGAAGTTTTGATGTTTATTTTGACAGCTCTGCAATGATTATAACTTTAATTTTACTTGGTAAATTTTTCGAGGCAAATGCAAAGTCAAATACTTTTGGAGCTATTATGAAGTTAATGGACTTAAAAGCTGATTTTGCAATAGTAATTGAGGGAGATAAAGAGGTTAAAAAGAATATTGAAGATGTTAAAATCGGAGATATTGTATTAGTTAAGCCTTATGAAAAAATTCCTGTTGACGGAGTTGTCATTTCAGGAAATAGTTCTGTAAATCAAGCTATGATTACCGGTGAATCCGTTCCGGTTGAAAAAAATGTTGGCGATAAGGTTATCGGAGCGACAAATAATATTGAAGGAATTTTGAAGATTGAGGCAAAGAGCACTATTGAAAATTCTGTTTTATCAAAAATTTTGAATTTAGTACAAAATGCACAAACTAAAAAAGCGCCGGTTCAAAGGCTTGCGGATAAAATTTCTGCGTTTTTTGTTCCCGGAGTAATTTTGTCATCACTTGTAACTCTTTTGATAACATATTTAATTACAAAAGATTTTACAACAAGTTTGTTAAATAGCTGTGCAGTTATGGTTATCGCTTGTCCTTGTTCACTTGGACTTGCAACTCCAACTGCGATTATGTCCGGTACGGGAGTTTCTGCACAAAATGGAATTTTAATAAAGAGTGGAGAAGTTTTAGAAAAAATTCATAAGATGGATAGTATAATTTTTGATAAAACCGGAACTCTAACAACCGGAGAGTTAAAAGTTATCGAAATTAAAAACAATGGAAATTTATCTGATGATGACTTTTTAAGTATAATTTATTCCTTAGAAAAAAATACTGACCACCCGATAGCTAAGTCAATAGTTAATTTCTGTAAAGAAAAAAATGTAAAAGAAATTGAATTTTCAGCTTTAAAAGTTATTGCAGGAATGGGAATTAAAGCAATTTATAATAATGAAGAAGTTTTGATTGGTAAAAAGAAATTTATTGAAGAAAAAATCGGAAAATTAGAATTAAATATAGAAAATGAATTACTTACAATTTTTATTTCAATAGGAAACAGCCTTTCCGGCTTTGTGGTTTTAGAAGATGAAGTTGAAAGCAATGCTTTTGAAATCGTAAAAAAATTAAAAGAAAAAAATATTGACGTATTTATGATAACAGGAGATAGTGAAGTTGTTGCGAAGAAAGTTGCAAACAAACTTGGAATTGAAAATGTACTTTACGAAGTTATGCCGGACGAAAAATCTCAAAAAGTTTTAGAATTGCAAAAACAAGGAAAAATTGTTGCAATGGTAGGGGACGGAATAAATGATGCTCCGGCACTTGCAAGTGCAGACATTAGCTTTGCTATGGGAACAGGTACGGATATTGCAATGGAAACTGCCGATATTACTTTGATGAATGGAAATTTGAATACACTTTTAAATTCAATAAATATTAGCGAACAGACACTTAAGATAATAAAACAAAATTTGTTCTGGGCATTTTTCTATAATATAATTGCAATTCCATTTGCAGCCTTTGGATATTTAAACCCAATGCTTGCAGGATTTACAATGAGCCTTAGTTCAGTAAGTGTTGTTTTAAACAGTTTAAGATTAAGAAGATTTAAGTTTTAAAAAAATGGTATGCTACAAAAAGCATACCATTTTTAATTGAAATTATTTTTTATTATATTTCTTTACAAAGTTATAAAGAGTTTTTACAGGTGTTCCACTTGCGCCTTCAGGATTTGTTCCCCAAGCTGATTGAGAGAATGAAGGACCTGCAATATCTAAATGAACCCAAGGAGTATTTTCAACAAAATGTTCTAAGAAAACTCCGGCAGTGATTGCACCACCACTTCCTGCTCCTGTTGAGTTTAACAAATCTCCAACTTTTCCTTTTACACTTTGTCTATGTTCTTCATAAACAGGGAATCTCCATAAATATTCACCCATAAAGTCTGCAGATTCTTTAATTTTTGCAAAAACTTCATCATTATTACTTACAGCACCGATAACTCTTGAACCTAGAGCTTGAATACAAGCACCTGTTAGAGTTGCAACGTCAACTATACATTCAGGATTTAATTTTGAAGCACCATAGTAAATAGCATCAGCTAAAGTCAATCTTCCTTCGGCATCAGTATTAACTACTTCAATAGTTGAACCCTTCATTGAAGAAATTATATCTCCGTTTCTGTAAGCGTGTCCGTTAATCATATTTTCACAAGTTGCAACAAGGGCTATTACATTTCTTTGAACATTCATTTTTCCTACTGCATACATTGTTGAAATAACAGAGGCACTTCCACCCATATCAGTTTTCATAGTAACCATTCCTGTAGCAGGTTTGATTGCATATCCACCTGAATCATAAGTTAAACCTTTACCAACTAAAACGATAGGTTTTTCATCTTTGTTTGGTAAATGTTTCATAATTATAAATTTAGGTGGTAGGTCGCTACCTTGAGCAACTGCTAAGAATGCGTCCATTTTTAAAGATTCTATTTGTTTCTTTTCTAAAATTTCAACTTCAATACCAACTTTTTCAAGTTCTTCTTTAGCAAAATTTGCCAAAGTTTCAGGATAAATATCATTTGCAGGTCTATTTACAAGATCTCTGCACATAAATACAGCTTCCATGATTGCTTTGATTTCTTCGATTCCACTTTCAATATGTTCTCTCTTGTCTTCAACAATACTTAAAAATATTTCGCAATCAAAACAAGGTTTCTTTTCTTTTAAGAAATTATCAAAAGAATAAGTTACATTTACAATACCTTCAATCATAGCTTGAGCTACTAATTTATAGCAAAGTCCATCAAATTTTTTTACTTCTATGTTACAAGATTTTACATTATTTGCTTTTAAACTTTTTCCAAGTGATAAGTAAGCTCTTCTAATATTTTCAAGAGAATTTTCTTCTTCTTTACCTAATCCCAATAAAATTATATTTTCAGAATTTGGTCCAAGATTTGAAAAAATTTCTCCTCTTTTTCCATTAAAAAGTTTACTTTCTTTTACATAGTTTTTTAATTCTTCACTAATTCCACAAATTTCATTTCCTTCAAATAAAGAAATTACTTTAACTAATCCGGAATTTCCAATTTTAAAATCCATAATATACCTCCAAAATTAAATTAGATAAAAATATCTACCTATATAATAACCAAAATTTTAAATTTATGCAATACAAAAGGAGAACAAAATTGTCCTCCTAAAAAATTCCAAAACTAATTGTTGACATAATGATTCCTGACAAAATTACTCCTATTATCGCTGATAAAAAACTTGTTTTAAAATCAATATCTAAAATACTTGCGGCAAGTATTCCTGTGTATGCTCCAGTTCCTGGAAATGGAATACCGATGAAAAGAGCAAGTGCAATTAAAGTTCCGCTTTTTCCTGATTTTTTTAAGATTT
Organism: Parvimonas parva; assembly: GCF_045866535.1. Taxonomy (NCBI): domain Bacteria; kingdom Bacillati; phylum Bacillota; class Tissierellia; order Tissierellales; family Peptoniphilaceae; genus Parvimonas; species Parvimonas parva. The sequence goes on from NZ_AP038371.1 coordinate 361,804, forward strand.
TTTCTCCGGCTTTATGACCTTTTAATAAAAGTTTTTCACAAAATTTTCCAATATATTTTTTATTTTCTCCCCAAATTAAAATTTTTTTTGAAAAAAAATAAATAAAAGGAACAGGAATTAAATTTCCAATTATTGCAATTATATATGAACTTAAAATTGGAAGACCCATTGCTTGTGAATAAGGAATCGCTCCTCTTAACTCAACAACAGGTAACATTGAAATAAATAAAATTAAAAAATATTTTAACATAAAATCCACCTAATTAATTATATATATAATTCTACCACAAAAATAAAATAAAATAAATATGAAAAAATTTTTAAAAAAGTATTGCATTTATTTTGAAATATGATATAATATATATGTTAATTTTATAGGCTACCCAAGACCGTAGGGACATTCGTTTAAAAATCCTACATAGGTGGAAATACTTTATTTTGTATTTTATCTCTACTCTTGGTAGAGATTTTTTTATATGTAGCCTTTTGTGGAGGTGAAAGAGATGAAAGATTTTGTTTTAGAACAAAAACAAGCTGTTGTATCAGAAATCAGAGAAAAAATCGAAAGTTCAGGTTCTTTAGTTTTAGTTGATTACAGAGGGTTAACTGTTGAACAAGTTACTGAATTAAGAAACAAATACAGAGAAGCTGGTGTTCAATATAAGGTTTACAAAAACACTATGATGAAATTAGCTTTCAATGAATTAGGTTTTGAAGATTTCGGTCAATACTTAGAAGGACCAAGCGCAGTTGCTTTTTCAGGAGAAGATTTAACAGCTGCAGCAAGAATCACTAACGAATTTGCTAAGTCAAATGAAAAATTAGTTATTAAAGCTGGTATCTTAGAAGGAAAAATTTTAGATTCTAACGAAGTTAAAGCCGTTGCAGATATTCCATCAAGAGAAGTACTTATCGCAAAGTTACTTGGAAGTTTCAAGGCACCAGTATCAAATTTTGTGTATATGTTAGATGCACTAAGAAAGAAAAAAGAAGAAGAAGCAGCTTAATGGTTGCGTAAAATTTTAGGAGGTATATTATGGATTTCGAACAAATATTAGAAGCAATTGAAAAATTATCAGTTCTTGAATTAAATGAATTAGTTAAAGCAGCAGAAGAAAAATTTGGAGTTTCTGCATCAGCACCAGTAGTAGTAGGAGCAGTAGCTGGCGGAGAAGCAGCTGCAGCAGCAGAAGAAAAATCAGAATTTGATGTAATCTTAGCATCAGTTGGAGCAGAAAAAATGAAAGTTGTTAAGGCTGTTAAAGACTTAAGCGGATTAGGATTAAAAGAAGCTAAAGAAATAGTTGACAACGCTCCAAAAGCTATCAAAGAAGGAGTAGCTAAAGAAGAAGCTGAACAAATGAAAGCTAAATTAGAAGAAGTAGGAGCTACTGTTGAATTAAAGTAGTCTTATCGACTGTTTAATTTTAAAAATTTAATATTTTGATTAAATTTAAAAGTGGTAAAAGTGAGTGGCTAATATTGTTAGCCACTTTTTTTATAATAATTAGAGTTAGCTTGATTTACATATTTTATTTTTATACGGGAGGAGAGTTAATTGAAAATTTTAAAAAAATTTAAAAAGAGCATATTTTTTAGAATTTTTTTCCATTTTGTATATATACTTGCAATAGCAGGACTTCCTACTGTTGTTAAATATATGGTTGATGATAATTACAGTAATGGTATTTATGATGTTATTAAACTTACAGGAATATTTACTCTTCTTGTAATTATCGGTATGGGAGCACAATATATCAGTCAAAGAAGTAGTTGGAGGCTTGAAAAAGAATTTAATTTGTATATGAGAAAAGAATTGTTTTCTGTAATAATATGCAAAGAACCCAATGAATTTTACAAAAACAGTATTGGGGATTACAATTCAAGATTAAATAATGATATTGCTGCTTGTGAGGAGCATTTAGAGTATGTTATGCTAATATTTGAATCTTCAATTTCATTTATTATCTATGCGATTTATATCTTTTTGTTAAATTACAAAATGGCAATTATAATATATTTAGTCGCTTTAATTGTTTTGTTTTTACCTAATTTAACTGCTAAGAAATTTTCAGAAAAAAATAAAAAATTGCTTGATGATACGGCATCTTACAATTCAAAGATTATAGATTTATTAAGTGGTTATTCTTTTATAAACTGTTTTACATATAGAAACATAGAGAAAAATCACAAAAAATCTCTTGACGAAATGGAAGATAGTAGATTTAGTTTTGGAAAGTTTAAAACTTTTGTAAATGTTTTAAATGGAACTGTTATGTATTTGATTAATATATCTTCATTTGCAATTATGGCGTTTTTCTTGTATAAGGGAGAGATTACAGCAGGGATAGCAACTGCTACCATTGCATATATTCAAAATTTTATGTTTCCACTTCGTACTGTAATTGATGCGATAAGCTGGAAAAAATCGGTAGAAACAGTTATGAATGATATGCTTTTAGAAATTTCTAAAAATAAAAATTTAAGCATTGAAGATGTAAAGTTTGACAATAATATAAAATGCAATAATGTTAGTTTTAAATATGATGACTATATAATCAAAAATTTTTCTCATACATTTGAAAAAAATAAGAAATATGCTATTATTGGAGAAAGTGGAAAGGGGAAATCTACACTTTTAAATCTAATAAATGGTAATTTGTCTTGTACTGAAGGTAATATTACGATTGATGGTAAAGAAGTTTCTTATAGATTTTGCAATCAATTAATAATGTATTTAACTCAAAAATCTCATATATTTTCTGAAAATTTTTGGGATAATGTAAGTATTTTTGACAGTTTCAATAAAGATGTTTTAGAAAATGACAATAAATACATTCCAAGTAATAAAGTTGATACCTTATTAAAATCAGAAAATAACAATGAGTTAAGTGGTGGAGAAAAACAAGTTGTAAATTATTTAAGAGCAGTTATATCCGGCAGAGATATATTACTTTTAGATGAGCCTTTTTCTGCAATGGATAAAGTAATGGAAGATTATGTTTGTAATAAATTATTAGAAATGAAAGATAAAACTATAATTATGATTACACATAATGTAGAAAAAGACTTTTTAGATAAATTTGATGAAGTTATTTATATGTAGAAAAAGTTAAATGCAGTTGACTTTTTTTGCTAAATTTAATATAATAAATTAATCTTAGTTAGATTTTAGTGATGAAAAGAAATAGTAAATTTTTTATCTGTATGTAGAGAGAAGTTGTTTGGTGAAAAACTTTTACAGAGGAAATTGAACCTATCTTTGAGCTTGTATTAAAAGTACAGGGTTGTGCCTTATAGCTTTTGAGTATAAATTAGAGTGGTACCACGGCTTTCGTCTCTTGGAGATGTTAGCCGTTTTTTTATTGCTGAAAACTTAAAATATATTACGGAGGAATTTTGTTATGAAAATGAAAAGATACTATATGCCTACACTTAGGGAAGACCCACAAGAGGCAGAAATTATTAGCCATAAATTGCTTTTAAGGGCAGGAATGATTAGAAAGTCTGCTGCAGGAATTTATTCTTATCTTCCACTTGGATATAGAGCAATTAAAAAAGTAGAAAATATCGTAAGAGAAGAAATGGATAGAATGGGTGGATATGAAATTTTGATGTCTGCACTTCAACCAAAAGAAATTTGGGAAGAGTCAGGAAGATGGCAAACTTTTGGACCTGAAATGTTTAAAGTTAGTGATAGAAATGAAAGAGAGTTTTGCCTTGGACCAACAGCTGAAGAATATTTTACAACTTTAATTAGTGGGGAAATAAAAAGTTATAAACAATTACCTTTAAATATCTACCAAATACAAACTAAATATCGTGATGAAAAAAGACCGCGTTTTGGAATCAATAGGGCAAGAGAATTTTCAATGAAAGATGCCTATACTTTTGATGTAAGCCCTGAAATGATGATGGAATCATATAAAGAAATGTGGAAGGCTTATGAAAAAGTATTTAACAGATTAGGACTTAATTACAAAATTGTTGCCGGAGATGCCGGAGCAATGGGAGGAAACAGTTCACATGAATTTATCGCTCTTTCTGATGTAGGAGAGGGAGTTATCTGCTATTGTGATGAAAGTGGATATTCAGCAACGGATGAAAAGGCAAAAGTTGTTTATAAAGTTGATGAAAGTGGGGAAGAAAAAGAACTTGAATTAGTTTACACTCCTGACTGTAAGACGATAGAAGAAGTTTCCGACTTTTTAAAACAGGAAACTCAAAAATGTGTTAAAGCTGTTGATTTGATTGTTGCAGGAGAACCTGTTATAGTATTTATTCCGGGAGATAGAGAGCTTAATTTGACAAAACTTTGTGGCTATCTTGGAGTTCCTGAACATGAAGTTGAAATGATGGACGATGAAATGATTTCAAAGATTGGAACATTTGCAGGATATACAGGGCCGGTTGATTTGAAAGTTAGAAAAATTTTAGATAAAAGAGTTACTCTTATGAAAAATGTTGTAGTTGGTGGTAATAAAGAAAGTCATCACTATATAAATTGTAATTTTGGTAGAGATTTTGACGGAGAAATCGTTGAAGATTTACTTATGGTTAAAGAGGGCGATGTTTGCCCTGAAAGTGGATATCCGTTAAAATTTGCAAGAGGAATAGAAGTTGGAAATATCTTCCAATTAGGAACAAAATATTCTAAAGCATTAAATGCAACTTTCTTAGATGAAAATGGAGTTAGTCAATATTTTTGGATGGGAAGTCATGGTATAGGAATTACAAGAAGTATTACTGCAATCATTGAACAAAACAATGATGAAAAGGGAATTATCTGGCCAATTCAAGTTGCTCCGTTCCATGCGATAGTTACAGTTGTAAACATTAATGATGAAGAACAAATGAAACTTGGAGAAAAAATTCATGACGAATTAGAATCACAAGGTGTTGAAGTAATGCTTGATGATAGAAAAGAAAGAATCGGTGTTAAGTTTAACGACAGAGATTTAATTGGAATTCCTCTAAGAATTACAGTTGGTAAAAAAGCGGGTGAAAACATAATCGAATTTTCAACAAGAAAAGAAATGGAAAATTTTGAAATGTCATCAGAAGAGGCAATTAATAGAGTTGTTGAAGAAGTTAGAAAAATAAAATAAAAAACTAAAACAGAAAAAATTCGTTTAACAACTAAGGTTAGGGAGTAAAAACTCTCTGACCTTTTTTCTTGATTTTTTTAAATCAATAGGTTATCATATAAATAATTTATATTAATTTTTATAGGAGTTTTTTATGGATAGTGATTTTAGTACAAAAATTCAAAAGCAAAAGATAAGTCGAGAAAGGCGAAAAGAATTGAAGAACAGATTGAAAAAAGAGCTTGGAGATAAGATGAAGGTCGTTTATTTAAGTTCTTTTTTGGCTTGGATTCAATTTTTGATGAGAATAATTTCTTTTGGTGTTATTGCTAAGGGATTTTCTAATTTATTTAACGGGATTGAATTTAATCTTCTTATTTACGCATTAATTATTATTGGACTAAATATTTTTGGTTTTGTAATTTCAATTTTTTCTAAAAATTATCAAGGTGTGGCATCACAATTTGCAAGAGACAGTTTGAAAAATAAATTTTTCAATGTTTTTTCAAAGAATAATGAAGAATTTTCAAAAAAATATTCTTATGCTGACGTGCTTACTGTTGCATCTCAGGGAATTGACAGCTTGGATACTTTTTATAGCAATTATTTGTCAACAACTTTAAGGACATATCTTAATTGTGCGACAATTTTAGCTATTGTATTTTTTATTTATCCACTTGGAAGTTTAGTTTTTTTGATTAGTATTCCTTTTATTCCGATTTCAATTATTTTGATACAGAAGCGTTCTGCAAAGATTATGCAACATTATTGGTCAACTTATATGGACGTTAGCAATTTGTTTATGGACGATTTAAAGGGACTTAATACACTTTATTCTTATAGTGCCGATGAAATTTATGAGAAAAAATTTAATGAAAGTGCAGAAGAGTTTAGACTTTCTACAATGGAGCTTTTAAAGTTTCAACTTCAATCTGTCGGATATATGGACGGTGTTATGTATCTTGGAATTGTAATTTCAGGATTTTTAGCTGTTATGTCAATTTCAAAGGGAAATATGTCAATTTTTAATTTCATATTTTTTATTTTGATTGCAACTGAATTTTTTACTCCGATTAGAGAATTGGGCTATTGTATGCATTTGCTTATGATGAATACTAAAATGGCAGACAGAATTTTTACATTTTTAGACAATGCAAATTTAGAAGAAAAGATTGAAAACTCAAAGATTAAACTTGAAAATGTTGAAAGAATTGAATTTAAAAATTTATCTTTTTCTTATGGAGAAAGAAAAATTTTAGATGATATAAATTTTGAAATTTCAAAAGGAAATTTATTTGCAATTGCCGGAGAAAGTGGACTTGGAAAAAGTACATTTGCAAAAATTTTATTTAAAAATCTTGAAAATTATTCTGGAGAAATTTTGCTTGACGGAAAATCTTTGAAAGATTTTTCAAAGGGCGATATAAATTCTTTAGGTTTTTACATTTCTCCTGATAGTTATGTTTTTAATGAAAGTATTATGGACAATCTAAAGAAAGCGACAAAATTATCTGAAAATGAAATTTTGAAATGGATTGAAGAAAAAAATATTTTAAATTTTGTAAAAACTTTACCTAATGGTTTTGATACTATTGTTGGAGAAAATGGAAAGTTGATTTCTCCGGGACAAAGGCAACAGATTATCTGTGCAAGGGGCTTACTTGCAAATAGAAAGATTTATATTTTTGATGAGATGACTTCAAGTGTCGATACGGAAAATGAAAATGCAATTTTAGATTTGATTAGACTTATTTCAAAAGATTCAATAGTGATGTTTATTTCCCATAAGATGAAACAGGTTCATAAGTCGGACTTTGTGTTATTTATGGGACAAGAAAAATCTTGGGATTTTGGAAAGCCTTGTGATTTGTATGTTTCAAACTTTGAATATAAATTATTATTAGATAAACAAAATGAAATGGAGGAAATTTTAAATGAAAGATAATATAAAATTAGTTGTAAGACTTATAAATTTTATGAAAAGATTACTTCCTATTATTTTGTTAGCAGTATTTTTTGCTGTTTTCGGCTTTTTAATTACAGTTTATATCCCTGCGAAAATTATTTCACTAGGATTTGGAGTTTTAAATGGTGAAGATTTAAAAATATATTCTCTTGTGTTTTTGGTTGTACTTGCAATTTCAAGAGGACTTTTTAGGTATGGAGAGCATTATTTCGGACATTTTGTTGCGTTTAAAGTTTTGGCAGATTTTAGAAGAGAAATTTTTTCTAAACTTAGACGACTTGCTCCTTCAAAACTTGATTCACAAGATAGTGGAGAATTGTTAAAACTTATAGGGGAAGATGTTGAGGCTTTAGAAGTGTTTTTTGCACATACTCTAGCTCCGATTACAACAGGAACTATCGTTTCAATATTGCTTTTTATATATTTTCTATATCATAATTTTGTTTTAAGTTTAATAGCAATAGCTGTTTATTTTACACTTGCAGTTATTATACCTAATGTATTTTCAAGTAAGTTAAAACCTCATCTTGAAATTCAACAGAAATTTAGAAAATCATATACTTCATATTTTTTAGATAGTTTAAAAGGTATGAAAGATTTACTACAACTTGGAGTTGAAAAAGAGAGATTTAAAAATCTTGAAAGAGAAAGTAAAATTGTGAATGAAAAAGAAAGAAAGGTTTCAAAATTAAACTTTTTACAATTCACTTTTAGTTTTTTAGTTATAGGCTTTGGAGTTTTAGCTTTTGCTTATGCAGACTTTGTACTTATAAATAGAAAATTAATTACTGTGAAAAATGCTGTAATAACTTTGGCTGTATTTAGTTCATCTTTTGCTCCGTTTTTAGAGCTTAGCAGACTTCCTCTAGGACTTGGACGTGCATTACAGGCTGGAAGAAATACTTTTAAATTATTAGATGAAGAAGAGCCAAGCGGAAATGACGGAAGAAAAGAAATTGTAAATTTAGATGAAATAAAGTTTGAAAATGTCGATTTTGCATATCCTAATAGAGATAAATTAATTTTTGAAAAGTTAAATTTGAATTTTAAAGATAAAAAAATAGTTGGACTTGTTGGAGAGAGTGGCTCTGGTAAGAGTACGCTTATGAAAATTGTAATGAAATGGTATATGGCTAAAAATGGAAAAGTATTTTTAAATGAAGATGATATTTTAGAGATTGATAGCAAAAAATTACAAGAAAAAATTGCTTATATTCCACAATTTCCACAAATTTTTTCTCAAACAATCAGAGAAAATTTAGTTTTAGGAAATGATAAGATTACTGATGAAGAAATTTTAGAAATTGCTGAAAAATGTAGATTAAAGGATAAAATTTTATCAACTGAAAATGGACTTGATACTAAAATAAATTCTGAAAAAATTATTTTTTCAAGTGGAGAGATGCAAAGACTCGAACTTATGAGAGCATTACTTAAAAAAGCTGAAGTATATATCTTTGATGAGCCAACAAGCAACTTGGATACTTTGAATGAATCGATTATATTAAATTTGATTCGAGAAAATTGTAAGGGAATGGTATTTTTAATTTCACACAGAATGAGTACAGTTTCATTTGCAGATGTAATTTATAAAGTCGAAAAAGGAAATTGCTTTGAAATATAATATTGCCAATCAATATGAAATATGTTATCATTGATATATTAGATTATGAGAGGTAATATAGAATGAATTTAGTAAAATATATTTGGATTGCGATAGGGTTGATATTTTTTGCAATAGGAACAGTTGGAGTGTTTTTACCAATATTGCCGACATTTCCTTTCTATGTTGTAACAGTATTTTGCTTTGCAAGAAGTTCTAAAAAGTTGCACAAATGGTTTGTCGAAACGAATTTGTATAAAAACAATATAGAGAAAATTGTAAATAGAAAAGGACTTCCATTAAAGACAAAGTTAAAAATTATTATAATTTTTACAATAACAATGGGGACGGGATTCTATTTTATGAAAAATACAAATATCAGAAGAATTATTTTAGGGCTAGTTTGGTTTTGCCATATAGTATATTTTGCTTTTGGAATAAAGACAATTAAAGATAAGTGATTTAACAAAGTCGGTATAAAATTTATATCGACTTTATTTTTTGTGTAAGAGAAAAAATTTTAAAAAATTTTTTATTTTATTTTTAATTTTCTCATTCTACAAATTGTTATAAAATTTTTCAAGAGGGATTTAATGAGTAAAAACAAATAAATATACTATATATAGTTTAATAACTATTGATTGACAATATATATTGTTGATGATATAATCTTACTATCGAGCATTTATGAAGTATTTTAGGAGGTAGTTATGATTAAAGTTATAAAAAGAAATGGTCAAGAAGTAGATTTTGACGCAAATAAAATTGCAATTGCAATAAAAAAAGCTATGCATAGCAGTACAGGAGTATACGAAGAAGGATTGGCTGAAAAGATTGCATCAGAGATAGAAACTTTTGCAACAACAATCGGAAAGAAGATGAGTATATATGATATAGAAGATCATGTTTACTACAGCTTAATTAAGTATGGAAATCCTGCAACTGCCAGAGCTTATGAAAACTATAAGGCTGTGCAAACTTTTAAAAGACTTAAAAATACTACTGACGAAAGTATTTTGGGTCTTCTTGATAAGACAAATTTAGATGTTATAAATGAAAATTCAAATAAAAATGCTATTCTTGCATCAACTCAAAGAGATTTGATTGCCGGAGAAGTTTCAAAGGATATAGCAAGAAGAATGCTAATTCCTGTGGATATTGTTCAGGCTCATGACGAAGGAGCTATACATCTTCATGATATGGACTATTTAATTCAACCTATGTTCAATTGCTGTCTAGTTAATATTGGAGATATGCTTGATAATGGAACAGTAATTAATGGTAAAATGGTTGAAACTCCAAAGTCTTTCCAAGTAGCTTGTACAGTTATGACTCAAATAATTGCACAGGTTGCGTCAGGTCAATTTGGTGGACAAAGCTTAAATGTTGCTCATCTAGGAAAATATCTTAGAAAGAGCTATGAAAAACATTTAAAACTTGCAAAAGAAATTTTAACTGATGAAGAAGATATCGAAAATATTGCAAGAGCAATGACTAAAAAAGAGCTTGAGGCAGGTATTCAAACTATTCAATATCAAATAAATACTTTGATGACTACAAATGGACAAAGTCCTTTTGTTACATTATTTATGTATGTTGAGGACGGTTTTGAATATGAAGACGAAGTTGCTCAAATCGTTGAAGAGATAATAAAACAAAGATTAGAAGGAATTAAAAACGAAAAAGGTGTTTATATTACACCAGCCTTTCCTAAATTGATTTATGTTTTGGATGAAAATAATGTAAGAGAAGACAGTAAATATTATTATTTAACAAAACTCGCTGCAAAATGTACTGCAAAGAGAATGTATCCTGATTATATCTCTGCTAAAAAACTTAGAGAACATTATGAAGGAAATGTATTTGGACCTATGGGCTGTAGATCATTCTTAGCACCATATAAAGATGAAAATGGAAATTATAAATTTGAAGGTAGATTTAACCAAGGTGTTGTAAGTTTGAATTTACCTCAAATAGGAATTTTAAATACAGGAAATGAAGAAGGTTTCTTTGAAATGTTGGATAAAAGACTTGAAATTGTAAAAAAAGCACTTTTATTCAGAAACTCACTTCTTCAAAATGTAAAGAGTGATAATTCTCCTATTCATTGGCAATATGGAGCTATTGCTAGACTTAAAAAAGGTGAAAGTATTAAGAAATACCTTGAAAATGGATATTCAACTCTTTCTGTTGGATATATTGGTATGTATGAGGCTACAATGTGTGTAAAGGGTGTTAGTCATACAACAAAAGAGGGAAAAGAGTTTGCTCTTAAAGTTATGAAGAGAATTAAAGAAGCGGCTGACAGTTGGAGTGAAGAAACAGGAATGACATTTTCATTATATGGAACTCCTGCTGAAAGTTTAACTCACAGATTCTGTTCTATAGATAGAAAGAAATATGGAGAAATAAAGGATATAACAGATAAGGGATATTATACAAATAGTTATCATGTTGATGTTAGGGAAAATATTTCAGTTTTTGATAAATTTAGATTTGAAGAAGATTTCCAAAAATTGTCAACAGGGGGTTGTATTTCTTATGCAGAAATTCCTAATATGAACCATAATGTTGAAGCTGTTGAACAAATGATTAGATTTATCTATGATAATATTCAATATGCTGAATTTAATACAAAATCAGATTATTGCCATGTTTGCGGATTTGATGGAGAAATAATCATAAACGAATATAATGAATGGGAATGTCCACAATGTCATAATAAAGACAAGCAAAAAATGAATGTAACGAGAAGAACTTGTGGTTATCTTGGAGAAAATTTCTGGAATGAAGGTAGAACTAAGGAAATAAAGGCTAGAGTTCTTCATATATAGCGAGGGATTAAAATGAGATATGGTCAGATAAGAGCTTATGATGTTGCAAATGGTGTTGGTATCAGAACTAGTATTTTCGTAACTGGCTGTACACATAATTGTAAAGATTGTTTTAATAGAAAATATATGGATTTCAATTTTGGGGAGCTTTGGACTAAAGAAACTACTAATTTAGTAATAGACTATTTACGTGATAAAAATGTTTCCGGTCTTACTTTAATTGGTGGCGAACCAATGCAAAATGCCAAAGAGCTCCTTGAAATTGTAAGAGATATTAAAAAAAGTGTAAATAAAAATATTTGGATTTATTCAGGATATACTTTTGAAGAAATTCTTGAAGATGATGACAGATTTGAACTTTTAAAGGAATGTGATGTTCTAGTTGATGGACGATTTGATTATAGATTAAAAGATTTAACCCTAAAGTTTCGCGGTTCATCAAACCAAAGAATTATCGACATAAAAAAGACGCTGGAAAGTGGAAATATTATATTATTTATGGAGTAAATATGATAGATAAAAAAATATTGAGTATTTCAAGAATTGAAAATACAGATAAGTACGATAGAAAAAAAGTTGGATATTTTTCAGGGTTAATAGGAACATCTTTAAATGTTACTTTGGGAGTATCAAAGTTTTTAATAGGAATTTTTGCAAATTCAGTTTCAATAACAGCTGACGCCGTAAATAATTTTTCTGATGCGATTTATTCTTTTGCAACGGTTTTGGGATTTAAATTTTCTTCTGCTCCACCAGATAAGGACCACCCTTATGGGCATGGTAGAGTTGAGTACATAATGACATTAATCATTTCTATGATGATTATGCTTGTTGGTTTACAATTTACAAAAACGTCGATTGAAAGAATTATAAGCCCTGAAAAAATTGTTATGAATAAAATAGGAATTGCTTTTCTCGTTGTTTCTATTTTTGTAAAACTTTGGATGAGTTTGTTTAACAGAAAACTAGGTAAAGCTATCGACTCAAGTATTTTAAGAGCAACGTCTGTCGATTGTTTAAGTGATGTTTGTACGACTTCAGTTGTTTTAATTGCAATGATTTTTGCAGATTATACTACTTTTCCCATTGACGGAGTAGTTGGACTTGTAGTTTCTGCATTTATTTTATTTTCCGGTTTTTCACTTGCAAAGGAAACGGTTAGCCAACTTATTGGAGAGGCACCAAGTGTAGAATTGATAAAGTCAGTTTTGACAGACATCGAAAAGCACAAAGAAATTTTGGGAATACACAATTACACTTTTCATACATATGGAAATAATAAAAAAATTGCAACTGTTGATGTTGAAGTTGATTCTGAAATGAGTTTAATCAAAGCACATAATCTTATGAGTTTGATTGAAAAAGAAATTTATGAAAAGTATGAAATTGTTCTAGTAATCCATGTTGAACCGGTCGGGGGAAATTTTACGGAAAGAGAAATTGAGTTAAAAGAAATTACTGAAAATTGGAAAAATAAGTTTAGCTATATAAAATCAATGCATGATTTTGCAATTTACAAACAAGGATATAAATACTTTGTAGGTTTGCAATTAGTCTTAGATGGAAATAAACTAGATAAAAATTTTGACGAGAACAGTTTAAAATCAGAGTTTGAAGAACTGATAAAAAATTATGATGAAGAATTAAAAACTTCAATAACAATATTATATGAATACTTTTAAAATAGCGCTTCGGTGCTATTTTTTGTACATTATTTTATGGTGTAATATTGTTCATAAAAGAGAGTTCATTTCTAGCTAAATTGTTTATTATTTTAATTATACAGGATATTCTCTTTTATTATCCTTAGTCTCACATCAATTGTATCATAACAATTGAAAAGTCCAAATTATAAATAATAAATTGACTTTTACAGCTAGTAGATGTTATAATTGCTACTATTAGTATATGCTATTAAAGAAATAGGAGAGAAATATGAAAATAATTTTATCACCTGCAAAGACAATTTCTAAAACTTGTGAGAGATTTTCTTTTGGCTTAAATTTTTTAGAAAAGACGAATGAAATTTTAAAGAATGTTCCGGAAGTGTTAATTTCAAAAGATTATTGTAAAGCTTTTTATATGTATGACGGAATGTGTTATAAGAATATTAATAGGGAGGAGTTTGACAATTGCGATTTAGAGTATATAAAGGAGCATTTAATTATTATTTCTGCGCTTTATGGTGCAGTTAAACCTTTTGATTTGATAAATCCGTATAGACTTGATTTTCTTATGAAAACGAAAATGGGAAATTTATATAATTTTTGGAAAGATGAGATAGCAAAAGAAGTTTTAAAAGATGAAAATTTAATCATTAATCTTGCAAGTGATGAATTTTCAAAAGTAATAAAAAAATATATTACAGATGAAAAGTTTTTAGATTTTGAATTTTTTGAAAATGCTGATGGAAAATTAAAAAAACATTCCACAATTTCAAAAAAAGCAAGGGGAATGATGTTAAACTTTATAACTAAAAACAAAATTGAAAATATAGAAGGAATAAAACAATTTAATAAAGAGGGATATAAATTCAGTGAAGAAATGTCTTTTGAAAATAAATTTGTATTTATAAAAGAATAGAGAGAACAGACGTTCTCTCTATTTGTTTAAAATTATTTACTATTTTAAATAGTCGCTAACTGCTTGTACGAAGAATTTAACTCCATTTATAAAATATTTTTCATTAAGCCCAAATTTTACATTGTGGTGAGGATAAGCTACTCCGTCAACATAAAGAGGATTTTTTAAAAATACATAAGCTCCTTTTGTTAATTTTAAAAAATCTTTTTTAAATTATTTTGATTATGAAATAACAAGGTTCCCGGGCACCCAACCGATTTGGAGCAGTTCCAAGTGGGACAAGGAAAAAAAACAAAGACTATCTTAATAAATACTAACGCAAGCACAAGCATAAAATAGGCTGTACATTTGTAAATGATGTGAGACCAAAAATTATAAAAAAACATAACCTGTATGTTAGAATTAAAGGAGAATTAATTCTCCTTTAATTCTAATAATTCTTTACGTTTTTCAATAGGTGAAAGCCAATTTAAAGTTTGCATAGGTAATCTATTAGATTTATAGAGATATTTTTTCATTTGTACAACCAAATCTTCATAAGAATAAAAAGATAAATTACTGTAAAATCTTTCATTGTCATTTCTATGACTTCTTTCAACCTTGCCATTGTGTCTAGGTATTCTAGGTCTGATTAATTGATGTTTAATACCCAATTCATTACATAGTTTGTCAAAAGGATGAACTCTTTTAGTATCTTTAAAATGTGTAAATTCAAAGCCATTATCTGTTTGAATAATTTCAGGAGTATAACCAAAGTGTTTAATAGCCATTTTAACAAAAGTAACAGTACTATAAGAAGATTGTTCCTTAAAAGGATAAATAAACCTTTCACGAGTTGCCTCATCAATAATTGTATATTGGTAGAATTTGTCAGGATATTTACCAACATAACAAGAATTAGGAACATATTTAACATCAAGTTGCATTTTAACACCAATTTTAGTAGGAGTATGATAAGGTTTAGGAACATAGGGTTTGGAAGGTTGTTTAATATCTTTAAAAAAAGCCAAGTTTTCTAAGGAATCTAAAAAGGGAGCAAGGGTGTCTAGTATAACCTTTATTTAGTTTAAGTTTAGCATAAAGTTCAATCAAAGAAATATTAGGATTTCTTCTAATGAGATTTTTAATCCAATAAATTTCAGTATCAGTATGAGAATTAGGGTGTTTAGATAAAGGTCTATGAGATTTATCCCTAAGGGAGTCAATAGAGCCATCAAATCTTTTATTCCAACGCATAAGGGAGGCTTTAGATATTTTATATCTTCTACAAACAAAGCTAACAGAATTACCATTTCTGTAAGTTTTAACAGCATGGTATCTTGTTTGAAGTAAATGAGGGATATAACGTTGGTTGTGTTTTATATTTTCTTGATTTTGTGATATAATATTATTCATAAAAGAGAGTTCCTTTCTAGTTATTTTTTTTGTTATTTTAATTATACAGGATATTCTCTTTTTTTGTACCCTTGGTCTCACATCAATTGTATCATAACATAATACTTTTATATAAAATAAGATATAAGTAGCTTTATATTTAAAAATATGATATAATAAACATGAATTTACGATTCTTGTGTAAAATAATATTTATTTCATCATGGAAATATGATATAATAACTGTATATAATAAAAAAAGACTTGACAAATTAAAAGAAGGCGATTATAATGCTCAAGACAAGACAAGACAAGACAAGACAAGACAAGACAAGACAAGACAAGACAAGACAAGACAAGACAAGACAAGACAAGACAAGACAAGGTTGTAATATGCTTAAACAACCTTTTATTTAGTGTGCATTTTTCTATGCGTAAAGCATGTGAAGATGCACATTTTTTTATGTCTAGATTGTTTCGCGTTAACACTTTTAAGGAGGTGTTTTCAATGTAATAGGTGGGGTTATACGGAAAAAACAAAATAAAAATTATACGGAGGTAAAAGATGAAAATATTAGTAAAAAAGACAATGGGCATATTGATGGCTACATTAATAGCATTTGGCGTAATGACTGGAACTACTCAGGCATTTGCGGCTGGAAGTAATGTAACAAGTGAATATGATCAAGTTGCAAAAGATAAAATTGTAGGAACAATTACTATAACAGATGCATTACAAAATGCAGGTAAGGATGTTAACAAAGACGGTAATCTTTACTATGAGGGTGTTGTTTCAGGATCTGTCGAAACAAGCGATCTGTTAGAAGGCGCATACCAAAAATATATTAAAGACTTTAAGGGGAAGACCGATTCTCATGGTAGAGCTTTTGAGAATTTGGTTATGTTTGATAAGGGACAAAATTTCCCAACAGCTAAATATACTATCACTTTTCCTAAAAATTTCAATGTTAATTTAGAAAAGGTTTCTTGCTCTGCAAACACTTCTATGATTAGTGAAATCAAAAAATCATACGATAAAGACGCCAATTCGGTAACTTTTACTTTTAGTCTTGGAAACTGGAACGACTACAAGGGCTTCTTTAAGCTATATGAAAATGAAAGAAAAGCAGGTATGACAGGGCATCTTATTTCTATCAGCATTCCATATTCTGTAGAAGTTAAAGACGATTCTGTTAAGAATTTAGGACAGATAACAGCTGAAGGAAAATGTGAATTATTTTATAAGAAGTTCATTTTCCAAAAGCAAATTGTTGATATTAAGACTAATAAGACAACCGTTAATGTTGTGCGCTAATAGGAGGAGTATTTTATGAAGAAAGTTTTAAGCATACTATTTTCAGTGTTGCTCATTTCCACATTCTCATCGGGTGTAGCGCATGCGGAAGTGGCTGAAGATTTTAACTCCATGAAAACAGGGAATACTTGGATTGAACTTGAAAAAGCAAATACAGATATTTTTGGCGATTCAAAAATTGCAGCCGTCCCTAAAGGTGTTCTGAAACCTGAAGAAACTAAAATTCCTGATGCAATTAAAAAAATAGGTGGTCAGGATGCTGTTGATCAAACTCTGTATTTTAGCTATTCAACAGGCATTCATTCAGATGATGGAAAACCTGCGCTTTCTCCACTTTTGAAGATGCTTAAAGAGTATAAGCCTGAAAGTGCAACGGATGATCCAGCTGTTCCAATGACAGATAATCCAATGTTTTATGGAGATCTTTCCTATAATAATGACACAACATCAAAAGATGTAAAGATTTCTGCTGGTGATAATCTGTCAAGTTTGAAATTAACACTCTCAAATATGAACTGGCTATCTCAGCCGATTTTCTCAGAACTTTCTGGTCATGACATGTATAGGAACGAAAAGGCTAAAGGAACATTACGCTTTTTAACGGATTCACAGCTTGTTTACACCATCAAGTTTCCTAAGGGATTTGATATATCTAAAGCAACGGCAACATCTGATGCATCTTCTGATTTACTCACGCTCTCCACTTCTGTAAGCGGAGAAGTTAAAACTGGTATGACACTTACCGTTACGCTAAGAAGAAAAGGCGCTGGAGAAACGTTCTTAACGGAAGACCAATTTAAGAATGAGTTAAATTCTCTCAATACAATCTCTGTATCTATGAAAGATATAGCTATTACTAAAGATGCCGTGGAAGGTAAGAATGTTGTTACTGGTTCCATCGGTGGTTTCCTTGAGTATATGAATGTTGGAGGATCCACCTATGACGAAGTTAGACAGAATAAAGGTCTGACATGGACATATATACATTACTTTGCAGCCCCTCAAGAAGCTAGCGGTAAAGATAGCAATTTAGCTGCTAACGACAGTCAGTATAAAATCCAATATACATTTAATGTTGTTAAGCCTGCTCAAAGCATGGTTACTTTCAAGGATGGCGATAATACGCATGCAACAGTAAAGGTAGAAACTGGTAAGGCTATTGATACTGATGCGTTGACTAATGAGTCTATGCCGAAGAATCCAACGAAGGCTGGTTATACATTCAAGGAATGGAATACAAAGGCTGACGGTAAGGGTGAGACGTTTACGGGAGCAAGCGTAGTTAATAGTGATATGACTGTGTATGCTATTTACACGAAGAAAGATACTCCGTCACCAATACCGGATTATTACAACACTGTGACTTTTAAAGATGGTGATTCTACGGTTGCTACTGTTAAAGTGGAGACAGGTAAGGCTATTGATACGGACAATCTAAAAGATCAGTCTATGCCGAACAATCCAACGAAGGCTGGTTATACCTTCAAGGAATGGAATACAAAGGCTGACGGTAAAGGTACTGCATTTACGGGAGCAAGCGTAGTTAATAGTGATATGACTGTGTATGCTATTTACACGAAAGATTCTGTGCCGACACCGGATCCAACTCCAAATCCGTCTACACCGGAATTGAAGCCGCAGTCTGAGATACCGGCTCCTAAGCCGCAGCCTGAAAAGCATATTGGCATGCTTCCTAAGACAGGCGAATCAGCATCTTTTGCGGGCTTGCTCACAGCGCTTGGTTTCTCAATTGCCGGACTTGCACTTCTTCTTAAGAAGAAAATGATGAAAGAAAGCAAATAAGTAGGCTCTGCTTGTTTTAAGTAACTAGCATTGTTTATTAAAAGGTGGCTCTAGCGATATGTTAGAGCCATCTTTTTGTATGTTATCTTTTGAGTGTTATTTGAGATATGCTTTATTATTCTCAATAAAAAATAATATGATACTCCAAGCTCTAAAGTTTCAGAGTTCCAAGCTAGGGTTTCATGGTTTAAGGGTAAGGTTTCCTTGTATCCAACACGTGATGAAACTAGATACTGCTTGTGGGTTTCGTGTCATAATAGTGACAGAGGCAAATAGTTATGTAAATACAAGGAGTTCAAGACTTCTACCAAAGTTTAAAACTCAAAAAATAAATAGTTGGTGTGCTGCTTAGAGTATCCATTTTAATAATGGATATTGTAAATTGCATACCAATTTAAATAAAGATTATAAATTTTATAAGGAGGTATTATGGATTGTATAGAAGCTCATAAGTATTCTTTTGCAAATAAAACTATGCTTAAACATGAAAAGAAGTGTGGTTGTTTTTATTGTTGTAAAATATTTTCTCCAAATGAAATAGAAGATTGGTGTGAAGATGAACCAGATTGGACAGCTATTTGTCCATATTGTGGGATTGACTCTGTGATAGGAGAATCTATTGGATATCCACTAACAAAAGAGTCGTTAGAAAAAATGCACAAAAAATGGTTTTAGTAAAAACATAGCAAAAATTTAATATGTAAATTTTAGACGATAGAAAATAATAATTCTGTCGTTTTTTTATTTTAAAGAAAGGGGGCAAGAATGAATTTTGATTATTTTTATAATAGGCAATCTGAAATGTATAATTTCATTAGGTTACCTATGGTATTAATGGAAGATTTAATTTACTTAAGTGATGATTGTGAGTTACCAGATGAAAAAATACTAAGAGAAGATGATTTGGTTATTGCAATGATTGGAAGTACAGTTGGCAAGATTTGTGCAAGTAAAAATGTAATAGGTGGCACTGTTTCTAATAATATCTCTATATTAAGAAAAAATCGAGATGATGTAGAAGTAGAATTTTATGAAATGATTTTTCAATCGGATCTTTACTATAATTTATTTAGGAACATAGCATCTCAAAAGGCACAACCTAATTTAAACGAATATGATTTAATGAATTTACCTTTGCTGCAAATAAGCAATAAAAAAATAAAAGAAGTACTCGAAAAGACAAATCCTCTAAGAAAGAGTTTATTAAAATACAAAAGTAGCAAAGAAAATATAAAGGAAATAATAGACAATGCATTAGAAAGTTTTTTTGGATATGATTTTAATTTATTTAATGAATTGAAATCAAATAAAATTCAAATAAATAATTTAGAAGATTTTTCAAACAATGTTGATTTAAGGTTTAGTGCAAAATATCATAGGAAAGCAGGAATTTTTGTAACTGATGAATTGAGTAAAAATAGCGTGAAAATAAAGAAAGCTTTATCTAATATTTCAATGACTGGTAAGGGTATAGCACCAAAAGATTTTGAAGAAGATACGGAATGTTATTACATTACTATGGCTGACATTAGTACATGGGAAATAGATTATCAGAATCTAAAAACAGTATTAGCAGACTATGAAGACAAGAATTCATTAAAAAACCAAAAGGTGAAAAAAAGCATATTCTACAAAAGTAAAAAAAAGGCGATATTTTGATGATGAGATCAGGAGAAGGTGGAATTGGAAAAGTGGCATTAGTAACACAAGATATAAATGCTATTTTTAGTGATTTTATAATCAGATTTAGATTTGATGAAAATAGATATATTCCAATATTCTGTTACTATTATATGAGAAGTAGATACTTTCAATATTTAGTAGAAATTCATAAAAAAGGATTAGGAAACAATACAAATATATTTCCTAATATAACGAATGAATTTCCGATACCTAATATTGCAAAAAGTGAACAAAAGAAAATTATAGCAGAGATACAAAATCATATCATGCAACAAAAAGGAATAGATAGAAAAATAGAATCTATACAAAAGGAAATATCAGATATTATCGAAAAGAGTATTATATAAATTCTAATAGTGAAACTTTGAAAGGGATAGCAGAAATGTTATCTCTTTTTTATTACAAGAAAGGAGATCAGCATGAAAAAATTAAATCAAATAAGACAAGAGTCAAAAGAAATAAAAGATAAAATAGACGATACAGAAGAAAGATTAAGGCAACTAAAAAATCAAGAGAAGAAGATATTAAAACAAGATATAGTAAAAAGAAGAAAAGAAAGTATCATAGAAAAGATTAAAGAGTATAAGCTAGATAGTGATAAGTTTAATGAAAAAAGACAATCCACCAAAGACTATTACAAAAATCAAGAAAGGTAAGACCTGGTAAAAATATCTTATCCAAGCTATAATATGACCAAACAACTAAAGGCAGTTCTAGGAGGTAATAGAGATGAATAAAAGGCAAGAGCTAATAGATGAACTCATAAAAGCAGACGGAGATGGAACATACAAAACCTATAAAACCACAGAAGAAATAAAAGCAATGAACAATGAAGAAATACAGATTATATATTCCAACATGAAAAACTATCTATCAGACAAAAGAACACACACAAACTACTAAAGGTGGAAAGGTATTGTAAGCTATTTAAAAGTATAAAAGGTACAAATACCTAAGAAATATATAAAAACATCAAAATAAAGCATTCCACCACCAAGAACAATAAAATAAAAACAAGCAAAGGGAAGTATAGAAAAATTAAAGCCTATACTTCCCTTTTTTTAATTCAAACAAAGGAGATAAAGCATGATAAACGAAGAAATAAGCAAAGAAGTAGGGCAAGCAGCACAAACCATAATATCATACACAATAAAGGCAGCAAAAGAATCAATCAACTTAGACAAAGAAATAAGAAAAAAGATGAATGATACTTTAGAAAAAGCAAATGGAAACCTAAAAAGTCTTATGGGTGATGAAATAAAAATAAAAGACCTCTACAAGAAAGGACAACTAGAAAACATAAGCATAGATCAAAGCGACCTCAAAGACTTAAAAAAAGAACTAAACAAACTTGGTGTAAAGTTTTCAGTAATGAAAAACAAAGAAAGCCAAAACTATGAAGTATTCTTCCAAGCCAAAGACATAAAAGTAATTGAATATGCCTTTAAGCAAGTCATAGCCAAGGAAAATAAAAAAGAAAAAGAAAGTATCCTAAAACAAATAAAGAAATACAAAGACCTATCCAAGAACAAGGATAAGACCAAAGAGAAAGTCAAAAGAAAAGTAAAAGAAAAAGTAAAACCAAGCAAAAAAGATA
Source organism: Parvimonas parva (assembly GCF_045866535.1). Taxonomy (NCBI): domain Bacteria; kingdom Bacillati; phylum Bacillota; class Tissierellia; order Tissierellales; family Peptoniphilaceae; genus Parvimonas; species Parvimonas parva. The sequence continues at coordinate 383,649 of NZ_AP038371.1, forward strand.
TGACCAGAGAAATCTAAGGGAGTAACGAAAAGTTACACCCTTAAATAACCATAATAAACAAGACTTCCGAAAAGAAGAAGTCCAGAATTTAAGAAAATCGGAAATCAAGAATTTCGATTATCGAAAATCAAGAAAGGATCAGATATGGCAACAAACAAAAGATATTATTGGATAAAATTAAAAGAAGAATTTTTCACAGACAAAAGGATAAAAAGATTAAGGAGAATATCGGGAGGAGATACCTACACGATAATCTACCTCAAACTTCTACTACTAAGCCTAAAAGATGAGGGCAAACTCTATTATGACGGAGTAGAAAGTGATTTTATAAAAGAGTTAGCACTAACAATAGATGAAACAGACGATGATGTAATGGTTACAGTTAATTATTTAATCAATTAAGGCTTATTAGAAGTTGTAACAGAAAATGATGAATACTATTTAACTGAAATACCAAACTTAATCGGATCAGAAACAGCCTGGGCAGAGAAAAAAAGAAGATACAGACAAAATAAACAGAGGACATTGTACTTAATGAGTCCAACCCATGTCCGACAAGAGATAGAGATAGAGAAAGATATAGAGATAGATAAAGAGAGGGCGATTTAGTAGTAGATCCATTTCTAGGAAGTGGTTCTTCTGCAATTGCAAGCTATAGATTAAATAGAAATTTTATCGGTGTTGAATTAGAAGAAAAATATGCTAAATTAGCGAATATGAGGGTAGAAGATGAAAAGACAAGTTATTGATTTGTTTTCTGGAGTTGGTGGACTATCTAAAGGATTTTTCGACTCAGGATTTGAAATTGTTTTAGCAAATGAAGTTGACTATTCTATAGCTAATTCTTATAAAAAAAATCATCCTAAAGTGAAAATGATTAATGAAGATATTTCAAAATTAGATATTGATGATGTTTTTAATGAGTATAAAAATATAGACGTAATTGTTGGGGGACCACCTTGTCAAGGATTTTCTCAAAAAGGGAAAAGAAAAATAATGGATGATCCACGTAATTATTTATTTAAATATTTTTTTGAGGAGTTAGTGTTGTTAGACCGAAGTATTTTGTGCTAGAAAATGTACCCAACATATTAACTGCAAATAACGGACATTTTAAAGACGAAATTTATAGCTTATGTTCCAGTAATGGTTACACGTTATGATGATACCCTAGTAAGGAAGATTATCCAGAATGTTAGTGTTTATGATGACCACTTTGTAATATGCTTTAAATCTGGAATTGAAATGGAAGTATGATTTAATACTAATATAAACCGTCAATTAAGAGTTAGGTTCTCTTGATTGGCGGTTTTTGCATTAACTTTTACATGATTTATACATGTGATATTATCAAAAATGTTGTTTATAAGGTTATTGGTAAGGAGTTGACCACATGAGTGATGTAATAAGCTGTTAGATGAAGCTATTAAAGAAACCGAAAACTTGTACGAAGGAGAAGTCTTTATTTTTAAGGAATTGTTTAAAGGATATGTATGGAACAGGATACCGAGAAAGGACTGTACTAATGTCTTAGTAGATGTTTTTGAGATATTTTAAATAATATAAAAAATACTTGAATAAATGCTCATATAACTATTGACACAAGAGAAAAATAATAATATAATAAATATACAACGTATGAATGCTTGTCCAAGTAATCAGATGAAATGATTTAAAAAGAGGTGATAATATGACTAAAAAATTTAATTCAATTGAAAGATGTGACTGCAATCTAATTCATGAGGATATTGTAAATCAAGTTAGAGATAAAATGCCTCAAGAAGAAAGCCTTTATGATCTAGCAGAATTATTTAAAGTATTTGGAGATTCAACACGAATCAGGATATTATGGGCTTTACATGAAGCTGAAATGTGTGTTTGTGATATCGCTGTATTACTTAACATGACACAATCAGCAATTTCCCATCAGCTGAGAGTCTTAAAACAAGCTAATTTAGTGAAAAACAGAAAAGAAGGCAAAGTAGTATATTATTCATTAGTTGATGATCATGTAAGAGAAATATTTGACCAAGGTCTAATTCATAGCAACGAGAAGTAGTAATGTGGTAGAATAGAATATTTTTTGAAGATATTTGGGCATATATTTAAGTCTTCATTTCAAATGAGCAATGCTTCAAGAAAATTTGAAAAAGACTTGTAGTATTCATAATAAAATTACAAATAATATTTAGGAGGATTTAATAATGAAAAAGAAATTTATACTTGAAGGTTTAGATTGTGCAAATTGCGCGGCAAAAATGGAAAAGGCTATTAATGAGCTTGATGGAGTGAAAGAAGCTACTGTTAACTTTATGACCACAAAACTCGTTATTGATGGTGAGGATGAAAAAATGCCAACAATAATAGCAGAGGCCGAAAAAATAGTTAAAAAAATCGAACCCGATACAACTATGAAAAAGGCTTAAAGGAGGCTATTTAGTATGACAAAACGACTATGGCGAATAATTATTGGTGCAGCCGTGTTAGCTACAGCAGTATTGCTTAGTTTAAATAACGAATGGTTACAGATTGCTCTCTTTATAATAAGTTACATTATTGTAGGTGGAGATGTTGTAAAAAGAGCTGTAAAAAATATTTTTAAAGGTCAAGTTTTCGATGAAAATTTTTTAATGAGTATTGCAACAATTGGTGCATTTTTTATTGGTGAGTATCCTGAAGGTGTTGCAGTTATGCTGTTTTATCAAGTTGGAGAACTGTTTCAAAGCTATGCAGTTGGCAAGTCGAGAAAGTCAATTGCAAGCCTTATGGATATTCGACCAGATTATGCAAATGTTAAAAAAGGTGATGAACTTGTCAAAGTTGACCCAGATGAAGTACAAATTGGAGATATTATTGTAATTAAAGCAGGAGAAAAAATTCCTCTTGATGGCAAGATAATTGAGGGAAGTTCAATGATTGATACATCGGCACTAACAGGCGAATCTGTTCCTCGTAAAGTAGAAGTTGGAAGTGATATCCTAAGTGGGTGCATCAACATTAATGGGGTTATTACAGTAGAGGTTACCAAGGAATTTGGAGAATCTACTGTAAGTAAAATTCTTGATTTAGTTGAAAATGCAAGTAGTAAAAAATCCAATTCAGAACAATTTATTACGAAGTTTGCGAGATATTATACACCGGTTGTGGTTATAATTGCAGTTTTTCTAGCTATTATACCACCTCTTGTTATAGACGGGGCGACTTTTAGTGATTGGATATATAGAGCACTAGCATTCCTTGTGGTATCCTGTCCGTGTGCTTTAGTTATTTCAATTCCTTTGAGTTTCTTCGGTGGAATAGGTGGAGCCTCAAAAAAAGGTGTTTTAGTCAAGGGTAGTAATTATTTAGAGGCATTAGCAGAAACTGAAATTGTTGTTTTTGATAAAACTGGAACACTAACGAAAGGTGTATTTAATGTACAGGAAATTCATCCAGAAGGAGTTTCCAAAGAAGAGCTACTAGAATTAACTGCACATGCGGAAAGCTATTCCAATCATCCGATTTCACTTTCACTGAAACGTGCATATAGCAAAGAAATAGACAATGAACGTATTTTAGATGTAGAAGAGATATCAGGTCATGGTGTTATTGCAACAGTAGATGGCAAAAAGGTTATGGCAGGAAATATCAAACTTATGAAAATGATGGATATCCCTTATTTCAAGGGAGAGCTGATCGGTACTATTGTACATGTTGCTGTTAATAACAAATATATAGGTTACATTGTAATTGCCGATGAGGTAAAGGAAGATTCAGCACAAGCAATCAAGGAACTTAAGGCAGCTAATATTAAACAAACAGTTATGTTGACAGGTGATAATAAAAGTATTGGTTCAAAAGTTGCTAAAGAGCTTGGTCTTGATAAGGTTTATGCAGAACTGTTGCCAGCAGACAAAGTTGAAAAACTAGAAGAATTATTTTCGCAAAAATCTAAAAAAGGTAAACTTGCCTTTGTTGGTGACGGAATCAATGATGCACCTGTATTAGCTCGTGCAGACATTGGAATAGCAATGGGTGGTTTAGGTTCTGATGCGGCCATTGAAGCTGCTGATGTTGTAATTATGACTGATGAGCCATCGAAAATTGCTACTACAATGAAGATTTCTAAAAAGACACTAAAAATTGCACATCAAAACATAGTATTTGCAATTGGAATAAAAATAATTGTTCTTATTTTGAGTGCTTTTGGAATAACTACTATGTGGGCAGCTATATTTGCAGATGTAGGTGTAACTATCATCGCAGTATTAAATGCTTTTAGAGCTTTGAATGTAAAGAATCTATAAACTATTTTTCCTATTCACCCCTTGAATGATACCGATAATTGACGATACAATCAAGGTGTATTTTTTAATTTAAAAACTATAAATGAAAATTGGTTGGGATTTACCTTGAATTAAATGGTTTTAAAGATATGGAGGTTATGTAATTGAAAGTTATTGATGAATGTTGCTGTGAATGTATCACACAAAATTTAAATAGAACAAAGGAGAGTTGCCCTGTCTGTAATAATGAAGGAGTAACAGTTAGTAGGATAACCGTTGAACACTTGGTGACAGATGATTATCGTAATGCCGTTGATGGAGATCAATATAAGATATGCATGAATGAGGACTGCGACGTTATTTACTATAACTTAGATAAAGAAATAAAATTCTTAAAAGACCAAGTTAGGGTTCCTATCTGGTTTAAGAAAGATGCAGATCCTAAGTATGCTTGTTATTGCAGCAAAGTCACAGAAGATCAGGTAATTGAAGCAGTTGTAAAGCATGGTGCGAAAACCGTTAAAGAAGTAAATGCCATAACTGGAGCAATGAAAAATTCGCTTTGTAAGGAAAACAATCCTTTGGGGGTATGTTGTCATAAGATTATTCAGGAAGCCATTGATAAGGGATTAACCATGAAATGATTTGAGTTGATATGTTCTCACGAACAGACAAAACCGTTGATATCTTCCCACAAACGAGAGCCAATGTTGGATATGTTTCCAACTACGAGTGTGGATATGTTCCCCTTAACCATAGGGGTTGAGACGGTGGCGTTATTGTCCAAACTAAACACTGAACATCATTTAGATATAGAAATAGCTGAAGATGAATTATCTGAAATTGACTTTTCAAAAGATGCAACTTATAGAGAAATTAAAAAGTATGTGTTAGATAAATATGGGTTAAAAGTTTCAAGCCTATATATTGCACAAGTAAAAAGGAAATATGGTCTAATAGAAAGAGAAAATTACAATACTAGCAAAAATAAAAATCAAAGAGTACCAAAGTTTAAAACTCAAAAAATAAATAGTTGGTGTGCTACTTAGAGTGTCCATTTTAATAATGGATATTGTAAATAGCATACCAATTTAAATAAAGATTATAAATTTTATAAGGAGGTATTATGGATTGTATAGAAGCTCATAAGTATTCTTTTGCAAATAAAACTATACTTAAAAATGAAAAGAAGTGTGGTTGTTTTTATTGTTGTAAAATATTTTCTCCAAATGAAATAGAAGATTGGTGTGAAGATGAACCAGATTGGACAGCTATTTGTCCATATTGTGGGATTGACTCTGTGATAGGAGAATCTATTGGATATCCACTAACAAAAGAGTCGTTAGAAAAAATGCACAAAGAATGGTTTTAGTAAAAACATAGCAAAAATTTAATATGTAAATTTTAGACGATAGAAAATAATAATTCTTTACGTTTTTCAATAGGAAAAAGCCATTTTAACAAAAGTAACAGTACTATAAGAAGATTGTTCCTTAAAAGGATAAATAAACCTTTCACGAGTTGCCTCATCAATAATTGTATATTGGTAGAATTTGTCAGGATATTTACCAACATAACAAGAATTGGGAACATATTTAACATCAAGTTGCATTTTAACACCAATTTTAGTAGGAGTATGATAAGGTTTAGGAACATAGGGTTTGGAAGGTTGTTTAACATCTTAAAAAAAACCAAGTTTTCTAAGGAATCTAAAAAGGGAGCAAGGGTGTCTAGTATAACCTTTATTTAGTTTAAGTTTAGCATAAAGTTCAATCAAAGAAATATTAGGATTTCTTCTAATGAGATTTTTAATCCAATAAATTTCAGTATCGGTATTAGAATTAGGATGTTTAGATAAAGGTCTATGAGATTTATCCCTAAGGGAGTCAATAGAGCCATCAAATCTTTTATTCCAACGCATAAGGGAGGCTTTAGATATTTTATATCTTCTACAAACAAAGCTAACAGAATTACCGTTTCTGTAAGTTTTAACAGCATGGTATCTTGTTTGAAGTAAATGAGGGATATAACGTTGGTTGTGTTTTATATTTTCTTGATTTTGTAATATAATATTATTCATAAAAGAGAGTTCCTTTCTGGTTAATTTTTTTGTTGTTTTAATTATATAGGATATTCTCTTTTTTTTGTACCCTTGGTCTCACATCAATTGTATCATAACATTTTTTTGTTAAATTTATTTAAAAACTTGAAAAAAATTTGTTTTTGAGCTATAATTTTAAGTAAGTGAAAACTTAAAAAACTTAGAAATTAAAAAATTTAATTAAGGAGTGTGTTTTATGACTAAGATAGCTGTTATCGGAGCAGGCCCAGGAGGATATGAGGCTGCTATTAGAGCTGCACAAATGGGAGCAGAAGTTGTACTTATTGAGGCAGACAGACCAGGTGGTACTTGTTTAAATAGAGGTTGTATCCCTACAAAAACACTTTGGAAAAATGCTGAAATTATGGAAAACATTCACAGAAAAGCTGAATTCGGATTACTTATGGATGAATGTAAAATCGATCCATTAAGACTTAATGAAAGAAAATGTGAAGTTGTTGAAAAAATCGTAGGTGGAGTAGAATTCTTAATCGGTTCTTATCCAAATATTGAATACCTAAAAGGATTTGGTTCTTTCGTTGACCCACATACAATTCATGTTAAATTAAATGATGGTTCACAAAAAGATGTAACAGCTGATTACATAATTATTGCTACTGGTTCAAAACCAAGTGTTCCACCAATCGCTGGAACTAATTTACCAAATGTAATTACAAGTGATGAATTCTTAGATTTAAAAGAAATTCCAGAAGAACTTGTAGTTGTTGGTGGTGGAGTTATTGGTATGGAATTTGCAAGTATTTACGCTCAATTCGGTTCAAAAGTAACTGTAATTACTAATGGTGTTTTACCTGCAACAGACGGAGAAATCCAAAAGAGAATTCCAAGCATCTTTAAAAAAGCTGGAATTAAGATTATAAACAAAGTTCGTGCAAGTGAAATTGCAGAATCTAACGGTAAATTAAAAGTTGTAGCTAAGAGAGTTGATAAAGACAAAGTTGAAGAAGCTGAAGGTACAATGGTTCTTTTAGCAACAGGAAGAAAAGCTAATATCGATGGATTAGAAATCGAAAAAGCCGGTGTTGCTACTGAAAGAGGAGCTGTTCTTACTGATGAAGGATTTAAGACAAATGTTGACCATATCTATGCTATTGGAGACGTTGTTTATGGAAATGTTCAACTTGCTCATGTTGCAAGTGCTCAAGCAATCCACGTTGTTGAAAAATTAATGGGAGAACACCCAGAAATTAACTTAGGAATTGTTCCTGCTTGTACATTTACTTTACCAGAAGTTGCTCAAGTTGGTTTAACTGAAGAAGAAGTTATCGCTCAAAATATTCCTTATGTTAAGAGTAAATTTATGTTTAGTGGAAATGGTAAAGCTGTTTCATTAGGAGAGGCTGATGGATTTGTAAAAGTTATTGCAACTGAAGACTTAAAGAAAATTTTAGGTATCCATATTATAGGACCTCATGCAAATGACTTAATTCATGAAGGAACTGTTGCTATGGCAAATGATATGGGAGTTGAGTCAATTGGAAAAATGATTCACGCACACCCAACTCTATCAGAAGCATTTATGGAAGCAATTCACCAATTAGAAGGAAAATCAATCCACAGTGCACCTGCAAAATAATTATTTTGTTAGAATTTAAGGGAGCGTTAGCTCCCTTTTTTATGTAAAGAGGTAGTAATGAATATTTTTGAACAAATTGCAAAAGAATTGAGTATAAAACTTTCTCAAGTTGAGAATACTGTAAAACTTATCGATGAGGGAAATACAATTCCTTTTATCGCAAGATATAGAAAAGAAGTAACTGGAAATTTAGATGATGAAATACTTAGAAATTTAGAACAAAAGTTACAATATTTAAGAAATTTAGAACAAAGAAAAGAAGATGTTATAAGATTAATTGACGATCTTGGAGAGTTGACTGACGAATTAAAAAGTGAAATTTTAAATGCTGAAACTCTTTCAAAAGTTGAGGATATTTATCTTCCTTTCAGACCTAAGAAGAGAACTAGAGCAACTATTGCAAAGGAAAAAGGATTAAAACCACTTGCAGAGTTGATTTTAGATAGAAAACTTAATGAAAATAATTTTGAACAAAAAACTTTAGAATTTATAAATGAAGAAAAAGAAGTTTTAAATATTGAACAGGCAATGGCAGGGGCTTTAGATATTATTGCTGAAATGATTTCTGAAGATAAAGATTTTAGAGATGTTTTAAGAATTGATGCCAATAAAAATGGTGTGCTTGTTTCTGAAAAAGGAAAAGAAGAAAATAATGTTTATGATATGTACTATGAATTTTCTGAAAAGATTTCAAAACTTCCGGCACATAGAATACTTGCTATAAATAGAGGAGAAAAAGAAAAAGCCTTAAAAGTTTCTGTTAAGCTAAGTGATGAAAAAAATATTGATGATATTTTATTTTCATTATGTATGGATAAGGAAAACTTCTGTTATAAATTTTTAAAAGATGCAGTTGTTGACGGATATAATAGACTTTTATTCCCACAAATAGAAACTGAAATAAGAGCTAATCTAAAAGAAATGGCTGATACACAATCAATCGAAGTTTTTGGAAAAAACTTAAAGCCTTATATTATGCAATCTCCAATTTTAGACAGAGTTGTTTTGGGAATTGACCCGGGATATAGAACAGGTTGTAAGGTGGCAGTCATTTCAAAAACCGGTTCAGTTTTGGACCATGTAAATATCTATCCTACAAAGCCACAAGAAAAGATAAAAGAAAGTAAGGAAATTTTAGCAAAACTTATTAAAAAATATGATGTAAGTTTAATTGCTATCGGAAATGGAACTGCAAGTCGTGAAACAGAAAAAGTTGTTGTTGAACTTATAAATGAATTGAAAAAAGAAGATTTATTCTATTCAATCGTAAACGAGGCCGGAGCATCAATCTATTCTGCATCAAAACTTGGACAAGAAGAATTTCCGGACTTGGACGTAACAGTTAGAGGAGCTATCTCAATAGCCAGACGTATCCAAGACCCAATGGCTGAGCTTGTAAAGATTGAACCTAAACATATCGGTATAGGACAATATCAACACGATGTAAATCAAAAACAATTAACAGAAACACTATCTGATGTTATTGAAGATTGTGTAAATAAAGTTGGAGTTGATGTTAATACTGCATCATTCTCACTTTTATCTTACATTTCAGGAATGACTAAGACAATGGCTAAAAATTTGGTTTCTTATCGTGATGAAAATGGTGCTTTTAAAAATAGAGATGAAATTAAAAAAGTAAAAGGAATAGGGCCGAAGGCTTACACACAATCAGCAGGATTTTTAAGAATTAGAAATGGAGAAAATCCACTTGATAATACGGCGGTTCACCCTGAAAGTTATGAAATAGCAAAAAAACTTTACGGAAAAGATTTAGATAAAGTAAATGTTTCAAAACTTTCTAAAGAATTAGAAGTAGGGGAATTAACTTTGAAAGATATAATTGATGAGTTAAAAAGACCGGGACGTGATATAAGAGAGGATATGCCAAAACCGATTTTAAGGTCAGATGTACTTTCAATAGAAGATTTGGAAGTTGGAATGGAATTAAAAGGAACTGTTAGAAATGTTGTAGATTTCGGTGCGTTTATCGACATTGGAATTAAAAACGACGGACTTGTTCATATATCACAAATTTCAAATAAATTTATAAAACACCCTTCAGAAGTTTTAAAAGTTTCTGATATAGTAAAGGTAAAAATTTTAGAAATAGACCTTAAAAAACAAAAAGTAAAATTGACAATGAAGTAAGAAATGCGATTATTAGCATTTCTTTTTTCATAAAAATAATAGGACTACAAATAGTGATGTTATGTAAAATATTTATAAAAATGGTAAATTTGTTGCAATCATATAGCAATGGGCTTAGACTTTGTATAGGAGCAGTAGCTTTTATTTTATATTTAATATTTGTTTTAAAAGTTTTAGTTTTAAATTGTAAATTAAAAGAAGTTTTAGAAAATCCTTTTATTGCAATTGTACTTTTAACAAGTACAATGGCTACGATGTTGATAAGCACTTATGCAAAACCATATTCACAAAGCTTTGCAAATGTAATTTGTTTTTGTAGGATATATGAAGTTTTTATTCAAAAAAGAAAATTAAAATTTGATTTTTAAAAAATTTTATGTTAAAATAAATATGAATTTACGATTCTTGTGTAAAAGAATATTTATTTCATCATATTTACCACTTTAAATTTATCAAAATGGAAATATGTTCAAATAAATGACGTAAATTTGATTTAGAAAAATTTTTTAAATGTACATTTGTAAATGATGTGAGACCAAAAATTATAAAAAAATATAACCTGTATGTTAGAATTAAAGGAGAATTAATTCTCCTTTAATTCTAATAATTCTTTACGTTTTTCAATAGGTGAGAGCCAATTTAAAGTTTGCATAGGTAATCTATTAGATTTATAGAGATATTTTTTCATTTGTACAATCAAATCTTCATAAGAATAAAAAGATAGATTACTATAAAATCTTTCATTGTCATTTCTATGACTTCTTTCAACCTTTCCATTGTGTCTAGGCGTTCTAGGTCTGATTAATTGATGTTTAATACCCAATTCGTTACATAGTTTGTCAAAAGGATGAACTCTTTTAGTATCTTTAAAATGTGTAAATTCAAAGCCATTATCGGTTTGAATAATTTCAGGAATATAACCAAAGTATTTAATAGCCATTTTAACAAAAGTAACAGTACTATAAGAAGATTGTTCCTTAAAAGGATAAATAAACCTTTCGCGAGTAGCTTCGTCAATAATCGTATATTGGTAGAATTTATCGGGATATTTACCAACATAACAAGAATTAGGAACATATTTAACATCAAGTTGCATTTTAACACCAATTTTAGTAGGAGTATGATAAGGTTTAGGAACATAGGGTTTGGAAGGCTGTTTAACGTCTTTAAAAAATCCAAGTTTTCTAAGAAACCTAAAAAGAGAGCAAGGGTGTCTAGTATAACCTTTATTTAGTTTAAGTTTAGCGTAAAGTTCAATCAAAGAAATATTAGGATTTCTTCTAATGAGATTTTTAATCCAATAAATTTCAGTATCGGTATGAGAATTAGGGTGTTTAGATAAAGGTCTATGAGATTTATCCTTAAGGGATTCAATAGAGCCATCAAATCTTTTATTCCAACGCATAAGAGAGGCTTTGGATATTTTATATCTTCTACAAACAAAGCTAACAGAATTGCCGTTTCTGTAAGTTTTAACAGCGTGGTATCTTGTTTGAAGTAAATGAGGGATATAACGTTGGTTGTGTTTTATATTTTCTTGATTTTGTGATATAATATTATTCATAAAAGAGAGTTCCTTTCTAGTTAATTTTTTTGTTTTAATAATTATACAGGATATTCTCTTTTTTTTGTACCCTTGGTCTCACATCAATTGTATCATAACATGATGATTTAGAAAAATTTTTTAAATTGCTTGACTATTTTATTCATTTATGGTAAAATATTTGAGTAATATGATGAATGAAGTAGAGTGCTCGCTCTCACCTTGTTACTTTTTAGTTTCAGGTATATTTTAATAATTTTGATTTTGTAATTATTATGGCGAGTTTTTTACTCGCCATTTTTTTATCGTGGAGGTGTTATTATAAAAGAGCTTTTAATTAATGAAGAGATTAGAGCAAAAGACGTTAGGTTAATTGACGCAGAAGGTAATCAAATTGGAGTTGTTTCAATTTCAAGGGCATTGGATATGGCAAGTGAGAAGAAATTAGACCTTGTAAATATTTCTCCAAATTCTAATCCGCCGGTTTGCAAAATTTTAGATTATGGAAAATATAAATATGATTCTTTGAAAAAAGAAAAAGAGTCTAAGAAAAAACAAAAAGTTATAAATGTAAAGGAAATTAGACTTACTCCAAGTATTGATAAGCATGATATAGAAGTTAAGGCTAAACATGCCAATAACTTTTTAAAAGCTGGAGATAAGGTTAAGGTTTCTGTAAGATTTAGAGGTAGGGAACTTGGACATACTGAAATAGGTAAGGTTGTTTTAGATAAATTTAAAGAACTTACTGTGGAATTTGGAAATGTAGAAAAAGATTCCGTAATGGAAGGTAGAAATATGACAATGTTTTTATCACCAAAACAAGATTAATAGGAGGTTTTAGATATGGCTAAAATGAAAACACATAGAGCATCAGCTAAGAGATTTAAAAGAACTGGTACTGGTAAGATTAAAAGATTTAAGGCTTATAAGAGCCACTTAACAAGTAAAAAATCACCAAAGAGAATTAGAAACTTAAGAAAATCAACAGTTATTAGCAGTGGAGATCAAAAAAGAATCAATCATATGATTCCGTAGGTTATGGAGGTAAAGAATAATGGCAAGAATAAAACGTAGTTTAAATGCAAGAAAAAAACATAGAAAAGTATTAAAACAAGCTAAAGGATATTATGGTGCAAAGTCTAAATTATTCAAAGTTGCTAATCAAGCAATTATGAAATCTATGACTTACGCATTTATAGGAAGAAAGAGAAAGAAGAGAGATTTCAGAAGTTTATGGATTGCAAGAATCAATGCTGGAACAAGACAATATGGTTTAAGTTATAGCAAATTTATGTATGGACTAAAGAAAAACAACATAAATATGAATAGAAAAATGCTTTCTGAAATGGCTATAAATGATCCTGAAGGATTCAAAAAATTAGTTGAATTAGTAAGATAGAGAGATGTCCCTCATAAATAGAGGGACTTTTTTTTGGAGGTTCTTTTGAGAAATTTTATAAAACAATTAAAAGATAAACTTGAAACGAATCCACCGGCAGTTTTGACTATGGGATTTTTTCTAATTATAACTGTTGGATCAATTCTTTTGTTTTTACCTTTTTCATCTAAAAACCTAAATTTTACAAATTTTTTAGATTGTGTATTTATATCGACTTCATCTGTTTGTGTAACGGGACTTTCGACTATAAATATAACTAACGAGTTTAATTACTTTGGTAAGACCGTAATAATGCTCTTAATTCAAGCAGGCGGATTAGGTTTTATGACAATGGCTACCATGGTTGCTATGATTTTGGGCGAAAAGATAACTTTAAAAGATAGACTTGTTATTCAAGAACAAATGGGATCTACAAAACTTAGTGGAATGGTTAAGCTGATAAGATATGTAATTTTTTCTACTTTATTAATAGAAGGAGTAGGCGCTTTTCTTATGTCATTTGTTTTTATTCCAAAGTTTGGCATTAAAGGAATTTTCTATTCTGTTTTTCATGCGATTTCAGCATTTTGTAATGCAGGATTTGATATTTTGGGAGAAAACAGTCTTGAAATGTTTAATGCAACACCGTATATGTTATTTGTTGTATCAGCTTTGATAATTTTAGGTGGACTTGGATTTAATGTTTATATAGATATAAATAATTCTAAGTTTAAATTTAATAAATATTCTTTGCATACTAAAATTGTTTTGGTTATGACTTTAGGATTGGTTATCCTTGGAACATTTATGTTTTTTGTTTTAGAATATTCTAATGTAAATACTTTAAAAAATTTAAACTTTTTTGATAAAATATCAAATGCATTCTTTCAATCGGTAACGACTAGAACGGCAGGATTTTATTCTATAAATCAAACTTATTTTACTGAATCTTCAACGATTTTTACGATATTTTTGATGTTTATAGGAGGTTCTCCTGCAAGTACAGCCGGTGGTATTAAGACTACTACGATATTTTTATTGATTGTAACAACTATTTCCTTTATTAAAAATAATGATGAAATAGAAGTTTTTAAAAGAAGAATTTCTTTTTCTTTAGTTAAAAGGGCGATAGGGATTTTTGTTATATCTCTTTTATTGGTTGGAACAGTGGTATTTACTTTGACTTTGATTGAAGATGTTGATTTTATAAATCTACTTTTTGAAACTGTTTCAGCTTTTGCAACGGTTGGGTTAAGTAAAGATTTAACACCACACTTGAAAGATATTACAAAAGTATTTATAATTATATTAATGTTTATTGGAAGAGTTGGACCACTTACAATTATTTTTTCTTTTTATAATAAGGTTAATAAAAAGAAATTTAAGTATTCAAACGGAAATGTTATTGTTGGATAGGAGATAATATGAAACAAATTGTTGTTATAGGTTGTGGAAGATTTGGAACAAATTTAGCCATTACCTTAGAAAAACTTGGAAATGAAGTAATGGTTATAGATAAAGATGAAGAGGTTATTAACTCTATTGCAAATAAAGTTACTCATAGTATCATTTGCGACGTTAGAGTTGAGGGAAGTTTAAAGGAACTAGGACTTTCAAATTTTGATATTTGTGTTGTTGCGATAGGTTCTGATTACAAAACTTCTATTATTGCAACTGTTGAGGCTAAGGAGCTTGGTATTCCAAAAATTATTGCAAAGGCTACAGATAGTGTTCAAGCTATGGTGCTTAGTAAAATAGGAGCGGATAGAGTCATTATTCCGGAAAGAGATATGGGAATTAGAGTTGCAAATAATATAAGTAATTCAAATATTTTGGACTCTATAAATTTGTCAGATGAATATTCTCTTGTTGAAATTGCACCTATTGAAGATTGGATTGGCAAATCTATCAAAGAATCTGAAATTAGACAAAAGTATCATATCAATATAGTTGCAGTTAAAACACAAAAAGGCTTGGAAATAAATATTAGTGCTGATTATGTTATAAAAGATAGCGATATTTTACTTGTTGCTGGTAGAAATGATAGAATTAGTAAATTGGTATAATATGGAATTTAAAACAATAGATAGCAAAGAAAATAAAAAATATAAACTTTTTAAAAGTTTATCTTTAAAGAAAAATAGGGATAAGTATAAATTGTTTTTACTTGATGGAAAAAAACTTTTGATTGAGGTATTAAGTGAGAATCTTAATGTTGAAAATATAATTTGTACAAAAGAATTTTTAAAAAATTTTAGTTTTCCGGAAACTGTTTTGGATAAAGTTATTGTTTTATCTGAAAAATTATTTCAATCCCTAACAGAAATGCAACATTCTGAAGGTGTTATAACAATTGTAAATTATTTAGAAGAAAGAAAAATTTCATCTAAAAATATAATTTGTCTTGAAAATGTTAGTGACCCCGGAAATTTTGGGACTATAATTAGAACGGCTAATGCTTTTGGAATAAAGGATATACTTACTATAAATTGTGTAGATAAGTATAATTCAAAAGTTTTAAGAGCAACAATGGGGGCTATGTTTAGAACAAATATTGTAAGCTGTGATATTGAAAAAATAAAAGAGTTGCAAAAATTAGGGTACAGATTAATTTCTACAACTTTAAGTGAAAATTCAAAATTTTTAGAAGAATTTAGTTTTGATGAAAAAAATATTGTTGTTATGGGAAATGAGGCAAATGGAGTTTCAAAAGAAATGCTTGAAATTTCAAATGAACATTTGAAAATAGATATGGATAATTCAATGGAATCTTTAAATGTTTCAATCGCAACGGCAATCATAATGTATAAGATATTTAAAAGGTAGTGTCTATGACACTACCTTTATTGTGAAACAGAATCTCATTCTATTTTGATTTATATCTCTTTCTTTTTCGAAAAATTTTAATATTTCTAAATGATGCTCTTCAATCATTTTTTTATCAAATCATTATATGAATTATCATAATATAAAATGCTTATGCTACAACAATGGTCAGCCGTCTTTGGAGTAGGGGCTAATGTGCATTTTATACCATTTTCTTTCATTAATTTGTAAAGTTCTTGACCATTTTGAGTATCTTTAAAAAATATATAATAATCTATTTTTTAGTGTATAGGCCATATCGATAAAAACAACTAATTTTCAACGTTTTTATAATAAAAATAAAAGGGGTAAAATTTGGTAAATGTTGGAGAGCATCAGAAGAGGACTTCAAAGAATTTTGTAAAAATGGAATAGATGAAGAATAAAAAAAGCACTATAACGGTGCTTTTTCTACATATAAAAATCTTTTTTTCTGCTGTGGTACTTGACTACGAACTGACTACGGATATAGTCATATATCGTAAACCTACAAAATATTTAAAATTAAAAAAAGTGTAATTTTTAACGTTTATAATTTAAAAGCCTACAAATAATATAATAAAAATATTATTATTTTAAAACTTCTTTTAACTTTGTAAGAATATATTCGTCGATAGGTTGTCCTTCGATGAATGCATTTTCTCCATCTGGTAATATAATTCTAAAGAAGTTGATGATTAAATTTCCATCAACGATATAATAATCATCTAAATGTAAAGGAGCTATATATACCTTTAAAACTTCTTTATCATTGTTTGGAAATTCTTTGTTTAGTTCATCAATAAGGTGGTTTACATTCAAAACTTTAATAGGTTTTGCCATAAGTTTTGGAAGTTCAAGGTCTTCCATCATCCACATATTGTTGTTCCAAAATCTTTTTTCTTCTTTACTTGCTCCAGAAAGCAATTCTCTGTTTTGAATAGCAGAAAGAACTTTTCTTACTGATTCTTCATCGAAATCTTTAGTCATTATAGCTTTTAATGGATATTGTTTTGCTACATCAACAAAAAAACTTTCAGCAACTTTTTCTTTTTCTGCTAAAGCTGTCCATAAATATAACATAGATTCGATAGTTTCTAAGTTTAATTCGATTTGTTTAATCATATAAGCCTCCAATATATAATTTTTATTTATTATAATTGTAAACTTTTTTTATGAAAAAATCAATACTACTAGACTTTTATTGTTGTAAATTTTAAAAACTTTTGTTATAATTGTATTGTTTGTTATAGGAGGGTGAATTATGAATTCGGATACATTAAAAAAAATTATAATTACAACATTGGGGTCTGTTTTAGTATCAGCTGGAGTTTATTTCTTTATGGTTCCATATAATTTAACGATTGGTGGAACAGCAGGGCTTTCAATAGCATTGTCTAAATTTATACCTGGAGTGCCGGTTGGGGTATTCCAGCTTAGTATAAATGTAATTTTATTTATTTTAGCATTTTTACTTATAGGAGCAGAATTTGGTGGACTTAGTATTTATTCAACAATTGTGGTGTCAATAGCACTTATTTCTTTTGAAAAAATATTTCCAAATATTAAACCATTAGTGGATACACCTTTTATGAGTATGGTTATAGGAGTTGGAGTTACAGCAATCGGTATAGCAATGACATTGAATCAAAATGCATCAACAGGAGGAACGGATATTGTCGGTAAGATTTTGAATAAGTATATACATGTTGACTTAAGTGTCGGCGTTTTTATTGCAGACTTTTCTGTTGTGATTATGGGATATTTTGCTTATGGAATTAATGCCGCTATGTATGCTATTGTTGGAATAATGTTTAATGCCGTTGTTATTGACAAAGTGCTTACAGGTTATAAAACAAGGATTAAAGTATATATTAATTCACAAAAATGGGAAGGAATTAACGATTATATTTTAAATGAAATAGTTAGAGGTAGTACGCTTTATGAAGTAAAGGGTGGATTTAATAAAAGTAAAAGAGTTATGATTGAAACAATTCTTACAAGACCGGAATACATAAAACTAATGACATTTATAAGAGAGTTTGATAGCAATGCGTTTGTAAATGTTGCAACAGTTAGTGAAGTTTCCGGAGAAGGTTTCAGTTACTTAACAGAAGATAATCTAAGAGTATTAAAAGAAAAAAATAAAGTTAGAAAAATGTAATTGATTTTAAATTATAAATATGTTAAAATTAACTCGTTAATAGTTACGTTGAATGATAAAAAATAATATGAAATTTTTAGAGAGTAATTGTTTGGTGTGAAATTATATTTTTGTATTATGGGGAAATCAGGAGTAAATAGTTTTAAGAAGAGATGTCTTTTAGGCATAATTAGGGTGGAACCACGGTCATATCGTCCCTTGCGATATGGCCTTTTTATGTGTAAAATTTTAGGAGGATATTATGAAATCAGAAAAAAGTATGGAAAAAGTAGTTTCTTTATGTAAAAGTAGGGGAATAATTTATCCGGGTTCAGAAATTTATGGTGGACTTGCAAACACTTGGGATTATGGTCCTTTGGGTGTTGAATTTAAAAATAATGTTAAAAAGGCTTGGTGGAAAAAATTTGTTCAACAATCAAAATATAATGTTGGACTTGATAGTGCGATTTTGATGAATCCGGAAGTTTGGGTTGCATCAGGTCATGTTGGTAGTTTTAGTGACCCTTTGATCGACTGTAAGGACTGTAAATCACGTTTTAGAGCTGATAAACTTATAGAAGATTTTTATTTTGAAAATAATCTTGGTGATATAAATGTTGATGGTTGGGAAAGTGAAAAAGTTGAAGAATTAATGGAAGAAAAAAATATTTGCTGTCCAAGTTGTGGAAAGAAAAATTTTACAAATATAAGAAGATTCAACCTTATGTTCAAAACTTTTCAAGGTGTAACTGAAGATAGTAAAGCTGAAATTTATTTAAGACCTGAAACTGCTCAAGGCATTTTTGTAAACTTTAAAAATATTGCCAGAACTTCAAGAAAGAAAGTTCCTTTTGGAATTGCTCAAGTTGGAAAATCTTTTAGAAATGAAATTACTCCGGGTAATTTTACTTTTAGAACTCGTGAATTTGAACAAATGGAATTGGAATTTTTCTGTAAACCGGGAGAAGATTTAGAATGGTATGACTATTGGAAAAATTATTCTTTCAATTTCTTATTATCTTTAGGAATGAACGAAGAAACTTTAAGACTTAGAGACCATGAACAAGAAGAATTAAGTTTTTACAGTAAGGCCACTTGTGATATAGAATTTTTATTCCCATTCGGTTGGGGAGAACTTTGGGGAATTGCTGACAGAACTGATTATGACTTATCAAGACATATTGAAGTTTCCGGAGAAGATTTAAGATATATCGATCCTGTTACAAATGAAAAATATGTTCCATATTGTATTGAGCCATCATTAGGTGCAGATAGAGTTGCGTTAGCTTTCTTGTGTAATGCTTATGATGAAGAAGAAATTGGAGATGGAGACATAAGAACTGTTTTAAGATTGCACCCGGCTTTAGCTCCATTTAAAGCAGCGATTTTACCATTAACTAAAAAATTATCAGAAAAATCTGATGAAATTTATGATGAACTTTCAAAATATTTTATGATAGATACAGACGTTTCAGGAAGTATTGGAAAGAGATATAGAAGACAAGACGAAATTGGAACTCCATTTTGTATAACTGTTGACTTTGATACTTTGGAAGATGATTGTGTAACGGTTAGATTTAGAGATACTATGGAACAAGAGAGAATAAAAATTTCTGAATTAAAAGATTTCATAGAAAAATCTTTAGAATTTTAAGGAGAAATTATGATTAATAAAAAAGTTGTTTTTGGGTCAAGTATGTGTCCTGATTGCATTGTTATGAAAAACGAATTGGATAAAAGAGGGATAAAATATTTATATCTTGACATTAATGAAAATTTAGCAAATTTAAAGAAATTTTTAATTTTTAGAGAAAATTCTGCTTTTGATTTTGCAAAGAAAAACGGTTCAATCGGTATTCCTGCTATGATAATTAATGACGGAGAAAAAATTATTTTTAGTATAGAAGAGTTCGATAAACTTTTTTAGTTCATATTTATGTCTTGCAAAAGCATATCAAAAAAGTATATAATATATTTGTTATATATTAAATTTTATGGAGGTAAATATGTTAGAAAATTTAAAACCTGAAAGAGTTTTTCATTATTTTGAAGAACTAACTAAGATTCCAAGAGAGTCTGGAAATGAACAAGCTGTAAGTGATTATTTATACAGCGTTGGAAAATCATTTGGATATGAAACAATCCAAGATGAAAGTAATAACATTGTTATAAGAAAACCTGCTCATAAAGATTATATTGACCATGAACCTGTTGTAATTCAAGGACATATGGATATGGTTGCTGAAAAAGCTGACGGAGTTTGCCACGACTTTTTAAAAGACCCGATTCCTGTTATTGTAGATGGAGAATGGGTTAAGACTAAAGGCACAACTTTAGGTGCGGATGATGGAATTGCTGTTGCTATGGGTCTTGCTATTTTAGAAGATAAAGATGCAAAACACCCGGCATTAGAGCTTTTAGTAACTACTGATGAGGAAAGAACAATGGCAGGAGCAAGAGCTGTTAAAAAAGAATTATTAAACGGAAGAAAACTTTTAAATATTGATGCTGAAGAAGAAGGTATTTTACTTTCAGGTTGTTCAGGTGGACATAATGTTATGGGTACTTTAAAAGTTAAATTCGAAGAAAATGATAAGAAAAATACTTTTGTTTTATCTGTAAATAATATGCTTGGTGGACATTCAGGAATGGAAATTCATCAACAAAGAGGAAATTCTTTGAAATTTACTCTTAGAGCTTTGGATATGGTAAGAGAAATCGCTGATTACAGATTGGTTAGTCTTGAAGGTGGAACAAAACACAATGCAATTCCTAGAGATGCTAAGGTTGTTTTCACAAGTGATGCAGAAGAATTTAATATTGATTTTTCTAAATTGATTAGCGAATATCCACTTGATAAGGATATGAGAGTTAGTATAGAAAAAATAGAAAATGAAAAAGAAGTTTTATGCAAAGGCTGTCAAGAAAAGTTGGAAAATGTAATTAGAAATATTCCTCATGGAGTTTACTCAATGATGGAAGAATATCCATCAATCGTTGAATGCTCAGATAATTTTGCGATGATTAAATTTGACGGAGATATTATTAGATTTACACTTTCACTTAGAAGTTCAAATCCTAAAACTTTTGAAGAATATACAAATATCGTAAAAAAAGTTTATGAAGAAAATTCTGTTGAATATACTTTAGAAGATTACTATAAACCTTGGGAATTTGCAAAAGTTTCAAAATTAAGAGATACTGCATTAGAAGTTTATAAAAATTTAACTGGAAAAGAAATGAAGGTTGAAGTTGTTCATGCAGCTTTAGAACCTGCAGTTTTCGTTGATACATTCCCTGATATGGAAATGATATCAATAGGACCTACAATGAAAGACGTTCACAGTCCGGTTGAAAGATTAAATATTCCTTCAACACAAAGAACTTTTGAATTTGTAAAAACTTTATTAGAAAATCTTTAATATTTATAAAAAAATCACGAGCTACTAGCTCGTGATTTTTGTTTAAATATGTACTACTCACCGAACACTTTTGTGTTGGGTGAGGGATTCGTTCTTTAGATTGAAGAATTTTCATTTAAGACATCAAGAAGTAAGTCTAAGTTTAGTCCATGAACCATAGTAGCTTCTTCAAGAGTCTCCATTTGGCTTGCAGGACAGCCAACGCAAGAAAGTCCAAAATTAAATAAAATTTCTACTGCGTCCGGATGGATTTGAATAATGTCTCCGATTAACATATCTTTTGTTATTTTCATAACACACCTCCTAAATATCCTAATAATATAATTTTGATTCAAGATAATTTACTTTAATTAAATTATGTGAATTATAATTATCTTATACCCATATAATACATTGAATTTCAAAAAAAATCAAGATATATTTGTCGTTAAAACTTAAATTTATTTATCAATTTGGGTATATTGTATTATGTAAAAATTAAAAAATATTTATATTACAAAAATTTTTTTAATTGGACTAATTTATTAAATTGTGATAGAATAATGAGGTTGAAAGGAGGATTATTATGAAGTGTTGTGATAATAAGAAAGTTATAGATGAGTTGTATAAAAACATTGCTATAAATGATAGATTAAGAGAAAGTGAAGATAGCAAAGAGATTGAAACAAAGATTGCTTTAAGTTTAGGTTACACTTTGGAAGATTTAGAAAGTGGAGCAAATCTTGGGCTTGGTTGTGGAAATCCGATTCAAAATGCAAATTTAAAAGAGGGAGAAACTGTTTTAGATTTAGGTTGTGGTAAGGGAATGGACGTTTTTAAGGCTTGTAAAATTGTTGGAGAAACAGGTCTTGTTATCGGTGTTGATAGACTTCCTGAAATGGTTGAAAAGGCAAATTACATAAGAGAAAAGAAAAAACTTTTTAATACGGATTTCAGGGTTTCAGATATTGATAATCTTAAAGTTGAAGACAATACGGTTGACTGTGTAATTTCAAATTGTGTTATAAATCTTTGTGAAGATAAGGAAAAGGTCTATTCTGAAATTTTTAGAGTTTTAAAACCGGGTGGAAGAATTTCAATTTCAGATATTGTTCAATTCAATGAACTTCCTACTTGGGTTAAAGATGAACCTATTTTTCATGCAACTTGAGTTGCCGGTTCAATAACTTCAGTGAAGTTAAAGGGTATTTTGAAAAAAGTAGGTTTTGAACTTTACACAATAATTGAGGAAGAATTGACTGAAGAATATCTTGCAAAATGGGGACATAAATTAAATTTAAGAGAACATATAAGACGTGGTAAAATTTTAGCATTTAAACCAGAAAATTAAGGAGAAAAAATGTATAAACTTTATTCATCAATTTTTATGATTATTTTAACTTTTGCAATTATATTTTTTATTTCAAAGAAGTATGATTTAGATAGAAATCAAAAAATAATCTTTTGGTTATTTGTACTTTTTTGGAGTGGAATAACTGTTGTTAGAGCATATAGAAAACTTTATGCAATAAGTCCTATGGAAGAGGGAGGACTTGGTTTTTCAATTATTATGGCTACACAGATAACTTCTGCTTATGGGCTTATCAGTTGCTTTATAAGGCTACCGATTTTTATACTTAGTGATATTTTTAATAGGAAAAAAATATTTATACAAATTGCACTTTTTGTTTTAACATTGGCATCATTTATTGTGGTTTTAAAACCAAGTTACAATACTTTATATTTCTCATCAGTAGCTATGGGTATATGTGCGTCAATGCTTGCGGTGTTCAATGTATTGTTTTCAGAGACTTTTTCTAAAGAAAAAGCTGCGATTTCGGCATCTATATTATCAATAGCACCACTTTTAGCAGAATTTATAGCAGCACCTATTCAATATTTGTCAACTTATGGCTCATATAAAAATTTTAAATTGCTTTGGACACTTTCTGCAATTATTTCTGTTATAGCTTTTGTTTTGACTTTTTTTGTTAAAGACGTTTCTTATTCGGCGAAGAGATTTAGTTTTGCAAAGGTTAAAAAAGTTTTTGAATTTAAAGGATATTTATATATTTGTTTAATTGCAATTTTAGTTTCATTTATAAAATTTTCAACTTCAGGGGCAAATATGATTGCCTATGCAAAAGTTAATCTTAATATGCCACCACTTTTTTTGGCCTATATTGACGTCTTGTTTGCTTTTCCACAACTTGTTGCAAGTGTACTTGCAGGAACTTATTTTGCTAAAAAATTTGGAATTGAAAAGACTTTAGTTTTAGGTTTGGGTTCGAATTTAGTTTTTTATATAATAATTTTATTAACTAGAAGTTATTTACCTGCATTTTTAGGATATATGTTTAACGGTTTTGGATATGGAATTGCATATACTTGTTTGATTTCAATGGCTATGCAATATTTTGAAAAAGAGGATAGAAATGTTAGTATGGGAATATTCCAATTATTTTTCGCTATGGGAGTTTACTTTGGAGATAGAGTGTATCTTTGGATTTCAAAGCTAATACCGAATGGAATACTTGGCTTTGAACAAAATAAATCAATTTACTTAATAGTGGTTGGAATAACTTTGATAAGTATATTAATGGCACAATTTAAAATAAAAGAAAATGCTTAAAGGACAGTGTGTTTTTAAATACACTGTTTTTTCTTTTAATTAATGATTTTTTTTTTCTTTTATGATATAATAAGAGCAACTTTATGTTTATAAGGTTGTTTAATTTAATCGTGGTTACGATAATTATTATGTGAATATAAAAATTAATTAGGAGAAAGAATGGGTAATTATTTTGGAACAGATGGTGTTCGTGGAGTTTATGGAGAAAATTTAACTGATGAACTTGCATATAAACTTGGAAAATCTGTCGGATATATTTTAAAAAATGAAGAAGAAAAATTATTTATAATAGGTAGAGATACTAGAGAAAGTGGAAAGAGCCTTGAAAACAGTTTGGCAAAAGGCTTATTGGAAATGGGCTTTAATGTTGTTAGTATAGGAATTGCTCCTACACCAACAGTTGCTTGCTTAATAAAATATTTTAAGGCAGTTGGAGGCGCTGTTATTTCAGCATCGCATAATCCTTTTAAATATAATGGAATCAAGATTTTTAATGAAAATGGTTTTAAAATTTCAGATGAGATTGAATTTAAAGTTGAAAGTATTTTAGATGATGAAGATTTTGATTTTGGAGAAGTACAAGAAGGAATCTTCACAGAAGAAACTGATGCTGTTTCTATTTATGCAGATTATTTAAAATCAAGAGTAGATGCAGATTTTTCTAATTTGAAAATTGCAGTTGACTTTGGAAATGGCGCTGCTTATAAAATTGCAAGAAAATTATTTGAAGATTTAGGTATGGAAGTTATTTCTTTAAATACTGCTCCAGACGGAAAAAATATAAACTTAAACTGTGGTAGTACAAATATGGAAGTTATTAGACAAGCAGTTTTAGAAAATGATGTTGATATGGGATTTTCTTTTGACGGAGATGCTGACAGATGCTTAGCAGTTGATGAAAAAGGAAATATTATGGACGGAGACCATATTTTAGCTGCTATGGCTAAGTCATATAAAGAAAAAGATGAGCTTACAAATAATGCAGTAGTAGGAACTGTTATGAGTAATATCGGACTTAAAAAGTATTTAGATTCAATAGGAGTTGATTTTATTCCAGCAAAAGTTGGAGATAGATTTGTGCTTGAAAATATGTTGGAAAATAATTATATTTTAGGAGCAGAACAATCCGGACATGTAATTTTCTTAAATGATAGCACGACAGGGGATGGAACTTTTACAGCACTTAAAATTTGTGAATTGGTTGCAAGTAGTATAAATAATCTATCATATTTCAATGAACTTATGGTTTCTTATCCACAAGTGTTAGTTAATGCGAAAGTTAAGTTGGAAAATAGAAATTCTTATTTACAAGATAGAGAAATTGTAGAAGAAATAAAGAAGATAGAGCAAAGATTTTCCGGAAATGGCAGAGTTTTGATAAGACCTTCAGGTACAGAGCCTTTAGTTAGAGTTATGATTGAAGGAGAAAATCAAGAAGAATTAGAAATAGAGGCAAAAAAACTTGCAAAAATTATTGAAGAGAGGTTAGGGTAATATGAAGGAAAGACTTATAGTTGCTGATAGTTGTTGTGATTTAACCGAAGAGTTAAAGAATAAATTAGATATTGAGTTGGTACCTTTGACTTTACAACTTGATGATGTAGATTATTTAGATGATGAAAACTTGAATGTAAATGAATATATAGAAAATATGAAAAAGGCTAGTTCTGTAAAGACAGCTGCTCCATCTCCAAAACTTTTTATGGATAAATTTGAACAAGCAAAGGAAGTTTTTTGCATTACTTTATCAGGAAAATTAAGCGCAACTTATTCAAATGCTTGTTTAGCTAGAACAATGGTACTTGAAAAAGGAGAAAAATTGATTCATATTTTTGATACAAAATCTGCTGCCGCAAGTGAAACTTTAGTTGCTTTGAAAATTCAAGAATGTATTAATAATAAAATGTCATTTCAAGAAATAGTAGATACTGTTACAAATTATATTGCTGATATGAAAATATTTTTTGTTTTAGAAAACCTTGATAATTTAATTAAAAATGGTAGAATTTCTAAACTTAAAGCTATGATAGTATCTGCTTTTTCCATTAAACCTGTTATGTATGGTGTTGATGGAGAAATCGAGGTTTACAAAAAAGTTAGAGGATTAAAGAAGGCTTATGCTGAACTTGTAGATTCTATATCTGAAAATTGTTCAAATATTGAAGATAAAAAGTTGGTAATAACTCATTGTAATTGTTTAGAAAGAGCTAAGGAAATAAGAAATAAAATTATTGAAAAATATAATTTTAAAGAAATTTTAATTGTTCCTGCGAGAGGATTGTCCTCTACTTATGAAAATGAGGGTGGAATAATTATCAGTTATTAGTGAGGTAATTTTGAATAAAAGAGTAATTTTAGGAATGAGTGGCGGGGTTGACAGTTGTGTTGCCTGCCATTTGTTATTGAAAGAAGGATACGAAGTAATCGGGGTTACTATGAATTTAGTACCTAAAGGACATTTGTATGATGAAGAAAAAGGTTGTTGCTCATTATCTTCCGTTATGGACGCTAAAATAGTTGCAGAGGCAATGGGCGTGAAACATTATACAATGAGTTTTAGAGAAGAATTTGATAGAAAAATTATTGAAAATTTTGTTAGGGAGTATTCTTTAGGATATACTCCAAACCCTTGTGTTGCTTGTAATAAATATATAAAGTTTAATAGTTTTGTAGATAAAATAAAACCTTTAAAAGC
Organism: Parvimonas parva; assembly: GCF_045866535.1. Classification (NCBI taxonomy): domain Bacteria; kingdom Bacillati; phylum Bacillota; class Tissierellia; order Tissierellales; family Peptoniphilaceae; genus Parvimonas; species Parvimonas parva. Next base: position 410,402 of record NZ_AP038371.1, read on the forward strand.
AGATTTTATTTCAACCGGACATTATGCAAAAGTTGAATTTGATAATAATTATAATAGATATTTATTAAAAAGGGCAAAAGATTCTAAAAAAGACCAGACATATTTTTTGTATAATACAAGTCAAGAAGTTTTAGCAAAGACTTTATTTCCTCTTGCTGATTTGATAAAAGACGAAGTAAGACAAATTGCAAAAGATGAAGATATTTTGACTTATTCAAAAAAAGATAGCGAAGAAATTTGTTTTGTTCAAAATAGAGACCATGGTATGTTTATAAAACAGAGAAATCCTGAGTTAATAAAAGAGGGTTTTTTTATTGATGAAAATGGAAATAAATTAGGAAAACATAATGGGATAGTGTATTATACTGTCGGACAGAGAAAAGGTCTTGGAATTGCACTTGGAAAGAGAGTTTTTGTTTCTAAGATAAATGCAAGAGATAATACTGTCACATTGTCTGACGAAGATTCTTTATATAAAAATAAAATAAAAATAAGAGATGAAAACTTTATACCTTTTGAAGTTTTAGAAAAACCGTTGGAAGTGAGTGTTAAGGTTAGACATGGACAAAACGAAACAAAAGGATTATTATTTTATAAAGATAATGAATTATTTGTTGAATTTGAAAAGCCTGTTAGAGCACCAAACAAAGGGCAGTCAGCTGTATTTTACTCTGATGATATTGTAGTCGGAGGAGGAATAATAGAAGAAGTATATTAAAAGGAGTTGCAAGAGCAACTCCTTTTTAAGGATTTTTATTTTTATCTTTTTCTGTATTTTTATCTTTATCTTTATCTTTATCTTTATCATTTTTATTAGAAGTATCATTTGTTTTTGGTTTAGTATTAGTCTTTGGTTTTTCTTCTTCCTTAGGTTTATCTACTATATCTGATTCTTCAGTTGGTGGTGGGTTTATAAAATCACTAGGGCCATAATCAGTTTTTTCCGGTTTATATACATTCGGTTTTATATAAAACTTCTTTTCTTCAATAAATTCTTCAGGAGTTTTATCTGTGGCCAACTTTCCGTTTCTTTTATCTATTTTATAAGCTATATAGTAAATTTCTTCATATTTTGTAGGCTCTGTACCTTTTACAAAATATTCATAAATTGCTTTTTCAGTGCCTTCGGTAGCTAATAGACCAGTTCTTATTGAAACATACTTTCTTATTATATTTTCACTTGGACCATCAAATTTTTTAGGTTCTTTGCCTTCTAAAACTATTCTATTAACTTTCCCCCAAAGAGTGGCTGCCATTGAGTTATTGTTATTAAGTTTTATATGTTGATTGTCAAAACCTATCCAAGTTCCAATTGTATAATATGGAGTAAAACCTACAAACCAAGAGTCTTGTATATCATCAGTTGTACCTGTTTTACCTGAAACTTCAATAGTTGGGTGCTTTGCACCTTGAGCCATTACGTCAGGAACACCTTTTAAAATATCTCTCATTATAAAAGCATTTTCTTTAGACGTAACTTGTCTTTGCTTTTGTTCAGGTTCTAAAATAGTTTTTCCTGTTGAGTCAACAACTTTTGTAAATGAAATAGGTTCAAGATACTTTCCGTCATTTGCTATTGCTGCATAAGCTCCAGTCATTTTTAAGTTGGTCATACCTCTTGTCATACCACCAAGAGCCATACTTGATAAGTTTTCATCATTATGGTCCACACTTTCAGACCTTGAAATATAAGTATCATCTAATTCATTATCTTCGTTTATTAAACCGAATTTTTTGAAATATTCTTTAGATTTTTCTATTCCTATATCTTCCAGAGTCTTAACAGCATTTACGTTGATAGATTGTACTAAACTTTCTCTAAGAGTTTGTAATCCTCTATATCCATTATACCAGTTCTTTGGCCAAAGTTCTTTTTTATCATTATAATGAGGAGCATCTTCTATTGCGGTAGCAGCAGTATATCCGTTATCCAATGCAGGAATATATACTCCCAAAGGTTTCATAGTAGAACCCGGTTGTCTAGGAACTCTATAAGCTCTATTTAGAGGGTGTCCTGTTGTTTCTCTACCACCAATTATTGCGATTAACTGACCTGTTTTATGGTCTAATACGACTGATGAAGATTGAGGTTGAACAGTTCCTTTTTCATCAACTTGGAAATATTTTGAATTTAAAACTAAATTTCCATTTTCATTTACACTATAAAAATCTTTGTAATTTTCAAAAACAGATGCAGAAATTTTAAAAGATTTTTCATTTTCAACTGTTACTCCTTGCTCAGGAAGTTGGAAATTTCCAATTCCATGGGTAACTAAGTTGTTTTGGTCATTAACTGTATAAAAACTAGCCATTGACAAAACATTTTGATATATTGAAACTCTAGGACTATTTATTTTTAAAGAATTATCTGAGTCAATAGAAAACTCTCCTTTTGGAATTATAACATTGTTATTTTCATCTAAAAGATTAGCTTTTTTATACAAGATTATATTACCTTTTTCATCAGTTATATTACTTGCTCTATCTCTTTTAAAAGCTGCAAATGAAGGACCTCCATATCTTGGAGCATTCATTGCATTTGCAAAATCTGCATAAAGTTTTTCTAAATTCTTTTGTATGTTTTGGTCCATTGTAGAATGAATTGTAAGTCCACCGTTATATATCTTGTCCCAAGCCTCTTCTTTAGTATAATTAAATTTTTTCATTAATTTTTCAGCAACTTGATACTTAACATATTCAGTGAAGTAAGTTGAAACTTCCCTTTCAAAGCCTTTGTTTGGATTTATAGCAGAAAATACATCTTCATTAACAGCATTATCATATTCTTCTTTAGTTATTTTTTTAAGTTCATACATTTTTTTCAAAACATATTTTTGTCTATCTAAAACTTTTGGATTATATACTGCCTTATAAACTTGACCACCGATATTTAAATCTTTTATAACAGCAGATTCATCACTAACATTTTCAGGCTTTATAGTTTTATATAGAGAGTAGTTTGTAGGACTTTGAACTATTGCTGCAAGAAGTGCAGATTCAGCTATGGTTAAATCTTTAACATCTTTTGAAAAGTAACCTTGACTCGCTGATTGAACACCATAAGAATGTTGTCCTAAGAAAACTCTATTAAGATATGCCTCAAGAACACCTTCTCTTTTAATACTATCTGTAATTTTAATTGCAAGATATGCCTCTTTTAACTTTCTTTCAATTTTTCTTTCATTTGAAAGATACATATTTCTTGCTAATTGTTGAGCGATTGTTGACCCACCACGAATTCTACCTCTTGCTGTATCGATAAGACTTTTTGCTATACCTATTGGGTCAACACCTTTATGAGAATAAAATCTTTCATCTTCAGTTGAAATGAAAGCATTTATTAAATGTTCCGGAACATCACTTAGCTTTACAATAGTTCTATTCTCTAAGTTTTCAATTTTTTCAACTAAATTTTCATTTCTATCAAGAATGGTTGATGATTGAATCATAAGCTCATTCATCTTTGACGCATTAATGATTGGAGCATCTTTCATAATATCTATAAATGTAGTTGCAAAAATTCCTGTAATTCCTGCACCAATCATAAATATTGATAGAATGAATATGCTTACGAATTTAAAAAAAGATTTTAAAAAACTTTTATCTCCTTTTTTAGTTTTAGATTGTTTATTCTCTACCTTTTTTTGTAACATAAAAAACCTCCTCAAATAACAATCATTTTTTTATTTTTTATAATTTTATTTATTACATTTAATATAATTAAATTTGTATAAAGTTAAACATATTATATCACAAATTCTTTGATTTTAAAATAATATAAATATTTTAACTTCTATACTAACTGTTATGATACAATTGATGTGAGACCAAGGGTACAAAAAAAAGAGAATATCCTGTATAATTATTAAAACAAAAAAATTAACTAGAAAGGAACTCTCTTTTATGAATAATATTATATCACAAAATCAAGAAAATATAAAACACAACCAACGTTATATCCCTCATTTACTTCAAACAAGATACCACGCTGTTAAAACTTACAGAAACGGCAATTCTGTTAGCTTTGTTTGTAGAAGATATAAAATATCCAAAGCCTCTCTTATGCGTTGGAATAAAAGATTTGATGGCTCTATTGAATCCCTTAAGGATAAATCTCATAGACCTTTATCTAAACACCCTAATTCTCATACCGATACTGAAATTTATTGGATTAAAAATCTCATTAGAAGAAATCCTAATATTTCTTTGATTGAACTTTACGCTAAACTTAAACTAAATAAAGGTTATACTAGACACCCTTGCTCTCTTTTTAGGTTTCTTAGAAAACTTGGATTTTTTAAAGACGTTAAACAGCCTTCCAAACCCTATGTTCCTAAACCTTATCATACTCCTACTAAAATTGGTGTTAAAATGCAACTTGATGTTAAATATGTTCCTAATTCTTGTTATGTTGGTAAATATCCCGATAAATTCTACCAATATACGATTATTGACGAAGCTACTCGCGAAAGGTTTATTTATCCTTTTAAGGAACAATCTTCTTATAGTACTGTTACTTTTGTTAAAATGGCTATTAAATACTTTGGTTATATTCCTGAAATTATTCAAACCGATAATGGCTTTGAATTTACACATTTTAAAGATACTAAAAGAGTTCATCCTTTTGACAAACTATGTAACGAATTGGGTATTAAACATCAATTAATCAGACCTAGAACGCCTAGACACAATGGAAAGGTTGAAAGAAGTCATAGAAATGACAATGAAAGATTTTATAGTAATCTATCTTTTTATTCTTATGAAGATTTGATTGTACAAATGAAAAAATATCTCTATAAATCTAATAGATTACCTATGCAAACTTTAAATTGGCTCTCACCTATTGAAAAACGTAAAGAATTATTAGAATTAAAGGAGAATTAATTCTCCTTTAATTCTAACATACAGGTTATATTTTTTTATAATTTTTGGTCTCACATCATTTACAAATGTACAATAAATATTTTAACTTCTATACTAACATTTTAAAGTTAAAATTTTAAATCCAAATTAAAAAATAATTTAAAAAAATCTTGATTTTTTATTGTTTTTATGATATACTACTTGTTGTGTTACCGCACGTATTAGGTTTTTAAAGCATAGCACCTAATTCGGCGAGACTTAAGAATGAGGAGGTGCACTATGTACGCAATAATTGAAACAGGTGGTAAACAATACCAAGTTGAAGAAGGACAAAGCATTTTTGTTGAAAAACTAAATGTTGAAGAAGGCTCAAAAGTATCTTTTGATAGAGTTCTTTTAGTTTCTAAAGACGGAGATATTAAAGTTGGTTCTCCAGTAGTTGAAGGAGCTAAGGTTGAAGGAACTGTTGAAAGACATGGAAGAGGAAAGAAAGTTATAATTTTCAAGTTCAAAGCTAAGAAAAATTATAGAAAGAAAAAAGGACATCGTCAACCATTTACAAAAGTTAAAATCGAAAGTATTGCATTTTAATGACTAATATTTATATTTTTAAGAAAAAAGATTTATATTATGGATTTGAAATGGAAGGACATGCTGATTTTAGTGAAGAGAATGACATTCTTTGTGCATCATTATCTGTTTTGTCTATAAATACTCCAAATGCTATTGAAAAAATTTGTTCAATAGATTCTAATGATATGGATTTGGAAGTAGGAGATGGATATTTGAGAATGATGTTAGACATTGAAAGTTTGGATGAATTTAAAATTAGAGATGTTCAAACAATAATGAAAACTTTTGAAGTTGGCATTATATCATTGAAAGAAGAATATAATAAATATATTGAGATTTATTATAAGGAGGTGTAGAGTATGTTAAAGATGAATTTACAACTTTTTTCTAGTAAAAAAGGTTTAGGTAGTACTAAAAACGGTCGTGATAGTAGAGCTAAAAGATTAGGTGCTAAAAGAGGGGACGGACAATTCGTTCTTGCTGGTAACATTTTAGTTAGACAACGTGGAACAAAAATACACCCAGGAGTAAATGTTGGTAAAGGTGGAGATGATACACTTTTTGCTAAAATTTCTGGTGTTGTAAGATTTGAAAGAAAAGGTAGAGATAAGAAACAAGTTTCAATTTATCCAGTATAATGATAAGCTCCTTTAAAGGAGCTTATTTTTTTAAAGAAAATATGGTAGAATATATATTAAGAAATATGGAGGTGAATTTATGCAAAGACCTTTAGTTTGTGTAGTTGGACGTCCTAATGTTGGGAAATCTACACTTTTTAATAAACTTATAAATAAAAGAATTGCTATTACTGAGGACACTCCGGGTGTTACAAGAGATAGATTGTATCAAGATGCTGAATGGCAAAATAAACATTTTATTCTTTGTGATACTGGTGGTTTAGAGCCTAATAGTGATGATATAATTTTACAAAAAATTAAGGCTCAAGCTGATGTGGCTATGGAAAATGCTGATGTAATTTTATTTGTTGTTGATGGTAAAAATGGTTTGATGGACGAAGATAGAGAAATTTCAAATTATCTTAGAAGAACTAAAAAGCCTATCGTACTTGCTATAAATAAAATAGATACTCATAAAATGCCTGCAGAAATTTATGAATTTTATGAGCTTGGTTATGAAAATTTAAATGTTATTTCTGCAACTCAAGGATTTGGACTTGGAGATTTACTTGATGAAATCATAAAAGAATTTCCTGAAAATAAATATACAGGTGAAGAGGAAGAAGTAACAAAGGTTGCATTAATCGGAAAACCAAATGTAGGTAAAAGTTCTCTTATGAATAGAATTTTAGGAGAAGAGAGAATGATAGTTTCTGATATTGCAGGAACAACTAGAGATTCTATTGATTCAAGAGTTGAAATTGATGGAAAAACTTATATTTTTACAGATACAGCAGGGCTTAGAAGAAAGAAAAATATAACTGAAAATTTAGAGAGATATAGTGTTGTTAGAACTTTGAATGCAGTTGAAAGGTCAGATATTGCTGTGCTTTTAATTGATGCTACTGAAGGGGTTACTGAGCAAGATACAAAAGTTATCGGTTTTGCTAAAGAACAAAATAAGGCTTTAATTATTGCAGTTAATAAATGGGATTTAATTGTTAAAGACAATAAAACTTATAAGGCTTTTGAAGATGATATAAGAACTAAATTAAGTTTTGTTCCTTATGCACAACTTGTTTTTATTTCAGTTAAAACAGGGCAAAGAATTGATAAATTATTTGATGCAATTAAAATTGCTGATGAAAATTATAGTACAAGAATCTCAACAGGTATTTTGAACGACATTATAAATGATGCAGTTGTTCATAATGCTCCACCAACTGATAAAGGACAAAGACTAAAAATATTTTATGCAAGTCAAGTTTCAGTTAGACCACCAAAGTTTGTAATATTTGTGAATAAGGTAGAGTTAATGCATTTTTCTTATTTGAGATATTTGGAAAATCAAATTAGAAAGAATTTTTCTTTTACTTCATCACCAATAGTTTTTGAACTTAGAGCGAGAGGAGAAGATAATGTTTAAAGTTTTAGCTTGTATAATTATTTCATACTTTTTAGGAAATATTTCAGGTGGTATGATTTTTGGAAAAATATTATTTAATAAAGATATTAGAAATTATGGAAGTAAAAACGCTGGTACAACAAATGCACTTAGGGTCTTTGGCCCTAAGGCAGGCGTTTTAACTTTTATTATTGACTTTTTAAAATCAATTTTAGCTTGTTATATTGGAATGAAATTTTTAGGATTAAACGGAATATTGTTAAGTGGAATATTTGTAGTTTTAGGACATAATTGGCCTGTGTTTTTGAATTTTAAGGGTGGTAAAGGAATAGCATCATCTTTTGGTTTTATTGTGTTTTTAGATTATAGATTAGCACTTATAGCGATTAGTATATTTATTTTAATCGTAATATTTACAAAATATATATCATTAGGGTCAATGCTGTCAACAGCATCTGTTTTACCAATATCATATATATTTTTTGGATATAGAAATATTTATGTTTTATCCACATTTTTATTTTTATTATTGTTGACTGTTTATAGACACAAAGCCAATATAGTTAGACTTTTAAATGGTAATGAAAATAAACTTGGAGCAAAAAAACATTAAAAATTATTTTTAGAACTAATTTTATTTAAGTTAGTTCTATTTTTTTTTTTTTTTTTGAAAATTTTAGATGCTTAATAATTAGCATTTTGTATTGACTTAATTTAAAGAAAATAGTAAAATATTAGTGTATGTGAAAATATATTTTTTTAAAAATCTTAGGAGGAAAATTAATGAAAATTTTAGTAATTAACTGTGGAAGTTCATCTTTAAAATATCAATTATTCGATATGACTGATGAAAGTGTATTATGTAAAGGATTAGTTGAAAGAATTGGTATTGAAGGTTCAAAATTAACTCACAAAGTTGGAAGTGAAAAATTAGTTGTTGAAGAAGCTATGGCAGACCATACAGCAGCTATTAAACATGTTTTTGATGCTCTTGTTGATGAAAAATACGGAGTTGTTAAGAGCTTAGATGAAGTTAATGCTATCGGACACAGAGTACTTCATGGTGGAGATAAATTAACAGCATCAACTATTATTGATGAAAATGTAAAGGCTAAAGTTAGAGAATTTATTAAATTTGGTCCATTACACAACCCTGCAAACTTAATGGGTATTGAGGCTTGTGAAAGCTTAGTTCCAGGAAAGAAAAATGTAGCAGTATTTGATACAGCTTTCCATCAAACTATGCCTGCAAGAACATTTATGTATGCAATCCCTTATGAATATTATGAAGATTACAGACTTAGAAAATTCGGTTTCCATGGAACAAGCCATAGATATGTAACTTTAAGAACTGCTGAATTATTAGATACAGCTAAAGAAAATCTTAATATTATAACTGTTCACTTAGGAAACGGTTCATCAATCGCTGCAATCAAAAACGGAAAATGTTATGATACAACAATGGGATTAACTCCATTAGAAGGACTTTTAATGGGAACAAGAAGTGGAGATATTGACCCAACTGTTATGACTTTCTTAATGAACGAAAAAGGATATTCAGCTGATGAAATGAATCAAATTTTAAATAAAAAATCAGGTGTTCTTGGAGTTTCAGGATTAAGTTCAGACTTTAGAGATTTAGAAGAGGCAGCAGAAAAAGGAAATGACAGAGCACAATTAGCTTTAGATATGTTCATCACAAGAGTAAGAAGATATGTTGGTGGATTTATGGCTGAATTAGGACATATTGATGCTATTTCATTTGCCGGTGGTATTGGTGAAAACTCAGCCTCAATGCGTAAATTAATATTAGAAGGAATGGAAGAATACGGAATTAAACTTGATGATGCTAAAAATGATACAAGAGATGAGGCTATTATTTCAGCAGATGACTCAAGAGTTAAAGTTTTAATCGTTCCTACAAATGAAGAGTTAATGATTGCAAGAGATACTATGGATTTAGTAAAATAATTGTTGACAAATTAATTTTTTTATAGTATAATATTTTTGTTATCCGTTTAAAACGGGGGTATATGTTATAAAAATTCAGAGGAGGTGTTATAATGGCAGTACCTAAGAGAAAAACTTCTAAAGCAAGAAGAGATAAAAGAAGAGCATCTTCATATAGACTACCTAAAGTAGCTCTAGTTAGAGATCCTGAAACTAATGAATTAGTTGTACCTCACAGAGTTAATCCTGACACAGGAATGTATAAAGGAAGAAAAGTATTAGATGTTGAATAAAATAGTTTAAGGGATTTAGTTTTCTAAATCCCTTTAATTATATATATTATAATTATATAGAGGTTTATATTTTGAAAAAAAGTAAAAAAATAATTTTTTTAATAACAATTTTTTTGATAATATTGATTTCTTCGGTTTATTTTTATAATCGACAAAAAATGAAGAAAATTGAATTGGAAAGTAAAATGCCATACAATTTTGAAACATTAACTTTGCCGGAAGTTAAAGATTTTTCAGATATTGCAACTAATTATGCAAAAACTTTGAAAAAAGTATCTCTTTATGAAACAGAGGAGCTTTTAAAAGAGAAAGTAAAAGTTGAAGAGGAAAAATATTTAGAAGTTTTTGGATATAAAGATGGAATAAGTAAGGTTAAATTTGAAGATAAATTTTATTTTGTTAAAAGTAGTAATATTGAAAATGTATCTAAAAATAAATTATTTAAAGTTATAAAGGGAATTCTTTTAGTAAATACGGAGTATAAATTACCTAGTGATTTTAATCCCGGCTTTGATAAATTTGTCGAAAAACAATTTGATTTAATGAAAGTAGATGCAAATAGAGATAGAATAACTTTAGATTTGCATAAAGGATTTATAAGTTACGAAGAACAAAAGCAACTTAATAAAAATGCACCTAAGAATGACAAATATATTGAATATGCTATGTATTCTAGTGCAGGTCATAATGAATCACAAATTGGACAAAGTTTAGATATAATTGGAAAAGATGAAGAAAAAAATTTAAAAGAATCTTTTAAAGAAACTGAAGAATTTAAATGGCTTATAAAAAATGCTCATAAATATGGTTTTATTCTTCGTTATCCTGAAAATAAAGAAGATAAGACTAATTATAAATTTGAGCCTTGGCATTTTCGCTTTGTTGGCGTAGAAAATGCAAATAAAATTTTTAAGAAAAATATTACATTAGAAGAATTTTTAAGACAATAATACGATGGTTCTAATCAAGCATTATCCTTAGAACTTTGTTGTTACAGAATAAAAGTCTAGCGTTGAGGAAACTCATAGCTAGACTTTTTTTGTTAATTTTAATTTTAAAAATTTTTTAATGGAAAATATATTGTTTCTTTTTGATTGTGTGATAAAATGTATTGACTTTTATTTTGATATGTTTTATAATTTTTATACTATCGTTATATTTTTATAAAAATAAAGAAAAGAGAGTTTATATGATTAATACTAAAATTAGATTAAAATTTTTTGTCTTGACAATTATTTTAGTTTTAGCTTTTATTTTTTCATTTAGCATCGGTCGTTATCCTGTTAAATTTTTTGAAGTAATAAAAGTGATAGTAGATAGAATTTTTTATGGAATCGTTAGTGATTCAGTTCAAAGTACAATAATTTGGAATATAAGGATTCCAAGAGTATTATGTGCTATGCTTGTAGGGGCAGGTATTTCTACAAGTGGTGCATTGTTTCAAGGACTTTTAAAAAATCCAATGGTAAGTCCTGATATTTTAGGAGCAACACAAGCTTCAGCATTTGGTTCAGCTTTTGGAATACTGATGTATTTTAATTTTTTTGAAATAACACTTTTGTCTTTTAGTTTAGGGATTCTTTCAGTTTTTGTAACATACACTTTAAGTAAAATTTTTAGAAGTGATAGAATTTTAGGACTTATTTTAACTGGAATGATGATAGGAAGTTTATTTTCTTCTTTAATTTCTTTTGTAAAACTTGTTGCAGATACGGAAAATCAGCTACCAAGCATAACATATTGGCTTATGGGCTCTTTGGCATCAGTAAAAATGATTGATTTTAAATTTATATTTTTCCCTATTGTAATTGGACTTATAGTTTCAAATTTATATAAAATAGAAATAAATATTTTTACAATGGGGGAAGAAGAGGCTAAAACACTTGGATTAAATACTGAAAAAATAAGATTTATTATAATATTTTTTGCAACATTAATGACTGCTTCAAGTGTTGCAGTTACAGGAATAATTGGATGGATTGGACTTGTAATACCACATTTTTCAAGACTTATCTTCGGAGATGATTATAGATTTGTAATTCCCGCATCTGGACTTTTAGGAGCGAGTTTTTTACTTGTTGTCGATATTTTATGCAGAAATATTACTACTTCTGAAATTCCTATTGGAATTGTTACTTCTTTTATTGGAGCACCTATATTCTTGTATTTAATTTATAAAAAAGGTAGAGATTATGATAGAGGTTAAAAATTTACAAGTTTTTTATGGGAAAAATGAAATATTAAAAGATATTTGTTTTTCTCTAAACAAAGGAGAAATAATTTGTGTTTTGGGCGAAAACGGTGCTGGTAAATCAACTTTATTAAAAGCACTTTTAAAACTAATTCCTATAAAAAACGGCAAAGCATTGATTGATGATAATGATTTAAAAATATTGGACAGCAAAAAACTTTCAAGATTTATTTCCTATATTCCGCAAATTCATTTTCCTGCATTTGACTATAAAGTTATTGATGTTATATTAATGGGGAATTATTCTAAAAAAGACGGATTTTTCTATAAAACTACAAAGGAAGATTATGAAAAATCAGTTGAAATTTTAAAAACTTTAGGGATTTCTTATTTAAAAGATAAAAACTACAGGCAAATCAGCGGAGGAGAAAGACAGCTTGTTTTAATTGCAAGAGCATTGTTGCAAGCCAATAACTATATTTTTATGGATGAGCCGGTTGCTAATTTAGATTATGGAAATCAGCTAAAGATAATGGAAATTTGTAATTCATTGAAGAAAAAAAATATAGGATTTTTAATTACAACTCATAATCCTAATCACGCTTTGACTTATGCAGATAAGGTACTTATAGTTAGAAAAAATAAGGAAAGTTTTTTTGGAGATGTATCTATTTTGAATAAGGAACTTTTAGAAAAATTATATAATGTTCCTATAAATTTAATTGAAACTGAAAACGGAAAATTTTGTATTCCTGATTATAAGGAGGTTAGACGCGATTATATTTTGGAATGAAGATAGAATAAAATGGTATTTAGTTGCTTCAGAATATACTAAATATCACGATAATATGACTTTAGAAATCAAAAAAATCATTCCAAAAGGAGAAAGCCTTATTGACTTCGGTTGTGGATTAGGAATTTTGCCTATGAAATTATCTGATTATTTCAGTGATATAATTGGGGTAGATTATGATGATAAGGTTTTAGGTCTTTTGGAAGATAATATTGCAAAAAACAAAATTAAAAATTTCAAGACAATTTGTTCTAATTGTTATGATGGAGAACTTTTTGAAAAAATTGGAGTAAGTGATAATATTTTATTTAGTCATTTTGGAAATGTTGAAGATTATTTTTACAATTTTTTTAACTTATTTACTAAAAGGATGATAATAATACGAAATGATGTTGAAAAAAGTATTGTTCATAATCCGAATAAAAATACTATTCAAGATATTTGTAAGTTTTTAGATGATAGAAAAATTCCCTATAAAATTTACAGACAAACTTTTGAATTTGGTCAACCATTAAAAGATGATGAAGAAGTTATTAAGTACTTAAATAAATGGTATGGCGAAAAAGGAATTAATTTGATATCTAATGTAAAAGATATAGATTACAATTACAATGGGGAAATTTTTACAAAATATTATTGTAAACCTAAAAATACAGCCATTGTAGTGGTGGAGAAGGAGGAAATATGAAAAAATTTAAGAGAATTTTAGCTCTTTGTTTAACTTTCGGACTTCTTTTTACAGCTTGTTCGAAACCTGCTGAAAAGAAAAATGAACAAACAGAGACAAAGAACGAAACTAGAGTTTTTAAAGATGACTTGGGAAGAGAAGTTACTTTAAAACAAAACATTACAAGAGTTGCTCCATCAGGAAATCCTGCACAAGTTATGTTGCATATTTTTGAGCCGAATAAACTTGTTGGGGTAGCATCAAAATTTTCAAAGAGTACAGAAAAGTATATTACCGATGAGTTGAAAAAATTACCTGAATTTGGAGCGTTCTATGGAAAGAAAGCCAATCTTAATATGGAAGCTGTTGTAAATGCAAAACCTGATGTAATAATTGATATGGGTGAAAAGAAAAAAGGAATTGAAGAAGATTTAAACAAGCTACAAGAACAATTAAAAATCCCTGTAGTTTTCATTGAGTTAACTCTTGACAAACTACCTGAAGCTTTTGACAGACTTGCTGAAGTTTTAGGTAATAAAGAAAGAGGAAAAGAACTTTCTGAATATATCAAAAAGACATATAAGGAAATTGAAGAAAATAAGGCAAAGATAAAAGATGTTAAAAAAGTTTACTACGGTGGAGGAAAAACAGGACTATTTGCAAATGCAAAAGGATCTATCCACGCTGATATTATTGAATTTATCGGTGCTCAAAATCCAATTATCGTAGAAAAAGTTAAAGGCGGTTCAGGAAATGAAATTCCTTTTGAAAAATTATCAGAAGTAAATCCTGATTTCTTGATTTTTGAATCAAAAGAATTAGCTGAACAAATTAAAGGAGAAGAAACTTTTAAAACTCTAAAAGCTGTAAAGGAAAATAAAGTTTCCTATGCTCCTAGTGGTCCATATAATTTCTTCGGAAGACCACCTGCAGTTAATAGAGTAATTGGAATGAAATGGCTTGGGAATTTAGTTTATCCTGAAGTTTATAATTATGATATTAAAAAAGAAGTAAAAGAATTTTATAAATTATTTTATAATTATGAATTAAAAGACGAAGAAGTAAAAAATATTCTAGGTAGGTAAAAAAAGAAAGACTGTGTTTGTTGCACAGTCTTTTCGTTTTAAACATTAAATCTAAAGTAAACTACATCTCCATCTTGCATAATGTACTCTTTACCTTCAAGTCTTACAAGACCTTTTTCTCTTGCGGTAACCATACTTCCAAGAGAGATTAAATCATCATAATTTACAATTTCTGCTCTGATGAAACCTCTTTGAATATCTGAGTGAATTTTTCCGGCAGCATTAACGGCACTTGTTCCGATTTTTATAGTCCAAGCTCTTGTTTCTTCAGGGCCTGCTGTTAAGAAACTCATAAGTCCTAAAAGATTGTAGCTTTCTTTTATAAGCTTTGAAACACCACTTTCTGAAATTCCTAAATCATTTAAAAATTCCACTTGTTCATCATCTTCAAGTTCAGAAATTTCTTTTTCTATTTGAGCGCTTATAACTACGATTCCGGAATTTTCATTTTTAGCAAAATCATCTAAAATTTTTACATATTCGTTACTCTTTCCTTCATCAATCATATCATCTTCATTTACATTTGCAACATAAATTATAGGCTTTACACTCAAAAGAGAAAAGTTTTTTAAAATTGCTTTTTCAGTGTCATCAAAAGTTAAAGTTCTAATAGATTTTCCTTCTTCTAAAACAGGTAATATTTTTTCTAAAAGGTCAACTTCTTCTTTAAAACTTTTGTTTCCCTTTAAAGATTTTCTAGCTTTTTCTAATCTTTTTTCCACAAGTTCTAAATCTGATAGAATAAGTTCCAAGTTAATAGTTTCAACATCTCTTAGTGGATTAACTTCTCCGTCAACGTGAACGATATTTTCATCTTCAAAACATCTAATCACTTCTACGATTGCATCAACTTCTCTAATATGAGATAAAAATTTATTTCCAAGACCTTCACCTTTACTTGCACCTTTTACAAGACCTGCAATATCATAAAATTCAATAACAGCAGGAATTGTCTTTTTTGAATTATAAAGTTCAGTTAATTTATTTAATCTTTCATCAGGTACATTTACAAGACCTACATTCGGGTCAATAGTACAGAAAGGATAATTTGCCGATTCGGCTCCGGCTTTTGTAATTGCGTTAAATAATGTACTTTTACCAACATTTGGTAATCCAACTATTCCTAATTTCATTATAATCTCCTTTAATATAAACTACCATTTATTATATCATATTTATGATATTGTTGCTATGGATACAAATTAATTTTTATTATTTGAATGTATATTTAATTCGTGTTATAATATTAAGAGGATATGTGATATGATAATAGGAGGTTTTATGCTAGAGGTTAGTGCTGGTGGAGTTGTTATTCATAATGGCAATTTTCTTTTGTTAAAGAAGTTTAGCAATGAATGGGTTTTACCAAAAGGAAGACTTGAAGATAATGAAACTAAAGAAGTGGCAGCTGTTAGAGAAGTGCAAGAAGAATCTGGAATACTT
This sequence comes from Parvimonas parva, assembly GCF_045866535.1. Taxonomy (NCBI): domain Bacteria; kingdom Bacillati; phylum Bacillota; class Tissierellia; order Tissierellales; family Peptoniphilaceae; genus Parvimonas; species Parvimonas parva. Next base: position 426,282 of record NZ_AP038371.1, read on the forward strand.
GGTAAAATCGTAAAGTATTTAGGTTTTGTAAAATATGATTACCAACATAATGACGGTGAAAAAGTGAAAAAAACAGTTCATTATTTTTATATGGAGCCTGAAGATTTGAATTTAAATCCACAGAGAGAAGAGGGCTTTGTAGAGGCAATATTTTTACCTTATGACAAGGCTATAAAATTAGTAAAGCATGATGCTGAAAGAAATATGTTAAAGAGTGCGAATTATTTTTACGAAAAGAGAAAAATAAAATAATGGCATTTTCAACTGATTTAAAAAATGAACTTTCAAGAAGAGAAATAGTAGAAAAAAAATCTGCTATTTCTGAACTTTCTGCTTTTATAAGGACTAATGGAACGATTGTTTTTAGTAATTTTTCTTTTACGATTAGATTTGAAACTACAAACAATTCAATCATAAGAAGAATTTTTAAGCTTTTTAAATTTCTATACTCTTATGACGGAAAGATAATAGTTTCAAAAATTTCAAACTTAAGAAAAAACAATGTATATAAAATTGTAATTGAAGATGAAGAAATTTCAAAGAAGTTTTTAGAAGATACTTACTTTTCAGACCTTGATAGTCTTTTCTTAAAAGATGAGCTTTATGATGATTTTACAAAAAGTAAAGATTTTATTAAAAACTTTTTATGTGGAGTTTTTTTAGGTGCAGGCTCAATAGCCAATCCCGACAAGAGTTACCATTTGGAATTTACTTTAAATTCAGATGAATTATCCAAACTTGTTATAAGATATTTAAAAGTATTTGGAATAAAAGCAAAAAGTCTTGAAAAAAAGGGGCAACATATCGTATATGTAAAAGATAGTGCAATGATTTCTGATTTTCTTTCTTTAATGGGAACGGTAAACAGTTTATTCAAATTTGAAGAAACTAAGATGATAAAAGAAATAAAGAACAATACAAACAGACTAACAAATTGTGAAACGGCAAATTTAGATAAAACTTTAAATACTTCATTTACACAAATTGATGCAATAAATACAGTTTATAAAAAATATGGAAAAGAAAATTTGGATAAAAATTTACTTGACTTATGTGAATTAAGATTGAAAAATCCAACTTTTTCATTAAAAGAACTTGCAGAAATTTTAAACATAAGTAAATCCGGAGTAAATCATAGATTCAAAAAGATAATAGATATGGCGAATAAAATTTAATTTATTCGCCTTTTTATACAAAATATTGACATTCCATATATACATATATATATAATGGTTACGATATTATTTTTATTTAGGAGGATTGTTTTATGACAAAAATTTTAAAAAAGTCTATATCTATTGCTTTGGCATTGATTTTAGTTTTAGGGGTAGGATTTTATTTTTTTAATCGTAGAGATAATGGAAAACCTAAAATTACAAATGAAACTATTGGAGTACAAATTAAAGAATTAAAAGAATTATCCACAATTCAATATAAATATAAAGAAATAGTGAGTAGAGAAGACTGGAATACTTTATTTAATGTTAAATTGCCTTTTACTAAATCTAGTTTTATAGTTAGTTATACTGGAATATTGAAGATTGGGATTGATTTAGCAGAAACGAAGATAAATGTTGATGAGGGCGGTAAAACGATAAAAATTACTTTACCTGAATCGAAAATTTTATCTAATGAGTTGGATTTTAAATCTTTAAAGGTCTATGATGAAAAGAATTCTATATTTAATCCAATTAAAGTTGAAGATTATACAGAGTTTACTCAAGGTGGTAAGGAAAACGCTGAAAAGGATGCAAGAGAAAGTGGCATTTTTGAGCAGTCAAAAGAAGTTGCAAAAAAAATTATTATAGAAATGTTAAATACAACCAAGGAAATAAAAGAAAATTATAAAATAGTATTTGAATAAATTAAAAGAGAGACTTTGTATATTAAAGTCTCTCTTTTGTGCTAAATAAACTGAACTATTTCTTTTTTGTTTTCATTTTTAAAGTCGTCAAATGAAAAGATGTTTATATTTTTTGAAGCGGTATATTTCAAATGATATTTTAAAGTTTTTGCGTTTGACATTGAGTAGTATAATGTTATATTTTGTGAGCTTTCTGAAATGTTCTCCAAATCTTTTTTTGTTATTGTGAATTTTTTTAGTGAATCAAATAAAATATCTTCGTTACTTTTTGAAAATTCATTTTGTTTTAAATTTTCCAACTCTATGTATGCTCTTATGAATCTTTTTGTCGGCGTGTGAATATTTCCTTTTAATTCTCTTTTTTCTAAATATTTTTGTAAATTTTTTATATGTTTTTCAAATCTTGGACTGTTTGTCATTATGTTATATTCATTTTCATAAACTTCTAAATTTCCGTCTTTTATTTCCATGATCAAACTTTTATTATCTTTATCTGTAAACATATAGTGGTAATGTCTTGAATAATTCGTTTCATCGACAAGAGATTTTTCTACGATATGTATTTTAGGAGCAAGTGCTTTTATATCTTCTAAAGTTTCACAATTTGTCAAAAATACATTTAATATCTTTGTTGATGTTAAATTTAATCTTGTATTGTTAGGCTCTTTTTTAAAATTAATTACATTTCTAAAAGAGTTGGTGCAACCCAAAAGACCTTTTTCATTTATTCCATCTATTAAATGGTCGTAATCTCTAAATGTTGTTCCCATAATTTTGTATTTTGTATATAATTTGTTTCCAAAAATATCTTCTTCATAATTATAATTGCTTGGGAAAAATTTAAATTCATATCTGTGATAATCTCTTAAGTCCATTGTTCTCCCGAGCAATGTTTCTCCATTTCTAAAAATAGAAAAAGTTGTGCACATAAAATCACCTCCTATGTATTATACCAAAAAAGTGGAACAAACCCAAATAAATTTGCCTTTTTTTCTAAATTAGATTAAAATATATGTATGTATTTTATGAGGTGATATGTTGAAAGAAATTAAACTTTTTTGGAAAATTTTAAAAAATAATAGATTAACTTATTTTCTTTCTATGATTTCTACAATTTTTATACAAATTTTTTCGGGGCTTACTCCGATTGTTATTATGATTACAGTTGACTCTATAATCGGAAATAAGGATTATAAGTACGATATTTTAAGGAGAGCTGTTGACTTTATAGGTGGTAGAGATTTTTTAAGAGAAAATATATACATATTGGCTTTTGTAATAGTTATTTTAACAGGAATTAGCTGTATTTTTATTTTTTTAAGGAATTATTACTCAAATGTCGCTTGTGAAAATTTGATTTTTAATTTAAAAGAAAAAATGTATAATAAATTTTTAAATTTGGATATAAGATGCTTAAATGATTATTCTACTGGAGATTTGATTCAAAGAAGTTCTTCTGATATTGAAACGGTTAGAAAACTTTTTGCAACTCAGCTTGTAAATGCATTCGGCTCTGTTGCAACAATTATTCTGGTAATTATAGTTATGTCTTTGATTAATTTTAAACTTGCGACTATAAGTATAAGTCTTTGCGTTGTTATTTCCATTTTGTCTTATGTTTTTTATGGTAAAATTGGAAAAATTTTCAAAAAAACAGATGAGGCTGAAAGTGAACTTATGGTATTCATAAAAGAAGTTTTGTTTAATACTAGAGTTATTAAGGCTTTTAATCGTGAAAAGTATATTTTAAATCTTTTTAGAGAAAAAAATGAAACTTTTAATATTATGCAAAATACTTTTATGAGGACTTTTGCAAAGTTTAGGGCTGTAAATGACTTTTTAACTTTTTTACAACTGGCGATAGTTTTGGTTGTAGGTGGTTATGAAACAATTACAGGCAAAATGAATTTTGGAGATTTGATTGCTTTTGTTATCTATATTAATATGATTGTTTGGCCTATTAGACAGATTGGGCAGTTGCTTAGTGATATGGCGAAAGCAAGTGTTTCGATTTCCAGAATTTATGAAGTTTTGGATTTACCTGAGGAAGATTATGAATGTGGAATAAGTGATGTTTCATTTTCTGAAAAAATAGAATTTAAAAATGTATCTTTAAAAATTAATGAAAATTTAGTTTTAGATGATGTAAGTTTTGTAGTAAATGCAGGGGAAAGTTTAGGAATCATAGGAGCAACCGGAAGTGGCAAGAGTATGATAGTCTATCTTTTGCTTGGACTTTTTGAGGCTACAAGTGGAGAAATTTTAATTGACGGAATAAATATAAATGAGATAAATAAAAGGTACATTAGAGAAAAAATTTCTGCGATTATGCAAGATAGTGAACTTTTTAATATGTCAATTATGGATAATGTAAAAATTGTTGATGACAATATAGGGGAAGACTCTGTTTATGGGGCGACTAATATTTCTTCAATTCACAACGAAATTTTGAATTTTTCTTCAAAATATGAAACTATAGTTGTGGATAACGGTGTAAATCTTTCTGGTGGACAAAAACAGAGAATTTCCATTGCGAGAAGTTTGTTAAAACCGTTTGAAGTGTTGATTTTAGATGACAGTTTAAGTGCTGTTGATATGAATACGGATTTGAAGATAAATAATGCTTTAAAATCAATGGATAGAAAATTTACGTCAATTTTTATTTCACATAGAATTTCAACGATAAATAATTGTGATAACATAATTGTTATTAATGAGGGAAAGATTGTTGAAAGTGGAAAGCATAATGAATTGATACAAAAAAATGGAATGTATAGCAAGATAAATGAAATTCAAAGTAAGGAATATGATGTAAATAATGGATAAAAAGAAAATTGTAAATATAAATGTTTTTAGAGATTTAATAAAATTTTATAAAATTGAATATAAAAAACTTTATATGTTGATGTTTGTAGTTGTAATTGCAGGTGTTTTACAAGCAGTTGTTCCTTTGTCTATAAAACTACTTACAGATGATTTTATAACAAGACAGAACTTAAGAGGTTTTGTTTTAGCTGGAATTGCATTTTTTTCGCTTGTAATAATTTCAACTCTTGCAATTTACAGTTTTTATGTTTTAGGTGGAAAACTGGAATATAAAGTTTCAAAGGAAATTAGAAAATCCGTTTTTGAAAAAATTGAAAGATTTTCATTGACAACAGTAAAGAGATATGAAACAGGTGAATTGATTTCAAGATTGACTTCAGACGTTCAAAAACTTAGCGAAGTTTTTAGTTGGGGAGTCATAGATGCTTGTCATAGCATTATTGTTTTGTTGTTTTCTGTTTCGATTATGCTTTATTTAAGTTACACATTGACTCTAATGCTATTTTTAATGTTACCTGTAATTTATATAGTTACGATGATTTTTCAAAAAAACATTTTGAAATTTCAAAGAAAAGTAAGAGATTACAATTCAAAAATCATTAAAAGTTATACAGAGTCTTTAAGCTATATAAAGACGATAAAGGCACTTGGAATTGAAAACAAAAAGCGAAGAGAATTTTTAAGTTTCAATGAAAAATATAGAAAATATAATTTAAAATCTATATTAATATCTGCAATCTTTGTTCCGATAGTTATGTTTGTTGCAAGTATTGGTGTAGGTTTTGCATTTAATTTTTCGTCAATTTCAGTTATGAAAAATGTAATGACATACGGAGCGTTTTTAAGTTTTTTAACTTATAGTTTTCAAATATTTGAGCCTTTTAAAATGCTCGCTCAAATTTTTACAGATTTAAAATCTGCACAGGCATCAGCTGAAAGAGTTTTTCAAATTTTGTATGAAGAAGATGAAGTTTTACAAGAAAAGAAAAACAATTTGGAATTTGAAGGAAATATTAGATTTGAAAATGTAAATTTTCATTATTTTGATGATGAAAAATTAATTTTAAAAGATTTTAATTTTGAAATAAAAAAAGGTGAAAGTGTTGCTTTTATAGGAAGTACGGGAAGTGGAAAATCTACAATAGTAAATTTGATTTGTAAATTTTATGATGTAACTTCCGGAAATATCTATCTTGACGGAATTGATTATAAAATTGTTGATAAAACTTTTTTGTATGACAATCTTGGATATGTTTTGCAACAGCCACAACTTTTTTCCATTTCAATAAAAGAAAATATAAAATTTGGAAATGTAAATGCAAGTGATGAGGAAATTTTTGAAGTTTGTGATTTGCTTGGAATAAATGACTTTATAAATAAGTTACCAAATGGAATTGATACAATCATTGGCGAAAATGGGTATAGTATATCCAACGGTCAAAAACAATTAATCTCTTTTGCAAGAGCTTTGATAAAAAATCCGAAATTATTGATATTAGATGAGGCAACTTCTTCGATAGATACTGAAACGGAAAAAATCATTCAAAATAAGATGAAAGAAATTTTAAAAGGAAAGACGTCTATAATTGTTGCGCATAGATTGTCAACGATTAAGGATTGTGATAAGATTGTTTTAATCGAAAATGGGATTATTCTTGAACAAGGAACTCATTTAGAATTGATAAATAAAAAGGGAATATATTATAAAATGTATATTTCTGAAGAATTAAAAATATAGGAGGAACAATATGAGTAGTGGTTGTAGTTCAGGTGGTTGTTCTGGTTGCTCAAGTGCATCAAGCTGTGGGGTATCAGAAGAATTTGAAAGCTTGTTGGTTGAACAAAATCAATTTAGCGACATAAAAAAAGTTATAGGTGTAATTAGTGGTAAAGGTGGAGTTGGAAAATCTTTAATCACTTCTATGCTTGCGAGTGGAATGATGAAAAGAGGAAAAGAAGTTGGTATTTTAGATGCCGATATTACTGGACCATCAATACCAAAATCTTTTGGGATTGACGGAAAAGCTAGAATAGATGAAAGAGGAATCATTCCTTCAACAACTGAAAATGGAATTAAAATAATGAGTATAAATTTATTACTTGAAAAAGAAACAGACCCTGTTATCTGGAGAGGACCTGTTATCGCAGGAGTAATAAAACAATTTTGGACAGATGTTGTTTGGGAAAATGTAGATTATATGTTCGTTGATATGCCACCAGGAACAGGTGATGTGCCACTAACAGTTTTCCAATCACTACCTGTTGATGGAATTATAATTGTAACCTCACCACAAGATTTGGTTTCTATGATTGTGGAAAAGGCAGTTAAAATGGCAAGAATGATGAATATTCCAATTATAGGAATTGTTGAAAATATGAGTTACTTTAAATGTCCTTGTTGTAACGAAGAATTAAATATATTTGGAGAAAGTGACTTACCTTACATATCAAGAAAATTTGGACTTACAAATGTTGCAAAAATTCCACTTGATAAAAAAATACCTGAAATGGTTGATGAAGGGGAAGCCGAAAAATTAGATACAGATTGCTTAACAGATATATTAGATGCAATAGAAAAATTATAGATAAAGTGTGTTCTTAACGGACACACTTTTTTAGGTTCAATAACTAATAAATACTGACTAAATATTTTAAAAAGCACCTAAAACGTCACCTCGACAAAACGTAGTGCTTGGAGAGGTCTTCAAGCAGGTACTTTATTTAACTTTAGTAATTTTAATTAGTGTTTAGTATCAAAATTGAAATTTACTCTTTTTTGTTGTATAATTACTTTAAAGATTAAATGAAAAAGGGGTTTTTATGGAGCATTTTAAATTGAATTTGGAAAGTGATTTTAAATTTGATAATATTGTTGTAGCTCTGGGAAATTTTGATGGTTTTCATATCGGTCATCAAAGTTTGATTTCTGAATTAAATAATATAAAGATTAAAAAGGGATATAAGACTGTTGTTTTTCTTTTTGAAAGCCATACTAAGGATTTTATTTTTAATCAGAGTTCAAGTAGGATAATGTCCTTTTATGATAAATTAAAAAGGCTTGAAAGTTTTAAAATAGATTATGTTTTTAGCATTGAGTTTTCTAAAAAGATTAAAAATTTAACTCCATTAGAATTTTTGGAGTTTTTAACTGAAAATTTAAGTGTAAAGCATATTGTTGTTGGAAGTGATTATAGATTTGCAAAAAATCGTGAAGGAAATACTGATTTTATTAAATCGTATATGAATAATAAAAATTTATCTTGTACTATTGTTGATAAGATAAGTTTAGATAATATGGAAATTAGTAGTACAAAAATTATTGAATACATAAGAAATGGAAATGTTGAACTTGTAAAAGATTTGCTTGGTAATTTTTATTCTATAAAGGGTAAAGTTGTTTCTGGTTTTCAAAGAGGGAGAAATCTAGGTTTTCCTACTGCAAATTTGGATATTTCTTTTAATTATGTTATTCCAAAAGAGGGAGTTTATTTTACAAAGACGATAGTTGATGAAAAAGAACTTTATAGCTTTTCAAGTATTGGTTACAATCCAACTTTTGATAATAAAAAATCTACAATAGAATCACATATTTTTGATTTTGATGAAGATATTTACGGAAAAGATATTGAGCTTTGCTTTTCAAAAAGATTAAGAGATAATATTAAGTTCAATTCAGTTGATGAACTGATAGAGCAATTAAAAAAAGATGAAATTAGATGTAGAGAATTAATAAAAAATATAAAATAGGAGATAAATATGAAACAAATTTTAGTTACCGGAGGAGCGGGATATATTGGCTCTCATACTTGTATAGAACTTTTAAATGAAGGATATGATGTAGTAATAATTGATAATTTTTACAACTCCAGCGAAAAAGTTTTAAGGATAATTGAAGAGCTTAGTGGCAAAAAAATCAAATTCTACAAAGGTGATGTTAGAGATAAAGAAATACTTAGAAAGATTTTTTCAGAAAATGATATTTATGGGGTAATACATTTTGCAGGACTTAAGGCTGTTGGAGAATCAGTTGAAAAACCTATAGAATATTATGATAATAATATTAACGGAAGCATAAAACTTATAGAAGTTATGAGAGAATTTAATGTAAAAAATTTAATTTTCAGCTCTTCTGCTACTGTTTATGGAAAGCCGAAGTCTGTTCCTATAAAAGAAGATTTTTCACTTTCTGTTACAAATCCTTACGGAAGAACAAAATTATTTTCAGAAGAAATTTTTACGGATTTGTATATTTCCGATAATGATTGGAATATTGTTCTTCTTAGATATTTTAATCCGATTGGAGCTCATAAGAGCGGTAGAATAGGTGAAAATCCTAATGGAATTCCTAATAATTTAGTTCCATATATAACTCAAGTTGCAGTTGGTAAATTAGACTATGTTAGAGTTTTTGGAGATGACTATGAAACAAAAGATGGAACAGGTGTAAGGGATTATATTCATGTTTTGGATTTAGCATTAGGTCATATAAAAGCAATTAAAAAATTTGAAGACAGTAAAGCTGTTAGAATTTATAATCTTGGAACAGGTGAAGGTTATAGTGTTTTTGATATGATTAAAAATTTTGAAGAAGTTACAGGGAAAAAGATAAAATATGTAGTTACTCCGAGAAGAAGCGGAGATATTGCAGAATGTTTTGCTGATTCTACTAAGGCAAAGGAAGAACTTGGTTGGGAAGCTAAATATGGAATAAGAGAAATGTGTGAAGATAGTTGGAGATGGCAATTAAATAATCCAAATGGATATGAGGATTAAGGAGTTTTATAACAATGGACACGAAGAGTATTTATTCTGAAAATAATATTATTAAAGCGCTTTTGCATTTTGCAATTCCGGGAATTTTGAGTATTTTGATTGCAGAGCTATACAATATGGTCGATACTTTTTTCGTTGGAAAATATGTTGGAGCAAATTCGATAGGCGCTTTGAGCGTTGTTTTTCCTTTGCAAAGACTCGTTATTGCAATTTCAATTTGTCTTGGAATTGGAGTTTCAAATTTAATATCAAGAAGGCTTGGAGAAAAGCGTTCAAAAGAAATAACTAAATATACAACGGCTGTAACAGGACTAACTTTGATTATAATTTTTTTAGTTACAACAATCTCTCTTTTGTTTATTAAGAATATTTGTATGTTTTTAGGAGCAAGAGATGAAATACTCATATATTCAGTTGGATATTTAAGAATAGTTATGTTTGGGAGTGTTTTTTTAGCATTTACAACAGTCTTTGGTTATATGAATATTGCTTATGGGAATATGAAAGTTATGTTGTTTTCTTCAAGCATCGGAGCTTTTATAAATATAGTAATCGACTTTGTTTTAGTTAAACATTTTAATATGGGCGTTGAGGGTGCAGCAATTGCTACCGTTTTTAGTCAAATTATTTCTTTTGTATTTGCATTTTTCTATATAAAAAAATTGCAAAGAGAAAATGGTTTTAGTTTGATTCCAAGATTTGATATAAAAATTTCTTGCAATATTTTAGCGATAGGTTTTTCTTCATTCATAATAGAGTTTTCGGATGCGATTTTGATTAGTGTGCTTAATCATTTGCTTTTACCTGTTGGTGGAAATGATGCAATTATTTTAGTTGGCGTAGTTACAAAGGTATCTATGTTTATGTTTGTGGCTATGATTGGAGTGAGTAGTTCAATTCAACCATTAATTTCTTATAATTATGGAGCAAAAAACTTTTTTAAAATGAAAAAAATTATAAAAACGGGTTTTGTATTAGTTTTTTCTCTATCTACGATAATCTGGATATTTATGATTTACAATGTAAAATTTGTTATAAATTTATTTTTAAAAGATGAAAGACTTTTAGAGATAGCTACTAAAAGTTTTAAATATGTTATCTTAGTTTTTCCAATTCTTAGTTTTTATTATATTTGTATATACTTTTTCCAATCTATCGGTAAGGAAAGATACAATTTTTTATTATCGATTTATAGAGAAACACTTTTATATATTCCAATAGTTATAATTATGGTAGGTGAATTTGGAGTTTTAGGAGCATGGATTAGTTATCCAATAGTTGATGCTATTTCAGCTGTAACGGGTTTTATATTGCTTTTTAGAACTCTAAGGAAGATAGAGGCTTAAGGAGGTTTGTTATGGACTTAATGAAAATCAAAGAAGATTTACAAATTTGTATGGACGAGCTTATTGAAAAGGCAAAGTTTGAAGAGGGCGATATTTTTGTTTTGGGTTGCAGTACAAGTGAAGTAAAAGGAAAATATATTGGAAAAGATACAGATATTGAGGTTGGCAAACTGATTGTTGAAACTATAAAAGAAAAATTGGATAAAATAAATGTGAATTTTGCAGTTCAATGTTGTGAGCATTTGAACAGAGCATTGGTTGTTGAAAAATGTGTTGCAAGAAAAAATAATTTTGAAATAGTAAATGTTGTTCCACAAAAAAATGCGGGTGGTGGAGTCGCAACCTCAGCTTATGAATTATTTAAAAATCCGGTAGTTGTAGAAAAAATAGTTGCAAAAGCAGGACTTGACATAGGCGACACTTCCATTGGTATGCATGTAAAATTTGTTCAAGTACCGGCAAGATTATCTGTAAAAGAAATAGGGAATGCACATTTAACAGCATTAACTTCAAGACCAAAATTAATTGGTGGAAGTAGAGCGGTTTATCAATAATAATTAAAAAAAATAAAGGCTATTCGCTTTAAAACGAATAGCCTTTTTCTATATAACTATTTTGAATAGTTTGGAGCTTCTTTTGTTATTTGAACATCATGTGGGTGAGATTCTATAAGACCAGCACCTGTCATTCTAACAAATTGAGCAGTTTCTCTTAAAGTTTCTAAGTCTTTTGCTCCTGTATATCCCATACCTGCTCTAATTCCACCAACGATTTGGTAAATTGCATCTGCTAATGTTCCTTTGTAAGGAGTTCTTCCTTCAATTCCTTCTGGAACAAGTTTTTTACCATCTTCTTGGAAGTATCTATCTTTTGAACCTTTTTCCATTGCAGCAAGAGAACCCATACCTCTATAAGTTTTGAATCTTCTCCCTTGGAAAATTTCAAATTCTCCTGGTGATTCGTCAGTACCTGCAAGCATTGAACCTAACATTACAACATTTCCGCCTGCAGCAAGTGCTTTAACAACATCTCCTGAATATTTTAATCCACCATCAGCGATGATTGTTTTTCCCATTTCTCTAGCAACAGTTGCACAATCATATACAGCTGTAATTTGAGGAACACCAACTCCTGCAACAACTCTTGTTGTACAGATTGAACCTGGACCTACACCAACTTTAACAACATCGGCACCTGCCTCAAAAAGAGTTCTAGTTGCATCAGCTGTTACAACATTACCTGCGATAATATCAAGTTCAGGATATTTTTCTTTGATTTCTTTAACTTTTTTAACAACTCCCATTGAATGACCATGAGCAGTATCGATAACCACAGCATCAACTCCAGCGTTTACAAGAGCCTCTAATCTTTCAAAAGTATCAGCACCTGTTCCAACTGATGCAGCTACAAGTAATCTTCCTTGAGAATCTTTTGCAGAGTTTGGATATTTAACAACTTTTTCAATATCTTTAATAGTTATTAATCCAGTTAAAATTCCCTTGTCATTTACAAGAGGTAACTTTTCAATTTTGTGATTTCTTAAAATTTGAGCAGCCTCATTTAAAGTAGTATTTGAAGGAGCTGTTACAAGATTTTCTTTTGTCATTACAGTATCAATCTTTACTGAATAATCTTCTAAAAATCTTAAATCTCTATTAGTCAAAATTCCAACTAATTTTTTTTCTTCTAAAGAATTTACAATAGGTACACCGGAAATTCTATATCTTTTCATTAAGTCCTCAGCCTCTTGAACTTTATGTTCCGGAGTTAAGAAGAATGGGTCATTTATAACGCCACTTTCTGAACGTTTAACTTTTCTAACTTCTTCAGCTTGTTGTTCGATAGGCATATTTTTATGTATTACCCCAAGACCACCTTCTCTTGCCATTGCTATTGCCATTTTATGTTCTGTTACAGTGTCCATTGCAGCAGAAACAACCGGAATATTTAATTTGATTTTTTTAGTAAGTTGTGAAGATAAATCAACATCCTTTGGTAAAACTTCACTTCTTGCTGGAATTAAAAGTACATCATCAAATGTTAAGCCTTCTTTTTGGAATTTTGTTTCCCACATATTATTTTTTCTCCTCCTGATAAAATTATTTTTTTGTCCTAATTATTTTTTTGAAAAATTTTAAAAGCAATCAAATTAAAATTTATCAAAAAATATATTAACATATATTATACAACAATAAAAAAAAAAATCAATTAAAAAACGGCAAAAAATAAAAAAAATTTTAAAAAAATTTTATTTTTGTTCAAAATTTTAAATTTACAGCAATTTGAGATTAATTAATAGCAACAATATTTTTAGAAAAATACTTGACAATGTTATATTAATATTGTATAATATCAAGGTACTTATGAGTTAAGATTATTTTGTTTTTTATTGATTTATATTTCAATATTATCAAAGAAAAAATTTGAATAATTTATATGCCCAGATAGTGAAAAGTCGGTATAAGGAAGTGGCAAAAACAACGAAGTTGTTTTTAGGCAATGCCTTAGTTTAGTGCGAAGCACGAGAGAATGAGCTATCTAAAAATTGAAATAAAAGTAAGTACAGAAATTTTAAAAATTTTGAAAAAATTGAATATTATATGCCCAGATAGCTCAGTCGGTAGAGCAGAGGACTGAAAATCCTCGTGTCGGTGGTTCGATTCCGCCTCTGGGCACCAAATATGCGGGAGTGGCTCAGTGGTAGAGCATCGCCTTGCCAAGGCGAGGGTCGCGAGTTCGAATCTCGTCTTCCGCTCCATTTCAATTTGGCGACATAGCCAAGTGGTAAGGCAGAGGTCTGCAACACCTTCATCTCCAGTTCAAATCTGGATGTCGCCTCCAAGGTCTCTTATGAGACCTTTTTTTGTTATTTAGTTTTTTGTTTTGAAAGGAGTATGTTATGAAATTAAAAACTCTTTTAGAAGATTTAGAAATTTTAGAAGTAAAAGGTAATTTAGATATTGAAAAAGAAATTGAAAAAATAGAATATAATTCAAAAAATATTTCAGGAAATGATATTTTTGTAGCGATAAAAGGATATAAAACAGATGGACATATCTATATAGATTCAGCTAAGGAAAAAGGCTGTTATGCTTGTATAGTTGAGGACTTTGTTGATACAGATATAATTCAAATTAGAGTTAAAAATTCAAGGTCCGCTCTTTCAAAAATTTCTCATAATTATTATGGTAAGCCGAGTAAAGATTTAGATGTTATTGGAATTACTGCTACAAATGGTAAGACTACAACAAGTTTTATGCTTAAAAATATTTATGAAGAGGCAGGACTTAAGGTTGGAATTATTGGAACGGTTTTTGTAAAAATTGATGATTTTATGATTCCGTCTTATTTAACAACTCCTGAAAGTTTAGATTTACAAAAGTATTTGAGTATTTTTAGAGAAAAAAATGCTGATAAGGTAATTATGGAAGTTTCTTCTGCAGCTTTAGAGTTGGATAGAGCAAAGGATGTTGATTATAATATTGTAAGTTTCCATAATTTAAGTAAAGAACATATGGAGCAACATGGTAGCTATGAGGCATATAAAAGAGAAAAGTCCAAGCTGATAACTGAGGCTAAGGAGCATCAAATAGCTCTTTTGAATTTTGATAATTTGGAGATAAAAGAATTAGCCTCAAAAACTAAGGCTAAAGTTTTTTCTTTATCATTGGATAGTTTAGAAGAAAATTTTTCAATGAAAAATCTAGACTTATCAACAGGTCGTGGTAAATTTGATTTTATCATAAATAGAGATATTGAAACTAAAAACGGAATTTTGAAAAAAGGTGAATTTCATATTGAATTAAATACTGCCGGTTTTAGCTCTGTTATGAATTCAATGGTGGCGATAGGAATAGCTCTTTTGGACGGAATAAGTATTTCAACAATTCAAAGTGCTTTGAAAAAATTTAGAGGCGTTGAAAGAAGATTTGAAATTATTTTTGAAAAAGATTTTAAAATAATTGATGACCATTTTGCAAATGAAGTTAATATCGATGTAACTCTTGAAACACTTTGTAAAATGCAGTATAACGATATAAAATTTTTATATGCAATAAGAGGAAATCGTGGAGTTGAACTAAACGAAGAAAATGCTTTAAAAATTATTGAGTGGAATGATAAATTAAAATTAAAAGAAATATATGCAACTTTAAGTAAGGATACGGTTACTTGGAAAGATGAAGTTTCCAACGAAGAAAGAGATATATTTTTGAAAATTATGAATGAAAACAATATAAAGGTTCATTTGTTTGACACTTTAAAAGAGGCTGTTGAAACGGTTATTGACCTTGCACAAAAAGATGATGTTGTTATGTTTGCAGGTTGTCAAGGAATGGATAAGGCAGGTAGAATTGGACTTAACTATATTTTGGAAAAAAACAGCTCTTATGATAGAGAGGAAATTTTATTTCCATTAAAGGATAGAATTGTTTAAAATTTGTAAAATGAGATATAATATGTTACAATAAAATTTACAGTAAAAAAGAAATTTTGAATTATTCTTAAGGAGAAAATATGTGCGGATTTGTAGGATTTTATAGTAAAGATATAAAAGACGAAAATATAATAAAAGAAATGAATAGTCAGATAGTTCATCGTGGACCTGACAGTGATGGCTATTATTTTGATAAAGGAATTAATTTTGGTTTTAGAAGACTTAGTATAATAGATTTAAATGAGGGCTCTCAACCAATTTTAAATGAAACTGATGATATTGCTATAATTTTTAATGGAGAAATTTACAACTACCAAGAAATTAAAGCTGATTTATTAGAAAAAGGATATAAATTTAAAACAAATACGGATACAGAAGTAATTTTGCATGGTTATGAAGAATATGGCGAAGAAGGTATTTTAGCTAAACTAAGAGGTATGTTTGCTTTTACTATCTGGGATAGCAAAAAAGAAAAACTTTTTGGAGCGAGAGACCACTTTGGAATTAAACCATATTATTACACAATGATAGACGGAGATTTTGTTTTTGGCTCTGAAGTAAAATCATTTTTGAAATATCCAAAATTCAAAAAAGAAGTAAATGAAAAAGCTCTTAAGCATTATCTTGTTTTTCAATACAATCCTTTAGAAGAAACTTTTTTCAAAGGGGTAAAGAAACTTAGACCCGGACATTATTACATTTTTGAAAATGGAAAGTTGGAAATAAAAAGTTATTACAATATAAGTCTTGACTATAAGGAAATGACTTTTGATGAGGCCGTAAGTAAGATTGAAAAAGAAGTTGAAGAGTCAGTTAGATACCATAAGATTAGTGATGTTGAAGTTGGTTCTTTCCTTTCAGGTGGAGTTGACTCAAGTTATGTAGTTGCGACTGCGATGCCAAATAAGACTTTCTCTGTCGGCTTTGACAACAAAGGATTTGACGAAACTGTTTATGCAAAGGAGCTTTCTGATAGTCTTGGAATAGAAAATTATTCAAAAATAATTACTCCTGACGAATTTTTTGAGGGAATAAATAAAGTTCAATATTATTCAGATGAACCACATGCAAATCTTTCATCTGTTCCATTATACTTTTTATCAAAACTTGCAAGAGAACAGGTAAAGGTAGTTTTATCCGGAGAAGGTGCTGATGAATTATTTGCAGGATATAATGAATATGAAGAGGCACTTCCACAAAGAATTTATAAAAAATTACCATTTTGTTTAAGAAGTAAATTATACAAAAAATTCAAAGACAAAAAACATTTTAGTGGTAAAACTATTATTATGAAATACGGACAAAAGGTTGAAGACAGATACATTGGACAAGCTGATATAATGTCTGATGAACAAGCCAATTCAATTTTGAAAGAAAAGTATAAAAATTCTGAAACTTCAAGAGATTTAACTAAAAAATATTATGATAAAGTTAAGGATATGGACGATGTTTCAAAAAGATTGTATCTTGATATGAATATGTGGATAATTGATGATATTTTGCTAAAGGCAGACAAAATGACTATGGCAAATTCTATTGAACTTAGAGTTCCATTGTTAGATAAAAAAATGTGGGAACTTGCAAGGTCAATCCCTGTAAAACATAAGGTAAACGGAACAACTACAAAATATGCTTTTAGAAAGGCTGCTAAAAACAAATTGCCGGAGGATTGGGCGAAGAGAAGAAAAGCAGGTTTCTTAGTTCCTTTTGTAAATTGGATTAAAGAAGAAAAATATTATAATATAGTTAAAGAAGTTTTCAATAAAGAATTTGTCGGTGAATTTTTTGACGTTGAAAAGATAAATACACTTTTGGATAATCACTTTAATAATGTAGAAAATAATGGACGTAAGGTTTATACAATTTATACATTTTTAAAATGGTATGAACAATATTTTAATTAAGAGGTAGAGTTATGAATAAAGCGGTTGTTTTAGGCTGTAATTATTATATAGGACTTAGTATGATAAGATGTTTGGGTCGTGAGGGAGTTCATGTTGTTGCTTGCGATTATGATTTTGAAACTTATGGTGCGAAGTCAAAATATATTTGTGAATTTCTTAAAGTTTATGATTTGAATGAGAATGACGAACAAACTTTTTTAGATTTAATTGAATATGGTAAAAAGCAAGATGAAAAACCAGTTATATTGCCATCACATGATAAATATGTAGAGTTTATAGATAAATATTATGATGAGCTTGAAAAATATTATTTGATTAGTCAAGTTAGGGGTCTTAATACTAAGTTGATGGATAAGTGGATTTTATACGATATTGCCAAAGAAAACGGAGTAAAAATTCCTACTACAATTAATGCAAATGATGAAAAATTAGTTGAAAAAGTAAAAAATGAAGTTGGATTTCCTTGTATCATCAAGCCTGTTGATACTGTAAAGTTTACTAAGGTCTTTAGAAATAAAGTTTTTATCTGTAATAATGTTGAAGAAATGGAAAACGGAATAAAAAAAGCGAAAGACAATGATATAGAAATTTTTATTCAAGAAATTGTTCCGGGTTTTGATGATTGTATGTTGACTTATGATTGTTATATTGATAAAAATGGAAAAACTACTCATTATATGACTGCTCAAAAACAAAGACAATGGCCGATAAACTTTGGAGCATCTTGTTTTACGATTCAAAAGTACAATCAAAAATTAATTGATATTTCAAAGCCTTTTTTAGAAAAAATCGGTTATAGAGGTTTTGGAGAAATAGAATTTAAAAAGCATGAAAAAACGGGAGAAATCTATCTGATAGAAATAAACGCAAGGACTACTAATTTTAATAATTTGATTTATAAAATTGGAATAAATACGCCTTACATTGCATATCTTGATTTAACCGGAAATTTAAAAGAAAGTGATTGTAAATATATCGACTATGATACAAACTATGCTTTTATTTACGGCTTTGAAGATATGGTTGCAATTTGGCGTTATAAGAAAACTAAACAAGTTGGAATTTTAAAATCTTTAAAGATTTCATTTTCAAGTAAATGGGCTCCTGCAATTTTTGCTATTTATGATTTGAAACCTTGGTTTTTCTTTAATAAAATTCTATTGGAAAAAGTTTTTAGAAAAATATTTAGGAGGAAATAGTGTATAAACTGGGTGTTATTGGAGGTATGGGACCTTTAGCAACTGTTAATTTTTATGAAAAAATAGTTTTAAATACAGATGCACATAAGGATAACGAACATATTAATTTGATTGTATTAAATCATTCAACTATGCCTGACAGGACAAAATGTATTATTGAAAATAGAAAAACTGAATTTTTAGATGCAATAAGAAAAGATTTTGAAACTCTTGAAAAAATTGGAGTTAATACAGTTGCTATTCCTTGCAATACAAGTCATTACTTTTATGATGAATTTAAAAATTTTACAAATTTAAAAATCATAAATATGATTGAAGAAACTATTTTAGAAATAAAAGATAGAGGAATAAAAAAAATAGCTGTATTTGGAACACTTGGGACACTAAATTCAAAAGTATATGAAAAGTATGCCGATAAATATGGAGTTGAAGTTAAAGAAATTTCTTTGGAAGATAAAAATTCCGTTATGGATATAATCTATAATATCAAAGAAACAAATAATTTAGAAAATACAGATTTTATTGAAATTTTAAATAGATATTGTGATGATGAGACTATTGGAATAATAGCTTGTACTGAACTAAGTCTTTTAGATATTGATAAAAAAATAAATACAATTGATGCGCTTAATGTTCTTGTGAATAAAAGCATTGAACTAAGTGGAGCGAGTGTAAAAAAGTAATTTAAAAGGAGCATTACGCTCCTTTTTTTATGTGTTTACTTAATTCTGTTTTTAATAATTCTGTGTATTCTTTTGCGCCTTTTTCATTTGGGTGAGTAGCATCTTTGTAAAAAATTTCTTTTTTGTTTTTAGCAACAGAATACCAGTCTATCATTTTAACATTTTCCATTTCATCTGAAATTTCTTTTATCGTTATATTTACTTGTTCTTCCCAAGGTTCAGGAACAACGCAGTTAATTAAAAAGATTTGTCTTTTTTCTAAAGATTTTAAATATTCTTTAAACTTTTCTTTGTCTATTTTGTAATTAGTTCCTAAGTGGATTACAACAATATCTTTTATATTATTCTTTTTATTTAAATCTTCTAAAACTTTTGGTAAATCCCAAGCTTGCCTACTAACCTTTGCATCTATAACAGAATTTTTAAATTCTTCCTTCATTTTATCGGCAGATGATAACATTACACTATCTCCGATAAATGTAATACTTTCTTTTGAAATATCTACTTTATTTTCTTCTTTATCTTTAGCTACTTCTCTTGCAACTTTTTTGTCAGGAATTTCTAAATAATTTTCTTTTTCTTCATTATTTTTTTGTATATTTTCAAGTTTATTCTTTAACTCATCAATATCATTTGATTTTTGTGAAAGAGATAAAATGGAAGTAGAAAATATTATAAAAATCGCTAAAATGCCAACAGATGCAAAAAGATTTTTATTTGTTATATCTTCTTCACATTTTTTATTTATATACCTTAAATAATTCTTTTTACCTTCGAAAATTCTATAACTTATTTCTGCAAAAATAATTGAAAATATAAATTCAATAAAAACTAAATATATAACAGAAATTTTACTCCACTTTAGAAAATCTCCTATAAATATAGTTATAGGGTATTGCCACAAATAAAGGCTATAACTTCTTCTTCCAACTACTGTAAAAGGAGTTAAACTTAAAAGTTTATTCATTATATTGTCTTTTAAAAGTATAAAAACTAAAAACAGACCAATAAGTAATGAGTAAAAATACATACCGAATTTATAAACTATATCTAATTTTGCATCCAGTATTATTGAAATATAAATTATAAAAGAAAATAGCATTACAGAAAAAATATTTATACCGATATTTCTTCCTTTTGAAAATTCTAAATTTTGTACTTTTTCTCTTGGATATAAACAGCCAAACAATGAGCCTATTAAAAAACTGAATGCTCTAGTGTCTATTCCATAGTAGATTCTTGAAACATCTGTATTTGGACTATATAGTAAATACATTGTTAGAGCAGATAGTATAGATAGAATAAAAGTTATAATAGCTATATTTTTTCTTTTTAATTTTAAAGTTCCATAAAGTATTGAAATCAAGATTGGCCATATTAAATAGAATTGCACTTCAAGACCCAAAGACCAAAGATGAGTAAATGGATTTGGATTTCCATGTGATTCAAAATAAGATAAGCCATGTATTATTTGGTAAATGTTGTTTATTCCAAAAAGTGAGCTGAATAAATTTCCAACATATCCATTTAGCATATCATTAAAGAAACATAATACTAATAAACTTACTATGCTAAGCATCGGTAACAAAGGAGTATATAGTTTTATAATTCTTTTTTTCCAAAAGTTTAAAATATCCAGATGAATATGTTCGTCCATTTCTTTTAAAAAATTATCGGTTACTAAATATCCACTTAAAACTAGAAAGATTACAACGCCGAGATACCCACCGGCAATTTTATGTGGAATTATATGATAAAGCATTACTAAAACTACGGCGATTGCACGAAGTCCGTCAAAACTTTTTATATAATTTGGATTTTGTATTAATTTTTCTTCTTTGTTTTTAGATAAATTTTCATCGCTTTTTAAATTTGTCTTTTTAATTTCACCATTTTGTAAATTTCTTTTTTTAGTGAAATTTTTTTTATTATTATCTATGTTAAAATTTTTCATTTTCTTCATTCCTTAATAAATTTGTCTATTAGAAATTATAACAGAAAAAAAAATAAAAGCAATTACAAAAATGTTACAATTTAGCCATTTTTAAGATAATTATTGCTTGATAAAATTATCATTTTCCATTTAAGAAATAAATTCATAAAAAATTTTAAAAAGCACACCAAATATGTGATTTGAAATAGTTTTTTTGCTAAAATACTTACCACAAATATAAAAAAATTTTTTTGAAAAAATTTGAAAAAAAACTTTATTTTTTTTAAAAAATGGGTATATAATTATTGTAAATGATAATACACTTAGGAGGAATAAAAAAATGAAAGATTTTAAAAGTTTAAATGTTTATTTATCAAACATCGCAGTTATGACTACAAAATTGCATAACTTACATTGGAATGTAGAAGGAAGAAACTTCTATCAAACACATACATTCACAGAAGGATTATATGATACATTCTTTGAATGGTATGATGAAGTTGCTGAATCAATCAAAATGAGAGGTGGATTCCCTTGTGCATCATTAAAAGAATATATTGAAATTGCTACAATTAAGGAATTAGAATCAAAGAAAGTAACAGTTGACGAAGTAAATGAAATAGTTATGAATGACTTAGTTGCTCTTAAAGAAGAAGCTACTAAAATCAGAGAAGAAGCTGATGAAGCTGGAGATTTCATAATCGTTGGAATGTTAGAAGGACATATTGGCGAATTACAAAAAAATATTTGGTTCTTCAGAGCATCAAAACCTTGTTGCCATAAATAAACAAAAATATTTTTAGCACCCGAAAGGGTGCTTTTTTTTGTGATTTTTTTCAATAATAATTATTAAGTATTGATTTATTTTCCATAAAACTATATAATAATTAAATAAGATTATTTAAGAGGGAGTGCTTTTAGTTTTTGCTAAAAGAAAAAATATATGAAGGTAAAAAGAGGCGATATTTTTTATGCTGATTTAAGTCCCGTTGTTGGTTCAGAACAAGGGGGAGTAAGGCCTGTTTTGGTCGTGCAAAATGATATTGGAAACAAATATAGTCCAACTGTTATTATTGCAGCTATAACTTCTCAGATGAATAAAGTGAAACTTCCTACTCATGTTGAAGTTTCAGCAGAATTTGGACTTCCTAAAAATTCTGTGGTGTTATTGGAGCAAATAAGAACGATAGATAAAAAAAGGCTTAGAGAAAAAGTCGGTTTTACTGATGAGTTCTTTATGAAAAAAGTTAATGAGGCTCTTATAAAGTCTGTTGGAGTTTAATACATAGAGGGAAATTATGCTTGAATTAGTTAAAAATATAGAATTTATAAAGAATAAAAATTTAAGAGTAGAAAAAATAAATGACAAGGAATTTTTTTTAGAAAACGAAAAAGAAAAGTTTATTTTGAATTTATTTCCTTATGGAAAATTTTCCAAGATAAATAAAATTTTTGATTGTTTAAATAATTTATCAAATAATTTTTCCAATATTTCTTATGAGAATATTGGAATTTTGGACGATAAGTTTTGTTATAGAATTATTCCTTTTGTTGTTGATGAAAAAAATAGTTTAAGTGATGATGATGCTTATAAGATTGGTTTTGAAATAGGAAGATTTATTTTTGAATACCACAAGAGCTTTCAAGGAGCGGATTGTGGTAGGTGGAATAAACATTATAATTATAGAATAAATAAATTTTTGCATAAGTACGGACTTGGAAAGTACAGGGGAAATTTAGAATATGTTCTTTTTGATTTTCTTGAAAGAAACAGATATTGTTTGAAGGAGAGAACTTGTACAACCATTATCGGAATTAATGGGCTTGAGGATATAAAAATTTCAAAAGACGGCAAGTTTCAAATAATCGAGGAGTACAAAATTTTAAGGTCAGATTCATATTTTGAATTTAGAAATATGAATTTATATCACGAAAATAATTCCAGTTTATTGACAGGTGTTGTTAATGGATATTTTGACAATAATGTTCCAAGAGCATTTTTTAAACTTTTAGGAGTATATACTATAATTGAAAATTTATATGATATTTTTGTAGAAAACAAGAATGTCGATGACGAATATATAACAGAGAAAATAAAAGAGATTAACGATGTTTATGACGGATTTTCAAGTATATATCCTATTTGGTATTTAAGACATAAAAATTTTTAGTAAAGTTGTGGGAAGATGAAGAAATTTAATAAAAGTATTATAGTTTTGTTATTATGTTGTTTAGTTTTTAGTGCTTGTTCGAAGAATACTGAAAAGGTAACAACTAAAAAAGAAGTTAAGGAAAATGAAAGTGCAAGTTTTAAAAAGTTTTCAAAGGGATTTTTTGGAGTTTTTGATACGGATATAGCTTTTAGTGCATATTGTGCGAGTGAAAAAGAATTTAATAAATATTTCAAATTTTTAGAAGAGGATATGAAAAGATATCATAACCTTTATAATTCTTTTGAAAATGCGAATGAAAATAATATAAAGACGATTAATGATAATGCAGGAAAAGAACCTGTAAAGGTGGATAAGGAAATCATAGAGCTTTTGGAATTTTCTATTGAGAACTATAAGAAGTTGTCTAATAAAACTAATATCGGACTTGGGAGTGTAACAACTCTTTGGAGAGCAGAAAAGGACTTGGCTGTTAATCTTAAAGGTAAATTACCTGATGCAAATAAGATAAAAGAGGGATTGAAACATACAAATATTGATAATATTGTAATTGATAAAGAAAAAAGTACGGTTTTTCTAAAAGATAAAGATATGCGACTTGATGTTGGAGCTATTGCAAAGGGATATTCTGTTGAAAAAGTTATGAATAAACTAAAAGAAATGGGACTTAAAAGTGCAATAATTTCAGCTGGAGGAAATGTAAAAGCTATCGGTAGTCCTTTAGAAAAAGATAAAAATAAATGGGGAATCGGTATTCAAGCACCTACTTTTGATTCAAAAAAGGTTGAAATTCAAGAAGTTATTTTTACAGATGAAACTTGTGCCGTAACAAGTGGAGATTACCAAAGATTTTATTTTGTAGATGATAAGGCTTATAATCATATTATTGACCCACAAACAGGTTATCCTAAAGATAAAATTAAAAGTGTTACAATTCTATGCAAAGACTCAGGACTTGCCGATTTTATTTCAACAAGTTTATTTTTAATGGACGTTGAAGAAGGGAAAAAACTTTTAGAAAAAGTTGAAGGTACAGAGGCTTTTTGGATACTTGCAGACGGAAGTGTTCATTATACTAAAAATATGGAAAAATTATTGCAAAGTAAAGGTGCTACAAATAAATAGATTATGAAAAAATTTTTTGTAAATTTAATTAAAGACATATTTTTACAAGAACTTGATGAATTTCCAAAGAAAAAATTTGACATTTAATTTTGAGTACTTTATTTAATCACATCATTGTTTTTGTGCTTTATTTTAGTTGTATAAAAAAGCTAGGTTTTTCCTAGCTTTTTCTAATTTCTTCGTGCTTGCAATGTGGACAAGTAACTTTTATCTTTCCTTTTCCTCTTGGGATTCTTAGTTCTTGTTTGCAATTTTTACATTTGAAATATATGTAATTTTTTCTATCTTTTGATGCGAACTTTAAAAGTTTTGAATATATCGGAGAAATTAAATTAAAAAATTTTAGTTGCTCCATTGCTCTTTTTCTTTTATTTTTTGAAAATGCTCTAAAAAATACAATAGCAATTAGCAAAATAGAAATAATTGTAAAAATATCACTTCTTTTAAATAGATTAGCAATAGAAAAACCTATTGCAAAATATAAAATTATTCGGTTTAAAATATCTCCACCATATCTGTCTTTCATAAAGTTTAAAAATTTTTCTTTCATAACAGCCCCTCTTTTATAAAATATTTTTATACTAAATAGATTATACCACAAAAATAACTTTATTTAACAGTTTGATATTGTTTGAAATTTGTGATAAAATAAATCATAAATGTGATTAAATATACAGGGGTGTTTTATGGAAAATTTTGGAATAAGTGTTAAATTTCAATATGATATAGATGGATTTTTAGAAAAAGTTGATGAATTTGCAGAGGACGATAATTATGGATATTCATTAGAAGAGAGTGATGGAGCAATAGTTTTAAATTTTGAAATTTTACCTTATCTTTCTTTAAATTTTAAAATTGATGAAGAAATAGAGATGAGAACGGAAACTTGCTATTATGGAGCAGGTTATCATTGTCTAGTTGTTGATTTTCTAAATGAATTTTTTGCATTTTTAGGTTGCAAATTTGAAATTAAAGATGATACAGGTTTTTATAAGGATAATGATTTTGAAAAACTTAAAGTATTATTTACTACTTGGATGAAAGAAAGAGTAGAATTTATCTTAAATAATAAAGACGATATTAGAGCAAGGTCAATACTTATGGATAATCAAAAAACTTTTCCAGTAACAATAGAGGATTATATTTGTGCATATACAGGAGTTATTTCTCTTTCAGAGTTTGAAAAGTTAAATGAAGAGGGAATAGATGCTGTTTGCGAAAGATTGTTCTTGTTTAATGAAAAAGTTGAAGATGCTTATTCAGATGAAAATTATTTATTATACCATGTTTGGAATAATTTAAAAGATTTGACATTGGTTGATGATTTTGATGAAAGATTGTCTATGGTTATGTTTATGTTCGATAATTTGATTGAAAATAATGTACAAATACATTTGCCACAAAAATATTCAAGAGAGATATATAAATACTTAGGTGTTGATAAATTCTCATCATCAAACTTTGCATACAGAAAAGTTAGATATGAAGTAGGATACCATTTTTACGATAAATTCTTAAAAAATTTAGATTTTAACTTGAGAATACCAAGTTGGTTTGAATACAATAGTAAGGTTAAAGGATATTTAACAACTGATAATGCGATATTTTTAAGTGAATATGAAAACTTTAAAAACTTTGAATTTGACGAAAAACATTTATCTGAAAATAGTTCAAAAGATTTTAAAATTTTAATTTCAGATACTGCTAATAAAAATAAATTTTTTATGGGATTTGAAAATATGGACGATGAATATGGATATGTTTCTATCGAAAATCAAAATGATATGAATTGTGAAGAAACAAATTGTCAAATTATTGATGTAAAAAGAAATAAAATGTATGAAATTTCTGTTTTAGGCACAGAATCTATGGATATAATAAAACATATGACTGAGCTAATGTAGGAGAGATTTTTTATGAAGGAAAAAGGAAAAACTAAAGAAGAAATTTTTAACATATTAAAAGAACGTATAGTAACTTTGGAATATGAACCCGGAAAGATTTTAAATGAAATTGAACTTTCAGAAGAATTTGGTGTTAGCAGAACGCCGATAAGAACTGTATTTCAACAATTAGAGGCCATAAAGTTGGTGGATATTGTTCCAAGATATGGGGTACAGGTTGCGACACTAAACTTTTTAAATATAAAATCACTTTTTGAAGTTACTAAAGTTTTAGATCCATTAGCGACAAAACTTGCAGTTTCAAAATTGACAGATGAAAATATAAAGAGATTAAAAGAAATTGTTTCAACATTAGAAACTTATGATACAACTAAAAATTATCAAGAGGCAATTTTGCTTGACGAAGAATTTCATAAAATAGTTACTAAATCTTGTGCTAATA
This sequence comes from Parvimonas parva, assembly GCF_045866535.1. Classification (NCBI taxonomy): domain Bacteria; kingdom Bacillati; phylum Bacillota; class Tissierellia; order Tissierellales; family Peptoniphilaceae; genus Parvimonas; species Parvimonas parva. The sequence goes on from NZ_AP038371.1 coordinate 452,887, forward strand.
CTTGGCTTATAGATATATTAACAGATTTACATTGTCAAACAGAAAGATTATGGCATTATTGTGATATATATTTTAGTGATATGGAAATCTTTACAAGAACTTTCAAAAAAATTGTAGAGGCTTTTGAAAAGAAAGATGAAGAAATGGCTGAAAAGTATGCAAGAGAACATATTGAGGACTTTGTAGAAAAAATAAAATCAGCATTATTGTAAAATGTAAAAGTGATTAGACTAGCTAATCACTTTTTTTTGTTGTTGTTATTATGTTTAAACCATAGTAAAGATGCAATTACCACAAATGGAACAAAACCTAAACTCCATGCTAAAGATTTTATTAAACTTAAATTGTCTAAAGAATAAAAAATTAGGAACATTATTGCAAATTCAATAGCAAAGGTTAAAAGAAAGTTTAAATCCTTAGTTTTTTTAAAAACTATTCCAATGCAAAAAATATCTATTAATAGTAATAAAAATATTATATAAAGCATATAATCACCTCATATTTATTATAAACTATTTTTTAATTTATATCAAAATATTTTTAGTATTTTATCGCGAACAAATAAATAATTTTTAACATTAATAAATTTAATTGCTAAAAAAACAAATAATAAATTTACCTCAAAAAATTTTAAATCAATTGTTTCGTTTTTGAAATTTTTTGTTGTGAAAATGTATGTTTTCATAAAAAATTTTTATATTTTTTTAAATGTTTAAAATTAATAGTTTTTTAATTATTTTACAATAAAAAACATTTTCAACAAATAAAAAACTTATTAAATACTTTTGAAAAACAAAAAATAATATATTATAATACATTTAACAAAGGAAGTGATTTATTTGAGTTTAAAAATTGTATCTAATAATTCTTTGGTAAAAGAAAAATTTGATTGTGTTGAGTTTGTTGAAGGAAGTTATATAGATGTTTTAACTACTACAAGGGATTTAATACATAAAGGATGTTCTTTGATAAGTCATCCTTTGCCAGCTAGTATCAGAATGGTTTTTTCATCAATTCGTAGCATTGTTATTGAAGATGAAAATAGTTTTGATGAAAATAGCGTGTTAATCATTGAAGAAGCAATTGACAAATATAATCTTACTATGAAAAATCGGAACATTGATTTCAAAAATGTTAAAGATTATGAATTTGTTGATTTAATGCTTGTGGAAAGTGCATTGGAAGAATATAAAGCACTTAGCAAATTAGAAATATAAGTGGAGGTGGTATTTTGAAACTTCAAATGAACAGAATCTTCATTAAAGATTTAGCCTTTGGTGAAGAAACTAAAGTTGAAAATCATACTTTATTTATTAACAAAGAGGAAATCGTTAATGAATTAAAGAAGGAACCAGGGGTTAAGGATATTGATATTGATTTTGCAAAACCCGGTGAAAAAGCAAGAATTATACCTGTAAAGGACGTTATTGAACCAAGGGTAAAGATTCAAGGAGCTAAAGGATTTGCAGGAGTTACAACTGATGTTGCTCAACTAGGAGAAGGAATTGTTAATGTGCTTTATGGTGCAGCAGTTGTTACTATTGGAGATATAGTTGGGTTCCAAGAAGGTGTTATTGATATGTGGGGAGAAGGAGCAAAATGGACTCCATTTTCAAAGACATATAATATCGTAATTGACATTAAGGTTGTTGACGGATTACATCCACATGAACATGAAGAAGTTGTTAGACTTGTTGGACTTAAAGCAAGTGAATTGATTGGAGAAGCAGGAAGAAATGCTATAATTGATGAAACTGTTGAATATAATATCGGAGATAATGACGAAGAAACTAAAAAATATCCAAATTTACCAAAAGTTGTTTATGTTGAAATGATGATTTCACAAGGATTACTTCACGATGGATATATTTATGGAACTTGTACAAGACAAACTCTTCCTACATTAATTCATCCAAATGAAGAATTGGACGGAGCGGTAATAAGTGGTAACTGTGTAGCCGCTTGTGATAAGATTACTACTTATCAACATCAAAACAATGCTTGTATCTTAGATTTATATAGCAGACATGGAAAAGACATTAACTTTGTAGGAGTTGTATTAACTCCGGAACTTACAACTTTAGCTGGAAAATTCAGATGCTGTGATTACACTGCTAAACTTTGTAAATTACTGGGAGCTAATGGTGTAATAGTTAGTGAAGAAGGTTACGGAAATCCGGATTCAGATTTAGTAATGATTTGTACTAGACTTGAAAAACAAGGTATCAAAACTGTTCTTGTAACAGATGAATGTTCAGGTTGGGACGGAATGAGTCAACCATTAACAGACACATCTAAAGAATCAGTAGCAGTTATTTCAACAGGTAATGTAAGCCATGTTGTTCATTTAGAAAAAGCTGATAAAGTTTTAGGAGATTCAGAAGCTATCGCTAATTTAGCCGGCGGTTGGGACGGAGCATATAATCCGGAAACTGGAACTCTTGATTGTGAATTAAATGCCGTTATAGGAGCAACTTCTGAAATAGGTTATCACAACGCAACTGTTGAATTATACTAAGAGAGGTGAGAGTTTTGAGTAAAAAAGTTTTATATTATATAAACCAATTCTTTGGACAAATTGGTGGTGAAGAAATGGCTCATGTAGCTCCAACTTTTGAAGAAAAAGCAGTTGGACCTGCAATGGGTTTTGAAAGAAGTTTAGGAGAAGATTCAAAAGTAGTTGGAACTGTTATTTGTGGAGATAACTATTTCAATGAAAATTTAGAAAGCTCTTTGAAATTTATAGAAGAAGTTATGGAAAAAGTTCAACCGAATATTGTTGTAGCAGGACCTGCTTTCAATGCCGGTAGATATGGTATGGCTTGTGCCGGAGTTGCAAAATTTGTAACTGAAAAATATAATATTCCGGTTGTTACAGGAATGTTTGAAGAAAATCCGGGACTTGATGCTTGTAAATCAATAGCTTATGTTGTTCCTACAAGCAATGTAGCAAGTGCTATGGGTAAAGCTCTACCTGTTATGGCTAAATTAACTTTAAAATTATTAAATGGCGAAGTAGTTAAACCTTTAGTTGACGGATATTTTGCTCAAGGTAAAAGACTTACTGTTATCTCTGAAAAAACAGGTGCTATTAGAGCAACTGAAATGTTGATGAAGAGATTAAACGGAGAAGAATTTGAAACAGAACTTCCAATGCCGGTTTTCGATAAAGTTGAACCTGCAAAGGCAATAGCTGACTTATCAAAAGCAACTATCGCAGTTGTTACATCAGGTGGTATTGTTCCATTAGGAAACCCTGATAAGATTCAATCAGCATCTGCACAAAAATGGGGCAAATATGATGTTTCAGGATTAAGTGAATTAGGAAAAGATTATTGTACAATCCATGGTGGATATGACCCTGTTTATGCAAATGAAATGCCTGATAGAGTTGCTCCTGTGGATATTCTTAAAGAAATGGAAAAAGAAGGAAAGATTGGAAAAGTTTATAAATATTTCTATACTACAACAGGAACAGGAACAGCTGTTGGTAATTCTATAAAATTCGGTGTTGAAATTGGTAAAGAATTAAAAGAAGCCGGAGTTGACGGTGTTATCTTAACTTCTACTTGAGGTACTTGTACACGTTGCGGTGCAACGATAGTAAAAGAAATTGAAAGATATGGTATTCCAATCGTTCATATGGCTACAATAGTTACAATTTCAAAATCTGTTGGAGCTAACAGAATCGTACCGACAGTTGCAATTCCTTACCCTGTAGGTAATGCAGCTTTAGAAAAAGACAAAGAATATGCAGTTAGAAGAGATTTAGTTGAAAGAGCAGTTGACTCTTTAGCAACTGATATACAAGATGCAACATTTTTTTAAAAAATAATTTACATTGCTTTTTGTATAATTTGAAAAAAATTAATATTCCACTTGCAATAAATTTGCAAGTGGAATAATCCAAAATTTAATGTTATATTTACTAATTAAAGTAAGATATTTATGATTAAATTTTTATGTTGTAAATTTATAGGAGGATAAATTTATGGAAGAAAATAGAAGTAGTTGGAACAGTAGATTTGGTTACATAATGGCTGCGGCTGGATTTTCAATAGGTCTTGGAAACGTTTGGAGATTTCCGTATCTAGTTGGAACTAATGGTGGTGGAGCATTTGTATTAATTTATTTGGCGATCTGTATAGTTATAGGTATTCCTCTATTCTATATGGAAGTTACATTAGGTAGAAAAGCAATGGCAAGTCCAATTGTTGGTATGAGAAAATTAACTAAAAAAGGTAGCCCTTGGGTAAGTTTTGGTTGGCTAGGAGTTTTAAGTGCATTCTTCATTTTAACTTATTATATCAATATTATGGGTTGGATAATGGCGTATATGTTTAAGATGTTATCAGGAAGTATGAAAGGGTTTACAGCAAAAGAATTCTCAGCTACTTTTGATTCATTAATGGCAAATCCTACACAACTTATAATTTGGACATTAATTTGTACAATTATAATTGGAGTAATTGCTGCTAAGAACTTAAACTCAGGACTTGAAAAAGCTTGTAAATTTATGATGCCGGCATTATTCATAATGTTAATCATAGTAGTTATAAGGTCAATAACTTTACCTGGAGCAGGTGAAGGTATCAAATGGTATTTGAATGTTGACTTCTCAAAAGTAACACCTCAAACATTCCTTACTGCACTAGGACAATGTTTCTTCTCAGTTGGTATAGCAAGCGGTGGAGCTTTCGTATATGGTTCATATTTAAGAAAAGACTCTAACATTCCAGAAGATGGTTTAATGGTAGTTGGTTTTGATACATTAGCTGCATTAATAGCTGGTTTTGCAACATTTCCTGCAGTATTTGCATTAGGATTAAAACCTGACTCAGGTTCAAACTTATTATTCGTTACAATGTCAAATGTATTTATGCACATGCCATTTGGACAAATATTCGGATTTATGTTCTTCTTGTTAATGTTCTTCGCAGCATTATCAAGTGCATTAGGATACTTAGAACCAATCAGTTCTTCATTCTCAGATATGTTAAAACTATCAAGAGCAAAAGGCGCAGTTTATGCTTTAGCATCTATCTTCGTAGTTGGATTATTTACAATATTTGGATTAAATGTAATGAGTGGAGTTAAGATTATAGGAAAGAACTGTACATTTGTAAATGATGTGAGACCAAAAATTATAAAAAAATATAACCTGTATGTTAGAATTAAAGGAGAATTAATTCTCCTTTAATTCTAATAATTCTTTACGTTTTTCAATAGGTGAGAGCCAATTTAAAGTTTGCATAGGTAATCTATTAGATTTATAGAGATATTTTTTCATTTGTACAATCAAATCTTCATAAGAATAAAAAGATAGATTACTATAAAATCTTTCATTGTCATTTCTATGACTTCTTTCAACCTTTCCATTGTGTCTAGGCGTTCTAGGTCTGATTAATTGATGTTTAATACCCAATTCGTTACATAGTTTGTCAAAAGGATGAACTCTTTTAGTATCTTTAAAATGTGTAAATTCAAAGCCATTATCGGTTTGAATAATTTCAGGAATATAACCAAAGTATTTAATAGCCATTTTAACAAAAGTAACAGTACTATAAGAAGATTGTTCCTTAAAAGGATAAATAAACCTTTCGCGAGTAGCTTCGTCAATAATCGTATATTGGTAGAATTTATCGGGATATTTACCAACATAACAAGAATTAGGAACATATTTAACATCAAGTTGCATTTTAACACCAATTTTAGTAGGAGTATGATAAGGTTTAGGAACATAGGGTTTGGAAGGCTGTTTAACGTCTTTAAAAAATCCAAGTTTTCTAAGAAACCTAAAAAGAGAGCAAGGGTGTCTAGTATAACCTTTATTTAGTTTAAGTTTAGCGTAAAGTTCAATCAAAGAAATATTAGGATTTCTTCTAATGAGATTTTTAATCCAATAAATTTCAGTATCGGTATGAGAATTAGGGTGTTTAGATAAAGGTCTATGAGATTTATCCTTAAGGGATTCAATAGAGCCATCAAATCTTTTATTCCAACGCATAAGAGAGGCTTTGGATATTTTATATCTTCTACAAACAAAGCTAACAGAATTGCCGTTTCTGTAAGTTTTAACAGCGTGGTATCTTGTTTGAAGTAAATGAGGGATATAACGTTGGTTGTGTTTTATATTTTCTTGATTTTGTGATATAATATTATTCATAAAAGAGAGTTCCTTTCTAGTTAATTTTTTTGTTTTAATAATTATACAGGATATTCTCTTTTTTTTGTACCCTTGGTCTCACATCAATTGTATCATAACAGTGGAGTTAAGATTATAGGAAAGAACTTATTTGACTTTGCAGATTACTTATCAGGAAATATTATGATGCCACTTGGAGCAATCTCATTAATACTTTATGTATTATTCGTTTGGAAATTTGATAACTTCAGAGAAGAAGTTAATGCTGGAGCAAATGGAATTAAAGTTCCTGCATTCTTTAAACCGATAGCTTATATATTACCGGTAGCATTAATCATAATATTTATTACAGGACTTGGAATATTTTAATTATTTAGTATACACAACTCACCTATAAAATTTATGAAAAAAAGAACTCAAAGTTTACTTTGGGTTCTTTTGCTTTTTGTATTTTACATTTCGTTAAAAATCATATCGTTATTTATTTTTGTGTAGAATAGTTTTTTTACTGTTTCGAAGTTGTTTTCAAAATTTCCAAGTATCCACATTATTTTTGTAACAGTTGCCTCTGTTGTCATATTGTGAGATTCAAGGTAAGAGATTGAACTTATTCTCTTTCCGACCTCATAAACACCAACGTCGGAGCCTTCTTGTGGTACTTGTGTTGTCATTATGATAGTCTTTTTGTTGTCATACTCTACAATTAACTTTTTTAATTCGGTTTCTATTGTCTTTGGAATACCACCAACACCGAAACTTTCAATTATTATTGCATCATAATTTTTAAAAATTTCAGGTAAAATTTTTGCAGTCATTGAAGGTATTAGCTTTAAGACAAATACATTTGTGTTAAGAAAATCATAAAATTTTACTTCTTTTTCTGTTTCTTCATTGTTTATATATCTGTAAATCTTTTCATCTTGCATAATTGCTAAGAAGGGGAAGTTTACAGATGCGAATGCATCAAAGCTCTTTGTTCTTTCTTTTCTTGCTCTGGTTCCTGCAATTACTTTTCCGTCAAAAACAATACTTACACCTTTTGATTTGCTTTTTGATGCGTATAAAAGACTATTTAACAGATTATTTTTTGCATCTGTTATATGCATATCTATTGATTTTTGTGCGCCGGTCAACACGATAGGTTTTTGACTGTTTTGTATCAAATATGATAGGGCAGATGCTGTATAAGCCATAGTATCTGTTCCATGTGTTATAACAAAACCGTCATATTTTTCATAATTATTTTTTATTTCATCTTTTATCTTTAACCAATGTTCAGGTCTCATATCAGTTGAATCTACATTTAATAAATTGATAGTTTCAACTTCAAAATCAAGTGTTGTAAAGTTTAAATATTCAAGTAATTTTTTTGAGTCGATTTTTGGTGTTAAACCTTCATCAGTTGGCATTGATGCGATTGTTCCACCGGTTGAAATTAATAAAATTTTTTTCATAACAAGCCCCTGTTTTTTATTTTTTTATCAGCTATATTATAAACCACAAATATAAAAAATACAATGTTTTTACTTAAATGTATAATGTGAAAAAATTTGTGGATAAAGGAGTAGGACTATATTGACAGCAATTCACTTATGTTCTTTTTTGCTCAAAATGACGTATAAGTTTGTTTAATGTAAAAATTATTGTTTTAATAAATTTTTTATCAGTAATGTTCCGTTTGGGCTTACATAAAGTCCTTGTATATTATTGTGAACTAAAACGGAAAATGAACGTTTATATAGTGGGAAAATGAAATTTTCTTTTTGTAAGTCCTCAACTGATTCATACATTTTTGAAAAATCATCATTTTGGTAATAATGATTTATATAATATTTTATATCTGTTTCATCAGTTGTTCCAATGTTAAATGTTGAATGAGTAACTGCACTTTCTCCTTCATTTTTTATACTAACTTTTATTTTGTATTTGTCAATCCACTCTTTTGAAAGAGAGGCTAAAACTCTTTCAGATAATTTTGTTCCATTATATTTTAATGTTATTATTTTTTCTTGTAATTTTGAAGAGTTTATAATTCCTTCTACTTCTTCTTTCAATTTTGCTAGTTTTTCTGAAAGTAATTGTTCTTTTGCAATTAAAGGTGTTGAGTTATTATACAATACAAATTCAGCAATAAATTTTGAATCTATTACAGTTTCTAAATCTTTTCTTAATGTTTCATTTTTTAGAATTTCATTTTTTGTATCTAAACTTAAAAATTCAAAAATATTTGTTTTAAAGTTTAAAAATTCCGGTTTTTTGCTTGAGTCGGCACGTCTTTCATAAGGAATTTCGTAAAAAGGAAGTCCAAAAAAGTCTACCTGTTTTAAATCAAAAAGTTGATAAGCAAGTATATCATTTTCGACTAATTTTAAAGTTACTTTTTTTACTTTCGTATTTACATTATCCCAGTAATTTTCATTTTTTTCTAAAACTATTTCTTCATCTCCATAGCTTTTGATTTTAAAAGCGCTGTTAGTTATAAGATTTTCTTTTTCAATTTTAGTATCTTTTTTTGTAGGGAACATAAAAACATTTGAAAGTATTTCGTCAAAGTTTTTAACTGGATATTCCATATTTACTTCAATTGTGTTTTTATCTAAAATTTTAATTCCGTTAAATTCTTTTAATTTTGCCTTTCCGTCATAAATTGTTTTTGCATCTTTTATAAAAAATAATTTAAAGGCATTTGGATTTTTATTTTCACTACTTAAAATGCTAAGCCAAGATTTAACATAATCTTCGACAGTTATGTCTGAACCGTCTGACCATTTTAAATTTTTTCTTAAAGTTATTTTCCATTTTTTAAAATCTTCACTTTTTTCTATATTTTCAGCTTGATTTAAAGCAATTTTTCCATGTGATGAATATTCTGTAAGACCTTCGAAAAGTTGAGAAACAACAGCATCATTTTCAATACTATCTGAATATCTTGGGTCAAGATTATATTTTTGTTTTTTTATTGCCGTTGTTATTTCTGTGTTTGAAGTTTTAGTTTCATCCTTTTTTTCTTTTTTATTATTTGAACAGGCAACTAATGTAAGAGCCATTAACATTAAAAATAATTTAAAAAATTTTTTCATAACATTCTCCTTGATTAATTTATCTAATAGATATATTTTATCATAATTTGATAAAAAAATAAAATAATTACAAAAATGTAATAAAAATTTTTGAATTTATCGTGATTTGAATCACTATAATTGAATACTTGAAAATTTTTTGTTAAAAACTTGAATAAGTTTTGATATTTATGAAAAAATTGAGGTAAAATATTGATACAAAATATTAATTGATAGAAATTAATTTTGATATTTAATTTGGAGGTTTATTGTGAATAATTCAAAAAATTTAACAAAAAAAGAACTTTTGGAAATGTATGACAAAATGTTACTTATAAGACATTTTGATATGGAGCTTAGTAAATTATATTCAAGAGGTTTTATTCATGGAATGACACACTATTCTGTTGGAGAAGAGGCTGCGAATGTAGGTGCTATTTATCCTATGAGAAAAGAAGATTTAATGTATTCAAATCATAGAGGACATGGTCAAACAATTTCAAAAGGTATTGATATAAATAAAATGATGGCAGAAATTTTAGGAAAGGCTACCGGACAATGTAAAGGTCGTGGAGGTAGTATGCACCTTTATAATCTTGAAGTAAATAATATGGGTTGTAATGGTATCGTTGGTGGTGGACATGGTTTAAGTACCGGTGCTGCACTTGCTCAAAAGATGAAAAAGACAGGCAATGTTGTTGTTTGTTGTATGGGTGAAAGTGCTACTAACGAGGGAAGTTTCCACGAATGTTTAAATATGGCATCAATTTGGAAATTACCTTTAATATTTTATGTAATAAATAATAATTATGGTATCTCAATGTCTCAACAAAGATCAATGACTGCCAAAAGAGTTGTTGATAGAGCAGAGGCTTATAAAGTAAAATCAATTTATGTTGAAGACGGAAATAATGTTTTAGATGTTTATGACGCTATGAGTGAGGCTATTGAATATGCAAGAGAGGGAAATGGTCCTGTTTTAGTTGAATCAAAGAGTTATAGATGGTTTGGACACTCTGCATCAGATGCCGGTAAGTATAGAGATAAGGCAGAGGTTGATGCTTGGAAAGAAAAAGACCCGAATGTAGCATATAAAAAATATTTAATTGAAAATGAAATTGCAACTGAAAAAGAACTTGACGATATGGAAGAAAATGTAAAGAAAATTATTGCTGATGCAATAACTTTTGCTAAGGAATCACCTTTAGCTGACGAAAAAGATGCTTTTACAGATAATTATGCTTAAAATTTATTAAAATAGGAGAAGATTATGGCTAGTGAAATAAAGATTATGACTTTGCGTGAGGCAATAAAAGAAGCAATGTCTGAAGAAATGCGTAGAGATGAAAATGTGTTTTTAATGGGAGAAGATGTTGGTATTTTCGGTGGGGACTTTGGAACTACTGTTGGAATGTTAGAAGAATTTGGAGAAGAAAGAGTTAGAGATTGTCCTATTAGTGAGGCTGCTATCGCAGGTGCTGCTGCCGGCGCTGCATCAGTTGGTATGCGTCCTATCGTTGATTTAACTTTTATGGACTTTGTTACAATCGCTATGGATGCTATAGTAAATGAAGCTGCTCCAATGAGATATATGTTAGGTGGAGAAGTTAGTTTACCGGTTGTTTATCGTTGTGCGTCAGGTTCAGGTACTGGAGCCGCTGCTCAACATTGTAAGGCTCTTGAATCATGGTTCTGCCATATTCCTGGCTTAAAGGTTGTTGCACCAGGAACTGTAAATGATGCTTATGGAATTTTAAAGGCATCTGTTAGAGATAACAATCCTGTAATTTTTATCGAATCAAAAGCACTTTTTGGAAGAAAAGGCGAAGTTAAAGTTGGAGAAATTGTAGAGATTGGAAAAGGTGAAGTTAAAGTTGAAGGGAAAGATGTAACTTTAGTTTCTTGGGGAAGAATGTTAGAAAGAGCTTTACAAGCATCAGAAGAATTAAAAGCTGAAGGAATTAGCGTTGAGGTTGTTGACCCTATTACTTTAGTACCTTTAGATGAAGAAATAATTGTTGAATCTGTAAAGAAAACGGGAAGACTTGTACTTTGCCATGATTCATTCAAGACTGGTGGATTTGGTGGAGAAATTTCTGCAAGAATTGCTGAAAGTGATGCTTTTGATTACTTAGACGCTCCAATTTATAGAGTGGCAGGTGCTGATACAAATATTCCTTCTGCTAAAAACTTGGAGGCAGTTATTGTTCCAAGTGTTGAAGATATAAAAAATGCGATTAGAAAAGCAGTTAATAGATAGGAGGAAATTATGTCTGATATAAAATTTAGAGCAACTCCCGTTGCAAGATTTTTATCTAAACAAAATAATATCGACTTATCATTACTAAAGGGAACAGGTCCTAAGGGAAGAATACAAAAAGAAGATGTTTTAAATTTTAAAAATTTTGGAATTATTAGAGTTTCATCTCTTGCAAAGAAAATTGCAGAAGTTGAAAATATAGATTTATCAAAAGTTGTTGGAACAGGTGTTAATGGAAAAATTTTAAAAGACGATGTTTTAGATTTCTTGAGAAATGAAAATGTAGTTGCACAAGAAGCTAAGATAGAAGTTCTACAACCTGAAGTTACAGAAGTTCAAAAATCTTATGGCGAAATTACAGAAGTTCCAATGTCAATGATGAGAAGAACTGTTGCTAAGAGAATGAGTGAAAGTTATTTCACAGCTCCGGTTTTTGTTGCTAATATAGAAGTTGATATGACAGAAGTTAAGACTTTAAGAGCAAATATTATGGAGCAATTAAAAGAAGAAACTGGATACAAACTTACTATTACAGATATAATTTCTTTAGCAACTGTTAAGAGTTTAATGAAACATCCTTATGTAAATTGTAGTTTGTCAAAAGACGGAACTAAGATTTTACTTCATAAATATGTAAATCTTGCTATGGCTGTTGGTCTTGAAAATGGACTTTTAACTCCGGTAGTTAAGAATGCAGAAAAGATGAGTTTAAGGGAACTTATGATTTCATTGAAAGATTTAACTAAAAAAGCTGTTGAAATGAAATTAGAATCAGAAGAGTTAGAAGATAGTACATTTACTATTAGTAATTTAGGAATGTTTGGAATAGATTCATTTGCTCCAATCATCAATCAACCAAATAGTGCTATTTTAGGTGTTAGTGCAACTGTTGATAAACCGGTTGTGCTTAATGGAGAAATAGCTATAAGACCTATTATGAAGTTGTCAATTACGGTTGACCATAGAGTTGTTGATGGAATGGAGGCTGCAAAGTTTTTAAATACTTTGAAAAATTATTTAGAAAATCCTATTTCAATTTTAGTTTAGTGTGAGGAGAAAATTATGTTAACAGAAATAATAATGCCAAAAGCTGGTAGTGAAATGGAAGAAGGCCAAATTGTAAAGTGGCTAAAAAAAGAAGGAGATAAGGTTGAGGCTGGCGAAATAATTTTAGAAATAATGACTGATAAAGTTAATATGGAAATTGAGGCAGAGGCATCAGGAACCTTATTAAAGATTTTAAAACAAGACGGAGAAATTGTTCCGGTTATAACAACTATTGCATATATCGGTGATGAGGGAGATGTAATTCCTGAAAGTGCATCAGAACCTGTAAAAGAAGAAGTTAAGGAAGAAGTAAAAGAAACTTCAAAAGAAGAAAAAGTTGATGTTAAAACAGAAACTAAAAAAGAATTAAAAGACGGTGAATATGATGTAGTTGTAATCGGTGGAGGCCCTGCTGGTTATTATTCAGCTATCAAATCTGCTCAAAAGGGAGCAAAAGTTGCTATTGCTGAAAATAATAAGTTTGGTGGTACTTGCTTAAATAGAGGTTGTATCCCTACAAAGACATATTTACAAAATGTTGAAGATATAGAAAGAATTAAAGCCTCAAGTAAAAGAGGAATTGTTTTAGAAAATGATAACGCAACTGTTGATGTAGCTAAGGCATTGAAATTTAAAAATTCAATCGTTAAAAAACTTACTGCAGGAGTTGAATTCTTATTAAAGAGCAATTCAGTTGAAATGTTTAAAGAAACTGCTTATATAAATGCAAATGGAAATGTAACTTTAGAAAGTGGAAAAGAACTTGTTTGTGGTTCAATCATTTTTGCTGGTGGTTCAAAATGTGTTAAAAATATTAAAGGCTCTGACTCTAAAAATGTTATAGATACAGATGAGGCATTAGACTTAAAAGAGGCTCCTAAAACTTTAACAATAATCGGTGCAGATTATATTGGAGTTGAAATGGCTCAAATCTTTAATTCATTTGGTACTAAGGTAACAGTTGTTGAAAAGAAAGACTTTGCTGTTGAAGTTATAGATAAAGAAGTTTCTTCAATTTTAATTAAATCTTTAGAAAAAGCTGGAGTTAAATTTATTTTTGGAAAAGAAATTACAGAAATTTCCGGAGAAAAAGTATTAGCAGGCTCAGAAGAAATTTCAAGTTCAGAACTTGTTTTAGTTACAACAAGAGAGGCTGACTTAACTGCATTAAAAGATGTAAAACTTGAATTATCAAATGGAAATGTTGTTGTAAATGAAAAAATGCAATCAAGTATGAAGAATGTTTATGCTCCGGGAGATTCAAACGGAATAAATCTTCTAGCACATTCAGCATTTAAAATGGGAGATATTGTAGCGTCTGAAATCGTTGAAGGAAAGTCAGATAAATATAATAATAATATCATTCCAAGAGCAATTTACACATATCCTGAAATTGGTAGTGTAGGATTAACAGAAGAAGATGCTAAGAAATTATATGATGTAAAAGTTGGTAAATTTAACTATGGAGCAAACGGAAGAGCATTAGCTCATGGAGATTCATCAGGAATGGTTAAAATTATTTCAGATGCAAGATATGGAGAAATCTTAGGAGCACATATCGTTGGACCTAGAGCAAGTGAATTAATCAACGAAGTTTCAGTTTTAATGCAATCAGAAATTACAGTTGAAGAAGCAATTAAAATGGTATTCGGACACCCAACATTCTCAGAGGCAATCTACGAGGCAATCGCAGATGTTGAAGGAGTTAGCGTTCATTTACCAAGAAAATAGAAATTTATTTTTGAAAGGATAGAAAAAAATTCTATCCTTTTTTCATTGAATATGATAAAATAATTGTAAGTTTATTTATGATTTATGAAATTAAGGAGAAAATATGATTTTTATAAAAAATAAAATTACAGATGTCTATTTCAACTTGGCAATGGAAGAATATATCTTTGAAAAATTTAAAGAAGATGAAATATTCATGCTTTGGATTAATGAGCCTTCCGTTGTTATTGGAAAGCATCAAAATTTAGTTGAAGAAGTAAATATGAAATACTGTTTTGAAAATAAAATAAAAATTGCAAGGAGAATTTCGGGAGGGGGAACTGTTGTTCACGATTTTGGAAATCTGAATTATACCTACATAACAAATACGACCGGAGATACAGAACTAAATTTTAAAGAATTTTTAAAACCGATGTATAATGCTCTTTTAAGTTTGAATATAGATGCTTATGTTTCTCCAAGAAATGATTTTAGAGTTGGAGAAAATAAAATTTGTGGACATTCTCAGTTTATGCGAAAGAAGAGAGTTTTACACCATGGTTGTATTTTGTTTAATAGTAATTTAGAGGATTTAAGAGGAGCTTTGAATGTAAAACACAAGCAAGTTGTTTCGAATTCTGCCAAGTCTGTTAGAAGTAGTGTTGCAAATTTAAAAGATATTTCAAATTTGAATTATGAAATTTCAGATTTTATTGAAAAGTTGAAAAATGAAATTTTAAAAATGAGAGAAGATTTTAAAATTTATGAATTGACAGAAGAAGATATTTTAAATATTGATAGAATAAAAGAAGAAAAATATTCTACAAAAGAGTGGATATATGGACAATCTCCAAAATGTACTTTTGTGTTAAATGAAGAAAAAGGTTATAATGTTGAAATAGTTAATGGAAAAATTTCCAAAATAAATGCAGAAAATAGTTTTGAAGAACTTATTGGAAGTTATTTTGAATACGAAGAAATAAAAAATAAAATAGAAATTTTAGAAATAAAAGATGAGGAAATTTTAAAACTAAAAGAAATATAAGACTTATATAAAAGGTGATTATATGTTATTTTTAAAAGAGATGAATATTGAAGATGCAAAGAAAGAATATATTGCAATAACTTCAATTCCTGAGGATGAAAATGGATTTGAGAATAAATTTTATAATGTTTCATTTGAAGATTTTGTAAACGAGGTAATTCCAACTTGTGAAAAACAATCTAAGGGAATTGACTTAAAACCTAATAGAGTTGCTCAAAATTATTATTTTCTATGGGATAATGGTGAAATTGTGGGACTTTTTAAAGTACGCAAAAAACTTAATGACTCTTTAAGAGATGGAGCAGGGCATATCGGTTATGGAATTATAAAAAAATATAGAAATAAAGGCTATGCAACTAGAGGACTTAAACTAGTAATCGAGCTTATAAAAGATGAAATTGAAGAAGACGAAATTTATATGAGTGTAAATAAGGATAATCCTTACTCTTTAAAAACTCAGCTAAATTGTGGAGCATATATATTTAGCGAAAATGAAGAGCAATATTTTACTAGAATAAAAATTTAATGCAAATATTTCAAAAGAGACAGTTCGTAACGGATTGTCTTTTTTAGATAAAAAGGCATAAAACCAACAAAATTATTTTACTTTTTTGTATTTATATGCTATAATTAATTGTTATGCGTTGAATTTAAAATTTAGAAAGGAAAATATATGAGAAAGATTGAAAATATAAGAAATGTTGCAATTATTGCACACGTTGACCATGGTAAGACTACTCTTGTTGACTGTTTATTAAAGAGTAGTGGTGCATTTAGAGAAAATCAAGATGTTAAAGAGAGAGTAATGGACTCTAATGATATTGAAAGAGAAAGAGGAATTACAATTCTTTCAAAAAATACAGCTATTGACTATAAGGGAGTTAAGATAAATGTAATTGACACTCCGGGACATGCCGACTTCGGTGGAGAGGTTGAACGTGTTTTAAAAATGGCTAATGGTGTTGTTCTTGTTGTTGATGCTTTTGAAGGGCCTATGCCACAAACAAAATTTGTTTTGAGAAAGGCATTTGAACTTGGACTTCCAACTATTATTTGTATAAATAAAATTGATAGACCTGAGGCTAGATGTGAAGAAGTTGTTGATGAAGTTTTAGATTTATTTATTCAACTTGAGGCATCAGAGGAATATTTAGAAAGTCCATTTGTTTTTGCATCAGCAAGAGCCGGTTATGCAACTATGGATTTCAACGAAAAAACTGAGGATATGAAAACTCTTTTAGATGTTATCGTTGATTATGTTCCTGCTCCAAAGGGAGATGAAAATGCACCTTTTAAACTACTTATTTCAACAACAGATTATAGCGAATATGTTGGTAGAATAGGTATTGGTAAAATTGAAAGTGGTAGTGTTAAACTTGGGGATGATGCAGTTATTGTAAACTATAATGACAGTAGCGTAAATAAAAAAATAAAGATAACTAAGATTTATGAATTTGAAAATTTATCAAGAAAAGAAATTGAAAGTTCATCAGTAGGAAATATTATTGCCGTAACCGGCGTTGAAGGAATTAGCATTGGAGATACTTTGTGTTCTTTAGATGATGTTACTCCTGTTCCTTTTGTAAAGATTTCTGAACCAACTCTTGCAATGAACTTTATAGTAAATAATTCTCCTTTTGCAGGTAAGGAAGGAAAATTTGTTACAAGTAGGCAAATTCGTGCAAGATTATATAAAGAACTTGAAACAGATGTAAGTTTAAGAGTTGAAGACACAGATTCAACAGATAGTTTTAGAGTTTCAGGTAGAGGTGAATTGCATCTTTCTGTTTTAATCGAAAATATGAGAAGAGAGGGATATGAATTCCAAGTTTCTAAACCTGAAGTATTATATAAAAAAGATGAAAATGGTAAATTATTAGAGCCGATAGAAACTGTAACAATCGATGTTGACCAAGAGTTTGTAGGATCAATCATAGAAAAATTAGGACAAAGAAAAGCGGACTTAATTGATATGAATCCATCACAAGCCGGTTATACCAGACTTATATTCAATATTCCTGCAAGAGGTCTTATTGGGTACCGTTCAGAATTTTTAACTGATACTAGAGGAAGTGGAACTTTAAATACTGAGTTTAAGGATTATGAACCATTTAAAGGAGAAATTCCAAAGAGAAATGTCGGTTCATTAATTTGTTTTGAAACAGGTGTTGCTACTGCTTATGGATTAAATGCTGCACAAGAAAGAGGAATATTATTTATTTCTCCACAGGCAGAAGTGTATGAAGGAATGGTTGTAGGTTCTAATGCAAAAGGTCTTGATATTGAAGTTAATGTTTGTAAGAAAAAACAACAAACAAATATTAGGTCTTCAGCATCAGACGATGCTTTAAAACTTAGTCCTCCAAAAATTATGAGTTTGGAAGAAATGTTGGAATTTATCGAAAGTGATGAATATATCGAAATTACACCTAAGAGTTTAAGAATGAGAAAGAAGATATTAGATTCACAATTAAGATATAAGTCCAAGAAAAACAATAAATAATTTGAAAATATACCATAAAATCAGAAAATGTGATATAATTAAATTTACACTAGTGTAGATGTTAAAAGATAATTTAATTTCATCATATTTAACCTTATAAAAATTTGTCTGAATTGGGAAATATGATATAATTAAGTTTACATTAGTCTAGATATTAAAAGATAATTTAATTAATGAAATTGTAATAAAAAAATATTTTGGAGGGATTTGTTTGCCTAAGATATTAGTAAAAAAGAGTGGACCTTTAGAAGGCACTGTTAAGATAGATGGAGCGAAGAATGCAGCACTTCCTATTATAGCTGCGTCATTATTGGGAACTGAGCCGATAATTTTAGAAGATGTTCCTAATTTGGTAGATGTAAAAATAATTTTAAAAGTTTTAGAAAGTTTGGGAGCAAAAGTTGAATTTTTATCTGAAAATAGAGTTTCAATAGATTCCAGTCATATAAATTCATTTGTAACTGATAGAACTCTAATGGAAAAAATGAGAGCGTCATTTTTAGTTATGGGTCCACTACTTGCAAGATTTGGAAGAGCAGAGGCGTTTTTACCTGGTGGCTGTGCAATAGGTTCACGTCCTATTGACTTGCACTTAAAAGGATTTAAAATTTTAGGTGCATTAATCGATGAAGAACCTGATAAGGTTTCAGCAAGAGGCGAAAAACTTTATGGAGATACTATTTATTTAGATTTCCCTTCAGTTGGTGCGACTCAAAATATAATGATGGCTGCAACTTTAGCTAAAGGTGAAACTATAATTGAAAATGCAGCAAAAGAACCTGAAATTGTAGATTTAGGCAACTTTTTAAATAAAATGGGCGCTAAGATTACAGGTGCCGGAACTTCTACAATTAGAATTGTTGGAGTTGAAAAGTTAAAAGGTACTGTTCATACAATTATCCCTGATAGAATTGAGGCTTCTACATTTATGATAGCTGCTGCGATTACAGGTGGAAAAGTTGTTGTTCAAAATTGTATTTCAAATCATATTAAACCGGTTATTGCAAAACTTAAAGAAACTGGCGCTTATGTTGTTGTAAATGAAGATGAAGATTCAATTTTTGTAAAGGGTGCTGATAAGATTAAAGGAACAGATATAAAAACTTTACCTTATCCCGGTTTTCCAACAGATGTTCAAGCACAATTTATGGCTTATTTATGTGTTTGTGAAGACCAAGCAAAAGTTACAGAAACAGTTTTTGAAAATAGATTTATGCATGTTGAAGAACTTAATAAAATGGGTGCAATCATTGCTACAAGTGGTAAAGAGGCAAGAATTGCCGGTGTTAGACAACTTGTTGGAGCAGAAGTAAAAGCAACTGATTTAAGAGCGGGAGCAGCTTTAGTGTTAGCAGGACTTGTTGCAGATGGTACAACAACAATCGGAAATATCTATCATATAGATAGAGGATATAATGATTTTGTTGGCAAAATGAAGTCTTTAGGTGCGAATATTGAAAGAATAGAAGATTAATTTTTTAGGAAACTACTTGTAGTTTCCTAAATTTGTATGCGGGAGAAGTTATGAAAGTAACAGGAGAAGTTATAAAGGTTAGATATGTAAATGAAGAAAATGGATATTCCGTTTTTGACTTGAATACAACTGATGGAGAATTGAAAATTGTAGGTATTTTTGATTCAATTAACGTTGGAGAAACTTTAGAAATAGAGGGAGAATTTACATACGATAATAAATATGGCGAACAATTAAATATGTCTTCTTACGAAAAGAAACTTCCAAGCTCTGTTGCTGAGATTGAAAGATATTTAGCCAGCGGTATTATTTCAACGATTGGTCCAAAGAATGCAAGATTTATAGTTGAAGAATTTGGAAAGAAGAGTTTGGATATTGTCTTTGATGAAACTGATAGATTGATTGAAGTTAGAGGAATCGGAAAGAAAAGTATCGAAAAAATAAAAAAATCCGTTGAAGAATTAAGATTTAGTAAAAATATTTTATTTCATCTTAGTGGACTTGGAATAAGCCTTAGTTTATCCAAAAAAATTTATAGCATCTTTAGAGAAAATACTTTAGAAATTATTAATGAAAATCCATATAAGCTGATTAAGAATGTAAAGGGAATTGGATTTTTGAAAGCTGATGAGATTGCTTTGAAAAACAATTTGAATAAAAATAGTCCATACAGAATTGAATCGGCGATACTTTATGTTTTAACTCAAAAAGCTATTAATTTCGGTCATGTTTATTATCCGAAAGATAAACTTACTCTTGAAGTGTCTAAGTTGATTAATGTTGAAACAGACCTTATTGAGCCTGTTTATATGAACTTACTCTTATCTTCTGATATTGTTATTGATAATTCTTTT
This sequence comes from Parvimonas parva, assembly GCF_045866535.1. Classification (NCBI taxonomy): domain Bacteria; kingdom Bacillati; phylum Bacillota; class Tissierellia; order Tissierellales; family Peptoniphilaceae; genus Parvimonas; species Parvimonas parva. The sequence continues at coordinate 472,984 of NZ_AP038371.1, forward strand.
GAAGAAACAAATATTTATTTAGATTATCTTTATGTTTCGGAAAGTTATGTTGCAAGTAAACTTGCAAAAACGGCTTTAAATGAAGATATGGAAATTTTATTTGATGTTGATAGTGAAATAAAAAAATCTTTAAAAGATTTATCCATAAAACTATCAAAAATTCAAATTGATGCAATAAAATCTTGTTTTGAAGAAAATGTTACAATAATAACCGGAGGACCCGGTACCGGAAAGACTACAATAATAAATACAATAGCAAAAATATTTATGAATAATGGATATAATATATCTCTTTGCGCTCCTACTGGAAGAGCGTCTAAAAGAATTGAAGAAACGACAGGTTTTGAGGCGAAAACAATTCACAGAATGTTAGGATATATTCCAAGTAGTTATGATGATATTGGACATTTTGAATACAACGAAGATAATCCTTTAGATACGGATTTAATCATAATTGACGAAATGAGTATGGTTGATATCGTACTTTTTGAAAAACTTCTAAGAGGAATAAAGGACAGTACAAAGTTAATTATAGTTGGAGATGTTGACCAGTTGCCAAGTGTTGGCTCAGGTAATGTTTTAAGGGATTTGATAAATTCAGAAAAAATAAAATATACAAAGTTAGTTGATATTTTTAGACAGTCTGAAAATAGCAATATAATAGTTAATGCACATAAAATAAATAACGGACAAGAACCGATTTTAAATGAAAAAAATAGTGATTTTTTCTTTTTAAAAACTGAAAGTCCGATGCGAACTAGAAATATAGTTGTGGATTTGATAAGTAAAAGACTTCCAAAGGCTTATGGTTATAATTTTTCTAAAGATATTCAGATTTTAACTCAAAGCAGAAAAGGTATCTGTGGAGTTATGGAGTTGAATAGGTTATTACAGGATATTTTAAATCCAAAAACTGAAACAAGTGATGAGCTTTTGGTTGGAAATAAAATTTTTCGTGTAAATGATAAAGTTATGCAGACTAAGAACAATTACAATCTTTCTTTTTTGGACTCCGACGGAGAAGAGGCTTTTGGAGTTTATAACGGAGATATGGGACATATAATTTTTATAGATAAATCTAGTAAAAAAGTTACGGTTGAAATGGACGATAAAAGAGAAATTGAATATAGTTTGGAAGATTTGGATAATTTAGAACTTGCCTATGCGATAACTATACATAAGTCGCAAGGTTCTGAGTTTAAAGCTGTAATCATTCCTATGTTTGACGGATATAGATTACTTCAAACCAGAAATTTATTATATACTGCAATAACTAGAGCTAAAGAAAATATTGTTTTGGTTGGAGATAAAAATGTTATGAACAATATGATTCAAAACAATACGATAAACAGTAGATATTCAAATTTAGAAAATAGAATTAAACACTTTTTTGGACTTGTAGAGGAATTGTTGTAATGCTTAGAAAATTTTTTAAAACATTTTTTTATAATGAAGATTATTGCTTTTTCTGTAAAGAAAATGTGATTAAAAACTCATATCTATGTGAAGAATGTATATCTGAAATTAGAAGATATGACAAAGAGATTTTTAATGATTATGGAGAAGAAATTTTTAAAAAAGATATTTTATTTTACTATTCTGGAATAATTAAAAAGAAAATAAAGGAATTTAAGTTTGAAAATGGAGTTTATCTTAAAAAACCTTTTGGAAAGTTGATGTTTGAAAACTTAGATAAAACTTTGCTTGAAAAAATGGATTACATTGCCTATGTTCCGTCAAGCAAGAAAAAATTAAAATTAAGAGGATATAATCATTCAAAGCTTTTGGCTGAAGAAATATCAAAATATTCAAAAATACCATTGTTTGATGATTTACACAAAGTAAAAAATACAAAATCACAACATTTTTTATCATTAGAAGAAAGAAGTATGAATTTGAAAAATTCTTTTTCAGTCGAAGGGGATTTAACCGAAAAAAATATTCTATTGGTTGACGATATACATACAAGTGGGGCAACAATTGACGAATGTTATAAAGAATTAAGAAAAGCAAATTGTAATTTTGTTTGGGTTGTTTGCCTTTGTGGCGTTTTTTAGTTATTAATTAATATTGATGTTATGATATAAGCGAGTTTGTTTTACTCGCTTTTTTGTTGATTAAATTTTATAAATTTTTTCGATTTATTATATAGTATAAGTATAATTGTAAATGTTTTAATAAAAAAATATCAAAAAAATTAAATAAAAGTCATATTGTACATTTGTAAATGACGTGAGACCAAAAATTATAAAAAAACATAACCTGTATGTTAGAATTAAAGGAGAATTAATTCTCCTTTAATTCTAATAATTCTTTACGTTTTTCAATAGGTGAAAGCCAATTTAAAGTTTGCATAGGTAATCTATTAGATTTGTAGAGATATTTTTTCATTTGTACAATCAAATCTTCATAAGAATAAAAAGATAAATTACTGTAAAATCTTTCATTGTCATTTCTATGACTTCTTTCAACCTTTCCGTTGTGTCTAGGTGTTCTAGGTCTGATTAATTGATGTTTAATACCCAATTCATTACATAGTTTGTCAAAAGGATGAACTCTTTTAGTATCTTTAAAATGTGTAAATTCAAAGCCATTATCGGTTTGAATAATTTCAGGAGTATAACCAAAGTGTTTAATAGCCATTTTAACAAAAGTAACAGTACTATAAGAAGATTGTTCCTTAAAAGGATAAATAAACCTTTCACGAGTTGCCTCATCAATAATTGTATATTGGTAGAATTTGTCAGGATATTTACCAACATAACAAGAATTGGGAACATATTTAACATCAAGTTGCATTTTAACACCAATTTTAGTAGGAGTATGATAAGGTCTAGGAACATAGGGTTTGGAAGGTTGTTTAACATCTTAAAAAAAACCAAGTTTTCTAAGGAATCTAAAAAGGGAGCAAGGGTGTCTAGTATAACCTTTATTTAGTTTAAGTTTAGCATAAAGTTCAATCAAAGAAATATTAGGATTTCTTCTAATGAGATTTTTAATCCAATAAATTTCAGTATCGGTATTAGAATTAGGATGTTTAGATAAAGGTCTATGAGATTTATCCCTAAGGGAGTCAATAGAGCCATCAAATCTTTTATTCCAACGCATAAGGGAGGCTTTAGATATTTTATATCTTCTACAAACAAAGCTAACAGAATTACCGTTTCTGTAAGTTTTAACAGCATGGTATCTTGTTTGAAGTAAATGAGGGATATAACGTTGGTTGTGTTTTATATTTTCTTGATTTTGTAATATAATATTATTCATAAAAGAGAGTTCCTTTCTGGTTAATTTTTTTGTTGTTTTAATTATATAGGATATTCTCTTTTTTTTGTACCCTTGGTCTCACATCAATTGTATCATAACACAAAAAAATTAAATAAAAGTCATATTTGTAATTGTAAACACTTGTTCAAAATGATATAATATAAGGGTAAATCATACAATTTATATTTCACTAATATACAGGGGGAATTATGAAACTATTTAAGAAAATTTTAATTTCATCTTTAGCACTTGTTTTAAGTGCCGGACTTCTTGTGGGCTGTGGCTCTAAAAAAGAAGCAAAAAAATCTTCTGATGGAAAAACTGCTATTGAAAAGATTTCAATCGGTTTTGTACCTTCAAGAGAACCATCAGAGATAGTTACTGCAACTGAACCTTTAAAAAAATTATTGAAGGATCAATTATCAAAAGAAGGATTTGACGTTAAGAATGTTGATATAACAGTTGGAACAAGTTTTGAGGCAGTAGGGGAAGGACTTAATGCCGGAACTTTGGATATTGGATTTATTCCTGCCGGAACTTATGTTTTATATAGAGATGGGGCAGAAGTTCTTTTGACTGCAACTAGAAAAGGACTTTCAGTAAATGATGATTCTGCTAAGGTTTGGAATGAACAAAAGCCTACAAAGAAAACTGATAATCAAGTTACTTCTTATAGAGCATTAATGATTGCCGGACCATCTGAAAAAGGTCAAGCTATCGCTAAGAAAGTAAATTCCGGAGAAAAGTTAGCATGGGAAGATGTTAAAGATTTAAAATGGAGTGTTATGAATCCAACTTCACCTGCAGGTTATATTTATCCAACTCTTTGGTTAAATGAAACTTTCGGAAAGACAATTAAAGATTTAGGAAACAATGCTATTTTAAGTGATTCTTATGGTTCTGCATTCGCCAGACTTGCTTCAGGACAAGTAGATGTGCTTTGTACATACGCTGACGCCAGACTTGACCAAGAAAAGAAATGGAATGAAACTTATGGAAGAAAAGCATCTATTTGGGATGAAACAAATCTTATAGGTGTAACACCTGCTATCTATAATGATACAGTAAGTGTTTCTAAAAAATCTAAAAATGTAACGCCTGAATTTAAAAAAGCTTTAGAAAAAGCATTGATTGAAATTGCTAAAACAGAAGAAGGTAAAAAAGTTATAGCTGTTTATAGTCATGAAGGTTATCAACCGGCAAAAGATGCTGATTATGATAATGAAGCTAAAGCTCAAGAAATTGTAAAAAAATTAAAATAATGTTGAATTAATTAAATTGTGTGAGAGTTAGGGAGAGAGAAATCTCTCCCTTTTTTAACAAATTATATGGAGAAAATTATGATAGAATTTAAAAAAGTTAGCAAGGTTTATCCTAACGGAACTAAGGGTTTGGTAGATGTAGATTTAAAGATTGAACAAGGGGAATTTGTTGCGATTATAGGGCTTTCCGGTTCAGGAAAATCTACATTAATCAGATGTGTCAATAAGATGCATGAAATTACGTCAGGAGAATTAATTGTAAATGATGTCGATGTAAAAAAATTAAGTGGTTCAGAAATTAGAAAATTTAGAAGAAAAATTGGTATGATTTTTCAATCTTTTAATTTAGTTACAAGAACAACCGTTATAAAAAATGTTTTAACTGCATTTGTACCTGATTTAACAGGGTTTAGAAAATTTTTTGGAATATTTCCAAAGGAATGTAAGATGAAGTCTTTAGAGGCTCTTGATAAAGTTGATATGTTAGAAAAGGCTTATGTTAGAGTTGATCAACTTTCGGGTGGACAACAACAAAGAGTTGCTCTTGCCAGAGCTTTAGGACAAAATCCACAAATTATTTTAGCAGATGAGCCGGTTGCAGCTCTTGACCCGGTAACTTCTAATCAAGTTATGGAAGATTTTAGAAAAATTAATAAAGAAAATAAAATTACTATTTTGATTAACATTCATGATGTTGATTTAGCTTTAAAATATTGTGATAGAGTTGTTGGAATAAATAAAGGTAGAATTGTTTATGATGGAAAATCAAGTGATATTACAAAAGAAATTTTAGACAAAATTTACCAAAAAGATTTATTTTTAGCTGGAGAATAATATGAAAAATATATTTGATAAGATATTTCCTAAAGAAAAAATTACTCTGGTAAATGGGAAAGTAGTTTTTAGACCTCGTTCAAAAACTCCTTTAATTACAATTATTGTAATTTTGTTGATGTATATTTCAATAAATGTTACAGGTTTTAATTTTGAAGTTTTTGAAAATTTTGGGAACTTTTTTAATATTTTAAAAGGAATGATTCCACCGGATTTTAGCTATAGTGGAGAGGTTTTAACTCCTCTTTTTGACACTATAAAAATGTCATTAATGGGTTCTTTTTTAGGAGCTTTGGTATCACTTCCTATTGCTATTTTAGCATCTAGTAATATAACTAAAAATAAGTTTGTAAATGGATTTTTTAAATTATTTTTAAGTATTTTAAGAACTTTACCTTCACTTGTTTGTGCTTTAATAGCAACTTATATATGGGGACTTGGAACTTTTGCCGGAACAGTTGCAATTTTTATTTTTTCATTATCTTATGTTGGAAAGTTACTTTACGAATCAATAGAAACTGTTGATATGGGAGCTTTTGAATGTATGGAATCAATGGGATTTACAAAATTTTATGCTTTTAGATATGCGATATTACCGGTTGTATTACCTTCATATATTTCTACTGCTTTGTTTAACTTTGAAGGAAATGTAAGATATGCTGCAATTTTAGGTTATGTTGGAGCAGGTGGTATTGGAATGATTTTAAATGAAAAACTTGGCTGGAGAGAATATTCAAAAGTTGGTACCATAGTATTTTTATTACTTGTAACTGTTTTTGTAATTGAAATTATAAGTGAACATTTTAGAGGAAGATTGGAGTAATTGGTATGAAGAATTTAAAAGTAGAAGAAAAATTAAATAAAGAACCAAAATCATATACTTATATCATAGCAGTTATTGTGATTGTTTTAGGACTTTTAGTTTGGTCTGCAATGTCTATCAAAAAGGGTGATGATGTTAAGGACTCTATGAGTATTGCAAAAAATATTATAAATGGTATTTTGCATCCAGATATGGAATTTCTTTTTAGACTTGATAATAAAGGTGTAATTTATTTACTTTTTGAAACAATGTGTATTGCATTTTTAGGTACAATAATCGGTGCGATTATATCAATTCCTTTTGCGTTTATTTCTGCAAAGAAAATTGTTTCAAAATATGTAGCTGTAATTGGAAGATTTTTTACAATGTGTGTTAGAACTGTTCCTGCGTTTATATATGGACTTATGTTTATCGGCGTTACAGGTCCGGGTGCGTTAGCCGGAGTATTTACAATGTCAGTTGTATCTATCGGAATGGTTACTAAATTGTATATTGATGTTATAGAGGATTTAGATTTTGGAATTATCGAATCACTTTCAGCTATTGGTTGTACAAAGATTGAGCAAATAAGATATGGAATTTTACCACAACTTTACTCAAAATTAATCTCAATTGTAATTTACAGATTTGATATGAATTTAAGAGATGCATCTGTACTTGGTCTTGTTGGAGCAGGTGGTATTGGTGCGCCACTTATATTTGCGATGAATAATTATCGTTGGAATGAAGTTGGATCTATTTTAGTTGGAATTATAGTTTTAGTTTTAATTATAGAAGTATTTTCAAACAAAGTTAGAAGAAAATTAGCGAGGGGATATTAATGGCTTTTAAAATTTTATCAACAACAGATGTTCATGGAAATTTATTAGCATATAACTTTGTAAACTCAAGTATTGCAAGTAAAGGACTTTCCAGATTTTCGAACTTTTTAAAAGAAGAAAGAAAAAAAGGAAAAGTAATTTACGTTGATAATGGTGATATTAATCAAGGTACTCCTCTAGTAACTTATGCTAATTCAAATGTTAAAAAAAATATTGTTGCAAAAGCTCTTAACCATTTGAAATGTGATTATATAAATATAGGAAATCACGATTTTAATTATGGAAATGAATTTTTATATAATTATGTTGAAGAAAATAATGCAAAATGTATTACTTGCAATGTAAAATATAAAAATGAAAATCTTGGAAGAACAGATATAGTTGAAATAGATAATAAAAAAGTTGCATTAATTGGAGTTGTGACTGATTATATTGACCATTGGGAAAATCCTAAAAATTTAGAAAATTTAGAGGTTTTAAATGTTTTTGAAACTGTTAAAAGCTCAGTTGAAGTCGTTAGAGATAAGGTTGACTATGTAGTGGTTTTTTATCATGGGGGTTTTGAAAGAGATTTAGAAACTGGAGAACCGACTGAAAATTTAACCGGAGAAAATGTTGGATATAAAATATGTGATAAAATTTCCGGAATAGATGTTTTAGTTACAGGACATCAACATAGGACTCTAACAGGTAAGATAAAAGATACACTCGTAATACAATGTGCAGACGGTTGTTCAACTTGTATGGAAATTGTGTTTGACGATAAAATTTCTGTAAATATAAAAGACATTTCAGGATATGAAATAGATACTGAAGTGGAAGAAAAATTTAAAGAAGTTTTAAATGAAACGGAAAAATGGTTAGATATTGAAATTGGAAGTTGTAACAAAGAAATGTATATTTCCGATATAAAAAAAGCACAACTTGAAAAACATTCAATTACAACTTTTATAAACAAAATTCAAAAAGAAACTATGGGTGCAGATATTTCTGCTTGTTGTCTTTTTGAAGTAATGCCCGGTTTTGGTAAAAAATTAAGATATAGAGATATAATTTTAAATTATCCATTCCCAAATACATTAGTTCTAAAAGAAATGAGTGGACAAAATATTTTAGACTATTTAACACAATTATCGACATACTGGATTGTTAAAGATAATGAAATTGATATAAATCCTAAATTTTTATATCCGAAAAGAGAAATGTATAATTACGACATGCTTGACGGAATAGAATATACAATGAACATTTCAAAAAATGGTACAAATTTCGTAACAGATGTAAAAGTAGATGGAGAAGAGTTAATTTTAGACAAAAAATATAAACTTGTATTGAATAATTATAGAGCAACAGGTGGTGGAAATTTTTCTTTTTTTCCTGAGCTTAAAACTTTAAAAGAAGATACAAGAGATATTGCTGAAGTTTTGATTGATTATGTAAAAGAAAATAATTATGTTGAAGTTGAAGACAAAAACAATATAAAATTAAAAATTGTTGAATAGAAAAAGACTATTGCGTTTTGCAATAGCCTTTTTTAATTTATTTTATTTCTAAGTAAACAGGACAATGGTCGCTTCCTAAGATGCTTTGATGAATTTGTGCATCTACAAGTCTGTTATCCATATCTTTTGAAGTTAAGAAATAGTCGATTCTCCAACCTGTATTTCTTTCTCTTGATTTGCCGAAGTAACTCCACCAACTGTATTCATTTTCTTTATCCGGATAGAAAAATCTAAAAGTGTCTGTAAAGCCACTATCTAAAAGAATAGACATTTTTTCTCTTTCTTGATCTGTGAAACCGGCATTTTTTCTGTTTGTCTTTGGATTTTTAAGGTCAATTTCCTTATGAGCAACATTTAAGTCGCCACATACAATTACAGATTTAGTTTTATTTAATTCGTGTAGATATTCTCTAAATGCATCTTCCCAAACCATTCTGTAATCAAGTCTTAAAAGTTCTTGCTTTGAATTTGGAGTATAGCAAGTTACTAAAAAGAAATCATCATATTCTAAAGTTATAAGTCTGCCTTCATTGTCGTGTTCTTCAATCCCCATTCCATACTTTACACTTAAAGGTTTGTGTTTAGTGAAAATAGCAGTTCCACTATATCCCTTTCTTTGTGCATAATTATAAAAAGTTTCATATCCATCAAGTTCAAGGTCAAGTTGTCCTTCACTCATTTTAATTTCTTGTAAACAGAAAAAATCTACATTAATATCGTTAAAATAATCTAAAAATCCTTTTTTAATACAAGCTCTAAGCCCATTTACATTCCAAGAAACAAATCTCATTTAATCACCTCATATTTATTTTGTTTAATTACTTACTTATTAATTATACCATAGTTCCATTTTTATAATCAAACAGAAGTAACTATGGTGAAATTAAATTATTTTTTTATACTGAATTAATGTGAATTTAATTATACCATAGTTTCAATTTTATAATAAAACAGAAGTAACTATGGTGAAATTAAATTATTTTTTATACTGAATTAATGTGAATTTAATTATACCATAGTTTCAATTTTATAATAAAACAGAAGTAACTATGGTGAAATTAAATTATTTTTTATACTGAATTAATGTGAATTTAATTATATCATAGTTTCAATTTTATAATCAAACAGAAGTAACTATGGTGAAATTAAATTGTTTTTTTTGTTGAAAAAAAGAGTTTATAATTAACTATTGTAACAGAGATATATTTTGATAAAAAGAGTAAGGAAACATTTCAAGATAAGCTGTTTAAGGTAATACATTCAAAAGGGAATAGTAGCGAATGAGTAGAAAATACGGCAGTAGAAAAAATAACTAAAAAATGCTATAATATCATTAGTTAATTTTGGCTAACTTTTGGCTGTTAGATGTCTGATTGGTGTAATAATTTTTGAAAAAATATGAATCTAAGCTTGTAGAAAAATTAGTGGGGCGATTTTAGTGAAATATAAAGGTATGTATTTTAATTTAATGAGTTTATTTTTGAAAAGACCAATGGTTAGAAAATTTGGCAAGAATAAAACTATGGAAAGCTTAAAAAAGGCACGTAGTCTATATAAACAAATGATTGAAAAGACCGAAGATATTGGTGCGAATAATCCTATGTCAGGTAATATTTACTTAGGCTATGTATTTATGGCTGTATGCAGAGCGGGCGATTTTAAGATAGATGATTTTAAAGAAGTAATTGTTGAATTTTTAAATAATAAATTAATTAACAAAGCTATAAGTAGATTTGATTTAAATAATCCTAAAGATATGGAAAAATTTGCCGGACAAATGTATAAAATGAGAGAATGGGCAGATAAATATCAGAAATATAAGAATAATACATGGGATTTTAATTTTGATAAAAATCTTCATAAGGATGGCTTCTATTATCACTTTACAAGGTGTCCTATGGAAAAATTTGCTGGAGAAAATGGTTATCTTGATTTATTGCCTTTGTGCTGTGATGTTGATCATATTGTATTTGAGAAAAGGAAAGCAGTTCTTCATAGAAAACAGACATTAGCATCTGGGGGAGAAATATGTGATTACTGGATTGTTGGAGATAAGACTAAGAATCCGATGTGAAAAATTAGGATTATATGAAGGAGGTTGATTTTATGGACTTCATACGAGCAATTCTTGACGGAATTGCAATAGCAGCTATTTTTAATGGAATAGTGGCTAGTTTGGTACTAATAAATCCAAGATTGTTTTTTGATTCCTATCCAAAGGCTATTCAGAAATCAGCTCTTAAGCAAATGACAAAACAAGAGAAAAAGATAAATACGATACTCACTATCGTCATTGTTGGAATTTGTTTTATTTATTCAACAATAAGTATTTTACATTCAGGAGTTGTTGGCTTTTGGAATATATTTTGGATGGGATACATTCAGTGGAGTATATTAAATATAGGAGATTTTTTGTTATTGGATTGTCTCTTATTTCAAGGAAAATATAAAGAAAAGATAGTTATTCCGGGAACAGAGGGACACAAGGATTATGAATTCAAGAATTGGATGAAACATTTGGCAATTTGGGAACATTTTTTGTTAGTTCCATTTTTGCTTGTCCCTATTATAGCTATAATTCAAGCTTTGTTTGTTGGCTTTTTAGGAAGATAAATTTGAAGGTAAGGTGGAACAAAATGGTGGTAGCAGTTGAAACAGTAATTTTATGTATTGTATTTTTCTTACTTTGCTATATCGGAACTGGTACAGACGATAAGAATTTAAAAAGTTATTCTTCATATCCGGATGAAGTACAGGCTCAGATAAATAATATTTTGGAGTATCAAGGGAAGTTCAATAAACATAATAAATTTATTACGTTTATATTCAACCTATTATTATTTTCAGTAATTCTGTTTTTCTTGGGTCTCTTTATCAAAGAAGATAACTTCTTTAATAATTTTTTGTACTTAAGCATTATGGGGCAGGGGTTGAATATTTTCGATTTGTTAGTCATAGACCTTTTGTGGTGGCGAAATACAAAGCGTATCCGCTTGAGTAAAATACCAGACAAGAAATTTTATCAAAATCCGAAAAAACATATAGAAGCATTTGTTAGAGGTTTCGTAATGTATTTGCTAATTGCTGTAATAGACGGCTACATTTTGACGCTTTTATAGAGATATAGGTAAATATTTGTTTGTGTAGCTTATAACTTAATAAAACTAACATAGGAACAGTAAATCAAAAAAGGTTTACTGTTTTTTTCTATCACTACCGACACTAACTTAATTTTACAATATGGGATAAATATAATATTTATCCATAAGAAAAAATATAATAAAATGATTGTATTTTTTATGGGAAAGTAATATAATATGGGCGTAGTATAATATATTATATTCATAATTTTAAAACAAAAGAAGGAAGGAATTTTTCGAAAATTACAGTTAAAGAAAAATATTTTTTCGGATGGAGTAAAGGAAAAATATTAAAACATACAGATAAGGAATATGGGGTAAATCCTTATGATTTAATTGTAAGAGAACCTTGGTATTATATTGATTCTGATTGGGCTTATGTTCCAGGAGACCCAAGTGTTTGGAAAAAAATAAATGGGAAATGGTATGAATTTTCTACTTATGAAGATTTGATTGAACATTCGGGTTGGAAAATATATAATGGGAAATGGATGTATCATATACCGGGAGATTATGGTGCATATGCAGATCAATGGGGAGAGATTAATTCAGAATGGTTTAAGTTTGATAGTAATGGATATTGTATCGATGGAAGAGGGGGCAACTAGATGATAAAAAAAACAAATGGTTTTGAAATTATTATTACGGCTATATTTTTGTTGTTTTTAAGTTTTTATGAGATAAGTAAGTATTTGGATTCTTTTAAATATAATATAGAAATAGTTGTATTTTATAATATTATAATTTGTTTGTTTATTTTGTTTATTATATTTTTTGTAAGTAAATTTTTGATGAAAAAAATAGATAACAGCAAATATAAATTTTTAAAAAGTAATTTTTTTAAAGATTTTTTAATACCAATTTTAACGTTTGTTTTTTTTATAGCGACGTTTATAATATTTTTTGAAATTTTTTATTATATTGGATATGGAAAGTTTGATACTGAATACTTGCATAATGTTTTTTATCTTAAAGTAGATCATGGTAAAATTTTTATGGACAATTTTAAAGAAACAAAAGGACTTTTTTATTCATTACTTTCAGTTAATGCTCTTTATGTTGGCTTTATTTTATCTTGGTTTCCATTTTGGCTTATTACTTTATTTGTTAATTATAAAAATAATAAAAATAAATAGATCAAATTATTATAATTTGTATAATTGTATAGTTTTAAAAATGCTACTTTTTTGAGTAGTATTTTTTTATCAAAAATATATTGAAAAAAAATATTGATTGATGTAAAATATACTGAGAGTATGTAAATTTTAGGAGGGAATTATGATAGATTATAAAAAAGTTTATGAAGAATGGTTAAATAATGATTTTTTTGATGAAGAAACAAAAAATGATTTACTTTCAATAAAAGATAATGAAGAAGAAATTAAGGATAGATTTTATAAAGTTTTAGAATTTGGAACTGCCGGACTTCGTGGTAAACTTGGTGCAGGAACAAACAGAATGAATAAGTATATGGTTTCAAAAGCAGGACAAGCTCTTGCAAATACAATTATTGACCATGGAAAAGAAGCTATTGAAAGAGGAGTTGCAATAAGCTACGATGTTAGATATGGCTCAAAAGAGTTTGCTGAACTTACTTGTTCAATAATGGCGGGTAATGGAATTAAATCGTATATTTATAAAGGGATAAGACCGACTCCGATGTGTTCTTATGCAATTAGAAAATTAAATTGTATGGCAGGAGTAATGGTTACTGCAAGTCATAATCCACAAGCATATAACGGATATAAAGCATACTGGAAAGAAGGCTCACAAATTCTTGACGACATTGCAAATCAAATTTCTGCTCATATGGAAAAAATCGAAAAATTTGAAGATGTTAAACAAATTCCTTTTGAAGAGGCAATCAAAAGTGGAATGGCAAGTTTTATTGATGAATCAGTTGAAGAAGAATATAAAAAAGAAGTTTTAAATTTAACTATAAACGACGAAAATGTTGATAAGGATATTAAAGTTGTTTATACTCCATTAAACGGTGTTGGAAATTTACCTGTTAGAGAAGTTTTAAAGAGAAGAGGTTTTGAAAATGTATTTGTAGTTAAGGAACAAGAATTACCTGACCCTGAATTTACAACTGTCGGTTATCCAAACCCTGAAGTTCCTAAAGCATTTCTTTATTCAGAAAATTTAGGTAAAGAAGTAGGAGCTGATATTTTAATCGCAACTGACCCTGATTGCGACAGAGTTGCTCTTGAAGTTAGAGATAAAAATGGAGAATATGTATTCTTAAATGGAAATAGAATTGGTGCTTTATTATCATACTACATTTTCTCACAAAGATATGCACTTAAAAACTTGCCAGAAAATCCTGTTTTAGTAAAATCAATCGTAACCGGAGATTTATCAAGAGCGATAGCTAAAAAATATGGAATAGATACAGTTGAAACATTAACGGGCTTTAAAAATATTTGTGGAAAGACAAATGAATATGATATAACTAAAGAAAAGAATTATGTTTTTGGTTATGAAGAAAGCATCGGTTTCTGCTATGGAACATTTGTAAGGGATAAAGACGCTGTTGGTGCATCAATGATGGTTGTCGAAATGGCAGGATATTACAAAAAGCAAGGAAAGAGTTTATTAGAAGTTTTAAATGATATTTACAAAGAGTTTGGATATTATAATGAAAGACAAATTTCTCTTGAACTTGAAGGAATTGAAGGACAAGCAAGAATTGGAAGAATGATGGAGGACTTTAGAGAAAATCCGATTAAAGAAATGAAAGAAATTTCTTTAAAGGAAATAGTTGACTTTAAAGATGGATATTTAGATTTTCCAAGACAAAATTGCTTGAAATATTATTTGAATGACGGCTCTTGGTATGCATTAAGACCATCAGGAACAGAACCTAAGATTAAATTATATATTTATACAATCGGAAAAACAGAACAAGAAAGTGTTGATAAATTAGATTTAATCGAAAAAACTTGTAGAGAAAAAATGAATAATGTAGAGTAATTTAAAAGGTATGTCTTAATCGACATACCTTTTTTGTAAAAAAAACTAACATAAAATGTTAGTTGAAATGGTGCCGGCAGATAAAAAAACAAGACGTATGGACAAAGAAGAAAACTTGGATTAAAAAATTGACTAAAGCTGAAAAAGATGATAAAATAGAGAAAATAAAAAGAACAGCTAAAAAAGATTTGAAAATTAATGACAAACAATTTGGGAAAAAAGCTGGTTATCATATGCAAGAGTTTAATCTGAAGGAATCATAAAAGGAAGATAGGTTAAAATTTAAAGAAATTATAACCAATATTTATACAAATCCTGATGAAGAATTTATAACTATATTGAAAGAGGGTATAAACAATGCTAGGATTAAGGACAAAAGAATCAGATAAATTTTTAAAATTTTTTTCTAAAGTACAAGAGAAAGCTAATTTGGAAAATAAAGTTTTTTTCTTAGATTTTGGAGAATGTAAAGATATTGAATTTGAAGATATGGAAATTGATACCCTTTTTGGTTGGTTAGTTCCTAAAAATTTATCTAAAGATTTTGAATTATCTTTTAATTGTGGAAGAATTGAAGAAAAATGGGACGATTTTTACAATACAGTAGATTTTGAAATAAAAAATAAATCTTTGAATATAAAATTCAATTAAATAATTTAATATTAAAACCAAAAGCAATGTACGAAAAAGTATGTTGCTTTTTTGTTGCACTTGATTTGACAAATTATCGCAACAAAAAAAGTAGAGTTAAAACTCTACTCCTAATGAACTAAATTAATTTTTATAATTTTTTGTGATAATAAAAATGGTGCCGGCAGTGGGACTCGAACCCACACACCCTTGCGGATAACAGATTTTGAGTCTGTCTCGTCTGCCAGTTCCGACACGCCGGCAAATTTAATTACTGAAATAGTATAACATAAAAAAAATTTTTTTTCAACATTTTTAATAAAAATTTTGTTTTAAAGATATTTGATTATTAAAAGGTAATTGTGATATAATATTAAAGATAAAAATTAATAGAATAAAAATTTTTGCACAATTTTAGGAGGAAATGATATGTCAAAATTAACAGTGTTTGACCATCCGGTTATTTCTCATAAGTTAGGATATTTAAGAGACAAAAATACCGGAGGAAAAGATTTTAGAGCTTTGGTAAATGAAATTTCAATGCTTATGGCTTATGAAGTTACAAGAGATTTAAAAACTGATGAGGTGGAAATTGAAACACCTTTACAAAAAACAATGGTTAAAAGATTATCCGGAAAAAAATTAGGAGTTGTTCCTATTTTAAGAGCAGGACTTGGAATGGTTGAAGGAATGTTAAATATTCTTCCAGCTGCAAAGGTTGGACATATTGGATTATATCGTGATCCTGAAACTTTACAACCTGTTGAATATTATTGTAAATTACCTGTAGATGCAGAAGAAAGAGATTTTTTAGTTCTTGATCCAATGCTTGCAACAGGAGGTTCAGCTTCTGATGCCATAAAACTTTTAAAACAAAAAGGTTGTAAAAATATTAAATTGGTTTGTATAATTGCTGCTCCTGAAGGAGTTGAAGCTGTTCAAAGAAATCATCCTGATGTGGATATTTTTGTAGCTGCATTAGATGAGAGACTAAATGAACATAGCTATATCGTTCCTGGACTTGGAGATGCAGGGGATAGATTATTCGGAACAAAATAATTTCACGATGCTTTGTATCGGAGGATACCCGGTAATCTTGTTATTTCATAACAGTAAAAGGTTGGAGAAATTGTACCGACCCCAAAAAGTTAGACCAAAAATTTAACTAAATGGGGTTGGTATTTTTTATGGCAAAATATAGTTTTGAACTGAAAAAGAAAATGGTAGAAGAATATTTTGAGTGTAAAGGAGGATATGGATATTTAGAGAAAAAATATAATATAAATTATTCACAAATTAGAAAATGAATAAAGGTTTATGAAAAATTTGGAGATGAAGGACCTAAATTGATAGAATATATATTTAATCTATTGAAATATATGTTTTTTTATGTTATACTTTTTAAGTATGTAAATAGAAAAATTTAAAACTTTAATTTTTATAAAGTGATTAGGAGGAATATAGATGAATACTAAATTAGTATCAAGAGATGATAAAAGAGTAGTTTTTACATCAGAAATTAGTTCAGAGGCTTTTAATGCTTCAATTAATAAAGTTTATAACAAAATGAAATCAAGATTTAACATTCCTGGATTTAGAAAAGGTAAAGCTCCAAGAAAGATTATTGAATTAAACTATGGAGAAGGAATCTTCTTTGAAGACGCTGTTAATGAATTATTACCTGATTTATTCGAAGATGCTGTTAAAGAATTAGAAATTGGTAAAGATATCTGTGGTATGCCAAAGATTGATATTGAAGAATTTGATAAGGATAAAGTTATCGTTGTTAAGTTTGACCAAGAATTAAGACCAGTTCCAGAACTTGGAGATTATAAAAATTTAGTTGCTGATGATGTTAAATTTGAAGTAACTGATGAAATGGTTGATGAAAGAGTAAATAAAGAAAGAGAAAATAATGCAAGAATAATTACAGTTGAAGATAGACCTGTAAAGGATATGGATACTGTAAATATTGACTTTGATGGTAGTGTTGAAGGAATTGCTTTTGACGGTGGAAAATCTGAAAATTATGATTTAGTTGTTGGTTCACATACTTTTATACCTGGTTTTGAAGAACAATTAATCGGTAAAAATATTGGAGATAATGTTGATGTTAATGTTATTTTCCCAGAAGAATATCATTCAGAAGAATTAAAAGGAAAGGCTGCTCTTTTCAAAGTTAAAATAAATTCAATTAAAGAAAAACAACTTCCAGAATTAGATGATGAGTTTGCAAAAGACGTTTCAGAATTCGATACATTAGAAGAATATAAAGCAGACATCAAAAAACATCTTGTTGAATCAGCAGATAGAAATGCATTAGTTCAAAAACAAAATAATGCTATTGATGCTCTTATCGAAAGTTCAAATGTTGAGGCTCCAGAATCTATGATTAATGAAGAAGTTGATAAGGCTTTTAGAGATTTTGCTGGTAGAATTAGACAATACAATATGGATTTAGATAATTATTTCAAAATGTTAAATACTACTGAAGAGGCTGTTAGAGAACAATTAAAACCAGAGGCTACTAAGAGAGCTAATGCTGAGCTTGTTATTGACGCTTTTGCAAAATTAGAAAATATTGAAGTTTCTGAAGAAGAAATTGATAAGGAAATCGATGAATTCGGAAAGAATATGAAAGTAAAAGATTTTGAAGGATTTAAGAAGGAATTAAAATCAGGAGAAGGTCTAGAAGGTATTACTGCAAGTTTAATTAGAAGAAAAGCGGTTGATCATTTGGTAAGTCTTGTTAAATTCCAAGAACCTAAAAAAGAAACTGTTGAAGAATAATTAATTGAAATATAGCTTGCATTTATCAAGCTATATTTTTTTATTGTGGAACAACAAAGTTCCCGGGTACCCACCCGATGCAAAGCATCGTGGAAGGGTGGGTTTTTATTAGGAGGTAATTATGGCACTTATACCTATGGTAGTTGAACAAACTAATAGAGGAGAAAGGTCTTATGATATTTATTCAAGACTTTTAAAGGAGAGAATTATATTTTTAAGTGGAGAAGTGAATGACCAAATGGCAGATTTGATTGTTGCACAACTTTTGTTTTTAGAATCAGAAGACCCTAAAAAAGATATTCAAATTTATATAAATAGTCCGGGAGGTTCTGTTAGTGCAGGACTTGCGATTTACGATACAATGCAATACATTAAGCCTGATGTAAGTACAATTTGTATTGGGCGTGCAGCAAGTATGGGAGCATTTTTATTAACTTCAGGGGCAAAAGGAAAGAGATTTGCTCTTCCTAATGCTGATGTTATGATTCACCAACCACTTGGTGGTGCTCAAGGTCAAGCTGAAGATATTAAAATTCAAGCTGAAAAGATTTTAAAGGTAAGAAGTACTTTAAATGAAATTTTAGCTAAAAGAACAGGACAACCACTTGAAAAAATTGAAAAAGATACAGATAGAGATTTCTATATGACAGCGCATGAGGCAAAGGAATATGGAATTATTGATGAAGTTATAGAAAATTAAGGAGTTAATTTTGGAAAAAAAGAATACCAGATGTTCTTTTTGTGGAAGAGAAGTTGAAGAAGTTGACCAAATAGTAAGTGGAATTAACGCTAATATTTGTAATGAATGTATAGAAATTTGTCATTCCATGCTTGAACATCAAGAAAGAACAAAGAAACAAGAAAGACTGGAAAAATTACCAACTCCTGTTGAGATAAAGAAAATTTTGGACGAATACATTATTCAACAAGATGATGCTAAAAAAGCATTGAGTGTTGCTGTTTACAATCACTATAAGAGAATTAACAGAGATACCCAAAGTGATGTTGAAATCCAAAAGTCAAATATTTTACTTGTTGGCCCAACTGGAAGTGGTAAAACTCTTTTAGCTCAAACTCTTGCGAAAGTTTTGGAGGTTCCTTTTGCTATTGCAGATGCGACAACTTTAACTGAGGCAGGTTATGTTGGAGAGGACGTTGAGAATATAATTTTAAAATTAGTTCAAGCAGCTGATTACGACATAGAAAGAGCTGAAAAGGGAATAATATATATTGATGAAATTGATAAGATTACAAGAAAAAGTGAAAATCCGTCTATAACAAGAGATGTTAGTGGAGAGGGTGTTCAACAATCTCTTTTAAAGATTATTGAGGGAACTGTTGCAAATGTTCCTCCAAAGGGAGGGAGAAAGCATCCAGACCAACAATATATTCAAGTTGATACGTCAAATATTTTATTTATCGTTGGAGGAGCTTTTCAAGGAATTGAATCAATTTTAAAATCGAGATTAGAAAAGAAATCAATGGGCTTTGGTGCAGAAGTTAAATCGGAAAAACTTGATGATTTTTCTGAAATAATCAAAAACTTAAGACCTGAAGATTTGTTAAAATATGGTTTGATACCTGAATTTGTAGGTAGAATACCTATGATTGTAACTTTAGAAAGCTTAAATGAAAATTCTTTAGTTAGAATTTTAGAAGAACCAAAAAATGCGCTTATTAAACAATATAAAGAGCTTTTCTCAATGGACAATGTAAAACTTGATTTTGAACAAGAGGCTATAAAAGAGATTGCAAGGATTGCTCTTGAAAGAAAAACAGGAGCAAGAGGACTTCGTGCTGTTATAGAAAATTCTCTTTTAGATACTATGTTCAATTTACCTTCTGAAAAAGATGTTGAGAAATGTACTGTTACAAAAGAAGTTATTTTAGGAGAATCAAAGCCTGTTTTAGCTTTTAAAGAAAGTAAAGAATAAAGGAAAATATTTATGAGCAATATAAATTTTAATATTGAAGAAAAATTAAATAGACCTGTACTTGCACTTAGAGGTCTTTGGATTTACCCATATTCTGTTGTTCATTTTGATGCTGGAAGAAAAAAATCTATTGATGCAATAGAAACTGCATTGAAAAAAGATTCTATTCTAGTTGTTTTTACTCAAAAAGATATTAGAACTGAGGACCCTAAAGCTGAAGATTTATATGAAATGGGAACAGTTGTTATCGTTAAGCAAATTTTGAAGATGAATAACGGTGTTACTAGAGTCTTAGCTGAGGGTATTTGCAGATGTAAGGCAAAGAAAATTTATGATGACGGTAGATTTTTAAGAGCAGATGTTGAAGAATATTATTACAATGAAGTTGAGAGTGAAGATGCTGAATTATTAACTCTTAGAAATATGGTTGAAGGTGCTTTTGAAGACTACACAACTAAGAAAAGACATTTAGATGTTGATACGGAAGTTAGTGTTCAAGTTTCTTTAAATATGGATAAATTCACAAATAATGTTGCAAGTTATATAATGGGATTGTCTGATGATGAGCATTTTGAAAATTTCAAAATTTTTGATATGCGTCAAAGGCTTGAAAAACTTTATGAAATTTTACAAAATTCAATAGAGTTATCTTTCCTTGAAGAAAAATTGTCAAGAAAGGTTTCATCAAGACTTAATAAAAATCAAAGGGAATATTATTTAAGAGAACAACTAAATGTAATAAAAGAAGAACTTGGGGATGGAGAAGATTTAAGCTCAGAGCTTGATGAATATGCAAATGCAATAATGAGCTTTGGTTTTGACGAAAATATTGAGGAAATGTTATTTAAAGAAATTAGAAAACTTTCAGAAATTCCGTCAGGCTCTCCTGAAGGAAATGTAATTAGAAATTATCTTGATAAGATAGTGGCACTTCCTTGGAAAAAATCAAAAAAAGAAAAATTAGATGTTAATTATACTAGAAAAATTTTAGATAAGGAACATTTTGGACTTAAAGATGTTAAGGATAGAATTGTTGAGTCGATAGCTTTAAGACAGATTTCAAACAATCAAAAAGGTTCAATCATTTGTTTAGTTGGCCCTCCGGGAGTTGGTAAAACTTCTATCGCAAAATCCATTGCAAAGTCTTTGAATAGAGAATTTGTTTCTATGAGGCTTGGTGGACTGCATGATGAAAGTGAGATAAGAGGTCATAGAAGAACTTATGTCGGAGCAATGCCGGGCAAAATTTTGAATTTGTTAGAACAATGTAAAGTAAACAATCCTGTATTGTTGCTTGATGAAATAGACAAAGTTTCAAATGATTTTAGAGGCGACCCTTCAAGTGCATTACTTGAAGTTCTTGACCCTGAGCAAAATAATAAATTTACAGATAACTATATAAATATTCCTTTTGATTTGTCAAAAGTTATGTTTATTACTACTGCAAATACAACTTCTACAATTCCATCACCATTGCTTGATAGAATGGAAGTTATACCGGTTTCAAGTTACACTTATGACGAAAAGGAAAAAATTGCTATCGACCATTTAATTCCGAAGGCATTTAAAAACTTTTCTATAACTAAGAGAATGCTTGATATAAAAGTTGATGCAGTTAGAGATATGATTCGTTATTATACTAGGGAATCAGGAGTTAGAAACTTAGAAAGACTGATAGAAAAAGTTATAAGAAAATCGGCTGTACTTTTGGTTTCAGAGAAGACTAAAAAAGTTACAGTGAATTCTAAAAATCTTGTTGATTTCTTAGGAAAGAAAAAATATCACGATGACGTTTTGGAAAAAGAAGATAAAGTTGGACTTGTAAATGGTTTAGCTTGGACAGAAGTCGGAGGAGAACTTTTAACAATAGAAACAGATATTGTTAAAGGCACCGGAAAGATACAACTTACCGGACAACTTGGTGATGTTATGAAAGAATCAGCGATGACTGCAATTTCATTTGTAAGAAGTAAAGCTGATAAATTTAATATCAATGAGGACTTTTATAAAGAAAAAGACATTCACATTCACGTTCCTGAAGGAGCAGTACCAAAAGACGGTCCATCTGCAGGGATAACAATGACAACTGCAATCGTAAGTGCTCTTACAAACAGAAAAGTTAATAGACAATTTGCGATGACAGGAGAAGTTACTTTAAGAGGTAGAGTTCTTGCTATTGGTGGTCTTAAAGAAAAAATTCTTGCTGGAAATAGATATGGAATAAAAAATATAATTATTCCAAAGGAAAATGAAGTAGATATCGAAGAAATTCCTGAAGATATTAGAGAAACTTTAAATATCTATCCTGTTTCTGATGTTTGTGAAGTGTTAGACTTAGTTTTAGAAAAAGAGGTGTAAAGTGAAAATAATTTCAAGTGAATTAGAACAAATAGCTGCGATTATTTCACAATATCCTAACTCTGATTTGAAAGAAGTCGCATTTGCCGGAAGAAGTAATGTAGGAAAATCAAGTTTTATAAATGCTTTTATAAATAGAAAAAACTTAGCTAGAACAAGTTCTAAGCCCGGAAAAACAAGAACGGTAAATTTTTACAAAATAAATGATGAGTTTAGATTGGTCGATTTACCCGGTTATGGATATGCACAAGTTTCAAAAAGTGAAAAGGAAAAATGGGGAACAATTATTGAAACTTATCTTTCAAACAGAGAAAATTTGTGTGAAGTTATACTTGTTGTAGATATCAGACATGCACCGAGCAAGGAAGATGTAATGATGTATAATTGGCTTTTAGAATATGGTTTCAGTGGTTATGTTATTGCGACAAAAGCCGATAAGATTTCAAGAGGTCAATGGAATAAACATTTAAAAATTGTTAGAGAAACTTTAGGTGTAAAAGATATGAATCTGGTTATACCTTTTAGTTCTGATTCTAAAGCTAATTTAGATTTAGTTCATAACAAAATAGAAGAAATACTAAGCTGTGAATAATCACAGCTTTTTTGTAATAAAAAAGTTGGCATATAAAACACCAACTTTTTTAATTTTAAAACTAAAAAATTAAAGATAAAATATCTTAGTATAATATTAATCATTATTTTTATATTTTTTTATCCAAGAAGATAAATTTTCATAATTAATATCCGAATACTCAGAGTCGAATCTATAAATCTTATTTCCTTTTTTGAAATTTAAATCCGGAGCTACCATTAAATTTGGTAGAATATTCTTTAATTTCTTTAAATTTTTTTTATAATTTTTGTCTGTATTATCTAATTTTATTTCGTAATCAATTTTTATATCTTTGTGATTATTTAATATACTGTATAAATTTTCACACATATCACAAGAACTTTTTGTTATTATGAAGGAAAAATTGTCTTGGTTGTCAATTATTTCTATTAACTTGTTTACAGATATTTTTTGTATATATAAATTTTCTTTTTGATTTTGTTGAGTATTTTGTGTTTCGTGATTTTTACAACTTGAAATACAAAATAAAAATAAAAAGCAAACTAATATAATATTAAAAGTTTTAATTATCTTCTTTATTCTTTTCATTTTTACTTGACCTTTCACATATATATCTAACAGCGAAAAACAGAACGGTAGAGTATATATAATATATAATTAATGATTTTAAAGTCACAAATTTACCAAAATAATTAATTGTAAAACAAAATATTGAAAAAATTAAGTATTTAATATAGATATTTTTAATATTATTTTTTTTTCTGATTATAAATGCTAGAAATAATGTTATACAGATAATACATATTCTTTTTAAAATTAAATAGTCCATATTAATTTACTCAAATAAGCATGAGCCTAAAGATATAACAGCTTTAATTCCTAAATAATATATTGCTGAACCTGTAGCTAACATTCCTAACACTTCTTGAACAGAAAAGTCTATTCCCAAAAGTGCCATTTTTTTTAACATACAAGCTGTTACTTTTTTGTAATTTTCAGGGTGTTTTGCTATTTCTTTCCAATTTCCATAGTTTTCATCACCCCAATCGGATTCTCTAAGCATAACAATAGGTTTTTGCTTATTTTTTTCTAAAACGATTTCTTCTTTGATTAAATTTGTCTCTTTTGCTAAGATTAAGCTTGAACTTGTAGCAAAAGTTGATGCAATTAACAATAGTGCTATGAATTTCTTTTTCATAGTAAACCTC
Organism: Parvimonas parva; assembly: GCF_045866535.1. NCBI lineage: Bacteria > Bacillati > Bacillota > Tissierellia > Tissierellales > Peptoniphilaceae > Parvimonas > Parvimonas parva. The sequence continues at coordinate 497,103 of NZ_AP038371.1, forward strand.
CAAAAAATAAAATATTATAAGAAAAATTAGTTAATAAAATTTCTTACAATGGAATTGTAACATATAAAACAGTATTAGTCAATATTTTTTTGGTATTTGTATTATAAAAATATAATTTTTTCTAATAACTCATATTGTAAAATTAAGTTAGGTATAAAAATTTTTTAAAATTATATTTTTTCATTTTATTACTTCCTCTTAAATGTATTTTTAGAAAAAGGAATATTTGCAATAAGTGTTAGACATAAAGTTTCTATCAAAGAGTATTTTAAACTATTACACAATACAAAATAATTAAATACAAACACCATTGAACTTGACGCTATTATAATTTTAATAGGATTTGTTATCAGCTTAAATTTTCTGATTAATAATAACATGACAATGATGTAAATTATACTTAATTTTGGTAGTATAAAGTTTTTTAAAAATTCTATATCCATAATTAATCATCACCCCAATCAGATTCTCTAAGCATAACAATATTTTTTTGCTTATTTTTTTCTAAAACGATTTCTTCTTTGGTTAAATTTGTCTCTTTTGCTAAGATTAAGCTTGAACTTGTGGCAAAAGTTGATGCAACTAACAATGGTGCTATGAATTTCTTTTTCATAGTAAATCTCCTAAAATAAAATATTATAAGAAAAATTAGTTAATAAAATTTCTTACGATAGAATTGTAACATATAAAACGACATTAGTAAATATTTTTTTTGATATTTGTATTATAAAAATATAATTTTTTCTAATAATACAAATAATCGATAAAAAATATCAATTAATTCTAGAAATCTATTGAAATAATGATTTTGTTGTGCTATTATAGTTGTGTTAAAATATAAAATATGGAGGGAATAAAATGGTAACAAATGAAATGATGAAAAATTTTAAAAATCGTTTTGAAAACGATGCTACAAGTAGAGTTATTTCAAATGCGATTGCTAGAACTGGAATTCAAGAAAGTTCTCTTAATAATGATGTTTTAAGATTTCATAATTTTAAATTTTCAGACAGTGTAAAGAAAGCTGAAATAACAAATCAAAAGAAATCAGGCCGTTGTTGGATGTTCTCAGGACTTAATGTTTTGAGATTAAAAGTTATGGAAAAATTAAATTTAAAAACTTTTGAATTTTCACAAGTTTATCTTTTCTTTATGGATAAAATGGAAAAATCAAACAACTTCTTAGAACTTATGATTGAACATATAGATGAACCACTTGGAACAAGACTTATGGATTGTTTGTTAGACCTTGGTGCAGATGATGGAAACTTTTTTGAATGTTTTGATGATTTAATTTCAAAATATGGTATTGTTCCTAAATCAGTTATGCCTGAAACTTTCAGCTCATCAAATTCAGAGGCTTTTGTTGAACAAATCAATGTTAGACTAAAGAGAACTGCTATGAATATGAGAAAAGCTCATTTAAATGGTGCAACTGTTGAGGAGTTAAGAAAATTAAAAGAAGAAACTCTTTATGAAGTTTATAACATTTGTACAAAAGTTTTAGGAAAATTACCGGAAACTTTTGACTTTGAATATATGGATAAAGATGATAAATTCCAAAAGATTACAAATCTTACTGCGATGAAATTTTATGAAGAATATGTTGGTGATTACTTTGCAACTAAGGTTGACTTAATCGAAGACCCAAGAGGAAAATATCCATTTGGTAAAAAGATTGAGTTAAAATATTTCAAATCAGTTAGGGAAGGAAATCCTGTTGCATCACTAAATGTTCCACAAGAAGAAATTAAAAAAGCAATTATAGCATCACTTAAAGCGGGAGAGGCTGTTTGGTTTGCTTGTGATGTTATGAAAAATTGTGATAGAAAATTAGGAATAATGGACAAAGACTTATTCAACTATGATGAAACTTTAACAGAACTTGGAGAGTTTTCAAAAGCAGACAGAATTGATTACAGATATACAGATTTAACTCATGCAATGACTTTTGTTGGAGTTGATTTAGACGAAAATGGAAATCCAATAAAATGGCAAGTTGAAAACTCTTGGGGAGATGAAATTGGAGATAAAGGAATATTCTCAATGAGCGACTCTTGGTTTACAAATGAAAATATTTCAGCAATAGTTGACAAAAAATTCGTTGACGAAAAATGGTTAAAAGGCTTAGAAGAAGAATCAATCAAAATTGACCCTTGGGAACCATACGCAATGATGTTAAAAAGATAATTTTAAAAGGAATTACGCTTGTAATTCCTTTTTTAAATTTAAATCTTTATGAGATTGTTTTTTATACTTAAAATGTGTTAGAATATTATTGTTGATTAATTATTTAGGAGGGAAGTATGAATAAAGAAAATTTAGATTTAAAATTTGGCGATTATAATTATGTTCGTCCTGATTTTGAAAAGCTTATAGCTGATATTAGAGCTTTGACTCAAAGACTTGTAAATGCTAATACAAGTGATAAAGCTGTTGCAACTTATAATGAACTTAATGAAGTTAGTGGAACTACTGATAGTATGATAACTTTAGCAAATATAAAAAATTCTATTGATACTAAAGATGAATTTTTTGATAAGGAAATGCAATTTATTCAAGAAAATTATCCAAGAGTTCAAGAGGCTGAAGTTGAATATGTTAGAGCTTTTGTTAATAGTAAATTTAGAAAAGAATTAGAAGAAGAGTTTGGTGTTTATTTATTCCAAAAATATGAAAATTATTTATTAACTTTTAATCCTTCAATTATGGAAGATTTAGTTGAAGAATCAAAAGTTGTTATGGAATATCAAAAACTTTTATCTGCTTGTTCAAAAGAATGGAATGGAGAACAGTTAAACCTTACTCAACTTGCTAAATATTCTCAAGATTCAGATGCTGAAACTAGAAGAAAAGCTACAAATCTTATTTCAGAAATTTATGAAGAACAAACTGAAAAATTAGACGAAATTTATGATAAGATTGTTAAGATAAGAGATAGAATGGCTAAAAAACTTGGCTATAAAAACTTTATCGAGCTTGGTTACAAAAAAATGGGAAGAGTTGACTATAATGCTAAAGATGTTGAAGGTTATAGAAAACAAATTTTAGAAACTATTGTTCCTATTTGTAATAAGTTAAGAGAAGAACAAAGCAAGAGAATTGGTGTTGATAAGTTGACTTTCTATGATGAACCAATTTTCTTTAAAACAGGAAATCCTGCTCCGCACGGTGAAGAAAAATGGTTAGTTGAAAGAGCAGAAAAAATGTATAGTGAACTTTCTCCTGAAACAAAAGAATTTTTTGACTTTATGAAAACAAAAGATTTATTTGACTTGGATTCAAAGGGAACAAAGGCTGCTGGTGGATATTGTACTTACTTAAGAAATTGGAGAAGTCCTTTTATCTTTGCTAATTTCAATGGTACAACTCATGATGTTGAAGTTTTGACTCACGAGGCAGGACATGCTTTCCAAGTTTTTTCATCAAGGGATTATATTCCTGAATATACTTGGCCAGGAATGGAATCAGCTGAAATTCATTCAATGAGTATGGAATTTTTTACTTGGCCTTGGATGGATTTATTCTTTGAAGAAGAGGCTGACAAGTTTAGATATAATCATATTGCTCATTGTCTAATGTTCTTACCTTATGGTGCGTTAGTTGATGAATTTCAACATATCGTTTATGAAAATCCTGAACTTTCTCCAAAGGAAAGACGTGAAAAATATAGAGAATTGGAAAAGAAATATCTACCACATAGAGATTATGCAGGAATAAAAGTTCTTGAAGAAGGTGGATTCTGGTTTAGACAAAGACATATTTACCAAATGCCATTTTACTATATAGATTATACTTTGGCTCAAGTTTGTGCTTTCCAATTCTGGAATAAGGATAGAAAAGACCACAAATCTGCTTTTGCTGATTATTTAAGACTTTGCAAAACAGGTGGAACAAAACCATTCTTACAATTACTTGAAGTTGCAAACTTAGAAAACCCATTTATTGACGGAACTATCAAAAAAGCTGTTGAACCAATAGAAGAATACTTAAATTCTGTTGATGCAAGTAAGTTTTAGAGATATTATTGAAAATTAAAAACGCTCCGAGTGGAGCGTTTTTTAAATTTCTATTTCTTTTATTTCTTCAATTAAATTTTTGTTGTTTTCTAATACGGGATTGACTTCATTTTCGATAAATTCATCAACTTGTGATGGGCATCTTCCGATGTATTTTGAAGGGTCTAAGACTTCTTCAAGTTCATCTTCGTTTATGTCAAAAAATTCATCATCTTTTATTAATTCTAATAAATTATTTTCAAGTCCTTTTTCTTTTACATTTTTACCTGCTATTTGTGAAAGTTCTCTAATTCTTTCGTGAAGTTCTTGTCTGTCTCCACCTTTTTTAACTTGGTTCATCATTATGTTTTCACTTGCCATAAAAGGTAATTCAGCCATTAAATGTTTTTCGATTACTTTTTTATAAACTACCATTCCGTCAACTACATTTGCATAGAGTTCTAATATCCCGTCTATCGCTAAGAATCCTTGAGAGATTGAAAGTCTTTTGTTTGCACTGTCGTCTAAAGTCCTTTCAAACCATTGTGTAGCGAAAGTCATAGAAGGGTTTATTACATTTGAAATTACAAAGTTTGATAATGCACCGATTCTTTCTGATTTCATTGGATTTCTTTTATAAGGCATAGCTGATGAGCCGATTTGATTTTTTCCAAAAGGTTCTTCTATTTCTTTTAAATGTTGTAAAAGTCTTAAATCGTTTGAAAATTTGTGAGCAGATTGTGCTATATTTGATAGTAAAAATAAAATTTTACTGTCGATTTTTCTTGTGTATGTTTGACTTGAAACTGCAAAAACTCCTTTGAAATTCATTTCTTGTGCTATGAAATTATCAAGTTTTTTAACTTTTTCTTCGTCATTATCGAAAAGTTCCATAAAAGATGCTTGACTTCCTGTTGTTCCTTTTGCTCCACGAAGTTTTAGATTTTCTAAGATGAAATTCAATTCTTCAAGGTCTATAAGTAAATCTTGCATATATAATGTTAATCTTTTTCCAACTGTTGTAGGTTGTGCAGGTTGAAAGTGAGTATATGCTAGAGTAGGAATTTTTTTATATTTTAAGGCATTTGTTTTTAATAAATTTAAAACATTTATAATTTTTTTCTTAACAACCAAAAGAGCCTCTTTCATAACAATAAGTTCTGTATTATCTCCAACGAAACAACTTGTTGCTCCAAGGTGGATAATTCCTTTTGCATTAGGGCATTGAACTCCATAAGCATAAACATGACTCATAACATCGTGCTTTACAATTTTTTCTCTTTCTAAAGCAACTTCAAAATTTATATCATCTTTAAAAGATTCAAGTTCTTTGATTTGCTCATCTGTAATATTTAATCCTAAGCTCTTTTCTCCTTTTGCAAGAGTTATCCATAATTTTCTCCAAGTTTTAAATTTGAATTCATCTGAAAAGATATAACTCATTTCTTTGCTTGCGTATCTGTTTGTAAGTGGATTTGAATAAATGTTTCTCATAAAAACTCCTTTAATTTATTTTTTTAAACTAAATTTTTAGTTCGTCATATATTTTATTATATCATAATTTCATTCTGAAAAAAACTGTTAAACAATGTTAATTGAGTTTACAACTTAATTGTAAATGTGATATACTTATAGATAATAACAATATGGCGGTTAGGAGGTAATTTTAATGATAGATAATGAAGAAAGAACAAGAAGAATGAGAGAGAGAAAGAAGAGAAAGAGAAGAAAAGAAAATTTTGTAATTATATGTGCAGTTTTCTTGGCTCTTTTTTCTTTTTTAGGTGGTAAATATGTTTTAGGAGTTTTAAATCAAAATAAAACACAAAATCAGATTAAAAAAGACGATACTAAAAAATCAGATGATAATGCTACTGAAAAGAAAACTGAAGTTGAAAAAGAACAAGAAAAATCTAATCCAAGTGGAATTGACTTTGCAGAATCTGGAAATCATATAAAATCTGCAGACGCTTATGCTTATGATACTGCTGAAATTAGAGATTATATTATGAGTAAAAAAGAATATACCGGAAAGAAAGTTGTATTCTTGACTTTTGATGATGGTGTAACTCCGGGAATTACTGATAAAGCGTTAGATATATTAAAAGAAAAACAAGTTCCTGCTACATTTTTTATAGTAGGTAAGACTTTGAACGACCAAGCTAAACCATATTTGGAAAGAGAATTAAATGAGGGACATGGAATAGCTATCCATAGTTTTACTCACGACTATAATAAATTATATCCAAAAAGAGTTCCAAATCCTGCTGTAATAAAAGAAGAGGCTGAAAAGACTATGGCAAGATTAAAAGAACTTTTAGGAGATAAGTTCAATACAGGTGTTTGGAGATATCCTGGTGGACATATGTCTTGGAAAGGGCTTGAATCCGGTGGTAATGGAGATGAAACTTTAAAGAGTTTAGGACTTGAATGGATTGACTGGAACAGTTTGTCTGGTGATGCTGAGCCTTTAAAAGTTAGACCTACTAACGAGGCTGAAATGTTAAAATATGTTAAGACATCTTTGAGTTATTGGAAACAACAAAATATTGTAGTTGTTTTAATGCATGATTCTCAAGGAAAAGACTTAACATTAAGAACATTACCTAGTATAATTGACCACTTCAAATCAAATGGTTATGAATTCGGCATTTTGAAATAGGTGAGATATGATTTATTTTTTAATAGGTATTTTAATTATATTAGTTGTTGTTGCAATTGTTTTGATTTTACAAATTTCAAAAAAATCTAATGATGAAGTTATAAAAGATGAAGATATTTTAAAATTAAAACTTAGCTTTTCTGATGAATTCAATAGACTGAATGATAAGCTAAATGTAAATAACGAAAAGATTACTAGTCAACTACTTGAATTTAAAAATTCTACTAATGATAATATTATAAAAGCTGGAAAAGAAAATATTGATTCGATTTTCAATTTTAACGACAAATTAAAATCTGAACTTAAAAGGGATTTTTTGAATCTTACAACTGTTGTTGAGGGAAGACTTGACAAGATAAATGAAAGTGTTGAATTAAAACTTGAAAAAAGTTTTGAAGATACAAAAAAGACTTTTAGTAATGTTATGCAGAGTTTGGGTAGGCTTGATGAGGCTCAAAAGAAAATGGAATTTTTATCTAATAATGTTCAAAATCTAAATAATGTTTTGACGGATAAAAAAACTCGTGGAATTTTTGGAGAGGTACAACTCTATCAAGTTTTATCATCTGCTTTTGGTGATAACAATGAAATTTACCAAAAACAATATAAACTTTCAAATGGAACTTTAGCAGATGCCGTATTGTTTGCGCCTGAGCCTGTTGGAACTATTTGTATAGACAGCAAATTCCCTTTAGAAAATTATAGAAGAATTTTTGAAGATGTAGCTGAAAATAAAGTTGAAAACGAAAAGAGTTTTGAACAAAATTTAAATAAACATATTGATGATATTTCTTCAAAATATATAATAAAAAACGAAACGACAGATCAAGCGATTTTGTTTTTACCTGCAGAGGCTATATTTGCTTATCTTAATGCTTATATGCCTAAAATTGTTGAGTATGCTTATTCAAAGCGTGTTTGGATTACTTCTCCAACTACGATGATGGCGATACTTACGACAATACAAGCAGTATCTCAAAATTTAAAACAATCTCAATATGCATTGGAAATTCAAAAAGAATTGAATTCTCTTTCTGTTGAGTTTGATAGATATGCCAAGAGATGGGAAACTTTGGAAAAAGATATAAATAAAGTGAGCAAAGATGTTAAAGATATTTTTACAACTTCTACAAAAATTACAAGGCGATTTGATAATATAAAAAATGTTGAAGTTTTTGAAAAAGAAAATATGGAAGAAATTTTAAAAATAGAAGAATAAATTTTAGATAAAAGTGGTACAATTTGTATCACTTTTTCAAATTTTTTCATAAAAAAATTTTATAAAAACAAAAAATATATTAAAAATGTAATTCAAATCACATAATAAAATATTTTTGAAAAAACGCTTAAAAATTCGAAAAAAAACTTAAAAAAATTCAAAAAAAGTATTGCAAAATCTATTTTGTTATTGTATAATATATGAGTGCTTGTGTGCACAAAAAGGCGTTGACGAAATAGGTTGCTCACATTAAACGGCTGTTTTACAGCTTGTGAGGTAATTATTTCTGAGTATGTCGAACTAGATTTCGGCGACGGGTCGCCGTATTTTTTAGAAGTGAAAATGGAACACACGGATGAGTTGATACGGAAGACCTAGTTGCATGATGCCAAAACATGCGAAATAAGGAGGTAAAAAAATTGGCAAACAAACAAAAAATCAGAATTAGATTAAGAGCTTACGATCATGAATTAATCGATAGCTCAGCACAACAAATAGTGGAATCTGCAAAGAGAACTGGTGCAGAAGTATCAGGACCTATTCCACTACCAACAGAAAAGGAAATCATTACAATCTTAAGAGCTGTTCACAAATACAAAGATAGTAGAGAACAATTCGAACAAAGAACACATAAAAGACTTATTGATATCCTAAACCCAAATCAAAAGACTTTGGAAAGTTTAAAGAAATTAAATCTTCCAAGTGGGGTAGATATCGAAATTAAGTTATAAATCTTAGAATGATTGTAAATCAATCCGCTGTAAGTAATAGGAGGTGTACTCAATGAAGAGTATTTTAGGTAAAAAAATTGGAATGACTCAAATTTTTACTGAAGATGGAGCAGTTGTTCCTGTAACAGTTGTTGAAGCGGGCCCAATGTTCGTTATACAAGTTAAAACTGTTGAAACTGATGGTTATAATGCAATCCAATGTGGATATGTGGACAAAAAAGAAAAGAAGGTTACAAAACCTCTTAAAGGACATTTTGACAAAGTAAGTGTTGGATATAAGAGATTTGTAAGAGAATTTAGATTAAACGGAGGCGAAACTTTTGAAACTGGACAAGAAATTAAAGTTGACTTATTTGCTGAAGGAGATAAGGTTGATGTTATCGGAACTTCTAAAGGTAAAGGTACTCAAGGTGCTATCAAGAGATGGAACTACGGAAGAGGACCAGAAGGTCACGGTTCAAAATCTCACAGAGTAGCCGGTGCTAGAAGTGCTGGTACTTATCCAGGTAGAGTACTTAAAGGTAGAAAAGCAAGTGGAAAAATGGGAAATGAAAAAAGTACTGTTCAAAATCTTGTTGTTGTAAAAGTTGACGTTGAAAAGAACCTAATTCTTGTAAAAGGTGCTATTCCAGGACCTAAAGGTGGTTTAGTAACAATTAGAGAAGCGGTTAAGAGATAGTTTAAGGAGGATAAATAATGCCTAAGGTTAATGTTTATAACCAACTTGGAGAAGTTGTTGGTGATATAGAATTAAACGAAGCTATTTTTGGTGTTGAAGTTAATGAACATGTTGTTTATGAAGTAGTAAAGAACCATTTAGCTAATAGAAGACAAGGCACTCAATCTGCTAAAACTCGTGCAGAAGTACGTGGAGGCGGAAGAAAGCCTTGGAGACAAAAAGGTACTGGTCGTGCTAGACAAGGTAGTATAAGAGCTCCTCAATGGAAAGGTGGCGGGGTTGTATTCGCACCAAAGCCAAGAAGCTACAGATACTCAGTTCCTAAGAAAGTAAGAAGACTTGCTATGAAGTCAGTTCTTTCTTCAAAAGTTCTTGAAGGAGAATTAAGAATTTTAGATGCTTTAACAGTAGATGCATTCAGCACTAAGAAAGCAAAAGAAATCTTAAGAAACTTAAATTTAGAAACAAAGACTATGATAGTTTTACCAGAAGGAAATGATATGATTATTAAATCATTCGCTAACCTTCCAAAGATTGAAACTGTTGTTGTAGATTATATGAACGTTTATGATTTAATGAGATTTGATAATCTTGTAATCGTAAAAGATGCCTTATCAAAAATTGAGGAGGTGTATGCATAATGACAGCATATGATATTATTATTAAACCAGTTGTAACTGAACGTTCAATGGAAAATATGGAATCAAAAAGATACACTTTCAAAGTTGATACTAAGGCTAACAAATCTGAAATCAAAAAAGCCGTAGAAACAATTTTCGGTGTAAAAGTTAAACAAGTAAACACAATGAATATTACTGGTAAGAAAAAAAGAATGGGAGCTAATGTTGGCAAAAGATCTGATTGGAAAAAAGCCATTGTTACTCTTACAGAAGATTCTAAAGAAATTGAATTTTTCGAAAGTATTTAATATAGGAGGTAATATTAATGGCTATTAGAAAGTATAAACCAACTTCTGCTGGTGTACGTGGAATGAGCGTTTTAACTTTTGATGAGATAACTAAGACTCAACCTGAAAAGTCTTTAGTAGTTTCTTTATCAAAATCAGGCGGAAGAAATTCATTAGGTAGAGTTACCGTTAGACATAGAGGTGGCGGTGCTAAGAGAAAATATAGAATAATAGATTTTAAAAGAAATAAAGATGGAGTACCTGGAAAGGTTGCATCTATCGAATACGATCCAAACAGAACAGCTAACATAGCATTAATTCATTATCTAGACGGAGAAAAAAGATATATCTTAGCTCCAGAAGGATTAAAAGTTGGAGCTATGATAGAATCTGGAGAAAATGCAGATATCGTAATCGGTAATGCTTTAAAATTAAAAGACATTCCAGTAGGTACAAATGTTCATAATATTGAATTAAAACCTGGAAAAGGTGGACAATTAGTAAGAAGTGCAGGTTCTGAAGCTCAATTAATGGGTAAAGAAGGAAGATTTGCACAATTAAGATTACCTTCAGGTGAATTTAGATTAATTCATTTAGAATGTAGAGCAACTGTTGGACAAGTTGGTAACTTAAGTCACGAACTTGTAACAGTAGGTAAAGCAGGAAGATCAAGACATATGGGCAAAAGACCTCACGTTAGAGGATCTGCAATGAACCCAGTAGATCACCCTCACGGTGGTGGGGAAGGTAGAACTCCTGTTGGACGTCCAGCACCTTCAACTCCTTGGGGTAAACCAGCTTTAGGACTTAAGACTAGAAAGAAAAACAAAAAGTCTAATAAGTTCATAGTAAGAAGAAGAACTAAAAACTAATTAAGGAGGAGAACAAATGGGTAGATCTCTTAAAAAAGGACCATTTTGTGATGATCATCTTTTAAAGAAAATAGATGCATTAAACAGTGCAGATGAAAAGAAAGTTGTAAAAACTTGGTCAAGAAGAAGTACAATTTTTCCACAATTCGTTGGACACACAATAGCTGTTCATGATGGAAGAAAGCACTTACCAATTTATATTACTGATGATATGGTAGGACATAAACTTGGAGAGTTCGTTTTAACTAGAACTTACAAGGGACATGTTGGAAAGAACGAAAAAAATAGTAAAGTAAGATAATAGATAAGGAGGAAATAACATGCAAGCTAAAGCAATTGCAAAATATCAAAGAATTTCACCTCTTAAAGTAAACTTTATTTGTAGAGAAATAAGAGGAAAGCATGTAGATGAAGCTTTATCTATTCTAAGATTCACTCCAAAAGCGGGTGCTAGATTATTAGAAAAGGTATTAAAATCAGCTGTCGCTAATGCGGAAAACAATCATAATTTAGATAGAAAAGACCTTTATGTATTAGAAGCTTATGCAAATGATGCTCCAGTTATGAAAAGATGGAGACCAAAGGCTAAAGGTTCAGCTTACCCAATTTTGAAAAGATCAAGTCATATTGGTGTAACAGTAGCAGAAAAATAGTGTAAGGAGGATAAAAAATGGGTCAAAAAGTTAATCCTCATGGGTTAAGAGTTGGAATAATCAAAGATTGGGACTCAAGATGGTTTGCCGACAAAAAAGAATTCGGTAATTTATTAGTAGAAGACCACAATATTCGTAAACTTGTTAAAAAAGAGGTAGCTCTTTCAGGAGTACCTAAAGTTGAAATAGAAAGATCAGCAAATAGAGTAAAGGTTACAATTTTCACTGCTAAACCAGGAATGGTAATCGGAAAATCAGGAGCTGGCGTTGAAGAATTAAGAGTTAAGATTGAAAAATTAACTGGTAAAAAAGTAATTGTTAATGTTGAAGAAGTTAAAAGACCTGACTTAAGTGCTCAATTAGTTGCTGAAAACATTGCAGGACAATTAGAAAGACGTGTATCTTTTAGACGTGCTATGAAACAAGCTATGCAAAGATCATTAAAATCTGGAGCAAAAGGTATTAAAACTGCTGTTTCAGGAAGACTTGGTGGAGCTGATATGGCTAGAACTGAAGGATATTCTGAAGGAACAATTCCTCTACAAACTTTAAGAGCTGACATTGAATATGGATTCGCTGAAGCTGATACAACTTATGGAAAATTAGGTGTAAAAGTTTGGTTATACAAAGGAGAAGTTCTTCCAGGAATGAAAGCTGCTGTTATTGAAGAAAGACCAGCTAAAAAAGACAGAAGAAACAAGAAAGACAATAAGAAAAGATTTAATAAAACTGGCGCTAAGAAAGAAGCTTAGTTGCCGGAAGGAGGAAAGAGTCTATGTTAATGCCTAAGAGAGTAAAATATCGTAGAGTTCATAGAGGCAGAATGACTGGTAAAGCTCTAAGAGGAAATACAATTTCTTACGGAGATTATGCAATTCAAGCATTAGAACCTTGCTGGATGACTGCAAACCAAATCGAATCTGCAAGACGTGCGATGACAAGATATATAAAAAGAGGCGGTAAAATTTGGATTAAAGTGTTCCCTGATAAGCCTGTTACTAAAAAACCTGCTGAAGTAAGAATGGGTTCTGGTAAAGGGGCTCCTGAATATTGGGTAGCAGTTGTTAAACCAGGTAGAGTGTTATTCGAAATGAGTGGAGTTCCTGTTGATGTAGCTAGAGAAGCTATGAGACTTGCTGCTCATAAATTACCTGTAAAGACTAAATTTATAACTCGTGAGATGAAGGAAGGTGAAGCTAATGAAAATTAAAGAAATTCGCCAAATGAACGATAGTGATTTACAAGCAAAATTAAAAGATTTAAAAGTAGAATTATTTAATCTACGTTTTCAATTAGCCACTGGACAGTTAGAAAATCCTATGAGAATTGGTGGCATTAGAAAAGATATAGCTCGTGTTAAAACTATTATCAGAGAACGTGAGCTTAATGCTGGAAAGGAGGCTTAATACTATATGGAAAGAAATAGTAGAAAAGTCATAATAGGAAATGTAGTTTCTAATAAGATGGATAAGACAATAGTTGTAGAAGTTGCAACTTTCGTTTCTCACCCACTTTATAAAAAACAAATGAAAAAAACTACAAAATTTAAAGCACATGATGAAAATAATGAATGTTTAATTGGTGATAGAGTTAAAATTATGGAAACAAGACCTCTTTCAAGAGAAAAGAGATGGAGACTTGTTGAGATACTTGAAAGAGTAAAATAATTTTCATCTGGAAAGGAGTATCGTATGATTCAAACAGAAAGTCGTTTAAAAGTTGCTGACAACTCTGGCGCTAAAGAACTTCTTGTTATTAGAGTACTAGGTGGTACTAATAAGAAATATGCAAAAGTTGGCGATATAGTAGTATGTGCTGTTAAAAGTGCTGCACCAGGTGGAGTTGTTAAGAAAAGCGACGTTGTAAAGGCGGTAATCGTTAGAACAACAAATAGTATAAAAAGAAATGATGGAAGCTACATTAGATTCGATGATAATGCAGCAGTAATTATAAAAGATGATAAAAACCCAGTTGGTACAAGAATTTTCGGTTCAGTTACAAGAGAGCTAAGAGCTGGTAACTTTATGAAGATTATATCTCTTGCACCTGAAGTATTATAATAGGAGGTGTTAGAATGAAAATTAAATCTGGAGATACTGTTATTGTAATTGCAGGAAAAGATAAAGGTAAGACTGGTAAAGTAGTTAAAACTTTAGCTAAAGAAAATAGAGTAATAGTTGAAGGAGTAAACGTTCAAACTAAACACAAAAAAGCTAAAAGCCCTAAAGATGAAGCTGGTTTAATCAAAGTTGAAGGAAGTATTGATGCTTCTAACGTAATGTACTTTGATACAAAGGTAAATAAGCCTTCTAAAATTGGTTACACTCTTGAAGGAGATAAAAAAGTTAGAATCAGTAAAAAAAGTGGTTCAAAAATAGATAAATAGTTGAAAGGAGGCAATCTCGGTGACTTCCAGAATGCAAGTTAAATATAAAGAAGAAATAGTTTCTGCTTTAATGGAACGTTTTAAATATAGAAATATTATGGAGGTTCCTAAACTAGATAAGATTGTTATCAACATCGGTTTAGGTTCAGCTAAAGATAATCCAAAAGCTTTAGAAAGCGCTTTAAGAGATTTGGAAATTATTTCAGGTCAAAAACCTGTAATAACTACTGCTAAAAAATCAATTGCTAACTTCAAATTAAGAGAAGGTATGAAAATTGGTACTAAGGTGACTCTTAGAGGAGAAAAAATGTATGATTTCCTAGATAGATTAGTTAATATAGCTCTTCCACGTGTAAGAGACTTTAGAGGTGTTAGTGCTTCAAGTTTCGATGGTAGAGGAAATTACGCATTAGGTATAAAAGAACAATTAATATTCCCAGAAATCGTATATGATATGATTGATCAAATAAGAGGAATGGATATTATAATAGTTACTACTGCTAAGACTGACGAAGAGTCTAAAGCACTTTTAGAGCTATTAGGAATGCCTTTTAAAAAGTAGTAGGAGGGAAATTTAATGGCTAAAAAATCAATGGTACAACGTGAATTAAAACGTCAAAAGTTAGTTGAAAAATATGCTGCAAAACGTGCAGAATTAAAAGCCAAAGGGGACTATGTTGGTTTAAGCAAATTACCAAGAAATGCATCACCAACTCGTTTACACAACCGTTGTAAAATCACTGGACGTCCTCATGGATATATTGGAAAATATGGAATCAGCCGTATTGTATTCCGTGAATTAGCTTACAAGGGAGAAATTCCTGGCGTTAAAAAGGCTAGTTGGTAATATTTAGATAAAGGAGGAAGCTTATATGATGACTGATCCTATAGCAGATATGCTTACAAGAATTAGAAACGGAAATAATGCAAGACATTCATCTGTTGAAATACCTGCATCTAAAATGAAAAAGAATCTTGTACAAATTTTATTAGATGAAGGTTTTATTGAAGGATATAACGTAACTGAAGATGACAAACAAGGTATCATCACAGTTGACTTAAAATATGGAAAAAATAACGAAAAAGTTATCTCAGGACTTAAGAGAATTTCAAAACCTGGTTTAAGAGTTTACGCTAGAAGCCACGAAATTCCAAAAGTTTTAGGAGGACTTGGAATCGCAATTATCTCAACATCAAAAGGAGTTGTAACTGATAAAGTTGCTAGAAAAGAAGGTATTGGTGGAGAGGTTCTTTGTTACGTTTGGTAACAGACTTAAGGATTAAAACTAAGGAGGTAAACCAATGTCAAGAATTGGATTAAAACCAATTGTTGTTCCTGCTGGAGTTGAGGTAATCTTGGGAGAAGAAAACTTTGTTGAAGTAAAAGGACCTAAGGGAGTATTAACTCAACAATTAAGCAGAGAAATGAACATTAAAATGGAAGGCGATACAATAAATGTAGAACGTCCTTCTGAAATAAAAAGACATAAATCACTTCATGGATTAACAAGAACTTTACTTGCTAACATGATTGAAGGTGTTTCAAAGGGATTTACTAAAACTTTGATTATAGAAGGAACTGGATATAGAGCAGCTAAAGCTGGAAATAAATTAACTTTAAACTTAGGATATTCTCATCCAATTGAAGTTTTAGATCCAGAAGGAATTACTGTTGAAGTTCCTGAACCAAATAAGATAGTAATCAATGGTATTGATAAACAAAAACTTGGAAACTTTGCAGCGAATATTCGTTCTCATAGAAGACCTGAACCATATAAAGGAAAAGGTGTTAGATATGAAGGAGAATACATCAGACGTAAAGTTGGTAAGACTGGTAAATAGGAAGGAGTGAAATTTAATGTTAAAGCAAATTAACAAAAATGAAAATAGAAAAGCAAGACATGCTAGAGTAAGAAAAAAAGTTTCTGGAACTCCTGAAAAACCAAGATTAAATTTATATAGAAGTAATACTAATATATATGCTCAAATTATAGACGATACTAAAGGTGTAACTTTGGTTTCAGCTTCAACTTTAGATAAAGAATTTGCTTCATTAGAATCAAAATCAAACAAAGAAGCTGCTAAAGCTGTTGGTCTTGCAATTGGTAAAAAAGCAATTGAAAAAGGCATTACAGAAGTAGTTTTTGATAGAAGTGGTTACTTATACCATGGAAAAGTTAAAGAATTAGCTGATGGAGCCAGAGAAGCTGGACTTAAATTTTAGTATCAGGAGGGTAATTAATGGAACTTTTAATTAAAGAAGTAGAAAAATTAGAATTAGAAGAAAGAGTAGTTGCCATCAACCGTGTTACTAAAGTAGTAAAAGGTGGTAGAAACTTTAGATTTAGCGCTCTTGTTGTTGTTGGTGATGGAAACGGACACGTTGGTGTTGGTATTGGTAAAGCACTTGAAGTTCCTGAAGCTATTAGAAAAGGCGTTCAAGATGCTAAGAAACACGTAATTAGAGTACCTCTTGTAAATACTACAATTCCTCATGAAGTTGTTGGAGTTTTCGGAGCAGGTAGAGTTTTATTAAAACCTGCCGGAGCTGGTACTGGAGTTATCGCTGGTGGTCCTGTTCGTGCGGTTTGCGAACTTGCCGGAATTAAAGATGTAAGAAGTAAATCTTTAGGAACTACTAACGCTAGAAATATAGTTAACGCAACTATGGAAGGATTAAAGAATCTTAAGAGAGCAGAAGATATTGCTAGATTAAGAGGAAAATCCGTAGAAGAAATATTAGGTTAAGGGGGGCTTTTAAAATGGCAAAGCTCAAAATAACACTTAAAAAGAGTAAAATTGGTAGAATAGAAAAACATATTAAAAATGTTGAAGCTTTAGGTTTAAAAAAAGTTGGTCAAACAGTTGTTAAAGAAGACACTCCATCAATTAGAGGTATGATCAATCAAATTAGTTTTATGCTTGAAGTTGAAGAAATTTAAGGAGGTATAAAGCGTGAAGTTACATGATTTAAGACCTGCTGAAGGTGGAGGCTCAAAAGCAAGAAAGAGACTTGGTAGAGGTTACGGTTCTGGACTTGGTAAGTACGGTGGTAAAGGACGTGACGGTCAAAACTCAAGATCTGGCGGTGGAGTAAGACCTGGCTTCGAAGGTGGACAAATGCCACTATTCAGAAGACTTCCAAAGAGAGGTTTTACTAACATTTTCGCTAAAGCATACGCAGAAGTAAATGTAGAACAATTAAATATTTTTGAAGACGGTACAGAAGTTACTGAAGAATTAATATTTGAAGTTAATTTAGCTAAAAGAGCTAAAGCAAAAGATGGAGTTAAAATTTTAGGAAATGGAGAATTAACTAAAAAATTAACAGTTTCTTGTAGCAAGTTTACTAAAAGCGCTATCGAAAAGATAGAAAGCATTGGAGGAAAGGTAGAGGTGATCTAATATGTTCAAAACTCTATCAAATGCATGGAGAATAAAAGAAATCAGAAGCAAAATGATTTTCACATTATTGATGTTTGTTGTTTATAGACTTGGTAACATCATTCCCATTCCGTTTATGGATAAGAATGTTGTTAACCAACTTATGAACGGTAACTCAGGTGGTTTAGTAAATTTACTAGACTTACTTGCTGGGGGTAGTTTAAAGCAAATGAGTGTTTTTGCTCTTAGTATCTATCCTTATATCACAGCATCAATAGTTGTCCAACTTCTTACAATTGCATTCCCAAGACTTGGAGAAATTGCAAGAGATGGAGAAATGGGCAAAAAAAAAGTTGCAAAATATACAAAAATAGGTGCAGTAATTCTTGGAATATTCGAAGCAATGGCAATAGCAAATGGATTATTTGCTAAAGCGATAGTTGCAAAAGGATATATTCAATCAGGATTAATTATTACATCTTTACTAGCAGGCTCAATGTTCTTAGTTTGGTTAGGAGAAATTATTACTGAAAAAGGAATTGGTAATGGTATTTCAATCATCATCTTCCTTGGTATAGTTTCAAACCTACCAACACAAATCGGAACATTTGCTTATGGAATTATGACTGGAACAGTTGGAATTTTAACAATAATAGGTGTTGTACTAGCAGCTATTGCAATAGTTGTAATCGTTGTGCTTATCAACGAAGGTGAAAGAAAAATAACAGTACAATATGCTAAAAAAGTTGTAGGAAGAAAAATGTATGGTGGACAAGCTACTCACATTCCTGTTAAGGTTAATATGAGTGGTGTAATGCCGGTAATCTTTGCCTCATCTTTATTAGCTATGCCACAAACTCTTTCATTATTATTTGCTGGTGGAACTCCAAGTTGGATTAGTTCTTATTTAACAGTTGAAGGTTCAGTTGGTGTGTATGTATATTCAATATTAAACTTTATATTGATTATATTATTTGGATTCTTTTATTCATCAATTCAATTCAACACTGTTGAATATGCAAAAAATTTACAACAATATGGTGGGTTTATTCCAGGAATTAGACCAGGAAAGCCTACTGGAGAATATTTACAAAAAATATCAAATAGAATTACTTTCTCAGGTTCTATTATATTAGCTTTAGTTGCTTCAGCACCAATAGTTCTTTCACGTTTAAGTGGAATGAGAATAAACTTTGGTGGAACATCAGTTATAATCATAGTTGGTGTTGTAATTGAAACAATGAAACAAATAGAATCTATGATGTTAATGAGACACTATAAAGGTTTTTTAAATAAATAGTTTATAGGAGATAAAATATGAGACTAATTTTGTTAGGACCCCCAGGAGCTGGGAAGGGAACTCAAGCGTCAAGTATCGTTTCTGAATATGGAATAACACATATTTCAACAGGAGATATTTTTAGACATAATATAAAAAATGAAACAGAACTTGGAAAAAAGGTTAAATCTTACTTAGACAACGGTCAATTAGTACCGGATGAACTTACTATTGACTTAGTTTGGGACAGACTTTCAAAAGATGACTGTAAAAATGGATTTTTACTAGATGGTTTTCCAAGAACAATTAATCAAGCAGAAGCTTTACAAAAAGGCTTAGAAGAAAGAGGACTTAAATTAGATAGAGTTGTGAATATTGAAGTTGACAAAAATATCTTAGTAAAAAGACTTTCTGGAAGAAGAGTTTGTAAAGACTGTGGAACTCCTTATCATGTAGATGTAAACCCAACTAAAGAAGAAGGTGTTTGCGATAAATGCTCAGGTGAAGTTATTCAAAGAGCTGATGATAATGAAAAAACTGTATTGGATCGTATAGAAGTTTATGAAAATCAAACTTTTCCTCTAATTGAATTTTATACGAATTTAGGCTTGATTTTAACTGTTGATGGTACTTTACCTATTGAGGATGTCTTTTCACAAATTAAGGAGTCTCTTTCTTAAAATGTCTAACATTTGGGAGAGTGTACTATGGATCTAAATTTTGATTTTAAAGTAGGTCAGGTTGTAAAATCACTTAAGGGCCGTGACAAGGGCGAAGTAATGATCGTAGTTGAGGTAATAAGTTCATCATTAGTAAAGGTTGCTAATGGTAGTAACAGACCTCTTTCTAAACCTAAACTTAAAAAGTCAAAGCATTTGCAAATTTATAATGACGTGCTTAAAGATTTTAGTTTGAATCCATTATCATTTAATGATTCTAATGTGAGAAAACTATTAAAATCATATATACAAGATAATGTAGAAAAATAGGAGGTTCTTTAAATGTCCAAAAAGGATGTTATAGAAGTTGAAGGAACTGTTATTGATGCTATGCCGAATACTATATTCAAGGTTAAACTTGCAAATGGTCATGAAATAACAGCTCATATATCAGGAAAATTAAGAATGAATTATATAAGAATTCTTCCGGGAGATAAGGTATTAGTTGAACTTTCACCTTATGACTTAACAAAAGGAAGAATAACTTGGCGAAACAAGTAGCATAGGAGGGACTTAAATGAAAGTAAGACCATCAGTAAAGAAAATGTGCGAAAAATGTAAAATCATCAAGAGAAAAGGTAGAGTAATGGTGATTTGTGAAAATCCAAAGCACAAACAAAAACAAGGTTAAGAAAGATGGAGGTGTAGGTAACAGTGGCAAGAATTGTAGGTGTCGACTTACCAAGAGAAAAAAGAGTAGAAATTGGTTTAACTTATATCTATGGTATAGGTAAAAAAACTTCAAATGATATTCTTAGAAATGCTGGAATTAATCCAGATACAAGAGTTAAAGATTTAACTGAAGCTGAAGTTGCTTTAATAAGAGCTGAAATAGATAAATATCTTGTTGAAGGTGATTTACGTAGAGAAATCGCTATGAATATTAAGAGATTAAGAGAAATAAACTGTTACAGAGGAATCAGACATAGAAGAGGATTACCTGTAAGAGGACAAAATACTAAAAATAATGCCAGAACAAGAAAAGGTCCAAAGAAAGTTTCTGGTACTAAAAAAGGTAAATAAGGAGGGGATTTAATTGGCAGTTAAGAAACAAAAAGCTCGTATAAAAAGAAGAGAGCGTAAAAACATTGAAAAAGGACAAGCTCATATCGTTTCTTCATTTAACAACACTATGGTAACTCTTAGTGATTTGAACGGTAATGTAATTTCTTGGGCAAGTGCTGGACAATTAGGTTTTAGAGGTTCAAGAAAATCTACTCCATTTGCTGCACAACAAGCTGCTGAAGAAGCTGCAAAAAAAGCTATGGAACATGGACTAAAAGTTGTAGAAGTTTACGTTAAAGGACCTGGGTCAGGTAGAGAAGCTGCTATCAGATCATTACAAGCTACTGGACTTGAAGTTAGTTTAATTAAAGATGTTACTCCAATCCCACATAATGGTTGCAGACCACCAAAGAGAAGAAGAGTATAATTGCAGACTTTTAAAGGTATTTAAAAGTTTCGATATGAATTAGACTAAGGAGGATAAAGTCTATGACAGAAGATTTAAATACAAGTATTGAAGTTTTAGATATAGATCTTGAAAAAAACTATGGTAAATTTGCTATAATGCCTCTTGATAGAGGATATGGTACTACGCTAGGTAATTCTATGAGAAGAGTTCTTTTAGGTTCTCTTCCTGGCTCTGCCATAGCAACTGTTAAAATTGACGGTGTTGGACATGAGTTTACAACAATTAAAGGCTCAATTGCTGACGTTCCTGAAATTTTAATAAATATTAAGGGAATTGCATTAAAGAAATTTAATGAAGAACCTGTAGTATTAGAATTAAATGTAAAAGGACCAAAAGTAGTAACAGCTGGAGATATTTCTGAAAAT
The DNA here is from genome assembly GCF_045866535.1 of Parvimonas parva. Lineage (NCBI taxonomy): Bacteria > Bacillati > Bacillota > Tissierellia > Tissierellales > Peptoniphilaceae > Parvimonas > Parvimonas parva. The sequence continues at coordinate 518,431 of NZ_AP038371.1, forward strand.
CAAAATGTTGAAATAGCTAATAAAGACCACTATATAACAACTCTTAACGAAGAGGGAGAAATCAGAATGGATCTTTTAGTTTTAAATGGTAAAGGATATAGAGTTAGCGATTTGAATAAAGAATATTGCGATATTAATTCAATAGCAGTTGATTCTTCATTTTCTCCTGTAAAGAAAGTAAACTTTACAGTAGGAAATACTAGAGTTGGACAAAGTATAGATTTTGACAAACTTGAAATTGAAGTTTGGACAGATGGAACTATAACTCCACAAGAAGCTCTTTCAACAGGTGCTGGAATCTTTATAGATTATTTAAGTCTATTTAGAGCATTACCAGACATTAATCTTGATAATTCAAGTATAAAAGATGGTAAAAATTTAGATGCTAATAGTGTTTTATCTAAGAGTGTTGAAGAATTAGATTTATCCCTTAGAAGTTTTAACTGTTTGAAAAGAGCAAACCTTGATACAGTTAAAGATATTATTTCACAAGATATAGAACAACTAAAGAAGATTAAAAACTTTGGTAAAAAATCTGTAGAAGAAGTAATAGATAAAATGCACGAATTAGGTTTAAAATTTTTAGATGAAGAATAAAAAGAGGAGGTAGTACTTTGGCTAATTTAAGAAAACTTGGACGTAGAGCTGACCATAGAGATGCAATGCTTAGAAATCAAGTTCAATCTCTTATTGAAAATGGTAAGATTGAAACTACGTTAACAAGAGCAAAAGAAACTAGAAGAGTAGCTGAAAAAATGATAACTCTTGGTAAAAAAGGCGATCTTCACGCAAGAAGACAAGCTTTAGCTTATATTTACAAGACTGAAACAGTTCATAAGCTATTTGAAGAAATTGCTCCACTTTACAAAGAAAGAAACGGTGGATATACAAGAATATTAAAGCTAGGACCTAGACAAGGGGACGCAGCTGAAATGGCAATTTTAGAGTTAGTAAAATAATTTACTTAATATAAAATCAAGGCACTGAGAAATCAGTGCTTTTTTTTATAAAAAATTATTTATAAAAAATTCTTATGAATAGTTTTTATCTATTAGTAAAATTTATTTTACATTATACTAACTTTGATGTAGAATATAGGTATATATTTATTTTTTAGGAGGATATTATGAAAAAATATTTTAAAAAATTAACTGCACTTTTAGCTGTTTGCGTTTTACTTACAGCTTGTGCTGGTCAAAAACAAAATACTGAAAAGAAAGAAGAAACTAAAACGACAGAAAAGAAGTCTGATACTGTAAATACACAAATCAGTTTTAGTGGTTCTTCAACTTTAGCTCCGGTAATCAATAAGATTTCTACTGATTTTATTGAAAAACATACTACTTGGGATAAGGTTGATTCTTCATTGCCAAAGGAAAATATAACTATTTTCGTATCTGCCGGTGGTTCAGGTGCAGGTGTTAAGGCTGTTCTTGATAAGGTAGCGAATTTTGGTATGCTTGCTCGTGATATAAAAGATAGTGAAAAAGAAAAAGTTAAAGATTTAGAATCATTTACTTTAGGAATTGACGCTCTTTGTCTTTGTGTTCACCCTGAAAATAATATTATAAAAGCTAAGAACGGAAATTTAACTAAAGAAGAAATTATAAAGATTTTCTCAGGAGAATATAAAACTTGGAAACAAGTTGACCCATCATTGCCTGATGAAGAAATTGTAGTTGTTACTCGTGATTTAAGTGGTGGAGCTCATGAAGTTTTTCAAAAGAAAATAATGAAAGAAACAAAGGTTAAACAAGATGCAATTCAAGCTCCTTCAATGGGTGCATTAGTTTCAAAAATCATTGAAAATAAAAATGCTATCGGTTATGCATCATTTGGTATAACTAATCAAAATAAAGGAAAATTAATTCCATTAAAGGTTGATAATGTTGAGCCTACTGAAGAAAATATTTTGAATAAGAGTTACTATATTTCAAGACCTTTAATCATTATGAAGAGTGGAAAACTTACTGCAACAGAAAAAGTATTTGTTGATTTACTTCAATCAGAAGAAGGAAAGAAAACTATAAAAAATATGGGATTCATTCCAAGTAAATAATGGATTAGTGGCTAAAGATAGGGAGTTTTTTCTTTTCTTGCTATTTAAGATTACAAATTTTTAGGAATACTTTTTGGTATTCCTATTTTTTGGAGTTGTTATGAAAAATAAAATTTTTAAACATACGATATATTTTTTTACATTATTTACTATTTTGCTTTTATTGACTTTGATAGTATTTTTGTATAATCAGTCCTATCCTTTTTTTATAAAGAATGATTTTTTAAAATTCATTTTTAATAAAACTTGGGACGCAAGTGAGTTTTCTGGAAGTTTTGGAATTTTTAATATTTTACTTGCGAGTATTTTTATATCCATACTTGCTTGTGTGATTTCACTTCCAATTGCTTTTGGAACTTCACTTTTTATATGTTTTTATTGTAAGAAATCTAAGACGATTTTAATGTGGCTTATAAATATTTTGGCAGGTATTCCGTCAATTATTTATGGTTTTTTCGGAATGTTTATAATCGTAAAAAATATAGAAAAAATATTTAAAGTTTCGGCAGGAGAAAGTGTGCTTGCCGGTAGTATTATTTTATCAATTATGATTTTACCTTATTTTGTTTCAAATTTAATTGAAACTATTGAACTTATAAAAAAGAAATATAAAAGAGATTCTGACGCTTTGGGAATTAGCAAGGAATTTTTTATAAGAAAAATTGTTTTGAAAAAGTTAAATTTTTCAATTTTAACCGGTTTTATGATTTCATTTTCAAGGGCTATTGGAGAAACTATGGCAGTTATGATGGTGATTGGAAATGCTCCAATTTTTCCAAAGCTATTGTCAAAGGCTCAAACAATTCCTTCACTTATTGCTCTTGAGATAGGAATGAGTGAGGTTTATAGTGAGCATTATTATGCGCTTTTTGCAAGTGGTTTTGTGCTTTTGATTTTGGTTTTAACCATAAATATTTTGTTGTTTTTGATTAACAGAAAGAGAGATAATTATGATAAGATTTAAGGATAATCTAATTAAAATTTTTGCATATTTTTCAATTTTCGTGGTTATGATTGCAATTTTTTCAATTTTTTCTTTTATATTTTTCAACGGCTTTTCAGAGATAAGTTTAAAATTCTTAATGGAAAATCCTAAGGGATTACCTATAGGTGTTGACGGTGGAATAAAAAATGCGATAATAGGTTCATTTTTGCTTATGTTGTTATCAATGATTTTTTCAACGGTTTTGGGAGTTTGCTTTGCGATTTATAATAAAATTTTTTGTAAATCAAGATTTTTAAAAACTGTTTTAAGTTTTGTTGTTCAATGTGTTTCATCAATTCCGTCTATAATTATCGGACTTTTTGTTTATGGTTTTTTTATTGTAACTTTAAACATTCCAAAGAGCTTATTTACTGCAAGTATTGCTCTTTCTCTTATGGTTTTTCCATTCGTTGAGTTAAATGTGGAAAAGCTACTTGCGGAGTTTGATAGGCAATGTATAAGAGATAGCTATGCTCTTGGAATTGATAAGTTGTATATGTGTAGAAAATTAATTTTACCAACTATTTCAAACAAAATAGTTTCAATTTCAATTTTGGCAGGCAGTTATGCAATCGGAGCTACTGCTCCATTGCTTTTGACCGGTGTTGTTTTTATGGCAAAACCGAATGGACTGTTAAGTCCGGTTATGGCTTTACCGTTCCATTTGCATATGTTGCTTAGTCAATCCGTTGGAACTCAAAAAGCTTATGCAACAGCTTTGGTTTTGATTGGAATTTTGATTATTTTGAATTTGTTGTCTGAAATTATAATGAGAAATATTGGAGGTAAAATAGTTGAATATATTAGAAATAAGAAATCTTAGCATTTTTTATAAGGAAAAAGAAATTTTGAAAAATGTTAATTTGGATATTAAAGAAAATGAAATAATTTGCATTATGGGAAGTTCAGGCTCGGGTAAATCTACTTTACTTTCCTGTTTAAATGGATTTTTAGTTGAAAATGGCGGAAATTATACGGGTGATGTATTTTTTAAAGGAAAAAATATAAGAGATATAAAGCCGATAGATTTGAAACGGAAGATGTCAACTCTTTTTCAAGATTCAAAGCCTTTTGACTTTTCAATAGAAAAAAATCTTACCTATGCAATGGAGTTCTATGAGGGGAAGATTAAGAACAAAAAAGAAAGAGTTAAAAATCTACTTGAAAGTGTAAATTTGTATGATGAAGTAAAGGATAATTTAAACATTTCTCCTTATAAGTTATCAGGGGGGCAAAGGCAAAGACTTTGTATTGCAAGAATGCTTACGACTTGTCCGGAGGTTTTGATTTTTGATGAACCTTGTTCTTCTTTAGATGAGAAAAATTCTATAATAATTGAATCTCTAATAAAAGAACTTTCAAAAAAATACACTATAATAATTTCAACTCATAATGAAAAACAGGCAGAACGTCTTGCAGATAGAATAATTAGGATTGATAATAAACAATTAAATTAAAAAATTTTTTCAAATTAAAAGTTAAAAAATCGCTTTAATTGGGTCTAATAAAATAGACAATTTTGTGGGAGTTTATTTTTAATTTTTGATGATTTAACAAGTGCTGTTGATACTAAAACAGATGAATTGATTAGAAGAGGATTAGCTACCTATATGCCTGAAACTACAAAAATTATTATCGCACAAAGAATTTTATCAGTTCAAGATGCAAATATGATTTTGGTAATTGAAAAAGGAAATATCGTATAAAAGGCGATGTATGTTCTAATGGAAGGTAGAACTGTATTTATAATTGCTCATAGACTTTCTACAATTTCAAACTCTGATAGAATAATAGTTTTGGATAATGGAGAAATTTTAGAAATGGGAACTCATGATGAATTGATTGAAAAACAAGGAAGATACTATCAATTATATACAGGAAAATTTGAATTGGATTAATAAGTTTAAAAATCAAAGTCTATAATTTGACTTTGATTTTTTTATGATATATAATGGTATTGTACATTATCAATATAGAGTGTAGAAATTTTATACTTTGCATTCTGTAGAATATTCAATAAATAATTCAAAGATGGTGCTTGATATTTATGAAAAAGAATAATTTAAGTTTAGATTTTAGTTTGGAAAATAGAATATATCGTAAGACTTTTAAAAAAATAATTAAGATAATATTAATATATTTAATTTTTAAGTTGATATTAAGTCTGTATTTTATGTTTAATGTGTATATGTTTAAACAAGAATTTTTATATGGCAAAAAATTGGAATTTATAGTCGATGAAATAGGATATAAAATAGATACTCTTGAAGAAAAAAAAGAAATTATTGACCTTATAACTGATTTTTCTAATAAAAGTTCAAAAGTTAATATACTATCTTATAAATGTTTACCTAGAGTAGAAATTTTTACAGATAGTTATTATGTAAATGCTTATGAATGCTATGATTATTATTTTAAATTTATGTTAAGAGATTTTTCTGTTGGAGGAAGATTTTTAAAAGAAGAGTCATTAAATAAGTTGTTTGAAAAATATGGGAAAAAAGATTTTTATGGTCTTGAGGGTGATTTTACAAATATTTCTGATGTTTATAAACAAATAAGGGAAAATTATAGAAGTTTTGATGTCAATTCATATATAGAAGATAAAGAGAATATTGACGGAAAAATAATTTACCATTTATATGAAAAATATAAAGGTGCAAAATTATTAGATGGTTACGAAATAGTCGTTAAAGATAATAAATTTAAAGTTACAAAAGTTGAGAATAAAAAATTTGATATAAAAGTTGATGATGCTCTTTCAAAATTGGGAATAGATAGATATTTAAAGTATAGAGAAGATAAAACCGGAGAAAAATTGAAAGTAATTAAAACTGAATTTATTCATCAAGACTATAAATTTTATAATCGTTATGAAATAGAGCGTACTTTTGATGGGAAAAAATCTATAATTTTTCTATATGAAGAAAAATATATAGGAAAATAATTTTGTAAAGATAAAAAATTTATTATATTCAATTAAAAAAATTTAAAGGAGACAAGCTATGAAAAATAAACCCTTTAAGTTGTTATTAATATTATTTTTGTTTTTAGTTTCAATACTTTCTTATAATCATTTTAAAGTTGAAGTAGATGAAGAAATTTCAAAAACAGAATCTGTAATATTAGAAAAAGAAAAGACTATTAAAGAATATGTTGATAATGCTAATAAAGATGTAAAAGATCAAAAACTGAAAGTGGTTTCCCACAAAAAAGTTAAAGATACAAATGGAGTGTTATATACAAGATATGATATGCAAATTGAAAATGCTAGTGGAACAAAATCAAAAATTTTTTGTATTTATAAAAAAGAGTAAAATTTACAAAGAGTTACTTAAGTGGTAACTCTTTTTTGTTGTGTAAAAATATGATAAAATATTCATATCAGATTGAAAGAGGTAATTATTGTGGCAGTTGGTTTTATAACGGGAAGATTTGGAGCTGATAGGACAAAAAAACTTTTGGAGCTTTGTTTTGAAGAGACAAGGCGTGATGATAGAAAGCCTATTTTTATTTTAGTTCCGGAAAAATTTACATACGAAATGGAAAAAAGACTTAGTGAAATGTTTGAAGATGAGAAGAATATCGACCCTAATTTTAGGATTAGAGTTGTTAGTTTTTCTACTTTAAGTAAAATAATTTTCACAAGTGTTGGAGGTCTTAAAGAGAGAAAACTTACAACAAGTGCAAGAAGTCTTTTAACTTTTAAGGCAATAAATAAGGTTTCAAAAGATTTAGTTACTTTTAAGTCTAATGATTTGAAAATGGGTTTTGTAAATAATGTTATGGATATGATAATAGAGTTTAAGCAAAATGATTTTTCTGTCTTAGATGTTTTTGCTATGTCAGAAAATATAGAGAATGAGTCATTAAAAGTAAAGATGAGTGATTTACATAAGATTTATAATTCTTATGAGAGTTTAATTGAAAAAAAATATTTGGATACAGAAGATACATTAAATATTTTTGCTAGAAAGCTTGACGATTTTGAAAGCATAAAAGGTGCAACAATTTTTGTTGACGAATATATGGATTTTACTCCTGCCCAATATTTAGTTATTGAAAAACTTATTACTTTTTCAAAAAATATTTATTTTTCTCTTTTAACTGATTTTAGAAATTTGAATTCAAAAATGAATATGTTCCAAAGGAGTAATTCAACATTTTTGAATATTAAGTCTATTTGTGAAAAAAATAATATTCCTTTGATTGATAATATTTTTATTTCTAATGAAAAATATTATGATGCAAAAGATTTGGCATTTTTAGAAAAAAATATTGGAGGTTTTTCTCCAAAAACTTATTCTGAGATTTCAGAAAATATTAGAATTTTACAATTTAAAAATATATATGAAGAAGTTTCTTTTATTGCAGAGGAAATTTTGAAGTTAATAAGAACTGGAAATTTTAGATATAATGATATAACTTTATGTATGAGAAATTTAGATGATTATTCATATATAATAAAAAGAGTTTTTGAAGATTACAGGATAGATTATTTCTTGGATAAAAAAATTTCTGTTATGGAAAATCCTATTATGATTTTGATTTTATCCATTTTAGATATGAAAGATAAAAATTATTCATACGATTCAATTTTTAGATATTTAAAGAGTGGTCTTACAGGAATTTCAGATGAAGATATTTTTCTTTTAGAGAATTATGTTATAGCAAATGGAATAAAAGGAAGTCGATGGTTTGATGAAACTTGGGATAAGCCGATCCTCCATAGTTTTGAAGAAGATAGCGATGATGAAAAACTTGCAAAGATAAATGAAATAAAAAATTTGGTTGTAACACCGATAAAAAATTTACACGAAAAGTTAAAAGGAAGAAATACTGTAAAGGAAATCTGTAAATATTTATATGAATTTACTTTAGAGATTGGACTTTTTGATAGAATAAATGAATTTGTTAAAAATTTTCAAAATGAAGGAAATTTATATAAGGCTAAGGAATATTCACAAGTTTGGGGAAGTTTTATTTCAGTTTTAGATGAGTTGGTTGAATTTATGGGTGATGATAAAATTGCTTATTCAAAATTTATAAATTTAATTAAGACAGAGCTTGAAAATATTGAACTTGGAATTATTCCTCCTTCAAAGGACGAGGTTTTTGTTACAACTGTTGATAGGATGAAAAAGCCTTCAACTAAGGTTGCCTTTATTCTTGGTGTTAATGATGGGAATTTTCCTAAAAATATTGTAGATAACGACTTGATTAGTGAGAGCGAAAAGAAAAGTTTAAAAAGTTTTGGACTTAATTTTTCAAATAATAATTTAATTAAAATAACAGATGAACAATTTTTAAGCTACAAGGCTTTTAGTATTGCAAAAGAAAAATTGTATATAACTTATCCAAATTCTGATTTAGCTGGCAAAGCTATGCTAATTTCGAGATTTGTGAAGAAAATAAAATTTATTTTTGAAAATCTTAAAATAGAAATTATTGAGCCTTTAAAAGATTTTTCAATTCGTGATATTTTTACAACCTTTTCTAAAGAAAGATTGTATCAAATTTTAGTTTCAAATATTGAAAACTTGAATTCAAATAAAATGAGTGAAAATGAAAAATTTAATTTTAAAGAAATTATTGATTTTTTAGTTCAAGATGAAAATTATAGATACAAGATTGAAATGCTAAAAGATAAGTTGAATTATAAAAATGAAACTAAAAATATTGGTGATTTTACTAAGTATCTTTATGAAAATGGAAATGTAAGTATTTCAAAACTTGAAAACTTTATGCGTTGCCCTTTTTCGTTTTTTATGAATTATGGACTTAGAGCAAAAGAGAGGGAAGTTTATGAATTTTCTTCTGCAGATTATGGAACATATTGCCATAAGATTTTAGACGACTTTTTTAAAGGCGTTTTTGAAATAAAAGTTGATTGGAATTTAATTGATGAAAAATTTATAAGTACTGAAGTTGAAAATATAACTACAAAAATGCTTGAAAAAAAGGGTTTTATTCTTGGAAGTTCATCAAAATATGAATATCTTTCAAATATTGCAAATAAAAATATTGTTGAAATGATTGAAATTATGGCTGAACAGGTAAGACGTGGAAATTTTGTTCCAACAGGTTTTGAAACAACTTTCGGAGATGAAAATTCTATAAAACCAATCACTTATACATTAGAAAACGGAAAGGATATTAAGTTGGTTGGTAAAATTGATAGAATTGATGTTTTAAAAGGAGAAAATTCTGATTTTCTAAGAATTATTGACTATAAGTCATCTAAAAGAGATATTGATTTAAATCAAGTTTATAAAGGGTTACAATTACAACTTTTTATATATATGAATGCAATTTTATCTTCCAATAAAGAAAGATATAAGCCTGCCGGTCTTTTTTATAGTAGTCTGGATATGGGTTTTGTAAATTCTAAAACTTATGCTGATATGCTAGAAGTTGAATATTCTGATAAGCTAAAAGAAAACAAATTGAGTGGTTTTGTTATAAAAGATATGGAAATTTTAAAAAATTTAGATAGAACTTTAGATGAAGAAAATTTAAAATCTGAAATTTTACCAATAGTATTAAAAAAAGGAATGGATATTGGAAGTTATACAAAAGGCTTAACGAAAGATGAATTTGAAATTGTTAATGAATTTGTTATAAATAAAGCTAAAGATATTTGCGAGGAAATTTACTCCGGAAATATTGATATAAAGCCCTATAAGCAAGGTGATAACAAGGCTTGTGAATATTGTAAATACAAGTCAGTTTGTAAGTTTGACCCTAAGAAAAATAAATATAATAATATCAAAGACATAAAGAATGAAGTTTTTGATTTAATGAAATCAGAAAATGAGAAGAAAAGAGGTGAGGATTAGTGAGTGATGTAAAGTGGACTAAAGAGCAAAGAGAGGTAATAGACAGTAGAAATTCTAATTTACTTGTATCTGCTGCTGCAGGTTCCGGAAAAACTGCTGTCCTCATTGAAAGAATTATAGAGCTTATTTTAGATGAAAAAAATCCGATAGATATTAACAAGCTGTTAGTAGTAACTTTTACAAAAGCTGCTGCATCTGAAATGAGAGAAAGAGTAGGTAAGGCAATAGAAAAAAAACTTGAAGAAACTCCTGAAAGTGAGCATCTTCAAAAGCAATTACTACTTCTTAGTGGTGCTGATATTACCACAATTGACTCTTTTTGTAAAAATGTTTTGACAAGCTATGCTCATTTGGTTAATTTGGATAGTAACATAAAGGTTATAGAATCTGTTGAGTCGGAAATCTTAGCTAAAGAGGTAATAGAGGACTTGTTCGAAGAGCTTTATGAAAATAAAGATGAAAGTTTTTTAAGATTAGTTAATTGGTACGCGAAAAAAAATACAGATAGTATGCTTTCCAATATTTTATTAAATGTAAATAATTTTGTAAATTCTCACCCTTTTCCTAAGGTATGGCTAAATGAAAAAGCAGAATTTTATAATACAAGTAACAAAGACGATAATTTTTATTTGGAAAATTATATTTTGGATATTGCAAATTCTGTTAATACCAATTTGGAATTTTTTGAGCTTAGTATAAAAAATAATTTGAAAAAAATTGAAGATTATTCGGAGTTTGAAAATTATGTAGATTGTTATAATGCCTTATTAGACAAACTTTGTGAAGTTAAAGAAAGTTTAAAATTATTTTTAAATAGTAGAGAAAATTTTGAAGATTTGATAAAAATATCTGATGAGTATTTAGACACTAATTTTATAAAATTTTCAATTCCTAGAAAATGTGATGAAGAAATTAAAGCTATTTATTATATCGTAAAAAAAGAATTGGATAGTTTGAAAAAGAAAATAGAGGAATCTTTAGACAGTTTGAAAGTAAATGTCGAAGATATAAAAAAGGAAAGTGAGTATATTTATCCTTATATTCGTGCTATTTCAGACATTGTAATTAAATTTAAAGAAAAGTTTTGGGAGAAAAAGCAAAAACTTAATTCCATAGATTTTGCAGATATGGAGCATTTAGCTTTAGAGATATTAGTAGATTTTGATGAAAATGGAAATTTTAAACCGTCAAAAATCGCTTTGGACTATCAAAAGAGATATGATGAAGTTTTTATTGATGAATATCAAGACAGTAACCTTGTTCAAGAGATTCTTTTATCTGCCGTTGCAAAAGAAAATAACAGATTTATGGTTGGGGACGTAAAACAAAGTATTTACAGATTTAGGCAGGCAGACCCAAGCATTTTTATGGAAAAGTATGAAAGCTATAAAAAGGCAGAAGAAGATTTTGAAAGTTTGAATAAAAAAATAATGCTTTATGCAAATTTTAGAAGTAGAAGTGAAATTCTTGAGGGAACAAATTTAATTTTTTCAAAAATAATGCGAAAAGAAACGGGAGAGCTTGACTATACAGTTGATGAAAGATTAAACCCTATGGCAAGTTTTAAAGAAACGGATAAAAATGTTGGTGGGGCAGTTGAAATTTTTATTGTCGATGAAAAAATAGATGATGAAGATGAAGAAATAAATTTAACCGATGAATATTCAGAAGAATTTGAAGAAATAAAAAACTTTAAACTTGAATGTATAAAGATTGCAAATACAATTTATAATATGATTAACACAAAAGAAAATAGTTTTATGGTTTATGATAAGACTTTGGACGATTATAGAAAGATAAAGTATAAAGATATTGTAATTTTGATGCGTTCTCCAAGTGTAAAGGCAAAAATTTTAGAGGAAGTATTTTTAGAATATAATATTCCGTTATATTCTGAAAATAAGGGAGGATATTTTGATACTTTTGAAGTAGATACGATTATAAATTTACTTAAGATTATTGACAACCCAATGCAAGATATTCCTCTAATCTCAATAATGTATTCTCCAATATATAATTTTACTGTGGCAGAGCTTAGTGAAATTAGACTTGTAGATAGAAAATTAAAATTTTATGAGCTTTTAATAAAGATTTTAGAAGATGAAAATATAAATATTAGAGAAAATTTGAAAGAAAAAATTTCAAAATTTATTTCGGACTTAAAACTATTTTCAAAAAAGAAAAATTTGATTTCAACTGATGAGCTAATATGGTTTTTGTATAAATATACCGGATATTATAACTATGTCGGTATTTTAGAAAGAGGAGAGAGAAGAAAAACCAATTTAATGTTACTTTTTGAAAAGGCTAAAAATTATGAAAAAAATTCCTATAAAGGATTATTTAATTTTATAAACTATGTTCAAAAAGTTAGTTTTAAAAATGAGGACAGTGAGGCAAAAATACTTTCAGAAGAAGAGGATATAGTTAGACTTATGACTATTCATAGTAGCAAGGGACTTGAGTTTCCGATTGTTTTTCTTTCAAACACAGATAAGTCATTGAAAAAGAAAAGTAATAAAAAAGAAGAAACTAATTTGCTTTTACACCAAAAACTTGGCTTTGGAGCAGTTGTTTATGATATGGATAAAAAAATTTGTTTTGACAGTATTATGAAAAATAAAATTAAAAATATTAAAGAAAAAGAACAAATAGCAGAGGAAATGCGACTACTTTACGTTGCAATGACAAGAGCAAAAGAAAAACTTATTATAACCGGAAAAGTTAAGGGCTATGAAGAATTAAAAGAAGAAATAAATTCAAATCTTGATGAAAGAGGAAATTTAAGTAGTTACAAGATAATTCATTCTGAAAATTATCTGGAATGGATATTAAGTTCTATTCAAAATCTTAATGTTTGTGGAAAAACTTTGAATTGCTTAGGAAAAGAACAAAATTTTTTAGGTAATGAAGATTTGAAATTCCAAATTGATATTAGTAATAAGGCTGATGAGTTTAAAGAATATCAAAGAATTAAAGAAGAGATAAAGTCTAAAAATATTTGTTTAGAAGAGGATATTGCACAAGAAAAGGCCGAGAAACTTAGTATCAAAGAATTTTTGAACGAAAGATTCGACAAAGAGTATGCCTATAAAAATATTTTGGATAAGCCTTCAAGTATTACCGTTTCTGAAGTGAAAAAGATGATACAAGAAGACGAAGAAGATAAGCATAAAAAATATTATAGTGAAAATTTAGTTTTAAAAACTCCGTCATTTATTCATCAAGGAGAAGAAAAAGTTGAATTTAATTCTGCTGAAAAAGGAACAATTTTCCACTTGGCTATGCAACTTTTAGATTTTTTAAAATTTGATATGGAAGATGTTTCCAAAATCAAAGAAGAAATAAAAAGACAGATAAATTCATTTGTAGAAAAAAATATTATGACAGTGGAAGAATCAAATACAATAAATATAAATTGGATTGTAAAGTTCGTTCAGTCGGATATTTTTAAAGAGATTTACATTTCAAACAAATTTGGAAAATTATATAAAGAAAAAGCCATTGACTACAACTTGAAGCTCAAAAATCTTTACAAAGATGAAAATATTTCGGAAGATGAAAAAATTATGGTGGTAGGAATAATTGACCTTTTCTTTGAAAATGAAAATGGAGAAATAATTTTATTGGATTACAAAACGGATTATGTAACAAAAGAAAATCTGGAAGAAGTAAAAAATAGATATAAGATACAGTTAGATTTATACAAATCGGCGATTGAAGAAATCTCCGGAAAAAAAGTAGCCAAAAAAGGACTATATCTATTTGGAATAAATGAATATGTGGAAGTTTAAAAGCAAAGTCAGTTGACTTTGCTTTTTTACTTTGATATAATTTAAATATATGTTATTTAATTTATAATTAATATATGCAATATTTTTTATTAATAGGATGAATAAAATTAAATTAAGAAAATTATTTGTTGGTTGTGCATTAACACTTGCAATTGTTTTATCTAATAGTAGGATAGATAACAATTTAGCTTTAAGAAAAGAAATCGTTTCCGCAAACGCAAGTGGAAGTTGGAAAAAAAGCGATGATGGTAATTTATATTATATAGATAGTTCAGGAGCTATGCAAACCGGTTGGTTACATTTAGAAAAAAAAACATATTATTTGTTTAGCTCTGGTGAAATGACTATAGGTGTTACTGTTATTGGTAAAATTGAATATTTTTTTGATGGATATGGAGAATTTAAGACAGAATATGATATTTATGAAAAAGAATAGAATTTTAAAAATAATATTAATAATTTTAGGTATAACTTTAATTTCTATATTAATTAGATATAACTATGAAGTGAATACATTGAAAAAGGATATTTTATCAAGTGAAAAAGTGAAAATTTATTTTGAAGGAAATGGTCATACCATTAACTTAAAAACGGTTGAAGAAAGAAATGAGCTTATAGATTTGATTACCGATTATAAAATTAAATTTTTTTCTAAAATTGAAGATGTAGAAAAAACTCCTCCAGCTATAAGTTTATCTTTTGATGGTAAAGAAATAGATTTTTTTATATACGAAAAAAATTCTATAGTGGATTTTCATAAAAATAAAAGTAAATATTTTTTGATTAACTTTTTGAGTGATAATATTTATGAAAAAAGTTTAATTAAAATTTATGAAAAGTTTTGTGAAAATTACAAAAAAAATTCTTATTATATTAAATTAAAAAGTAGAAATTAAATCCCATATTGTAACAAATATTTTTAAAAAACTTTAAATTTTGTGATTTAAATGCTTGATTTTATAAAAAATTGGGAGTATAATATATTTGATTTTAGAAGATATGAAAATAGTTATTGAAAAGTGAGTTTAACTATATTGTAATTTTAACAATTTAATAAAAAGTTATTGAAAGTATAATTTATTATCGCAAATTTGAAAGTGCATTTTTACGAATGCACTTTTGTTGTGGGACAAAAAGTTTGTTGGATAAAAAAATTATACTTTCTTTTAATGGAGAAAATTTACTTTTCTACTTTAAATTTTTTTGGAGAGGAGGGTTTTAAATGGAAAATTTTATTCAAAAAATATTTGATATTGATGAAAATGCTGAAAATTATCAAAGGGATTTGGAAATAAAAAAGCAAAAGCTACTTAATGATAGAAAAGAAAAACTTAAATGTATTGATGATGAATATTTTAAGGTTTTAGAGGAAGAAAAAGAAAACTTAAGTTTGCGTTTGGAATCGATAGAAAAAGAAGATTTAAAAAAACTTGAAAGTTATAATAGAAAGTCTATTGAAACTAAAAATATTTTTATGGATAAAAAGGAAACTTTGGTTAAAAATTTTGCTAATTCTATTTTAGAAAGTGGTGAGCTTTATGGGGAATAATTTTCATTCAATTAATGCTAAGATTGGCGTTTTGAGAAAGGGAATTTTAAAAGAATCTGATTATGAAAAAATTTTGTCTTTTGAACAAAGGCACGAAATAGTTGATTATTTAAAAAACAATCCTCTATATAAATATGAAATTCCTTTGTATGAAGAAAGATCTATGAGAAATAGATACGATACGGAATTTATGCTCAATAAGATTGAAGCGGATTTACTTGGCAGATTAAAATTTTTCCTTTTTGGTGAGGATAAGAAGATTATTGAAGTTATGCTTATGAAATATGAATTTAAGGATATTAAGATAATTCTTAGAAGTATCGTTGAAAATGAGAAAATAGATTTGGAAAGAGATACGATAATGTATAAGAAAAGTAAACATATTGACTATGACAAACTTGTAAATTGTGAAACTTTTCATCAGGCTTTAGAGATTTTAAAGGGTACGATTTACAAAAAGACTATTGCATCTTTAACTGATGAAGATGTTTTTAGACTGCATTTTCATGTTGAGATGAAACTTGATAGTTTGTACTTTTTATCTATGAAAAAATCTATTGATAAGTTATCGAAGTCCAGTCAAAATATTTTAAGTGATTATTTTTCGGCTTTGATAGATACGATTAATCTTCAATGGATAATTAGGGCTAAGAAGTATTATAATCTTTCGAATGAGGAAATTTATAGTTATAGTTTAAGGTTTGGTAAATATATTAAGGGAGATTTTTTAAAGGATTTAATTTATAGTGATAGTATTGAGGCCATTGTTGAGAAGATAAAGAAAACAAAATTAAGATATACTCTTGAAGATGAAAACGGAAATGCTATTGTTTCAAATAGAAATATTAAAGAATATGTTTATCTTAGCCATTTAAAGAAACTTAAAGACTATGATAATTCTATTTCTACTTTGCTTAAATTTATCATTCAATTAAATGTTCAAAATGAAAATTTAATTAGAATTGCAGAGGCTAATAAATATCAACTTGGTAAAAATGAAGTTAAAAAATATTTGATTAATATTCATTAATGGTTAGGGGGTGCAAAATTGGCTGTTGAAAAAATGAAGATGATGAATCTTGTTGCACTAAAACAAGATACTCATAGCATACTTAGAGAAATTGTTTTAAACGGTTCAATTCATATTACAAATTCCGGAAATTCTGAAAATTTCACAATGAAGTATATGGACTCACAAATTGGTATTTTCAATGACATGGGAGTTGCGGTTGATAAAATTAGACCATATCATAGAGAGAAAGTTTTTAAAAAGAGGAAGTATAAAGAGCTTTTAGACCAAATATTCAGCTTTTTTGATATTAAGGAAGAAGAAGTTACACTAGATGATTTACAAAGTCTTAATTATAGTGAAAAATTGAAATTTTTAGATGATATTTTCGAAAAATCTTCTGCTATTAAGTTAAGAGAAGATGAGAATAGAAAAAAGAGAGCGAGAATTAAAATTTTGTTAAATGCTGTTGAATATTTTTCTGATAGTGATATGAAACTTTCTGAGTTTTATAGTTTAAAACATATTAATTTTGATATGGGACAAATTTCTAAAAACTCTTGGATAAAGTTAAAGGCTAATTATGAAAATATAAATGGTTTGGTTGCTCACTTAGGAAGTAACAGTTATGGAGAAACTGTTATAATCTTTACTCCGTCAGTTTATGCAAAGGATATGAAATATTTTATTCGTTCTTTGTCTTTTGATATGATTGAACTTCCAAACTTAGATATTTCTTTTAAGGAATTTATTGTAAATAAAAAGTCTGAATTAGAGCTTTTAGAAAAAGAACAAGATGAAATTTTAAAAGAAAAGTCAGCTTTTAGAAAAAAATATTTACAAGATATTTTAGCTATGTATTATAGATATAAAATTATTGAAAAGATTGAAGAGCTTGAAGGGCATATTGCAGAGAGCAAAAATTTTATTTTGTTAAGTGCTTTCGTTCCTGAGTCAAAGGTTGAAAGTGTAAAAAATTCGGTTGAAAAAGCATCGGAAAGTTCTGCGATTTATTTTGAAGATGATACTAAAATACCTTCAAAATTTAAGATACCGACAAAGTTAAAGAATAATTTTATTTTAAAACCTTTCGAGGCTTTGGTAAAAATGTATTCAATTCCGGATTATAAGGAAATAGACCCTACACCGTTTTTTGCAATAACTTATTTGCTTTTATTTGGAATGATGTTTGGTGATGTTGGTCAAGGATTGATTTTTGTTTTAGCTGGAATGATGTTATCTAAGAAGATTGGTTCGATTGCTAAAATCATTCAAAGAATTGGATTTTCTTCTATATTTTTCGGTTTTATGTATGGTAGTGTTTTTGGAATTGAAGATTTAATTCCGGCATTTGTGATAAGACCTATGGAAGATATTGATACGATACTTGTTGCTACTATTGGACTTGGTATTTTGATGATTTTAATTGCATATTTCATCAATTTTAGAAATTTAAAAATGAGAAAAGAATTTGGAAAATTATTTTTTGATAAAAATGGTTTATCAGGATTTTTATTCTATATTTCATTTATAGCTCTTGTTTTAAATACTGTTTTATTCGAAAAGTATGTAAGTATTAATGTATCATCTATGATTACAATTTTTAGTGTTGCAGTTTTGATTATAACTTCAACTTTGATGTTTATGAAACCAAAACTTGCTCCAATGGTTAATAAATCTGAAAAAAAAGAGGAATTTTCTCCAGTTGAAAGTGGTTTTGAAATGTTTGAAACTGTAATGGGATTTTTCTCAAACACTCTTTCATTCATAAGAGTTGGAGCGTTTGCTATTAACCATGTTGGGCTTTTTATGGCTTTTCATGCTTTGGGTCAAATGTTAGGCTCAAGCATCGGAAATATATTTATGATTATTTTAGGAAATATATTCATCGTGTGTCTTGAAGGACTTATAGTTTTTATTCAAGCAATAAGATTGGAATATTATGAATTATTTAGTAAGTATTTTAACGGCGAAGGTATTAGTTATGAGCCGTTAAGAGTTGAATTACAAGGAAAAGAAATTTAGGAGGCAAATTATGAAAACAACTTTATTATTAATAACTTTAGGAATAGGAACAACAATTTTAACAGGAATTTCTTATTTAAGAAAAGGAAAGAAAACAACAAAGTCAGGATTAAAAAAGGCAATAGCGATTAATGTTTGTTCAATTTTAGCTTTATTTTTAATGGGACTTGTTCCAGATGTAGCATTTGCAGCTGAAACTGCTCAAAAGTCAACAAATTCAGCAAGTGGTTTAGGATATTTAGCGGCTGCTTTATCAACAGGTCTTGCAGCTATCGGTACAGGTATTGGTGTAGGACAAGCCGGTTCAGCAGCAATTGGTGCAGTTTCAGAAGATTCTTCAATTTTAGGAAAAACACTTATTATTCTTGGACTTGCAGAAGGTATTGCAATCTATGGTCTTATCATTTCAATAATGATTTTACAAAGAGTTTAGGAGATTTTTATGATAAGTTATCTTATATCAGATAATACAGATACACTTGTAGGAATGAGATTGGCAGGGATAACTGGAGTTGTTTTAAAGAGTAGAAAAGAGGCATTAGAAGAGTTTAACGACTGCTTGAACAATAAGGAAATTGGAATTTTGATTTTGACAGAAAAGATTTTTGACTTGATTAGTGAAGAGGTTATGGAAGTTAAATTAAAGAAAAAATTTCCTCTTATTGTTGAAATACCGGATAGAACCGGTTTGAAAAGAGATGCAAATTTCATTACTAAGTATATAAATGAATCGATAGGAATTAATATATAAGGAGCGTCTTATGATAACAATTGAAGATAAGATAGAATCTTTTAAAAGAATACTAAATGAAGAAATTTACGAAAGATATGATGAAGAATTAGAAAAAATTTCTTTAGAAACAGAAAAGCTGATTACAGAATATAAAGCTAAAAAGTATGAAGAAATTGAAAGATTAAAAAGAGATTATAGAGTAAAATTAGAAAATAAGACAGATAAAATTCATTCAAAAACTCTAAAAGAAGGTCAAGACATTATTTTAAATACAAATAAAGAAATTTATGATGAATTTTTTAAATTATTAAAAGAAGAGTTGATGTTTTCTTATGTTGATGAAAAAGGCGAAGTGTATTTAAAAAATGCTCTGGAAAATGTAAAAAAAGATGTAAAAGAAAGTGATGTTGTTTATATCTTTGAAAAAACTTTTGAAAGAGATAAAAATATTGTTAAAGATATTTTAGGAGATATTAGAGTTGAAAAAAGTTTAAATATAAAAATCGGTGGATTTGAAGTTGAAAATGAAGAAAAAACTTATAGATTAAATTATTCGCTTGATTTTCTTTTAAATACGAAATATCAAAAGATTTTATCTGAATTTAAAAAAGAAATAGGTATAAACAATTAATGTAATGGGGTGAAAGATATGTGTAATACACCTAGAATAATTGATATAAATGGTCCTGTTGTTAAAGCTTGTGGTATGGGAATCTATAAAGTTCGTGATATGGTTTTGGTTGGTAGTAAAAAATTGATCGGAGAAATTATATCTATCGATGAAGATATAGCGACTATACAAGTTTATGAAGAAACTCAAGGACTAAAGGTTGGAGAAATTATAGAAAGTACAAATGTTCCTCTATCTGTAACATTGGGGCCGGGAATTATAGGGAATATATTTGATGGTATTCAAAGACCTCTTGAAAAAATATATTCAATGACCGGAGAATTTATTGCAGAGGGGATTGGACTTGTTTCTATTGATGAAGAAAAACTTTGGGAAGTTGAAATGCTTGTAAAAGTTGGAGATAAGATATCTTCAGGACAAGTTTTTGCAACAACTCAAGAAACAAGTTTTATAAAACATAAGATTTTAGTGCCACCAACAGTAAGTGGAGAAGTAATAGAAGTTTTAGAGTCAGGAAAATATAATTTAAATACGGACTTAGTAACTATAAAAGATGAAGATGGAGAAATTCATAAATTAAAAATGTATCACAAATGGCCGGTAAGAATTCCACGTCCTGTAAATGTTAGAATGCCAATATCAAAACCTTTGATAACAGGTCAAAGAGTATTGGATATTTTCTTTCCTATAGCAAAGGGAGGAACTTCAGCATTGCCTGGTGGCTTTGGTACTGGTAAAACAATGACTCAACATCAACTTGCTAAGTGGTCTGATGCTGATATTATAGTTTATATTGGTTGTGGAGAACGTGGAAATGAGATGACTGATGTTCTTGAAGAGTTTCCAAAGTTAATTGACCCAAGAACCGGTAAACCTCTTATGGAAAGGACAATTCTTATAGCAAATACTTCCAATATGCCGGTTGCTGCTCGTGAAGCATCGGTTTATACCGGAATTACTATTGCAGAATATTATAGAGATATGGGCTACCATGTTGCTATAATGGCTGATTCAACTTCAAGATGGGCAGAGGCTTTAAGAGAAATTTCAGGCCGTCTTGAAGAAATGCCTGCTGAAGAAGGTTACCCTGCATATCTTCCTTCAAGAATTGCACAATTTTATGAAAGAGCAGGTTATGTAAGAACTCTTTCAAAAGAGGAAGGTTCAATTACTGTAATTGGTGCTGTTTCTCCTCCAGGTGGAGATTTTTCAGAACCTGTAACTGAAAATACTAAGAGATTTGTTTCTGCTTTTATAGGGCTTGATAAGAATTTGGCATATATAAGACATTATCCTGCTGTTAATTATCTTACAAGTTATAGTGGATATATTAAGTTGATTAAGGATTATTATGATGAAAGTGTATCTCCAAAACTTTTGGAATTAAGGGCAAAGATGATGGAGCTTTTATCAGAAGATGATAAGTTAAATCAAATTGTTCAATTAGTTGGAGAGGACGTTTTGCCTAATGACCAAAGAGTTGTTATAGAAATTGCAAAAGTTTTAAAAAAGGGATTTTTGCAACAAAATGCAATGCATGAAACAGATTCCTATGTTCCGTTGAAAAAACAATTTGAAATGTTAAAGGTAATAGATAATTTGTATAGTAATTCAATTTTGGCAGTAAAGGAACAAGTTGCACTTGCTAAAATAAAAAATGATGATTTGTTTGAAGAAGTTATAAAGATGAAATACAATATTCCAAATGAAAATTATGAAAAAGCATTTGAAATTTTAAATTCAAAAATAAATAATTATTATACTGCTTTGATAGAAGAAAATCAGGGAGAGTAGGTGAGAATTATGCAAAGACAATATTTAAAACTTGAAAAAATAGATGGTCCTTTGATTGTACTTAAAGGGGTTGATAATGTTAGTTATGATGAGATGATGGAAATTGTAATTGATGGGAAAGAAAAGAGGAGAGCTAAAGTTGTTCGTATTCAAGGAGATAAAGTTATAGCTCAAGTTTTTGAAGGAACAACAGGTATTTCAACTCAAAATTCAGCAGTTACTTTTACAGGAACACCACTTGAAATTTCTTTAAGCAAAGAAATCTTAGGAAGAACTTTTAATGGAGTTGGAGAACCTATTGACAACGGAGATGCTATTATTTCAGATAAAAAATATAATGTAAACGGAAGACCGATGAATCCCGTTGCAAGAGAGTATCCAAGAGATTATCTTGAAACCGGTATTTCTGCTATTGATAGCTTAACAACTTTGATTAGAGGGCAAAAATTACCTATTTTTTCTTCTAATGGATTAACACACAATGAATTGGCAGCACAAATAGTTAGACAAGCTAAGCTTAAAAATTCAGATGAAAAATTTGCAATAGTTTTTGCGGGAATGGGAATAAAACATGATGATTATGATTTTTTCAGAACTGCATTTGAAGAATCAGGAGCATCATCAAGAGTTGTTTCATATATAAATTTAGCTGATGCACCGATAGTTGAAAGAATTTCAACTCCAAGAACTGCTTTAACTGCTGCTGAATATCTTGCATTTGAAGAAGGAATGCATATTTTGGTAGTTATGACTGATATTACAAGTTATGCAGAGGCTTTAAGAGAAATTTCTTCTGCAAGAGAAGAAGTTCCAAGTAGAAAGGGCTATCCTGGATATTTGTATTCAGACCTTTCAACTTTATATGAAAGAGCCGGAATGGTAAAAGGAAAAAAAGGTTCAATTACATTGATTCCGATTTTAACAATGCCAAATGATGATATAACTCACCCTATTCCTGACCTTACAGGATTTATTACTGAAGGACAAATTGTTCTTTCAAGAGATTTGTTTCAAAAGAATATTTATCCACCTATAAATATTTTACCTTCATTATCAAGACTTATGAAAGACGGTATAGGTGCAGGTTTTACAAGGGAAGACCACGACCAAGTTCAATCTCAACTATTTGCTCTTTATTCAAGGGTTATTGAAGTTCGTTCATTATCACAAATAATTGGGGAGGACGATTTAACTCAAATAGATAAAATATATATGGAATTCGGTAGACAGTTTGAACAGAGATTTTTAAGTCAAGATTTTGATGAGTCCAGGACTATTGAAGAATCTTTGGATATTGCTTGGGATTTATTTAAATTATTCCCTAAAATTGAGCTTGATAGGTTGGAAAGTAAATATATGGAAAAGTATGGAAGGTGGTAATATGATTCAAAATATTGCACCTACAAAGTCAAATTTGTTAAAGACAAAAGAAAATCTAAAACTTTCTAAAGTTGGATACAATCTTATAGATAAAAAAAGGACTGTATTAATAAAAGAAATGATGCAACAAATTGAAAAGGCAAAAGAAATTCAAGAAGATGTTAGAGTTTTGTTTGAAAAAGCATATTTAGTTTTACAAGAGGCTAACATTACTATGGGAGTTATGAATGTTCAAGATATTTCTTTATCTATAGACAAGTCTGAAAATTTTGAAATTTCTTATAAATCAGTTATGGGACTTGATGTGCCAAGTGTAAAATATGAGCATGGAACATTAAGGCCTCACTATGGAATGTATATGACAAGTCCGGCTATTGATGAGGCAATAAAAATGTTTCAAAAAATAAAAAGACTTACTTATAGACTTGCTGAAACTGAAAATACTGTTTATAAGTTATCTATTGAGATAAAGAAAAATCAAAAAAGAGCAAATGCTCTTGATAAAATTCAAATTCCAAACCTCGAAGAAACTGAAAAATATATTGCAGAAGTTCTTGAAGAAAAAGAAAGAGAAGATTTTTATAGACTTAAAAAAATTAAAAAGAAAAAAAGTGTTCAAAATGGAGCGTAAGCTCCTTTTTTCTTGCGAATATATATTTATTGTGTTAAAATAAATATGAATTTACAATTCTTGTGTAAAAGAATATTTATTTCATCATATTTACCACTTTAAATTTATCAAAATGGAAATATGTTAAAATATTTTTGTAAGGATATAAGGTGAAATTATGAAAAGATTAGTTAATATATTTTTTAATGATAATATAAAATCATTAGAGGCTTTTATTAGGACAAAAGAACTTTTTGAAAAAAAAGGATTTGAAGTTTTCCAAACTTTTAGAGATGATGCAGAGTTAAGTATCTGTATAGGTGGGGACGGTTCGTTTATAAGGGGTGTACATAATTCCGACTTTCCAAAAGTACCTTTTGTTGGGATAAATACGGGTACTCTTGGTTTTTTTCAAGAGATTAGTTTTGATAAAATCGAAAAATTTATAGATGATTATATAGAAAAGAGATATATAGTTGAAAAAATTAGACTTTTAGAATGTAATTTAAAAACAAATGATATGATTTTTTCTAATAAATGCTTGAATGATTTTGTTATAAAGTCGAATAGTTCGGAAATTATACATTTGGAAGTATATATTGATGGAAATCACTTAGAAACTTTTGCCGGAGATGGACTTATAATTTCCACGCCTTCAGGTAGCACAGCTTATAATATGTCTGCAGGGGGAAGTATAATGTATCCAACTTTAAAGGGATTTCAATTAACTCCTTTAGCGCCGATTTTTTCAAAAGTATATAGGACGATTTCAAACTCAATAGTAATACCGAATACGTCAACATTGAAAATTGTTCCATTAGAAAATCAACATAAGAAAATAAGTTTTGTTGCTGATGGTATTGAAAAAGGATATACAGATGTATCATATTTTGAATTTAAAAAATCACAATCAAAGCTTTACAAATTGGTATTTAATGAAAATTGGTACTGGATAAATATGAAAGACAAGTTCTTATAAGAAAAGCTTATAATATCCATAGAAAATTAATATAAGTAAATTATTGATTTATTCTGTAAATATGTTATAATTTATGTATAAAAAGCGAAAGTTAAATGTTGTTTAATGTTTACATATATTTAACGGTGAGTTTATTCAGTTGCTTTTTCATATAATGTTCCGATATAAAACAGAGGAGATGAGCCATTTATAGCTCGTCTTTTTTGTTATATTAGAAAAAATAATAGATTTAATAAAAGAATTTTAATAAAAACGATAAAAAAATTAATAAAGGATAAAAAATATGCCAAAAGAGTATTGACGGGAGGGATAAAGGCTGATATAATATTAAGGCACTTGAGGGGAGGCCTTTAAGAGTTATAGAATTAATAACTTGTTAGTAAAACTTTTTAAAAACTTTTAAAAAAACTTTAAAAAACTTTTAAAAAGGTATTGACAAGACAAAAAGTTAGTGATATAATATAGAGGTCGCAATGATAGTGACAACGAACCAAGAAAAGTAAACAGTGATAGAAACTTTGAGAGTACAAAGAAAAACAATAATTTGGTGTAACAAAAAAGTCAGCGAGAGCAGACGAACTTTTAATAGAGAGTTTGATCCTGGCTCAGGACGAACGCTGGCGGCGTGCTTAACACATGCAAGTCGAACGTGATTTTTATGGAATAGCCTTCGGGATAGGAAATAGAATGAAAGTGGCGAACGGGTGAGTAACACGTGAGCAACCTACCTTACACAGGGGGATAGCCGTTGGAAACGACGATTAATACCGCATGAGACCACAGAACCGCATGGTAAAGGGGTCAAAGATTTATCGGTGTAAGATGGGCTCGCGTCTGATTAGCTAGTTGGAAGGGTAAAGGCCTACCAAGGCGACGATCAGTAGCCGGTCTGAGAGGATGAACGGCCACATTGGAACTGAGACACGGTCCAAACTCCTACGGGAGGCAGCAGTGGGGAATATTGCACAATGGGGGAAACCCTGATGCAGCGACGCCGCGTGAGCGAAGAAGGTTTTCGAATTGTAAAGCTCTGTCCTATGAGAAGATAATGACGGTATCATAGGAGGAAGCCCCGGCTAAATACGTGCCAGCAGCCGCGGTAATACGTATGGGGCGAGCGTTGTCCGGAATTATTGGGCGTAAAGGGTACGTAGGCGGTCTATTAAGTCAGGTGTGAAAGCGTGAGGCTTAACCTCATTAAGCACTTGAAACTGATAGACTTGAGTGAAGGAGAGGAAAGTGGAATTCCTAGTGTAGCGGTGAAATGCGTAGATATTAGGAGGAATACCGGTGGCGAAGGCGACTTTCTGGACTTTTACTGACGCTCAGGTACGAAAGCGTGGGGAGCAAACAGGATTAGATACCCTGGTAGTCCACGCCGTAAACGATGAATGCTAGGTGTTGGGGGTCAAACCTCGGTGCCGAAGTTAACACATTAAGCATTCCGCCTGGGGAGTACGGTGGCAACACTGAAACTCAAAGGAATTGACGGGGACCCGCACAAGTAGCGGAGCATGTGGTTTAATTCGAAGCAACGCGAAGAACCTTACCAAGGCTTGACATATAGTTGAGTTATTGAGAAATTGATAAGTCCCTCGGGACAGCTATACAGGTGGTGCATGGTTGTCGTCAGCTCGTGTCGTGAGATGTTGGGTTAAGTCCCGCAACGAGCGCAACCCTTATCTTCAGTTACCAGCATTTTGGATGGGGACTCTGGAGAGACTGCCGATGATAAATCGGAGGAAGGTGGGGATGACGTCAAATCATCATGCCCTTTATGTCTTGGGCTACACACGTGCTACAATGGTTGGTACAACGAGAAGCGACATAGTGATGTGAAGCAAAACTCTAAAAGCCAATCTCAGTTCGGATTGTAGGCTGCAACTCGCCTACATGAAGTCGGAGTTACTAGTAATCGCGAATCAGAACGTCGCGGTGAATGCGTTCCCGGGTCTTGTACACACCGCCCGTCACACCATGGGAGTTGGCAATACCCGAAGCCGCCGATCTAACCGCAAGGAGGAAGGCGTCGAAGGTAGGGTTAATGACTGGGGTGAAGTCGTAACAAGGTAGCCGTATCGGAAGGTGCGGCTGGATCACCTCCTTTCTAAGGAGTACTAAGAACGACAGTTCAAAAAAGTAAACAATGTTTTTTATCACTGTTTTTTAAGGTTCGATTTTTTTAACCAAAAAAGCTGTAAGGCTAACTAAAAGAGAATACCAAAATGATAGTATAAAAGAATCCTAATGTTTGATTTTTATGACTGAAGATAAAGTTGTTAATAATCATTCAAGGAGAAGGGGTGCACCCAATCTATGAAATTTTAACAAAAATAAATTTTTGAAAATTTCAAAGTCGGGCACGCAAGACCCCCAAAACATTTTTTACTATCGAAAAAAATATTTTGGGGGTGTAGCTCAGTTGGGAGAGCACCTGCCTTGCAAGCAGGGGGTCAGGAGTTCGAATCTCCTCATCTCCACCAAGAAACCTGAAAATTAAAGAGTAATATATTTCTGGTCAAGCGACCAAGGGCATAAGGTGAATGCCTTGGCACTGAGAGCCGAAGAAGGACGTGATAAGCTGCGAAAAGTCTCGGGGAGGAGCAAATATCTGTTAATCCGGGAATGTCCGAATGGGGAAACCTACTTGAGCAAACCTCAAGTATCTTATTGTGAATACATAGCAATAAGAGGGGAGAGTTGGTGAACTGAAACATCTAAGTAGCCAGACGAAAAGAAAGAAAAAATTCGATTTTCAAAGTAGCGGCGAGCGAAATGGAAAGAGCCCAAATTAAGTTAAGGATAAAGATTGATAGTAGAATGGTCTGGGAAGGCCAACCGAAGAAAGTGAAAGTCTTGTAAACGAAATTGATTAATATCTGACTTAGAAAGAGTAGCATGGGACACGAGAAATCCTGTGTGAATATGGGGGGACCACCCCCTAAGGCTAAATACTACTCAGTGACCGATAGAGAATAGTACCGTGAGGGAAAGGTGAAAAGAACCCCGGGAGGGGAGTGAAATAGAACCTGAAACCTTATGCCTACAAGCAGATAGAGTCTTATAGAGAGATGATATCGTACTTTTTGTAGAACGGGCCAGCGAGTTATGGTGTGCGGCAAGGTTAAGTAATGAAGTTACGGAGCCGTAGGGAAACCGAGTCTGAATAGGGCGAATAAGTCGTATGCCATAGACCCGAAACCAGGTGATCTATCCATGAGCAGGTTGAAGTGAAAGTAAAATTTCATGGAGGACCGAACCGGGTAACGTTTAAAAGTTATCGGATGACTTGTGGATAGGGGTGAAAAGCCAATCGAACTTGGAGATAGCTGGTTCTCCTCGAAATAGCTTTAGGGCTAGCCTCAATTTAGTTTACAGGGGGTAGAGCACTGAATACCGTAGGGGTGTTAGACATTACCGAAAGTTATCAAACTCCGAATACCTGATAAATGATGATTGGGAGTCAGACTATGTGGGATAAGCTTCATAGTCAAAAGGGAAAGAGCCCAGACCACCAGCTAAGGTCCCTAAATATAGATTAAGTGGTAAAGGATGTTTTACTACTTAGACAACCAGGATGTTGGCTTAGAAGCAGCCATACATTTAAAGAGTGCGTAATAGCTCACTGGTCAAGTGGTAGAGCGCCGAAAATGAACGGGGCTAAAATCTAATACCGAAGCTGTGGACTAATGTAAATTAGTGGTAGAGGAGCATTGTGTAAGGGGTGAAGCTAAGTTGGAAGACGAAGTGGACTTTACAGAAGAGAGAATGCTGGCATGAGTAGCGAAAAGGCAGGTGAGAATCCTGCCCGTCGAAAGCCTAAGGATTCCTGAGGAAGGCTCGTCCTCTCAGGGTAAGTCGGGACCTAAGCCCAGGCTGAAAAGCGTAAGCGATGGACAACAGGTTGAGATTCCTGTACTATCTTTGAATGTTTGAGAGATGTACTGACGCAGGAGGATATGTTGAGCGTGTGAATGGTAGAGCACGTCTAAGCAAGTAGATAGAGATTAGAGGCAAATCCCTAATCTTAATATCGAGATGTGATGGGGAGCGAAAAATGAGTAGTGAAGCAACAGATTCCAAACTGCCAAGAAAAGGTACTATTGAGTGAGAAGATACCCGTACCAAAACCGACACAGGTAGGCAAGGAGAGAATCCTAAGACGCGCGGAAGAACCTTTGTTAAGGAACTCGGCAAAATGACCCCGTAACTTCGGGAGAAGGGGTACCATTAGATGTGAAATTCAAACGGATAGAGCATAGAGTGGTCGCAGAGAATAGGCCCAAGCAACTGTTTACCAAAAACACAAGTTTCTGCTAAATCGAAAGATGAAGTATAGGAGCTGACACCTGCCCGGTGCTGGAAGGTTAAGGGGAAATGTTAGAGCAATCGAAGCATAGAACTTAAGCCCCAGTAAACGGCGGCCGTAACTATAACGGTCCTAAGGTAGCGAAATTCCTTGTCGGGTAAGTTCCGACCCGCACGAAAGGTGTAATGATTTGGGCACTGTCTCAACAAAGGATCCGGTGAAATTGTAGTAGTCGTGAAGATGCGACTTACCCACGATAGGACGGAAAGACCCCGTGGAGCTTTACTGTAGGCTGGCATTGGAATTTGGTATTAAATGTACAGGATAGGTGGGAGACAAAGAAGCGAGAGCGTCAGTTTTCGTGGAGTCGTTGTTGGGATACCACCCTTTTGATACTAAATTTCTAACCTGGTACTCTGAATCGAGTACAGGGACACTGTCAGTTGGGCAGTTTGACTGGGGCGGTCGCCTCCTAAAGAGTAACGGAGGCGTTCAAAGGTTCCCTCAGAATGGATGGAAATCATTCTAAGAGTGCAAAGGCAAAAGGGAGCTTAACTGCGACACCAACAAGTGGAGCAGATAGGAAACTAGGACTTAGTGATCCGGTGGTACCGAGTGGAAGGGCCATCGCTCAACGGATAAAAGCTACCCCGGGGATAACAGGCTTATCTCCCCCAAGAGTTCACATCGACGGGGAGGTTTGGCACCTCGATGTCGGCTCGTCTCATCCTGGGGCTGGAGTAGGTCCCAAGGGTTGGGCTGTTCGCCCATTAAAGAGGCACGCGAGCTGGGTTCAGAACGTCGTGAGACAGTTCGGTCCCTATCCATCGTGGGCGTAGGAAATTTGAGAGGAGCTGTCCTTAGTACGAGAGGACCGGGATGGACAGACCGCTGGTGTATCAGTTATCATGCCAATGGTAATGCTGAATAGCTAAGTCTGGAAGGGATAAGTGCTGAAGGCATCTAAGCACGAAGCCCCCCTCAAGATGAGATTTCCTGTTGTAGAAATACAAGAGAGATTCGATACAGAAAATGTCGTAGATAGGTCAGAGGTGTAAAGGTGGCAACATCAAAGCTAACTGATACTAATAAATCGAAAGCTTGACCAGAAATATATACTCTTTAATTAGAGGATTTCAATGAAATATATTACAAAATAAAAAAGTATGGCTGTGATAGCTAGGAGGATATACCCGTTCCCATCTCGAACACGGAAGTCAAGCTCCTAAACGTCGAAGGTACTAATACATTTCGTATTGGAAGATTAGAAAACAGCCAAACAAACCACTCGAAAGAATGGTTTTTTGTTTATTTGAACAATTATAATTTTATATTTGTTGTATGCTACGGAAAGCTTAAGAGGATACACCTGTTCCCATCTCGAACACAGAAGTTAATGACCTAACAGCAATCTATGATTGCGTCGTAGGTCAGATGCAAAGAAACTCAATTTTTAATTATGAAATTTTTAAAAATTGTAAGTTTCGACTGCGAAAGCTCAGAGCTTGACAGTAAAATTAAATAAAAAAGTATGGCTGTGACAGCTAGGAGGATATACCCGTTCCCATCTCGAACACGGAAGTTAATGACCTAACAGCAATCTATGATTGCGTCGTAGGTCAGATGCAAAGAAACTCAATTTTTAAATATGAAATTTTTAAAAATTGTAAGTTTCGACTGCGAAAGCTCAGAGCTTAACAGCAAAATTAAATAAAAAAGTATGGTTGTGATAGCTAGGAGGATATACCCGTTCCCATCTCGAACACGGAAGTCAAGCTCCTAAACGTCGAAGGTACTAATACATTTCGTATTGGGAGATTAGAAAACAGCCAAACTCCTAGGTAGCTCAATGGTGGAGCACCCGGCTGTTAACCGGTAGGTTGTGGGTTCGAGCCCCACCCTGGGAGCCAATTGTGCCGGGGTGGCGGAACTGGCAGACGCACAGGACTTAAAATCCTGCGATGTTAACTCATCGTACCGGTTCGATTCCGGTCCTCGGCACCAATTATTTAGGCCCCATGGTCAAGCGGTTAAGACATCGCCCTTTCACGGCGGTAACCCGGGTTCGAATCCCGGTGGGGTCACCATTTATGTGGCGGAGTAGCTCAGTTGGCTAGAGCATGCGGTTCATACCCGCAGTGTCAGGGGTTCAAATCCCTTCTCCGCTACCATTTTTTTATCTTTATTAGGATATTAGGACTTATTTGGGCGCATAGCTCAGTTGGGATAAGTTGAATTCGAGATGAAACAAGACGTAGTCGAAGTTGAGTCCGAAGATACTTAGTCTAGTTTTCGTAGAAAACGAAGAACTGAGAAAACTTTGAAGATTTATAATCTTAGATTATACATATTAAATGTAGGTTATATTTGGGCGCATAGCTCAGTTGGGAGAGCATCTGCCTTACAAGCAGGGGGTCATAGGTTCGAGCCCTATTGTGCCCACCAAATACGGCCTGGTAGTTCAGTTGGTTAGAATGCTAGCCTGTCACGCTAGAGGTCGTGGGTTCGAGTCCCATCCAGGTCGCCAACAATTATGCTGGTGTAGCTCAATTGGTAGAGCAACTGACTTGTAATCAGTAGGTTAGGGGTTCAAGTCCTCCCACCAGCTCCATATATGCGGGAGTGGCTCAGTGGTAGAGCATCGCCTTGCCAAGGCGAGGGTCGCGAGTTCGAATCTCGTCTTCCGCTCCAAGAACTCAGAATTTATTCTGAGTTTTCTGTTATGTGCCATTAGCTCAGCTGGATAGAGCGTTTGGCTACGGACCAAAAGGCCAGGGGTTCGAATCCTCTATGGCACGCCAAAAGACAACTATCTTAGTATTAAGTAGTTGTTTTTTTTATATTATGCAGAACGCTATGTTCATTACATATAAATAAGTGCTGGTTAGGAGTAGTCATATAACGGTTATCTAACAGATGCCGGATTTACTTTTGGAGAATATCTTAAACTATATAGAGAAGATGTATGGAAAATTAAATTTTATCTTTTATCTATATTATTTTTTATCATTGGTGGTATATTAGGGTATTTACTGATTGAAAACTTAAAATATTCATTGATAATTGTAGGATTTTTACATATAAAAATAAGTGATTTATAAATTATTAAATTAAAATATCTTTTAATAACTAAGATTGAGGAGAGTAATATTCCTCAGTTTTTTTATTTATCATATAGATGGCACTTTAGTAATTATTTAAATTTATATAAATTTAATTTTTTGATTTAATTGGATATATTTATCTCACTGACAATTTATTAAATTTTTGTAAACTTTTAATAAGTATTATTTTTTAGTTTAACTTAATAATATTTTATTTTGAAATTCTATTTAAAAAATTATTTTTCATATTTTTGTAATGATAAATACTTATTAATGCTAATTGATAAGAAAATTTAATACATTAATTTATGAATTAAAGTTATTTTTATATTGATTTTTTTTGTTTTTGATGATATAATTGTCAAGACACTATTTTAGGAGGTATTTTATGAAACCAGTTATTGGAATTTCAGGGAGTATTTTAATTAATAAAGGTAATGCCTTTTCTGGATATAGAAGGTCTTATGTTAATCAAGACTATGTTGAAGCTGTATTAAGAGCTGGTGCTATTCCTTTTATTATACCATTCAATGAAGATTTAGAGGCTACAAGAGAAATGGTAGAAAAAGTTGATGGGATTATTTTGTCTGGAGGACATGATGTAAACCCTTATTACTACGGAGAAGACCCTATGTTAAAAATTGGAGAACTTTTTCCGGAAAGAGATGTTTTTGATATGGAACTTTATAAGACTGCTATTGAGTTAAAGAAACCGATTTTTGGTATTTGTAGAGGATATCAAATAATTAATGTGATTAACGGAGGAACTTTATATCAAGATTTATCTTATGCTGATTTTGTTAAGATTAAACATGATCAAGTAGATAATCCTACACAAGCTACTCATTTTGTAGAGCTTGAAGAAGGAACTTTCTTAAAAAATATTCTAGGTGAAAAATATAAGGTAAATAGTTTTCATCACCAAATATTAAAAGATGTTGCTCCTGGATTTAAAGTCGTTGCAAAGAGTTCTGATGGGGTTATAGAATCTATTGAAAAAATTACAGAAGATAATTTTGTAATAGGTGTTCAATGGCACCCTGAAATGTTGTCTGCAAGCAACGAAAAATCTCAAGCAATTTTCAATGCATTTGTAAAAAAAGTCATAGAATGTAAAAAATAGGAGGTGTAATTTTTATGACCAATAAAAATAAGATGGGATTATTAAGTATAATTCTATTAGGATTTAACTCTATTATTGGTTCAGGTATATTTTTATTACCTAACAAAGTAATGGCATTAGTTGGTCCTTCCGCACTTTTGGTAACAGTTTTTGATGCAATTTTGGTTATTAGTATAGCAATGTGTTTTGCCGAAGCTGGTGGGATGTTCAAGAAAAATGGAGGACCTTATGTTTACGCTAAGGAAGCATTCGGAGAATTTATAGGCTTTGAAGTAGGATTTATGAAGTGGGCTATCGCTATTATTGCTTGGGCAACAATGACAGTTGGTTTTGCTGAAGCGTTAATGGGATTATTACCAAAAGATACTTTTTCAAATCCAAATTTAGTTAAAGCAATAATTGTAACAATTATAGTTGTTTTACTTACTGTACTTAATCTATCAGGTATTAAAGCTACAAAAATTGTAAATAATATTGTAACAACTGGAAAGTTATTACCACTTATTATTTTTATCGCCGTTGGTTTGTTCTTTATAAATGGTTCAAACTTTACTCCATTCTTTACTCCTGGTAAATTAAAAGATGGTTCAGTTATGTCATCCGGAGCGGCTATCGGTGCTGCAGCGCTTACAATTTTCTATGCATTTACCGGTTTTGAAAATATTGCTGTTGCTGCTGAAGATATGGAAAATCCTGAAAGAGATGTTCCTAAATCAATTCTATTAGTAATTTTATTATGTTCAATATTCTATATCGCAATTATTGGTATAGCTATTGGTATATTGGGACCTGATTTAGCTGTTTCTAAAGCTCCTGTTCAAGATGCTTTCCAAAAAATAATTGGTAATGCAGGTAAATTCTTAGTTGGAGCAGGTACTTTAGTATCAATTGGTGGTATTAATATTGCTGCATCAATAGGAACTCCAAGAAGTGGTGCTGCTTTAGCAAATGACGGATTAATTCCAAGAGTTATTGCTAAGAAAAATTCAAAAGATGTTCCATACCTTGCTATCATAATTACAGGGGTTATTACTTTAGCATTAGGATTATATGGTTCATTAATTGGTTCATTTGCAATCTTAGCAGCTATCAGTGTAGTTTCAAGATTTGCACAATATGTACCAACTTGTTTATCAGTAATTGTTTTAAGAAAGAAACGTCCTGACTTACAACCATCATTTAGAGTTCCATTTGGTCCAATAATTCCAATTTTTGCAGTTGTTGTAAGTTTTTGGTTATTATATAAATCAGATATGCAAAAGATTATTATAGGTCTTGGTGGATTAGCGATTGGAGTAGTTGTTTATTTCTTAATGAAATTAGTAAATAAAGAAAATGCTAATTAGTGAAAATTAAAATTTATAGAGAAGAAATTATTTCTTCTCTATTTTTTATTAGAAGTTTATGGTAAAATATACTTAGAGGTGATTTTATGAATAATAAATTTTTTAATATTTTTAATATAAGTAAATTAAAAAAAGTTTTTGTTTTATCTATTATTTTTATTTTTAGTTTTTCTTTTACTTCTAAAATTTCTTTTGCAGATGATAATTTTGATAGAGCTAATAGAATTTACGATATGAATTATAGAACATTTTTTATAGGTAATATTGTTGATGATTCTAATGATAAATTTAAAGTAAAGATTACTACAATATTTTTAGGAGAAAATTTAAAAGAAATAGAAGTTCCTAAATTTAAAGAATATAGTTATAGTGTTTTAACACCTGTAAAGGGAGATTATTTTGTAGGAATTCTAAAAAAAGATAATACTTTAGATTTAACTTGGATTTTTAAGGCAACTTCAGGAAATTATGAAACTTTGTATCTTGCAAATGATAAAGACCCGGAAAATTCTGAAGTTAAATTATTTCAAAATATGATAAATAAGGGAGAGTATGTCCCTAATCTTACTGAAATGGAAAAAAATAGGCGTTTAGAGGCTAATAAGACTACAAAGCCTAAAGATGATTTTAAGAAAAATTATGATGAATTAACTGAAGAAGAAAAGAAAAATAGATTAGAGGCATTTAATGAAAAATCTGAAAAAGATTATAAAGAAAGAATGGAAGTTATAGCTAATTTATTTAAAAATCCAGTACTTTTAATTGTTCCGGGAATTTTATTTTTAGCGATATTTTATGTTGTTCGTTCAAGAAAAAAATATTTAAAAGAAATGGAAGAACGTATTGAAGATGAATATGATGAAGAATAATTCTATAAGCAGTGATATTGAGGCAAAAAAATTATTAAATTTTAGTATTAAATTTTCATATTCTTTGCTTTACAATGGAGCTGAAGTTTATAGGGTAGAGGATAGTATAAATAGAATTTGTAAGTCTTTTGAAAACATAAAGGCAGTTAATACTTTTGCTTTAAGTAATATGGTGATAATTTCATTTGTGTATAATGGTACTAATTATACAACTATGAGAAGAGTAAATGATTCGGGGAAAAATTTAGAAAAGATAGCATTGCTAAATGAGTTATCCAGAAATATAGTTTCAGGAAATGTTGATATTGATGGAGCATTTAAAGAATTAAAAAATATAAAAAATAAAAATTCCTATAATAATTTAACTATAATTTTATTAGTTACAATATCAGCACCATTTTTGGCATTTATATTTGGTGGAACTTTAGGTGATTTTATTCCTGCATCATTAGCAATGTTAGTTGAAATGTCATTTTTGACTTATGTTGAAAAATTAAAATTACCATCTTTTTTGACAATTTTTTTATCTGCAAGTACAGTTACACTTTTTACAATGACTATGTCTAGGATTATTCATATACAAAATGTATCAAGTATTATAATTGCAGGAATTATTCCACTGTTTCCCGGAATACAGATAACTAATTCTATGAGGGATATTTTATCAGGGGATATTTTGTCAGGTGTAATAGGAATAATGTCTGCAATATTTACAGCAGTTTCTATTGCGATAGGTGTAGTTTTGATGCTTAGAATTTTTGGATAGGTGATTTTATGGATTTGTTTTTAAATGTATTATGTGCGGTTGTATCCAGTGTTGCATTTTCTGTATTTTTTATTGTTCCTAAAAAGTCAATTCCTTATTGTACAGTTATTGGAACAATTAGTTGGATAGTTTATTATCTATCTAGTAAATATTTTGGAAATGCAGTTAGCAATTTAATTGCATCAGTTGTTGTTGGGCTTTTTGCTGAATATTTTTCTGTAAAATTAAAAATGCCTTCTACGGTATTTTTATACATAGGAATTGTAATGTTGGTTCCTGGATATGGAATGTATAAAACGATGGAGTATTTTGCTAAAAATGAATATTTATTTGCTTTAGACAGTGGAATTAATACAGTGGTTCATGCATGTTCAATAGCAATCGGTGTTTTAATTTCTTCTGTGTTTTCTAAGTCAATTAAGCGAGTTAAGTTTGATAGGGTTAATAAAATTAATGAAATAACAGAAATAATTGGAGAATTAGGTGAAAAATAGGTAAATTACTTAATTTAAGCACATTTGATTGGTGGATAGAACTTATTTATTAAAAATTTTCATAAAAATGTTGATTTTTTTCAAAAAATAATGTATAATACATAATGTTGTTTTATGGGAGTAGATGAGTTCTGGTGTGCTCTCTGGTCTTCAAAACCAGCGTAAGGAGTTTGTAGCTTCTTAGGTGGGTTCGATTCCCACATATTCCCGCCAATCTTTTATAAAATAGTTTAATACTTGACTATTGTTTTATAATGAAGTATAATAATGTTAAAATATTATTAAATAAATGGAGGTATGTTATGTCAAATTTAAAAAAATTACAATCAAGACAATTAGATGAGTTTTTTGAAGCAATTTTAATGTTAAAGACTAAAGATGATTGTTATGCTTTCTTTGAAGATGTTTGTACTTTACGTGAGTTAAATTCTATTTCTCAAAGATTAGAAGTAGCTAAACTTTTAAAAATTAGAAAAACTTACAATGAAATTGAACTTGAAACAGGAGCATCAACTGCTACAATTAGTAGAGTAAATAGATCATTACAATTTGGAGCAGAAGGCTATGAATTAGTTCTTGATGCTTTAATATCTAAAGATTTAAAAAATAAGAAATAATTAAATTTGAAAAAATAGATACCATTTCTTTTGAAATGGTATCTATTTTTTTGTTCAGGAAAAGATTTTTATTATTGTTTGAAAATTTATTGAAATATTAAATTTACAATGCTATAATATAATTGTTAAAATTAAATTTTTAAGGGGGTATTGTTATGATTAATGAAAGAATAAGAAAATTGAGAAAGTTGATGGACAAGAAAAATATAGATGCGTATATTGTTCCTAGTTCAGACCCACACCAATCTGAATATTTAGCAGATTATTACAAAACTAGACAATTCATTACTGGTTTTAGTGGTTCAGCAGGTACTGCTGTTATTACTACAAAAAAATCTGGCTTATGGACTGATGGTAGATATTTTATTCAAGCAGGAAAAGAATTAGCAGGAAGTGAAGTTGAACTTTATAAAATGGGGCTTGCAGATTCAATTACTATTGAAGAATTTTTATTACAAGAATTTCCTAATAGGGCAAAGGTTGCTTTTGATGGTAATAATACTTCTGTTGCAGAATATGAAAATTTGATGAAAAAGTTACCTAATTTTGAATTTATAACTGATGTTGATTATGTTGGAGAAATTTGGAATGAAGAAGGTCGTCCAGCAAGTCCAGATAGTAAAGTTTATATTTTTGATGAAAAATATTCTGGAGAATCAACTTCTGATAGAATTGCAAGACTTAGAGGAATGATGAAAGATAAAGGAATTGATTATCATTTTATTGGTTCTTTAGACGATATTGCTTATGTTTTAAATATTAGAGCAAACGATGTTCAATGCAATCCTGTTGTCATTTCTTATTTATTAGTTTCTGAAAATAATTGTAATTTATATATTGATAAAGCAAAATTATCAGAAGATGTTATTAAATATTTGGAAGAAAATCAAATTACAATTAGAGATTATGAACTTATCGGTAGAGATATTTCAAATATAGAATCAAAGAAAACTTTATATTTAGAAGCTAGAAAAACAAATGTTGCTGTTTATTCATCAATCCCTAGAGGCATAAATGTTGTTAAGGGTCTAAATCTTACTTCAATAATGAAATCTCACAAAAATGAAATTGAAATAAAAAATACTAAAAATGCTTTCATCAAAGATGGTGTTGCTTTAGTTAAATATTTCAATTGGTTAGAAACTGGGGTTCCTACAGGAACTATAACTGAAATGATTGCTTCTGAAAAATTATTAGAATTCAGAAAGCAACAAGACTTATTCATAGAAGACAGTTTTGAATCAATTTCAGCTTATGGGGCAAATGCATCAATGCCACATTATAAACCAAGCCATGAAAATCCTGTAAAAGTTGAGCCAAGAGGTTTATACTTAATTGATAGTGGTGGACATTATTTAGATGGAACGACTGATATCACTAGAACTATTGCTCTTGGAGAATTAAAAGAAGAAGAAATTTACCACTATACATTAGTTTTAAAAGCGCATATTGCTTTAATGGACGCTAAGTTCTTAGAAGGAACAAATGGTGGTTACTTAGATGCTTTCACTAGATATAATCTATGGAAAAACAGAATTAACTTTAACCATGGAACAGGACATGGGGTTGGTCATGTTTTAAATGTTCATGAAGGTCCACAAAGAATAGCTACAGGTGGAAATGATTATCCAATGGAAGTTGGAATGGTAACTTCTGATGAACCTGGAATCTATATTAGTGGTAGTCATGGAATTAGAATTGAAAATATTATGGTTTGTGTTAAAGATGAAATGACTGAATTCGGTCAATTCTTAAAATTTGATAATCTTACAGTTGTACCTATTGACACAAGACCGGTTGATAAGTCATTATTAACTAAAGAAGAAATTGTTTGGTTAAATGACTATAATAAGATGTGTTACGAAAAATTATCTCCATATTTAAGTGGACATGATTTAGAATATTTAAGAGAACAATGCAAGGAAATTTAAGAGAATTTGATATAAATTACGAATTGAAAAAGCTACCGGACTCTCCGGGAGTTTATATAATGTATGATAAGGAAGATAAGATTATCTATGTTGGCAAATCTGTTTCTTTAAAGAATAGGGTTAGGTCATATTTCAATACAAATCATAAACATAAAAAAGTTCAAGCTATGGTAGAGCATATTCATAGATTTGAATATATTATCGTTAATAATGAAACTGAAAGTTTAGTTTTAGAGGCTAATTTAATTAAGAAGAATAGACCTAAGTACAATATAAATTTAAAGGACGATAAGCAATATCCTTATATAAAAATTACAAATGAAAAATTTCCTAAAATTTTAAAAGTTAGGGATGTAAAAAATGATAAGGCTCAATATTTTGGGCCTTTTCCTACAATTTCAGACTTGGAAAAATTAGTGGAATTATCTATATTAATTTATAATGTTAGAGATTGTAAATTGAATTTTGACAAGGGAAGATTTTTACAAAGACCATGTATGAGTTATTACTTGGAGAGATGTTCTGCACCTTGTACTCAAAATATAGATAGAGAAAATTATAATAAAGATATAAAAAAATTAATAAAATTTCTTTCAGGGGATACAACTGAAGTTAAAGAAATTTTATTTAATAGAATGAAACAAGCATCTGCAAAGCAAGAATATGAACTTGCTATGAAATATAGAGATTTTTTGAATGAATTAGATGACTTGTTTACAAAACAAATTTTTAATATAAAAAAATTTAAAGAATATCATTTGATTTCTTATGCTTATGCTGAGAATATTTTAACAGTTGCTATTTTTGTTGTAAACGATGGTCTTGTTGTTGATAGAAAACATTTTATTGTAGAAAACATTTTGGACTTGGATTTTGAAGAATTATTTTCAAATGTAATAAGACAATTCTATATAAATCATCATAGTAATGTTAAAGAGGTTTATATAGACTATGCAGAAGAGAGATTTTTAGATGAAATTTCATCATTCTTATCAAATGTATTTTCTAAAAATTCTGTTTTGGTTAAAAATCCTAAAAAAGGTGTAAAATTTGACCAAATGAAAATTTTGAAAAAGAATGCAAGCGAAATTTTAACAAAACATATTTTTGATAATAAGAGCATTAACGTTAAATATTTACAAGCAATAAATTATCTTAAAAATATTTTAGATATTGAAATTTTAAATAGGATTGAATGTTATGATATTTCAAATATTTCCGGAGATTTTAATGTTGGAAGTATGGTTGTCTATAAAAATGGTTTTAAAAGCTCAAAAGATTATAGAAAATTTAAGATAAAAACTGTTGTAGGGCAAGATGATTATTCAAGTCATAGAGAAATGCTTACAAGAAGATTTAATAGGCTTTTAGATGAAAAAATTAATTCAACAGGTAGCAGTTTTTCAGAAACTCCGGACTTAATTCTTATGGACGGTGGGAAAGGTCATGTTAATGTTGCAAAAGAGGTTCTTTTGGAGAAAAATTTGAACATTCCGGTTATTGGACTTGTGAAAAACGATAAGCATAGGACTAAGGGTATAATTTTTGAAGATAATTACATTGAATTGGATATAAATACAAATATATATACAAATATATATAGATTTCTTTTTGATATTCAAGAAGAGGTACATAGATTTGCTATAAATTATCATAGAAGTTTGCAAAATAAAAAATTACAAAATTCTATACTTGATGAGATAAAAGGTGTTGGAGAAATAAAGAAAATTAAATTATTATCACATTTTGGAAGTATTTCAGCGATAAAAAAAGCTAGTTTAGATGAACTTGCTATGGTTGATAAAATGGATAAAAAGACGGCTAAAAATATTTTTGATTTTTTTAATAGTGAGGGATAATATGAAAAAAAGTGTTCTGCTAAAAGACTTAGTTGAAAAACTTGGACTTGAGATTGTTTATAAAAGTGAAAATTATGAAAATATAGAAATTGATTTTAATGAAGTAAATAGACCGGGACTTCAACTTTGTGGTTTTTTTGATAATTTTCCGTATAAGAGAATTCAAATAATTGGTCAACCGGAACATGAATACTATAATAAATATTTGCCTTTTGATGAGAGAAGAAATATTTTTGATAAAATTTTTACTTATGAAATTCCTGCTTTAATTTATAGCTATGGAATATCTGTTCCTTATGAAGTTTATTCTCTGGCTAAAAAACATAATAGGACAATTTTGAGAGTTGACTATGGTACTACAAAATTAATTTCTAAAATGAATGCTATTTTAGAATATGAACTTAGCGAAGAGATTAGAATACATGGTGGATTACTTGAAGTTTTCGGTATGGGTATTTTGATACTTGGAAAAAGTAGTATAGGAAAAAGTGAAACTGCTTTAGAACTTATTGGTCGTGGACATAGACTTGTTGCCGATGATGCCGTTGATATTAGAAAGATAGATAATAAACTTTATGGAGAATCTCCTGAAAATATTCGACATTTCTTAGAGATAAGAGGTCTTGGGATATTGGATATTCAAAGACTATATGGCGTAGGTGCAATAAAGAAATCTACTGAAATAGATTTTATAATCGAGCTTGAAAATTGGAAAGATGATAAAGAATATGATAGACTAGGTCTTGATGATAAATATAAAACTATATTGGGAATGGAACTTCCTTATATTGTAATTCCGGTAAAACCTGGTAGAAATATTGCTTTGATTGTTGAAGTTGCAGCTAGAAATATGCGTCAAAAAATGTATGGTTATAATGCAGCTGAGGAACTTAGCAAGAGAATAATGGAAGAAATAAAAAATAAAACAAAGTAGGTAGGTAGATATGATATTTGATAAATTAAATTGTATTGTAAGATACGATGAGCCTTTAAAAAATCACACGACATTTGGAATTGGTGGAAGTTGTATTGCTTTGATAGAGCCAAGAGAAGTTGAAGATATAATTGAGGCTATAAAAATTTGTAGAGAAAATAATATTAAATTTTTTGTAATAGGTAATGGGTCAAATTTACTGGTTTCAGATGAAGGATACAATGGAGTTATAATAAAATTAAAGAAAGAATTTTCAACAATCAAAGTTGAAGGGGAGTATGTAATAGCAAAATCCGGCGCAAAGCTTTCAGAGGTTTTTGATGTAATATTAGAAAATTCTTTAGCCGGATTTGAATTTGCCTCAGGAATTCCAGGAACCATAGGTGGAGCTATTTATATGAATGCCGGTGCTTATGGTGGAGAGATGAAAGACATAGTTGAAACTGTTGAAGTTTTGGATATGGATACTTTCGAAGTCAAAGAATTAAAAAATGAAGAACTTGAATTTTCTTATAGAAATAGTATAATTCAAAATAAAAATTATATAGCATTGGCAATAAAATTAAAATTGCAAAAAGGAAATAAAGAAGAAATAAAAGCAATTTATGAGGATTTAAGAGAAAAAAGAAATTCAAAACAACCTTTGAATTTCGGCTCAGCCGGTAGTACATTTAAAAGACCTGAAGGACATTTTGCATCAAAGTTAATAGAAGATTCAGGGCTTAAAGGTTATCATATAAATGACGCTTGGGTTTCCGAAAAACATTCCGGTTTTGTAGTTAATAAAGGAAATGCAAGTTGTAAAGAAATTTTAGAACTTATCGACCATGTAAAAAATATAGTTTTTGAAAAATTTGGCGTTAAGTTGGAAATGGAAGTAAAAATTTTAAAGGATTAGATTATGGAAGCAGTTATAATTACAGGAATGAGTGGTGCAGGAAAGACATTAGCCCTTAATCATTTTGAAGATATGGGATATTATTGTATGGAAAATTTGCCACCAAAATTTATTGTTGACTTTGTTGAACTTATAAATAATTCCACAAAAACAATTGAAAAACTTGCGATAGTTATAGATGTTAGAGCGAGATTTTTTGAAGATTTATCAGAAACAATTCAAAATTTAAAAAAGATGGATTGTGAACTTAAAGTTTTGTTTTTAGATTCAAGTAATAGAACTCTTATAAATAGATATAAGGAGTTAAGACGTCCACACCCGATAAATCCGAATGGCTCTTTATCTGATTCAATAGAATTGGAAAGAGAAATGCTTAATGATATAAAAGATAAGTCAGACATTATTATAGACACGACAAGACTTTCTCCAACGGGTTTTAAAAATAGATTGAATTCATTTTTCTTTAATGGAAATAAGAGAGATTTAGTTATAAATATTGAATCTTTCGGTTTTAAAAACGGAATTTTAGTAGAGGCAGATTTAGTTTTTGACGTTAGATTTTTACCTAATCCGTATTATATTGAAGAATTAAAAGCGCTTAACGGAAAAAATGAAGAAATCCAAAATTATGTTATGAGTTTTGAAGATTCAAATACTTTTTTAAATAAAATTGTAGATTTGTTAGAATTTTTAATTCCGAAATATAAGGCAGAGGGAAAGAGTATGCTTACTATTGGAGTTGGTTGTACTGGTGGAAAGCATCGTTCTGTTTGCTTAGCTGAAAAATTATTTATAGAATTAAAAAAATCTCATTCAAATGTAAATATTTCTCATAGGGATGAAAGACTATGGTAGAAGATATTAAAATAACAACAATTGGTGGTGGGACAGGAAGTTCGACTATACTAAAAGGGTTAAAAAAATATTTTAAAGATATTACTGCAATTGTAACTGTTGCTGATGATGGAGGAAGCTCCGGAATGTTAAGAGAAGATTTAGGTGTTATTCCTCCCGGAGATATTAGAGCTTGTTTAATTTCTCTTGCAAATACAGAAAAATCTATGGAAAGATTGATGAATTATAGATTTAAAGAGGGAAATTTAAAAGGACAAAATTTTGGAAATTTATTTTTAGTTGCAATGGCTGATATATACAAAGATTTTGTCTTGGGAATAGAAGAAACTTCAAATATTTTAGCAATAACGGGGAAAGTTTTACCGGTTACTTTGGATAATATTAAATTATTTGCAGAGCTTGAAAATGGAGAAATAATTGAGGGTGAAAGTAATATAACAGCTTTAAACTTAGAAGATAAAAACAGCAGTAGAATTGATAGAGTTTTTATTTCTCCAAAATTTGCAAAACCACTTAATGAAGTTGTATATGAAATTTATAATTCAGATGTAATTTTAATAGGTCCAGGAAGTTTATACACCTCTGTAATTCCTAATTTATTAATTTCTGAAATAGGTGATGCGTTAGTTAATACAAAGGCAAAAATATGCTTTGTTTTAAATGTTGTTAATCAATCAACAGAAACTTTCAATTACAAAGTTATTGACCATTTAAATGCAATTTATAAGCATTGTGAGGGAATTAAGATTGATACCATAATTGTAAATAACGAAAAAATTTCTGATGAAATAAATATAAAATACAAAAGAAAAAGTGCAAGTCAGTTGTTACTAACTGATGAAGAAAGAGAATATTTAAAAAAATTAAAAATAAGAGTCTTAGAAGAAAAGTTAGTAAGTAAAACTTCAGGTTATTCAAGACATAATGAAGATAAACTTGCCAGATTAATATTAGAAAATTTTTAAAAGAAGATTGCATTAGCTTTAATGCAATTTTTTTGTTACTCAAAATAATCTTTAATACTAGAAAGAAAATCACATTTGTGGTAAAATAATATATTGAGAAATTATGATTTATTTATGTTAGGAGAGATTATGAGAGATTTATATGAAATTTTAGGGGTGGATAAAAATT
This sequence comes from Parvimonas parva, assembly GCF_045866535.1. Taxonomy (NCBI): domain Bacteria; kingdom Bacillati; phylum Bacillota; class Tissierellia; order Tissierellales; family Peptoniphilaceae; genus Parvimonas; species Parvimonas parva. The sequence goes on from NZ_AP038371.1 coordinate 563,057, forward strand.
GTAATAAAGCAGAATTAAAATCTGCTTATAGAAAGCTTGCAAAGAAATATCATCCTGATGTTAATCCTGATGATAAAGAGGCAGAAGAAAATTTTAAAGAAGTAAACTTTGCTTATGAAATTTTAAGCGATGATGATAGAAGGCAAAAGTACGATACATACGGAGAGGCAAGTTTTAATTCAAACGCATCAGGTGGCTCAGGCTTTGGTGGATTTTCAGATATGGGAGATATTTTTGAAAGTTTCTTTGGTGGATTTGGAGACTTTAGTGGATTTGGTTCAAGTTCAAGGAATTCAAATCGTCCAAGAAAGGGTCAAGATACTGAAGTTTATTTAGATTTAGATTTTTTTGAGGCAGTTAATGGTGTAGAAAAAGAAATTTTTGTAAATGTAAAAACTGTATGTAATACTTGTTCAGGAACAGGCGCAAAACCCGGAACAAAAAAGGTAACTTGTAAAAAATGTAATGGACGTGGTAGTGTTAGAGTTCAAAGACAAAGTTTTTTTGGAACAGTTGTATCTGAGGAATTATGTAGCGAATGTAACGGTACAGGAGAAATTGTAGAAGAAAAATGCGAAAAATGTAAGGGTAAAAAATATGTTTTAGTTAGAAAAAAATTCACTATTAAAGTTCCTAAGGGTGTAAATACAAATAATATTATGACTTTAAAGGCTCAAGGAAATTGTGGAGAAAATGGTGGACCTAATGGAGATGTTTATGTAATTTTTAAAGTAAAATCTCATGAACTTTTTGTAAGAAACGGAAACGACGTTTCTTATGAATTGCCAATTTCTTTTACAGAGGCAACTTTGGGTGCAGAAGTGGAAATTCCGACTCTTGAAGGAAAAGAAACTTATACAATTCCTGAAGGAACGGATACAGGAACTGTATTTACTTTAAAGGATAAAGGAATTTCTGATGTTAATGGATATGGGAAGGGTAATTTAAGTTTTAAGGTTAAAATTATTACTCCAAAGAATTTAACTGATAAACAAAAAGAGCTTTTGAAAGAATTTTCTAATGAAAGAGAAGAACATTTAACAGAGCATAAGAAGAACTTTTTTGAAAAAGTAAAGGAGCTATTTGAATAATGGATTGGACCGAAATTGAAGTTGTAGTAAAGAATAAATATGAAAATAATATTGTAGGAATACTTTATTTATTTGATATTGATGGTATAAATATATCAGATTCAAGAGATTATGAAGAGTTTGCGAAAGAAAAGCCTTATTGGGTAGTTTTAGATGAGGAAGATTTTGTTAAGAGTGAATTTATTACTGCTAAAACTTATCTAAAAAATGATGATGAGCTTGAAGAAAATTTAAAACTTTTAAATGAAAGAATTTCAGAATTTGAAAAGGAATATAATGAAAAAGTCATTTTAAAGATAGATTCTAAGATAAAGACTGAGGACTGGGCTAATGAATGGAAGAAATATTACAGACCAACAAAGGTCGGTAAAAATTTCATTATAAAACCAACTTGGGAAGAATATGACTTATCCGAAAATGAAGTTATGATTGAATTAGACCCTGGAATGGCTTTTGGAACAGGAACTCACGAAACAACAGCTTTATGTTTAGAGGCTCTTGAAAAATTAGAGTTAAAAGATAAATTAGTTTTCGATATAGGCTCAGGTAGTGGAATTTTATCTGTTGGAGCTTTAAAACTTGGGGCCAAAAAGGTTGAGGCAGTAGATATTGATATTCTAGGTGTGGAGGCTACTTTAGACAATGCAAAACTTAATAAAGTTGAAGATAGAATTATAGTTCATCATGGAGATTTATGTGAAAAATTAAATTCAAAAGCTGATGTTATTGTTGCAAATATATTAGCACATATCTTGGTAAAATTACTTGGAGATATAAGTAAATTTATAAAAGATGATGGAATTTTTGTCGGCTCAGGAATTATTGATTCAAAGTACAAAGACGTTGAAGATGCTTTGATTGAAAGTAATTTTGAAATTCTGGAAGTAAACAAAAATAAAGACTGGGTTTGTGTTATTGCAAGGAGAAAAAATGCATAGATTTTTTACAGATGAGTCTATTATAGACGGAGAAGTTAAAATTTATGGTGATGATTATAATCACATAAAAAAAGTTCTTAGAATTGCAGAGGACGAGAAAATCGAAGTTGTAGTTTCGGGAGCACTTTATATTGGAAATATACAGATTTGTGATAAATACATTTCTGTATATAATTTAGAAAAATCTTTAGAAAATACTGAATCAAATGTAAAAATTCATTTGCTACAATGTTTAGCAAAGGGTGAAAAGATGGATTTGATAGTGCAAAAGGCTGTTGAGCTTGGAGTTTTTGATATAACTTTGGTAAATTCTAAAAGATGTGTTGTAAAATTTGATGAAAAAAAAGAGCATAAAAAAATTGAAAGATTGCAAAAAATTTCTTATGAGGCATCAAAGCAGTCAAAGAGATTGATTGTTCCTAAAGTTAATGAATTGATACAGTTTAATGAAATTATGGATTTTGTTGGAGATAATATTTTGCTTGTCGCTTATGAGGAGGATAAAAATATTTCTCTAAAAAATATAATTGCCAAGATAAAGGAAGAAAATACCCATAAAGATATTTATATATTGATAGGTTCAGAGGGTGGATTTGAGAGAGAAGAGGTTGAATCTCTGACTCAAAAAGGTGCTTATAGCATTGGACTTGGTGCTAGAATTTTAAGGACAGAAACTGCAGGCATAAATTTACTTTCAATTTTACAATATGAATTTATGTAGGAGGTTTATGAATAAAGTTAGTTTTTTAACTCTAGGTTGCAAGGTCAATCAGTATGAAACTGAGGCCATGCAGGAGTTATTTAAAAAGCGAGGATATGAGATTTGTAACGAAAATGATATATGCGATGTATATGTTATAAATACTTGTACCGTTACTAATTTGAGCGATAGGAAATCAAGACAATTTATTTCCAGAGCGAAAAAATTAAATAAAGATGCTATTTTAGCCGTTGTAGGTTGCTATTCACAGGTTGCACCGGACGAGATTTCTGCGATTGATGATGTTGATGTAATCATCGGTACGAAAAATAGAGCTAGGATAGTTGAATTATGTGAAGAATCTAAAAAATCAAATATAAAATTTAATATTGTTTCAGAGCTTACAAAAGATTGTGGTTTCGATGTGTTGTCAATCGACAATCAGGAGAGCAAAACAAGGGCATATATAAAAATTCAAGAGGGCTGTAATATGTTTTGTACATACTGTATAATTCCTTATGCAAGAGGTCCAATTAAATCAAGATCGATTGATGATATATATGATGAGGCTATAAAACTTGGAAACAACGGATATAAGGAGATAATTATAACCGGAATTCACGTTGGCTCTTATGGACTTGACCTTGGAAATGATATTAGACTTATTGATGTTATAGAAAAATTATCTACGATAGAAAATATTGACAGAATTAGACTTAGTTCAATTGAGGCAGGAATTATATCGAGAGATTTCTTAGAAAGACTTAAAAATTGCAAGAAAGTTTGTGAGCATTTCCACTTGTCGTTACAAAGTGGTTGCGATAAGATTTTAAAACTTATGAATAGAAGATACACAACGGATATGTATAGAAAAAAAGTTTTAATGATTAAAGAAATTTTTCCAAATGTTGCTCTTACAACAGATATAATCGTTGGTTTTCCAGGAGAAAATGATGAAGACTTTAAGGAAACTTTAGAATTTGTAAAAGAAATTGGATTTTCTAAAATTCATGTCTTTAAATATTCTCCAAGAAAAGGAACTCCGGCTTATGATTTTAAAGAACAAGTTGATGGTAATATAAAGAAACTTAGAAGTAATGAATTAATTTTGTTGGCAAAAGATATGACAACGGAATTTTTGAAAAAAGAACTTTCAGATAGACATGAAGTGCTATTTGAAGAAAATGTTAATGGAAATAGACTTGTGGGTTATACAAGAAATTATATCAGATTCTCTGCTCCATACAATGAAAATATGAAAAATAAAGTAGTTTATTGTAATGGTCTTTCAGTTGAGGGAGAAGAAATTTTTGGATTTGCAAGTAAAATAAAGATTTGATAGGAGGATTATTTTGGAAAAGAAAAATTTTTATTTAACAACACCGATTTATTATCCAAATAGTAATTTACATTTGGGGCATACTTACACAACAATAGTTGCAGATGTTTTGAAAAAATATAAAGAAACTCAAGGTTTTAATGTATTTTTTACAACAGGTACTGATGAACATGGTCAAAAGTTACAAGATTCTGCAATTAAAGCTGGTAAAAAACCGTTAGAATATATTGACCCGATAGTTGAAAGTGCAAAAGAACTTTGGAAAACTTTAGATATAGATTTTGATGCCTTTGTTAGAAGTACAGATAAAACTCACGAAAAAAATGTTATGGAAATTTTTACAAAACTTTATGAAAAAGGTGAAATCTATAAGGGAAGTTACAAGGGAATGTATTGTGTTCCTTGTGAGGCTTTTTGGACTGAAAGTCAACTTGTAGAGGGAAATAAATGTCCTGATTGTGGCAGAGAAGTTGTTCCTAGTGAAGAAGAAACATATTTCTTTAGACTTTCTAAATATCAAGATAGACTTCTAAAATTATATGAAGAAAATCCGGATTTCATTCAACCTGAATCAAGAAAAAATGAAATGATTAGTTTCATTAAAGAGGGTTTAACAGACCTTTCTGTTACACGTTCAAGTTTTGATTGGGGTGTTAAAGTTCCTTTTGATGAAAAGCATGTTGTATATGTTTGGATAGATGCTTTAAGTTGTTATTTAACAGGTATAGGATATGGAACAGATGAAGAAAAATTCAATAAATTTTGGCCTTGTGATGTTCATTTAGTTGGTAAAGAAATTATGCGTTTCCATGCAATTATTTGGCCTGCAATCTTAATGGCTTTAGATTTACCACTTCCAAAGAAAATTTTTGGACATGGTTGGATTTTATTCGATGAAGATAAAATGAGTAAAAGTAAAGGAAATATTGTTTACGCAGAACCAATCATCGAAAGATATGGAATGGACGCTTTAAGATATTTTATGCTTAGAGAATTTACTTTTGGACAAGACGGAAACTTCACTTATTCAAAAATGTTAAATAGAATTAACTCAGACCTTGTAAATGATTTGGGAAATTTAGTTTCAAGAAGTGTTGCAATGTGTGAAAAATATTTTGAAGGTTTAGTTCCTGCTCAAACAGAATTAACAGAACTTGACAAAGATTTAATTGAAATGGCAACAAGTACAAGAGATAGAGTTTCTGACTTAATTGATAAACTTAACTTCTCAATGGCACTTGAAGAAATTTGGAAATTTGTTAGAAGAACAAATAAATATATAGATGAAACAACTCCTTGGGCTTTGATTAAAGAGCAAAAAGTTGATAGATTAAAGACTGTAATTTACAATTTACTTGAAAGCATTAGAATTATTTCAGGTTTAATAAAGCCGTTTATGAGTGAAACTTCATCAAAAATAAATGAACAAATAGGTTATTCTGAATTTTCTTATGAAGATTTAACTAAATTTGGTCTTATCAAAGAAAGCACAAAAGTTTGTAAAGGCAAAAACTTATTTGACAGACTTGATGTTGAAAAAGAATTAGAGATAATTGTTCAAAAAAATGCTGAGCTTATAGAATTTAGAAAGAAGAAAAATTCAGGAGAGAAAGAAAAAGAAGAAGTTGTAGAAGAAAGAGAAACTATAACAATAGATGACTTTGCAAAAGTTGAATTAAAAGTTGGAAAGATTTTAGAATGTGAGCCACACCCAAAAGCTGATAGACTTTTAGTTTTCAAAATTGATTTAGGAAATGAAGTTAGAACTATCGTTTCAGGAATAAGAAAATTCTATTCAGAAACGGACTTGATAGGTAAAAAAGTTATCGTTGTTACAAACTTAAAACCGGTTAATCTAAGAGGTGTTGAAAGTAATGGAATGATTCTTGCTGCCTCTGACGATAAAGATTTGAGTGTGTTGACTGTTTTAAGTGATATGAAAGAAGGAACAAAGGTATCATAATGAAGATAGTAGATAGTCATTGCCACATTGATGATGAAAAATTCGACCAAGATAGAGATGCGATAATTTCAAATTTTGAAAATGACGAGATTGACTTTATCGTTGACCCTGCTTGTGATATTGCATCAAGTGAAAAGATTATAGAAATTGTAAAAAAATACGATAGAGTTTATGGAGCTGTCGGTATTCATCCACATGAAGTTGAAGGAATAACTGATGAAGATTTGGAAAAAATTTATGAAATGTCTTTTAGCGAAAAGATAGTTGCCATTGGAGAGATTGGACTTGACTATTATTACGACAATTCTCCAAGAGAAAAACAAAAAGAAATTTTTAGAAAACAACTTGAAATAGCTAAAAAAAGAAATCTTCCGGTTATAATTCATACAAGGGATGCAATGGGAGATACTTACGATATTTTATCTGAATTTAAAGGAGAAGTTGTCGGAGTAATGCATTGTTATACCGGTTCAAGTGAAATGGCAAAAAGATTTATGGAGCTTGGATATTATATTTCAATTTCCGGAGCAGTAACTTTTAAAAATGCAGTTAATGTTAGAGAAATGGTAAAGACTATTCCACTTGATAATTTGCTTGTGGAAACGGATAGTCCGTACTTAACTCCTGAGCCGAATCGTGGAAAGAGAAATGAGCCAAAGTATGTAAGATTTACTGCTGAAAAAGTTGCAGAACTTAAAGAAATGGAAATAAATGATTTAATTTATAATACAAATAGTAATGTTAGAAATCTTTTTTCAATAGAGGATTAATATGAAAAAAATTAAGGAAATAATAGTAGTTGAGGGGAAAGATGATATTTCAAAAGTAAAATCAGCCTTTGATTGTGATGTTATCGCAACTAACGGGACACATTTTTCTAAAAATTTGTTAAAAAGATTAAAAGAGGCAAATGAAAAATGTGGGATAATTGTATTTACCGACCCCGACTATGCAGGAGAAAAGATTAGAAAAAATATAAATAGAGTTGTTCCAAATTGTAAAAATGCTTTTTTAAGTAGAAATCTTGCATTAAAAGGCGATAATGTAGGCGTTGAGAATGCAAAGGTTGAAGATGTAATTGAGGCGATTGAAAATGCAAAAGTAACAGTTTTGGAAAGAAAAGATGAAATTGATTTGAGTGATTTAATTTCACTTGGAATAAGTGGAACAGGAAATAGCAAAATGTATCGAGAAAAACTTTGTGAATATTTTAAAATTGGCTACTGTAATTCAAAACAATTTGTAAACAGATTAAACAGTTTTGGAATAACTAAAGAAGAATTGCTTTTAGCTACCGAAAAAATTTTAGGAGAGGAAGTTTAAAATGGATTTATATAAATTATCAGTGATAAAAGAAATTTGTGATAAGTTTGGATTTTCTTTTTCTAAAAATTTTGGACAAAATTTTTTAACAGATAGAAATATTTTAGAAAAAATAGTTGAAGTTTCAGAAGTTGACAAAGATTATGGAGTAATAGAAATTGGACCTGGTTTTGGCGTTCTTACAAAATTTTTGCTGGAAAAGGCAGGAAAAGTTGTTTCCATAGAAATTGATACAAGATTAAAAGAAGTTTTGGATTATACATTGAGTGAATATGACAATTTTGAATTTGTTCAGTCAGATGCTTTAAAGATTGATTTTAAAAAACTTATTGAAGAAAAATTTACTCAAAAGAAAATAGTTGTAGTTGCAAACTTACCATATTATGTAACAACACCGATTATAACAAAAATTTTGGAAAGTGATTTAGACTTGGAGTCTGTAACCGTAATGGTACAAAAAGAAGTTGCTCAAAGACTTGTAGCTGATGAGAATAGCAAAGACAATTCAAGCATAAGTCTTTTTGTAAAATATTATGCAGATGCAAGTATAGCTTTTAATGTTTCAAGAAATGTTTTTGTTCCGGCACCTAATGTTGATAGTGCAGTTGTCAATATGAAACTTAAAAAAGAAAGATTTGAGTATGAAAAAACTATGTTCAAACTTATTAAAAATGGATTTGAAAATAGAAGAAAGACAATTTTAAATTCATTTTGTAAATCCGGAATTGAAAAAGAAAAAATTATTAAAGTTTTAGAAAAATTAAATATAGACCCACGAACAAGAGCTGAAAAATTATCACTTATAGAATTTCAAAAAATTGCAAAAGAATATGAAGAAATTTAATTGTTTAGTGATAAATTTCTAGGGTATAAAAAAATTAATAAAAAATCAAAAAACTTTGATTGATAAATTAGGAGGAAATTAAAATGGCAAAAGTAGTAGTATATTCAAGTGAATCTTGTACTTATTGTAAACAAGCAAAAGAATTTTTAAAAGCAAACAATGTAGAATACATTGAAAAGAATGTTTCAACAGATTTAGAAGCTAGAAAAGAATTAATGGCAAAAGGACATATGGGCGTTCCTGTAATCTGTGTTGACGATGTAGAAATGGTTGGTTTCGATAAAGCTGAATTAACAAAAGCATTAGGATTATAATATAAATAAAAAATTTTGGTTCAGTAGTATTACTGAACCTTTTTTGTATAATATTAAAAATTATTTTTAAGAGATTAATTTGTTTGAAATAAACTACTATTAAATTTTTGTAATTTTACAATATACATAATTTTATAGTAGTTTTTTTATAAGTTAATTATAAAAATTTTGATTAATAGCTTAATTTATGTTATAATTATTGTGATTTAGGAGGATAAAATGAAAAAAGTAAAATTAAATCTTCAAAATTTCATAATTTTGTTTTTTACTGTTTTAGTTTGTAGTGTTTTTTTAGGTTTTTATTTAAAAAATATTAATTTAAAGGATAGTATCGACTATAAAATTATGTTTTTTATTCAAAGTAATAATATTTTTACTAAAAGTAGTATTCTTCTAAATTTTATTAAATTTATAACAACTCTTGGAAATAGTAGAACTTATTTGTTTTTGTTTATTCCTTTTGGAATTTATTTTTATTGTAATAATTTAAAGAAAGAGTTTGTCTTTTTGGCTATTGTTTTAATTTTTACTTTTGCTCTTAATGAGTTAATTAAGTTGATTGTATCAAGACAAAGACCGATTGAATTTTTTGTAATAAATATGAATGGTTTTAGTTATCCAAGTGGTCATTCAATGAATTTCTCTTCTTTTTATTTAACTTTTAGGTTTTTACTAAGAGAAAAATTAAATAGCAAGATAATTGATGTGATTGTTTATATTTTGATTTTTTTAGTTGCTATTAGTAGAGTGATTTTAGGAGTTCATTGGCCGACTGATGTTGTTATTGGCTTTATATTGGGTTATTTTTGTTATAATTTGGCTAAAAGATTGTATTTTAGTTTTTGGAGGAGTTAATGATATATTTGATTATATTTTCTGTTGTAGTCTTTATTTTGACTTCGATAGTTGGAAATAAATTAAAAAAACAGAATTTTTTAATAGATTTAAAATTGAAGAATTTTTTTCAAAATAATAATTTAAGATTTTTGAAATCTTCTATGAAACATATAACTTCAATGGGGGATGTAGTAACTTCATTGATTATTATATTTCCAATTTTCTTTTATTCTGTTTCAGAGAAGAATTATGTATTGGCAAGTGCAATATTAAATTCTTCAATTTTTAATATGATATTTTTAAATTCATTTAAATTTTTATTTAGAAGGGAACGTCCTGTTTCACATTGTGATATAAAATATTGGGGATATAGCTTTCCGAGTGGACATTCTTGCATAGGACTTAGTTTTTATCCTACTGTGATGTATGTTTTATTTAGTGGACATAGTTCATTTCCAATTTGGATGACTGTTGGACTTTTGTTTGGACTTAGTATTGCAATAAGTAGAATCATTGTTGGAGTACATTGGTTTTCAGATGTTGTTTTTGGTTCTTTGATGGGACTTGTATTTTTTAGTTGGACAATATATTTATATAATATTGGATTTTATTATAAATTTTTATTTTAATATTTAGGAGGATTTTTAACTATGGTTAAAGCAGTAGTAGGAGCAAATTGGGGCGATGAAGGAAAGGGAAAAATAACGGATATGTTAGCAGAAAATGCTGATATTATCGTTAGATTTCAAGGTGGTTCTAATGCAGGGCATACTATAATAAATGAGTATGGAAGATTTGCTTTACATTTACTACCTTCAGGTGTTTTCTATAAACATACAACATCTGTAATTGGAAATGGAGTAGCACTTAATATTCCTTATCTACTTAAAGAAATTGAATATTTAAAGGAAAAAAATGTTCCTGATATTAATATTTTAGTTTCAGATAGAGCACAACTTGTTATGCCTTATCATATTGATTTTGACGCTTATGAAGAAGAAAGACTTGGAAAAAATTCTTTTGGTTCTACAAAATCAGGAATAGCTCCTTGTTATTCAGATAAGTATGCTAAGATTGGTTTCCAAGTTAGTGAATTATTTGATGATAATTTATTTGAAAAAGTTGAAAGAGTTGTTGAATATAAGAATATAATTTTAGAAAATTTATATAAAAAAGAAAAAATTGATGCAAAAGAATTATATGAGCTTATGCTTGTTTGGAGAGATGCAATCAAACCTTATGTTTGTGATGTGTCAAAATTTTTAAATGATGCAATTAAAGATGGTAAAAAGATTTTACTTGAAGGTCAATTAGGTTCTTTAAAAGATACAGACCATGGAATTTATCCAATGGTAACTTCTTCATCAACTTTAGCAGGTTTTGGAGCTATTGGTGCAGGTATTCCACCTTATACAATTACTGATATTGTTACAGTTGTTAAGGCATATTCCAGCGCTGTAGGTGCAGGAGCTTTTGTTAGTGAAATTTTTGGGGAAGAGGCTGAAGAATTAAGAAAACGTGGTGGAGATAAGGGTGAATATGGTGCTACAACAGGCAGACCAAGACGTGTTGGTTATTTTGATGCTGTTGCCTCAAGATATGGTTGTAGAGTTCAAGGAAGTACAGAGGCTGTATTAACTGTTATTGATGCTTTAGGATATTTAGAAGAAATTCCAGTTTGTATTGGATATGAAATTGATGGTAAAGTTACTAGAGATTTTCCAACTACAACTTTGATAGAAAAAGCTAAACCTGTTTGGAAAGTATTAAAAGGTTGGAATAGAGATATTAGAGGAATTAGAAATTATGAAGAATTGCCAGTCGAATGTAGAGAATACATTGAGTTTATAGAAAAAGAATTGGAAGTTCCTGTTAAGATGATTTCTAATGGTCCAAAGAGAGAAGATATAATTTATAAAAATAGATAATTAAATATTGTTTTATTTTTGTAAATTGCATAATTGGGTATTATATGAAAAAACGTAATAATGTTTTGTCTAATGCTAGAGGACATTGGGTTTTAATTATTTTTATTTTATTTGGTATTTTGTTTTTAGTTAAAAATGTGTTTTTTAATAAAAATTATAGTGATGAAATAATTGTTTTAGAAAAGCCTAAAACTTATGACTTAAAACTTTCTTCTAAAGCATTAGTTATAAAAGATGAATACTTATATTATTTAGGAAAAAGTGATATTGAAGTAGATAGTTCAAAAGTAAATGTTGATAAAGAAATTGGAGAGGTTGATGTTTCCCAAATTGATTCGAACTTTAAAGATTATTTGGCTGAAAAGGTTGAAACTTTAAAGAAACAATCTGAAAGTAAGGAAACAAATACTGAAAAAATTGATTTGGAAAATATTTTGAAATTTATTAGAGATAAGAATTTTTCAAAAACTTTTGATATACTTTCAAGTGAGCAAAATAAAATTGCTTTTGGGAAAAAATACAGTTCAGATAAACTTTTTAGATATTCTTTGTTAAATGATACAATTAATTCTGGAAAAATTGTTTCAAAAAATTCAGGAATTGTCCTTAAAAAAATTGATGGTCTTGAAAATGTATATGATTTTTCTGTTATTGATTCTATTGACGAAAAAGATTTTAATTTTGATAGTAGTGATAATATATCAAATATCGAAGGCATAAAAATAGTAGATAATTTAAAATACTATTTATGTATTAGATTAAAAACTGGAGCGTTGGATAATATAGCTGTAAATAATAGCATAAAGGTAAATATTGGAGATTCTGTTGCTACTGGAGTTATAAAAAATATAAAGAGTGGTTCAGAATATGATTTAATAGTTGCTCAATTCTCATCAGCTTTTAACGAAGTTGCAGATAAGAGATTTATAGATTTAAATGTAGTAAAATCTGTTACCGGTGCTTTTGAGTTACCCTCTAGTGCATTGACTTCTAAAGATGGAGAAAATTATGTTTTAACTGTTGATTCTTTTAATAATATTAAGAGGTCAAAGGTTGTGATTAAATTTATCGACAAGATAAATTCTAAGGTTTATATTGATTCTGTTAATAGCTCGGTTGGAATTTTTTCTAATATTTTAAAAGATGCTAGTAAGATTAAAGAAGGAGCAATTTTAAAATAATGAAATCAAATATAAATAATATACGAGAAAAAATATCTCTAGCTTGTAAAAATGTAAATAGAGATGAAAAAGAAATATTTTTATTACCTGTTTCAAAGACTGTTGATGTTGATAAGATTCAGGAGGCGATAGATTTAGGCTTTAACACTTTTGGAGAAAATAAAGTTCAAGAAATTTTAAAAAAGTATGAATACTTTGAGGGAAAAGTTAAATTTCATATGATTGGTCATCTTCAAACGAATAAGGTTAAGTCTATAATTGATAAGGTTGAATTGATACATTCTTTGGATAGAATTTCACTTTTAGATAAATTGGACTTGGAGGCAAAAAACAAGGGAATTATTGTAAAGTGTTTAGTTGAAGTAAATATCGGAAAAGAAGAAAGTAAATCTGGTATTTTTGAGGAGAATGTATTTGATTTTATAAAAGAAATTTCAAAAAGAGATAATGTTTTTGTAAATGGACTTATGACTGTGGCTCCATATTGTGAAAATATTGAGGATACAAGAGTTTATTTTAGAAAGATGAAAAGTCTTTTTGATGAAATTTCAAAATTAAATTTAAAAAATGTGGATATGAAAATATTATCTATGGGAATGAGTAATGATTTTACAATTGCCATAGAGGAAGGCGCTAATCTTATAAGGATTGGAACTTCAATATTTGGTAAAAGAAACTATATCAAATGTTAATTTGTTAGTTGAATAATGTTTAGATTACAATTAGAAAATTTTAAATTTTCGCTTGTTATAAAAAATAAAAATATGAGGAGGAACGTTATGGCAGGCTTTATGGACAAAATAAAGAAATTTGTTGGAAATGATGATTTAGAAGATGAATACGATGATTATGAAGAAGAAGTGGTTGTAGAAAAACAACCTAAATCAGTTGGAGAAACTTATGCTAAAAACGCTAGTAGTAAATTAGCTTTAGAAAAAGAAAAATCTAATGTGGTTACAATGCCAAATATTAGCAGATTTTTAATTTCTATTAGAGAACCGATAACTTTTGATGATGGAACTCAAGTTTTAGATGATGTTTTAAAGGGAAAAGTTGTTGTATTAAATTTAGAAATGTTAGAAGTTGATAAGAAAAGACAAATCTTTGACTTTGTAAGTGGTGGTATTTATTCTTTAAGTGGAAAAATCCAAAAAGTTACAAAAGACATTTTTATATTAGCTCCTAAGGGAATTGATATTGATGGAAAAGTTAAAGACCAAATTGAAAATAACGGATTTTATCAATTATAATTAAATGAAATCATTTGATAAGTTTAAGATTTTAGATAATATTAATAATATAGAAGTAAAAAAGACCATCAATAAATTTTTAGATGGTCTTGTTTCTATGGAAAAAAGTTATAAGGACATATTTGTTTCTAACTTTTTTACTCCTTTGGAATTTGAGTATGTAAAAAGAGTTTTAAAAAACTTTGACTTGAATTATGATATTATTTTTTCTGACGAAGATTTTGAAAGAAAATTTGTAATTTTTTATAGAGACGATTATGTTTTAGATGACTATTTAGAAACTTTAAGATTTAAAGATATTTCCAAAATAGAGCATAGAAATATTTTAGGAAGTATTTTACATTTAGGGATAAGTCGTGAAAAAATTGGAGAGATTATAAAAATTGACGGTTACTGGTATGTTTATTGTTTAAAGCCTATTGGAACTTTTATATTTTCAAATGGTCTTGAGTTTTCAAGACAAGATTTAAAATTAGAAATTTTAAATGAAAACTTTATTCCTACAAGTTTTAAAAAGTATGAAGATGAAAAAATAATTGTTTCAAGTTTAAGATTGGATTGTTTTGTAAAAGAACTTGCAAGAACTTCAAGAGAGCTTTCTCAAAAGTTTATAAAAAATGGAAATGTTAAGCTGAATTATGAAGAGTGTAAAGATTTTGACAAGAAGATAAATGAAAATGATATTATCTCAATAAGAGGAGAGGGAAAGTTTAAGGTAGATTGCTTGTGTGGTTTTACTAAAAAGAATAAATATGTTGTTAATGTTAAGAGGTATTCTATATGATATATGTAATTTTAATTATTGGGCTATTTTTAGACCAACTAACTAAATACATTACTTTAACCAAACTTAAAGGAGTAGATTCAGTTGTCGTCATTAAAGATTGGTTAGAATTTACTTATGTTGAAAATACTGGAGTGGCTTTTGGAAGCTTTAGTGGATATAAATATTTCTTTATTTTTATTTCTTTAGTTGCTTTTTTGGCAATTTTATTTTATATAAATAAAAATAAAGAAAAAATTTCTAAGATAGAGCAAGTTTTATATGCTTTAATAGCTTGTGGAGCATTGGGAAATTGTATTGATAGAATCAGATTTTCTTTTGTAGTTGACTTTATTCATACAAGATTTGGTGGCTTGTACGATTTTCCGGTTTTTAATTTTGCAGATATTTATATTTGTGTAGCTTGTTTTTTACTTATAGTTATTTCATTTTCTAAAAAGGAGAATTAAGATGAGTTCAAACTATGTAGCTTGGAATGAATATTTAAAAGATGAATTTCAAAAAGAATATTTTGTTAAAATGAAAAATTTTTTAAATGAGGAATATAAACATAAGACAATATTTCCACCTAATGAATTTGTTTTTAATATTTTTAATAAAATAAATCCTAAGGATATTAAGGTTGTAATACTTGGACAAGACCCATATCACGGAGAAAATCAAGCTAATGGAATGAGCTTTTCAGTGAACAAGGGAGAAAGGATTCCCCCTTCACTTAGGAATATTTATCTTGAATTATATTCTGATTTAGGAATTACACCACCAACTCATGGGGATTTAACTTCTTGGGTTGAACAGGGAGTATTTTTACTAAATGCAACTCTTACTGTTGAAAAAGCAAAACCCAATTCACATAAGGATATAGGTTGGCAAATTTTCACAGACAGAGTCATTGAAATAATTTCAAATTTTGATTATCCTAAAGTTTTTGTGCTTTGGGGAAATTTTGCAATTTCAAAGAGTAATTTAATTAAAAAAGATGAAAATAATTTTATAATTACAAGTATGCACCCATCTCCTTTTTCTGCACATAGAGGATTTTTTGGAAGTAAACCGTTCTCTAAGGCGAATGACTTTTTGATAAGCAAGGGAGTTAAACCGATAGATTGGAGAGTGTAATTTTTGACTGAATTAAAATATATTTGTGATAAAGAGATTAGATGCGATGCGTTTTTATCTCTTAAAATTTCTGATTTATCAAGAACTTCAATTCAAAAGTTAATAAAGAAAAATTTGGTTTTGGTAAATGGTAAGAATGTAAAACCGAATGTTATATTGAAAATTGGAGATGAAATTTTTGTTTCAATTCCAGAAAAAAAAGAAACAAAGTTAATAGCTGAAGATATAAAATTAGATATTGTATATGAGGACGATTATATAATAATTCTAAATAAACCAAGGAATATGGTTGTTCACCCTGCTGTTGGAAATGAAGAACATACTTTGGTTAATGCGCTTTTAAATCATTGCAAATTATCAATGGTAAATACTGAAAGGCCGGGTATTGTTCATAGATTAGATAAAGATACAACAGGGCTTATAATTTGTGCGAAAGATGATGAAACACATTTACAATTAGTTGAAATGTTTTCAAATAGAGCTATAAAGAAAAAATATTTGGCAATTTGTAATGGAAGTTTTTCAAAAGAACATGGTTTCATTGATAAACCTATCGGTCGTGATGAGAAAGATAGAAAAAAAATGAGTGTAAAAAGTAAATCAGGTAAAGATGCACTTACAGAATATAGTATTTTAAGCTCAAATTTTAAATATTCTTTAGTTCGCGTTACTCTTCATACAGGACGTACTCATCAGATAAGAGTTCATTTTAGTAGCTTAAATCACCCTATTGTAGGAGATGAAACTTATGGGAATAAAAATGAAAAGATAAAGGCGAATGGACAAATGCTACATGCGTATAATTTGGAATTTTTACACCCAATTACAAATGAAAATATGAATTTTACAGTTTTACCTGATGAATACTTTTTTAGCATTTTAAATAAAACAGGTTTAGAATTTAGTGAGGATTTATTATGCAAAGTGAAAGATTGATTTTTAGAAAATTTAATTTAGATGATATAGATGATGTTTACGAATTTGGAAGTGATGATGAAACTTGTGAATTTGTTACTTGGGATAAACATAAAAATCTTATAGAAACTAAAAAAGTTATTGAAGATATTTTTATGAAAAATGAATATTGTTTTGCAATAGTTGAAAAAATTTCTAATAAATGTATTGGAAGTTTTGATTTTAGAGCAGATATAAAAAATAATTCTTTGACTTTTGGATATGTTTTGAATAAAAAATATTGGAATAAAGGATATATGAGTGAAACTTTAAACTTTATGCTTGATTATGCGTTTAATACATTAAAAGTTAATAAAGTTTGTGGACTTCATATAAAAGAAAATGTTGCCTCCGGAAGAGTTATGGAAAAATGTGGACTTAAAATTGAAGGCGAATTTGAAGATGCTGAATTTTTTAAGGGAAGATACATAACTTTAGTATATAGAGGAATTTTAAGAAGAAATTATAAAGGAGAGTAGTATGTCACAATTGGAAATGCCAAAAATTGGCGAAAAAATTTATGTTATGAAAACAAATGTAGGAGAAATTTCTTTTAAGCTTTTTAACGAAGTTGCTCCTAAGGCTTGTGAAAATTTTATTACACTTTCTAAAAAAGGATACTATAATGGAGTTATTTTTCACAGAGTTATTAGAGATTTTATGATTCAAGGTGGCGACCCAACAGGAACAGGAATGGGTGGTGAAAGCATCTGGGGAGAGGCTTTTGAAGATGAATTTGACATTAATTTTAGAAATTATAGAGGAGCATTGTCAATGGCAAATGCCGGGCCAAATACAAATGGAAGTCAATTTTTCATTGTTCAAAATAGCAAAATTTCTGATGATTATATAAATTATTTGAAAAATTCTGATAAGAAAATATATCCTGATGAAGTTGTTGAAAATTATGAAAAAAATGGTGGAGCTTTTTGGTTAGACTTTAAACATACTGTTTTCGGTCAAGTTTTTAAAGGAATGGAAGTTGTTGATGAAATAGCAAATACTTATTGTTCAAATGACAAACCTTTGGAAGATATTGTAATTTTATCTGTGGAAGAAGTTGTTTTTGAGGGTTAGTTATGCATCAATATAAAGGAAAATTAATTTTACATACCGGAAGTATGTTCTCCGGTAAAACTTCAAGTTTGTGGAAAGATTTAAATAGATTTGAAATCGCAAAATATGAAACGATAGTTTTTAAACCGAAATTTGATAATAGATATGCTGACAAAGAAATTGTTACTCATGACAATAATAAAATGAAGGCAATTCCGGTTGAGAATATTGATGATATTATTGAATTTATGAAAACAAGTAAGGCAAGCGTCATCGGTATTGATGAAGTACAATTCATTAAAGGAGATATATGTAAAATAGTTGAAACTTTAAATTTATTTTTAGAAAATGGATTTACAATCGTACTTGCAGGACTTGATATGGACTTTAAGGCTGAACCTTTTGAACTTGTAAAGGAACTTATGCCAAGAGCTGATTATCTTTATAAGCACCATGCCGTTTGTGCAAATTGTGGAGTTGACGCTTGGGTTAGTTACAGAAAAACACAAGATGACGAAAGAATAAAACTTGGTGCATCAGAAAGTTATGAGCCTCTTTGTAGAAAATGCTACTATGAAAAAGAAAAATTAAGAAAGCAAATGGAAAACCAATTAAGTATGCTTGATGATAAATAAATTTTACTTTTAGAATGATAACTATTGCTTTATTCTTCCAATTATGTTATAGTAATAAGGTAATATTAAAATATTACATATTTCCTATAGTATTGGAGGATAAAAGGATATGAAGGGAACTGTAAAATGGTTCAATGCAACTAAAGGATTTGGATTTATTTCTACTGAAAATGGAGAAGATGTATTTGTACATTATTCAGCATTAGAAGAAACTGGTGAATTTAGAACTTTAGAAGAATGACAAGCTGTTGAATTTGAAGTAGTAGATGGTGCTAAAGGTCCTCAAGCTTCTGGTGTTGTTAAATTATAATAAAAATTAAATAACTTAATTATTAGTTAAAATTGGTATAATATAATTTTAAGCAAGAAGTAAAATCTCCTAGTTTTAGGGGATTTTTTAAATTATAGGAGATTTTTTAAATTGTCAAAAATATACTAAAAATAAAAAAAGATATTATTTTATCAATTGATTTCTTTAAAGTTTTAGTATATAATTTTATATGAAATTGATATTAAGGAGTATTTATGGCAAAGATATTAAGATGTATTGATGAGCATAATTCAATGCGATTTTTTTTCGCTTTTACTGATGATATTGTAAAAGATTTTGAAAAATTACAAAAAAGTTCTGTTAGTGCAAATATTGAAATGGGAAAAATTTTAACGATGAATGCGTTGTTATATTCCGATTTAAAAAACGACACTGATAGTATAGATTTAAAATTAAAGACAAATGGGGATTGTGGTCTTATTATTTCCAAGTTATATAACAATTCATTTATAACCGGATATTTAGAAAATAAAAATTTAAGTAAATACGATAAAATCTATGAAAATGGAAAAATTTCGAAAGATTTTATTGGAGATAATGGAATACTTGTTTTGATAAAAGATTTAGGTTTAAAATCTCCATATATTGGACAGACAAGTATAATTTCTTCAAATATTAGTGAAAATTTTACTAATTATTTTAGTGCATCCAATCAAACTGTAACGTCAGTTAATTTGGAAGTAAAAAAGGTTCTTGATGATTATATTTCTTTTGGTTTTATGATGGAGCTTTTGCCGAATTATACAGAAAAAGATTTATCACAATTTACAATTTACTCAGATATGTTTAAAACCGAGTTGGAAAATTATATTAACTCCAAGTCTGATGATATGAGTTTTTATGATTATATTTGTTCTATTTTAAAGATTTTTAACATTAGAATCATAGAAGAAAAGATTATTCATTATAAATGTAATTGTAGTGATGAAAAGATAGATAATATGCTGTTAAGTTTAGGTAAAAAAGAGCTTAATGATATAGTGAAAGAGGGAAAAGAGATAGAAATTTCTTGTAATTTCTGTGATAAGAAGTACAAGAAAAGCGTTGAAGATATAAAAGATTTATTAAATGAACTTTAGGAATTGTTTATGAAAAAAATAAATTTATTAGATAATAGAATATATAGAAATTTATTTATGTTATCTCTTCCAATAATGACAACTTCTTTTATACAGATGTCTTACACTTTAATGGATACATTTTGGGTAGGAAAGCTGGGAACAGAGGCGATAGCAGGTGTTGGAATAGTAGCATTTATAATGTGGTTTGCTAATTCTCTTGTTTTGGTTTCAAAAACAGGGATAGAAATAGGTGTTGCATATAGTGTAGGCTCCAAAGATGATAAGCAATTTAGAAAATATATTGACACTTCTGTTGTTATAAATTTATTTATGTCTATTACTTTTGCGATATTATTATATATTTTTAGATTAGATGTAATTAAGTTTTTTAACATAAAGAGTGAGTTAGTAATTTCGCTTGCAAATAGTTATTTGAAAGTTGTTATATTAGGAGTTCCTTTTACTTTTTTAAATCCACTATTTTCAGGAGTTTTTAATGGCTCAGCAAATAGTAAAGTTCCATTTATTGCAAATTCCTTAGGGCTTATTATAAATATAGTTTTAGACCCGATTTTAATCTATGGTTATTTTGGTTTACCTGAGCTTGGAGTTAGAGGGGCAGCTGTTGCTACAACTTTATCTCAAATAGTTGTTACAAGCATTTTTGTGATTTTTTCAATTAAAGATGGTAAAATTTTAAAAGGTTTTAATTTAATTAAAAATTTCAGTAAGCCAACTTTTTATGAGGTTTTAAGACTTGGAGTTCCAACTGCTTTTAAATCTTGTATATTTGCTTTTA
The DNA here is from genome assembly GCF_045866535.1 of Parvimonas parva. Taxonomy (NCBI): domain Bacteria; kingdom Bacillati; phylum Bacillota; class Tissierellia; order Tissierellales; family Peptoniphilaceae; genus Parvimonas; species Parvimonas parva. Next base: position 583,504 of record NZ_AP038371.1, read on the forward strand.
TCTCAACTATTTTACTTAGAATAATTGCAAGTTGGGGAGAAAGTGCCGTTGCAGCAGAGAATGTTGCAGTACAGATAGAGGCCATAAACTGGATGACTGTTGAAGGCTTTTCTATTGCACTTTGTGCATTGATTGGTCAAAATTATGGAGCTAAAAATTATGATAATATAGTTTTGGGATATAAAAAAGGTCTTAAGATAATTTTAGGAATTGGAATTTTTTGTTCATTCTTTTTATATTTTTCATCAGACTACATAATCAGACTATTTATAAAAAATGATGTTAATACCATTAGAATGGGTGTTAGTTATTTAAAAATTTTAGCTTTTTCTGAAATATTTTTAGCTCTTGAAATAGGAATTTCAGGAATGTTTAACGGACTTAAAAATACAAAAACGCCTACGATAATAAGTACATTTTCAAATGCTTTGAGAATTCCACTTGCGTATCTAGTTTTTTATTCAAAATTGAATATAAGCTATATGTGGGTTGTAATTTCTTTTTGTACTTTTTTAAAGGGAATGTTAAATTATATTTTCTTTAAACGATTCATCAAGAAAAACTTTGATTTTGAACTTTGATGTATTGAAAAAAAATAAAAGATATGATAAAATATTTGTATTGTAAATTTAGAAAATTTTTGATTGAAAGTAGTAAATATATTTAATTTTTAAGAGAGTCATTGTTTGGTGTGAAATGATATTTTAGTATATTGAATTTACTCATGAAATGCGAAAGCCGTTGATTACGTTATAATCTTAGAGTGAGTTAATTACTAATTAGAGTGGTACCACGGAAATTTCAACTTTCGTCTCTTTTCGAGACGGAAGTTTTTTTATATTATGAATGGAGGAATGTTATGAAAAATTATGAGCCAAAGAATATTGAAAAAAAATGGCAAGATATTTGGGACGAAAAAAAACCCTTTAAATGCGAAATAAATGATAAAGAAAAATTTTATGCATTGATAGAATTTCCTTATCCGTCAGGACAAGGACTTCATGTTGGACACCCAAGACCATATACTGCATTAGACGTTGTAAGTAGAAAGAGAAGACTTGAAGGACAAAATGTTTTATTCACTATGGGTTGGGATGCTTTTGGTCTTCCAACTGAAAACTATGCGATGAAAAACAAAATTCATCCTGAAATTGTAACAAAAAATAATATTAAGAATTTCAAAAAACAATTAAAGAGCATTGGTTTTTCTTTTGATTGGGACAGAGAAATAAATACAACAGACCCTGATTATTACAAATGGACTCAATGGATTTTTATGAAGATGTTTGAAAAAGGTCTTGCATATAAAATGGAAATGCCTATAAATTTCTGTACGTCTTGTAAAGTTGGTTTGTCTAACGAAGAAGTTGTAGGTGGTTGTTGTGAAAGATGTGGTGGAGAAGTTATACATAAAGTTAAAAATCAATGGATGTTGAAGATAACTGAATATGCAGATAGACTTATAGACGACCTTGAAGAAGTTGATTTTATTGATAGAGTTAAAACTCAACAAATCAACTGGATTGGCAGAAGTTATGGTATGGAAGTTAAATTTAAAATGAAAGATATTGATGATGATATTTTAGTTTATACTACTAGACCTGACACAATTTTTGGAGCAACTTATATGGTTATTTCTTGTGAGCATCCATTACTAAAAAAATATGCTGGCAAAATAAAAAATAAAGAAGAAATTGAAAAATATGTTTTAGAAGTTCAAAAGAAATCTGAATTTGAAAGAACAGAAATGAATAAAGATAAAACAGGAGTTAAGATTGACGGAATTACTGCAATCAATCCTTGCACACAAAAAGAAATTCCAGTATTTATTTCAGATTATGTTTTGATGACTTACGGAAGTGGAGCAATTATGGCTGTACCTGCTCATGACACCAGAGATTTTGACTTTGCTAAAAAATTTGGCTTGGAAATTGTTGAAGTAGTAAGTGGTGGAGAAAATGTTAATGAAAAAGCATATACAGACACTAATACAGGAATTATGGTTAATTCAGGATTTTTAAACGGACTTTCAGTTAAAGATGCAAAAGAAAAGATTTTTGAATATTTATCAGAACTTGGAATAGGAAATAAAAAGACTAATTTCAAACTTCGTGATTGGGTTTTCTCAAGACAAAGATATTGGGGAGAACCGATTCCTCTAGTACATTGTGATAAATGTGGTTGGGTTGCTATTCCTGAAGAAGAATTACCATTAAGATTACCTGAGCTTGATTCATTTGAACCAACTGAAACCGGAGAATCTCCACTTTCAAAAATTGATGATTTTGTAAATTGTACTTGTCCAAAATGCGGTGGAAAGGCAAAAAGAGAAACAGATACAATGCCACAATGGGCAGGGTCTTCTTGGTATTATTTAAGATATATGGACCCACATAATAAAGAAAGTCTTGTTGGGAAAGAGGCTTTAGATTATTTTGGTCAAGTTGATTGGTACAATGGTGGAATGGAACATACAACATTGCACTTATTATACTCAAGATTTTGGCATAAATTCCTTTATGATATAGGAGTTGTAAATACAAAAGAACCATATTTAAAAAGAACTTCTCATGGAATGATTCTTGGAGAAAATGGAGAAAAAATGTCTAAATCAAGAGGAAATGTAGTAAATCCTGACGAAATGATTGACAAATATGGAGCAGATGCTTTAAGATGCTATGAAATGTTCTTAGGAGATTTTGAAAGAAGTGCGTCTTGGTCTGACGGTGGAATTAACGGTTGTAGAAAATTCTTAGATAGAGTTTGGAAATTACAAGAAATAACTAATTCTAGTGAAGAAATGACAAAATCTTTAGAAAAGTCAATCCATAAGACAATTAAAAAAGTTTCAGAAGATTTTGAAAATCTTAAATTTAATACTGCAATAGCATCACTTATGACTTTGATAAACGAATTTTATTCTGCAAAAGAAATTTCAAGAGAAGATTTAAGAATATTTTTAATTTTATTAAATCCTGTTTCTCCACATATTACAGAAGAAATATGGCAAGAAATGAATTTTGGAGGATATATCTTCGAACAAACTTGGCCAAAGTATGATGAATCAAAAACTATTGATACAGAAGTAGAAATGCCAATTCAAATAAACGGAAAAGTTAGAGCTACTTTAATGATTGCAAAAGATGCAAAATTTGAAGATTTTAAAGAAGAACTTTACAACAACGAAAGTGTTAAAAAATTCATCGAAGGAAAAACAGTAGTAAAAGAAATTTTTGTTCCTGGAAAAATTTGTAACATAGTTGTTAAATAGAAATTTATAAATAATAAATATGATTTTAATTTATATTAATTAATAAATTTGTTTTCAAACTATAAAAAAGTAAGTTTAATAGACTTACTTTTTTTGTATATTTTTTTGTTTTATGGTACAATATAAAATATAATTATTTTAAAAAATAAGGAGTTTTTTATGAAAAATAAGGTTGCATTAGTAATCGAAGGTGGAGCGATGAGAGGTGCCTTTTTGAAAGGGGTTTTGGATTATTTTAAAGAAAATGGAATTAAATTTCCTTATGTTGTTGGTGTATCTGCCGGAGCAATTACAGGTTTTGAATTTGTTAGTGGTATTGCTTTTGATGTTAATAAATTATTTTTAGAATTTTCAAAAAATATGGAAGTTTTAAAAAATTCATCAGAGCCGATAGATTTAAAAGCTATGGTTAATGGAGTTTTTGATTTTCCTGAATTTGATAAAAATATTGAAACTGAATTTGAGGCAGGTGTTACTTCTTTGATTGATGGTAGTTATAAATTCTTTTCATCAAAAGATGCTAAAAATACTTTAGATATGGTTGATAAGATAATAGCATCTTCTGCTCTTCCTGATATGGCAAAATGTGTTGTGATTGATGGAATTCCATATTTTGACGGTGGAATGCATAATACGAATCCACTTGAAAGAGCGATTGAAAAAGGTTATGATAAATTTGTAATTTTACTTGCCAAAAATAGAGGATACAGAAGAACAAATTCTGATATTAGTGATATCGTAAGATTTGGTTATAAAGATTATCCGAAATTTATAGAATCAATGGAAAATGAAAAAGATAGATATAATAAGACTATGGATTTAATTGATAGATTAGAAAAAGATGAAAAAGCTATTGTTTTTGCACCTATCAATCCTTTGAAATTCAAATCATTTACAACAAATATGCAAGATGTTGTCGATTTGTATAAAGAGGGATATATGGTTGCAAGTCAAAGTATTGAAAATGTTAAAAAATTTGTTTAGGAGTTAGAATGATATACGGTTTATCTGATTTGCATTTAGATTATACTGGGGATAAGTCTATGGAGGTTTTTGGCTCCGCTTGGGAAAACTATGAAGAAAGAATGTTTAAATCTTGGAAAGAAATTGTAAAGGACGATGACTATGTTATTGTTCCGGGTGATATTTCTTGGGCTTTGAAGATTGAAGAGGCTTATAATGATTTAAAGAGAATTGAAGAACTTCCAGGAAAAAAGATTTTTTTAAAAGGTAATCACGACTTGTGGTGGAGTAGTTTAAATAAGATAAAAGAATTAAATTTAAAAAATATGTTTTTTTTACAAAATAATAGTATTGAAACTGAAGATTATGTCTTTATCGGAACAAGAGGTTGGCTTTCTCCAAAGTCCTCTGAATTTTCTGAAAGTACGGACAGAAAAATCTATAATAGAGAGCTTATGAGGTTAGAGCTTAGTTTCAATTCTGTTAAAAATAAGGAAAAGGAAATAATTTGTCTTTTCCATTATCCACCGGTAGAAAAGGACAGAACACTTAATGACTTTGGATTATTTGCAAAAGAGCATAATATAAAAATTGTTTTATATGGGCATTTACACGCACATTCGTTAAATAATGTTGTTGATGAGGTTGTTGATGGTATAGAGTTTCATTGTCTTTCTGCCGATTACTTAAAATTTATTCCAAGACTTATTAGGAGATAAAATGGAAAAAGAGTTAGAAGTTAAGATTTTAAATATAGATGTTGAAGAAATAAAAGAAAAGTTAAAAAAATTAGGCGCAAAGTTTTTACGAACTGAAAATCAGGAGAATATAAGATTATCTTCTTCGAAGTTTGATTGTATTCCAAGGGGAAGTTTTTTAAGAATTAGAAAATTTTTAGATGAAAATGGAAAAGAAATAAATTCGGAACTTACTTACAAAGAACATAAGGCAAATAAAATTCTTAAAGAGTTTAATGAATACAATGTACCTTTGGAAAATAGCTCTGAAATGCTAAAGATTTTAAAATTTTTGGGATATGATAAGTTAGATATTGAGAAAAAGTTTAGAACTTCATATTCATTTAAAAAAGCACATATAGATATTGATGTTTGGGATAAGGAGGTTTATCCATATCCTTATATGGAAATAGAGGTTTCTCATTATGATGATTTGTGTGAAGTTTTAGATTTGTTGGAAATAAGCAAAGACAATGTATGTCTTAAATCTTTACCGGAACTTAAAGAAGAATTAGAAAGTAGGTTTTAGTATGAAGGAATTATTTGAAATTTTATTGAAAAAAAGAGTATCTGTTGTTATCGTGTTGCTTGCGATATTTGTTGGAATGCTTGTAACTTATTTGCTTAGCAGAGCAAAATATAGATTTTTAAAGTTTATTCCTGCATTTGTTTTAATAATAACAGGAACAGTATTTTTAGCAGATGGTTGGACAAATATTATAACTCCAAGAGGACTTAATTCATTGTATTATGCAATGATTATAGGTACAAGTGGAGTGGTTTCGCTTTTCTATGCTTTAATACTTATGAACTTTAGGAAAAAGTAGGTGATTGCATGTCTAATATAGCCAGTTTTTTTGACATTGACGGAACTATTGCGAGAGAATCTTTGATGATTGAACATTTTAAAAGACTTATAAAATATGAAATTTTAGATGAGAGCATTTGGGTCAATGATGTAAAGCAATTATATATGGAATATGTTAATAGATATGGGGCTTATGATGCTTATATTGAGGCACTTGCTGAAAAATATATTACAGATTTAAAAGGCTTTGACGTTGAATATAATAAGTTTATAGCTGAACAATCTGTTCAAAAAGTGTGTGAAAGAGTTTATCTTTTTTCAAGAAATCAATTAGAATTTCATAAAAAGAATGGTCATTTAATATTTTTTGTTTCTGGAAGTCCGGACTTTTTAGTTGAAGAAATGGCTAAGAAATATGATATTACAGAATATAGAGCTACAAAGTATCTATACGATGAAAATAGAAAATTTAATGGTAAAATTCTTCCGATGTGGGATAGTGAAAATAAAGATAGAGTTTGTAAAGAACTGATTGAGAAGTATGATATAGATATTGAAAAATCTTTTGCTTATGGAGATACCACAGGAGATTTATCAATGCTTAGAAGATTTGGCAATGCCTATACGATTAATCCGTCAAAAAGATTATTGGAAAAAATAAAAAATGATGAAGAACTTTCAAAAAAAGTAAATATAATCGTTGAGAGAAAAGACGTTATATATAAACTAAAGGCAGATGTAGTAACTTTATAATTTATATAGTATTAAAATAAAATTATTTTAATTATAAAAATTTTTAAAATAGTTGACAAAATTTTAGATTATTGTTATTATTATCTTGTAAAAATTATTAATTAAATTTACAATAAAACTAATATTGTTGAAAATTTAATTGTATTGTATTTTACTTTTAAATACAATAAACTTTTACTTTGTTAGTTAAAATTTAAGGAGGACTTTTAAATGAAAGTAGCAGTTGTATATTGGTCAGGTACAGGTAATACTGAAAAAATGGCTGATTGTATCGCCGAAGGAATTGAAAACGCAGGTTCAGAAGTTGAAGTAATTTTCTGTGATGATTTTGGAGCAGATATGTTAAATGATTTCGACCTAGTTGCATTTGGTTGTCCAGCAATGGGAGATGAAGTTCTTGAAGAATCAAGTTTCGAACCAATGTTTGAAGAAGTTGAAGAAGAATTAAACGGAAGAAAGATTGCTTTATTCGGTTCTTATGAATGGAACGAAGGACAAAAATGGATGAAAGACTGGAAAGTTAGATGTGAAGGAGTTGGAGCTAAAATCGTAGCTGAACCTCTTTGCGTATATGATTGTCCAACACCAGAAGACGAAGATGACTGTGTAGCATTTGGAGAAAAAATCGCTAAAGCATAAGTTAAATAGGTATTTAAAGGTAGCCTTAGGGCTACTTTTTTTGTGCATGAAAATAAATTTTAAATAAATTTTAAATAAATTTTAAATAAATTTGTTTTAAAACTTGACATAGGGGAATAATAGTAATATAATATTGTTAGCAGTCTAAGAGGTTGAGTGCTAAAAAGAGGTGATAAAATGCTTGATGATAGAAAATTGAAAATTTTATATGCCATAATAGATAGTTATATCAGTACTTCTGAGCCTATTGGGTCAAGGACAATTTCCAAACAATATGATATGGGAATAAGTTCAGCTACTGTTAGGAATGAAATGAGTGATTTGGAAGAGCTTGGTTTTTTAAACAAGGCCTATTCATCTTCCGGTAGGATTCCGTCGGATAAGGCTTATAGACATTATGTTAATTATTTATTATCTTCACATTTTGACGAAATTTCAAAAAATATGTATGGAATTGACGTTCTGGCAAAGCATATTAATGAAAAAAATAAGATTTTTAAAGAATCTGCGAAGATAATTTCTGAGGTTACAGAATGTATAACGGCAACTATGATTACAGATTATATGGATTGTTCTGTAAAGAGTATTGATGTTATAAATATAAGTGGAAATTATTATGTTTTGGTTTTAGTTTTTGACACAGGAAAAGTTGTTAATACCGTTTTTGATGTTAAAAACAGTATTAATGAAGAAATTTTACAAGAACTGATATTTTATTTAAAGAAATATTTAATAAATGTTAAAGTATCTGATTTGAATGAAAGATTAGAGTTTTTAAAATTTACTTTTGTTTCAAAAATTCCATTTATTACAGAAGTTTCCGGCTTGATAGAAAAAGAGGTTTCAAAAACTGAAAAGTCTGATATTGAGCTTGAAGGTATTTCAAATATATTTAACTTTCCGGAGTATAGGGATATGAATAAGGCTAAAGAACTTATTCATTTCTTAGAAGATAAAAATGAATTGGAAGATTTGTTTTTAAGTTATAATGGAAATGAAATTTATGTTAGTATCGGAAGTGAAAATAATAAAGACTTTTTAAATGAGAATACCATTGTTGCTACTTCTTATGATTTAGGAAATGGTAGTAAAGGAAAGATAGCTGTTATTGGTCCAACTAGAATGGATTATGAAAAGATAATATCAACTATGTTAAGTTTAAATGATAGAATGAATGATATTTTAAAATGACGGGAGGCGAAATAGTTGGAAGAAAATAAAGAAATTTTAGAAGATGAAATTAAAGAAGATACCGAAAAAGTATCTAATGAAAATTTAGAAGAAAATTCTTTTAATGAAGTTGAGGAAAAATTAAATTCAGAAATTGAAGAATTAAAAAATCAACTTTTAAGACTTCAAGCTGATTTTGTAAATTATAGAAATAGAACTGAAAGAGAAAAGTCAAATTCTATTATACTTGCAAATGAAGGCTTAATTTTGAAGTTATTACCTGTTTTAGATAATTTTAATAGAGCATTTATTCATCTTAATGTTGATGATGATGTAGTTAAAGGCTTTATTATGATTAAAGAGCAGTTTGAATCAATTTTAAAAACTGAAATGTTGGAAGAAATTGAAAGCGATGGTGCTGTTTTTGACCCGAATTTACATAATGCAGTTATGACTGAAAGTAAAGACGGAGTTGAAAGTGGTGTCATATTAGAAACTTTTGAAAAAGGATATAAAATTAAAGATAAAGTAATTAGACCTAGTATGGTTAAAGTTAGTGAATAATTAGGAGGAAAATATTATGTCAAAGATTATAGGTATTGATTTAGGTACAACAAACTCAGCAGTAGCTGTTATGGAAGGTGGAGAACCAACAATTATTGCAAATGTTGAAGGAAATAGAACGACTCCTTCAGTAGTTGCTTTTGCAAAAAATGGAGAAAGATTAGTAGGGGAAACTGCAAAAAGACAAGCTATTACAAATGCAGGAAGAACAATCATTTCAATTAAAAGAGAAATGGGAACAGATTACAAGGTAAAAATTGATGGTAAAGATTATAGTCCTGAAGAAATTTCAGCAATGATTTTACAAAAAATTAAATCAGATGTTGAAAGCTATTTAGGAGAAACTGTTTCAGAGGCAGTAATTACAGTTCCGGCTTACTTTACAGACAGCCAAAGACAAGCTACAAAAGATGCAGGAAAGATTGCAGGTTTAAATGTTAAGAGAATTATTAACGAACCAACTGCAGCTGCGCTTGCTTATGGAATGGATAAAGACACTGAACAACATAAAATAATGGTATTTGACCTTGGTGGTGGTACATTTGACGTTTCTATATTAGAAATAGGAGATGGAGTTTTTGAAGTTTTATCTACTAGAGGAAATAATAGACTTGGTGGAGATGATTTCGACGAAGTTTTAATGAACTATCTTGTTTCAGAATTCAAAAAAGAAAATGGAATAGATTTAAGTAAAGATGTAACAGCAATGCAAAGATTAAAAGATGCTGCTGAAAAAGCTAAAAAAGAACTTTCAACTACAATGACTTCAAATGTAAATTTACCATTCATTACTGCTGTTGACGGAGCACCTGTTCACTTAAATATGGATATTAAGAGAGCTAAATTTGAAGAATTAACTTCATCATTAGTTGATAAGACATTAGTTCCGGTTAGAGAGGCATTAAATGACGCCGGACTTACTGCATCAGAAATTGATAAAGTTCTTTTAGTAGGTGGTTCAACAAGAATTCCTGCAGTACAAGAGGCTGTTAAGAAATTAATTGGAAAAGAACCACAAAAAGATATTAACCCAGATGAATGTGTTGCTATCGGTGCAGCGATTCAAGGTGGAGTTTTAACTGGAGAAGTTAAAGACTTATTATTATTAGACGTAACTCCATTGTCATTAGGTATTGAAACAATGGGTGGAGTAATGACTAGATTAATCGAAAGAAATACAACTATTCCAGCTAAGAAGAGTCAAATATTTTCAACAGCGGCTGATGGACAAACCGCAGTAGATATTCACGTTTTACAAGGTGAAAGAGAATTTGCTCACGACAATACTACATTAGGAAGATTCCAATTAACAGGTATTCCTGCAGCACCAAGAGGAGTTCCACAAATCGAAGTTACTTTTGATATAGATGCAAACGGAATTGTAAATGTTCATGCAAAAGACTTAGGTTCAGGTAATGAACAAAAGATTACAATTACTGCATCAACAAAATTATCAGAAGAAGAAATCAACAAAAAGGTTAGAGAAGCTGAACAATTTGCTCAAGAAGACAAGAAGAAAAAAGAAGCAGTAGAAGTTAAAAATAACGCTGAATCTCTAGTATATCAAACTGAAAAGACTTTAAAAGACTTAGAAGGTAAGATTTCAGAAGAAGAAAAATCAGCAGTTACTTCAAAACTTGAAGAATTAAAAACAGCTTTAACAACTGATAATACAGAAGATATTAAAGCTAAAAATGATGCTTTAACTCAAGAATTCTACAAAATCTCAGAAAAATTATATCAAAATGCTAACCCACAAGGAGCAGAACAAAAGAAAGATGATGTAGTTGACGCTGATTACGAAGTAGTAGATGAAGAAGAAAATAAATAGATAAAAATCAAGGTAGTGCTTAGGTGCTACCTTTTTTGTGTTTAAAATCAACTCAGCTTTATGAATATGTTTTGATTAATGAAAATGGAGAGAAAGCTTTTACTCAAGTAGAACAGGGGGATATAGATATTGATGCTAAACTATATGAAAATTTAGATGGAAAAGTGTTTTTATTTACAACAGAAGGAAAAGTTAAAAATTTAGAAAAGGTTAGTAGAAATAAAATAAAAAAAGTTTCTCCAGAAGATATTTATAAATTTTTATTAGATGAAAATAATAAAAAGTTCTTATCATAGAATATTATTAATCGTTTAAAATTTTGGAAAAAGATAAAAAATCCTATAAAAGAATAAATTGACAATTAATTTTTGTAAAATAGTGTCCAAGAATATGTTAAAATTTTTAAGGCAACCTCAAATATTAGGTTGTCTTTTTTGTTGTTTATTTATATTTTTTTAAATCATTATTATTAAAAAATATTTCCCATATTATAAAATAAAAATAGAAATTGTTATCATAGATATTGAAAAGCAATATTGAAAGTGGTATAATAATTTTAAACGACGACAACGTCGTTGGGTAAAAATATTTTTTATGGGAGTAGTTAAAAATATTTTTGCTATATGGTATTTTATACCAAATAAAAAAATTTAGGAGGGTTAAATGAATATTTACAAAAAATTATTTAAGTATGTGCCTGACAAAAAATATCTTGTTTATATTGCTATTATAACGAGTATTATTTCATCTGCACTTTCAATGTTGCCTTATTGGTTTTTGTATAAGTTTTTAAATGAATTTTTGTTGAAAAAAGATTTTACACAGGCAAAATATTATGCAATTACCATTTTTGTTGTTATGCTTTTGCAATCTTTTGTTTATTTTGTTTCAGTAGGGCTTACTCATTTATTTGCATTCAGATTGGAAACAAATCTTAGAAAGGCAGGGATAAAGCATTTGATGAGTGCATCATTTGCATTTTTTGATGTTAATGAGTCAGGGAGAATTAGAAAAATTATAGATAATAATGCGAGTGATACACATATGATTGTTGCGCATTTAATTCCGGATATAACAATTGCTGTTATAACTCCAATATTTTTATTTGGAATTATGTTTGCAGTAGATTTATATCTTGGAATTGCTACTGTTATTTTATCAATTTTAGCTGGAATTTTTACAAAACTTATGTTTGGTGAAGTTGAATTTATGGATAAGTATAATAAGGCATTGGAAAGAGTTAATAGCGAGGCAGTTGAATATGTTAGAGGAATGCAAGTTTTAAAAATATTTAAAGCGTCAATTTTTTCTTTTAAATCTTTTTATGATGCCATTATGGATTATTCTAAATGTGCTTATGATTATAGTAAAACTTGTAAAAATCCTTATGTTATATTTCAAATTCTTTTGCTTGGAGCGTCTGCGTATGTAATTCCTTTTGCGATTATGTTCTCAAATGGTGGACAATCTAATATAGAAATAATGATTAAATTAATTTTCTTTACTTGTTTTGTAGGAACATTATTTGGTTGCTTTATGAGAATTATGTATGTTGGAATGCATCAATTTATGGCGACTCAAGCAGTAGATAAGTTGGAAAATATTTTTGTGGAAATGGGAAAAAATAATATTAATCATGGAAACAAAGAAGAATTTTCTAATTTTAATATAGAATTCAAAAATGTAACTTTTAAATATGATACAAAAAATATTTTAGAAAATTTAAGTTTTAAACTTGAAGAAAATAAAACTTATGCGCTTGTAGGTTCATCAGGTGGTGGAAAATCAACTATCGCAAAATTGATTTCCGGTTTTTATAATATTGAAGACGGAGAAATTTTGATAGGTGGTAAAAATATTTCTTCATATTCAAAAGATGCGATTATGAAGAATATTTCTTTTGTTTTTCAAAATTCAAAACTTTTCAAGACTACAATTTTTGAAAATGTAAAAATTGGAAATGAAAATGCAAGTTACGAAGAGGTTATGAATGCTTTAAAGCTTGCCAGATGTGAAGAAATTTTAGATAAGTTTGAAACTCGTGAAAATACAGTTATAGGCTCAAAAGGTGTATATTTATCCGGTGGGGAAACTCAAAGGATTGCCATTGCCAGAGCGATTTTAAAAGATGCTAAGATTATAATTTTAGATGAGGCATCGGCTGCATCTGACCCTGAAAACGAACATGAAATACAATTAGCTTTTTCTAATTTAATGAAGGATAAAACAGTAATTATGATTGCTCATAGATTAAGTTCAATAAGAAATGTAGATGAGATTTTAGTTATAGATAATGGAAAAATCATTGAAAGAGGAACTGATAAAGAGCTTATGGAAATTGGTGGAAGATATAAATTTTTACAAGATTTATTCTCTAAATCTAATGAATGGAGGATGTAATTATGAAAATGTTAAAAAGAATATTTCAATTAACTGATAAAGGTACGGTTGGAGTTGTAAAAGCATCAATTACTTCTTTTTTATCATATTGTAGCTTAATGATACCAATGATTTTATTTATGATATTTGTTCAAAATATTATTGAAGGGAAATCAAATAGTCTAGTTTTCTTTATCATCGGAATATTAGTTATGCTTGTCGTGATGTATGTAATTATGTCTATTGAATATGATAATTTATATAATGAAACTTACAAGGAAAGTGCAAATCTTAGAATTGAAATTGCAAATATTTTGAAAAATTTACCACTTTCTTTCTTTTCAAAACATGATATTTCAGACCTTTCTCAAACTATAATGAAAGACGTTTCAACTATTGAACATGCAATGAGTCATGCTATTCCAAAGGTTATTGGATTAATATTTTATTTGATTCTAATAATTGCAATGTTGATGTTCGCCAGTTTTAAACTTGCTCTTTGTATATTAATTCCAATTATTATAAGTACGAGTTTTATCTTTATTACTAAAAAAATTCAACTAGTTGGCAATAAAAGATATTATGATATAATGAGAGATATTTCAGAAAATTTCCAACAAGCTATTGAATTACAACAAGAGATAAAGAGTTATGGCCAAGTTGATAAATTTACTAAAGAAATATTTGAAAATGTTGAATATTCAGAAAAAATTCATATAAAAGCTGAATTTAAAATGGTACTTCTTCTAAGTATTTCTACTAATATTCAAAATTTAACTCTTGGTGCTACCATTTTATTTGGAACAATGTTCTATTTGAATGGTGAAGTTTCTCTTCTTTATTTTGTAGCTTTTATTATGTGTGCATCAAAGATAATTGATGCTGTAAACGGTATGTTTGCAAATCTTGCAGAGCTTATGTATTTAGATGCAAATCTACAAAGAATTAAAGAATTAAGAACTGCTGAAGTTCAACAAGGAGAGCCTAAAAAATTAAATAATTTTGATATAGAATTCAAAAATGTTGAGTTCGGATATGGAGAAAATAAAGTAATTAATGATATTTCATTTATTGCAAAACAAGGTGAAGTTACCGCATTAGTTGGGCCTTCAGGTTGTGGAAAAACAACAGTTCTGAGATTGATGTCAAGATTGTATGACTATGATAGCGGAAAGATACTTATAGATGGAAATGATATAAAGGGTGTTGAAACAGAGAGTCTTTTTGAAAATATTTCAATAGTTTTTCAAGAGGTTACACTTTTTAATACTTCAATTTTAGAAAATATTAGATTTGGAAATAAAGATGCTACTGATGAACAAGTAAAAGAGGCAGCAAGACTTGCTAATTGTGAAGAATTTATTGAAAAATTACCTGAAAAATACGATACTTTAATTGGAGAAAATGGAAGTAAACTATCAGGTGGAGAAAGACAAAGAATCTCTATTGCTCGTGCATTTTTGAAAAACGCTCCAATAGTTTTACTTGATGAAATTAGTGCAAGTCTTGATGTTGAAAACGAAATGAAAATACAAGAAAGTTTAAATAAACTTATTAAAAATAAAACTGTATTAGTAATTTCACATAGAATGAAGTCTATTGAAAATGCAAATAAAATAATAGTAATGGAAAATGGGAAAATGGAATCTCAAGGGACACATAGTGAGCTTTTAGAAAAATCTAAAGTTTATAATACTATGGTTAGAAATTCTAATTTAACAGAAAATTATAGTTATTAGGATATGGGTGCTGTTTTACAGCACCTAAATATCAAATTTAAGGAGGAGTTAGTTTGATAAAAGAGCGTAGAATAAATTTATTTATTTTGATTTTTATGAATTTAATTTTCGGTTCTCTTATTCCTCTCTGGAGTAATTTTAAAATTGATTTAATTTATTTTTGCATTTGTTCCTTTGTTTTAATTTATAGCGGAAAGATTAAAAGATTTGTGAAATTTTTAATTTTTTATCTTGTTTGTGTATATATAACTTTTTTTGTAAAGCTACCAGATACTTCCTTTTTTTCTTTTATTGGCTTTGTAGTTTATTCAAATGTAAAAACTTGTTCAATATTTATGATTGCAACAATAGTTGTATTGGATACGAGAACAAGTGAATTGATTTATATTTTAGGGAAATTAGGTCTAGGGAAAAAAATTAGATTTGCTTGCACGATCACTTTAAAATTTATTCCGATTTATTTTGCTGAAAAGAGAATTATAAGAAATGCATTAAAACTTAGAGGAATAGATATTTCATTTACCAAACCTTTTAAAAGATTTGAATACTACATTGTTCCAACTCTTTTTAGAGCATCTAATATTGCATCTGAAATGACTGAATCAGCATATACAAGATGTGCAATGTGCACAGATAATATGCATTCAATTTATTATAAAAAATTTGATATTGTTGATTTTATTCTTATTGTAGTATTAATTGCACTTATTGTTGCTTGGGGAGGTGGATTTATTGATAAAATTTAATAATGTAAGTTTCACTTATGAAGATTCGGATAAGAAAGCATTAGAAGATATAAATTTTGAAATAAATACAGGAGAGTTAGTACTTATAACAGGAGCATCAGGCTCAGGCAAATCTACGATATATAAGTGTATAAATGGACTTATTCCACATATTCACGATGGAAAACTTTTAGGAGAAATTTTTATTGATGATAAAAATACTAAGGATTGTAAAAATTATGAATTATGTAAGATGATAGGATCTGTTTCTCAAAATCCAAGAGGACAATTCTTTACGGATAATACTACCTCAGAGTTGGCTTTTACTTTAGAAAATTTGGGATATGAAGTAAAAGAAATTTTAGAAAAAATAGATAATATTTCTAAATTTTTTGGACTTGAAAATATATTAAATAAAAATGTTTTAGAAATTTCAGGTGGAGAGAAACAAAAAATATCTATTGCTTGTGTTTCTATCTTAGATGCCAAGACTTTGATATTTGATGAGCCGTCTGCAAATTTAGATTATCTTGGAATCGAACTTTTAAAAGAAATTTTTTCAAAATTAAAAGAAAATGGATATACGATAGTTGTTGTTGAGCATAGAATTTTTTATTTGAAAGAATTACTTGACAGATTAATTCATATAAATAACGGAAAACTTATAGCAAATTTAGAGAGAAAAGAGGCTTTAAATTACAGAGCAGATGACCTTAGAAGTCTAAATCCTTTTGATGAAGAATTGGTAAAAAAAGAAAGTTATAAGCAAGATGAAAAAGTTTTGGAAGTTAAAAATCTTAAATTTAAAGATATTATAAAAGATATTTCCTTTGATGCGTATAGAGGAGAAATTATTGGACTTGTTGGGAAAAACGGAGTAGGAAAATCAACAATTTCAAAATTAATTTCAGGAATATATAAAAAGAATTCTGGAGGAATTTTTAGTTCAAAATTACCTTTTGTTTTGATGCAAGATGTGGATTATCAATTATTTTCAGAAAGTGTATTTTCAGAGTTTTTGTTGTCGAATAAAGATTTAAAAGAAGATGAAATCTTAGATATGTTAAATATTGTAAATCTTTATGAAAAGAGAAATTCTCACCCTTTTTCTCTTTCAGGAGGAGAAAAACAAAGATTACTTATGGGTATTTGTGCTAAAAGTAATTCAGATGTTTTGATTTTAGATGAGCCTACAAGTGGATTAGATTTTAATAATATGCTTGTAATTTCAGATATTATAAAAAATTTATCAAAAGATAAAGCGATAATCTTAATTTCACATGATTATGAATTATTGTCAAGGGTTGTAGATAGAGTGATATTCCTTGAAGAAGGAAAAATTTCACAAGATTTTGTTTTAAAAGAAAGAAATCAATTAACTAATATTTTTCAAAAAATAAAAGGAGGAAAAGAAAATGAAAGTTAAAGATTTGATTTTAGTTGCTATTTTAGGAGCAATAAGTTTGGTTGTTACAATGATTGTAACATTTGCATTATTCCCATTAGGAGCATTTACTCATTGTATTAGTCCGGGAGTTGCAGGTTTGTTTTCAGGAACCGTTTTTGTATTTATGTGTAATAAAATTGGTAAAAAGGGAAGTTTCTTTTTGTTCTCAGCAATTTTTTTAATAGTTATGGCAGGAGCAGGTTTCTATCTACCATGGATTATTTCTTATACAGTTTCAGCAATTATTGGAGAAGTTATTCTTAGCAGTGCAGGATATAAAAATAAAATTGCACAATTTGTCGCTTTTGGATTGTTACAAGTAGGTAGTGAATGTGGACAAGTTATCCCTGTAAATTTCTTTTTGCAATCATTCAAAGATACTTGGATTGGTAAAAATGGAATGACAGAGAGTGCTTTAAATGAAATGATAAAATATTCATCAGGAACTTATGCATTAATTACTTTGACAATAGTATTTGTCCTAGGTGGTATTGGTGTTATAATCGGAAATAAAATTTTAGAAAAACATTTCAAAAAAATAAAATAATTTTTTAATTCCTTCAAAGAGAGATATGTTTACAATATATCTCTTTTTTGTTTTTTTTTTGTAAGAATTATGTTATAATAAATACAGTTTTATGGTTATTGTATAAAAGTGTATTTATTTCATCATATTTACCATTTAAAGATTATCTAAAATGAAAATATGATCTAATAAATGTAGTTTTGTTTTCTTATAAAAAACTGCATTTATTTTATTGTAGTTGTTTAATTAACTTTTAGATTTTCGATATGATATAATAAATATGTTTTTTATAATGAATAAAGTATATTTTTTTATAGTTAGGAGTTGAGTTATGAATATTACAATCATATTAGCTGCCGGAGAAGGTACCAGAATGAAAAGTAAAAAATCAAAAGTTTTACATAAGATTGTAAATAGACCTTTGATTGATTATGTTTATGATGCAAGTTGCGATGCCGGTAGTGATAAGACTATAATTATTGTTGGAAAAAATAAAAATGAAGTTGAAGAAAAATTTGGAAATAAGGTGCTTTATAAAGAGCAAAAAATTGGTAAAGAATTTCCTTATGGTACAGGTTACGCAGTTCAACTTACAATAGATGAGATTGAAGATGAAGATAATGTTTTAATTTTGAGTGGGGATACTCCTTTGATAAAAGGAGAAACTTTACAAAAATTATTAGATGAACATATTGATATGAAATCAAAAGCTACTGTTTTAACTGCTTTTATCAATGACACAACAGGATATGGGCATATAATTAAGGATTCTGAAGGAAAGTTCTTAAAGATTGTTGAAGATAAAGATGCAAATATAGAAGAAAAAAGAGTTAAAGAGATAAATTCAGGAATTTATGTTTTTAATGGGAGAGCTTTAAAAAATTCTATAACTAAGATAGATAGAAATAATGCACAAAATGAATTATATCTTACAGATGCGATTAAGGTTTTAGTTCAAGACGGAGAACTTGTTTCTACATATAAACTTGACGACATTGAAGAAATTTATGGTATAAATTCAAAACTTCAGCTTTTTGAGGCAGAAAAAATTATGCGTTACAGAATAAATGCTGAGTATATGAAAAATGGTGTTGTAATGGAAAATCCAGAAAATACCGTTATAGAAAGAGGGATAAATATAGGAATAGATACATTTATCGGAAGTGGTGCCAGAATTTTAGGAAATACTACAATTGGAGAAAATGTATATATAACAGGTGATACTCTTATAGAAAACTCAACAATCGGTGATAATGTAATTATTAAGAGTTCATATATAGAAGATAGTATAGTAGAAAATGATGTTACTATGGGACCTTTTGCTCATCTTAGACCAAATAGTATATTAAAAGATAATGTTCATATTGGAAACTTTGTTGAAGTTAAAAATTCAACTGTTGGAGAAAATACTAAGGCTGGACATTTAGCTTATATTGGTGATGCTATTATTGGTAAAGATGTAAATATGGGTTGTGGTTCTATTTTAGTAAATTATGATGGAAAGAATAAACATATTTCTAAAATTGGAGATGGCTGTTTTGTTGGTAGTAACTCAAATATAGTTTCTCCGGTAGAAATTGCAAATGATACTTTTATAGCAGCCGGAACAACTATTGTTTCAGATGTAGAAAAAGAGGGTTCACTTATAATTGGACGTAGTGAAACTTTTGAAAAAGAAAATTGGGTTTATAAAAAGAATTTAAAAATAAAAAAGTAATATTTTAGGAGGAATTATGTTAGCTTATACTGGACCTATGAAAATTTTTTCAGGAACTGCAAATAGAAAATTTGCAGAAGATATTTGTAAATGCCTTGATATGCCATTAGGAGAAATAAATATCGGGAAATTTAGTGATGGAGAAATTAATCTTTCTGTTGAAGAAACTGTAAGAGGTTATGATGTTTATATCATTCAACCGACTTGTAGTCCGACTAACGACAACCTTATGGAAGTTTTAATTATGGTTGATGCGTTCAAGAGAGCATCTGCAGGAAGAATTAATGTTGTTGTTCCTTATTATGGATATGCAAGACAAGACAGAAAAACAAAGGCTAGAGAACCGATAACTGCAAAATTAGTTGCTAATTTAATTGAAAAATCCGGTGCTGATAGAGTTATAACAATGGATTTACACGCAGGACAAATACAAGGATATTTTGATATTCCCGTTGATCATCTTTCAGCGATTAAACCACTTGCTGATTTCTTTAAAGATGAATTAAAAGATGAAAATAGAGAAAATATGGTTGTAGTTTCTCCTGATTTAGGTGGAGTTACAAGAGCAAGAAAATTCTCTAATTATTTAGATTTACCAATTGCAATTATTGAAAAGAGAAGACCGCGTCCAAATGTTTCAGAAGTTATGAATATCATAGGAGATATTGAAGGAAAAACTTGTATAATCGTTGATGACATTATAGATACAGCAGGAACTATTACAAATGCAGCCAATGCTTTGATAGCAAAGGGGGCAAAAAAAGTTTATATAACTGCAAGTCATGGAGTATTTTCAGGTAAAGCCTTAGAAAATATTGCCAATTCAAAAGTTGAAAAATGTGTTGTAACAGATACTATTCCTCAAGAAAATAACTTAGGTGGAAAAGTTGAAGTTGTATCAGTTGCTCAATATTTTGCAAAAGCTATTGATAGAATAAATAACAACAGACCGGTGAGTATGTTATTTGATGGAAGATAATATATATTTAATTGTCGGTCTTGGAAATCCCGGAAAAAATTATGTTGGAACAAGACATAATGTTGGATATGGGGTTATTGATATTTTAGCTGAAAAGTATAATATTAATATGAAAAAAGAAAAATTTAAATCTTTTTACGGACAGATAAATATGTTTGGTAAAAAATGTATTTTTCTTAAACCACTTACTTATATGAATTTATCCGGAGAGGCTGTTATAGATGCGGTAAATTATTTTAAAATAAAACCTGAAAATATTATTGTTATAGTAGATGATATAGATATTCCTTTTGGAACTATTAGAGTAAAGAAAAAAGGAAGTGCCGGAACGCATAATGGCTTAAAATCAATAATTTACCATTTAGAAACGGATTGTTTTCCAAGGGTTAAGGTAAGTGTTGGAAAATGTCCTAGTTATATGGATTTAAAAGATTTTGTTTTAAGTAGTTTTTCAACTTCTGAAAAGAAAATTTTAGAAAAAGAATTGGAAATTTCTGCAGAGGCAGTTGAAGAAATAATAAAAAGCGATGTTGACAAAACAATGTGTAAATTTAACGGAATGTGTATAGAGGAATAATATTCCTCTATATTTTTTATAGAGCAAGGAGAGTTTATGAATTTTTTAATTGATTTTTTAAAGAATAATGAATCATATTTAGAAATGGTTTCAAATTTAAAATCAAATAATGTTCCAATCTATTGTAATGGACTCATAAAAGAAAGTTTATCTCATGTGATATATTCTATTTTTAGTGATTTTTCTGATAAAAATTTAGTGTTACTTGTCGAAACTGAAAATAGAGCAAATGAACTTTGTGATGAGTTAAAAAATTTGATAGGAGATAAGGTTGTTGTTTATCCGAATTTTGATATAAGATTTCACAATATAAATAGTTTGGAAACAAATCTTGAAAACAATAGAATAGAAATAATGAATAGACTGATTTCCAAAGAAAAATTCATAATGATTACAACTTCAAGTGCATTATCAAAAAAAATTAGTACACCGAAATTTTTTAAATCACATTATATTAATATCGATGAAGATTCTGAAATAGATTTTGAAGAATTAACTGAAAAATTGATAAAAATGCATTATGATAGGGTTGATTTTGTTGAGGCAAAGGGACAGTTTTCTATAAGAGGGTCAATACTTGATATTTATCCTGTAAACTTTAAAAATCCTATTAGAATTGAGCTTTTTGGAGATGAAGTAGATTCAATACGTTCTTTTGATATAAATAGTCAAAGGTCTATTGAAAAACTTAATAAAATAGAGATAATACCTGCCAAAGAAATGGTCTTGTCAAAAGCTGATGTTGAAAATATTTTAAATGGTTTAAAGAAAGACATTGAAAAACTACAAAAATTAAAATTATTTGGGAAAGATGTCGAAAAATCAACAGAAAAATTTTATAGAATTTATGATGATTTAAAAACAAATTATCATATTTCTAATATGGACTTGATTTCACCATATATAAAAAAGGGAAGTTTTTCGACTATTTTAGATTATTTAGAAAAAGATTCTATAATTTGTACAGAAGACATTTTAAAAATTTATGATAGAAATTTAGAAATAGAAAATTTATTTCACGAAAATGTAATGTTTTCTATTGAAAATGCTGAAATTTTAGATTCACATAAAGATATTTTAATTCCTTTTGATAGTATTCTAAGAAGGATTAAAGAATTTAGTGTTGTTAATTTTACACAGCTTTTAAAGAGAACAAAAATAATAAATGCTAAAAGCATTATAAATTTAAAAACTATTGAAATAGAAATGTTCAATAGAAGATTTGATGTATTATTTCAAAGTTTAAAATATAAATTGCAAAGAGGATATAAAATTGTAATTTTTGCAGGTTCTGTTGAAAAGGCAAATAATTTAAAAGAAATGTTATTTTCTGAAAATATAAACTCGACAGTTTTTGACGGACTGGATTTTGAATTAAAATCTTCTATTCTTGGAATTTCTACAATAAATTTAGAGTCCGGCTTTGAATATCCGGAGCAAAAGATTTTATTTTTAACACATAAAGAAATTTATGGAACTGTTAAAAAAACTTATAAAAAATCAAATAAAAAGAAAAAAGAAAATTTGCTTTCTTATACAGATTTAAATGTTGGAGATTTTGTCGTTCATGAAAATCATGGAATCGGTGAATATAGAGGTATTGAACAGATTGAAGTTGACGGAATAGTCAAAGACCATATTTTGATTTTGTATAAGGCAAATGATAAATTATATATTCCAACTGACCAAATGAATTTGATTCAAAAATATATTGGGAAAGATGGATATAAACCGAAGTTGAATAAATTAGGTTCAAATGATTGGGTCAAGACTAAAACTCGTGCTAAAAAAGTTTTAGATGAGATTGCATTGGATTTAGTTCAACTTTATGCAAAGAGAGATAAGCTTAGAGGGTTTTCTTTTTCTGAGGATACAACTTGGCAAAAAGAATTTGAAGATAGTTTTATTTATGAAGAAACATATTCACAGCTTAGAGCTATTGATGAAATAAAGAAAGATATGGAAAGTTTTAAGCCGATGGATAGATTGCTTTGTGGTGATGTTGGATATGGGAAAACAGAAGTAGCATTAAGGTCTGCTTTTAAAGCTATGATGGACGATAAACAGGTTGCTTTTTTAGTACCTACCACAATACTTGCTCAACAACATTATAATACTGCTGTCGAAAGAATTGGAAATTTTCCGGTAGAAGTTGAAATGCTTAGTAGATTTAGAACTCCTGCAAGACAAAAAGAAATTTTGAAAGATGTAAAGTCTGGAAAAATAAATTTACTTATAGGTACACATAAATTATTATCTAAAAATTTAGAATTTAAAGATTTAGGACTTTTAATAATAGATGAAGAACAAAGGTTTGGAGTTAAACATAAAGAGGCATTAAAAAAAATAAAGGAAAATATTGATGTTCTATCTTTATCTGCTACACCAATACCTAGAACTATGCAAATGAGTTTGGTAGGAATTAGGGATATGAGTATTTTAGATGATGCCCCTGAAGAGAGAGTAACTATTGCCACATTTGTTTTAGAATATAATGATTCTGTAATTAGAGAGGCTATTTATAAGGAAATAAATAGAGGTGGACAAGTTTATTTTGTATATAATCGAATAAAAGATATGGATAAGATGTATTTTGAGCTGTCAAAGTTAGTTCCTGATGCTAGAATTGCTATGGCTCATAGCAAATTATCGAATAAGGAATTAGAAGATATTATGTATGATTTCCAAGAAGGAGAATACGATATTTTGTTATGCACAACTATCATCGAAACCGGAATGGATATAAAAAATTGTAATACTATGATTATATACGATGCAGATAAAATGGGATTATCACAGCTTTATCAGTTGAAGGGAAGAATAGGTCGTTCAAAGAGAAGAGCTTATGCATATTTTACTTATGATAAAGATAAAGTTCTAACTGAAATTTCTGAAAAGAGATTAATGGCGATAAGAGATTTTTCAGAATTCGGTTCAGGTTTTAAAATAGCTATGAGAGATTTAGAACTTCGTGGTGCCGGGAATATTTTAGGAGAATGTCAATCAGGACATATTGAAACTATCGGTTATGAAATGTATGTAAGAATGTTAGAAGAAAGCATCAAGACGGTTAAAGGGGAAACTCTACAAATTAAAAGTCAAACTACTATTGAATTGTCAGTTGATGCATATATTCCTTCAAGTTATATAAGTGATAGTGGACAAAAGATTGATATGTATAAAAAAATCGCCAGCATAACTTCAAGAGATGATTTTGATGAAATTTATGATGAATTGACTGATAGATTTGGAGATGTTCCAAAGTCAGTTCTAAATGTTATGAATGTTTCATATTTAAAAATCATTTCAACTGATTTAGATTTCATAAAGATAATAGAAAGAGAAAAATCAGTTGTATTCAAGTTTGATAAGTCAAATAGAGATATTTTATCTATAATAGGTAAATTGCCTGATAATTTATTTAGAAAGATAGAATTTAATATTAATGAAACGGCAGAATTAATATTTAATTATGATAAGAATAAATTGTTAGAAAGTATTGAATTAGTAGATAGTTTATATGCTTTAAAAAGAGAAAATTCCTAAAAAACTTTGACATTCATAGAAAAATAATGTATAATATCAAAAGATTAAAATATTAATCGAAAAGGAGAGAAATATGAAAAATAAATTAATAAAATTTGTAAGTATAATGGCGTTATCTGCAATGGTTTTAACAGCTTGTGCTAAAGCCCCAAAAGGAGCTATGGTAAAAATTGGAGAAAAGTATATTACTGAGGAACAAATTCAAAAAGAATATGACAGAGTAATTGCATCTTATACAGATGACCAAAAAGCAAAATATGATGAATCAACTGATGAAGGGAAAAAAGCTTCTTTAAATTTAAAACAAAATATTTTAGAAATGTTCTCTAATATTGAAGTTGTTAAACAAAAATTTGCTAAATTAGAAAAAGAATATAAAGATGAGGGAAAATCTGAAGAAGAAATTGCTAAAGTAACTGTAACAAAAGAAGAAATAGAAGATAATTTTAATAAAGTTAAAGAGCAATTAGGTGACAAGTTTAATGAAGAACTTGAGAAGGCTAAACTTACTGAAGATGAATTAAAATATAAGATTGAAGATAATATGTATTCTACAAAATTCCAAACTTGGTTTAATGAAAATTATGCACCAAAAGATGAAGAAATTGCTCAAAAATATAAAGGAAGTAAACTTGAAGGCCCTCAAATTAATGCAAGCCATATTTTAGTTAAAACTGAAGAAGAGGCTAAGAAAGTTAAAGCGCGTTTAACTGCTGGAGAAAAGTTTGAAGATGTAGCTAAAGAAGTATCAAAAGACCCTTCAGTAAAACAAAATAATGGTGCATTAGGAACTTTTACAAAGGGAGTTATGGTTCAAGAATTTTATGATGCTGCAAGTAAGATGAAAGTTGGAGAAATTAGTGAACCTGTAAAGAGTCAATTCGGTTTTCATATAATCAAATTAAACGAAATTGTTGAAGATTACGAAAAATTTGACGAAAAAAACAAAGAAAGTATAAAGAAAAAATTAAAACAAACTATATTGTCAGAAAAATTCAAAACAGAATTTGCTAACATTCAAAAGGAAGTTGGATACTTACCAATTAAAAATTTTAAATAAATTGGCTAAATTACTTGATATTTTTTGAAAATTAATATATAATAATATTGCAAATGGTTATGGAGCCATTAATATAGGCAATTATTAATATAATAGTGTATTTAGGAGGAAATTTTAATGAACAAATCTGAATTATTAGCTAGTATGGCTGAAAAAGGAAAAATTACAAAAGTTGACGCTGAAAGAGCATTAAATGCTTTCATTCAAACAGTTGAAGAAACATTAGTTAAAGGGGAAAAAGTTCAATTAGTTGGATTTGGAACTTTCGAAGCTAGAGAAAGAAAAGCAAGAAGTGGAAGAAACCCAAGAAACCCTAAAGAAGTTATCGAAATTCCAGCATCAAAAGCTCCAGTATTCAAAGCTGGTAAGTCTCTTAAAGAAGTTGTAAATAAATAATTTTTGATAATGAATTAAAAATCAGGCTTTGCCTGATTTTTTTGTAAAAATTTCACTTTAAGTATTGAAAAATAAAATCTATTGTGTTATAATATTTTGGTGAATAATCACATATTCTGATTGAACAAGTGTTGCCTAGATGGTTCTTGTCAAGATGATGAATATGGGTGGCTAAAAAACAGGAGGTAAAGAAATGTCACAAGTAATTTTAATGAAAAATTTATTAGAAGCAGGGGTACATTTTGGACATCAAACTAGAAGATGGAATCCAAAAATGTCAAAATTTATTTTTACAGAAAGAAACGGAATCTATATTATAGATTTACAAAAAACTGTAAAACAAATTGAACAAGCGTATGATTTCGTAAGAGAAATTGTTGCTGATGGTGGTAGAGTTCTTTTTGTAGGAACTAAAAAACAAGCTCAAGAAGCTGTTGAAACTGAAGCAAAAAGAAGTGGACAATTCTATGTTAGTCATAGATGGTTAGGTGGTATGTTAACTAACTATAAAACTATCAGAAAGAGAATTGACAGACTTAAAAAATTAGAACTTATGGAAGAAGATGGAACTTTCCAAAGATTACCTAAAAAAGAAGTAATTAAATTAAGAAGAGAAATCGAAAAATTAGAAAAATTCTTAGGTGGAATTAAAGAAATGGATAAACTTCCAGATGTTCTTTTTGTAATAGATCCAAAGAATGAAAAAATTGCTGTAAATGAGGCAAAAATATTAGGAATTCCAGTTATTGGTGTTGTTGATACTAACTGTGACCCTGATGAAGTTGATATTGCTATTCCAGGAAATGATGACGCTATCAGAGCTGTAAAATTATTAACTGGTACTATTGCAAATGCTATCGTTGAAGCTAAACAAGGTGAACAAGCTGAAACTGAAGAAGTAGAAACTGTTGAAGTAGCAGAAGAAGTTTCTGAAGAAGTAGCTGAATAATTAGGATATAGAATTTTAAAGGGTAAGGATTCAAATTTTTAATATTTATCCTTACCTTATTTTTTAGAAATTATAGGAGGTTTTTATGGAAATTACTGCAAAATTAGTAAAAGATTTAAGAGAAACTACTGGTGCCGGTATGATGGAATGTAAAAAGGCATTACAAGAAGTTGATGGAGATATGGAAAAAGCTATTGAATTTTTAAGAGAAAAAGGATTAGCTAAAGCTGCTAAAAAAGCAAGCAAAGTTGCAGCTGAAGGTTTAATTACTTTAGTTATAGATGAAAATAATACTAAAGCAGCTATTACAGAAGTAAACTCACAAACTGACTTCGTTGCTAAAAATGAAAAATTCGTAGCATTAACTAAAAAAGTTACTGAACATGTTTTTAATAAAGAAATAAAAGATATTGCATCTTTAAATGCGTCAACTATTGATGATGTTAATTTTGAAGAATTTATGAAATTACAAATTTCTTCAATTGGAGAAAATCTTGTAGTTAGAAGATTAGCATTTGCTAAAGCTTGTTGCGAAAGTGGAATTGTTTGTGGATATGTTCACTTCAATAAAAAAGTTGGTGTTATTCTTAAAGCTAAATGTGATAGTGAAGCTACAAAAGCTGGTGCAAAAGATTTATTACAAAATATTTGTATGCACATTTCAGCAATGAAACCACAATATTTAAGCTATAAAGATTTAGATGCTGATTTTGTTGAAAAAGAATATTTAGCACTTAAAGGTTCTATCGAAAAAGAAAACGAAGAATTAGTAAGACTTGGAAAACAATTAAAGAGAATTCCAAAATATGCTTCAATGTCTCAAATTACTGATGAAGTTTTAAAAGCTGAAGAAGAATTATTAAAAGAAGAATTAAAGAAACAAGGTAAACCTGAAAAGATTTGGGACAAAATTTTACCTGGACAAATCGAAAGATTTATTAAAGACAATACTTTAATTGACCAACAATATGCTTTATTCAGCCAACAATATGTATTAGACGATAGCAAAACAGTTTTAGATGCTGTTAACGATAAAGCTAAAGAATTAGGTGGAAGTATCGAAATCGTAGAATACACAAGATTTGAAGTTGGTGAAGGCGTAGAAAAGAAAGAAGAAAACTTCGCTGAAGAAGTTGCAAAACAAATGGGACTTTAATATTAAATTTAAACAGAGCTTAGGCTCTGTTTTTTTATAATTTTTTGTAATTAAAAAGGTTCAATATTTATTGAACCTTTTGCTTTTATCGAGTAAATGAGCCTTGTTGCCAAGTACCATTTAGATATATTAAATGTGCAATTATTGTTACAAGTACATTTGAAATTGACATCGCAAGCCAAATTCCTGTTGCTCCATATCCTGTATAATATTTAAAGAAAAGTATTAAAGGCAATCTTATTATCCAAAGTCTTGTCATATCTATTGCCATTGAATATTTGCTATTTCCTGAGCCTTGGAAAAGTCCTTGATATACAAAAAACATATTTAACATTACAAGAGTTATTAATGTGTAGAACATATAACTGTTTGCTTGTATCATTAGTTCTGAATCTTTTGGAGCATTTATGAAGAAAGATAATATTTCATATCTAAATATAAAACTTATAAATGCAATTATAATAGACATTATAATTACTATAATAGATGCTTTTTTAAATGTTTCTTTAACTCTTTTTATATTGTTGTTTCCGATGTTTTGTCCTATTATTGAAGTTATGGCAGTGCCGATGCCTCCGGGTGGAATATTTAAAAGTCCACTTATTCTATTTACCATTCCATAAGCTGCAACAGTTTCTGTTCCATAGCTTTGTATAAATGAGTTCATAATTATAAAACCTATTGCGGTTCCGATTTGTCCGATAATTGAAGGTAGGGCGATATGGTATATTTTTTTCAAAATACATTTTTTCCATTTTATAAATATTAAACTTTGTAAATTTAATTTAATTTTATCATGATTGAAACGTAAATGTATAAAACCAACTATGCACATAATTCCTTGTGTTATAACTGTAGCAATGGCAGCCCCCTTAACTCCAAGTCCTAATCCTGATATTGATGTAAAAGGAATTGTATCAAATATAAAAATTGGGTTTAAAATCATATTTAAAATTACACAAGTTGTGCTTATCATTGTTGGAATTGCATTTTTCCCTTGTGCTGATAAAATAGATGAATATATGTAGTATAAAAATATAAATGGTATTCCAAGATAGCTGTATTTTAAATAAATTATGCTATATTTTGCAAGGTCTCCTGTTGCACCCATTAAATTTACTATTGAATCTGCACTAAAATATCCTAATAACATAAATATGATTGAGAATAATAAAGAAATATTTATCAAAGTATCTGCATATTTTTGAGCCAGAGGAAAATCTTTTTTTCCGAGTAACTGAGAAATTAATGATATTGATGCAATCGACAGTCCGATTCCAATTGAGTTAAATAAAAATACAACCGGCCAAGTAAAACTTGTTGATGCAAATTCTGCAGTTCCTAATTTCCCGAGCCAAAAAGCATCTGCAAGTGAATATAATTGTTGAATGAAATTATTTAAAATAATTGGGATTGAAATAATTGCTATGATTTTATAAATATTTCCATGTAAAATCATTTCACTTCGTTCTTTTTTCATATAACACCTCCTATAAAAATATTTGTCTAATATGTTATTCCGCAAATTTAGTAAGTTAAAACAAAATTATAGCAAAATATTTACAAAATTGCAAGAAAAAATCTCTCTAATTACTAGAGAGATTTTGTAAAATTATTTTAATCTTGCCAATGCACCGAATGGATCCCAAGGTTCAAGTTCAATAACTTCTTCATCTAATGCCTTTAACCATTTTTCATCAATATATTTTTTATCAACCATTATTTCATAATTATATTCTTCAAACCATTCATCAGTCATTGAGAAAATTCCTTTATCTCCTGAAGTATCTCCCCAAGAATTTTCAACTTGCCATTCTAACGGTTTACCATTTTCATCAAGATTTATTCCTGTAAATACCATTGCATGAGTTAAAATGCTTTCGTGATAATCAAGTCTTTCGGCTTTTGTAAAGTTTTCACAAGCAGGGAATATATCATCATATAAGAACATATCCAAGTCCATAATTCCTTTGTTTCTTTCTAACATTTGTGCAACATCACAACCAAACCAAACAGGTTCGCCTGCTTTGATAGATTTAATAGCACTTTCTTTTAAAACTTCGATAGGAACATTAAGATATTTTATTCTATCGCTTTCTTTAACAGAACCTAAGAATTTTACAGTGTATGCTTTTCCATAAGGCTTATCTTCTGTTGGCGCATTTATTAAACTTATTCTATCTTTTAAATTCCAACCAACATATTTGTTAAAAAATTCTAATGGAGTTATATTAGAAATTCTATGGAATTTTTCGTCTTTATCAGTATATTCATAAGTGAATGTTTCAGGAATTTCTCCTAAGCATTTTGTTAAAATGTTATAAACTGTATAAAGAGTTTCATCTTTTATTTTTTCGATTTCTTTTAAATCTTTTCCTTCTTTGTGAAGTTTTCTCATTTCACAAGCGGCTTTTCTAAGATGTTTAGTTATTATTGTTTCCATCATTCTTGTATTTGATGAATGGAAAGTTTCAGGCATAATTCCTTTAGGAACAACACCATATTTTTCCAAAAGTCCTTTAAACATATCCCATTGTCCACCGTCTTGGATAGGTGCAGTTAAAAGATGAGAAATTAATCTTGAATCCGTTTTTTCATCTAAAGTTTCTATAATATTTTCTAAAAAGAAATTTGATTTTTCAAGTTTATCCCAAAATAGAGTATAAGTTTGAGAATATTCCATAGTTTTTAAATTTAGATTTTCCATTGTTGTAACTCTTGCAACATTTAGAGCAGAGAACATCCAGCATCTACCACTTGCTTTTTGGTTTGTTATTTCTCCTTTTTTAGTTACATCAGAAAATTTGAAATTATGTCTTTTCATAACCTCATGGTTTGTAGATGCTTCGTTAATTCCAACTTTTGAAACAGATGCAGCTACAATCTTATTTGTTTTACAAGAATCAAACCTTTCTTTAAATGATTTTAACACTTCTTTTGTTAATGCCATTTTTATCACTCTCCTTAAAAATAATTTAGGTATAACCTATAAATATATTCTAACATAAATTAAATAAAAATAAAAGATAATATATATCAAAAAAATATCTTATTTTAATATGATTTATTAATTGTATAGAATTTTTTTATGTTTTTATATAAAATTGTTATTTTTTATAATTTTATGGTATAATTATATTGTCTTTATGTGATATTAAAGATATTATAAATTTACTATATTTACATTTAAAAATTTATCTAAATTGGAATATGGTATTATTTAAAATTTAGGAGGAAAAAATGAAAAAATCAAGAGTTTTATCGCTTATGCTTGCAGGTTTAATGTTAGTTGGTTGTCAACCTAAAAAAGCAGAAGATAAGAAAGTAGAAAAGAAAGTAGAAACTACTACAAATTTTGAAGGTAAAACTTTGAACGTTGTAGCAACATCAGAAAAGTACAAAAAACTTTTTGATAAGTTCTCAGCAGAAACTAAAGCTAAGGTTGAATTCCTTTCAATGTCTAGTGGAGAAGTTATTGCAAAGATTAAAGCTGAAGGTGGAAAGCCAATGGCTGACGTTTGGTTCGGTGGTGGTATTGACGCTTTTATGAAAGCTAAGACTGACGGACTTTTAGAAATGTATAAACCACAAGGTTTTGACAAAATCAAAGAAGGTTTTAAAGATAGTGAAGGCTATTGGATTTCAAAAGGGGTTACTGTTGTAGGATTTTTAGCAAATAATAAAATTTTACAAGAAAAAGGGCTTCCAATTCCAAAAACTTGGGCTGAAATTGTAGATGCAAAATATAAAGATGAAATCATTATGGCAAATCCTGCTGTTTCCGGAACAAGTTTTGCAAATGTAAAAGGTCTTATCGATATGTATGGAGAAGAAAAGGCTTGGGATTATTTCAAAAAATTAAATGCAAATGTTAAATTCTATGGTAAAAGAGGAAAAGACCCTCAAGAAAAAACTGTTGCCGGAGAATTTGGACTTGGAATTATTCCTATTGACAAATCAGCTTTCGATGTTGCAGAAAAAAATAATTTAACTGCAATTTATCCTGAAGACGGTTTATGTTGGGTTCCTGAAGGTGTTGCAATTTTCAAAAACAGTCCAAATCTTGAAGTGGCAAAAGCATTTGAAGATTTCATTTTAAGACCTGAAAATCAACAAATGATTGCTGAACTTGACGGTAAAGATGGTGGTCAAATGGTAATTGACGGAACTAAAGGTTTTGAACTTGGTTTACCAAAAGATAAATTTATTAAAGAAGATATTACAAGCTTTGGTTCTCAAAGAGAATCAATCCTTAAAAAATGGGCAGAATTAACACAAGGGAAATAGAAACAAAGGGAGAGTGATCTCCCTTTTTGATTAATTATGAAGAGATATTTTAAATTTATAGACACATTTTTTATTTTTACTCTAGTTTTTTGTCTATTTACTTTTATTTTATTTCCTTTTTTAAGAGTTTTTTCATCTACTTTTTATAGTGGGGGAAAATTTACTTTAGAGGGATTTACATTTTTAAAGACACAGAGTAAACTTTTATACAATTCAATATTTGTTGCTTTTTTTACTACTATAATAACGACGGTAGTTTCTGTTTCTATTGGAATTTTTTGCTTTAGTATTAGAAAAAGTTTTAAGAAAATAATATCATTTATATTAATGATTACAATGATTTCTCCTCCATTTGTTTCTTCACTTGCATATATAAGATTATTTGGACGTAGGGGATTTATAACTCATGATATTTTTAAACTTTCCATTGATGCTTATGGTTCTTTTGGAATTATTTTAATGCAGAGTATAGGCTTAATTTCATTAAGTGGTCTTATGATTATATCTGCACTTAATAGCATTGATAAGGAACAGATAAATAGCGCAAGGTCGCTTGGAGCAAAGACAAATAATTTAATTTTGGATATTATTTTGCCTCAGTTATTACCTAGTATTAAGGTTGTTGCTATTTTAAGTTTTATTAGAAGTATTGCCGACTTTTCAACTCCATTAATCATAGGCGGTGCTTTTGAAACTTTAGCCTCAAAGTCGTATAATGTATTTATTTCTGACGGAAATATTGTTCAAGCCGGAGCTATGAATATAATGCTTTGTGTTCCTGTTGTACTTACTTTTATATTTTATGTAAAAAATTCAAAAATAATTTCAAATACAAATTTTGGAGCTAATACATCAGAGGTTAATATTGAAAAGAGAGGTTTCGTTTTTTCTTTTATAACTTTAACGGCAATTGTCTTTTTGATTTTATTATTTTTACAATACAGTTCAGTAATTTTATCTGCTTTTACTGATTATTCAAAGGGAAAGTTGTATTTTACATTTGAACATTTTGTAGATATAAAAGACCATATAGATAAAACGGTTTTTAGAAGTATTTATTACTCTTTAATTTCGGCATTTTTTGGTAGTTTAATTGGACTTTTGTTACAATACTATATTCATATAAGAAATGTAAAATTTTTAAAAATATTTGAATTTATAGCCACTATGCCATATATGTTACCCGGTACATTCTTTGGTATCGGATACATATTAGCTTTTAATAATTATCCAATTTATATTACAGGAACTGCTTTGATTGTAATACTAAATGTTACTTTTAAACAATTACCTTTTTCAACAAAAATAATTAATTCAAGTTTGGAAACAATAGACAAAAATCAAATTTTAAGTGCAAAAGATTTGGGGGCAAATGAATTTTTTATTTTTAAAGATGTCGTATTATCACATACCAGAAATGATTTTGTGATAAGTATGATAAATGGTTTTAATAGCACGATGACAACTGTTGGCTCTATAATTTTTATAGTTTATCCTGCACAAAAAGTTTTAACTCTTGTTATGTTTGATGTTATAAATAGTGGAAAATATAATACAGCATCTGTTTTAGCACTTTTGATAATTTTAATTTGTTTGAGCTTTAGTTTGTTGTTTATGTTAATCAATTATATTTTAGGTAAATTAGGAGATAGATATGTTCTTAGAAGTAAAAAATTTATGTAAGACTTATGGAGATAAAGAGGTTTTAAAGGATATTAACTTTTCACTTGAAGAAGGAAATATTCTTTGTATATTGGGACCTTCAGGTTGTGGAAAAACTACAATTTTAAATTCAATCGGTGGTTTTATAAAAAATGATTTTGGACAAATTATTTTAAATGGAGAAGATATAAGTCTTTTAAATCCGGAAGATAGAAATGTATCGACAGTTTTTCAATCTTATGGACTTTTTAATAATAAAAATGTTTTAGAAAATGTAGCTTATGGTTTAAAGTTTAGAAATGTAAAAAAACAAGATAGAATTAAAAAAGCTATGGAAATTTTAGAGATTGTCGGACTTAATGGATATGAAAATAGAAAAGTTTATGAGCTTTCAGGTGGACAAAGGCAAAGAGTTGCACTTGCAAGAAGTTTAGTTATAAATCCAAGACTTATTTTACTTGACGAGCCTTTTTCAAATCTTGATAAAAATTTGAGAATTACTATGAGAAATGAAATAAAGAAACTTGTAAAATATTTTAAGATGACGACAATACTTGTAACTCATGATCAAGAAGATGCATTTACTATGGCTGATAGGGTAATTCTTATGAATGAAGGAAAAATAATTCAAAATTCGACGGTTACAGAACTTTACAATTCTCCTAATAGTGAATTTTCTCTTTCTTTTATTGGAAATTCAAATAAATTAGATAAAGAAAATTTTATAAGACCTGAAAAAATAAAATTTGTTGAGGACGAAACAAAAACTTCTGCAAAAATTGTAAAAAAACAATTTAGAGGTTCTTTTATTGAATACGAATTAAAGTTAAAAGATGAAAAAACTTTAAAAGTGATAGAATTAAATACAGGAAAAGAAAAAAATATTGGCGATAATATTTTTATTGAATATAATTTACAAAAACTTTCAGATTAACTGGAAGTTTTTTTGTTGATAAAAATTATAAAAAATGATATAATTTAGCATATGTTAATTTAATATCAAAGAATATTAGATTACTTTAGCCTATATAAAAGGAATGTGAAATTATTGAACAATTCTTTACTAAAAAAATTAAAAGAATATGATGAAACAAAAACTGCTTTTCATATGCCCGGACATATGAGAAATAAAGAAGTTTTTAATGATTTAAGTGAATTTATTAAAATGGATATTACTGAAATTGACGGTTTTGATGATTTACATCATCCAGAAGAAATTTTGAAAGAATCTATGGATATTGCAAAGAATCTTTGGAATACTAAAGGCTCTTTTTATCTCGTAAATGGTTCAACATCAGGTAATTTATCTGCAATTTACAGTTTAACAAAACCTAAAGATAAAATTTTAATTGCAAAAAATTGTCATAAATCAATTTACCACGCGATTGAGGTTTTTGATTTAAGCTTTGAATATATTTATCCTAAATATGATGAAAATTTGGGGATTTTTTTGAGTATTGATTCAGATGATATTGAAAAAATATTAGAAAGAAATTCTGATATTAAATTGGTAGTAATAACAAGTCCGACTTATGAAGGAGTTGTATCGGATATTGAAAAAATTTCTAAAGTAGTTCATAAATATGGAGCAAAATTAATTGTTGATGAAGCACATGGTGCAGGTTTTGGACTTAGTGATAACTTTCCAAAATCTTCAATAGGGCTTGGAGCTGATATTACTGTTCAAAGTTTACATAAGAATTTGGCATCATTTACTCAAACAGCAATTTTACATATCGCAGATGAGTCTTTATATCCTAAATTAAGAAAATCACTTGAAATTTTTCAAACTTCAAGTCCGTCATATATTTTAATGTCATCGATTGATTATTGTGTTAGAATGTTGGAGAATGATAGAGAAACTCTATTTAAAAATTGGAGAGAAAATTTAGAATATTTTTATGAAAAATGTAGAGATTTAAAAAATATTAAACTTTTATCAAATATTAATCTAAAAAATATTTTTGAATTAGACAATTCTAAAATAACTATTTTGACGAATAATACAAATATTTCAGGATATGAATTGATGAAAACTTTGAGAACTGAATATGATATTGAACTTGAAATGGCATCTTTTAATTATGCGATAGCTTATACAGGGATAGGAGTTTCAAAGAAATCTTTGGATAAATTAGCTTTTGCACTTTTTGATATAGATAAAAGTTTATA
Source organism: Parvimonas parva (assembly GCF_045866535.1). NCBI lineage: Bacteria > Bacillati > Bacillota > Tissierellia > Tissierellales > Peptoniphilaceae > Parvimonas > Parvimonas parva. Next base: position 619,557 of record NZ_AP038371.1, read on the forward strand.
TTATGAAAATTGTAAAAAGATTGCTTTAAATAATTTAAATTTAATTCGAAAATTCAGCATTAAAGAGTCAACTATATTTGATAGTGAAGAATTTGATATAGAAAATTCCGTTTCAAAAATTTCAGCAGAATATGTATGGGCATATCCACCGGGAATTCCAATTTTGACACCGGGAGAAGTTATAACAGAGGAAATTTTAAATTTATTTCAAAAGTATAGAGATGAAAATATAGATTTAAGATTTTCAAAATCAAATGATAATGATAAAATTAATATCATATATAAAAAATAAAGGAGAGAAGAAAATGTCAAGAATAAAAACATTAAAAACAAGAAATTTACATGAATCAATAGTAGAAGGTGGCTGTGGAGAATGCCAGACTTCTTGTCAAAGTGCCTCAAAGACTTCATCAGGAGTAGCAAATCAACCTTGTGAATCTGTTAGCAGAATAAAAACATTAAAGACAAGAAATTTATATGCATCAATAGTAGAAGGTGGATGCGGAGAATGTCAAACTTCTTGTCAAAGTGCCTCAAAAACATCATCAGGAGTAGCAAATCAACCTTGCGAAAAATGTAGATAAGATGATACATCAGTACAAACTAAATGGTTATAATATAGTTCTTGATGTATATAGTGGTTCTATTCATGTTGTAGATGAAGTTGCTTATGATATTATTGAGCTTTATGAAAAAAATTCTAAAGAAGAAATTACAAAAATTATCTGTGATAGATATAATAATATTACAGCTAAAGATGTCGAAGAATGTTTAGAAGATGTTGAATATTTAAAGGAAAACAAACAATTATATACTGAAGATATTTACAAAGGGTTGAAACCAAAATTAAAGTCTAATTCTGTTGTAAAGGCACTTTGTTTACATATTGCTCATACTTGTAACTTGGCTTGTGAATATTGTTTTGCAAAGCAAGGAACATATCATGGCAAAGATGCGATGATGACTCTTGAAGTCGGTAAAAAGGCAATAGACTTTTTGATTGAGCATAGTGGAGCAAGAAAAAATTTAGAAGTAGATTTTTTTGGTGGCGAACCACTTGTTAATTGGAGAGTTGTAAAAGAAGTTGTAAAATATGCAAGAAGTATAGAAAAAGAACATAATAAGAATTTTAGATTTACTCTTACTACAAATGGAGTTCTTATAAATGATGAAGTTATTGACTTTGCAAATAAAGAAATGCATAATGTAGTTCTTTCTCTTGACGGAAGAAAAGAAACAAATGATAGGTTTAGAGTGAATATAAAAGGAGAAGGAAGTTATAATACAATAGTTCCTAAATTTCAAAAACTTGTTGCACAAAGAGGAGATAAAGACTATTACATAAGGGGAACATTTACTCATCACAATACAGACTTTACTAATGACCTGTTTCATATGGCTGATTTAGGTTTTACAGAATTAAGTATGGAGCCTGTTGTTGCTGATGCAAGTTCTCCGTCTGCATTAACTGAAGAAGATTTACCAATTCTTTTTGAACAATACGAAATTTTAGCAAAAGAAATGTTAAAACGTGAAAAAGAAGGTAAGCCATTTTCATTTTATAATTACACAATAAATCTTGAAACAAGTCCTTGTATTCATAAAAGAATTACCGGCTGTGGTTCTGGGACGGAATATATGTCTGTAACGCCGACCGGAGAGTTGTATCCTTGTCATCAATTTGTAAATGACAAAGAAATGTGTTTAGGAAATGTCTTTGACGGAATTACAAGAGAGGATATAAGAGATACATTCGGTTCTTGCAATATTTATTCGAGAGATGATTGTCAAGATTGTTGGGCTAAACTTTATTGTGCAGGAGGTTGTCCTGCTAATGCATACCATACACATAAAGATATTACAAAAATATATGAATATGGTTGTAAGCTATTTAGAAAGAGAATGGAATGTGCAATAATGATGAATGCAGTAAGAAGTGAAGAAGAATAATTTTAAAAGAAAAGTTTTTTTAACTTTTCTTTTTTTTATACTGTTAGAAAGTTGAAATTTACTCTGTATTATATTATAATTAACGTAAGGTTTTTATAAAAAAATTAGAAAGATGTGATTTTATGAATTTGGATAAATTTCTTTTTTTGTTATCAACTATAAGGATAACAGATATTTTGGATATATTTATAGTTAGTTTTGTTTTTTATAAATTGTTTTCTCTTATAAGGGGTACAAGAGCAACACAACTTATAAAAGGTATTTTATTTATTTTTATTGGAGCAAAACTTAGCGAATATTTAAAACTTTATACTATAAGTTGGATTTTAAATAATGCTGTTACTGTTGGATTTATTGCAATTTTGATTGTATTTCAACCAGAGCTTAGAAGAGTTTTAGAGCATATTGGAAATAATAAACTTTTAAAACCGGTTAATTTTGAAACTTCTAGAAGTAATATTAGAGTTTTAGATGAAATTACTAAGGCAACTTTTTCTTTAGCAGATAAAAAAATTGGGGCATTGATGGTTTTAGAAAGGAAAACCGGACTTAGAGATATTATTGAAACCGGAATTACTTTAAATTCTGAAATTTCTTATGAATTACTTATGAATATTTTTATTCCAAATACTCCTTTACATGATGGAGCAGTTGTAATAAGTAATGAGCATATTGTTGCAGCATCTTGTTTTTTACCTTTAACAGACAATAAAGAAATTTCAATGGAGCTTGGCACAAGACATAGAGCCGGTATTGGAATTTCTGAAAAATCCGATGCGATTGTTATTGTGGTTAGTGAAGAAACGGGATATGTTTCTATTTGTGAAAAATCTAAGATAAATAGAAATGTTACAAAACAATATCTATTAAATTATTTAGTTGAAAATTTTGTTGTTGAAGAAAAAAATACTAACTCTTTAAAAGAAATTTTCCAAAATTTATTTGAAAATAAAGAAATTTCAAATGATAATATGACTAAAGAAGAAATAAAGGAAGAAGTAAAGAAAGAAATAATTGAAGATATAAAAGAAGAAGTTAACGAAATTGTTGAAAATCAAGGTGATAAGATTGTTAAAAAAGATTAATGTAAAAAGTATTATAAATTTAATAAAAAAAGATTTTAAGTTGAAATTGATTTCTTTAGCTGTGGGACTTGTTATGTGGTTTGTTGTAATTGGTGGAAAAAATCCAATTGTTACAAGACAATTTAATAATATTCCGGTAACATTTAAAAATCAGTCTGTTTTAGAATCAGAAAAGTTAATAAGGATCAGTCCGGATAATCCTACTGTTGATGTTGTGATAACAGGAAATAGAAGTGATGTGTCTGCTGTAAATGCAAATGATATTGTTGCAGAAGTTGATTTGCAAAAAGTAGTAACGTCGGGTTCTCATAGACTCTCAATTAATTTTAAAGTTCCTTATAATGTTAGGCTTAAGTCATCCTCAGAAAAAGATTTACTTGTAACCTTAGATGAAGAAATTACTAAGACATATAAGGTTGAAGTTGAAACTGTCGGGCAAATAAAAAATAAAAATCAAGTTGTTGTAAAAAAAGAGCCGACAGATTCTGAAATTTTAGTTAGTGGTCCTGTTAGTTATGTTAATAAAATAAAGAAAGTTCTTTGTACGGTTGATGTTACGGATAAGGATAATGATGAAGTTGTTCAATCAAAAATTGTTCCTGTTGATGAGTTTAATCAAGAAGTTAAAAAAGTTAAGCTAAGTAAAACAGATACTAATGTTTCAATTGGTTTTAAAAACTTCAAAGAAGTTCCTATAAAATTAGTTGAAATAAACACTCCGTCTAGTAATATTAGAATTTTAAAGAAAAACATAGTACCTAATTCAATTTATGTTGTAGGTAATTTAACAAGTTTGGAGCAAATTTCACAAATAAGTACAAAGCCTTTTGACTTATCACAAATTAAAGAGTCAGGTTCATTTAGTTTAAATTTAGAATTACCAACAGATATTGCTTTGGTTAATAATGATGTAAAGATTGTAGTTAATGTTGATGTCGATAAAAAAATTGAAAAAATACTAGAGGTAGAAACTTCAAATATTTCAATAGAAAATGATTCGGGAAAAGAAGTTCTTTTAAAGAGCTTAAGAAGTAAAGTTCAAGTTACTGTAAGTGGATATGAATCAGATTTAGCAAAACTTAAAGCAGAAGATATAAAACTTTACGTTTCTGTAAAAAAAGATGATGTAGGTAAAAATGTCCAAATAAAAGCTAAGCATATTGAAGGTATAGAAATTGTTAAAATTTCTAATGATATTGTTCAAGCTGTTGAAAAATAAATTATTAATTAAGCAATGGTGAATCCATTGCTTTTTTATGAATTGTAAATTAGGAGTGTATATGAATTTGTTAAAAGGTTTAAATAATAGACAATTAGAGGCAGTGGAACATTTTGGCTCTCCACTATTAGTTCTTGCCGGTGCAGGTAGTGGAAAGACAAAAGTTTTGACTACAAAGATTGCTTATGCGGTTTTAGAAAAAAATGTAAGTGAATATGAAATTTTAGCAATTACTTTTACGAATAAAGCCGGAAAAGAAATGAAAGAGAGAATAGAAAATATCTTTAAAAGAGATATTTCAAATATGTGGATTGGAACTTTCCACTCAATTTGTTCTAAAATTTTAAGATTTAATATAGAAAAGATTGGATATTCAAACAATTTTACAATTTACGATAGAGATGACCAAAAGTTAGTTTTAAAGGAAATTTTTAAACAAAATCCTACTTGGGAAAATGTGCTTGGAGAATTTAAAGGAGCAGTTATTGGCCTTATAAGTGATGCTAAGGGAAAGAATGTTAAACCTAATGAGTTTTCAAAATATTTTTCTTTTGGAAATAATACTGATGTAATAGAAAAGATTTATAAAAAATACGAAGAAATTTTAGTTAAGAATAATGCTTTAGACTTTGACGATTTGATTTTTAAAACGATTGAACTATTGAAAAGTTGTCCTGAAGTTTTAGAATATTATTCAGAAAAGTTTAAATATATCTATGTTGATGAGTATCAAGATACAAATGATGCACAATATGAAATAATAAAACTTTTAGCATCAAAATATAAAAATGTTTGTGCTGTTGGAGATATTGACCAATCAATCTATGGCTGGAGAGGAGCTAATATTTCAAATATTTTAAATTTTGAAAATGACTTTGAAAACTCAAAAATTATTTTATTAGAAGAAAATTATCGTTCAACTCAAAAGATTTTGGACTGTGCAAATGAGCTTATAAAAAATAATGTGAATAGAAAAGAAAAAAATCTTTGGACTAAAAAAGAGGGTGGAGATGAGATAATTTACAAGAGTTATCAAAATGAAAATTATGAAGCGATAGAAGTTGCACAAAATATTTCAAAGCTAATTATGGACGGATATGATTTTTCTGAAATAGCAGTTTTGTATCGTGCAAATTTCCAATCCTTTGCTATTGAAAATGCTTTAAGGAAAAATTCAATACCATATAGAATGGTTGGAGGACTTAAGTTCTATGATAGAAAAGAAATAAAAGATATTTTAGCTTATTTGAAACTTATCGCAAATCCAAAGGACGATAATGCTTTTAGAAGAATTATAAATTATCCTAAAAGGGCTATTGGAAATGTTAGTTTACAAAAATTGGAAGAATTTTGTTATGCAGAGAGAATTAGTCTTTTTGACGGACTTTTTAGGAATGAATTTTTAGACTCTATCAGTAAAAAATTAAGAGATAGTTTTGAAAGTTTTAGAGATATGATTTTTGGATTCATAACTTGTGTTGAAGATACAGATGTTGAAATTTTAACTAAAGAACTTTTAAATTCTATTGAGTTTGTAAATTATTTAAGAGAAAACGAAAAGAAAGAGTTTGAAAAGAAAAGTGAAAATATAAATTTATTTTTAGAAGAAATTTCTAATAATTATAAAAATGTGAAATTGTTGGAATATCTTGAAACAAATAGTCTTTTATCAGATATTGACAAGGCAGAAGAAGATGACGGAGTGGTTACACTCACGACAATTCACTCTGCAAAGGGTCTTGAATATAAAGTTGTATTTATAATTGGAATGAATGAAGGAATTTTTCCAAGCGAAAGGTCTATTAAAGAAAGAGATGACGGACTTGAAGAAGAAAGACGACTTTTCTATGTTGCTATTACCAGAGCAAAAGAAAAACTTTATATTTCTTCAACAAAGAGTATGACTATGTATGGTAAATTAAATCTTTATAGAACTTCTGGTTTTGTAGATGAGATAATTAATTTTGTTGATGATAAGAGTATTAATGTTGAATTTAGTTTCGATGATGAAAGAGTTTCTACTTCTAAAATTAGAAATGATGCTTATGGTGATTATTCAAGAACTTATGTTTCAAATGCCGATATTGGAAGAACAAAACTTGATAAACCACTTAATCAATATGCTAAAAATAAAGAAAATGTGGCTAAAGATATTTACAAAGTTGGCGAAAAGATTAAGCATGAAAAATATGGTGTTGGAACAGTTATAAAATGTGAAAAAGCAGGCGCAAAGGTTATGCTTATGGTTGCTTTTGACGGAGAAGGAATTAAATTATTTGACTTGAAAAAGGATAAACGTATAAAGAGGGTTTAATATGGATAATATGAAAGAAATTGTAGAAAAATTAAATCTCTGGGCTTATCAATATTATACATTAGATGAGCCGATTGTTAGTGATGCCGAGTATGATAAACTTTATGATGAACTTTTGAAATTAGAAAAAGAAACGGGAATAATTTTGCCTAACTCTCCAACACAAAGAGTTGGGGGAGAAGTTTTAGAAAAGTTTGAAAAACATACACATTTAAAAGAGCTTTACAGTTTACAAAAAGCACAAAGTTTTGGAGAACTTGAAGATTTTCATAATAGGTGTGTGAAACTTTTAAATGAATATAATTCAATAAACAACACAAATAAAACTTTAGAATACTATGTTGAATTTAAGTTTGATGGGTTAACTATAAACTTGACTTATGATAATGGAATATTAATTTCTGCATCAACTAGAGGAAATGGTGTTTATGGAGAAGAAGTTTTTGAACAAGTTAAAACAATAAAAAGTATTCCTCTTGAAATCGAATATAAGGGATTGGTTGAAATTCAAGGAGAGGCTATTATGCCACTTTCTGCTCTTGAAAAATATAACGAAACTGCTGAAGTTCCATTAAAAAATGCAAGAAATGCTGCAGCTGGAGCTATAAGAAATCTTGACCCTAGAAAAACTGCAAAGAGAAATTTAGATGCTTTTATTTATAATGTTGGTTTTAAATCAGATGAACAGTTTAAAACTCAAGAAGATATGATAGCCTTTTTAAAAGAAAATAAATTCAAAGTAAATGGATACGAAAAAAAATGTCTAAATATAAATGAAATTAAAGATAAAATAAATGAGATAGACGTTTTAAGAAAAAAAGTTGACTACCTAACAGACGGAGTTGTAATTAAGGTAAACGACTTTGAACTTAGGGAATACTTTGGATATACAAACAAATTTCCAAGATTTGCAATAGCATATAAATTTGAGGCAGAAGAATATAGCACAATTTTAAAAGAAGTTGTTTGGAATGTTGGAAGAACTGGAAAAGTTACTCCAACTGCTATTTTGGAACCTGTTGAAATAGGAGATGTAACTGTTCAAAGAGCAACACTTAATAATTATGATGATATTTTAAGAAAAAAAGTAAAAATAAATTCAAGAGTTTTGATAAGACGTTCAAATGATGTTATTCCAGAAATTTTAGGAACAATGGATAGTGATGAGAAGAATGAAAAAGAAATTGAAATGCCAACACGTTGTCCTTTCTGTAATAGTGAGTTGATTAAAGATGGTGTTCATATCTTTTGTACAAATACTCTTGCTTGTACTCCACAATTAACCTCTGCACTTGTTCACTTTGCAAGTAAAAATGCAATGAATATTGAAGGTTTAAGTGAAAAAACTATTGATGCTCTTTTTGAAAAGTTGGGAGTAGATACAGTTTATAAAATTTATGATTTGAAATATGATGAATTATTAGAAATAAAGGATTTGAGGAATGAAAAGGAGTATTTGTGTTTGAAATCGATAACAAATAATAAAGTAATTGATTTAAAACAGTTTTTACAATCAACAGTTAAAGGAATTGGGAAGAATACTTCAGAAAAAATTGTTAAATTATATAATTGTTTTGATGATTTAAAAAATGCGTATGACTTAAATAAATTAAACATATCGGAAAGTATTAATAAAAAATTATATAATTTTTTTGATAATGAATATAATGATAATTTTATAAAAGAATTAGTTGAAACCTCAAAAAAACATAATAAAAGAATTATAAATTTATTAAAATCAATAAAACAAAGTAAAATAGTGAATATTGAAAATTTTATTTATGCACTTGGGATTAAAAATGTCGGTGTTAAAACTGCAAAAGATTTAGCTAAAAAATATAAAAAATTAGATAATTTAAGAAAAGCAACCGTTGAAGAGCTTTTAGAAATCAATGATATTGGAGATGTTGTTGCCAATTCTATTTTTGAATTTTTTAATGATGAATATAGTAAAGATGCTTTAGATAAATTACTTGCAAAAGGAATAGAAGTGATTCCTTATGAAGAAGTAGTGCAAAGTGAATTTACAGATAAAAAAATTGTAATAACAGGAACTTTTGAAAAATATAAAAGAAAAGATTTAGAAGATATTTTTTCACAAAATGGACTTGTAGTACAATCAGCAGTAGCAAAATCTACTGATTTTTTAGTCGTTGGAGAAAAAGCAGGTTCAAAATTAAAAAAGGCTCAAGAACTTGGTATTGAAATAATAACAGAAGATGTTCTTGAAAGTTTTTTGAAAAAAATACATTAAAGGAAAGATATTATGGATAAAATTGATTTGATAGATATTAAAAATAAAAATTTAAGAGGAAATGAAATAATAGATTTTTTAGATAATTATGTTATAATTGATGTTGAAACTACCGGAAATTCATATTCAGATGATATTATTGAAATAACAGCTTTAAGATATAAAAATTACAATTTGATTAATTCTTATTCAGAATTGGTATATAGTGAAAAAATATCTATATATAGTAAAGCATATAAAAAAAACAATATAAGTTTTGATATGGTAAAGAATTCAAAAAAAATTTATCACGTATTAGAAGAATTTTATGATTTTATAAATGAAGATGATGTTTTAATAGGACATAATGTGATTTATGACATTGACCGTATAAATGAAAAATTAAAATATAATGGAAAATATATAAACAATAATTTTATTGATACGATGAATATTAGTAAAAGATTTGATGATTTTTATAATAATAGTTTAGATTATTTATCTGAATATTTTGGATTTACTAAGCAAAAACATAGATCTTATAGTGATTGTTTATTGTGTAATGAATTATACAAAAAATTAAAAGAAAAATTTCTAAAAGAATTTTATAATTTAGAAAGTTTTCAAAATAAAAAAATAAATAATAAATGCAAGAAAATAAATATAATCTTTGACGAAAATGAAGATGAGAAGATATTTTTATATAATAAAAATATATGTATAACTGGTGATGTACTTATTATTGATGAAAATTTACCAAACCATTATAAAATTGATAAAAAATTTTTAGAATATTTTATAGAATGTAAAGGAGGAATTTGTAAAAAAAGTGTAAGTAAAAAAACTGACTATTTAATACTTGGAGATTTGTCTTATTGGGGAAATAATTCTAATAATTTAGAGAAAGCTAAAAATTATGGAATAGAGATTATAAAATTAGAAGATTTTTTTAAAATGATTAAGGATAAATTAATGTTCGAAAAATAAAAAATAAAATTTTTTTATTATATAATATATAAAAAAAACTATATTTATACTTGCAAAGGCGATTGTTCTATGGTATAATACTACTGTTAAATATGAGTATGTAAAAGGAGGTAAGGAAATGTCAAAAAGATGTGCAATTTGCGATAAATCAAAATTATTTGGAAATAAAGTAACTTTCTCAAATAGAAAAAGTAGTAGATCATGGGGCGCTAACATTAGAAAAGTTAGAGTTGTTGTTGACGGTTCTGTTAAAAGAATTAATGTTTGTACTACTTGTTTAAAGAGTGGTTTTGTTGAAAGACCTTCATTTACTTCAGCTGAATAATAATATTTTGAATTTTATAGGAAGATTTGTCTTCCTATTTTTTTATACAAAAATTTCACACAATAATACGAAAAATATTCTTACATATTATTTATTAAAAAAATTTGACTAAATTAAAAAAATATTTTATACTAATAAGAGTTAAATTATTAGATTCGAGGTAGTGATTTTATAAAAATAGCAGTTATTGGTGCAGGTGCATCAGGTATTATGAGTGCAATTTTTTCTAAAAATGAAAATACTGAAGTGTTTTTGTTTGATGGTAATGAAAAGATTGGTAAAAAAATTTATATTTCCGGTAAAGGTAGATGCAATATTACAAATTCAAAGGAAATTTATGAATTTTTTGATGAGATAAATAGAAATAAAAATTTTTTGTATAGCAGTTTATATTCATATACTAATGAAGATATTTTAAAGTTTTTTAATGAAAATGGATTGAAAACTAAAGTTGAAAGAGGTGGTCGTGTATTTCCACTTTCTGATAAGTCTAGTGATGTTATAAAAACTTTAGAAAATGTTTTAAATATTAAGGGTGTAAAAACTATTTTAAATACTGAAATTAAAGATGTTAAATTAGTTGAAGATAAGTTTGAATTGGTATGTAATAAAGATTACGAACTTTTTGATAAAGTTATTTTTGCAACAGGTGGAAAGTCATATCCTTTTACAGGCTCAAGAGGTAGGGGACATGAAATTCTAAAAAATTTAGGGCATACTATTACAGATTTAAAGGCAGGTCTTGTTGGGATTGATGTAAAAGAAAAAATAAGAAAATATTCAGGTGTTAGTTTAAAATTTGTCGATTTTAAAATATATAACTCAAATAGAAAACTTATTAATTCTGAATTCGGAGAAATGCTTTTTACTCATACAGGTTTTAGTGGACCAATAGTTTTAAAATCCAGTAAATATTTTGATAATTCAAAGGATTTCATTGTTTCTATTGATTTAAAGCCAAAACTTGATGTGCATACTTTGGACCTTAGATTGCTTAGAGAATTTGACGAAAATAAAAATAAAAATTTAAAAAATGTTCTTTCAAATGTTTTAATAAATTCTATGGTTGAGTTAGTTTTAGAAAAGTCCGAAGTTGATGGAGAGCTTTCTGTAAATCAACTAAAAAAAGAAGATAGAAAAAAACTTGTAGAAACAATCAAAAATTTAGAATTTAACTTTAAAAGTTTGCGACCATTAAGTGAGGCGATTATTACTATTGGGGGAGTTTCAGTTAAAGAAGTCAATTCTTCGACAATGGAAAGCAAGCTAATAAAAAATTTATATATTGTAGGGGAACTTCTTGATGTTGATGCAAATACTGGTGGTTATAATTTAACCATTGCATTTTCAACCGGACATTTAGCCGGAGTTTCTTGTATAGAAAAAGGAGAGTAATTATGGATTATATTATAGCGATAGATGGACCTTCTGGAGTTGGAAAGAGTACGATTGCTAAAAAACTTTCTAAAATTTTAAAGATAAATTATATAGATACAGGTGCAATGTATAGAGCAATAGCATTTAAACTTATTTCTAATGATATTCCTTTGGATAATCACGAAAAGATAAAGGAAATTCTTAAAAGTACAGAATTTACTTATAAGGCTAATTGTCTATATATGGACGGTAAAAAGCTTGGAAAAGAAATAAGAACTGATGAAATTTCAAAAGGGGCCTCTTTAGTTTCCAGTTATGATTATGTTAGAGAAATTTTAGTTTCTATACAAAGACAGATAGGAATGGAAGAAAGTTGTGTACTTGATGGTAGAGATGTTGGGACTGTTATTTTTCCAAAGGCAGATTTTAAATTTTATTTAACAGCATCTTCAAGAGAACGTGCAAAGAGAAGATTTTTGCAAAGTGAAAGAAAAAAAGGACTTTCTTTAGAACAAGTTAGAGAAAGTATTGAAAAAAGAGATTATGACGATATGAATAGAGAGGCATCTCCATTAAGAAAAGCAAAAGATGCTATTGAAATTGATTCAACAGATAAATCTCTTAAAGAAACAATTTTAGAATTTTTATCTCATATAAGAGGCGAAAGATAATGTATAGATTTTTAGTTGCAATAGTTTCTGTTCTTGTAAAAATAATTTATAGAGTCAAAGTCAATGGAATTGAAAATTTCAAAGATGATAAACCTATAATTATCAGCGCAAATCACACTCATATTTTTGACCCTGTTATTTTAGCAATGTTGACTAAAAGACAAATATTTTTTCTATCAAAGAAAGAAATTTTTGAAAAAAAATTATCTGCAAAGTTTTTTACAAAATTAGGAGTTATTCCTATAGATAGAGAAAATACAGATTTAAAGGCTATAAAATCTTGTTTTAGGGTTATTAGAAATGGAGATTTGCTTGGAATTTTTCCAGAAGGAACCAGAGTTAAGACTATTGATATAAATAATATGAAAAAAGGTGTGGCACTTATTGCTTTAAAAAATAAAGTAAATATTCTGCCTATTCATATTGAGGCTAGTTATAAGATTTTTTCTAAAATAACTGTTGATGTTTATCCTATGATTGAAACTAATAATTTTGACAATATGGAAGATTCGGAGGCTATTGATAAATTAACAGAAGAGTTATTCTATAAAATTTATCAAGGAAGAGATGGAAATATATGTAGCAGATAATGCAGGTTTTTGTTTTGGAGTAAAAAGAGCTGTTAAATTAGCCGAAAAGACTTTGAATGAAAATCAAAAAGAAACGGTGTATTCTTATGGAGAGTTAATTCACAATCCTCAAGTTGTCGAAAAATTTAATCGAAAAGGACTTAAAGTAATAGACAATTTTGAAAAAGAAAAGCAAGGAACGATTGTTTTACGTTCTCATGGAATACATCCAAGTATAAAGAAAAAAATGACGGAGTTTGGACATAAACATATTGATTGTACTTGTCCGGTTTTGTTGAATATATATCGAAAAATTGAAAAAAAAGTAAAAGAAGGTTATGAAATTATAATTATAGGGGATAAAAATCATCCTGAGATTAAAGCTATGGTTGGATATTGTGGTGATAAATTTTGTGTAATAAATACAAAAGAAGAGGCAGAAATGATAAAAAATAAAAAAAATTTATATATTATTTCACAAACAACCAATTTAGTAGAGAAATTTTTTCAATTTTCTGGTATAATAAAAGATAGAAATGAAAATGTTATAATTGAAAATACAATTTGTGATGCAACTTCTAAAAGACAAAATTCTTGTGAAGAGATTTCTAAAAGAGTTGATTGTATGATAGTTATTGGGGGATACAGTAGCTCAAATACAAATAAACTTTATGATGTAGCTAAAAAGCATTGTAAAAACGTATATAGGATTGAAACATTTTTAGATTTACCATTGAAAGATATGGTAAAATATAAGAAAATAGGATTAACCGCCGGCGCTTCAACTCCGGATTGGTTAATAGAGGAGGTAGTTGAAGGTATGGAAATTTTAAGCAAGGATGAATTTATGGAACAAATAGAAGGGAGTATTAAGAGAATTTATCCAAGAGAAGTAGTTAAAGGAACTATAATCTATGTTACTGAAACAGAAGTTATGGTAAATATTGGTTATAGAAGTGATGGTATTATTAAACTTGATGAGTTATCTACTGACATTACTAAAAGACCTAAGGATTTATTCCATGAAGGGCAAGAAATTGATGTTTATGTAATTAAACTTGATGATGGAGAAGGTAATGTTGTTTTATCAGCTAAGAGAGTAGAATCATTAAAAGATTGGCAAAATCTTGTTGAAAAATTCAACAATAAAGAGTTAGTAGAAGCTGAAGTTGTAAAAGAAGTTAAAGGAGGCCTATTAGCTACTGTTGATGGTATTAATGCTTTTATCCCGGCAAGTCATATTACAACTAACTTCGTAAAAGATTTTACACCATATATTGGTACAAAAATGGAATGTGCTATAATTAATCTTGATGAAAGAAAGAAAAAAGTTGTTCTTTCAAGAAGAGAAATTGAAGAAAAAGAATTAAATGAAAAATTAGATTTAGCTTGGAGTAAATTAGAAGTTGGCGATGTATTAAAAGGAACTGTAAGAAAATTAACCGACTTTGGTGCATTTGTAAACTTAGGTGATGTTGATGGCTTAATCCATGTTTCAGATATTTCTTGGAATAGAATTAAAAAACCTTCTGATATTTTATCAGTAGGTGATGAAGTAGAAGTTACTATTTTAAAACTTAACAGAGAAAGAAATAGAATCTCTTTAGGTTTAAAACAATTAACAAAGAAACCATTCGAATTATTCTTAGAAAATAATAAAGTTGGTGATGTTGTTACTGGTACTGTAATCAATCTTGTTGATTTTGGTGCATTTGTAAAATTAAAAGAAAATGTTGAAGGTTTAGTTCACATTTCTCAAATTTCTCATGATCATATTGAAAAAGCATCTGATGTTTTAAATATTGGGGAAGAAGTAGAAGTTAAAATCATCAATATTGATGAAGAAAACCAAAAAATTTCTTTATCAATCAAAGAACTTCTTGAAAAACCAGTTGTAGAAACTGTTGAAGAAGAAAAAGAAGAAGTTGAAGAAGAAAAAGAAGAAGAAACAAAATTTGAAAATCAAGAGTTAGATAATTCAATCGGTGCTTTACTTGATATAGAATTATAATTCTAATTAAAAATTTTAAAGCTGTTGAAAATTTTCAACAGCTTTTTTATATTTTCGTTGCAATACTCTTTATAAGGGTATATAATTAAAGCGGAGTGATTGATATGAATATAAAATTTTTAAATAAAAGCTCACAAGAGCGACGTAATATGATTTTAAGTGAAAAAGTTTTAAAAACAATGATTATTTTAACAATACCTATGTTTATGATGGGAATTGTTCAGGCTTTAATTCCAATCACAGACGGATTGTTTTTAAATAATAACTCCGGTTATATAATTGCAGGAGCGATAGGATTTTCTCAATCGGTAATTGGTATTTTAAATGCTTTTTCACAAGGACTTAGTGTTGCAGCCTCAGCACTTATAGGACAACTTTATGGAAAGGGAGATATAGAGAAAACTAAACATAGTGCAGTACAAATTTTAGTTTTATCTTTTGTAATTGGATTATTGTTATCTCCTTTATGTGTTATTTTATCTTATATAATTTCAAGAGGTGTAAGTAGTGAGCTTTCAGTTCATGTTTTTCAATATCTTGGGTTATATTCTTTTGTTTTACCATTTTTATTTATGGCATCAATTTTTAATTCAATAAAAAACGGAACGGGACATCCTGAGGCACCTTTTTTAAGAATGATAATTTTATTAATTTTAAAAATTATATTTAATACATTATTTTTATCAATTTTGAATTTAGGAGTTATTGGAGCAGTATCTGCATCATTTGTGTCTTACTTTTTAATAGGTATTTGGATGTACTATGATTTATTTGTAAAAAAATCGGATTTTATGCTTTCTTTAAAAGGATTTAGGTTTGATTTTGAATTTGTTAAAAAGACTATGGCTTTGGCAATTCCTAGTATTTTATCCTATATTTTAGTTTATATCGGATTCTTTTTAATAAATAAAGAAGTTGTTAAGTATGGCTCTATTGCCCTTAACGCCTCAACAATTGCGTCAAATATAAATTCAATTTATTTTGTTTTGCCAACAAGTATAGGAACAACTGTTACGACTATGGTTAGTATGAATATTGGTAATGGAAATACAAAAAATGCTAAAAAAGTTTTTTATTATGGAATTTTACTATCTTTGCTTATAGTTTTTTCAATTATAATTATTTTTACACCTTTAAATCCATATATTGTTGAAATGTTCCAAAAAAATCCTGAAATTACTAAGATAACAAATAAAGCGCTTACAATTTATATGTATTCGGTAATAGGCTTTGGTATATTTACAGTTGAACAAGGAGTTTTTATTGGACTTGGAAGAACAAAAATGCCATTATTAACCGGAATAATGAGAGTGTGGTTACTTAGATATATTTTTATAATTTTTACAGAAAAATATTTAGGAGTTTATTCAATTTTTTGGGGAAATTTATTTTCAAATTGCATGGCAGCGTTCATATTCTTTTTCTTTGTTTTAAAAGTGAAATGGAAGTCTGCAATTAAAGATTTGTAAAAAAAGTTGATTTTTTTGTTAAAATTTGATATAGTAATTTATATATTTATATATAATTAGGAGGTATTTTATGGAATTTAATAATGAATTAGGTAAAGTTTCTATTAATCCAGTTGTGGTTAAAACAATCGTAGCTAATGTATTAAGAGAAAGTTATGGTGTTAGCGGATTGGCTAATGTTTCTCCTAAAGATGGAATTTATCAACTTTTAGGTTGGGATAATTCTAGCAAAGGTGTTCATGTTGCACTTAAAGATAATAATATTTTTATAGATTTACATATTGTCGTTCAATATGGAATTAAAATTTCAACAGTTTGTGAGAATGTAATAGAAAATGTAAAATACAATGTTGAAAACTTAACTGGTTTAAAAGTTAAATCAGTTAATGTTAATGTGCAAGGAATAAAAGTAGAAGGTAATTAGGAGGAAGTTTTTATGATAAATAGTGAACAGTTACAAATGGCATTTGTAAGAGCTCGTAATTATCTTGAAACAAATAAAGAGATAGTTAATAGCCTAAATGTATTTCCGGTTCCAGATGGAGATACAGGTACAAATATGTCTTTGACTATTAAATCAGCAATTAAAAATTTAGAAAATTCAAAAGTTAATACTTGTGCAGATGTTACTAAGGCTATTAGTGACGGTGCATTAATGGGGGCAAGAGGAAATTCAGGTGTAATTTTATCTCAAATTTTAAGAGGTTTTCACTTGGGAAGTAAAGAAAGTGTTACTCTTGATGTTGAAACATTAAAAAATTGTTTTGTAAATGCTTATAAAGTTGCATATAAATCAGTTATAAAACCAACTGAAGGAACAATTCTTACTGTTATTAGAGAAATGGGAGAGTTTGCTGAGGCTAATTATGCAAATTTTGATGATGAAATTGAATTCTGTAAAGAAATTTTAAAAGAAGGTTTTAGAAGTTTGGAAAAAACTCCAGAAATTTTACCTATTTTAAAGGAAGCAGAAGTAGTGGACGCAGGTGGACGTGGTTTAATGTATCTTTTAGAAGGTGCATTAGGAGATGAAATTGTTGAAATAAAAAATAATTATGAATTTAATAAACCTGCAAGAATTGAACATTTAGCTGCGCAACAAGATGAGGACATTAAATTTGGATATTGTACTGAATTTATGGTTACAAGTAATTCAGAAGAATATGGAATTTTAAGAGATAAGCTTTCAGGTATTGGAGATTCTTTAATTGTCGTTAAGGGCGACAATATTATAAAAGTTCATGTTCATACAAATCACCCTGGACAAGCTATTGAATGGGCATTAGAGTTTGGACCATTACATGATTTAAAAATTGACAATATGAGAAGACAACATAATCATTTACACCATACAGACAAGGAAGTTGCAGAGGCAAAACGTTCTGAAAAAGTTAAAGAAAATAAAAAATATGGTTTTATTTCAATTTCAACAGGAGAAGGTATTGATGAAATCTTCAAGAGTATGGGAGTTGATGAAATAATCACAGGTGGACAAACAATGAATCCGTCAACTGAAGATATTTTAAAAGCAGTTGAAAAGATTAATGCAGATGATATTTTTGTTTTCCCAAATAATAGTAATATTATTCTTGTTTCAGAGCAAGCTGCAAAAATTTCAGAAAAAAGACTTCATGTTATAAAGACAAAACAAATTCCACAAGCATTTAGTTCATTATTTAATTTTGATGAGTCTTTATCTGTTGAAGAAAATATGGAAGTTATGACTGAGGCAATTTCAAATGTTAAAGTTGGACAAATAACTTATGCTCTTAGAGATACTGAAATTGATGGAGTTAAGATTAAAAAAGATGATTTAATGGGATTAAATGAAGGTAAGATTACTATTTCTGAAAAGAAAATAGAAGATACTTTCAAAAAACTTGTTGATGAGCTTATCGATGAAGATTCATCTATAATCAGTATTTATTATGGAGAAGATGTTAAAGAAAAAGATGCTGAAAAGTTGGCAAAACTTGTTGAAGAAAAATATGAAGATATAGAAGTTGAATTAGTTTATGGTGGACAACCATTGTACTATTATTTAATTTCAGTTGAATAAAAATAAAAATTTAAAAAGTCCGTAAGGACTTTTTTTGTAAGGAAAGTTATGCAATTAAAAGATATAAAGGGAATAGGAGAGAAAAAATTAGCTCTTTTAAATAAACTTGGAATTTTTAATGTAAATAATTTGTTGGAATATTATCCTTATTCGTATATTGATATGACTAGATTTAAAAAGATTTCTGAGATTACAGAAGAGGGAAACTATTCATATCGACTTAAAATTATTTCTTTAATGGAAAATAGAAAAAAGAGAAATATTAAAGTTACAAAGTTTTTAGCGATGGATGAAGAAATGAATTATTGTACGATAGTTTATTTTAATAATAATTTTATTTCGAAAAATTTAAAAATAAATAATGTATATGAAATGTACGGTAGAGCAAAATTACTTGGTAAAAATGTAGAAATTCAAGCTCCGACAATGCAAAATAAAGCTAATATTGTTGGAAGTGTTATTCCACAATATCATCTTTGTAAGGGTATTTCCAATTTAGATATTGTAAAAATTATAAAAAATTTATTAAAAAGTAAATCTTATTTTAAAGAAAAATTACCTGAAAATATTTTAAAAGAATTAAATTTAGAAAGTTATGATAATGCAATTAGGAATATACATTTTCCAAAAGATAATCAAAGTTTTTTAAAAGCTAAAAAAAGACTTTCTTTTGATGAAATTTTTTATTTTCAACTAGCTATGAAAAAACTAAAAAGAAATAAAGTCAATGCAATTAATTTTGCAATAAAAAAAGAAACTTTTGAATTTATCAATTCATTAAAATTTAAACTTACAAAATCACAAAATAAAGTTTTAGATGATATTTTTAGAGATATGTCAAGTGATAAACAGATGAATAGATTAATTCAAGGAGATGTTGGTTGTGGGAAGACAATAGTATCATTCATTGCTATGTTTAATGTTGTAAAAAATGGATTTCAATCAGTTTTAATGGCTCCAACTGAAATTTTAGCAAGGCAACATTTTGAAAATGCTAAGGAACTTTTTGAAAAATATAATATAAAATTTGAATTACTTGTCGGAAGTTTGAAAGAAAGTGAAAAAAAGAAAATTTATGAAAAAGTTGAAAGTGGGGAAGTTGATATTGTAATAGGAACTCATGCAGTATTTCAAGAAAAAGTTATTTACAATAATTTAGGACTTGTAATTACAGATGAGCAACATAGATTTGGAGTTAAACAAAGACTTTTACTTTCTAAAAAATCTCAAAACCCTGATATTTTAGTAATGAGTGCAACGCCTATTCCAAGAACTGTTGGACTTGTTATGTTTTGTGATTTGGATATCTCGACAATAGATGAATTACCAAGTGGACGTGGAAAGATTAACACCTACTTTGTAAATGAAAGTTATGAACAAAGATATATTAATTTTATAAAAAAACATATTGAAGAAGGTCGTCAAGTATATATAGTTTGTCCACTTGTTGATGAAAGTGATACAATGGAATTGCAATCGGTTATAAACTTGTATGAAAGACTGAAACAAAAATACTTTCAAAATATAGAAATTGAATTTATTCATGGAAAAATGAAACCTGTGGATAAAGATGAAATTATGAAAAATTTTGAAAGCGGAAAGATAAAAGTTTTGGTAGCCACAACTGTAATTGAGGTTGGTATAAATGTTCCAAATGCAAATATAATGGTAATTTATAATGCAGAAAGATTTGGACTTAGTCAATTACACCAACTTAGAGGAAGAATCGGACGTGGAAGTTATGAAAGTTTTTGTATCTTAGTTAGTAATAAGAGAAGTGAAAATTTGAAAAAACGAATGGAAATTATGTGTTCATCAACAGACGGATTTTATATTTCCGAGCAGGATTTTTTACTTAGAGGTTATGGAGATATTCTAGGATATCGACAATCGGGTGAAGCAAGATTTAAAATGATTGATATTCAAAAAGATTATGAACTTTTAAAACTAGCTATAAAGTATGTTGATGATATTTTAAAAGATGACTTTGAATTTGAAAAGGAAGAAAATCAAATTTTAAGAGAAAATGTAAATGAATTTATCGAAAACTTAAATAACAATATTATTATGAATTAGACAAATGTTTTATTTGTCTTTTTTTTAACACTTTTTTATAATATTTATTATTGATTTCAGTTTTACTAGGTGATATAATAAAGAAAATTATATGTGGAGGTTAGATAATAATGAAAAAATTTTTTAAAATTTTAAGTTTTTGTTTGTGTACTTTGTTTATTTTTTCATCTTGTAAAAGTTCTTCTAATGTTGGAGTTGAAAAATTAAAAAATAAAGTGTTTTCAGCAAACGATAATGGAAGTATTGGATTTCCCATGGATAAAGTTAATATAAAGTATCCGGATTATTGTTGGAACAAATATTCCGGAGTTATAGTTGATAAAAATGGAAAGGTTTTTAAAAAACCAAGTAAAGATGAGGCTTTTTTTGAAGCTTTTAATCCAAAGATAGAAGTTAAAAATGGTAAAAAATATATAAATGCAGATAGTAAGTTTTATCCTAATGATAGATTTGAACTTAAAGATGAATTTACGATTTTAGATACTCTTTTAGGAATAGAATATGTTGATATTGTAAATAAATATGGAATAGAATACGATAACAATGAGTATTTAACTGAATACAAAGAAGCAAAACAATTAGCTAAAAATTATAAAGAAATAGTTAAAGACATAGAAGATAGTAAGAATGAATTACCTTCAAAAATTAAAGCTGAAATAGAACGTGAAATGGAAATAGATAGAGATTAAAATATTTTATAAAAAGATTGGAATAATATTTCAATCTTTTTTGTTGCATTTAAAAACTTGCTTTAAATATTGAAAAAATTTTGAAAAAATGGTAAACTTAAAGTAAGAATTTAAAGGAGATAAACTTTATGGATTTAGATTTTAAAAGAGTAGTTATTAAACTTAGTGGAGAGGCTTTGTCCGGTGGAATAGGACATGGACTTCATGATGAAACAATCGAAAAAATTTGTAAATCAGTAAAAGATGTATATGATTTAGGAATTCAAATTTGTATTGTAGTTGGTGGTGGTAATTTTTGGAGAGGTCGTTCAAGTGAAAATATAGAACGTTCAACTTCAGACCACATGGGTATGCTTGCAACAATAATAAATTCTCTAAGATTACAAGCTACATTGGAGAATTTAGGAATACCGACAAGAGTTCAAACAGCAATTAATGTTCACGAAGTTGCTGAGCCTTTTATAAAAAGAAAGGCGGAAAGACATCTTGAAAAAGGCAGAATAGTTATTTTTGGTGCTGGTACAGGTATGCCATATTTTTCAACAGATACAACTGCAGCTTTAAGAGCTGCTGAAATGAATGCAGATGTTATTTTACTTGGTAAAACAGGAACAGATGGTGTTTATGATTGTGATCCAAATAAATTTGACAATGCAAAGAAATTTGATGAACTAACATATATTGAAATTTTAAATAGAGGTTTAGGTATAATGGACGCTACTGCGACTTCTCTTTGTATGGATAATAATATTCCACTTGTTGTATTTGGAATTGATGACCCTGAAAACTTGGTTAGGGTTGCAAAGGGAGAAAAAGTAGGAACAATTGTAAGGGGGAAATAAATATGTATAAAGAAGTAATTAATGAATTAGAAAGAAAAATGTCAAAATCAATAGAGGCTTATGAAACAGAATTGACAACTGTTAGAGCTGGAAGAGCAAATCCTGCTATTTTAGATCAATTTACTGTTGATTATTATGGAACAGAAACACCGATTAAACAAGTTGCATCAATTTCAGTTCCGGAGGCTAGATTATTAGTAATTCAACCTTGGGATGCATCTTTAATAACTCCAATAGAAAAAGTTCTTTTAGCATCAAATTTAGGAATTACGCCTTCTAATGACGGAAAAGTTATAAGATTACCTTTCCCTGCATTAACTGAAGATAGAAGAAAAGAGTTGGTTAAGGTTGTTAAGGGATATAGTGAAAATGCAAAAATTGCTATTAGAAACTTAAGACGTGATGGAATTGATAAATTAAAGAAAATGGAAAAGGATAAAGAAATCAGCGAAGACGAATTAAGACAAGCTGAAGAACAAGTTCAAAAAGTTACAGATAAGTTTACTAAAGAAGTAGATGATATTACAAAATCAAAAGAAAAAGAATTAATGGAAATTTAATGAAAG
Source organism: Parvimonas parva (assembly GCF_045866535.1). NCBI lineage: Bacteria > Bacillati > Bacillota > Tissierellia > Tissierellales > Peptoniphilaceae > Parvimonas > Parvimonas parva. Next base: position 641,999 of record NZ_AP038371.1, read on the forward strand.
ATATAGATTTTGAAAATATACCAAGACATATTGGTATAATTATGGATGGGAACGGACGTTGGGCAAAAAACAGATTTTTGCCCAGAATTGCCGGACATAAAGAAGGAATGAATAGAGTTGTAGATATAGTTGAAGAATGTTGTAAGATAGGGATAAAGACTTTAACTTTATATGCTTTTTCAACTGAAAATTGGAAAAGACCTGAAGAAGAAGTAAAGGGTCTTATGAATATTTTAGTTATCTATATAAACTCTCAGTTAAAAAGAATTTTAGAAAATAATATAATTTTTAGAGTAGTTGGAGATTACAGTAAATTACCAAGCTCTATTGTCAAATTGTTAGATGATAGCATAGAAAAATCAAAGGATAATACAGGAATGGTGTTAAATATTGCTCTTAATTATGGTGGAAGAGCCGAAATAATTTCTTCTATAAAGAAATTATACGAAGATATTTCTGATGGTAAATTTTCTGTTGATGATTTAAATGAAGAAACTTTTAAAAATTATTTATATACTAAAGAAAATTCTGATGTTGACTTAATTATAAGAACCGGAAATGAAAAAAGAATAAGTAATTTTTTGATTTATCAAATGGCTTATTCTGAATTTTATTTTACAGATATTTTATGGCCGGAGTTTTATGCTGAAGATTTGTATGATGCTATATATGATTTTCAAAATAGGAATAGAAGATTTGGGGGAATTTAATGAATAGTTTTATTAATAGAACTATAAGTGGTGCTTTGATGTTAATAATATCTTTTATTTGTATTTATCTTAAAGGGTATGCATTAGTTGGATACTCTATGGCTATTACTATTTTATGTTTAATTGAATTATTTAGGGCTTTTAAGTTAAACGATGTGTTTATGATTGGTTTTAGCTTAATATTTTCTATGGGAATGTTGTATTCTATAAGTATTTCAAATGAAAATTTAGTTTTAACTTTTTTTGCATCATATTTTCTTATTATTTCCATATATTACTTATTTTTTAATAAAATGAGTATTGAAAACTTAGGTAGATTATTATTTTCTTTTATCTATATTTCAGTACCTATGGGAGTTTTTTTGAAGTTAGGTTATACTAATCTTTTATGGATAGTATTTTTAATTTCTTGGGGAACTGATACATTCGCATATTTATTTGGAATGATTTTTGGCAAACGCAAATTATGTCCAAGTATAAGTCCTAAAAAAACTATTGAAGGTGCTTTAGGTGGAATTTTCGGTTTACTAATATTGTTAAATTTATTTAATTACTTTGTGTTAAAAAATAATATTGTTTTTGTAACTCTATCAGGAATAATTCTTTCAATAGTTGCACAAATCGGAGATTTATTTGCATCAAAAATAAAGCGAGAAATGGGTATAAAAGATTTTAGCAATATTATTAAAGGACATGGTGGATTTTTAGATAGATTCGACAGTATTGTTTTTGTAACTCCTTTAGTTTACATTGTGTTTTATATATTTGGAGGTAATATTTAATGATTATAAAGATAATAGTAGCACTGTTGGTGTTTATGGTCGTAGTTGTTGTTCATGAATTTGGTCATTTTATTTTTGCTAAAAGAGCAAAGATAAAGGTTAATGAGTTTGCAGTTGGAATGGGTCCTAAAATTTTTGGAAAACAAAAAGGTGATACTCTATATTCTCTTAGAGCTTTACCGCTTGGTGGTTTTTGTGCTATGGAGGGTGAAGATGAAGGAGAAGAAGATACAGAATTAGATTTTTCAGAAAGAGGGCATTTCAACGGAGCGACTCTTGGAGGGAGAATTTTAACTATTTTTGCAGGACCTTTATTTAATTTTATTTTAGCTTTTGTAATACTTTTTACTTTGTTTGCTATTAGAGGGCATCAAACAACTACAATAGAAAGTATTATGAATAATTCTGTAGCACAAAAATATGGAATACAAGCAGGAGATAAGATTTTAAGTATCGGCGAAAATAAAATAAATTCTTGGAAAGATATTCAAACAAGCTTATCAAAATTAGATAAAGAAGAAACTACGGTTAAAGTGCTTAGAAATAATGAAGAAAAAGAAATTTCTTTAAAGTTTGAGAATAAAAATGAAAAAGTTTTAGGAGTTAGTTCAAAACTTGAAAGAAATTTATTAGTTTCTGTAAAAGAAAGTTTTAATACATTCTTTTATTTTATAAATTCTATGTTTGATATTTTAAGACAATTATTTACAGGAAAAGTAGGAGTTGGACAGCTTTCAGGTCCTATTGGAGTTGTAGGAGCAATAAGTAGCGCTGCAAGTAATGGTTTGTATTCATTACTATACATTACAGCTTTTTTAAGTGTAAACTTAGGATTTATAAACTTATTACCTATACCTGCTTTAGATGGTGGTAGATTAGTTTTCTTATTTATAGAGCTAATTTTAGGCAGACCTATTTCAAGGTCAAAAGAAGGTCTTGTTCATACAATAGGTTTTATATTTTTAATGGGTCTTATATTATTCGTTTCTTTTAAGGATGTATTAAGACTTGGAGTTTTATTTGGAGCAAATTAATGGAAAGAAAAATAACAAAGAAAATTTTTGTGGGGAACGTGCCTATTGGAGGTGGTTCTCCTATTTCTATACAATCAATGACAAATACAATCACTAAAGATGTATTTGCTACAGCTAGACAAATTAATGAATTTACAAAAGAGGGCTGTAATATTAGCCGTTCTGCTGTTAATGATTTAGATGATGCTTTAGCTATTAAAAAGATAAAGTCTTTGACTACAATACCATTTATTGCAGATATTCAATATGATTATAAACTTGCAATAATGGCTGCTGAAAACGGTGCTGACTGTTTAAGAATTAATCCGGGAAATATCGGAGGAAGAAAAAAAGTCAAAGAAGTAGTTGAGTGTTGTAAATATCACAACATTCCAATAAGAGTTGGAGTTAATTCCGGCTCTGTAAATCAAAAATTTATAGATAAATTTGGTGGAGTTAATAAAGAATCTATCGTTTATAGCGCATTGGACCAAGTTGAATTTTTAGAGTCATTAAATTTTGACCAAATAAAAATTTCTATAAAATCAAGTAATGTACCTATTTGTGTAGAGTCTTATGAATTACTAAGTAGTTTATGTGATTATCCATTACATTTAGGAATTACTGAGGCAGGGCCAAGTTTTAGAGGCAGTATAAAATCCTCTGTTGGTCTTGGAATAATTTTAGCAAAAGGGATAGGAGATACAATTAGAGTGTCTTTAACTGGAAATCCTGTTGAAGAAGTTAAAGTAGGTAAAGAAATTTTGCGTTCACTTGGACTTTTAAGAGATGGAATAGATTTAATTTCTTGTCCTACTTGTTCAAGAACTAAAATAGATTTAATAAATATTGTTGAACAGGCAGAAAAAGAATTAAAACATGTAAAGAAAAATTTGAAAATTGCCATAATGGGTTGTCCTGTAAATGGACCTGGAGAGGCTAGGGAGGCTGATTTAGGAATAGCAGGAGGAAATGGTAAAGGACTTATTTTCAAAAAAGGTCAGATTATTAAAAAAGTTGAAGAAAAAGATTTATTATCTGAGCTTATTAATGAAATAAATAATTATACGGAGGAATAATATGTATAGGAGTTTAAAAAGTTTTTATTTTTCACGTCGAAAAAATTACAGCTTATCAGAAGATTTTATAATTGATGAGTTTGTTTTTGGTGATGAAAAAATAAGTTTTAAATTACTTACAAACTCTGATGATATTGGTATAGAAGAACTTGTGGTTTTAGATGAAGAACTTCATGAATTATTCAATGGTAAAGAAGTTGAATTTTCAGTTCAGACTTTTTCTAATGCTGAATATCCTTATGAATATTTTTACTATATAAATTACGATGAGTTCGTAAATGAAACTCAAAGATTATTAAAAAATCATGGTTTTTCTCTTACTAATAATGATAGAATAAATTTTTTAGAAGATTATATTGAAATTTTTATTTCAAATTCAATTTATAGATTTAAACTTGTTTCTAATTCTTTTGTAAATGACTTAAAAGACTTTATTTCAAAAAAATTTACTGAAAATGTAGAAATTTTTATGCTTAATTCTTTGGATATTCATGAAGAAAAATCTGCTGTAAAATTTGAAGATAAATTAGAAAACAAGTTAAAAGAAATTCAAAAAGAAAATGAAATAAAAGTTGAAAAGGCAAAAATTAATAAAGAAGTTATTGAAGAAAATAAAGAATTTAAAATTGGTAGAAAAATTTCTGATAAGGACCCAATTTTACAAATTATAGATTTAGACCAAAATAGTGGTTTTTGTAAAATTCAAGGTAGAGTATATGATTTGGAGATTAGAGAGCTTAAAAGTGGTAAAAAATTAGCTTTATTTGATATTGAAGATGATACTTCTGCTATGAATTGTAAATTATTTTTAGATGATAAAATATTTTCTATGTTTAATGACAAAATAAATTCTAAGTCTATTGAAAAGGGAATTTGTGTACTTGCTACCGGTAGAGTTGAATACGACCAATATGCTAGAGGAATTTCTATGATGATTAATAGTATGGAAATTGCTCCTAATAAGGTTTATGTAGATAAGGCTCCTGAAAAAAGGGTTGAACTTCATTTAAATTCACAGATGAGTGGTCTTGACGGTTGTGTTGATTTACAAGTTTTAAAATCAAGATTATCACAAATGGGACATACTGCTATTGGTGTTACAGATATAGGAGTTGTTCAAGCCTATCCGCAAATGATGGATTTATTTGGAAAAGATGATATAAAGGCTCTTTATGGTCTTGAATTAAACTTATTAGAAGATAATCCTAGAATTTTATATAATTATAAAGATGGAATAAGTTTTGATACGTTTGTAGTTTTTGACATTGAAACAACAGGACTTTCACATCTGAAAAATAATATTACAGAAATTGGGGCAGTTCGTGTTGAGAACGGGAAAATTGTTGAAGTTTTTAATGAACTTGTAAATCCACAGCAAGAAATATCTCAAGAAATTACAGATATTACTGGCATTACAAATGAAATGGTAGCAGACAAACCTTTAATAAATGAAATTATGCCTAAGTTTTTAGAATTTTCTAAAGATGCTGTTTTTGTCGCACATAACGCAGAGTTTGATATTTCATTTATAAAAACTAATTGTAAAAGACTTTCTCTTGATTTTGACCCGACTTTTATTGATACAATGGGCTTTGCAAGAGCTGTTTTACCACAATTAAAGAATCATAAACTTAATACATTATGTAAAGAGCTTGGAGTAAAATTATTGAATCACCATAGGGCAAGTTTTGATGCTGAGGCTTGTGCAGGTATTCTTTTAGAGCTTATAAAAATAATTGAAAAACAAGGAAAAGTTTTTGATGAAAATATAAATAATATTGAAACTAAATGGCCTGTTGCAAAAAATATTTCATATAATTCAATAATTTATGTAAAAGAGATGAAAGCTTTAAGTGGTTTTTACAAAATGGTTTCTGAAGGTTTGATGAAATATTTTAGAAAGGTTGCAGGTTTTCCAAAATCAAGATTAGAAGAATATAGAGATGGCCTTTTAATTGGTTCAGGAAATTGGAACGGAGAACTTTTTAATGCTTTTATTGAAGGAAAAAGTGAAGAAGAAATTTTAGAAATTGCAAAATTTTATGATTTTTTTGAAATTCAACCAATATCAAATCTAAAACATTTATATAACAGAGGAAAAGTTTTAGAACTAAATGATTTAAAAGAAATAAATAAAAAAATTTTTGAACTCGGTAAAAAGTTAGATAAATTAGTTGTTGCAACTGGAAATGTAAAATATTTAGATAAAGAAGATTATCTTTTTAGAAATGTAATTTTATATGGACAAGGAAATAGAAATCTTGAAAGAGAAGGAGCTTTTTATTTTAGAACTACGAATGAAATGCTTGAAGAATTTTCTTATCTTGGTAAAGAGACAGCTTATGAAGTTGTAGTAAAAAATACAAATCTTTTTAAAGATATGTTAGAGGATATTTTACCAATACCAAATGGAACATTCCCTCCATTCATTGAAGGAGCAGATGAAGAACTTAGAAAAATTTGTTATGACAAAGCTAAATCAATTTATGGAGAAAATTTACCTAAAATTGTTGAGGATAGGCTTGAAAGAGAGCTAGGCTCTATAATAAAGAATGGCTATGCCGTTTTATATATCATTGCACAAAAACTTGTTTGGCGTTCGAATGATGACGGATATTTGGTAGGATCAAGAGGTTCTGTTGGTTCTTCTTTTGCCGCTACTATGTCAGGTATAACAGAAGTAAATCCTCTTATACCACATTATATTTGTCCTAATTGTAAACATTCAGAATTTCATGATGAATATAGTGGACAATCTGGAGTTGATATGCCGGATAAAGAATGTCCACATTGTAAAACAAATATGATTAAGGAAGGGCATGATATTCCTTTTGAAGTTTTCTTAGGTTTCGACGGAGATAAAGAACCTGATATAGACTTAAACTTTGCTGGAGAATATCAACCGACTTGCCATAAATATACAGAAGAATTATTTGGTTCAGATAAAGTTTATAGAGCAGGAACTATTGGTACAATTTCTGATAAAACTGCTTTTGGATATGTTAAAAAATTTGTAGAAGAAAAAGAATTATCTTTGACTTCAGGAAATATGAAAAGATATGTAAGAAAATTAGTAGGGGTTAAAAGAACGAGTGGACAACATCCCGGTGGGGTAATGATTGTTCCACATAATAAGGAAATCTATGATTTTACTCCAATACAATATCCGGCCGATGATCCAACTTCTGAAACAAAGACAACTCACTTCAGTTATAAATCTATAAGTGGTAGAATTCTAAAACTTGACTTACTTGGACACGATGTTCCAACAATCATAAAACATTTAGGAGATTTAACGGGAGTTGACCCTTTAAATATTCCAATGGACGACAAAGAAACTTTAAATATTTTCTATTCTACAGAAAGTTTGAAATTTATTGATGATAAATATAAGGACGGAGTAGGAACACTTGGGATACCTGAATATGGTACAAATTTTGTAAGACAGATGTTACTTGATACAAGACCGAAAACTTTGACAGAGCTTATAAGAATTTCCGGTTTATCACATGGAACGGATGTATGGCTTGGAAACGCACAAGAGCTTATAAAACAAGGAATACCTTTAAATGAAACAATATGTACAAGAGATGATATAATGACATTTTTGATTTTTAAAGGACTTGAAAATAAACGTTCATTTAAGATAATGGAAACAGTAAGAAAGGGAAAAAATCTTGACGAAGAAACTGAAAGTTATATGAGAGAAAATGGAATACCTGAGTGGTATATCGAATCTTGTAAAAAAATAAAGTATCTTTTTCCTAAAGCACATGCTGTTGCTTATGTAATGATGAGTTATAGAATTGCATATTTTAAAGTTCATTATCCTGAGGCTTTTTATGCAACATACTTTACAACTAAGATAGAAAATTATCCGGGTAATTTAATTTATAAAGGACTTTCTGCTATACAAGCAAAGATGAAAGAAATTTCTGAACTTGGAAAGTCTGCATCTAAAAAGGAGCAGGACGTTTATGATATTCTTGAAGTTGCCGAAGAAATGTATCTTCGCGGAATAGTTGCGAGTAAAGTTGACTTAGAAAAATCACATTATTCAAAATTTTTAATCGATGGTAAAGGAAAAATTTTACCACCATTTAGAGCTTTGGACTTTGTAAGTGATGTAAACTCTAACTCTATTTATGAAGAAGTTAGAAAGTTACCTTTTATTTCTATTGAAGATTTTCAAGAGAGAACAAAGATAAATAAAAATGCATTAGAATCATTAAAAGAACATGGAGTATTAAATAAATTACAACAAACTAATCAAGTTAGTTTATTTGATTTAATGTAGATATAAAGAACTGAAATTTTTTAAATTTTGGTTCTTTTTCTTTATTAAATTATGAAAAAAAGACTTGAAAAGTTTATATGTTTGTAGTATAATATTAATGTTATTTTTGAGGAGGTGAAAAGAATGGCAAATATTAAATCAGCACTTAAGAGAATAGATGTTACTAAGAAACAAACTCTTAAAAATAAAAGTAGAAAATCTGAAATAAAGACTTACATTAAGAAATTCAATGTAGCTTTAGAAGAAAGTAATTTAGAAACTGCTAATGAATTATTAAAAACTATTGATAAGAGACTTAAACAAGCTACAGTTAATAGTGTTTTTCATAAAAATGCTGCTTCAAGACAAGTTAGTAAATTAAGCAAGAAATTACACCAAGCTTCAACACAAGCGTAAATATAGTGTGTATGGATCCAACACATTATATTTGCTCCGTGTGGAGCTTTTTTTTTACTTTTTTATATGAGTATGATATAATTTTAGACAAATAGTATTTTAGTTATAGAGAGGTGCTTAATTGAAAATTTTACATTTAATTAGTCAGTATCCTTCAAAAACTGGCAGTGGAATATATTTGACACAAGTTTATAAAAATTTTAAAGCTATGGGTTTTACACAAAAAGTTTTATGTTGCATGAATGAAGATGACATTATAAAGGTTAATTTTGATGATTATGAAGTAATAAAATTTAAAAATGAGAAATTACCGTTTCCTGTTGTTGGAATGAGTGATGTAATGCCTTATGAGAGTTTTCTTTTTTCTAATTTGATTGATGAAAAATTAGAAAGCTATATCGAGGTTTTTAAAAATAAAATAAAAGAAGTTGTAAATGAATTTAATCCTGATATAATTTTTACAAATCATCTATATATTATGTCATCAATAGTTGCTAGTTTAAAACTTAACTTTAAAATTTTTGGATTTTGTCATGGGACTTGTCTAAGGCAATTATATAAAAATGATATTCATAAAAGTTTTATTTGTGAAAATATTTCAAAACTTAGTGGTATTTTTTGTTTATCCGAAAAACAAAAAGAAGAAATAATTGAGATTTTTGGATATGATAAAGATAAAATTTATGTTATAGGTGGAGGATACGACCTAGAATACTATTATGAAAAAGAAAATAAAAAATATGATGAAAATTCTAAATTAAAATTAATTTATGCAGGGAAATTTAGTAGAGCTAAAGGTGTAATATATTTATTAAAAGCATTCGAAAAAATAAAAGATAAATATAATATAGAATTGATTTTAGCTGGAAGTGGAACCGGTGAAGAATATGAAGAAATTATTTCCTACTCAAATAAATTGTCTGATTATGTAAAACTTTATGGTTATATGACTATGCAAGAAATATCTGATTTATTTAGAGTATGTGATATATTTGTAATGCCTTCATTTTATGAAGGTCTTTCACTTGTAACAATAGAGGCAATGGCTTGTGGATTAAATGTTGTTATGAACGAACTTGAAAATTTTATAACTTTTGTTGGAGAAAATATAGTTAAGTCTAAAAATATTGAATTTGTAAAAATGCCAAGCTTATATGATACAGATAAAATTATCGAAAGTGAAGTTGAAGATTATATAGAAAGATTAAGTAAGGCTTTAGAAAATCAAATAAATAATCTATATAAAAATAATTTTGAAAAAGATTTTTCATCTAAAATCATGCAATTTAGTTGGGAAAATATATGTAATAACATAAAAAATGTTATAATATAAAAAATTTTTATCAATAAATATTATAAATAAGGAAAATTAATTTTACTTTATTCTAAATTTATGATATTATCTTATTGATTAAAAATTAGGAGGTAAATTGATGAAAAAATTATCAAAAATTTTACTTTTATCATTAGTTACTGCAACTACTTTAGTAGGTTGTGGAGCAAAGAATGACACTAAAACTACTGATAAAAAACAATCAGAAACAAAAAGCGATTTAGTTAAAGGTGATGTTCTTTTAGAAGAACAAAAGAAAGGTGCTACAGTTATTGACGTTAGAAAACCTGAACAATATAACGAAGGACATATCAAAAACGCTATAAACATTCCTTTAGCATCAATCGAAAAAGATATTGAAGCTAAAGCACCTAAGAAAGATACAAAAATCTTCTTATACTGCAATACTGGTAAACAAAGTGGACAAGCATTCGAAAAATTGAAAAAAATGGGTTACACTAACGTAAGCAATGCACAAGGTGTTAAACAATATAAATATGACCTTGTAAAATAGTTTATTGAATATTTTATTTAGTAGAAAAGTGGTGTTAAGACATCACTTTTTTGTTTACTGTAAAATAAAAAGGTTTAGAGGAATAAATTATCATGTAAAGCTATAATTCTTATTTTATAAGTAATATTTAATAAAATAAAGTTTAATTTTACAATATGGGTTACAATATGGGATTTTAATTAATTGACAAATTTTTACATAAAATATAGAAAATAAATTGCAAATGTGGTACAATATAGGTCGAGGTGAAATTATGGCAAAACGAATTTCTGTTATAATTACTGCTGCTGGTTCTTCTAGTAGAATGGGGATTTCTACAAATAAAATTTTTTTAGATTTATGTGGAATTTCTGTTATTGAAAGAACTATTAATGCTTTTGTCGATATACCTGAAGTGGTTGAGATTATTTTGGTAACTAAAAAAGAATTTTTTAAAGATTTTGAAAAAATTATTAATAAAATTTCTTTAGATATAAAATTGGTTGAGGGAGGTTCTTCAAGAGAAGAATCTACTTTTAACGGACTTTTAAATGTGTCTAATTTTTCAGATTTTGTATTGTGTCATGATGGGGCTAGACCTCTTATTAGTAAGAGTGTTATTTTAAATGTTATAAATGAGCTGAATGGTTACGATGCAGTTATAACTGGTGTTAGGTCTAAGGATACTATGAAATTCGTTTCTTATGAGTTAGAAGTTATTTCTACTCCGGATAGACGTTCTTTGTTTAATATTCAAACGCCACAGGCTTTTAGAAAAAATATTATTTTAGATGGATATAAAGAGTTTTTTAGTGAAAATTTTTTTGTTACAGATGATTCCTCAATAGTTGAAAACTTAGGTATTAAAGTAAAACTTGTAGAAGGTGAATATTCTAATATAAAGATTACAACTATGGAAGATGTTTTTTATGCAAGAGAATTGTTAGAAAGAGGTATTTAGTATGAGAATTGGACTTGGTTTTGATGTTCATGAATTGGTTACCGGAAGAGATTTGATAATTGGTGGAGTTAAAATAGAACATGAAAAAGGTCTTTTAGGTCATAGTGATGCTGATGTTTTAGTTCATGCCATAAATGACGCAATTATTGGTGCTTTATGTTTAGGAGATATTGGAAAGTTATTTCCGGATAACGACCCTAAATATAAAGATATAGATTCATTAATAATGACTAAAGAAGTTGTTAGGTTGATGAAAGAAAAAGGATATAAAATTGGTAATGTTGATAGCGTTATTTGTGCACAAAGACCTAAACTTGCCGGTTTTATTTTACAAATGAGAGAAAAAATTTCAACTGTTTTAGAAACAGATATTGAAAATGTAAGCATAAAGGCTACTACAACAGAACATTTAGGTTTTGAAGGTAGAGAAGAGGGAATTTCTTCTCACGCAGTTGTATTGCTTGAAAAAATTTAAGGAGGAAAAGATGAAAAAAGTTTTATTTACTTCTGAATCTGTAACTGAAGGTCATCCTGATAAGATTTGTGACCAAATTTCAGATGCGATTTTAGATGAGATATTAAAAGTTGACCCAGTAGCGAGAGTTGCTTGTGAAACTTTAACAACAACTGGGGTTGTTATGGTTGTTGGGGAAATAACAACTTCGCAATATGTTGATATACAAAGTACAGTAAGAAATGTTTTAAAAGATATTGGTTATACTAGAGCAAAATTTGGTTTTGATGCATCAACTTGTTCAGTTTTAACAAGTATTAATGAACAATCTAAAGATATTGCTTTAGGTGTTGATAGTGCTTTGGAATATAAAAAAGGAAATGAAGATAAGTATAATTCTGTTGGTGCAGGAGACCAAGGTATGATGTTTGGATATGCTTGTACTGAAACAGATGAGTTTATGCCTTTAACTATTACTTTAGCTCATAAGTTGACAAAGAGATTATCTTATGTTAGAAAAAATGATATATTGGGTTATTTAAGACCTGATGGAAAGAGTCAAGTTACTGTTGAATATATTGACGGAGTTCCTTCAAGAATAGAGGCTATTGTAGTTTCTACTCAACATAGTCCATCTGTTAAATCAGAACAAATAGAAGAAGATATTAAAAAATTTGTTATTGATGAAGTAATTCCTGAAGAATTAATTGATGAAAATACAAAGATTTATGTAAATCCTACAGGAAGATTTGAAATTGGTGGACCTATGGGAGATTCTGGTTTAACTGGAAGAAAGATTATTGTTGATACTTATGGTGGATTTGGAAGACATGGAGGAGGAGCTTTTTCAGGAAAGGACCCTACTAAAGTAGATAGATCCGGTGCATATATGGCAAGATATATTGCTAAGAATATTGTTGCAAGTGGACTTTGTGATAAATTAGAAATAGGTATTTCTTATGCTATTGGGGTAGCTAAGCCACTTTCTATTTATGTTGATACTTTTGGTACAGGCAAAGTTTCAGATGATAAAATAATTGAAATTGTAAATAAGGTATTCGATTTAAGACCTGCTGCAATTATTGATATTTTAGATTTGAGAAGACCTATATATCGTCAAATTGCTGCTTATGGACATTTTGGAAGAAATGAATTAGATTTACCATGGGAAAAGTTAGACAAGATTGAGGAAATTAAAAATTTAATTTAGGTTATTATTAAAATAATAAAATATAAAAAATTTTTAGGAGATGTTATTATGGGTAGATGTTATGATTTTAATGAGTATGTAGATAGAAAACATTCACATGCTGAAAAATGGAATAATATGGTTTCTGCTGGAGCACCAAAAAATGACCATTCAGTTTTATCTATGTCTATTGCTGATATGGAGTTTAAATGTTGTGATGAAATTTTAAATGCTTTAAAAGAACCTATTTCAAATGGAGTAATAGGATATGATTGTCCTTGTGAAAAGTTTTTTGAATCATTTATTAAATGGCAAAAAGAAAAAAATAATTGGGATATAAAAAAAGAATGGATAGTACCTGTTCCCGGAGTTGTTCCCGGAATAGCTAATACTATTTTGCGCAATACAAAAGAAGGAGATGCTATTATTATAAATACTCCTGTATATCCTCCTTTCTTTAATGCTATACATTTAAATAACAGAATTGTTGTTGAAAACAAATTAATTGAATTAGAAGATAAATACATTATTGACTTTGAAGATTTTGAAAAGAAAATTGTAGAAAATAATGTTAAATTAAGTATATTATGTAGTCCGCATAATCCTGTTGGAAGAGTATGGACAAGAGAAGAACTACAAAGATATGGAGAAATTTGTAGAAAGCATAATGTATTAATGATTTCTGATGAGATTCATGGAGATTTAATATTAAAAGATTATAAACATACTCCAATTGCATCAATGAATGAAGATTTTTTATATAACACAGTTACGTTGACTGCACCAAGTAAAACTTTTAATGTTGCCGGTCTTGTACAATCTGTTGCTATAATTCCTAATGAAGAACTTAGAACTAAATTTATAACAGGTTTAGTTGGATATGGTATTTTCCATATGGCAAGTTTTGCTGCTGTTGGTTTTACCGCTGCATATATGTATGGTAAAGAATGGTTTGAAGAATGTATGGAATATATTGAATCAAATATTGATTTTGCAATAGATTTTATAAATAGAGAAATACCAAAGGTTAAAGTAAAAAGACCACAAGCTAGTTTCTTATTATGGTTAGACCTTAGAGCTTTTGATATTGAACATGAACAGTTACACCAAAAACTTATCAATGAAGGTAAATTGTTATTAAATTCCGGAATGACTTATGGAGAAAATGGAAAGTTATTCTTTAGAATGAATATAGCTTGTAACAGAGATATGCTTACTGATGGATTAAATAGACTTAAAAAAGTTATAGACAGCTTGTAATATAATTAAAGTTTGAAGACTGCCAATGCAGTCTTTTTTCTTTTGGATAAATTTTTTTGATTGTAAATCTTTTTAATCTATGGTAAAATATTTTTGTAATTGGAGGTGTTTTTTTGAAACTTGAAATTTTTGAATTTTTAGAAAAATCAATAGAACATATGGATAATAATATGGATTTTATTTCTAATTCATCTGAATCTTTGAAAAAATTTTTTAATGATATTTTTTTGAATTGTGATTTTTTTATAAATACAACAGCTAGAATAAAAACTGAAGATAGTATTAGGGAAAAATTGTTAAGAAATAACTATTATTATAGATTTTCTAATTATAAAGTTGCGATAGAAAATCTTCCTGATTTAATCGGTATTAGAGTTGAATGTCGATTTATTGATGATGAAAAAAAGATTTTTGACGTTATTTCTAAAAATTTTACTATTGAATTAGAAGATGGGTTTTATAGAAGTGAGTTAAATTCTAATATAGAATTAAAACTTAGTGAAAAACAACCTACAATTCAAAAAAATGGATTTGAAATTTATAAAATCGATGGAAGATATGTAGTAGAGGGAGATTATTTTGTTAATTTTGAGTTGCAGATAAAATCTCTTGTAAATATATTCTGGGGAGAAATAGACCATAGTGTTTTATATAAAAATTTTAGTTATATGGTAACAGAGGACTTTATTCGCTCAATAATGTTTTCTATTAAGGCTAATTTAACTATGATAGACAATCAATTACAAAGCGTTTATAATCATTTGAAAAATGTAGAAAATAAGAGTAATTATGACTCATCAAAAATACATTTAAAGACGATTGTATCAAAAATGGTGCATGATTTATATTCTGTAAAAATAAAGGAAACTACAGGCTTTGTTGTAGATTTTAAAGACTGTGCAAATATTATTGTCGATTATATTTTTTCAAAGAATAAATTTCAAAATTCTATGCGATATGAAGATTATTTTGTTAGATTTTTAAATAGACTTAGTAGTGCTAATAGCAGAACTATTGTAATTGGAGAAACTTTTGAATTTTCAGACAAAATTGAATTTAAAAATGATTTATGTAAAAAATTCGGTACAGGTCTTTTAGAGTTAGTAAATAAAGATTTTAAGTGGAATTTAATTTTTTCTGTTATTCAAGATATAGATGAAGATGATTTTTGTGAAGAATTTATTTCTTTTTCTGAATTTATTGTATTTGCTGTTGTAAAAAGAGTAAGACGTGCAGTAGATGATTTAAATATTTCTTCAGAAGACAAGTCAAAATTGAAGTGGGATATTGCTTATATAGTTATGGAATTTATTTGTAATTCTTATTCTCCAAGTTTAATTACTTTTAAGAGTATGAAAGAAGTTGAAAATAAAATTAGAAATTTCTTGAAAAATGTTGAGCAACCTGAAGAATTGTTTTCTTTAAATTATGAGGAATTATATAATTCTTTAGAGAGCAATTTTGTGAATAAAGAAATGGATGAGTTTGAATAATGATAGGTATAGATATTTGTAGTATTTCCAGATTTTCAAATATGAAAAATTTAGATAAATTTTTAGAAAAATATTTTACAATAAGAGAAATTGAGTACATTTCTAATACAGGATATAGAGATGAAACAATCGCCGGTATTTTTTCGTTAAAAGAGGCATTTGTAAAGGCAATAGGTACGGGTTTTGGTACAATTTTACCAATTGATGTGGAGGTTATACATAACTTTTCTGGAAAACCTGAATTAAATGTTTTTAATACCATTGAAAGCAAAATAGATGAAATTTCTTGTTCTGTTTCACATGATGGGGATTTTGCTATTGCTGTCGTTGATATAAAACTTTTTAAAGATAGTATAGCTTCTGAAAAATTTTTAGAATATAAAAATCTTATGATAAATAGAGATGAAAATGGACATAAAGGTACTTTTGGAAAAGTTGGAATAGTTGGTGGAAGTATCGGAATGTGTGGAAGTGTTGATTTGTGTGCTAAATCTGCACTTAGAACGGGAAGCGGACTTGTTTACAATATCTGTCCTAATTCTATTTCAAATATTTTACAAATAAAAGCTGTTGAAAATATTATTTTTCCTATAAATGATAATAATGAAGGACATTTTATTTTTGAAAATGTAAATGAAATAATTGAAAAAATAGAAAACTTAGATGCAATAGCTATTGGTTGTGGGCTGGGAAGAAGTATTGAAAATATAAAGATTTTAGAAACAATTATAAAAAATTTTCAAAAACCGATAGTTATAGATGCTGATGCTATTTTTTTCTTAAATGATATTGAAAAAGAAATTTTAAATAGAGAAAATGTTATAATAACACCACACGAGGCTGAATTTTCAAGATTTTCAGGTTATGATTTAAGTTATATTAAGGATAATAGATTAGAATCTTTAATTAATTTTTATGAACAAGATTTAAAATATACTTTAGTTTTAAAGGGTAAAAATACAATAATGAAGTCAAAAGAAAATTGTATTATAAATAATACGGGAAATTGTGGAATGGCAACTGCAGGAAGTGGAGATTGCTTAACCGGAATTATTTTATCTTTGATTGGTCAAGGCTTAGAAACTTTTAATTCTGCAAAGCTTGGAGTTTTTCTTCATGGCTTGGCAGGAGATTTTGCTAAAGATGAATTAGGAGAAGATTCTTTAATAGCATCAGATATTATTAAATTTTTACCAAAGGCTATTAAATATATTAGGGGGTAATATTATGTATGAAAATCAATCTTTGATTTTTGTCGATTTAGATAAATTAAAAAATAATTTTTTGAAAATAAAAGAAAAATGCAATGGAGCTAAAGTTGGAATAGTTTTAAAGGCAAATGCTTATGGACTTGGAGCTTGTACTGTTGCAGAATTTTTACAAAAACAAGGTGCAGATTATTTTTGTGTAGCAAACTTTTCAGAGGCTATGGAACTTAGGAAAAAGAAAATTAAATTACCTATTTTAATTTTAGGTTATGTTCCTAATGCTTTATTTGAAAAATTGATAAAAAATAATGTGGATTTAACTGTTTATAATATAGGAATGGTTAGAGAACTAAATGAAATAGCAGCAAAATGTAGAAAAAAATGTAAAATTCATATTAAAATAGACACCGGAATGAATAGATTAGGATTTTTAATTGATGATAAGTTAAGAGAATATTTAAAAGAAATTTATTCTATGAAACATATTATAGTTAAAGGAATGTTTTCACATTTATGCGTTTCTGATATTGATGATTTTTCATTTACAAAATTGCAAGTAGAAAGATTTGAAAAGGTTAAGTCAATTTTAGAAGAAGAAAATTTAAAAATGCCAATGTTACATATAGGAAATGACGGAGGAGTTTTACTTCATAATTATTATTATGATATGGTAAGAGTTGGAATTGGAATTTATGGACATTATCCTTCAGAATATGTAAAAGACAATTCAAAGATAAAAATGGATACTGTTGTCAGTTTTGTAAGTACTGTAAGTAATATAAAGTACATTAAAAAAGGCGATACGGTTGGATACGGAAGAACTTTCTGTGCAGATAAGACTATTAAAGTTGCGACAATTTCTGTAGGTTATGCAGATGGTTATCCTTATGAGTTAAGTAATAAAGGATATGTTATGATAAATAATCAAAAAGCAAAGATTTTAGGAAAAGTTTGTATGGATCAAACTATGATAGATGTTTCTCATATTGATGATATAAAAATTGGAGATACAGTTTTACTTTATGGAGAATATAAAGATATGAAATTAGATATATTTGAAATTGCAAATATGGCAAATACAAATGTATATGATTTGATTTGTAGAATAAATATGAGAATACCTAGAGTATATATTGAAGACGAAAAAGTTGTAAGAGTTGTAGATTATCTATCAACAGAAAAAAATTACTATGAATTATAAGGAAAGCTCGGTTTGACCGAGCTTTTTCAATATAAACATTTATTACATAAAGTCTAATGGAGTTTTTTCACAAGAAATTGATAATACAATTCCCATTGCAATTAAATTTATTAATTGAAATGTTCCACCATAACTTAAAAATGGAAGTGGAATACCGGTTATAGGCATAAGCCCGATTGTCATTCCAATATTTTCAAAAATATGAGCTAAAAACATTGCACATATTCCTACGATTAAAAGTTGATTGAATTTATTTACTGTTTTTTTAGAAAGTTTAACAAATCTATAAAGCATAACAGTATAAAGTCCAATTAAAATTGTTCCACCTACAAATCCCATTTCTTCAACGAAAACAGGAAATATATAATCTGTTTGTTTTTCAGGAATAAAGTTAAATTGATTTTGAGGGCCTTTAAAGAGACCTCTACCGATAAATTTTCCGGAGCCCGCTGCAATTTTTCCTTGAACAGCTTGATAACCCGTACCTGTAACGTCACGTTCAGGGTGTAAGAAATTTAAAATTCTGTTTTTTTGATATGGAGATAGGCTTATATAAAAAATTGGAAGACTTGCTATTGTAGCAAATAATGTATAAACTACAAGTCTTAAGCTAATCCCTGCAACAAATAGCATTGAGCCTATTACTAACACAAACACAAATGCTGTTCCGAAATCAGGTTGTTTAAGAACAAGTGCAACAGGTAAAAAAGCAAACACTAAAATTTTTAATAAAGTTTTTGGCTCATTTATTTTTGCACTATTTTTTTCTATAACTGTGGCTAAACAAATAATCATACCAAGTTTTACAAATTCAGACGGTTGAAAAGATATTGGACCGAATCTAATCCAACTTCTTGCTCCAACTGAATCACCTGTACCAATTATAAGGACTAAAATTAAAAGAAAAATTGAACCTATATAAATTGGTAAGTATAATCTCTTTAAAAATTTTATATCAATTGCAATAAGTATAAACATTAAGATAAAACCTAAAGCGGTTGCAACAATTTGAGAAATCATAAAATTCCTTTTTAAACTTATTGTTGCACTATATAAATTAACTAATCCTATTAATATGATTAAAACTAGCGAAATAAGTATAAATAAATCTATTTTAGCTAAATTTTTATTTTTAAAAAACATATAAATCACCTCATAGTGTATATTATATTAAAAAAATTCTAAATATGCAAATAAAAATTTTTTAAAAATTTGTTAATAATAATTTTTAATTGGGTATATAAATTATATTATAAAGTTAGGAGCAAAATATGGATTTTGAATATGCTAAAATTATTAAAAGTGATTTAAATGATATTGATGATGCAGTTTCTTTTGTTTTGAATAAATTGTCATCTGTTGTTAGAGATGAAGAGCTTATGTTTAATATTAGAATTGTTATAAATGAAATAGTTATAAATAGTTACGAACATGGAAATAAATGTAATAGAGAAAAGGGAATAAATTTAAAAGTTTGTGTAAATACAGATTGCATACATATAAATGTTAAAGATGAGGGAGACGGAATAAATTACATATTTAACGAAAATGGAGATATAAATATGACTACGTCAGGTCGTGGTCTTAGAATTGTTAAACATTTAGTTGATGAATTAGAAATAAATAACAATGAAGTTAGTGCAAAAATAAAATGTGATAATTTAGATTAAAAAGAAATTAATTTATGAAATTGATTTCTTTTTTTGCTATTGCACTTTTTAAAAAAAGTGATATAATGTAATTATACACGATAGTGTAAATAAAAAAGGGAGGTTTTAGTTATGAGAATGTTACCAAGAACTAATAGCTTAGTTGTACTTTTAGTAGTGGTTTTGGTGTTCGGGTTCTTTTATTTTGTTCCCGTAGGACTTTGGATTACTGCTTTATTCAGTGGGGTTAAAGTAAAAATTTCAAACCTTATTGGAATGAAACTTAGGAGGGTTAGAGCATCAAAAATTATTTACCCATTAATTAAAGCTACAAAGGCTAATGTTAATATTAACATTTCAGAATTAGAAGCACATTATCTAGCAGGAGGTAATGTAAATAATGTTGTTGATGCTTTGATTGCTGCTCAAAAGGCAAATATAGAATTGACTTTTGAAATGGCAACAGCTATTGACCTTGCTGGACGTGATGTGTTAGAAGCTGTTCAAGTCAGCGTAAATCCTAAAGTTATTAATACTCCAAAGATTGCTGCAGTTGCTATGAATGGTATTGAAGTAATAGTTATGGCAAAAGTTACTGTTAGAGCTGATATTTCAAGACTTATTGGTGGTGCTGGAGAAGAAACTATTATAGCGAGAGTTGGAGAAGGTATTGTTACTACTGTAGGTAGTGCTGAAAGACATAGCTTAGTTCTTGAAAATCCGGATGCTATTTCAGAAACTGTTTTGAAAAAAGGTCTAGATTTAGGAACTGCTTTTGAAATTTTATCTATTGATATTGCCGATGTAGATATTGGTAGAAATATTGGAGCACAATTACAAGCTGACCAAGCCGAAGCTGATAAGAAGATAGCACAAGCTAAGGCAGAAGAAAGACGTGCAATGGCTGTTGCTGTTGAACAAGAAAACAAAGCTAAGATTGAAGAAATGAAAGCTAAAGTTGTTGAATCAGAAAGTAAGATTCCTCTTGCTATTGCAAAAGCATTTGAAGATGGAAATATTTCTGTACTGGATTATGAAAAATTAAAAAATTTAAAATCTGATACTAAAATGAGAGAATCATTAGCAGAATAGGGGTGTTTCCTATGAGTAAAAATTCAGGTTTTTTATCTTTTATTGATGAATTAAAGTCTGAGCTTAATGATATAAAAGCACAGTTGAATGAAGAACATGAAAGTTATAACGGAAATGTTTTAAAGGCATCAACTAAATCTAAGAATAAAAAAAATCAAAATAAGAGTAAAAAAAATAATTCTAAACAAAAATCTTATGGAAGTTTTGAAAGTTCTGAAGGTAAGAGTATTATGACTTCTTCTATGGAGGGTCAGGGCTTAGAAGGTTATTCTATTGAAGGAAATAGCATGATGACAGAGTCTATTGAAGGACAAAGTCAAATGTATAGTTCTCATAAAATGGAGAATACTAATTCAATAAAAGAAAATCATAATTTAGAAAAATTAATTAAGAAAAAAAATGACAAATTAGGCTTAAAGGATAGAGAAAATCTTTTAAGAGCAGTGGTTTATTCGGAAATTATTGGTAAACCAAAATCATTGAAATAATTTTAAAAGGAGGCGTTAACCTCCTTTTTTCGTATATCAAGAATTATTTATAGTAATTTAAATTTATTTTTTTCAAAGTCAATTATGCCTTCTTTTTTTAATTTGCTAAGCTCTCTGGATAGATTACTTCTATCGAGTGCAAGATAGTCTGCCATCTCATTTCGATTTAAATTTATTTCGATTTTATTATCTGGTGATAATATTTTTTTTTGATTTGAAAGATACTCTAAAATTTTTTCTCTAGTTGTTCTTTTTGATAATATTTGTAATTTTTTATTTAAGATTAAATTTTTTGTCGCTATTATATTTAGTAAATTATTTAAAATTTTAGAATATTGATTTGATTTTGATAGACTTTTATATTCAATCCATAAAATGGAAGAATTTGTAAGTGAAATTACTTCGTGGGGAATGTTTATTTCTAATGCAACTAAAGCCTCTGCAAATGTTTCTCCTTTTTCAAAAACATTTAGTATATTTCTATTTCCAAAATGGTCAAAATTTGAAATAGCTATTTTTCCTTCAGCAATTATTCCAAAATATTCTAATTTTATATTTTCATTTAATATTAAATCATTTTTTTTGTATTCTTTTTCGTAAAATGATATTACAGAAAAAGTTTCTATTATTTCATCTATTGAAAAATCTTTAAATATTGGATTGTCTTTTATTACTTCAAAATTATTCAAAGTGATTTCCTCCTAAATTTTATTAACTATATTTTAGAACTTTTTTTTACATTTTTCAAGATATTTTGTTTAAATTTAGTTAAAAAGTATTTATTATGATTAGTATAGAGTGATAAACTTTAATGAAATTAGTGATACATTGTAAAAAACATTGTAAAAAATATTGCAATAAAATTAGATTAGTGTTATAATACTTAAAACAGATAGTTGTTTTTAAGATTACATATTTAAGGATTAATTAAAAACACAGTGGTAGGAGGGTTATTATGTTAGACGAGAAAGTTTCTGTTGCGGTTATAAAACGTTTGCCTAAGTATTACAGATATCTTGAATTGATAGGGGATAAAGGTATTATAAGAGTGTCTTCTCAAGAACTAAGTAAAATAACTGGTTTGACTGCATCACAAATAAGACAAGATTTAAATCATTTTGGTGCTTTTGGACAACAAGGTTATGGTTATAATGTTGAAGAGCTAAAAATTGAATTGGAAAAAATTATGGGTGTTGATAAACCATACAATGTAGTTATTATTGGTTTTGGAAATATAGGTAGTGCATTATTAAATTATAGTGGATTTAGAAAAAAAGGATTTAAGGTTGTAGGAATTTTTGATAATTCTCCTGAAATCATTGGAAGTAAACATAATGATGTAGTTGTAAAAGATATTTCTGAAATGGAAGAAGTTGTTACTAGAGAAAAAGTAGATATTGCAATTCTAGCTATACCTGCAAGACCTGCTCAAGAAATTACAGATAAATTAGTTGCATGTGGTATAAAGGGCATTTGGAATTTTGCACCTATTGACTTAAAATTACCAAAGAGCGTTGTTCTTGAAAATGTTCATTTAGATGGAAGTTTATTGACTCTAACTTATTATATGAATAGTTTAAAAGATTATCCTGGTGTTAGATAATTATTTGATAAAACTCTTTTTTAAGAGTTTTATTTTTTTTGTTTTTATGCTATAATTGAAATAAGTTTTATCAAAAAATGTCTTATGAAAGGCTTTAAATATATGAATTATATTAATGAAATTTTAGAAAAATATGAGTTAAATATTGATGAACTTTTAATTTTAATTGTTTCATTTACGGTTTTTTTACCTTTTTATTTTTTAGTTTTTTCATTTAACGCTTTATTTTTCTATTTGTTAGTTAGTGGGAAAATTATTCCTGTTATAAAAGAAACTCCTTATGTTAAAAATATTTTAGCATTTTTGAGTCTTACAATATTTATATCAATATTAAAACACAATTTATATGGCATAGGCGTTTCAATTATTTTGTTTGAATTTTCTATGTTTTTTATGTATTATAGAATGATTATAAACAGAAAATTATTTTCAAGGATTATAAATTTATATATGATTGTATCGATTTTTTGTTTTATCTTGACGATTTTTTCTGTTTTGTATAATAAGTTCAGTATGCATTTAAAAATGTATGAATTTATTGAATATATGTCTTTACATAGACCTATATCATCTTTTTTCAATACAAATTACTATGCAACAATATGTGAATTTATAATTATAATAGCTATGTACTACTTTTTATCGAATAAAAATAAAAAGAGTAGATTATACTTTTTGTGTGTAAGTACACTTGCTTTTATAGTTTTATTTTTAACTGAAAATAGAACAGCACTACCAACTATACTTATAGCTACGTTGGTGCTTTCTTTGACTAAAAACAATAAGAAAGTATTTGCTTTTCTTGGTGTTTTTACAGTAGTTATAGTTATTCTAATGATTTTCTCAAATAGGGTATTTCCAAGATATGAATTTATAGGTAATTCACTTGGAACAAGAAAAGAAATATGGGAAAATGCAATTGAATTATTTAAACAAACTTTTTTATTTGGTAGTGGTCCTATGGCTTATCAAAATGCAATGTGGGTAACTCACCCTGCAAATCATGCACATAATATTGTCCTCGATTTGCTTATAAATTTTGGTATTGTAGGGATAGCTATAATATTTCCATTTTTCTTTGGATTATGTAAAAAAGTTTACAGTATAAGAAGAAGAAATTTATTTAGACTTATAATTTCCTTAACTTGTGTAGTTATTTTACATGGAATGTTAGATGTAACAATTCTTTGGCATCAAACTGCATATATATATTTTAGTGTTTTACTTGCAGCTGGAAAGGTTGGCACTTTTGAGTCTAAATTCATTTTCTAAAAGGGTGTATTATGATTATTTTAAGTGTTAATGGCTTGACTAAGTCATTTATAGATGAAAATATATTAGAAAATTTAACTTTTTCTATCTCGGATAGAGATAAGGTTGGAATTGTTGGAGATAACGGAAGTGGAAAGACTACTTTATTTAATCTTTTAACAAAAGAATTATCTTTTGATAGTGGAGAAATAAATTTTTCAAAAAATGTAAATTTTTCTATTTTGCATCAAAATGTTTCATATACTAGTGAAAATAATGTGTATGATGAATGTTTAGAAGTTTTTGAAGATATTATTTCACTCGAAAACGAGCTTAGAGAATTAGAAATTGAAATGGGAAATAAAAATTTAAGTGATGATGAAATGCACAAACTTTTTGATATATATGAAAATAAAAGACGTTATTTTGAAGAAAATGATGGATACTCATATAATTCAAAAGTTAGAGGCGTTTTACTCGGTCTTGGTTTTTTAGAAACAGAATTTTCAAAATCCGTTAATAATTTAAGTGGTGGGCAGAAAAGTAGATTACATTTAGCAAAAATTTTACTAAAATCGTCAAATTTAATTTTACTTGATGAGCCGACCAACCATTTAGATATGGAGTCAATTCAATTCTTAGAAAGTTATCTTCGAGATTATAAGGGGAGCTGTCTTGTTATTTCTCATGACAGATACTTTTTAAATTCTGTTTGTAATAGGATTTTTTCAATAGAAAATAAGAAATTAAAAACTTTTGACTGTGGATATGATGAGTTTATTTATAGACGAGAAAGAGAACTTGAAGTAAATAAGCATCTTTATGAAAAACAACAAAAAGAAATTTCAAGACAAAAAGAAATTATTCAAAGATTTGAAAATTATGGAAATAATAGATTTATAAAACAAGCCAGTTCAAGAAGAAAAATGCTTGAAAAAATGGATTTGATTGAAAATCCTGAAATTTATAAAAATTCAATGAAATTAAAACTTGTTCCTGAGGTTGAATCCGGAAAAGATGTTTTGACAATTTCTGATTTATCAATGGGATTTAACGAAAAGATTTTGTTTGAAGATATAAACTTAAATGTCTATAAAGGAGATAAGATTGGACTTGTTGGCAAAAATGGAGTTGGAAAGACAACTCTATTTAAAATAATTTGTCAAAAATTAGAGGGAATTAAAGGAAGTTGCAATCTTGGTGCAAGAGTTTCTTTAGGCTATTATGACCAAGAGCAAAAGACTTTGAATAATCAAAATTCTATTATGGACGAATTTTGGGATTCATACCCGAAGATGAATAATTTTGATGTTAGAAGTTATCTTGCAAAATTTAATTTTGTAGGCGAAGATATTTTTAAAAATGTTGGAGAATTAAGTGGTGGAGAAAGAGCAAGGCTTGAGCTTTTAAAACTTATGTTGTCTAAATCCAATTTTTTACTTTTAGATGAGCCTACAAACCATTTAGATATTGAAAGTAAAGAAGTTTTAGAAAAAGCAATTTCTGATTATTCAGGTACCGTTCTTACAATTTCTCACGATAGATATTTTTTGAATAAGGTTGTAAATAAAATTTGGTATTTGGAAGATAATAAAATTACAGAGTTTTACGGAAATTATGATTATTTTTTAGAAAAGCTAAATGAAAAAGATGAGCCTGAAGAAAAAATAATTTCTAAAACGGAGCTTGAAAAAGAAAAGAAGAAAAAAAGAGAAAAAGAAAAAGAAGAAAGAGCAAATAAGCAAAAATTAAAGGATATTGAAAATAAAATTTTTGAAATTGAAGATAAAATTGAAAGTTTAAATAAAGATATTCAAAATCCTGAAATTTTTAATGATAAAGATAAATTTTTAAAAATTAGCGAAGATTTATCTAAGTTGATAAAAGAAAAGGAAAATTTATATTTAGAATGGGAAAATTATTTATAGGAGAATTGTATGCATAATGTTAATTCGTTAGAAAATGTTCAAAAGATTTTGAAAAAATCATGTGAAATCTTAAATTTAGATGATAGTTTGTATGAACTTTTAAAAGAGCCTGAAAGAACGATAGAAATAAATATTCCGGTTAAAATGGATAATGGAAAAGTTAGAGTATTTAAAGGCTATCGTTCACAACATTGTGATGTTATGGGTCCATATAAAGGTGGGATTAGATTTCATCAAAATGTAAATGTTGATGAAGTTAAAGCTCTATCTATTTGGATGAGTTTAAAATGTTCTGCTACTCATCTTCCTTTTGGTGGAGGAAAAGGAGGAATAATTGTAGATGTAAATGAATTATCCGAAAATGAACTTGAAAGACTCTCAAGAGGATATGTAAAAGAATTGTATAAATATATTGGAGATAGATTCGATATTCCGGCTCCGGATGTAAATACAAATGAAAAAATTATGGCTTGGATGTTGGACGAATACATAAATCTAACCGGAAATAATACTCTTGCAACATTTACCGGAAAAGCACTTGGATTTGGAGGTTCTTATGGAAGAAAAGAGGCAACAGGAGTTGGAGTTGCAGTTATGACAAGAGAGGCTCTAAATAAGTTAGGAATAGATATAAGAAATTCGCGAATTGCTATTCAAGGCTTTGGAAATGTCGGCTCAAATACTGCTAAACATTTAGAAAGAATGGGTGGAAATATTTTATCTATTTCAGAGTATGATAATGAAAAAGGTGTTTATACAATTTATAATGAAAAAGGATTTGATATTTCAAAATTAATTTCTCATTTTGAGAAACATAAAACATTAATCAACTTTGAAGGAGCAAGACTTATTTCAATCGACCAATTTTATTCATTAGATGTTGATGTAATAATTCCATGTGCGTTGGAAAATTCTATTACAGAAGAAGAGGCAAATAAAATAAGAGCTAAACTGATAGTTGAGGGAGCAAATGGACCCGTTGATTATCTTGCCGATAGAATTTTGAAACAAAAAAATGTTGTAGTCATTCCGGATATATTGGCAAATTCCGGAGGAGTTATAGCTTCATATTTTGAATGGGTGCAAAATATTTCAGGTATTGATATGACTGAAGATGATGTTTTGAATAAAGTAGAATATAAAATGTTACTTGCATATAATGAAATATTAAAAATTCAACAAGAGTATGACGTAACGACAAGACTTGCATCTTACATTTATTCAGTATTAAGACTATATAAAATATTAAAACTAAGATCAAGAATTTAGAAAAATGTTTAATAATAAAAGAGTAGTAAGAAAATTATCCTTACTACTCTTTTTTATAACTATTTACAAATAAAAGCGGAATAAGTATTGGAACAGTTATAAATATTAAATATGAATACCTGTAATAATTTACTATAGGCGAATAAATACAAGTAAGTACAATGGAAAGACATAAATATATTAAAGGTCTAATTTTTTTGTTTCTTTTCAAAATTGAATATCCTATTGATAAGATAAGCAACCAAGTAGCAAATCCTGCTTTTAAAAATGAAGAAATTACAGGATATGAGGCTATAGAATAAATTATATTTGTTGTTGTTTTCTTTAATTTATGTATTTCTTTAAAATCTGTGTTTTGATTCCATCCTTTATCAAAATATCCATATTTTTCTTTTAATTGTAAGTTAGATGTTTTATCAAAAGTTTTAAAAGTGAACCAATCTGTTTTTGTTTCATACATATGTTCATAATAATCTCCAATCCACATACCTTCTCTAAATTTATAGGGATAAAAGTAAGATAAAGATAAATTTAAAATAGCATCAATATTTGTTTTAGGATGTTTTAAATACATTTTAAACCATAGTTTAAAGAAATCATTTTTTAAATCTTTAAAATTATCTTCCCTTATATGGTTTTTAATTGGGTCTGCACAATATGGGTCGAAATCATTTTTTATTTTTTCTAGTCCAAAAATTTTATCACATAATTTTAGCTCGTTTTCAGAAAATGATTCCGGATGATATTTAGCAACACTTGCTAATTGTTGAAATCTTGTAGATAAATAATCATATTTCATTGAACTTTCTAAAGGTTTTAAAATGCTTTTTGTGATTTTATTTGCTGAAAAACAAAATATTATAGATAAAAAAATTAATGTCAAAGTATTTATTCTATATTTTTTTTGAGTACCAAATAATAAGAATACCAAACCTACAATAACATAAATTATTGCTTTTCGGTGTAACATAAACACTCCAAAAACAGAAATTAGAAAATATATTATTGAAATATTTTTACTAAAGAATATTTTAGGATTGTAAATCATTTCAATCATCAATAAAACAAAAAGAAGCAAAAAATTACCTAATATAACGTCTTTATACAGTGTAAAACTATAAACTATAAAATATGGATTTACACAAAAATAAAAATACAAAGCTATTTTTAATTTTTTATTAAATTTAAATTCAAATAATTTGTATAGTAAAAGAGAATATACAATGCTTGTAAAAATTAAATTTATAAAATTAAAAATTCCAATTCCTATACCAACTGATGAAAAATATTTTAAACCGAGTTTTCCAAATAATCCTACTGTATAGATATAAAGATATGGGTGAGAATTAGATAATTGAAGAACTCCTATTCCTTCTTTTATACAGTACATACTATCCCACGTGAAATTCCCAGGGAAAAATATTACAAAAAATATTATTCTTATTATAAATATTGGTATTAGTATTTTAAAAAATTTTTTTAAAATAAATTTTTTGTTAGTAAATGTAGGTTGTTTAAAAGTTATATTTTTTGTTTTAAGGTATAAAATTCTAATAAAAAAATTAAAAACTATAAATGAAATAAACATTATTAAAAAAAATAAAATAATATAATATTTATTAACATTATTTCTAAATGATTCAATACCTATTGTACTTATTATTGAAAAGATAAGAGAAAATATATTTATTATCTTATTTTCTCTTTTTTCAAAATCTATTAAAGTTTTTAAATCCAAATCTTTTATTAATATAAATAAAAGGATAAATAACATTAAACAAATCAAACTATCATTATTTATAAAAATGTGAAAAAAAGTTTCTTTCTCAATTTTAAAATTTTTGTTTAAAGTTAATAGTAATGTAATTATATAGGATAAAAAGAAAGTAATTATAGATTTTTTGTGTGTTAATTTATCTAAAATTTTATTTTTCATAATTTTTTTTCCTCGTTTTCTTAAAGACCCAAGTTCTTTGAACCCTATAACTTATTAAAAATAGTATTGTATCTACAATGATTTTTATTATTGTTTCATTAACATTTGTTATTTTCCAAAGTAAAGAAACACTAAATGAAGATAATAGCATTTGAAAAATACATAAACTATAATACTTGTATATTGTTTTTTTGAAACTTTTTTCTCCATTAAAAACAAAATTCTTATTTACAAAAAAATTAAAAAGAGAAGAAAATATTCTTGCAATAACACTTGAAAAAAATATTGAATATGAATTTTTAACTAATGATGATGAAAAAATATATACGAATACTTTAAATAATCCTATGTCTATTAAAAATGAAGAGAGTGAGGTTAATATATAATTAAAAAAAGATGTAAAAATTACTTTGTATATTTTTACAGAATCTTTGATAGCGTTAAAATGTGTTTCTGCATTATTGTTATAATATACTGTTTCTATTGGTATTTCGACTATATTTAAATTTTTTTCAAAGCAAGTTATTAACATTTTTGTTTCATATTCAAATTTTTCTCCAAAAATATCTAACATTTCGGAAATAATACTTTTAGGGAAACCACGAAGCCCTGTTTGAGTATCAGTTATTTTTTTTCTATATAACAATTTAAAAACATTTACTGTTACCTTGTTTCCAAATTTACTTTTTGGAGGGACATTTTTACTATCAAAATCTCTACAACCTATGATTAAAGAATTTAGATAAACTTCTAAATTATTTGCAATATTCAGTACATCTTTTGCCCTATGTTGCCCATCAGAATCACAAGTTACAATTCCATTAAAATCATCAATATTGGGTAATGTCAGAAAAAAATTAAAAGCGTTTTTTAAAGCTCTTCCCTTACCTAAATTTTTTGCATGAGTTAATATTGTTACACCGTCAATTTGTTTTAAATCTTCAAAAAATTTTTTAAATCTTTCACTACTACCATCATTTACAACTAAAATATCATTTAGTCCATAATGTTTCAATTCATAAATATAATCAATTAAATTTTCAGGCGGATTTAAAGCAGGAATTAAAACCATAGTTTTTTTATTTTTCATAATAAACCTCCAAAAAAATTTTACACACTTAATTTACATAGATATTATATATATATATATATACAATGTCAAGTTTTTGCTGATATATTTTCTAGAAGTTCTAAATAAAAAATTTATTTAACCTCTTGACATAATCGTAAAAATATTTTATTATATTAGTATAAATAAAACAAATAAAACATTTTAGAAATTTGGTTTTTTTTTTCTCTATTTAGAGGTAAAAAGAAGACCAATTTTTTTTTAGGAGGAATATATGGGCAGAATTGAAAATTTTGGAAAGTTTACTTTTGATAAAAATGCAATGAAAAAAAAGTTGCCTTATCCGATTTATTTAAAATGGAAAAATGCGATTCGAAAAGAGGAATTATTAGATAAAGATAGTGCAGATATAATTGCACATGCTATGAAAGAATGGGCTATAGAAAATGGTGCAACACATTATTGCCATTGGTTTCAACCGTTAAATGGGAATACTGCAAAAAAACACGAAAGTTTTATAGATAAGTCTTACGAAAATTTACCGATAGTTAGATTTTCAGGAGAAGAACTTTTAAAGAGTGAGCCTGATGCATCATCATTTCCAAACGGGGGAATGAGGTCAACATTTGAGGCTAGAGGTTATACATATTGGGATTGTACTGCGAATGCTTTTATAATGGATAATATTTTGTATATTCCTTCAATTTTTGTTTCTTTTGATGGAATTAGTTTGGATAAAAAAGCACCTCTTTTAAAGAGTATGGATTTTTTATCAAAACAAGCAACTGATTTATATAATTTATTTTCAGATGATAAAATATTTAGGGTTAAAATTAAAGTTGGTTTAGAGCAAGAATTTTTCTTAGTTGATAGAGAACTTTATGAAAAGAGAGTTGACCTTATAAATACAGGAAGAACTTTAATTGGAGAAATGCCACCGAAAGACCAAGAATTGTTACAACATTATTTTGGTTCAATTCCAAAAAGAGTTATGGAATATTACAATAGTATAAATAAAAAATTGGAAGAATTAGGAATTAACTCTAAAACTGAACATAATGAGGTTGCTCCGGGACAATTTGAAGTTGCAATTCTATATGATACTGTAAATGTTTCGGTTGATAATAACCAAATTGTTATGGAAGTTTTAAGAAATACTGCTTATGAGCATAATCTTGTTTGTTTATTGCATGAAAAACCATTTAAAAATGTAAATGGAAGTGGAAAGCATAATAACTGGTCTTTAGTTACAAACTATGGTAAAAATTTGTTTAAATTACCAAAAAATGATAATGAAATTGATAGATTACTTTTTGCAATTTTTATGGTTTCTACAATTTCAGCTGTAAACAAATATTCTTCATTACTTAGAGTTTCATCTTCAAGTGTTAGAAATGATTTAAGACTTGGTGGAGATGAGGCGCCACCTTCAATTATTTCTGTTTATCTAGGAAATGAAATTGAAAATATTTTATATGATATTTTGGATATGGAAGTTAAAAATTCTGTAAAACAAAATGATTTTAATATCAGTAATTTAGGATTTACTCCAAGAGATACTGATGATAGAAATAGAACTTCACCTTTTGCATATACAGGTGGAAAGTTTGAGTTTAGAATGTTAGGCTCTATGCAAAGTGCATCAGATTGTAATATAGTTTTAAATACAATTGTGGGTGCTGAGCTTAAGAATGTTTTAGAAAAAGTTCAAAATGTTGAAGATAAGGCTGAAAGAGTTTCTGCTTGTAAAAATCTTTTAAAAGAAATTTTAATTGAAAGTGAAAGGGTCTTGTTTTCTGGAGATAGTTATTCAAAAGAATGGGTTGAAGAGGCTGAAAGAAGAGGTCTTAAAAATAATAGAACATATTTAGATGCTTTATTGTATGCAAAAGAATCTAAGGAGTTTGAAGTTCTTTTGGAAAATAATATTTTGAATGATTTGGAATTAAGTGCTGTTTATGATGTTTGCATTGAAGATGTAAAAAATACTTATATGTTAGAGATGAAAACATTGGTTAATATGATTAACAAAGATGTTATTCCATCTTGTATAAAAGAGCTTAATTTTGAAATAAATTTGAATGATAGAATAAAAAATGTTAAACTTAATGAGAGAGTAAATAAACTTAATAATTTACTTGAGGGACTGTTTATAAAACTTGATGAATTTAGTGATTTCGAAAAAGAAAATCATGGAGAAAATGAAATTGAAAAAGTAATAAGTTTACACAAATTTATTCCTAAAAATTTGGAAGAAATTAGAATGATTAGTGATGAAATTGAATCAAATATTTCAAGAGAAAATTGGAATATACCAACTTATGAAGAAATTTTTAGAGCATTAAATTAGGAGGATATGATGAGCAAATTTATTTTTATTACTGGAGGAGTTGTTTCAGGAATTGGTAAAGGAATATGTGGAGCGAGTTTAGGAAGACTTTTAAAGGATAGAGGTTTTAGTGTTTTTATGCAAAAATTTGACCCATATATAAATGTTGACCCAGGTACAATGAGTCCTTATCAACATGGGGAAGTTTTTGTAACAAAAGACGGCGCTGAAACTGATTTAGATTTAGGACATTATGAAAGATTTATAGATGAAGAATTAACTCAAAGAAGTAATGTAACTACAGGAAGAATTTACAGCGAAGTAATTCAAAAAGAACGTAGAGGAGATTACAATGGTTCAACTGTTCAAGTAATTCCACATATTACGGATAGGATAAAAGGATATGTTTATAAGGCAGCTGAAGAAAGCAAAGCTGATATAATTATAACTGAAATTGGCGGTACTGTTGGAGATATTGAATCTTTACCTTTTATCGAGGCGATTAGACAAATTCATGCTGAAAATAAAAAAGAAGATGTATTATTCATTCATACTACTTTAGTTCCTACAATTCCTGGTTCTGATGAATTAAAGACAAAACCTACTCAACATTCTTTTAAGGAGCTTATGAGTCAAGGAATTAAAACTAATATTATTGTAGTTAGAAGTCCTGAAAAAATTTCTGATGAAATTAAAAATAAGATTAGTCTTTTCTGTGATGTTCCAAAAAGTGCTATCGTTCAATCTGAAAATGTTGACTTTATTTACGAAGTACCAGTTAAATTACATGAACAAGGTTTAGATGATTATGTTTTACATAAACTTTGTTTAGAAGGAAAATCAATTAAGAGTAATTGGAAAGAAATGATTGATTCATATAAAAATGTAAAATCAGAATTAGAAATTGGACTTGTTGGAAAATATGTTCAATTACATGATGCATACCTTTCAGTTTCACAAGCATTAATAGATGCAGGTTATAAAAATGCTCACAAAATTAATATTCATTGGATAAATTCTGAAGAAGTTACAGAAGAAAATGTTAATGAAATATTTAAAGGACTTGACGGAATTATTGTTCCAGGTGGATTTGGTGGTAGAGGCATTGAAGGAATGATTGCTACAAGTAGATACGCAAGAGAAAAGAATATTCCTTATTTTGGAATTTGTCTTGGAATGCAAATCGCAATCATTGATATTGCTAGAAATGTTGCAGGACTTGAAGGAGCAGATTCAACGGAGAAAGACGATACTACAAAATATCCTGTAATTGATTTAATGGAAAGTCAATTTGATGTTGAAAATATTGGTGGAACTTTAAGACTTGGAAATTATGACTGTAAACTTTTAAAGGATAGTAAAGCTAGAAAATTATACAATGCAGAAATTATTCAAGAAAGACATAGACATAGATATGAAGTCAACAATAAATTTAGAGAAGAACTTGAAAAAGCTGGAGTTATTTTCTCTGGAATAAATCCTGAACTTGACCTTGTTGAAATTATTGAATACACTGGTAGTAATTATTTTGTTGCTTGTCAATTCCACCCTGAATTTAAGTCAAGACCAAATAAAGTTCATCCTTTATTTGACGGATTTATTCAAGCATCAATAAACAATAAAAATAAGTAATATTCCACGATTCTTTGTATCAGGTGGATACATGGTAACTTTTTTGTTTTATAATTAGATTTTAAAGATAAAAAGCAGATATTATAGGAAACTTTAATGTCTGTTTTTTTAATAAATTTTTTCTATTTATTATTTTTATTTATTAAAATTTTTGGTAGTGTCAAGTTTTTTGTACTCTTGGTCTCACATCAATATTGTATCATAACAAATATTATGGAAAGGCGATATTTTTATTATTGTATAAATTTTAAAAAAATGCTATTATATAGTATATAAGTTTAATTTTTGGAGGACTTAATGTTACTAGTTATAGATGTAGGAAATACAAATATTGTTTTGGGTGTCTATCAAGAAGATTCTCTTATTTGTGATTTCAGACTTAATACAATAAAAAATAAAACCAGTGATGAATATGCTTTGTCTATTACAGAGATACTTCATGCTAATAATATAAAAAAATCTGAGATAGATGATGTTGTTGTAGCATCGGTTGTTCCTGATGTTATGCATTCAATAGAGAATGCTATAAAGAAATATTTTAATTTAAAGCCTATGATTATAGATGATAATTGTGATTTGGGACTTGAAATAAATCATGACAATCCAAGAACGATTGGTGCTGATAGAATTGTAAATTCTATTGCAGGGATAAAAAAATATGGAGTTCCTTTGATAATTATTGATATAGGAACGGCGATTACTTTTGATGTAGTTGACGAAAATTCAGTTTACCAAGGGGGAGCTATTATTCCTGGAATTGGAATTTCATCAGAGGCACTATTTTTAAAGACTGCAAAATTGCCAAGAGTTGAACTCTACAAACCGGAAAAAGTTGTCGCAAAAAATACTATGGATAATATAAGAGTTGGAATGGTAATTGGTTATATCGGACTTATTGAAAAGTTACTTGATGAAACGGTAAAAGAGATGAATTTTGATGTTTCTAAGTTAAAAGTTGTTGCAACCGGTGGCTATTCAACTTTAATTACCAAAGGTATAGATAGAATTGATATTATAGATAAGAAACTTACGCTTGACGGTATGTTGGAAATATACAAAATGAAGAAGAGGACATAATATGCTTAATGGAGATATTTTTTTAGCTCCACTTGCCGGAGTTAGCGATGTTGCTTTTAGAATTTTGGCAAGTGAAATGGGTGCAAGTTTGACTTTTACAGAAATGGTTTCTATAAAAGGTTTATATTATAATAATGATAACACTTCAATCATAACATATATTGATAAAAGAGAGGGTCCTGTCGGATTACAAGTTTTTGGTAGTGATGAAAAGATTATGGAAGAAGTAATACAAACTAAATTTAATAATAGAGATGATATTTATCAGCTTGATTTGAATTTAGGTTGTCCTGCTCCGAAAATTGTAAAAAATCATGAGGGTAGCTATTTGATGAAAGAGCCTAAAAAGGTTAAAAATATTGTTTCAACTATGGTTAAAAATTCAAAAGTTCCAGTAAGTGTTAAAATACGTTTAGGATTTGATGATAAAAATAAAAATTTCTTGGAAGTTGCAGATGCTATTGTTGAAGCCGGTGCATATATGATAACTCTACATGCCAGAACAAGAGAAATGTTTTATTCTGGAAATGCCGATTGGAATGATATAAAAGTTTTAAAGAATCATGTTCCAATAAAAGTTGTTGGAAATGGTGATGTTTGTAGTGTTGAAGATTATGTAAGAATGAAAGAAGAAACCGGAGTTGATGCTGTTGCAATAGGACGTCACGCTCTTGGTAATCCATTTATTTTTAAACAAATCAAAGATTATAATCTATCAAAAAAATATTCTTCTCCAACCCTCGAAGAAGTGATTGATACGATAAAAAGACATTATAAATTAGAACTTGAATTTAAGCCTGAAAGAATAGCCATAAGAGAAATGAGAAAAAATATTTTGTGGTATTTAAAGGGGTTTAAAGGTTCAAACAAAGTAAAAAATACAATAAATACTTTGAACGATATTGACGAGATTTTTGATGTATTAAACGAATATAAAAATAATTGTGTTTTGTAAGATTTGGAGGATATTATGAAAAAATTATTTAGAAGTTTATCATTTTTACTTGTTTTTGTACTATTTTTAACTTCTTGTAAGTCAGCTGTTAATGGAACTTATGAGGGAAAAGCAAGAGGACATAATGGAGATGTTGTGCTTAATGTAAGTTTTGAAAATAGTAAAATAAAAAATGTATCATTGAAGGAAAGTGTAGAAACTGAAGATGTTGGAAAACTTGCCATTGAAAAATTAATTCAAAAGGTTAATTCGGGAGATTTTAATTTAGACGAAATTACCGGAGCAACTTATTCATCAAAGGCATTTGTAAATGCGCTTGCAGATGCAATTAAAAAGTCAGGATTAGATTATAAAAAAATCTTAAAAAATAATCCTGTAATGAATGAAAAATTTGAAGTAAAAGAAATGAATACAGATGTTGTTGTAGTCGGCTCAGGTGGTGCAGGATTAATTTCAGCAATAAAATCTAAACAAGCAGGAGCAAATGTTGTAATCATAGAAAAATTACCTTTAATTGGAGGAAATACTCTGATTTCCGGTGCGGAATATTCAGCTCCAAATAATTGGCTACAAGAAAAAGAAAATATAAAAGACAGTGTTGATTTATTTAAAAAAGACGTAGAAAAAGCCGGAGGGGATAAGGAACTTATAGATGTCTTGGCTAATAATGCTCTTGACGGTGCAAAATGGCTCAGAGATGATGTTAAGGTTGAATGGACAGATGAACTTATGTTCTTTGGAGGTCATTCAGTTAAAAGGTCTTTAATTCCAAAAGGACAGTCTGGAAAAGAATTAATAAATAAATTACATGCAAAAGCTGAAGAATTAGGAATAGAAATTTTAACAGAAACAAATGCTTTTGAACTTTTGACAAAGGACAATGTAGTTACAGGCGTTAAGGCAAAAATAAAAACCGGGGAATTAATAATAAATGCAAAGTCTGTAGTTTTAACAACAGGAGGCTTTGGTGCAAATAAAAAAATGCTTTATGATAATGATAAAGAGGTTGATGATAAAATTCTTTCAACAAATTCTCCGGGCTCAACGGGTGATGGTATAAAAATGGCACAAGCCATTGGAGCTGATGTTGTTGATATGAATCAAATTCAATTATATCCGGTATGTGATGTTGAAACTGGAAAACTTTTATATACTGGAGATACAAGACTTGCAGGTGGTGCTATAATTGTAAATAAAGAGGGCAAGAGATTTGTTGAAGAATTAGGAACAAGAAGAGAAATTTCAATGGGAATTAAAGCTCAAACAGATAGCATTGCTTATCAAATTTGGGATGAAGATTCTATGCAAAAATCAAAAATCTTACCTACTCATGAAATTGAATATAAAAATTTAATTGAAGGTAAAAAACTTTGTAAAGTAAATTCAATAGAAGAAATGGCAGAATTTTTTGGAATAGATAAAGAGAATTTAAAAGAAACAATTAAGCAATTCAACGAAGATTCCGAAAAAGGAAAAGATACTTTATTTAATCTTAGAAGATTAGGTTTTAAAGTGGAAAAAGCACCATTTTATTGTCTAAAAGCAGTTCCTGCAGTTCATCATACAATGGGTGGACTTAAGATAAATAAAAATGCACAAGTTCTAAATAAAAATGGTGAAGTTATAAAAGGATTATACTCAGCAGGGGAAACGACTGGAGGTATTCATGGTAAGAATAGATTAGGTTCAGTTTCAATTGCGGATATAACAGTTTTTGGAATAATCGCAGGAACAAATGCAGGAAATAATAAATAATAAAGCACAAAAAGGAGCGTCAGCTCCTTTTTAATTGTTCTTTTTTAGTTCGTTGTAAAAAATTGACGGTTCTACAGGTAGATTATTCCTTTCCTTGATTGTGAATAAATATAGTCTTTTCTTTGCTCTTGTCATTGCAACGTAAAATAGTCGCCTTTCTTCTTCTAATAACTTTTCATCAAATGAATTCAATACGCTTTTTTGTGGGAATTCTCCGTCTATAAGGTCAATGATAAATACATTGTCGTATTCTAAGCCTTTTGATGAATGTATTGTTGAAATGGATATATTTGAATTTGAATTTGATGCATTTTTAAGTAATTCTTTTAAATTGTTCAACTTTTCTATGAATTCGTCAAAGGTTTTTAAATCTTTTGATAAATATTTTATTAAATCGAAAATTAAATTATAATTTAGATTTGAAAAATCATTGAAATTATCTAAATAATCGCCATATCCAATTTCATATAAAATACAATCAATTTTATCTTCCATTTTCATACGTTTTATTCTTTTGAAATTATTTCTTAAATCGCTGAATTTTCTCAAATAAAAATCATTTAATTCTTCCAAGTCAAGTAAACTTTCCAAAACGCATTGGTTATAAGGTTTATATTCTAATTTTGAAATAAAATCTTTTTTTATATAAGCGTTCAATTTAAAATAAATTCGCTTAAAAACTTCTAAATCAGTTGTGTCTTCGGAAAATAGTAAAATATTTTTTACATCATTTAAAATTCTATTTGAATAAAAATCGAATCTATTTTCCTTTATGAAAAAGTCAATATTTTCCTTTCTAAACATATCTGCAATGTATAAAGATGAGATATTATTTCTATATAAAATTCCAATAGTTTCATTCGGGTTGATTTCAGAAATTTTGTTTAATAACTCTCTTGCTTGTATTTTTGCGTTTTTTACCTTAAAAAGCATTATCTGTGAACTTTCTTCAGTTGTATGTTTTGAAAATTTTTCGTATCTAATTTTATTTCCTTGAATAATTTTATTGCTAATTTTTATTATGTTTTTTGTAGAGCGAAAATTTTTATCCATAAAAAATATTTTTGAAGTTGGATAAATGTTTTTAAAATTCAAAAGATTTTCAGGACTTGCACCTCTGAAACTGTAAATTGATTGGTCGTCATCTGCAACTACAAATATATTATTTTCAGGAAATACAATTTTTTTTATAATTTCAAATTGGAGAGTAGAGGTATCTTGTCCTTCGTCAACTTGAAAAAATTTATATCTATTTTTAATTGCCTTTAAAAGTTTTTTATCCATTGAAATATATTCATTTGCAAGTATGAGTAAATCGTTGAAATCCATAAAATTATTTTGAATTTTCATTTCATCATACAAATTATAAAGCTTTAACATTAAACTTCGATTTGAAATAAAATGATTTTTCTTGATATATCCTTCAAAGTCAAACATTTTATTTTTTACAAAATCATAAATTGAGAAAAAGTCATTTATTTCTTCATCAGTTAATTTTTTATAATTAGTTTGAAAATATGCTCTTTTTAAAATTAAATTTCTATTAAACTCGTTATTTCCTTCAATTAAAGTCTTTTTAATATTTCTAACTTTCATATAATTTCTAACAATCTCATAACAAAAAGCATGAATTGTTTTAAAAGTTATTTTTCCTTTAAAATCAGGGTTTTTGGTCAAAAATCTTCTTTCCATATCAATACCTTGAGCTTTACTAAAAGTTATAGAAAGTATTTCACTTGGTTTTACATTGTAATTTTCAACTAAATTTAAAATTCTATTTAATAATACAGTCGTCTTGCCTGAGCCGGGAACTGCTAAAATTAAAGCAGGTCCTTCAAAATGGTTAATAGCATCGACTTGTTGATTTGTAAAATTCATATAATCACCTTAATATATTCTATCATAAAAATAATTCCTTTTAAAGCGTATTTATGGTAAAATATAAGTCGGAGGTTGAGATATGGAGAAACATTTTATTCCTAACACTAATGGAGTCATATTTGCAAATAAAAATAAATTTTCTTTTAGCATTGATTCAATTTTGTTGTCGCATTTTGCAAATGTAAAAAAAGATAAAATTTTAATAGACATTGGCGCAGGTACCGGAATAATAGGTCTTAGAATTAATTTTTTAAATAGTTTAAAAGAGGTATATTTGATTGAAATTCAAGACGAAAATGCAAAACTTATTGATTGTAGTATTTCTGAAAATAATTTAAAAAATGTTAATCTTTTACATAAAGATTTAAAATTATGCTATGAAGATTTTGAAAATTCCTCTGTTGACTATATCGTTTCAAATCCTCCTTATAAGAAAATAAATACGGGAATATTAAATGAAGATGAAAATTTTTTGATTTCAAGATATGAATATTGTTTGAAATTAGAGAATATTTTAGATTTTTCTTATAAAAAGTTAAAATATAACGGGAAAGTTTTTTTGATTTACAGTATGGAGCGTTTGGTTGATGTTTTGAGTGAGTCAAGG
Source organism: Parvimonas parva (assembly GCF_045866535.1). Taxonomy (NCBI): domain Bacteria; kingdom Bacillati; phylum Bacillota; class Tissierellia; order Tissierellales; family Peptoniphilaceae; genus Parvimonas; species Parvimonas parva. Next base: position 682,389 of record NZ_AP038371.1, read on the forward strand.
AAATTTAAGTTAGAACCTAAGAGAATTCAATTCATTTCTACAAATGTAGATAAAAAGCCACATTTATTTATAATTGAATTGGTAAAAAATGGAAATAGCAATTTATTTGTTGAGGATAATCTTTATATTTATGAAAAAAATGGAGATTATACCGATAAAATTAAGGAGATATATTATGGAAAGAATTTCTAATATTTATTTTGTTCCGACTCCAATAGGAAATATGAAAGATATTACCCTTAGAGCCTTGGAAGTTTTGGAAAAAAGTGATATAATTTATTGTGAAGACACTAGAAATAGTTCAAATCTATTAAAATTTCATAATATAGATACTAAACTAATATCATATCATAAATTCAATGAGAGTGAACGCGTTGCAGAGATAATAAACAATATAAAAAATGGCAAAATAGTTTCGATTATTTCAGATGCAGGAATGCCGATAATAAATGACCCCGGTTTTGTGATTTTACAAGAGGTTATAAAAGAGGGGATTGCTTATGAAATTTTGCCTGGAGCTTGTGCGTTGGTAAATGGAATTTGTGGAAGTGGTTTTGATACAACAAATTTTGTTTATTTGGGTTTTGTTCCAAAGACAAATTCAGAAAGAGAAAAATTCTTTTTAAACTTTAAAAAGATGAATGTTACAGGTATTTGTTATGAAACGCCTCACAGACTTTTAAAAACTTTAGAATTTTTATATAAATTATTTGGAAATATAAATGTTTGTGTGTGTAGAGAGCTTACAAAACTTTTTGAAGAATATAAAAGAGGGAGTTTAGAAGAAGTTATTTCTTATTACAAAGAAAAGGGTGTAAAGGGAGAAATAGTCCTTGTAATTGAAAAAATTTCTGAAGATGAAAAAGAGATTGATTTTGAAAAAGAAATATTAAATTTTAAAGAAGAAGGTTATAGCAATAAAGATATTGTAAAAATGTTAAAAAATAATTTTAATATATCAAAAAATGAGGCCTATGAATTAGTGTTAAATTTTGAAAATAAGGGGGAAATATAAGTGTCACAACAATTATTAAAAGAAAAACAATACCATATTGATATGAAAAGTGGAGATGTAGGAAGATATGTAATCTTACCCGGAGACCCAAAAAGATGTAAATTAATCGCAAAATATTTTGATGATGCAGTTTTAGTTGCAGACAACAGAGAGTATGTAACATATACAGGATATTTAGAAGGCGAAAAAGTTTCTGTAACAAGTACAGGAATAGGTGGAGCGAGTACATCAATTGCAGTTGAAGAATTACACAAAATTGGAGCAGATACATTTATTAGAGTTGGAACTTGTGGCGGAATAGACTTAGAAGTGGAAGCTGGAGATTTAGTTGTTGCAACTGGAGCGATTAGAATGGAAGGAACTTCAAAAGAATATGCGCCAATAGAATTTCCTGCAGTTGCAGACTATGAAATTGTAAATGAACTTTCAAACGCTTGTGCAAAAACAGGATACAATTACCATGTTGGAGTTGTTCAATGTAAAGATGCTTTTTATGGACAACATCAACCGGAAAATAAACCGGTTAGCTATGAGCTTTTGAATAAGTGGGAAGCGTGGAAAAGACTTCATACAAAAGCAAGTGAAATGGAATCATCAACACTTTTTGTTGTTTCAAGTTATCTAAACACAAGAGCTGGTTCAATATTTTTAGTTGTAAACAATCAAGAAAGAGTTAAACAAAATCTTTCAAATAATGTAATAGAAGATACAGATAGAGCCATAAGAACAGCGATAGATGCTCTTAGAAATTTGATTAAAAAAGACAAAGAAAAAGCAAGTAAGTAAAGTTAGAATATAACTTTAAAATTAAATAGAAGAAATTAATTAGATATTGATGATGTGTCAATATCTTTTTTTGTTGTCTAGATATAAAATGTAATTTGTGATATACTTATGTTGGAATTTTTTTGAAAAATTGAATTATAAATTAATTTTGTAAAAGAATTATATTTTATTGTTAATTTATAATTCAATTTGTTTTGGAGGTTTTATGAAAATAAATTCGTTAAAAAATAGTTTTATAAATATATCTCAAAATCTATATGATTCTGATTTCATTAATCTTGCAAAAATTAATGATGGAAAGATATGTTTTGATAATGACACTTTATTTCTTTCAAAGAACAGTAAGCAAAAATTAAATGCTCAGCCGTTAGAAAGTAATAATAATTGTATTTATGTTTTTAAATATTTTGATTCTTATGGAATTCTTGCAGATTTAGCAATAGAAGAATATGTTTCAGAGAAAATTAAGTGTCACGAACTTGTTTTACCTGATGTTATTCAAGGCATGATTGCTAATTATCATATATATAATTCTGAAACGGCACCAGTTTTTATTGCACATAAGGAAGAAATTGATTACAAAAAAATTATTGAAGAAAAGAAATATATAAAAGAATATCATTTTAAAAATATTGATTTATATGTTTATTCCGGAGATGAAGCGAAGAAAATTTTAGATAAATTTTCTGATGTTGAAAGAATGTATGTAGCAGATGGACATCATAGATTATATACATCTTCAATGTTGAAGAATAAAAAAACAGTATTTTCTTGTTTTTTAAGTTTTTCACAAGTTACAATTTCTCCAATTCATAGAGTAATTAAAAATATTGATGCAACTTCTTTTGAAAAAGCAAAGTTATTTATGGATAGTTTTTTAGAAGTTTTTGACGATGCTGAGCTTAAAAAAGGATTTGTTAGAATAACTTATCAAGGAGATTCTTTTATTGTAAAATTAAAAGATACAGAAAATGATTTGTTCTGGAATAATGATGTTTTTAGAATGAATACTCAAATTATTTCAACAGCGTTTAGAATTTTAAATTTTTCTAATGTTGATTATATTGGAGATACTGATATAGATTTTGCTAAAAAAAATCTTGGAAAAAATGATGTTTTAATTGAACTTTGTCCACTAGAATCTGATGAATTTATGGAATTAGCTAATGAAGTTTGTGTTTTACCACCAAAATCCACTTTCTTTATTCCAAAATTTCCATCATTTTTAGTTTTTAAAAAATATAGATAGAGGTGTAAAATGCAAGCAGTTATATTAGCAGCCGGTCTTGGCAGTAGGTTAAAAAAATTAACGGAAAACAATACAAAATCTATGGTAGAGGTAAATGGTATTTCTCTAATGGAAAGAATGCTTAGAATTTTAGATACAAAATCTCTTTCAAATATCGTTGTTGTTACCGGATATAAGAGTGAATTTTTTATTAATTATATAAAATCTTTAAACATAAATACTAAATTAACTTTTATAAATAATGAAATTTATGATAAAACAAATAATATTTACTCAATGTATCTTGCAAAAGATGAGATGATAAAAGAAGATAGTATTTTACTTGAATCCGATTTAATTTTTGATGATAAAATGATTAGTGAACTTCTAGAAGATAATCGTGAAAATTTGGCTTTAGTAGCAAAATACGAACGTTGGATGGATGGAACTTGTCTAAAAATAAATGAAAATGAAGAAATTTTAAATTTTATTCCGGGTAAGGAATTTAATTTTGGTGATGCTGACAAATATTTTAAAACTATAAATATTTATAAATTTTCTAAAGAATTTTCTAAAAATATTTATTTTCCGTTTTTAGAAGCATATATGAGTGCAAATGGTAAAAATGATTATTATGAGGCTGTTTTAAAGACAATTATTGATTTAGGTAAAAACCATATTTTTGCAAAAGTAATTTCAGATGATATTAAGTGGTATGAAATTGATGATGAGCAAGATTTAGATATTGCCTCTTCTATTTTTTCTAGTGGAGATGAAAAACTTTCTAAGTATCAAGTTAGATATGGAGGTTATTGGAGATATCCTAAATTGTTAGATTTTTGTTATTTAGTAAATCCATATTTTCCACCTAAGAAAATGATAGACGAATTAAAATATAATTTTAAAGTTCTATTGGAACAGTATCCTTCAGGACTTGATGTTAATTCTAGACTTGTAGCTAAAATTTTTGATATAAAAAAAGAAAATATAGTTGTTGGTAATGGGGCAGCTGAGCTCATAAAGTCTGTTATAGAAAAAATTGAAGGGAATATTGGATTTATCAGACCGACTTTTGAAGAATATCCTAATAGACATAACTCTGAAAAGTCAATAGTATTTGTTCCAAACCATGATAATTTTTCATATACAGCTAAGGATATAATTGAATTTTATTCTGATAAAGATATTGAGGCTTTAGTTCTTATAAATCCTGATAATCCAACCGGAAATTATATATGTAAAAAGGATATTTTCACTTTAATTGATTGGGCTAAATGTAATGGTATAAAATTTATTTTAGATGAAAGTTTTGTTGATTTTGCTGAAGAAGAAAATCCAACTTTCTTAAATGATGAATTTTTAGCGTTATATAAAGATTTTATCGTTGTAAAAAGTATTTCAAAATCTTATGGAGTTCCTGGAATTCGTCTTGGAGTAGTTGCAACTTCAAATTCTGAGTTAGTTTCAATGATAAAAAAAGATGTTTCTATTTGGAATATAAACTCATTTGGAGAATATTATTTGCAAATATATGATAAATATAAAAAAGTTTATGCTAATGCTTTAGTAGAAATAAAAAATGCTAGAAGAATATTCTTAAAAGAATTAAATGAAATTGAAGAATTTAGAGTTATTCCATCTCAAGCGAATTATTTTACTATTGAATTGAAAAAAGGAACTTCTAAAAATTTATGTTCAAAAATGTTAGAAGATTATAATATTTTTGTTAAAGACTTAACTTCAAAAATTAATTTAGAAAATAGGGAATTTATAAGAGTTGCTGTAAGAAATATTGAAGATAATGAAAGTTTTATTTTTGCAGTGAAAGATTATTTTCAAAAATTATAATTATAAAATACAGTAAAAAAATATTAAAACACGTTTGAATAGCGTGTTTTAATATTTTAATAGGAGAAGTATGAAAAATGATATGACTCAAGGTAGTATATTTAAAGCCATTTTAAGTTTTACTATCTTTATATTTTTAGGAAATTTATTTCAACAACTTTATAATATTATTGATTCACTTATTGTCGGAAATGTAAATGGAGAAAATGCACTTGCATCGATTAGTGTAACCACTCCAATAGTATTTATGTTTATAGGGTTATTAGTTGGAATTTCAAGTGGTTTTGGAATAAAAATTGCTCATGTTTTTGGAGCAAAAAAATATGAATTATTAAAAAAATATTATGCAATGTCAATAATGATTTCTTCGATTTTGGCTGTGTGTATGATTGTTATATTACTATTAGCAAATAATTTAATATTAAGTTTAATAAACACTCCAAAAAACATATATAATTCAACTTATGTATATGTATCCATTATTTATATTGGAATTTTACCAACAATGTTTTATAATTTATGTTCTAGTACATTAAGAGCTATTGGAAATAGTAGAACACCACTTGTATTTTTAATGATTTCATCAATATTAAATATTGTATTAGATATTCTTTTTGTATATTTTTTGAAACTTAATATAAAAGGAGCGGCTATTGCTACTGTAATTTCTCAAGTATTTTCGGTTATTATTTCATTTTTATATATATTAAAAAAATATGAATTTTTTAGAATTTCAAAAGAAGATTTTAAACTAAATAAAAAAATAATTTTGGAATTGTTAAAACAAGGTGTTCCGATGGGACTTCAATTCTCAATTACTGCTTTTGGAACAATGTTTGTACAAATGGAGTTAAATAAATATGGTACGGAGTATATTGCAGGGTTTGGAGTTGCAGGGAAAATACAAGGCATAGTTTTGCAACTTTTTATAGCATTGGGTGTTGCAGTTGCTAATTTTGTTGGACAAAATTTTGGAGCTAAAGATTTCGAAAGAATAAGAAAAGGAATAAATTATTCTGTAATTATTTCTATAGCATTTAGTATTTTTGCAATATTTTTGATTAGTTTTTTAGGAGATTTTTTTGTAGAAGTTTTTGTTCCGACAGCATCAAATACGATGAAAAAATCATCTTCAATATATTTTAATTGTGTTATGTATTTTTATCCTTGCTTAGCTTTATTATTTATTTATAGAAATGGATTACAAGGATTTGGACGCTCCGGTTTATCTATGCTGGGTGGACTTTTTGAATTGTTTGCAAGAGTAGGAGTTATATTATTGATAGCAAGTAGTTATGGATATTATGGAGTTTGTTTTTCAGACTCATTAGCTTGGGTCTTTGCGTTGATTCCATTAGTTCCATTTTTCTATAAAGTATATATAGATGAAAAGAAAAAATTTGTATAAAAGATATAAATGTGATATACTGAAATGTGTTAATATTGGAGGAAATTATGAAAATAGTAGTGGATTTATTAGGCTCTGATAGAGGTGCAGAAACTATATTTAGAGGTGTAGTAGAAACAAGTAAATTACTTAAAGATTTATCTTTTGTAGTTGTTGGACCTAAATCAGTAATAGAAAAAATTGAAATAGATGAAGATTTAGAAGATAGATTAGAAATTATAGATACTGAAGAATATATTTTAAATACAGAGGAACCTACTTTTGCAGTTAGAAGAAAAAAAGATTCATCTATAGTTTTGGCAATGAAATATTTAGATAAAGAAAATGCAGATGGATTAATTTCTTTTGGGAGTACAGGAGCTGTGCTTGTTTCCGGTTTGTTAATTGTTAAAAGAATGGAAAATGTAGAAAGAGCAGCATTAACAATAACATTACTAACAAATAAAGATAAGATGATTTTACTTGATATCGGAGCTAATATTGAATGTACAAGTGATATTTTAAAACAATTTGCTATAATGGGTAATATTTATGCTAAAGAAACTTTGAATAAAGAAAATCCAAAAATAGCTTTATTGAATATTGGAAGTGAAGATGGAAAGGGAACAAAAATTTTAAAAGAAACTTATTCTATTTTAGAAAATGAAAATATAAATTTTGTTGGAAATATTGAATCAAGAGATATTTTTGATGGCAATATAGATGTTTTAGTTTGTGATGGTTTTCATGGGAACATACTTTTAAAAACTATTGAAGGTTCTGTAAAATTCATAATGTCTAATATGAAGAAATCTTTAATGTCTTCATTATCTGCGAAAGTAGGAGCACTTTTAATTAAATCACCAATGAGAAAATTAAAAAAATCTCTTGATTATAAAGAGTATGGAGCTTGCCCTATGTTAGGATTAAAAAAGGTAGTATTTAAAGGCCATGGAAGTAGTGATGAAAAAGCTGTTGTTTCAGGGATTATTTCTATGTGTGATTATATAAATAAAGATATAAATTCTAAGATTGAAAAACAAATTGAGAAAGGAGAAAACTAATGGTTTTTGAAAAAGTTAAAGAATTTTTACAAAATTCGTTTAAAGGAAAAGAAATAGAATTAGATACTAAATTTATAGAAGATTTACAAGCTGATTCTATAAAAATTTTAAGTGTTGTTATGGATATTGAAGATGAATATAATCTTGAATTAGATGAAGAAACTATTCGCTCAATGGTAACTGTAAGAGATTTAGTAGAATATATAGAAAAAAATATTTAAGAGGTAATTTTATGATTACTAAAGAAAGAGAAGAGTTATTAAACGAATTAATGCAAACTCTTGGCTATAAATTTAAGGATTTAGAATTGTTAAATTTAGCATTTGTTCATAGGTCATACTTGAATGAATGTAAAGAGGCTAAGATTTCTAATGAAAGATTAGAATTTTTGGGAGATGTTATATTAGGTTTTGTAGTTAGTGTTGAACTATATAGTCAGTTTTCGGATTCAGATGAGGGATATTTAACAAAAATTAGAAGTAAGATTGTTTGTGAAGAATCTTTTTCTTATGCTGCTAGAACATTTGATTTAGGAAAATATCTTCTGTTAGGAAAAGGAGAAGATAATTTTGGTGGTAGAGATAGAAATAGTATCTTAGCTGATACTTTTGAGGCGCTTTTTGGCGCTTTGTATCTTGATGGAGGAATGGACATAGTTACTGAAATAGCTAATAAACATTTTTTTGATACAGTAGTTTATAAGATAAATAAAAATATTTTTATAAAAGATTATAAAAGTTATTTACAAGAATATTTTCATAAAAATTCAACAACTAAAATAGTTTATAATCTTGTAGCAGAAAGAGGCCCTGACCATAATAAGGAATTTGATATGTGTGTAAATATTGATGATAAAGTAATGGGTTATGGTACTGGTAAAAATAAAAAACAGGCAGAACAAAATGCTGCTAGAGATGCACTTGTAAAATCGGGAGCGATAAGTGAATAAATGTAATATAATTCCAATTTTTGTTCCACATTTAGGTTGCCCTCATGATTGTATTTTTTGTAATCAAAGAAAAATAACAAATTTTATTGATGCTCTTGATGAAATAGATATGCGTAAAAATATAGAAAAATATATTTCTTATTTTAAAAATAAAAATATTCCAATTGAGATTGCTTTTTATGGTGGAAGTTTTACCGGGTTGGATAGAAATTTAATGATTAGTTATTTATCCATAGCAAAAGATTATATAGATAAGGGACTTGTCGATTCTATAAGATTATCAACTAGACCTGATTATATAAACAAAGAAATTTTGGAAGTTTTGGTAAAATACAATGTGAAAACTATTGAGCTTGGAATTCAGTCTATGACTCAAAGCACTTTAGATTTAAATAATAGGGGACATAATGTAGATTGTGTATATGAGGCATCTTCATTAATAAAAGAATATGGTATTAATTTAGGATTACAAATGATGGTAGGACTTTATGGTGATACTTTTGAAACTGTATTGAATACTGCTTTTAAATTATCTAAAATAAATCCTGACTTTGTAAGAGTATATCCTACATTAACCATAAAAGATACAGAATTGGAAAGACTTTATTATATGAAAAAATATATACCTATGAGTCTTGAAGATTCTATTTATTTATGTAAATATGTTTATATATTATTTGAATATTATAACATTCCTGTAATAAGATTAGGGTTACAAAGTAGTGATAATATTTCAGAAGATGGAGATGTTGTTGCCGGACCTTATCATTCAGCTTTTAGGGAACTTGTTGAAAGTTCTATTTATAAAGATTTTATAGAATATTATATGAATATTTTAAATATAAAAAATGACTTAATTATTGAATGTAATAATTCTGAAGTTTCAAAGATTGTGGGAAACAAAAAATTAAATTTAAAATATTTTAAAGAAAAGTATAATATGAATATAAAAACAAAAACACATATTTTAGATAAAAATATTTTAAAATTAAATGGAAATATAATATATATGAATGATTTTGTTAATTATATTTTTGAAAAAGATATTTTGAGGAGAGTTAATGAGACTTAAAAGTATTGAAATAAATGGTTTTAAATCATTTGCTGATAAAATAAAGTTAGATTTTGAAACAAATATTACAGCTATAATAGGGCCTAATGGTAGTGGAAAAAGCAATGTTGCAGATGCTGTTAGATGGGTTTTGGGAGAACAGAGCGCTAAAACTCTTAGAGGTAGTAAGATGGAAGATGTTATTTTTTCTGGTACAGATAATAAGGTTAGAAAAAATTATTCAACTGTAAGTATAACTTTTGATAATTCAGATAATATGATACCTATTGATTTTAAAGAGGTAACTATTTCTAGAAAATTATATAGAACTGGTGAAAGTGAATATTTTATAAATAAATCTACCGTAAGATTAAAAGAAGTTAAGGAATTGTTTTTAGATACAGGGATAGGTAGAGAGGGATATTCTATAATCGGACAAGGTAGAATTGAAGAAATTATTAACGGAAAGTCAGAAGATAGACGTGTTATTTTTGAAGAAGCATCAGGTATTTCTAAAATTAAATATCAAAAAAATGAATCTCAAAAAAAATTATTTAAAGCAAAAGATAATTTAACTAGGCTTAGAGATATAATTATACAAAATGAGCAGAGATTTGACTTTTTAAAGGGACAATCAGATAAGGCTAAAAGAGGTATTGCTCTTTTAGAAAATATTGAAAAGGCAGAATTTTCAAATTCATATAAAGATTATAATAATTTAAGTGTGAATTTTAATAAAATTTCAGAAACTTTAGAAATAAACAAGGAAGAATTATTTGATATAAATAAAGAATTTGAAACCGTAAAATTAAAAATTGCTCCACTTAAGGAAGAACTTGATAAGATTACAGATTTAGTTGAAATAAATTCTACTGATTTAAATAAAATTTCAAATAAAAAAAATGAAATCAAGAGTAAAAAAGATATTTTGCTTGAAAGAAATAAATTTATAAAATTAAATAATGAGCAGTCATTAAATTTTAAAAAAGAATATACTGAAAGTTTAGAAAAAATAAATTCTGAAATTTCAGAAAAAGAAAAAGATATTTCAGGAAAAGAATTAATTTTAAAGCGATATATTTTTGATAAAAATAAAGTTAAAGATGAACTTACTAAAAATAGAGAGTTATTGAGCTCCAAAAATGAAGTTTTGGATAAATTGTCTTTAGAAAAATCTGAAATTGAAAATAATATAAATGATTTAGAAACTGAAAAAAGAGCAAATGAAATTATAAAAGATAATATACAAAAGAAAATAGAAGAAAATATCGAAGAAGTTTTTAAACTTAATACAGAAAAAGAAGAATTTGAAAAAATATTATCTGAAAATAAATTTCTTTTGGAATCTAATATTCAAAAAGTTGAAAATATAACTTTAGATATTTCAAAAACTGAATCTTTTTTGAATGATTTAGAAACAGAATATAATTTTTTAAACAGTCAAAATTCTAATGCAAACAATGAAATTTCTTATAAAAGTAAAGAAGTTGCTATGTTAAAAAATTATATTAGAAATTATGAGGGATATGGTAAATCTGTTCAAGATTTATTTAAACTTTGTGATAAAGAAATTGAATTAAAGCAAATGATTTGTGGAACTCTTGGAGAGCTTATTTCTGTTGATGAAAAGTATAAAAAAGCAATAGATACAGTTCTATCTTCAAATCTTCAGGGAATTGTGGTTCATGATGATTTAGAAGCAAAAAAAATAATAGAAAAAATAAAGCTTAATAAGATTGGCAGACTTAATTTTTTCCCAATTTCAAAAATATTTTCTAAAAGAGAATATGGAAATATAACTGATGACTATATATTATCTTTTGCAAATGAAATAATAACTTGTGATGATGAATATAGAAATATTATCAATTATTTTTTGTCTAACACTGTTATATGTGAAAATTTGGATATTGCATTAAAATTATCCAATAAATATAAAAATAAATTTAGAATTGTTACATTAGATGGTGATGTTATAAATAGTTGGGGTTCTATTTCCGGTGGATATAAGTCAAATAAAAATTCTTTTTCTGTAATTGGAAGAAAAAAACAATTAGAACAGACTTTATCTGAAATTAAAAATTTAGAAAATATTTTAAGTGAAAACTCAAATAAAATTTCTAAGATAAAGTTAAACGCTAATTCAAGTAAAGAAAAGTTGATTAATTTAAAAAACGAAAAAGATGATACTAACTTAAAAATTGATTCCTTGCAAAAATTAATTTATAAAAATGAGTTTGATATAAAAAATATTTTAGATAAAATTGATGAAATAAATAATTATAAGGAAAATCATAAGGAATTTAATTTAGATAAAGAAAAAGAATTGGATTCATTTGTTGAAAAAAATATTTTTATAGCTAATGAAATAAATAAAATAAATTCAGAAATTAATGAAATTAAAGATTCTATTTCAAAATTAGAAAAAGAAGAAATTGTCGTTATAAATAATTTAGATTCAGTTGAAAGAGATATAAATCTTTTGTTAAATTCAAAGAATATTTTATTAGAAAATAAGATTTCTACTGAAGATAAATTAAAATTAAAAGAAAATGAGTTATTAGATTTAGAAACTCAATTCAAAAACAATTTAATTGAAATAGACAATATAGAAAAATTAGTTATAGATTTAGATTTCAGTATTGATGAATTGAGAAAATCAATAGCATATAATACTGATTTAAAGAAAAAATTAGTATCAGATAATGAAGAAGTTTCAAAAAAATATAATGAATTAAATGAAAAATCTTTAACTCTAGAAAAAGATATTGAAAAAAATGAATTAAGAATTTCTAATTTGAAGGAACAATTTTCTTCTTTGATAAATAGACTTTGTGAGGAATATTCTTTAACTTTAGAAGAATGTGAGAAAAAGATGGAATTATACAAAGAAGAGTGTTTTTCTAAAGATGAATTGAAGAAATTAAAAGAAAATTTAAGAGAACTCGGCTCTTTTAGTTACGATTCAATAGAAGAATTTGAAAAAGTTAAAACTGAGTTGGAATTTCAAAAGAGTCAAGAAATTGATTTGCAAAATTCTATTGAAGATATAAATAAAATTATATTAAAATTAGAAAATACAATGAAAAAAACTTTCGTTGATGAATTTAAAAATATTAATGAAAAGTTTTCTAATATTTTTAAAATTCTTTTCAACGGAGGAGAGGCAAGACTTGAGCTTGATAGTGATGATATTTTAAATTGTGGAATAGATATTATTGCAAAACCGGTTGGTAAAAAAATGCAGACATTATCTTTAATGTCCGGTGGAGAAAAATCATTGACAGCAGTAGCATTATTATTTGCAATCTTTGAAACAAGGCCATCTCCTTTCTGTATTCTAGACGAAGTTGATGCTGCACTAGATGATTCAAATATTTTAAGATATGTTGAATATTTGAAAAACTTCTTAACTGAAACTCAATTTATAATGATAACTCATAGAAAGCCTACTATGGAAATGGCAGATATGATTTATGGGGTAACTATGGAGCAAAAAGGTATTAGTAAAATTGTTTCTATGACATTTAATGAGGGAGAATAGTATGTTTAATTTTTTTGGAAGTAAAAAAGAAGAAAATACAAATGAAGAAATTGTTGAAAAAAAACAAGGTTTCTTTGAAAGATTAAAAAACGGATTGACTAATACTAGAAATAATTTGTCTAGTAAAATTGATAAGTTACTATCTATGTCAACTAAAATTGACGAGGATTTATTTGAAGAATTAGAATATATTTTAGTTTCAGCAGACATTGGTGCTAATGTAACTATGGAACTAATTGATGATTTAAAAGATATTGTAAGAAGTGAAAGAATGACTGAGCCAGTTCAAATAAAGGAAAAATTAATTGAACTGATGAATAAAAAATTATCAGAAAAGGAATTAAATCATAATTTCAATATAGTAGAAGGTATGCCTACAATTATACTTGTAGTTGGAGTTAATGGAGTTGGGAAAACAACTTCCATTGGAAAACTTGCAAATAAATTCAAATCAAAAGGAAAAAATGTTATGCTGGTTGCAGCGGATACTTTTAGGGCTGCTGCTACTGAACAACTAACTGAATGGGCAAATAGAGCAGGAGTTCCTATTGTTTCAAATGAAGAAGGTGCTGACCCTGCATCAGTGGTTTTTGACGGAATTCAAAGTGCAAAAAGTAAAAATATAGACGTGTTGATTTGTGATACTGCAGGCAGACTTCATAACAAAAAGAATTTGATGAATGAATTAAATAAAATTACTAGAGTAATAGATAGAGAATTTTCTAATGCTAATAAAGAAGTCATTCTTGTTCTCGATGCTACAACTGGACAAAATGCCATTGTTCAAGCGAAAGAATTTAGAGATACGGCAAATATTGACGGTGTAATACTTACTAAATTAGATGGGACAGCAAAGGGTGGAGTTGTTTTTACAATTCAACTTGAAATGGGAATCCCTGTAAAACAAATTGGTATCGGTGAACAAATAGATGATTTACAAGATTATAATGATGAAGATTTTGTAAATGCAATTTTTAGATAGTTTTTAAAATTAACGTTGAAATATACGTTAATTTTTTTTGAAAAATTTTGTTGTCTATTTATAAATATAGTGATAGAATTGTAGTATAATTTTGTGCTTTGGAGGAAATAATATGAATAAAATATATGATGCAATAATAGGGCTTGTTATAGGAGATGCATTAGGTGTTCCTTATGAATTTAAAGATAGAAATAGTTTTGAATGTACAGATATGGTTGGATATGGTACATATAATCAACCTAAAGGAACTTGGTCTGATGATAGCTCTATGACTTTAGCTACGATTGAAAGTATATCGAGATTAGGGAAAGTTGATATAGAAGATATAGCCAATAATTTTATCAAATGGTTATACTATGGAGAATTTACACCCTATGGAGAAGTTTTTGATGTTGGAAGTACAACTAAAATTGCATTAGATAGATATTATAAAGAAAAAATATCTATTAAAAAATGTGGGCTTGATGATTTTTATTCTAATGGTAATGGTTCACTAATGCGCATATTACCTTTAGCATTTTTAGAATGTAAAACTGAAGATATTATTTCTGTTTCCAGTATAACTCATGCAAATAAAATTTCTTGTAATGCTTGTATAGTTTACATAAATATTGCAAAAAATCTAATAAATGGTTTCGATATTATTACATCAATAAAAGATTCTTTTGAATATATAAATATTCCTGAACTTGAAAGGTTAAAAAATATTGAAGATTTAAAACTTAATGATATAAAAAGTAGTGGGTATGTAATAAACACTTTAGAAGCTGTGATTTGGTGTTTAATTAATACTACAAGCTATAAAGAATGTGTCTTAACAGCTGTTAATTTAGGAGAAGATACTGATACTATTTCTGCTATTGTTGGAGGATTAGCAGGAATATATTACGGAAGAAATAGTGAAAATGGAATTCCAAAAGAATGGGTAAATAATATTGCTAGAAAAGAGTGGATAAAAAGTTTATGTACTAAATGTTTTGAAAGATTAAATATGTAAATTATAGGATAAAAAATTTTAAAAAACTATTGACAAATATGTATTTAATGGTATAATAATAAGGTCAAGAAAAAAACTTGACCCATTTAAGAGGTGATTATGGAAAAAATAGTTGAGATAGCAGTTCTATTTGATTATTATGGTAAACTTCTTAGCGATAAGCAATATAATGTTGTTGACCAATATTGTAATGAAGATTTATCTCTTAGAGAAATTGCTGAGTTAAATGGAATTTCTAAACAAGGTATATCAGATATTTTAAGCAGAGCAGAAAAAAAATTAAAGTTTTATGAAGATGAGTTAAAATTAATTTCTAAATTTGAAAAAATAAATTCTAATTTAAGAGAAATTAATAAGTTAATTGAGGATTCTAAAAATAAAAATTCTGATTTGTCTAATATTCTTGATATTATTCAAAAGAAAAATAATGAAATTATCGAAAATGATTTATAGGAAGTGATAGGAATGATATTTGAGAATTTATCTGAAAAACTTCAAGGAGCTTTAAATAAGTTAAGAGGCAAGGGGAAATTATCCGAAAAAGATGTAGATCTTGCTATGAGAGAAGTTAAACTTGCACTTTTAGAATCAGATGTAAATTTTAAGGTTGTAAAACAATTCATAAATAATGTAAAAGAAAGAGCTATTGGTAAGGAAGTAATGGAGAGTTTGACTCCGGCACAACAAGTTATTAAGATAGTAAATGAAGAACTTACTGCTCTTATGGGGAAAAAGGAAGAAAAAATTCAAATTGATTCTAATCCTCCAACTATTATTATGCTTTGTGGATTACAAGGTGCTGGTAAAACTACACATGCAGGAAAACTTGCTAAGTATTTTTTAAAGCAAAATAAAAGACCGTTACTAGTAGCATGTGATGTTTACAGACCTGCGGCTATAAAGCAATTACAGGTAGTTGGGAAATCAGTTGATGTTCCCGTATTTACTATTGATGATTGCAAAGATGTTACTAAAATAGCTAATGAATCTATAAAATTTGCAAATTCTAATTCTAAAGATATAGTTATATTAGACACAGCTGGTAGATTGCACATAGATGACGTTTTAATGGATGAATTGAAGGCTATAAAGGATTCAGTTAAACCTATTGAAATTCTGTTGGTAGTAGATTCTATGACAGGACAAGATGCAGTTAATGTTGCAGAAAGTTTTAACAACGAATTAGATATCACCGGTGTAATAATGACTAAGTTAGATGGTGATGCTAGAGGTGGAGCTGCTTTATCTATAAAAGCAATTACTAACAAACCTATTAAATTTATTGGTGTTGGAGAAAAGTTGGATGATTTAGAACAATTTTATCCTGATAGAATGGCATCAAGAATTTTAGGAATGGGCGATATTTTATCTATGATAGATAAAGTTCAAAAGCAATTTGATTTAAAGCAAACTAAAGAGCTTGAAGAAAAAATTAGAAAACAAAGTTTTACATTAGATGACTTTTTAACTCAGATGAGGCAAGTTAGAAATATGGGTCCATTACAAGATTTACTTGCGATGATGCCGGGTGTTAATTCTAAAATGTTAAAAGATGTAAATGTTGATGAAAAAGAACTTGATAAAATTGAAGCTATGATTTTATCAATGACAAAAAAAGAAAGAGAAAATCCAGATATCCTTGATAATTCAAGAAAGCAAAGAATTGTTAAAGGTTCTGGTACAAGTATTACAAATCTTAATAAATTGATTAAGCAATTTAAAGATAGTAAAAAGATGATGAAAAAAATGCAAGAAATGACTAAAGGAGCTAAGAAAAAAGGGAAATTTGGTTTACCTTTTTTTAAATAAATTTTAAGGAGGACAATATGGCAGTTAAAATTAGATTAAAAAGAATGGGTTCAAAGAAAAAACCATTTTATAGAATAGTTGTTGCCGATTCAAGAGCACCAAGAGATGGTAAATTTATCGAAGAAATTGGATATTATAATCCATTAACAGAATCAAAAGAAATTAAGGTTGATGCTGAAAAGGTAAATGCTTGGATTAAAAACGGAGCAAAACCAACTGATACTGTAAATAGATTGTTTAAAAACAATAACATATATTCTGAAAATAAATAAGGATTATATCTATGAAAGAATTAGTTGAATTTATAGTAAAGTCTTTAGTTGATAATCCTGATAATTTAGTTATTACAACTGAGCAAGAAGGAGATTTAGTAAAGATTTTTATTAAAGCAGACGAAAATGATATTGGTAAAATTATAGGAAAGCAAGGAAAAATTGCTAAGGCTATAAGAACAATAGTTAGGTCTTCTGCTATGAAGTTAGGTAAAAAGGTAATAGTAGAAATAAATTAGTATTATGGAATTTATAGAAGTAGCTAAAATTATAAATGTTCACGGAATAAAAGGGACTGTAAAAATATATTCATTAACTTCCAATATAGAAAGATTTAAAGCTGATTGTAAATTTTATATTGATAAGAAAATAGCAGTTACTATAAAATCTGTTAGAGAATTAAGTTCTGAACTGGCTTTATTAACTTTTAATGAGTATGACAATATTAATCAAGTTTTAGAATTCAAAAATAAAGGACTTTTCGTTGAAGAAAGTGATTTATTAGAACTTCCAGACAATGAGTTTTATATATATAAACTCATAGGAATGGATGTTTACAATCAAGATGATAAGTTTATTGGCAAAATAAAAGATGTCTTAACTACATTAGCTAATGATGTGTATGATGTTGATTATAATGGAAAAAGTGTTTATATTCCAGCTGTTAAAGAATTTGTAAAAAAAGTTGATATGGAAAACTCTATAATAAAAGTAAATACAATAGATGGTATGTTAGATGATTAAAATTACAATTTTAACTTTATTTCCAGAATTTATTGATTCAATTAGAAATTATGGTGTTTTAGGAAAAGCCATTGAAAAAGGTATTATTGAACTTGAAGTTTTAAATATAAGAGATTTTTCTAAAGATAAACATAATAAAGTTGATGATGAAATTTATGGTGGTGGTGCTGGCATGCTTATGGCTGTTCAACCGGTTTTTGATGCTATAAATTTCAGTAAAAAAGATAATTCAAAAGTTTTGTTTCTTTCTCCACAAGGAGAAGTTTTAACACAAAATAAATGTAAAGAATTATCTAAAAATGAACATTTAATATTTTTATGTGGACATTATGAAGGCATTGACTCTAGAATTATAAACAATTTTGTGGATGAAGAAATTTCTGTGGGGGATTATGTTGTAACTGGTGGTGAAATTCCTGCTATGTTACTTATGGATGCTGTTTGTAGAATGGTTAGTGGAGTATTGGGAAATTCTGAAAGTGCACCTACTGACTCTCATTATAATTCATTATTACAATATGATGTTTTTACAAGGCCTAGAGATTTCAATGGATTAAAAGTTCCAGAAGTTTTGCTTAGTGGGAATCATAAAGAAATTGAAAAATGGAGAGAAAAGTCTTCATTAGAAAATACTAAGAAAAAAAGACCTGACTTATATGAAAAATATATTTTGAAGAAAGAATAGGGTGCTCCTCTGATTTTAGATAGAAATTTAAGAGCATTGATATTAGGAGGAATCGTTGTGGATATAATAAAACAAATTGAAAACGAACAATTAAGACAAGAAAAATTTGATTTCAATGTTGGTGATACTGTTGTTATCGGATATAAAATCAAAGAAGGTAATAGAGAAAGAGTTCAAGCTTTTGAAGGAACAGTAATTAAGATTCAAGGTAAAGGTTCAAGAGCAACTTTTACAGTAAGAAGAGTATTACAAGGAGTTGGAGTTGAAAGAACTTTCCCAATTCATTCACCAAGAATTGAAAGCTTAAAGGTAGTTAGACGTGGTAAAGTAAGACGTGCGAAATTATACTACTTAAGAGATAGAGTGGGTAAAGCTGCTAAAGTTAAAGAATTAAAGAAATACTAAAATTTAAGTACCTCGATTTTTTCGAGGTACTAATTTTATAGAAATGAGGAAAATATGGATTTATTTAAAATGAATTACAATTTATTTTCTAAATCATCAAAGCCATTAGCTGAAAGAATGAGGCCTGAAAATTTATCTAGCTTTGTTGGACAAGATAATATAATAAAAAATAATTCTGTGCTAAAAAATATGATTAAAAATAATAAATTTGCATCAATTATATTTTATGGACCACCTGGAAGTGGTAAAACTTCTCTTGCAAATATTATTTCTCATAGTACTGATAATTTTTTTGTTAAGATTTCTGCAGTTACTTCTGGAACTAAAGAAGTAAAAGATATTGTTGAGCTTGCAAAAGATAACTTATCAATGTATAATAAAAAGACTATATTATTTATAGATGAGATACATAGATTTAATAAAATGCAACAAGATTTTTTACTTGAATATGTTGAAAATGGAGATATAATTTTCATAGGGGCTACTACGGAAAATCCTGCTTATGAAGTTAATAGTGCTTTATTATCAAGGGTTATAGTTTTTGAACTAAAAACTCTCGCATTTGATGAATTAAAAAATATAATTGATAATGCTATTTTAAATGATGAATTATTAAAAAATAAAACAATATCTTATACAGAAGATGGTATTAATTATTTAATAAAAATGTCAAATGGAGATGCAAGGACTGCTTTGAATTATTTAGAGCTCATTGTTGACAATATTGAAGAAAATAAAAAAGTTATTTCTGAAGATGTAATAAAAACTATATTTGATAAAGTCAAAGTTTATTATGATAAAAATTCGGATAAACATTATAATTTTATATCTGCATTTATAAAGTCTATGAGAGTTGGTGATGCTGATGCCGTTGTTTATTATTTGGCATCTATGTTAATTGCTGGAGAAGATATAAATTTTATTGCAAGAAGAATGATTATTTTTGCATCAGAAGATATAGGAAATGCAAATCCAGATGCACTTGTTTTAGCTAATGCTTGTGCTGAATCTGTTAGAAAAATTGGTATGCCTGAGGCTAGGATAATCTTATCGCAATGCGCAATATATCTTGCTTGTAGTGAAAAAAGTAATAGGTCATATATTGCTATAAATGAGGCGTTAAAATATATTAGAGAAAATGGACTTGAAGAAGTTCCTGATTTTTTAAAAAGTGGTAGAACTATTTCAAAGAAAAATGAGGAATATAAATATCCTCATGATTACGAAAATATGCATACAGGTCAAGAATATTTACCTGAAAAAGTTAAAAATTTAAAATTTTATAATCCTAAAAATATTGGATATGAAAAAAATTTTATTGATAAATTAAAGGAGGAATAGTATGTTTTTATTAAAAGATATTTTTGCAAATGAAAAAGATTTTATTAACAAAGAAGTTGAAGTGGCAGGTTGGATTAAGAATAGTCGTTTCAATAATAATATAGGTTTTATTGAACTTAATGATGGAACTACATTTAAAAGTGTTCAAATTGTAGTTGAGTCAAAATTAGATAATTTTCAAAATGTTTCAAAATTGCTATTGCCGTCAGCAATAATTGTTAGAGGAAAAGTGGTTGAAAGTACAGGAGCAAAACAAAGTTTTGAAATAAATGCATCTGAAATAGTTGTTGAGGGAGAATCTAATGAAAAATATCCTCTTCAAAAGAAAAGACATACATTTGAATTCTTAAGAACGATTCAACATTTAAGACCAAGAACGAATACATTTAATGCTGTTTATAGAGTTAGGTCAGTGCTTAGTTATGCAATTCATAAATTTTTCTATGAAAGAGGATTTGTTTATGCTCATACTCCAATCATAACTTCAAGTGATGCAGAAGGCGCTGGAGAAATGTTTAGAGTTACAACTTTAGATATAAACAATATTCCAAGAACTGAAAGTGGAGAAATTGACTTTACAGAAGACTTTTTCTCTAAACCTACTAATTTAACAGTTAGTGGTCAATTACAAGGCGAAGCATTTGCTATGGCATATAGAAATATTTATACTTTTGGTCCAACTTTTAGAGCTGAAAATTCAAACACTACTAGACATGCTGCTGAATTTTGGATGATTGAACCTGAAATTGCATTTGCTGATTTGAATGATGTAATAAAATTATCAGAAGATATGGTAAAATATATAATAAAATTTGTTTTAGAAAATGCACCAGATGAAATGAAATTTTTCAATGACTTTATTGATAAAGAATTACTTGAAAGATTAAATGCTGTTGTAAATTCTGAATTTAAGGTTATGACTTATACTGAAGCTGTTGAAATTTTAAAATCTTCAAAAGAAAAATTCAAATACCCTGTTGAATGGGGAATGGATTTAAAAACAGAACATGAAAGATATATCTGTGAAAAAGTTGTAAAAGGTCCTGTATTCTTAACTGATTATCCAAAAGAGATAAAAGCATTTTATATGAGACTTAATGATGATAATAAAACTGTTGCTGCAACAGATATGTTAGTCCCAGGAATTGGGGAATTAATCGGAGGAAGTCAAAGAGAAGAAAGGCTTGAAATTTTAGAGCAAAAAATGAAAGATTCTAATATGAATATAGAAGATTATTCTTGGTATTTAGATTTAAGAAGATTTGGTGGAACTAAACATGGTGGATATGGATTAGGATTTGAAAGAATGTTAATGTACTTAACAGGAATGCAAAATATAAGAGATGTATTACCTTTCCCAAGAACTGTTGGTCTATGTGAATTTTAATTTAATAAAAATATTTAAATGAGATGTTTATTAGCATCTCATTTTTTTATATTAAGTAATAAAATATATTAAATAATTTTAATAAATTATATTTTATAATTAACAAATTAGATTTTTTTGTAATAATATGGTATAATTATTATATATTTTTATTTCGTAAATGCAATAATTGAGGTGTAATATGTTAAAAAATAAAAAAGATATTATTTTAATTATTTCTATGTTTTTAGGATTAACTTTTCTTGGTTTTGGATATAAATTTTTTATTTCAAACAAAAATGAAAAGAAAATAGAAAATGTTGTTAAACAAAACGAAAAAATCAAAGATGAAGATTTAGCTGAAAGTAATAAAAAAGATTCTGAAATTTATATACATATTGATGGTGAAATAAATAAACCTGGTGTATATAAAATGAAACTAGGTGATAGAGTTGATGATGCAATTAAAGTTGCAGGTGGTTTAACGGATAATGCAGAAAAGAATAGTTTGAATTTAGCTGTAAAGTTAAAAGATGAAATGAAAATACATATTTATAAAATTGGAGAAACACAAAACAATTCAAATGCTGAATCATCTAGTAATTCTCAGAATTCTAATTCTAATAATTTAGTAAATATTAATACTGCGAGCAAAGAAGAGCTTTGCAAATTAACAGGTATTGGAGAAACTAAAGCTAAACTTATTATCGAATATAGAGAAAAAAATAAATTTAATAAAATTGAGGATATAACAAAAGTTTCTGGTATTGGAAAGAAAACTTTTGAGAAAATAAAAAATAATATAAGTGTAGATTAGGAGAAAATGCATGAAAAATATTGATATAAAAGATGTAAAGTTAACTTCTTATGCAAAAACTTCAGGGTGAGCCGCAAAAGTTGGTCCAGATATTCTGGACGAGGTTTTATCCGGTTTGGATAATAAAACGTCTATAAGTAAAGATTTACTTGTAGGAATTGAAACTTCAGATGATGCTGCTGTTTATAAAATAAATGATGAATTGGCTTTAATAGAAACTTTGGATTTTTTTACCCCAATTGTTGATGACCCATTTACTTTTGGTAAAATAGCAGCTACTAATTCTCTTTCTGATGTTTATGCAATGGGTGGAGAGCCTACTATGGCAATGAATATAGTTTGTTTTCCAAATTGTTTACCTCCAAAAATTTTAACTGAAATTTTGAGAGGTGGGTTAGAAAAAATGAAAGAAGCAGAATGCTTACTTATAGGAGGACATACAGTTCAAGATGATGAACCAAAATATGGATTAAGTGTTTCGGGTTTTGTTCATCCTAATAAAGTTTGGAAGAACTCCTCTGCAAAAGTAGGCGATGTTTTAATTCTTACAAAACCAATTGGACTTGGAGTTATAAATACTGCTATAAAGGGTGGAGTTACAAGTGAAGAAGAGATAAATGATGCAGTTCATACTATGGGAACTCTTAATAAATATGCAAAGAGAGCAGTAGAAAATAATACGATTAACTCTTGTACGGATATTACAGGATTTGGACTTATGGGGCATTGCTATGAAATGGCTAAAGGTTCTAATACTACATTTGTACTTGATAGTGCAAGTATGCCAATTTTAAAAGGTGCTATTGACTATGCAAATATGGGTCTTATCCCTAAGGGCTGTTATGATAATAAAAAATTTGTTGGAAATAATTATAAACTTGAAAATGAAGTAGATGAGGCTCTACTTAATGTTATGTTTAATCCTGAAACATCAGGAGGTCTTTTGATTACTGTTCCTGAAAATGAAGTAGATGATATTTTAGAAAAACTAAAAGATATTCCTACTAGATTTGCAGTAATAGGAAAAGTTATTGAGAAAAAAGAAAAATATTTAATAGTTGAATAATGGAGAAATTTATGAATTTATATAAAATGATACCTAAAGTTGACCAAATTTTAGATAATGAAATAATAAAAAAACTTTTAGAGGAAAATTCTAAAAATTTAATAATGGAATCGATTCACGAAGAGCTTAATTCTATTAGAAATAATATTTCAAATGGCTGTGATGAAAAAGTAATATTAAATTATATTGAAAATTTAGCTAAAAATATAGAAAAAAATTTACTAAATAAAAAGCGTTTAAATTTAAGAAAGGTTATAAATGCATCTGGAGTTGTAATTCATACAAATCTTGGAAGGTCAGTTTTAACAAATGAAATTTTAGAAAACATTAAAGATGTTTCTGTTGGATATTCAAATCTTGAATATGATTTACAAAAAGGGGAACGTGGTTCAAGATATTCTCATTTAACTGAGATTATTAAAAAGATAACTGGAGCTGAAGATTGTATGGTTGTAAATAACAATGCAGCTGCAGTTATGCTTATTTTGTCAACTATGGCAAAGGGCAGAAATGTAATTACAAGTAGAAGTGAGTTGGTTGAAATAGGTGGTTCTTTTAGAATTCCTGATGTTTGTAGAGAAAGTGGTGCAGAACTTAAAGAAGTTGGTACAACAAATAAAACTCATCTTAGCGATTATGAAAATGCAATAGATGAAAATACAGCAGCACTTTTCAAAGTACATCAAAGTAATTTTAAAATTCTAGGTTTTACAGAATCCGTAACTTCAACAGAATTAAAAGATTTAAAAGAAAAATATAATATTCCAATTATTGAAGATTTAGGCTCAGGTGTGCTTATAGATTTATCTAAATATGGATTAGGACATGAACCAACTGTTCAAGAATGTATAGCTAATGGAGTAGATGTTGTAAGTTTTAGTGGAGATAAGCTATTAGGTGGAGTACAAGCTGGTATTATAGTCGGTAAAAAAGAATTTATTGAAAAGATGAAAAAAAATCAATTAACTAGAGCTTTAAGAGTTGATAAATTTACTTTATCTGCTTTAGAAGTTGTATTTTCATATTATATCGATGAAGAATTAGCAATTTCAAAGATACCAACATTAAATATGCTAACTATAAAAATTGAAGAACTTTATAATAAGGCAGAAAGATTTATAGATTATTTAGGAGAAAATAAAGAATTTTCTTATGAAATTATAGATATTGATTCAGAAGTAGGAGCTGGTTCCCTTCCAACTCAAAAATTACCATCAAAAGCTGTTAAAGTTATTTCTAATTCATATACAGAAAACGAACTGGAAGAAAAATTAAGAAATCATAATATTCCAATTGTTGCTAGAATTTATAAGGGAAATTTAATTTTTGATGTAAGAACTATTTTTGAAAATGAATTTAGTATAATTAAAGATGCTTTGGATTCATTAATAGGAGAATAATATGAAAAATAAAAAGAATATTATTGTTGGAACTGCCGGTCATATTGACCATGGAAAAACAACTTTGATAAGAGCTTTAACAGGAAGAAATACAGATAGATTAAAAGAAGAGCAGAATAGAGGTATTTCTATTGAATTAGGATTTACTCATTTTGATTTAACAGATGAACTTAGAGTTGGTATTATTGATGTTCCTGGACATGAAAAGTTTATAAAAAATATGCTTTCGGGTGTTTGTGGAATGGATATGATTGTTTTAGTTGTTGCTGCTGACGAAGGTATTATGGCACAAACTAAAGAGCATTTAGATATTCTAAATTTAATAGGAATTAAAAATGGTATAATTGCATTAACAAAATGTGATTTAGTCGATAGGGATTGGATTGAACTTGTTAAACTTGATATTGCTGATGAAATGGAAGGCACTTTTTTAGAGAATGCCAAGATAATAGAGGTGTCTTCAACTGAAAATACTGGTATTGATGAATTGAAAGAAGAGATAAAGAGAATTGTAGATGCGTTACCGGATAAAGATTTAAGCTCTAATCCTAGGTTATATGTTGATAGGTCTTTTTCTATAACGGGCTTTGGAACTGTTGTAACAGGAACTTTAATTTCCGGAACATTTAACCTTGATGATGAAATTTTAATATATCCATCAAATAAAATAACTAAAATTAGAAATTTACAAGTGCATGATAGTAATGTTCCAACTGCTTATGCTGGGCAACGTGTTGCGATAAATCTTGCAAATGTAAAAAAAGAAGATGTACCAAAAGGCTCTGTTCTTGTACCTAACAATACTTTTACTGAAAGTAGTATTATCGATGTTAAACTTAAAACGGTTAATTTACCTTTTGAAATAACAAATAGAACTAGATTTCATTTATATTTAGGTTCTAGTGAAGTTTTGTGTAGAGCAATTTTGTTAGAAGATGAAGTTTTAGAATCAAATAAGGAATATATCGTTCAATTAAGACTTGAAGAACCGATTATTAGTAAAAGAAATGATAAATTTATACTTAGATTATTCTCACCACTTTACACTATAGGTGGAGGATATATAATTGATTCTAATGCTACAAAAAAGAAAAGATTTAATGAATATGATATAAAAAATATAAAAAGACTTGATGGTTGTGATTTTAAAGAATATATTTATAATTATATTAATAGATTTAGTGATAAATTTTATTTAGAAAAAAATTATTATAACTTTTTATCAGATTCAAATAAAAATATTTCAAAATTAATTGATGAATTAATTGAAGAAAATAAAATTATTTCTTTTGGTATTAATTCGGACAGATTAATTTTATCGGATAAATTTGTTGAAAAGTTAATTGAACAGATAAGTGAATTTATAGGAGATTTTCACAAGAAATATCCAAAAAGAATTGGAATTTCTAAAGAAACTATTAAATCAAAATTCTTTGATTCTCTAGGTGGAAAGATAAAGAATGAATTTATGAATTATTTAATTTCAGATAGATTTTTTGTTTCTGATGAATACATTTCTCTTTTAGATTTTAAAGTTTCTTTAGATGATACAGACTTTAAAAATATTGAAATTATAAAAAATAAATTCAATTCTGATAAATTTTCAATTATGAATTTTGAAGATTTTAATTTAAATATGAGTGTAGAGCATTTTAGAGAACTTATTTTATATTTGATAAGTAATAAAGGAGTTATAAAATTAGATTCAGGTTATATGCTTAAAGAAAATTATGATTCAGCTGTAAATATGATTAAGGATTTTATAGTTAAAAATGGAGCTATTTCTGTTTCTGATGCAAGAGATTTACTTGGTTCTAATAGAAAATCGACTATGGAATTGCTTGAATTTTTAGATAAAGAAAAAATAACTTTAAGAAGAGAAAATGAGAGAATATTAGTGAAATAGGAGTAGAATTATGAAATTAAAAATATTAATGGCTTTACCCACTGATTCACAAATAAATGATTTGATGTATTCTATGTTAGAAGATGAAAATTATGAAATTACTATTTCAGATAATATTGAAGACACTATTATTTTAGCTGACCAAAAAAAATTTGATATGATAATTATGGATATGTATTTCAAAGATGGTTCTGGTTTAGATTTGAAAAAGAAATTAAATGAATTTTGTGATGTTCCAACTATTATTACAACTACTTTGAAAGACGATATGCAAAAAATTTTAATTTTTGAGTATGGTGCTGATGATTATTTAATTTATCCTTTCAATATACTTGAATTAAAGGCGAGAATTCGTGCTATCATGAGAAGATTTGGACAGAGGAGAGCAGATATAGATAATTTAATATTTGCAGATGATTTAGAGTTTAATATAGTAGGTAGGACTGTAAAATTAAAAGGAGAAGAAGTCGATTTAACCGGAAAAGAATTTGATATTTTATATATTATGGCTATTAATTCTGAAAAAGTCTTTAGTAGGGAAGATATTGCTAAAAGTGTATGGAAAGAAGAACATGTAAGTGATTATAGAAAAATAGATGTTCATATAAGAAGGTTAAGAGAAAAAATAAATATCGGAGATATTACCTATATTCAAACTAAATGGGGAGAAGGATATTATTATAAAAAAATACAAGGATAGTAGGAGAAAAATATGAAAGAC
This sequence comes from Parvimonas parva, assembly GCF_045866535.1. Lineage (NCBI taxonomy): Bacteria > Bacillati > Bacillota > Tissierellia > Tissierellales > Peptoniphilaceae > Parvimonas > Parvimonas parva. The sequence continues at coordinate 709,772 of NZ_AP038371.1, forward strand.
TTAATTAATAATTTAAAAGATAAAATTATAAATGAAATTAAAGATTCAACTGATAAAAATGATTTAGAAGAAATTAGGGTAAAATATTTAGGCAAAAAAGGGGAATTTACTAGTATTTTAAGAAATATGGCCAATGTTTCTAAGGAAGAAAGACCTAAAATTGGTGAGCTTATAAATTTAACTAAGCAGGAAATTGAAAATATCATAAATGAAAAAGTTGAAATGTTTAATAAAATTGAACTTGAAAAGAGAATAAAGGAAGAAACAGTTGATGTTACTATCAATAAAAAATTTATAAATGTTGGACATAGACATCCTTTAAATCAAACTATGGAAGAATTGGAAAATTTCTTTATTTCAATGGGATTTTCTGTAATTGATGGTCCGGAAATCGAAACAGTAGAAAATAATTTTAATAAATTAAATTCTCCTATGGATCACCCTTCAAGAGATATGTCTGATACATTTTATATTGATAAGGAATTGTTGTTAAGAACTCATACATCTCCAGTTCAAATTAGAACTATGATGACTACAAAGCCTCCAATTAAAATGGTTTCTGCTGGTAGAACATTTAGATTTGATGAAGTTGATGATACTCATTCACCAATGTTTCATCAAATCGAAGGTCTTGTTGTAGATGAAAATATTAATATGAGCAACTTAATTGAAACACTTAATACTTTTATCAAGGAGTTTTTTGGAGAAGATATGCAAACAAGATACAGACCTCATTATTTTCCATTTACTGAACCAAGTGCTGAAGTTGACGTTTCTTGCTTTAATTGTAAAGGTAAAGGTTGTAAAGTTTGTAATGGAACAGGTTGGAGTATGGAATTGTTAGGTTGTGGCATGGTTCACCCTAATGTATTAGAAGCTTGTGGAATTGATTCTAAAAAATATTCTGGTTTTGCGTTTGGTATGGGAATTGATAGAATTACTATGGTTAAGCATAAGATAAATAATATTAGATTATTATATGATAATGATAAAAGATTTTTAGAACAATTTTAAGGAGGATTATATGTTATTACCGATAAAATGGGCAAAAGAATATATTAATATAGATAATGATATAATGGAAATTTGTGATAAAGTAACTCTTACAGGTTCTCATGTTGAATCCATTGAAAAATTAGGAACTGAATTAGAAAATATTGTAATAGGTAAAATTTTAGAAATTTATAGACATGAAAATTCTAAAAAACTTTGGATTACAAAAGTTGATTTGGGAAATGAAGTAGTTCAAATTGTTACTGCTGCTCAAAATTTAAAGCAATTTGATTATGTTCCGGTTGCAAAAGTTAATTCGACACTTGCTGATGGAACAAAAATTATGGAAGCAAAATTAGGTGGAGAAATTTCACAAGGAATGTTTTGTAGTTATAAAGAATTAGGTTATGCTGATTCGGTTATTCCAAAAGAATATAAAGATGGAGTTTTAAGAATTTTTGATGAAAATATTGTTTTAGGTACAGATATTAGAGAAATTTTAGATTTGAATGATATTGTTGTAGAATTTGAAATTACACCTAATAGACCGGATTGCTTATCTATTGTTGGAATGGCAAGAGAAATTTCTGCAAGTTTTGATAAAGAATTAAATAAAATTAATTTAAAAAATTTAAAAGAAATTGAAAATAAAAGTTCGTTAAATATAAATATTTCAGCAGAAAATTGTAAAAGATATTCTGCTAGTATAATAAAAAATATTAAGATAGAAGAATCAAATAGAAAAATTCAAAATTATCTTTTAAATGCCGGAATAAGACCTATAAATAATATAGTGGATTTAACTAACTTTTTAATGTTAGAATTTGGACAACCTCTTCATGCTTTTGATTTAGATAAGTTAGAAGGAGATATAACTGTTAGAAATGCATTTGAAGGAGAAAAAGTTGTAACTTTAGATGAGGTTGAAAGAACTCTTTCATCAGAAGATATGTTGATTTGCGATTCTGTAAAACCTATAGCTATTGCTGGAGTTATGGGACTTAAAAATTCAGAAATTGATGAAAATACTAAAAATATTTTAGTTGAATCTGCATACTTTACTAAAAAATCAATCAAATCTACTTCAAAAAGATTGGGATTAAAATCTGAGGCGTCTATAAGATATGAAAAAGGATTGACTTCAGAACATACTATAAATGTTTTATCTAGATTTTTATATTTGTTAGAAAAAAATGTAAAATGTGAAATTGATTCAGTATTTGATGTTGATAATGCAAATTTTGTTCCAACTAAAATAGAATTTAATACAAATTTAGTAAAAAGACTATTAGGAGTTGAAATTGAAAATTCAAAGATAGTTAGATATTTAAATTTATTGGAAATCAAAACAGAAGTTAAAGATGATGTTATAATTTGTACTATACCTTATTTTAGAACAGATTTATCTATTCAAGAGGATATTGTTGAAGAAATAGGTAGAATATATGGATTCTCTAATCTTAATCCTACACCTATTTTAGCTCCAAATACGATAGGTAAAAAGAGTAGTAAAAGAGTTTTTGAAGATAAGATAAAAAACATTTTATTAAATTTAGGTTTATATGAAATTACAACTTATTCTTTCATTGGAGGAAATATAATCGGAAAGACAAAGATGAATGATTTAAATACTGTTAAGATTTTAAATCCGTTAGGTGAAGAATTTAGTATTATGAGAAAATCTTTAATTCCAAATATTATTGATGTTTTAGCTAAAAATTTAAATTATAAAAATGATGACTTGTTAGTATATGAGCTTGGAAATACTTTTCATTCAGTTGAAGGAGAAAAAATACCTCTTGAAAAGAAAAAACTTGCTATTGGAGCTTATGGGAAATATGAATTTTATTATTTGAAAGATATAATATTTAATTTGTTAAATATATTAAACATTGAAAATGTTGAATTTGTAAAAAATAATAATATTGAATATTTTCACTCAGGAGTATGTGCTGATGTATTAGCAAATGGCGAAAAGATAGGGGAAATTGGTCAAATTTCTTATGAAGTATGTAAAAATTTCTCAATTAAGAAAAATATATTTGTATGTGAAATTGATATTGAAAAGATAAGAGATAAATCAAGTCTTGTAAAAATTTATGAACCACTTATAAAATATCCGGCTGTAAAGAGAGATTTAGCTTTGGTTGTAGATAAAAATATAGATAGTGGGGAAATAGAAAAAATATTTAAAGAGCATTCAAATAATTTACTTAAAAATGTTGAACTTTTTGATGTTTATATCGGAAATCAAGTGAGTGAAGGAAAGAAATCAATGGCTTATAAATTAACTTTCCAATCTAAAGATAAGACTTTAGTTGATGAAGATATAAATTCTATAATCGATGATATGCTATCTGATTTAAATGAAAAATTAGGAGCAAGTTTAAGGTCATAATTAGGAGAATATTATGAATAATAAAATTAAAGTTAATATTGCAGGAAGTATTTATACAATTATTGGAGAAAAAGATAAATCTGAAGTTGAAGAAATAGCAAATTTTGTTGATGAAGAAATAAAAAAAATAACTTCACAAAATTATTTGTTAAATCCAACTATGGCAGCAACTTTGGTAGCGTTAAATATTTCTAGTGATTATTTTGACTTAAAAAAAGAATTAAATTTAATGAGTGAAGATAGTGATTTTCCTATTAAAAAGCAAGAAGAATTCATAAAGAATACTGAAAAAATCGAAAAGGAAAAAGAAGAATTAAAAGAAAGCTTGAAAGAGTTAACTGATAAAAATAATATTTTAATTCATACTATTAGTACACTTGAGAAAAGATATGAAAATCTTGAAAAAATTTCTTACGATAATTTTTATGAAATAAAACAAAAAGATGAAAAAATTATTGAATTACAAAATGAAATTTCAAAAATAAAAGATGAATATATTAAAAAAATTATAAAAAATGGAGAAATAAATAATAATGAAAAATAAAGTGTTAAAAACTTTAGAATTTTATAAAATTATAAATATGTTATTAGATTGTTCTCAGAGTATAATAGGAAAAAAGTTAATAAAAAATGCTGAAATTTCTACTGATATTATAAAAATTAAAAAATTATTAGATGAAACAGATGAGGCTTATAGATTTATAATGAAACATAAGACTCCTGCTATTTCTAACATTAATGATTTAGAAGAAGATTTTAAACTTTTAGAAGTTGGACGTTTTTTTACAATTAGAAAACTTCTAGAAGTTTGGAAACTTTTGAATACATCAAGATTTTTAAAAAATTTAATTTCTAGTGATGATGAAGTTGAGTATGAAAATATTTTTGGACTTTTAAATTCCTTAAATGTTAATACTCAACTTGAAAGAGATTTAGAAGTTTCAATAATATCAGAAGAAGAAATTTCTGATGATGCAAGTCCTGAACTTAAAAGGATAAGAAGAATGATTAAGTCTAAAAATGATTTAATTAGAGATAGACTTAATCAACTTATTTCTACATCAGATAAATTGATGGATAATATTTATACTTTAAGAGATGGTAGATATGTTGTTCCCGTAAGAAGTGAGTTTAAAAATTCATTTAAAGGTATTGTTCACGACCAATCCGCATCAGGACAAACTGTTTTTATTGAACCGATGTTTGTTGTTGATTTGAATAATGATTTAAAAAAATTAGAAATCGATGAAGAAAAAGAAATTGAAAGAATATTGATTGAATTTTCTAATCGTATTTTAGAAATTTTACCGGAATTATTATCAAATTTAGACATAATCGCTAATATAGACTTTATATTTGCAAGAGGAAAACTTGCATATAATATGGAGGCTAGTAAGCCATTAATTAATGATAAAGGTATTATTAATTTGAAATTAGCAAGGCACCCGTTAATAGACAAGGATAAAGTTGTACCGATTGATATTTCTCTTGGTGGTAATTTTAATACTTTGGTAATAACAGGGCCTAACACAGGTGGTAAAACTGTTACTTTAAAAACTGTTGGTTTATTAACCTTAATGACTCAATTTGGACTTATGATACCTTGTTTTGATAATTCAGAAGTTGCTATATTTACTGAATTATTTGCCGATATTGGTGATGAACAGAGTATAGAACAATCTTTAAGTACTTTTTCTTCACATATGAAAAATATAATAGAAATAATAGATAATGCTAAAGAAAATTGTTTGGTTTTATTTGATGAATTAGGTTCAGGTACAGATCCGGAAGAAGGTTCAGGACTTTCTATTTCTATTTTGAATTATTTTTTAGAAAAAAACATTAGGACTATTGCAACAACTCATTATAGTCAATTAAAAATGTATGCGATGTCAACTGAAAACGTCCAAAATGCAGCTATGGAGTTTGATGTTGAAAAATTAGAACCAACTTATAAGTTAATAATTGGAGTTTCAGGAAAATCAAATGCATTTGAAATTTCTAAAAAATTAGGACTTGATGAAAGTTTTATTATAAATGCTAAAAAATTTATATCTAACAACGAAATCTCTTTTGATAAACTTGTTAGTAATGTAGATAATAGACGTAAGGAATATGAAAATCTTATTATCGAGCAAAGAGAAATATTAGATTATAATAAAAAAATTAAAGAAGAGTATGAAGAAAAATTAGAAAAATTTAATATACAAAAAGAGAAAAAAATAAAAAAATTAGAAGAATATATTGAAAATTCAATATATGAAACAGATAAGTTTTGTAAAGAAACTATCAAAGATATAAACAAGGCTAAATCAAAGCAAGAGTCTGTAAAATTAAGAAAAATTTCTGAAGAAATATTTAAAAAGACAGATAAAATTAATCATTCCAGAATGTTAAAAAGCAAAAATAATGTAAACATATTGAATGAGCCTTTAATGTTAGGAGAAGAAATTAAAGTTCTTAGTTTAAATGAAAATGGATATGTTCAAACATTGCCTGATAAAAATGGTAATTTACAGGTTAAAATTGGTATTTTAAAGGTAAATGCTAATATTAGCGATATAATTAGAATTGAAAAAATAATAGATGATTCTAAAGAAAAAACGTCTTATTCAAAGACTACTTTTATTAAGAGTGATAAAATGTATGATAATAAAATTGATGTAAGGGGTTTTAATACTGAAGATGCTATTTATGAAATAGATAAGTTTTTAGATGACTCTTTTATAGCGAATTTGAATGAAGTTACTATTATACATGGGAAAGGTACTGGAATTTTAAGAAATAACATATCTGATTTTCTAAAAAGACATAAATTAGTTAAGTCTTTTAGCTTTGGGAAAATTAATGAAGGTGGCGATGGTGCTACCGTTGTAAAATTAAAATAGGAGTATATTATGATAAATTTTAAAGACATAGTTGTAAATACTATCTTTGACTTAGATATAAATTTAAGTAAAGAAGAAATTAAAGAATTAATAGAAATTCCACCTAATGCTGAAATGGGAGATTTTTCGTTTCCTTGTTTTAAGTTATCAAAAATTTTAAGAAAAGCTCCAAATATGATTTCTGAAGAATTGGTTGGTAAAATTAAATTAGAAAATACTATATTTTTAGATGTAAAAAATGTTGGACCTTATATAAATTTCTTTATTAAACCTTCAGAGTTTTCTAAAAATGTTATAAATGAAATCTTTGAAAAAAAAGAAAATTATGGTTCGTCAAATGATAATTTAGATAAAACAATAGTAATTGATTATTCTTCTACTAATATTGCTAAACCGTTCCATATCGGTCATATTAGGAGCACTTTAATTGGTAATGTAATAAAGAACATATATAAATTTTTGGGTTATAACACAGTTGGAGTAAATCATCTTGGAGATTATGGCACACAATTCGGTAAAATAATTGCCGCTTATAAAATATGGGGTAATGATGATGAGATAAATGCAGATCCTATAAATCAACTTTTGAAATTATATGTTGACTTTAACAATCTTTGTAAAACTGATGAAGAAATGCTTGAAACGGCTAGAGATTATTTCAATAAATTAGAAAATGGTGATGAAGAATCTGTAAGACTTTGGAATTGGTTTAAAGAAATAAGTTTATTAGAATTTCAAAAGGTTTATGATAAACTAAAAGTTGAATTTGATTCATATAGAGGTGAGGCATATCATTCACAATTTATTGATGATGTAGTTAAGGAATTGGAAGATAAGGATTTATTGGTTGAAAGTGAAGGCTGTAAAATCGTAAATTTAGATAAATATAATCTACCTCCAGCGCTAATATTAAAGAGTAATTCTTCTAGTACATATATAACTAGAGACATTGCAACTGCCTTAACTAGGAAGAAAGATTATGAATTTGATAAAAATATTTATGTTGTAGCCACTCAACAAAAATTACATTTTCAACAATTAAAAGCTGTTCTTGAAGAAATGGGATATGAATGGGCTAAAGACTGTATTCACGTTTCTTTTGGTATGGTTAGTGTTAAAGATGACCTTTTAGGTACTTCTGCAAAACTTAGTACAAGAGACGGAAATGTTATATTTTTAAATGATGTTCTTGAAAAAAGTGTCGAAAAAACTTTAGAAATTATAAATGAGAGAAATAGTTCTCTTGAAAATAAAGAAGAAATTGCAAAAGAGGTAGGTATCGGAGCGATTATATTCCAAGAACTGTTTAATACTAGAATTAAAGATTACGCTTTTGATTGGAATAATGTATTAAATTTTGATGGAGAAACTGGACCTTATGTTCAATATTCTGCAGCGAGAGCTAATAGTATATTAGAAAAAAATAATTTTTATTCAAAGTTAGATTCTGTTGATATTTCAAAATTTGAAAATTATGAAATGAATATTGATGAATTAACTTTAGTTAAAGCTATTTATAAATTTGAAGATATTTTGCAAGAATCTGCTAAAAAATATGAACCTTCAATACTAGCTAGATATATAACTGAAATAGCAAAATTATTCAATAAATTTTATAATTCATGTCCAATAAATAATCAAGAAGAATATATTAAAGAATTTAGATTAATTTTAACTTATTGTACAAGATTGCTTATAGAAATCGGCTTAGGGCTTTTAGGTATGGATACTCCTAAAAAAATGTAGGTGAATATGGATAATTTGTATAATTATTTTGAAAAATTTTCTGAAAAAATATATTTTCTTACTATAAAAGAAATTGAAATTAATGGAAATCTATATAAAAATATAGATTTTCCAATTAATTCAGATGTACTTTTAGAAAATATAAAAAATAATAAATTCAACGAAAATATCAATTTAGAATATTTTTTTGAAGGAATTTTATTATTAAATGGTATAAATTCAAATTTTGATAATATAGAACTTTTAAATGATTTTATTAAATCTAAAAAAATTAATCTGATAGATTTTACAAAATCTAAAATTCGTTTTAATGATGAAAAGTTTGAAAACATAATTTACAATTTATTAATTGTTAGAGGTTTATTTAATTTAGAAATTTATGATGATTTTATTTTAAAAATCTATATTAAATATCTTCTAATGATATTAGATTATATTGATAACAACTATTATAATATTTTTTTGAATGAAATAAAGGTTTTATTATCAGATTTAGAAAAAAAGGATTCAGAAGATTATTTACTAAATATGCTTTATGGTGATTTATTTGTAAAAGAAAAATTTTATATAAAAGCAAATTTATTTTATAAAAAGGCTATTACAAATTCTAATTTTTCCATTGATAACATTATCAAGAAAAAAATATCGGAAATTGATACAAAAGTAAAAATTGAAGAAATTTTACAACTTGTTGATAAATTTAGATATGAAGAATGTTATGAGCTTTTAGAAAATATAGACAAAACTTCGTTAGATAAAGAAGATTCTTATTGGATTGCTTATATATATAACAAATTGAATGAAATTGAAAAATCTATTGAGTATTATGAAAAATCATTGGATTTAAACGCCGATTTTTTGAATATTTTTATAGAATTGGGGTTATTATATTACAAAACAGAAAAAGTCGAAAAATCACTAAAAATTTTCGAAAGAGGACTATCTATATATATTGATGATGAAAAATTGCTATTTAATAAGATAGTATTGGAATTAAAACTAAAAAAATACCAAAAAGCTAAGGATGATATAGATAAATTGTTATTGTATGAAGATTTAGATAATTCTATAATGAACGATATATTGTACTTAAAAGAATTGTATAAAGAAGAGTTGGAGTTAGAATAAAAAAACTTGACTTAACTTTTAAAATATAATATAATTGAAATGTAAATAGAGTAGAGGTCGAAAAAAATCTCTTCTTTATTTTAATTAAATTTATTTTCGCAAAATTATAGTTTTGCGAAAATAATGTAAAAAATATTAGAGGAGATTGTATGATACATTTTGATGATTGTCCAACGATTTTAGATGACTATTTAAATTATTTATTGACTATTAAAGGTCGTTCAAATTTAACGGTTAAAGAATATTATTATGATTTAAAAAGATTTTTAAAATTTATTATAATGCGAAAAAAATTATTTGGATATAATTTAGAATCAGATATAAATTCTGTACCTATTTTATCAATTAATAAACGAGATATTTCTGATATAGATATTACAGATTTGCACGCCTATATATCTTTTTGTGATTCTAATTATAATGATTCAACAAAAACTAAAGCGAGAAAAATTTCAGCTATAAAATCATGGTTTAAATATCTACATAATACAGTTGAATTAATTGATAAAAATCCTTCAGAAAAGCTGGAATTACCGAAATTACAAAAAAGAAATCCTATATATCTCACTTTATCTGAATCTGAAAAACTTATAAACGCCATAAAAGAAGAAAAAAATGAATTTAACAGAGCTAGAGATTTATGTATAATTTTAATATTTTTAACTTGTGGACTTAGAATTTCTGAGCTTACAGGTATTAATATCGAATCTATAAAAGAAGATAAATTAAGTGTTATAGGAAAAGGAAATAAAGAAAGAATTGTTTTTCTAAACGAAAATTGTATTTATGCAATAAAAAGTTATTTACAACTTAGACCTGTAACAAAAGATACAACTGCCCTATTCATAAGTTCACATAATAAAAGGATTTCTAATCGTTCAATTCAATTAAGGTTGAAAAAATATATATTATTATCAGGATTAGACCCTAAAATATATACTCCACATAAACTTAGACACACAGCCGCTACACTTATGTATAAATATGGAGATGTTGATATAAGAACAATTCAAAGCATTCTTGGTCATACAAGTGTCGCTACAACACAAATATACACCCATTTAGATGATGATGATATTAAAAAAGGAATTTCAAAAAATCCGATTTCAAAATTGAAAATATAAGTACAAAAAAGACAAGTTTTAAAAACTTGTCTTTAATATTTTAATTATTAAACTCTTGAAAGATATTCATTAGTTCTTGTATCAATTTTAATTTTATCTCCATTGTTTATGAATAAAGGAACTGTAACAACTGCTCCTGTTTCAACTTTAGCCGGTTTATTTGCTCCGGTAGCTGAATCTCCCTTAACACCAGGTTCAGTTTCAACAACTTCTAATTCAACAAAGTTTGGTGCATTAACTTGAAATGCCTTTCCATCATGGAATCTTATTGTTGCATTATCATTTTCTCTTAAATATAGAAGAGCATCTTCAACTACATCAAAGTTTAATGGTAATTGTTCATAAGTTTCAGTATCCATAAAATAATATAATTCACCATCTGAATATAAATATTGCATTTCTTTTGTTTCAATCTTAGCGATTTCATATTTGTCATTTGGGTTGAAAGTCATTTCTCTTGAACCACCACTTTTAACTGACTTTATTTTTGTTCTTACAAACGCAGCTCCTTTTCCAGGTTTAACATGTTGAAAATCTATAATTTGATATACATCTCCATCCATTTCAAATGTTGTCCCTTTTCTAAAATCTCCTGCTGATATCATTAATTTCCTCCTAATTTTATAAATAATCTATCAATAATTATAACATATTATTTGATAAATATCCATATTTAAATTTATTTTTTAATCATTTTCTTTTTCTTTTTCTTCAGTAGGTTCCTTTTTAGTACCTACTTTAACAACTTGTTTTTTAGGTTTATAGTAATCGCTATTTAGTAAAACAGCCTCTCCGTTTCCTCTTTTTATATATGATGACCCTCTATATCCATTAAATCCTTTTTCAACGATTACTTTTTCTCCTTCGGGAAGTTCCGGATCTTCAATTTCTTCTATTGGCATTGGAATTGTTGATACTCCAGATGTAAATAATGAAATTTTATAATTTTTCTTATCTGTATCTCCAAAAATTTTAAAAGTTAAACTCCCGTTTGAAACATAACTTTTTATAATTATGGGAAAATCAAAATTATTTTTAAATTTTAAATCACTAGAACCGGCATAATACATCGCGTCCAATCCAATAGTACAGTAAGCAACTCTCATAGAGTGTTGATTTCTTTCTACTATTTTTAAATCTGATTTTACTAAAGCTTGATATAATGTAGAACTAACCTGACAAATACCTCCACCTATTGAATCTACTACCTTATCATTAACAAAGGTACCTGCAGGTTTATATCCAGTACTACTAGAAACTTCTCCTAAAACATTTGTGAATGAAAAGGTCTCTCCAGGATTTACTACAAACTCGTTCATTTTATTTGCTGCAATTTTTATATTTGTATTTCTATTAGGTTGGTAATCAAATTTTGTAGTAGCTTCACCAATAACTCCTTTTATAGAAGATACTAAATTTCTATCAAGTTTTTTATATTCAGTAACGGAAACAGGTATTTCTAAATTAAATTTTACAGGAATAGCTTTAAAATTATTTATTATTTTTTCTGTTTCAACTTTAATTCCTAATTTTCCATCAATTACTGATGCTTTTTCTTTTGAAAAATCAATCTTTTCATCAACGGGTTCTGAATTTAATTTTTCAGAAACTTCTTTTATTATTTCATTTAATTTTTCAAGATTATAACTAGATTTTACTTCAAAATTTTTAGGATTAGCTAATAAATTTTTTAAAGTTTCTATTCTTTCTTCAGCATTACCACTTCTTCCCAGCTTGAATGCTTCATTTACTAAATTTTCATAATCGTATGAAAATTCTATATCTTTAGGGATAAAATTTTTTACATAATCATTATACTTAAATGTAAATTTATCTTCTACTTGTAAATTCTCTTTAATTTTGTTTATAGCTTCTTCTTTTGTTAAATCTTTTAAATCGATATTATTAATTGAAATACCTTCATAAAACTTATCATAAGATAAAATCTCTTCTTTTGTTAATGATTTTGTATTTCCACTAGCATTTCTTAAAGGATGTCTATTTATGTAAAAGTAAATAGATACTCCTGCCACAATAAGCAATATTCCGAATATAATAAATATTTTTAAATATTTTTTCATAAAACCTCCCGGCCTATAAATTTTTGAAATATAAGCATTCAGAATTTATCATACAATTTTCACAATCTGGCTTTCTAGATTTACATAATCTTCTGCCATGAAAAATAAATAAATGATGCGCCTTATTCCAAGTAGATTTTTTTAATTTTTTCATAAGTGATAATTCAGTATCTAAAACATTATCTTCATTTACTATCCCAATCCTATTAGTTACTCTAAAAACATGTGTATCAACTGCAAGAGATGGAATATTAAAAGCACAAGACCTAACAACATTTGCTGTTTTTCTTCCAACACCTGGTAAAGTTGTTAAATCTTCCATATTCGTTGGAACTTCTGAGTTATATTTTTCCACCAAGATTTTACAAGTTTCTAAAATATTTTTACTTTTTGAATTATAAAAACCACAACTGTGTATATATTTTGATAAACCGTCTATATCTAGAGTTAAAAATTCCTTAGGAGTTTTAAAATCTTTAAATAATTTTTCAGTAACTTTATTTACTCTAACATCAGTACATTGAGCTGATAGTATGGTTGCTATTAACAGTTCAAAACTATTAGAAAAATTAAGTTCCGGTTTTGCATCCGGATACAATGTTTCAAGTTTTTTCATTACAATATTTATCTTATCTTTTGATAAAGATTTCAAATAATCACCTGCTTTGTTTTATTATATCATATTTTAAAAAATTTTTAATAAAAAAAGTAAAAATTTTTTAAATTGATTTTATATATCTAAATATTTTTTATCATAAAAAATATTTAATACATTCATTAGAGCTATTTTTGTTTGATAAAAACTAAGCCCACCTTGATAATATACATTAAAAGGTTCTCTTAGTGGGCCATCAGCACTTAATTCTATACTTGAACCATCTATAAAGCTACCTGAAGCCATAATAATTTTATCAGAATAACCCGGCATATCCCAAGGATAAGGTATAACATGACTATCTACACAACAAAACTCTTGTATTGCTCTACAAAAGTCTATAACTTTATTTTTGTCTTTTAAAGTTATTACTTGGATAATATCACTTCTATCTTCATTAAATTTAGGTATTGTTTCATATCCTGATTTTTCAAAAACATAGGCTAAGAGTTTAGCACTTTTTACTGCCTCTAAAACTATATGAGGAGCAAAGTATAAGCCTTGAACAATGGCTCTAGTAGTTCCAAAACTAACACCTACATGCTTTCCAAGACCTGGAGAAGTTAGTCTATTTGAAATAGAATCTATAATTTCTGTTGAATTTGATACAACATATCCCCCATTTAAAGTAATTCCTGCTCCTAAATTTTTTAACAATGAGCCAACAACTATATCTGCCCCAACTTCTATTGGTTCTTTCTTTTCAACGAATTCGCAGTAACAATTATCTATCATTATTAATATATTTGGATATTTTTCTTTTATTTTTTTTATTGCAAACTCTAATTCACTAATAGAAATACATCTTCTACTACTATATCCGGCAGACCTTTGAATAGCCAATAATTTAGTATTTTCATTTATTTTTGATAATACAGTTTCTATATCAATTTTATTATCTACCAAATCAACTTTATTATATTTTATTCCATAGTCTAAAAGCGTTCCTTTTTCTTCTCCAGAAATACCTATAACTTTTAGAAGTGTATCATAAGGAGTTCCGGTTATATAAATAAACTCATCATTAGGTAATAAAGTACCTTGCAAAGCTAAAGCTATTGCATGAGTGCCACAAGTGATTTCTTGTCTAACAATGGCATCTTTAGCTTTAAAAATATCGCAATAAATTCTTTCTAGTTTTTCTCTGCCAAAATCACCGTAACCATATCCTGTTGTCCACGAAAAATCAGTAGCAGATAATTTTTGTTTTTTAAAAGCATTTAAAACTTTTAGCTGATTATATTCTTCAATCTCTTTTAAATTTTCAAAATCTTTTTCTATATCTTTAACACAATTATTTACAAATTCAATGATTTTAGAGTTAAAGCTAAAATCAGTATCTAAATATTTTTCCAATTTATAAATCTCCTTCTGATAAAAACTTACTTATCAATTCTTTTGAATTACTTAAAACATAATCATATCCATTTTCTACATCAATCCAATTTATATTTTCATTTTTATTAAACCAAGTGAATTGCCTTTTTGCATATTTTCTGGAATTTTGTTTTATATTTTCAATACATTCTTCAATGGTGATTTCATTTTTTAAGTAAGGAATAAACTCTTTATATCCTATTGCAGTAAATGGTTGAGAATTTTCTCCATATTTTTTATATAATTCTGTAACTTCTTCTACTAAACCATTATCAATCATTATATCAACACGAGAATTTATTCTATCATATAATATTTTTCTGTCTAAAGTTAAACCAATTACTAATGAATCATATTTTTTGGTATTATTTTCGTAGTCATTACATTGTTTAGAAAATTCTTTTTTTGTATTCAAGCAGACTTCTATTGCCCTAATTACTCTTTTTACATTGTTTTTATGAATTTTTTCTTTACAAGAATAGTCTAAGTATAACAACAAATCATAAAGCAAATCTTTACCGTTTTTTTCGTAAAATTCAACTATTTTATCTCTTAGTTCAGTTGATTGTTCGGAATCTGTAAATTTTAAATCATATATAATAGAATTTACATAAAGTCCTGTTCCACCAACAAATATTGGAATATTTTTATTTGAATATATTTTTCCAATACATTCTTCAGCCATATTTTTATATTCAGAAACATTAAAATTTTGATTTCCATCTAAAATATCAATCATATAATGATTAATTCCATCAGTTTCTTCATTAGTAACTTTTGCTGTTCCAATATTAAATTCTTTATATATTTGCATAGAATCACAAGAAATAATTTCTCCTGAAAACTCTTTAGCTATATCTACACCTAATTTTGTTTTTCCAACAGATGTTGGCCCAACAATAAATATTAATTTCTTTTTCATATTTAATCCTTAAAAAATAACTTTTCAAAATCTTCTTTAGATATTTTTCTTAATATTTTTTTATCATAGAAATTTATATCTAAATTAATTTTAGAAAGTTGTACTAGTAACTCATTTATTTCAAAATCTGTTAAATTAACATTTATTCTTTTTTTACAAATCATTTTATACAAAGAATTTTCAAAAGTATCGTTATTTTTTAACAATATTTCATTAAACATTGCTCTTATATCTTCTTTATCTAAATTATTATTTAACAAATTAGGCATTGTTCTTATTGCAATAGAATCTTCATCAAAAATATCAGCCTCTATACCTAAATCATCTAAATTAGTCTTTATATCATTAAACACATTCATTTCATACTCATTTAATTCTAAAATTATAGGAAATAGAAGTATTTGTTTTGTTACAGTATGGTTATTGTATTCATTCAATAAATTTTCATATAATATCCTGTATTTTGCATTTAAAATATCCAAAATTATTAATTCATCTTTATCTGATAATAAAATATATTTTGAAAAAATCATTCCTAATAAATTATAATCTAGAATATTTTTTGATATATTTTCTTTTTGGTCTAACTGTATTTGAGTTAAAATAGGATCTATTTCTACTTTTTCTTCTTCTATGATATAATTTTCTATATTATCATCTTCATTTATAGTTTGTATGTCATCTTGATTAACTTTGAACAAATCATCGTAAGAAAATTTATTTATAATATTTTTTACACTATAATCCTCATCGTAAATTATCGTTTCAACAATATCTTCATCTGTTGAATTATCATTTTTAGTATTTTTTTCTTCATTATATAAAATTTTTTCCTTTTGTTCTTCCTTAGAAGAAATAAAATCACTTGTAGTATTTTCTATCACTATATCAGTAATATTATTATTTAATAAATTCAATAATTTATCTTCAAAAACAAATTTTATTTTTCGTTTATTAGGGTGAACATTTATATCTATTAAATTTGGATTGACTTCAATAAATATTATAAATGCTGGAAATTTTCCCTTCGGTATTAAAGAAGAAATAGATTTTTCAATTATATTTCTTATTTTTTCATCAAAAATATATCTTCCATTTACAAATAAAAATTGTGAACTTCTAGTACCTTTATAAAAATGATTATTTGAAATATATCCATAAATTTTGTAATCTGAATCATTAATATCAATAGGAATCAAATTTTTATAAAGTTCATCTTTAAAGATATACTTTATATTGTCTTTTAATGTGTTTTTTTCATTGGTTTCAAAAACAACTTTAGAATCTTTAATATATTTAAAAGATATTTTTTGATTTGCAAGCGCAAAAGAATACATTAAAGTTGTTATTATTGAATTTTCATAAGCATCAGATTTTAAAAACTTTTTTCTAATTGGAACATTATAAAATAAATCTCTAATATAAATTGTCGTTCCTAGATTCATTCCAATTTTATTTTTTCTAATGATTTTATTATTTTCAAGATAACAATGTATTCCAAATTCACTATTTTTTGTTCTAGTATTTATATCTACCTTAGAAACAGCAGAAATACTGGCTAACGCTTCTCCTCTAAAACCATAAGAAAGAATTGAATATATATCTTCAAAATTATTCAATTTAGAAGTTGCGTGTTTTGTAAAAGCAAGTTCTATATCATCTTCCTCTATGCCACAGCCATTATCAGAAATCATAATTTCTTTTTTTCCAGCATTTTTAATTTCAACTTTAATGAAAGTAGCTCCGGAATCTATTGAATTTTCAACTAACTCTTTTATTACAGAGTATGGATTTTCTACAACCTCACCGGCTGCAATTTTTTGAATTGTATCTTCTGATAATAATTTTATAGACATATAAATCTCCTAACTAATTTTCATCTTTTTTAGCCATATTTATTAAATCATTTAATATTCCAAAAGCTTCTATCGGGCTTATCTTTTCTATATTTATATTACTCAAATTAGTAATTATAGTATTATTTACTTTAGAAGTCGTTTCATTTGATGATTTAAGAATATCTTTTTCTATTTCAACTTCTTTCTTTTCAATACTATCTAAAATATTTTTTGAACGATTTATAACATCAATAGGTAGTCCTGCAAGTTTTGCAACTTCAATACCATAGCTTTTATTCGCTCCCCCATTCATTATTTTTCTTAAAAAGACTATATCATCATTTTCTTTATCTTCAATAACTTCTATATGCTTATTTTTTATATTCGGAAAAATATTTTCTAAGTCAATTAATTCGTGATAATGCGTAGCAAATAATGTTTTAGATTTTATATTTTTTGAAATGTATTCAACAATAGCCCAAGCTAAACTCAATCCATCAAAAGTAGAAGTTCCCCTACCAACTTCATCAAGGATAAGTAAGCTATTTTTAGTTGCATATCTTAAAATATTATTAACTTCTTTCATTTCTACCATAAATGTACTTTCACCTTTATATAGATTATCTGATGCCCCTATACGAGTAAATATTTTATCTACAATAGAAATATTTGCACTACTTGCAGGCACGAATGAACCTATCTGAGCAAGTATAACTATGAGAGCGACTTGTCTAATATAAGTAGATTTGCCACTCATATTTGGACCTGTTATAATTTGAATCAAATTATCTTTTTGTCCTATATTCGTATCATTTGGAATAAATTCATTTATCGAACTTAAAAAGCTTTCTATAACAGGGTGTCTTCCATCTTTTATATCTAATATTCCTTCGTTGTTCAATGTTGGTTTGCAATAATTATTTTTAAATGCAACAACAGATAAAGAAAAAATAGAATCTATAAAAGAAATCATATCCGATAATTTTTGTAGCCTTTTTATATTCAATTTTATAGTATTTCTTATAGCGACAAATAATTCATATTCCTTTTCTACAACATCGCCTTCTGAACCGAAAATCATATTTTCTATAATAGTAAGTTCATTTGTTTTATATCTATTTGCATTAGTTAAAGTTTGCTTTAATTCAAAATAATCTGGAACTAGATTTTGATAAGATTTAGTAACTTCAAAAAAATAACCTGTTTTTTTATTAAATACTAGTCTTAAATTTTTTATACCAGTAATATTTCTTTGTTCTACTTCATATTGAATTAATCTTTCTTTTCCAACAATCTTATTATTTCTAATTAAATCTAATTCTTCATCATATCCTACTTTAATAAGATTACCATCTTTTATTAGCATTCCAACATCTTCAAGTATTGATGAATCTATGAGATTATAAATATCTTTAGTTTCCGGAATATTTGAAACAATATTTGAAAATAAAGTATTACTATTTAAAAATAAATTTTTCATTTTTGGAATACTAGATAAAGAATTTTTTAGATGAATTAAATCTCTACCATTACAATTTCCAAAAGAAATTTTTGAATTAATTCTTTCAATATCTGAAATATTACTCAACAATTCTTCTAATTCATTTCTAAAATTAGAATTTAAAACCAATTCTTCAACTAAAGATTGTCTTCTAACTATTTTATCAATTTCAAGAAGAGGTTGGTCTAACCACTTATTTAATAATCTAAATCCCATAGGAGTTTTTGTATAGTTTATAACAGAAAGTAAAGAACCTTTAATATCATTACTGAAATTATTTTTCTTTAATTCTAAATTAATCCTTGAATTTGCATCTATTCTTAAATAATCACTTAATTCATATATGTTTACATTTTTGAAATCATTTAATTTTACATTGAATCTACATACATAACTATAAAAATTATCTATTGAAAAGAGTAATATCTTATTATTTAGATTATCTAAGTAAAATTGTTCATTATTTTCCTTCAAAGATTTAAAATTATGGTCAATATCTACTTTAGTATAAATAATTCTCAAATTTTTAAATAATTTAATAACACTTTTTTCTAAAGATTTTAATATATTTGAATTTATTATAATTTCAGAAGGATTTGTACGAATTACTTCTTCTTCTAATACACTAATTAAATTATCTCTATTCATTTCAAAAATATTAGTGCAAAATATTTCACTTGTAGAAATATCAGAATATGTAATACTTAAATTCGTAGAATCCATATACACACTCATAATATAATTATTTTTATTAGTAGCTAATTCATCAAATTCATCAATAGTTCCCGGAGTAACTAATTTAATAACTTCTCTTTTTACAATTCCTTTTGCAAGTTTAGGGTCTTGAACTTGTTCACATATAGCAACTTTAAAACCTTGAGAAACTAATTTATATAAATATTGATTTACTACATGATGTGGAATTCCACACATTGGTGCTCTTTCTCCACCACCACAATCTCTTTTTGTTAGTGCTAAATCTAATATTTTTGAAACAATTTTCGCATCATCAAAAAACATTTCATAAAAATCACCTAATCTATAAAAAATAATACAATCACTATAATTAGACTTAACTTCTAAATATTGTTTCATCATTGGTGTAAAATTACTCATATTAACTCCTTATTAAAGCATTTCTCCTTCAAGTGCAAATGAATTATGTCCAGTTATTTTAACATTTACCAGCTGTCCAATATTTCTTGAACCACCTTTAAAATGTACTAATTTATATCCTCTAGTTCTTCCTGTTAAAATTTCAGGATTATTTTTACTAGGACCTTCAACAAGCACTTCGAGAGTTTGTCCTAAGCACTCTTTATTTTTTTCATAAAATATTTTATACATTGAGTCAACTAATCTTTGGAATCTTTCTTGTTTTACATCATGAGGTATTTGGTCTTGCATTTCAGCAGCTTTTGTACCTTTTCTTATAGAATATAAGAAAGTAAAACCTTGGTCATATCCAACTTCTTCAACTAAACTTAAAGTATCTTGAAAATCTTCTTCTGTTTCTCCTGGGAATCCAACAATTATATCTGTTGAAAGTGTAATATTTGGTACTTTTTCTTTAAGTTTTCTAATAAGTTCTAGATAATGTTCTCTTGTATAAATTCTATGCATATTTTTTAATATTCTATTACTACCTGATTGGAAAGGTAGATGAATATTTTCGCATACTTTATCTAAATTTGCTATTGCATCGATTAGCTCATCTGAACAATCTTTAGGATGACTTGTTAAAAATCTTATTCTTTCTATCCCTTCAATTTCATTAACCATCTTTAACAATTCTGGGAAAGTAACTCTTGGTCTTAAAGTTTTTCCATAAGAGTTAACATTTTGTCCTAATAAAGTTATTTCTTTATATCCTTTTTTTGCCAATTCTTTTATTTCATTAATTATACTTTCCGGAGTTCTACTAATTTCTTTTCCTCTGGCATAAGGAACTATGCAGAAAGTACAATAGTTATTACAACCGGTCATTATATTTACATAAGCAATAAATGGATGCTCTCTGTTTATTGGAGTTTCATCATCTATAATATCTTCTTCCTCTATGTCAACAATAACTTCTCCAGTACTTCTGTGTCTTGCAACAAGGGATGGTAGCCTTGAAATGTTCTTAGTTCCAAAAATTATATCAACATGTTTATATTTTGAAATTATAGTTGCTCTTGCATCTCCTGTTTGCATCATACAACCACAAACAGCTATAATCATTTCTGGTTTCTTTCTTTTTAAATTTTTCAATGCTCCTAGTTGTCCGTAAACTTTAAGTTCTGCATTTTCTCTAACTAAACATGTATTATAAATTATAAAATCTGATTTTTCAATATCATTTTCTTTTGTATAACCTAAAGATTCTAACAGATAAGCTATTTTTTCTGAATCGTGATGATTCATTTGACAACCATAAGTTATAATTGTATATTTTTTATTCAAAAATTTCACCTCTATTTATATTTATTTTTTAAGGCATATTGGATTTTTCTTTCGTGTTCTTTTTCGAGCATACTATCTCTTTTATCATAATTTTTCTTACCACGAGCAAGTGCTATATCCAATTTTATCCATCCGTTTTTTAGATGAATATTTAAAGGAATTAATGCATATCCCTTTTCTTTTGTTTGCCCAATAAGTTTATTTATTTCTTTTTTATTTAAAAGTAGTTTTCTTTCTCTTGTAGGTTCTAAATTAAATATATTTCCATGGTCATAAGGAGTGATATTCATACCCATAATAAAAATTTCTCCATTTTTTATTTGACAATAGCTTTCTTTAATTGAAACTTTTCCTTGCCTAATACTTTTAACTTCAGTTCCTGCAAGAGAAATTCCGACTTCATAAGTATTTTCTATAAAATAATCATGTCTTGCTTTTTTATTATTTGCTATTATTTTTATACTAGTTTTATCTCTCATAATATCACCTATTCAAATAAAAGTCTATTTCATTAGTTAATTCGTTAACTTTTGCAACAACAACTTCTACATTCATACCTATATCAAAAATATTATTTCCTCTTTTGCCAACAGCAGTCAAACTTTCTTCATCAAATATATAATAATCATCAGTCATATCTTCATATCTAATAAGTCCTTCTACTGTATTTTCTAATTGAACAAAAAGTCCAAAAGAAGTAACAGAAACAATAATACCTTCAAATACTTTTCCTACTTTGTTTTTCATAAATTCAACTTTTTTAATATCTTCAAGTTTTCTTTCAGCATCAACAGATAATACTTCAGTATCATTTATATGATTTGCTGTTATATTTAAGTAGCTCAAATAATTTTTAGGTAAATCATTATTGGAATGTAAATAATTTTTTAAACTTCTATGAACAGTTAAATCAGCATATCTTCTTATAGGAGAAGTAAAATGACAATATAAAAATGTTGATAAACCAAAATGTATATCAATATTTGAAGAATATTGTGCTTTACTCATAGACCTCAAAATAGAATAATTTACAAAACTTGATTTATTAGTATCTTTAAATTGTTCAACTAATTCACTTAAATATTTAGAAGAAATCATATCTATAGGTTTCATTTCTATATTTAAACGTTTAAAATAATTTCTTAATGTTTCTAATTTTTCTTCAGTCGGCTTTGAATGAATTCTATATATTATAGGAATATCAAAATCTGCGAAATGCTTTCCAACTACTTCATTTGTACATATCATAAATGATTCTATTATTCTATTTGCTATACCTAGTTCTTTTTTAGATATATTTTTAACACTTCCATCTTTATTAAAAGTTATCGCAACTTCCGGGAAATTAAAGTCTATCGTTCCTCTATTTTTTCTCTTAGTTGTTAAGATATCATCTAATTCTTGCATAATTAACAATTTTTCTTTTAATATTTCATCGGAATAAAAATGCTTTTTACCTTCTAAAAAATTAGTTACATCATCATAAACTAATCTATAATTACTGTTTATAACGGATTCATAAAATTTATATTCTTTAACATTTCCATTTTTAGCTATAACCATTTTTACAGTCATAGCTAATCTATCAGTATTAGGATTTAATGAGCATAATCCATTTGATAATATTTCGGGTAACATAGGCACAACAAAATCAAATAAATATACACTATTTCCCCTCTTGTACGCCTCTTTATCTATTTTACTATCTTTTTTTACATAATAAGATACATCTGCTATGTGAACATATAGTATATAATCATTTCCTTTTTTATCAATAGAAATTGCATCATCAAAATCTTTGGAATCTGCTCCATCAATGGTTACAGTAAATAAATCTCTAAAATCAACTCTGTTTTTTATTTCCTTTTTTATATCAAGCTGTGAAATTTCTTCAAGCTCTTTATTTATTTTATTTGAAAATTTATAAGGAATTTCCATATCTTTAAGCAAAGATATTATTTGAACATTCTTATCTTCTTTGTTTCCAAGAACTTCAATTATAACTCCTTCAGGATTTCTTCTTTTATCTGGAAATTCAATTAATTTACAAACAACTTTATCATTAGTTTTAGCACCATTTTTATCACCTTTTTTGATAAAAACATCATAATTACATTTATTATCATCAGGAACTACAAATCCAAAATTTTTATTTTCAGTAAAAGTACCAACAATTAAATTTGAATTTCTATTTAATACATTAACAACTCTACCTTCAGCTTTTGATTTCAAACTTTTTTCTTTTATAATTTCTATTTCAACTTCATCATTATGGTTAGCATTATTTAATTCATTTTTAGGAATAAAAATATCCTCCATACCTTCTGAAATAAAAAAGGCATTACCTTTTGGAGTAAAAGTTACTTTACCTTTTAAAGTTTTCATTTTTTCATAAATATTGTATTTATTATCATTTATTGATAAGATTTTACTTTCAACAAGAGAATCTAATATTTTGAAAAATTTCTTTAAATCATTAAACGGAATATCTAAAGCAACTGCTAGTTCTTTATTTGTTAATGGAATATAATTTTCTTTTTTTATAAAATTTAATATTTTTCTTTTAAAATTCATTAAAACTTCCTCCTATATAAAAGTATAATCTATAATCACAAGATATAAATATCTTGTAAATTTTTTTGAAATTTGTTATATAATAAGCCCCTCATCTTTCAACGATGCTCTACATTCTATGTATATCTGAGAACCTTGTTATTTCATAATAAAAAAATATAAGGCAATACCTTATATTTAATTATTATAAATATTAAGCAAAACTATAAGCCGTGTTCTGTATTTGACAATCATCTATCTAGACAAATTGTTACCAATTTGTTCAAGCAATCTACCTATGGACGTAGCGAGCAACTACAAAAGTCCAATCTTGATCTTGCACCGAATGGGGTTTACATAGCCACATAGTCTCCTATATGCTGGTAAGCTCTTACCTCACCTTTCCACCCTTACCATAAAAATGGCGGTATATCTCTGTTGCACTAGCCTTAGGGTCGCCCCCACTGGACGTTATCCAGCATCCTGCTCTGTGGTGCACGGACTTTCCTCGTGAAAATTCACGCGATTGTCTGTCTTACTTAATTAAATTAAAATATATTTCTTTTAAATATATTATTTTCATAAATTAATATTTTAAAATCACAATTTTCTTTCATTAAGAAATTTTTTAATGAAAATAATCCAAAAATCTCTGATTCATAGTGTCCTAAATCAATTATATTAAGATTATTCTCCAATGCAAATTGGATATCGTGATATTTAAAATCAGCACTTATTAATAAATCAATATTTTTATTAATAGCATCTTTTATTGAAAAAGCTCCTGAACCACCTAATACTGCAATTTTAGAAATGTGTTTGTCGATATCTCCAAAATATATTATAGGATTTTCAAAATTATTTTTCAACTTAGAAATATAATCTATAAACTTTTGATTTTCAATAATCCCTACTATACCATAACCTGCCGAGTTTTTATAATTAATAAAAATTTCTTGATTATTTAAAAAACATTTATCTGCTAAAAATTTACTAATTCCATTTTGGTGTAAATCTAAAGGAGTATGTATAGATATTACATTGATACTATTTTTTATCAATAATTCTAATTTTTTGTAACTACCGGATTTCGCCTCTAAATTTTTGATTTTTTCAAAAAATAATGGATGATGAGTTAAAATACAATTTATATTATTTTCTATTGCATAATTAATGGAATTTACTGAAATATCCATAGCTAATAATATCCCTGTCAGTTCATCTTCTAAATTTCCAATTTGAAAACCAGAGTTGTCCCAATCTTCTTGTAAATCAAATGAATATTCTCTGTCCAATAATTCAATCAAATCTTTTATTTTAAAATTCACTTAAGATACCTCTAATTTCATCAATTAAACCATTTAATTCTAATATTCTCTCATTATCTTTGCTTTCAATATTTATTTTTTCTAAAATGCTTTCATATTTTTTTATTTCATTTTCTAAAAATAATTTCAAATTTTCAGATTTATTCTTTATAAGTAATTTTCCATATAAATATTCGTATTCATTTTTATAGAAATCTTTACCTCTTTTTACCTTCAAAATTTGGTAATATTTTTGATTTTCAAAAACATCTTTTTCTTTTTCTATAAAAAAATTATTTTCATATAAAAATTTTCTTAAAACATCTAAAGAATTATTTGGAGATAAAATTAAATAGTTGGCACTTTTAGCAATATTTAAGTTTCTTTCTAAAATTTCTTTAATTAGAATTCCACCCATACCTGATATAATTATAGTATCAACTTCAAATTCATCTAAACAGTCTAAGCCGTCTGATACTCTGGTTTCAATATTTGTTATATTATCATTTAATATCAATTTCTTTTCTAATTTTTCTAAAGAATTTTTACTAATATCTGTTGCGATTATTTTTTTTGATATGCAATTTTTTGATAGCATCATAGGAATTATACCGTGGTCAGTCCCTATATCTGCAACAATTGAATTTTTATCAACTAAATTGCAAATCTCATTTAACCTTAAACTAATCATAATTCTATTCCAAAAAGTCTTTTAATTTTTGACTTCTACTAGGGTGTTTTAATTTTCTAAGAGCTTTAGCTTCGATTTGTCTAATTCTTTCTCTAGTAACTTCAAATTCTTTACCTACTTCTTCTAAAGTTCTAGGAGTTCCATCATTAAGACCAAATCTAAGTTCTAAAACTTTCTTTTCTCTTTCTGAAAGCGTACTTAAAACTTGATTTAATTGTTCCTTTAACATTGAAAAATTAGCCGCTTCATCTGGAGCTATAGCTGTTTCATCTTCAATGAAATCTCCTAAATGGCTATCATCTTCTTCACCGATAGGAGTTTCTAAACTTACAGGTTCTTGAGCAATTTTCCTAATTTCATTTACTTTATCAACTTCAATTCCCATATGTTCAGAAATTTCTTCATTAGTTGGTTCCCTACCTAACTCTTGAACTAATTGTCTTTCAATTCTAACTAATTTGTTTATAGTTTCAACCATATGAACAGGAATTCTTATAGTTCTAGCTTGGTCTGCTATTGACCTAGTAATAGCTTGTCTTATCCACCAAGTAGCATAAGTACTAAACTTAAAGCCTCTTCTGAAATCAAATTTTTCAACAGCTTTCATAAGACCCATATTACCTTCTTGTATTAAGTCCAAAAATTGCATTCCTCTACCAACATATCTTTTAGCTATACTAACTACAAGTCTTAAATTCGTTTCAGCAAGTTTTTTCTTAGCCTCAACACTTCCAGATTCCATATCTTCAGCCAAAATTCTTTCTTCATCAGCACTAAGTAGTGGAATTTTTCCTATTTCTTTTAAATACATTTTTACGGGGTCATCAATGTTAAAACCTTTTAAATCAGAAAAATCCTCTAATTTTATTTCTTCATCTTCATTATCTTCTTTTTCATCTTCTAAATCTATTAAATCATCATCAATTTCAATATCTTCTAAATTTTCAGATTCATCAATAAATTCAATTTGATTTTCAGCTAATTTAGATTTTATCTCTTCAATATCATCAATATCTACCAAATTAAATAAATCTAAAGATTCAAGATACTTATTATTAACAAAACCATTATGTTCATTAGCATATTTTGTAAGTTCTTCTATAATTAAAATTTTTACTTCATCATATTCAATATCATTCAATTTATTATCCACGATGAGCCCCTTTCTCCATACTCTTAAGATTCCTATTTAATTCCATTAATTTTTCAATGTTGAAATTCAAATTGGAAACTACGTCATCATTATTTTTGTCCATTTCTCTTAGTTTCTCAATATTTTTGGTAACTCTTCTAATTTCAAAATTTATAATAGATATATCTAATAATTTAACATAATCTAAAGTTGATAGATTAATTTTTTCTTTATAACATTTTATTATATAATCTACAATCTTTAACTTTTCTACACTATTTTTAAATTTATCAATTAGCATGGACGGAATAGTTATAGTATTATTTTTCACATTATTTTCAACATAAGAAAAAATATCATATAAACCGGAATATTTAGACATTTCTCCTAATTTAGGAAGAATATCTGAAATATTCTCTTCACACTTCATTAATAATATAATACCCATTATTAAAACTTTTTTGTCAGAGTTCAATAACAAATTTTCACTTTTATAATCTATTTGAAACTCTTTATTCTCTTCAGTTTCTTTATAATTTTCTTCTTTTTTATCAAATTTATTAAAATCTTCTTTTAATGAGTTTACATCTAAACCAAAATCACTTGAAATTTTATTTATATATAAATCTCTTAATATATTTGTATCTATTTTAGTTAAAAAACTTAAAACACTTTCATAAAAAATTGTATTTTCTGTTATAGAATTGGTATTTTTTTTGTTTTTTTTCAAATTTTCATAATTAAAACCATTAATATCATATGGACTTTCTAAAAGTTTATTAAATCCATCGAGTCCATATTTTTTTATATAATCATCCGGGTCTAATTTATCCGGAAGAACTATAATATTTGGTTTAATTGAAATTTCATTAAAAACAGAATTAGTTTTATTAGTTGCGTTTATTCCTGCATTATCTCCATCATAACACAAATATACATTCTCTCTTGAATATCTTTTTACTAACCTTGCTTGATTTTCGGTAAATGCAGTTCCAAGTCCTGCAACAACATAATTTATTCCACTTTGATATAAAGAAATAACGTCCATATATCCTTCAACAATCAATATTTTATCTCTAATATTATTTTCTACAATTTTATCAATAGCATAGACATTATCTCCTTTTTTAAAAATAACACTTTCTGGTGAATTAAGATATTTTGCATTGTCATTTACAATAGTTCTTCCACCAAAACCTATTATTTTTTTATCCTTATTTAAAATAGGAAACATAATTCTATTTCTAAATCTATCAATATAATCGCCGGTTTTAATTTTTATTATAAGTCCAAGTTCTTCGGCAATTTTTATATCAAAGTTTTTTGCTTTTAATTCATTATATAGAGATTTCCAATTTTCATCAGCATAACCAATCAAAAAAATATTAATTGATTTAGGATTAATTCCTCTTTTAGCTAAATATTGTTTTGGAACAGAATTTTCTAACATTTTTCTATAATAAAATTTTGCAACAAATGCATTAATCTCATAATACTTATCAAAGTTTTTTTTATTAAATGAATCAAAATTATTTTCATACTCTAATTCTATGCCAAATTTTTCGGCTAATTTTTTTAATGTAGTAACATAATCTAAAGATTCTAATTCCATTAAAAATGAAATACTATCTCCATGTTTACCACAACCAAAACAATGAAATGTATTAGTTTCCGGATAAAGAAAAAAAGAAGGAGTCTTTTCATGATGAAAAGGACAATTTCCCATATAATATCTTCCACTTTTTTTAACAGGCAAATAATCACTTACAACAGAAACAATATCTGATTTTTCTTTAATTTCTTCAATTTTTTCTTTCTTTATATAAGCCATATCAATCACCTTAAGTTAAAACTATTTAATTTATAAATATTAAAATTTAAACATAAAGCGTTAAGCATTATGCCGAGAATCCTAGAATAATTAACTTCAAAATTGATTGAATCAAAATTTTCAAAGGATTCTAAATTATATAGAAAATAAATATAATTATACTCATATTTATTTATTATGTAATTGTATTTATAATTAAAAATTGAGTTAGAATTTATAACCAATTCAGATATATCAAAATTAAATTTTTCAAAATTTTTTATATTTTCAAATAATATATGATAACCATTAAATGCTAAATACTTAATTGAAAAATATGTTAAAATTATTTTGTAATCTACTTTTTCTACATTCAGTATATCCTTAATTAAATTATAAACTTCTAAATTTTTTAATTCTTGAACATTAGTTTTTAAAATTATTTCTGTAAGAATATTCAAAAATAAAATATGTTCTTTCGATTTAAAAGATACAAATTCTACCATTTCATATTCATTACAGTAAAAAAATTCATTTCCATATGTTAAATTGAAATTGTAATTAGAATACATAGATAAATACATTTCAGTATTTTTACTATAAATAGAAATAAGTCCAAATTTATCTGTATAAACTCTAAATATTTTTCCTTTATTTAAATAAGTATTTTCTGAAATAATAAAACCATTTACATTATTATAAATATTATTTTTTAAAATATCCAAATTCTTTCACCTTGAATGACTTATTTCTCCAGTCGTCGTCTATTTTAACAAATAATTTTAAATTAACTTTTGAATCTAAAAATTTTTCAATATCTATTCTAGCAGATTTTCCAATTTTTAAAATCATAGCTCCATTTTTACCTATTACCATTCCTTTATGTGATTTTTTTTCGACACAAATTGTTGCGTCAATATCTATAATAGGTTTATTTTTTCTAATAGAAAATTTTTCAATTAAAATATTTATACCGTGAGGAATTTCATCTCTCAATAAATTAAGTGTCTTTTCCCTAATTATTTCTCCAACAATTTCTCTTTCAGTTTGGTCTGTAATCATATCATCAGAATAATATTTAGGACCATAAGGTAAAAAAGATTTTATTTCATTTATTAAGTTATAAACATTTGTTCCTTCAGATGCTGATATAGGGACAATATTATCAAATAATTTCATATCCTTATATTTTGTAATAAGTTTAGATAATTCTTCGGCGTTTAATGTATCTATTTTATTTACAATACAAAGTTTTGGAAGATTTATTTTCTTAAGCATTTCAATTATAGAACTATCTAATTCTCCAATTTCAAAATTAGCATCTACCATATACAAAATCAAATCAACATCTTTAAGAGAGGTTCTTGCCTCTTTTAACATAAACTCTCCTAATTTATTTTTTGGATTTTGTACCCCCGGAGTATCAACAAATATTATTTGAGAATCCAAGGAATTATATATCAATTTTAAATTTGTTCTTGTAGTTTGGGGTTTATTTGAAATAATTGAGATTTTTTCACCAATAATTCTATTTAATAAAGTTGATTTTCCAACATTTGACCTGCCAATAATACTAACAAATCCTGACTTTATACTTTCCATATTATAAATCCTCTGGTCCAAAACTATAAGGTAAAAGTTCAGAAAATTTTATTACCTTATATTCTTCTCTATTTTTAACTATAATAATTTCACAATCATTTGTACAAAATTCTCTTATAACTTGTCTGCAAACACCACAAGGATAAGTAAAAGAATTTTCTTTTCCAACAACTGCAATTTTTTTTATTTTCTTTTCTCCATCATATATAGCTTTAAATATAGCTACACGTTCTGCGCAAACAGTCGGAGTATATGATGCATTTTCTATGTTACAGCCTCCATATATTTTATCTGAGTCTGTCAACACAGATGCTCCTACTTTAAAATTAGAATAAGGAGTATATGCCATTTTTTGACTATCTAAAGCACATTCTACCAATTTTTCATAAATATTCATTTAATCACCCAACATAATGATTATCTTTGGTACAAATATCAAAAGTCCAACAATTATTGATATAAAAGCTGAAACCAAGACTGCACCAGATGCCATATCTTTAATTATTTTTATATTTACATTATAATCTTTACATAAAAAATCCATAATATTTTCAATAATAGTATTAATAATTTCTAAAGTTAAAACAATAGCTATCATAATTAATATTATAGACAATTCTATATAAGATAATTTAAAAAATAAAGAACAAAGTAATACTAAAGCGGAAAATAATATATGAAATTTAAAATTTCTCTCATTTTTAAATACATAAACTATCCCTTTGAAAGCGCAAACAAAACTTTCTAAAAAATTAGAATTTTTCTTCATCTTTAAAAACTTCCATTAACTTCATGGTTTCTTTTTCTTTACTTCTCATAATTATTTTTTCATTTTCTTCCATATGGTCATATCCTAACAAATGAAATACAGAATGACAAACTAAATATAAAATTTCTCTATCAATACTATGTCCAAATTCTTTTGCCTGTTCAACAGCCTTTTCTGTTGAAATTATAATATCACCTAAAATAAAAGGCATTCCTTCTTCAAAAAATTCAAAATCCATAGGAAAAGACAAAACATCTGTTTCCCTGTCAATATTTCTGAATTCAGAATTTATATTCTTTATTTCCTCATTGGTAACAAAAGAAACAGATACTTCAACATTATCTATTATGTGATTTTCAATATTTAAAGCTGTTTTAATACATTTTTCAATTTTTTCTTTAAGTTCTTCTGAGATAACAAAAAAATCTTGTCTATTATCAAAAAGAATATTCATAGTTATTTTTTCTCCATTAGACTATCTTCATATTTAGTATATGCTTCTATTATTTTCATAACTATACTATGTCTTACAACATCAGAGCTATCAAAATAATTAAAGTTAATACCCTTTATATTTTTCAAAATTTTACTAACTGAAACAAGACCGGAACTTTTTCTCTTTCCTAAATCTATTTGAGTAATATCTCCGGTTATAACAGCTTTAGATTCAAATCCTATTCTTGTTAAAAACATCTTCATTTGTTCATTAGTAGCATTTTGTGCCTCATCAAGAATTATAAAAGCATTATCCAGAGTTCTTCCTCTCATATATGCTAAAGGAGCAACTTCAATAATCCCCTTTTCTTTTAATCTAAGAAAATTATCATATCCCAATATATTATATAAAGCATCATATAAAGGTCTTAAATAAGGGTCTATCTTTTCTTGTAAATCTCCAGGTAAAAATCCTAAATTTTCTCCTGCCTCAACTGCTGGTCTAGTCAAAATTATCTTTGATACCGAATTATTTTTTAATGCTTTTGCAGCCATAGCAATAGCCAAAAAAGTTTTTCCGGTTCCTGCCGGACCAATACCAAAAGTAATTACATTATCCTCTATTGCAGAAATATATTTTCTTTGACCTAATGTTTTTGGTTTTATAGGTTTTAATTTTGAATTTAAACAAATAGTATAGTCTAACCAATCATTTAATATTTCTTTGTTTTCTTCCTTTACTTTCTCAATTACATAAGAAATTTTTTGTTTATCTATACTTTCAGACATACCATCTTTAACTAAAAACTCAATGGTTTTTATACATAATAAAACCATTTTTTCATCTCCGGTAATAGATAAACCAATATCATTATTTTTTATAAATACATCAAATTCTTTAGAAATTAAATCAATATTAGAATCTAAGTTTCCAAATAAATTTTTAATATCATCAATTTCTAAAGTTAAATTTTCAGTAACTTTATTCATTCTATCTCCGATTATTTTCTCAATTCACTTCTGTTAGTATCTAAAACAGTAATTAAATCTCTTAATTTTTCTTGAGTTTTTGATAAAACATCATCTACATAAGTATTAGTTTGTATTCTGATAGTTTTGGCATTTTGTTCAGCCTTTAATAAAATTTCATTTGCTTTACTTTCGGCAGCAACAACAACATCACTTTCGTTAATCATCTTTTCATATCTAGCTTCAGCATCAGCTTTAATTCTATAAGATTCATTATTTGCTTGTTCTAAAATTTGGTTAGCATCTTTAGATGCATCGTTTAATATTCTATCTTTTTCTTCTTGAATCCATTCAGCTTGTTTAATTTCTTCCGGAATACTTTCTCTCATTTCTTTTAAAATAAAAAATAACGCCTCAGAATCTACCATAACTTTCTTTGAAAAAGGTAAACTTGAGCTTTCTTCTACTAAATCTTCAATACGGTCAATTAATTCTAAAATTTCCATTATCCATTCCTCCTAAATTTTCTATATAACATATCTAAAACAATTTTATCTACATATAAATCAACATTGCCACCATTTAAAAATACATCTTTAACAACACTAGAACTAATACACTCATCAGAACTCTCTGAAAACAATAATAATGTTTCTACTCCACAAAGTTCTTTATTAACTTTAGCATTAATCTTTTCAGATTCAAAATCTAAAGAATTTCTAACACCTCTAACTAAAAGATTAACATCATTTTCTTTAACATAATTAGCTAAAAGTCCGTTATAAGTATTTACTCTAACATTTTCATAATTTTTAAATATATTTAAAATAATATCTTTTCTTTCTTCAATAGAAAAAAGATGATTTTTATTTATATTATTTAAAACAACGACATCTACTGATTTAAAAATATCTAGTATTTTCAAAATAATACTCTTATGACCAATGGTTATAGGGTCAAAACTTCCTGGAAAAACTACTTTCATATTTAGATTTTCCTTTCTAAAAATATTACCTTAGTTTTAGAATATTTTTTTTCTTTTATAATTTCAAAATTTTCTATAACAATATCTTTATCCGTTTCAACAATAATTACAGCATCATCATTTAAAATATTGTTATTCCAAATAAAATCTAATGATTTTTTAATATATTCTTCTTTGTACGGTGGATCTAAAAATATATAATCGAACTTTAAATTATTATCATAAAAATAATTTAAAGAATCCATATAATCTTTATTTATAATTATTGAATTTTCTAAAAAATTAGCTTTTTCAAGATTTTGTTTTGTGATTTTTAAACTATCCGTAGATAAATCACAAAAATAAACCCTCTCAGCTCCTCTACTTAAAAATTCAATACCCATAGCACCACTACCACAAAACAGGTCTAACACAATTGATTTTGAATCTATATCAAATAGAATATTAAAAATAGATTCTTTTACCTTATCGGTAGTAGGTCTAACATTATAATCTGTAGGAGATAATAAACTCAATCCCCTTTTTTTTCCAGATATTATTCTCATCTTCTCACCTTAATTTCAATATATTTTATTTTTGTAACTAAACAAAAGTAAAATTTTGATTTAAACAAATATATTCACATTGAATTATAACACAAAAAGATTAAATTTTCAACATTTTAGTAAAAATTTTTCAAGCAAAAAATTTATAAAAACATTAAAATTTGATAATATAATTTTTATAAATTTTATTTAAATATTTTTTAAATCAAAATAAATTTATCCAAATCAAAAAATATGATATAATAAATATGAATTTACGATTCTTATGTAAAAGAATATTTATTTCATCATATTTACCATTTAAAGATTATCTAAATTGGAAATATGTTATAATAAATATGAATTTACGATTCTTGTGTAAAAGAATATTTATTTCATCATATTTACCTTTTTAAATTTATTAAAATGGAAATATGATATAATATTAATATATATTTCTAAAAATTTTTATAGGAGGTGTTTTATGGATTTAAAAGAAAATTCTTTAGAAAAAAGTAAAATCATTGCTAACGAATTAAAAGTTTCTTTAGAAGAAAAAAATATTTTTCATTTAAGAGATATAATTTACGATACAAACGAAGTAACTCTTGCAAATATATTTGAAGAATATTTTGAAATAAAAGAAATTTTATTCATGTTTAAAGTTATTAAAAAAGAAAAAACTGCTGAAATTTTTGCTTATTTACCTCAAAATATGAAACAAGAAGTAATAAATGGACTACAAGACCATGAAATAAAAATAATGTTGGACTATATGTTTACAGATGATATTAGTGAATTTTTAGAAGAACTTCCTGCAAATATTGTAAAAAGGGTTTTAAATTCTGCATCTAATCAAAGAAGAAGTGAAATCAATATGATTTTAAACTTTAAAGAAAATAGCGCCGGTTCTGTTATGAGTACCGACTACGTTGAGTTAGACCCCGAACTAACAACTGATGAGGCTTTAGAAATGATTAAAGATAAGGAAAGACTTGCTGAAACCATTTCTTACTGCTATATAACTAATGACCAACACATTCTTTTAGGATTTGTTTCGATGAGAAGTATATTATTATCCCCTGCAAATACATTAATTTCTGATATTATGGAAACCGATGTTATTTCTGTTGAATGTGATGAAGACCAAGAAGAAGTTTCAAAAATATTTACAAAATACGATTTAATTGTACTTCCTGTTGTAAATGACCAACACCGTCTTATCGGTATTATAACAATCGATGATGTTTATGATATCATTCAAGACGAAGTTACTGAGGACTTACAAAAAATGGGTGGTATCACTCCAATAGAAGGTTCTTATATAAATATGCCAATAATTGAAATGGTAAAAAGTAGAATAACTTGGCTTTTAATTTTGATGGTTTCTGCTACTGTTTCCGGAATGATTTTAACAAAAAATAGTGATTTAACTTTAAAAATTCCATCACTTGTTATATTCATTCCAATGCTAATGGATACAGCCGGAAATGCTGGAAGCCAATCAAGTGCAATGGTAGTAAGAGGAATAGCAATAGATAATTTAAGTATAAGTGATTTTAAATATGTAATAAAAACAGAACTTTTAAATTCCCTAATTTTAGGAGCAATATTATTTACGGTAAATATTTTAAGAATTTTAATATTTATGCCTAAAATATCCCTCTCTATCGCAATTTTAATTTCTGCAACTATTTATATAATTATAACCATTGCAAATTTAATCGGTGGTATTTTACCTTTATTTGCAAGTACATTAAAGCAAGACCCTGCATCAATGAGTGGACCGATTTTAACAACTGTTTGTGATGCAATTTCATTAACAATTTATTTTGCGTTAGCATCAATGTTTTTAGGAGGTGGAATCTATGGAGTATAATTTTTTAGAATACAGTAAAGAGCAATTATCTTCCCTACTTCCTGAACTTATAAAAGAAAAAAAGGTATTATTAATAAGAGAAATTTTTGATGAATACAATATTGTTGACTTAAGTGAAATATTTATTGAATTAGAATTGGACCAAGCGTTATTCGTTTTTAAAATATTGCCAAAAGATATTTCAGCAGAATTATTCAGCTACTTAGAGCCTGAATATCAAGAAAGTTTAGCGTCAGCTCTATCTTCTGTTGAATTAAAAAGTATTTTTGATAATATGTTTAGTGATGATATTATAGATTTCCTTGAAGAAATGCCATCAAATGTAATTAAACATATTTTGGATAATGTTTCTCCTGAACATAGAAAAGAAATAAATCATCTTTTAAGTTATGAAGAAAATACTGCCGGCTCTGTTATGAGTACCGACTTTGTAGAACTTTTAGAAGAAGATACTGTTGCAGAGGCTATTACAAAAATAAAAAAACAAGCCAAAATTGCCGAAACTGTAAACGTATGTTTTGTAATAGATAAAAAAAGAGTTTTAGTTGGAATTGTAAATTTAAGAGATATAATTGTTTCTAAAAATGATAAATTGATTTCGGATATAATGGATAAAAATATTCACTATGTCCATACAAACACCGACCAAGAAGAGGTTGCATCTATACTAAGTAAATACGACTTAACGACTATTTGTGTTTTAAATGACCATAACAGTTTAATAGGTATTGTTACTGCCGATGACGTTTTGGATATTTTGAACGAAGAGGCAACAGAAGATATTCATAAAATGAGTGGTATCACACCAACTGACGGTTCATACTTAAAAACAGATACAAAAGAAATGGTAAAATCAAGAATATCTTGGCTCTTAATCTTAATGATTTCAGCAACATTTACAGGATATATTTTACAATACTTTGAAGATAAACTTAGCGCTGTTGCAATACTTTCTGCATCAATTCCAATCATAATGTCAACAGCAGGTAACGCCGGTGGACAAAGTTCAACTATGGTTATTCGTGGAATTGCAGTTGATGATTTGAATATAAAAGATATTTTTATAGTTTTTAAAAAAGAATTAGCAGTAGGCTTGATTTGTGGAGCGATATTATTTGTTACAAATTTTGTCAGATTATATATTTTTGGCTCAAAAAATATAACCTTTGCTATAAGTTTTGTAGTTAGTCTTACAATAACAATATCTTTAATTTCTGCAAATATTGCTGGAGGAATACTTCCATTAATTGCAAAAAAATTAAAAATGGACCCTGCAAGTGCTGCAGCTCCACTCATAACAACTATTGTAGATGCAACAAGTTTAATAATATATTTTATCTTAGCAATAGCAATACTAAAAATTTAAAAAATCTAGTGCAAAAACGCACTAGATTTTTAATTAAATTTATTACAAATTAACACAATACATAACCACTTTTCCTAAAATAGAAAATTCTTCATCTTTTGAAAATTTAAAATCCGTAAATGAATGATAAGTTGAAGAAGGTCTAAAAATAATATCTTCCCCATCTCTAAAAAATAATTTCAAACTATATTCTCCATTATTAGAAAATACAACAATATCTTCATCTTCTAAATTATAAATAGGATAGTTCAATTTAACAGCAATATAACTTCCATTTGGAATTACCTTATTCATACTTTCCCCATTTACATGCATTATTAAAATATCATCATCATTTGCATAAGGACCCATAACAGAATCACTTATTTCTATTTTTTCAAGTTCAACTTCGTAATTCGGACCATCAGGAGCACCCGCAGAAACCCCATAAGGCAAATAATTATATAAAGATGCCTTAGTTGAATTAGGAGTATTTGTATAATTTTCCCAACCCAAAATTTCAATAGGCGTTGAATTATAAATCTCAGCCAACTTCACCAATCTATCTATCGGAATATTTGTTATTATATCATTCTCATACTTGAATAAATTTTGTTTACTTGTACCAATAAGCTCACCTGCCTCCAATAAAGTAAGATTAGCTTTTTGTCTAAGTTCTTTTAATCTATCACCAGTAGTCATACTATCACCTCTACTATTCTAAATATATTATATAACAAAATAACTTAAAAAGCAATTTATTTAAAAAATTTTTCAAATTTCTTTAAAAAGTATCTTGACAAGTTATTTTTTTAGTTGTATAATATTAGTAACTTAAAAAGTTATTTTAAATTGGAGGTAATTATTATGCAAAAAAGAAAAAATAAAAATCCAGAAATAGAAACACTAGAAATATTAAAATTACTATTAACTTTCACAACTTTTACATTATCATGCTTTTTTATGATAATGTATGGAGTAACTGGAAAGTTGATTTAATATAATTTAAAACTTATTTTACAAAGGCAGTTGAGCAATATTGGATTAAAAAATACATCTTGACATTAAGAAATGTTGAGATGTTTTTTTATTGTTATTTCTAATTTTGTCAATCTAGCCCTAACTTTATTCGCTTGTGAATAAAAGTAGGTATGATGCAAAGATTATACAAATCTATGATTTGGACAAGAAAGTAACTAACGTTAAGTAATAATCCATGTTCGAAGATTTCTCCATTTCACTCACTTTGTTCGTTTCAGTCGAAATGATGTAGATAGGAAATATTAACGTAATAGTAATTTGACATTTAAAGCTCCTAATACGTCATACTTATCGTAGCGTTAGCGTAGTCGAAGTATCTTCATACATGGTACTTTATTACCCTTTAGCCACAAATTTGACCCATTGCCTAAATTTTATAATTTTGATATAATTCAAGCAAATAACATTAGGAGATTTTTATGAAAAATTATGATATTATACTAGCCAGCAACTCACAAAGAAGAAAAGAACTTCTAAAATATATATTTGAAGATTTTAAGATAATTCCTTCCAATATCGATGAAAGAAAATTAGAAAAAGAAATTTTAAGTAAAACTTATAAAAATAATTTAGAAAAATTTAGTAATCTATGTGATATTTTATCCTTTGAAAAATGTAAAGATATAAGTCTAAAACATAAAGATTCATTAATTATATCGGCAGATACAATTGTTTATGACGATAAAAAACTATTTGGAAAACCGCTTGACTATAATGATGCAAAATCTATTTTGGAATATTTATCTGGAAAAGAACATCTCGTACAAACATCTGTTACAATATATTTTAAAGGACAATTTCATACATTTTCAGAAAAGAGTTTTGTAACTTTTTATGACCTAGATTCTACACAAAAAGAATTAATTGAAGATTATATTAAATCAGAAAACCCATTTGACAAAGCCGGTAGCTACGGAATACAAGACAAAGGAAATCTACTAATAAAATACATAAAAGGTGATTATTTTAATATAGTAGGACTCCCTATCTCAAAACTAAATAGAAAATTAATAGAAATTATGTAAGAAGAACCTCACCATTACACAGAACTTCGCATTGAATGAGAACAAAAAAATCCAATGATTTTAAACATTGGATTTTTTCATTATATTTACTTTTCCGTTTTCAAAGTCTAGGATATAGTCATACATTTGTAAATTTTCTTCTGAATAATTGTGGGAAATATTTATAAATCCTAAATTTTTATTGCTTAAAATCATATTTTCAATGATTGAAATAGAATTTTTATCTACATTACTCATTGCCTCGTCAAATACAATAAAGTTACTATCTCTTAGCAATGCTCTTGCAATTATGATTTTTTGTTTTTCCCCTCTGGATATTGAAAGATTTAATTCGTTTAGGTTTTCGTTTCTATTTTCTATAAGTTTTTTATCTAAATTAACTTTATTTAATATATCGCAAATCTGACTATCATCAAATTTTTTAAATAATGTTATGTTTGAAACGATATTTTCGTTAAATAAAAATGAATTTTGCTCAACATATACAATGTTCTTTGAAATATTCGGATATTCTTTTATATTTTTTCCGTTTATTTTTATATTTCCTGTATAGTTTTCAAAATCTCCAAATAATAATTTTAAAATTGTACTTTTTCCAGAGCCATTTTGTCCTTTTATTAAATACTTTTTATTTTTTTCAAATATATTTGAAAAATGGGTAATTACATTTTTACTTTCATTATATGCAAAGCTAACATTTTCAAATTCTATTTTTTCAATTTTTTCTAATTCGTTTTCTTTAAATTCGCAATCAGATAAAATTTCAAATAAATCATTTTTTACTTTTTTCATTGAAAATACTGTTATTAAAGAACTTGAAATACTATTAATCGGATATATCAACAAGTCAGATAATTGTAAAATTGCTATAAATGTACCGATTGTTTCTTTTCCGTTTATAATTGAGTTTATGATAACATAGTAAATTAAAAATTGTGATGCAAATGAAATAGCCCCCATACTAATTTCAAGTAGAGCATTTTTAATTCCATAAATATAAGAATATTTTTGTTCATCAGATGAAATATTTTCCATTTTGTTATTTATATTTTCCTCTATAGAATATCTTTTTATGGTGCCTATTCCCTCAACAATATCGTAAAAAGCTGTGTTTAGTTGTCTAAGTCCTAAAACGCCTTTTTCTCTAGTTTTTTGCATACTTCCTTCAAATGCGTAAGGAATTAAAATTGAAATAATATTTGTTGCTAGAATTATAAATGATGCAGTAATATTTAAAGAAAACAACAAGTACATATACCAAATAATTGATATTCCTTGAAATAAAATATGTGGAATAGTTAAATAGTATTCCTCAACTACTGATTCTATTTCATTATTATAAATCGAATAAAGTTCTTGTGGATTTTCGCACTTTTTACCGGAATTTAAAATTCCTCGAACAAAAAAATTTCTAAGTTTTAGATACAAACATTTTTTATATTTGCTGTTTAAAAATTTAGTGATAAATTCCGAACTCAAAACTAATAGGATTAATAAAGCATACTTTACAAAGTAATTAAAAATGCCATCAAAATTTTTAACTGAAATACTATCTGTAATTTCCTTTACAATCATAGGCATATTTGCATTTGAATAAACTGTAAAAATGCTAAATATTAGAATTAATATTGAATAAAGATAAATATTTTTCTTTAGATTTTTCATAAATCTTCCTCCCCTAATATATATATATATATATCAAATACAGTAATTTTTGTCAACAAAAAAAGCTGTGAAAATTCACAGCCTTGATTATTCATTTGATTTATAAAATATATTTTTCATTTTTAAAAGTTTTTTATCTTCTGCTGAAATTAGTTCCCCAATTCCAATAAAAATATTGTTGCAATAGATTTTAAAAATTCCCTCTCTATCTATATCAAAAGTCTTTCTAAGTCCATTTGAAATGTGTTTGAAATATTTTTTATCAAAATCTATTCTTTCATATTGAAAAATATCTTCTATCTTTGTTAAAGTTTTTTGAAGTTCATCTTCGTTAAAAGTTTTAAGCCTTTCCAATGAATATGAATCTTCAATCTTAAACATTCCGTATTTATTTCTACAAAGAGAGCTCATATATGATAAATTATTTGTATCTGATGCAATATCATTAAATAAAGTACGAATATATGTTCCTTTTGAACAACTAACTTCAAAACGTATTTTATTTTCATAAAAGTTAAGAATTATTAAAGAATATATTTCTACTTCTCTTTCTTCTCTTTCAACTTCTATTCCTGCTCTTGCGTATTCATATAATCTTTTTCCGTCTTTCTTTAAAGCAGAATACATCGGTGGTAATTGCATAATTTTTTTATTATCATATTTTTTTATAACTTCAAAAAATTTATTTTTATCTAAAGAAATTTCTTTAGACTCAATACTTTTACCCCATATATCCAAAGTATCGGTATTTATTCCTAAAGCCATTTCTCCAATATAACTCTTTCCCATAGTTTGAATATAATCAACAAGTTTTGTTGCACTTCCAATAGCAATGGGCAAAACTCCGGTTGCATTAGGGTCAAGAGTTCCTGCGTGTCCAACTTTCTTTGTTTTATAAATTTTTCTAACTATATTTACAATATCTCTACTTGTAAATCCTTTCGGTTTATATACATTTAATATTCCGTTAAAATTCATTAGGATACTCACTTTTTAATTTTTCTAAAAATGAATTAACAGCAAAATCGAAATCTCCATCTATAACACAACCTGATGACCTTGTATGTCCACCACCGTTAAAGTATTTGCAAATTTTTGAAACATCAACAAATTCTTTACTTCTAACACTTCCTTTGAATAAGTTAACCTCAAGTTCTTTAAATAGTACAGAAACTTCAAATCCATTTATATCTCTATAATAGTTCACAATGTCATCAACCATATCCATTGTTAAGTCCGTTCCTTCAAAATCTGCTTTAAACATTCCGATTATTGCAACTTTATTGTTGAAATATAATTTTGCTCTATTTATTAATTTATTTTTAAACATTTCAACTTCAAAATTTTTATTTTGATAAAGTTTTTGGTAAATGAAATCTTTGTCGGCACCTAAGTCATAAAGCTCAGCACAAACTCTCAAAGTTGATGCTCCTGATGATTGATATAAAAATCTATAAGTATCTGTATTTATTCCAACCAATAAAGCATCTGCAACCTCTTTTGAGATTTCAAAATTAAATTCCTTAAATAAATTAAATACTATCTCACAAGTTGAACTCATATTTGGAAATACATAATTAAAATCTGCAAAGTGTTCGTTTGTCTTGTGGTGGTCAATATTTATAGTTTTTTTAGCTCTTTTTCTAAAAACTTCTCCTATATCTCCGGGTCTATCAACTCCTCCACAGTCAACGTAAATTAATAAATCTAAATCTTGTTCATCAATTTCTTCGATATTTTTAAGAGTGTCTAAAAACATCAAATCTTTTGGAAAATAATCTACTTTAATTCCAAATATATTTTTATTT
The DNA here is from genome assembly GCF_045866535.1 of Parvimonas parva. Classification (NCBI taxonomy): domain Bacteria; kingdom Bacillati; phylum Bacillota; class Tissierellia; order Tissierellales; family Peptoniphilaceae; genus Parvimonas; species Parvimonas parva. Next base: position 752,408 of record NZ_AP038371.1, read on the forward strand.
AAATTTTCTCTAATTCCAAGAACTGTTGCTATTGTAGAGCCAATATTATCTCCATCAGGATTTTTATGAGAAATTACTCCAATTTTTTCTGAAGATTTTATCAAATCTAAAATTTCTTTTGGCGTGTTATTCTTCTTCGTCATCAACATTTCCATAAATTTTCCTCTTTTCTCTATCTTCTTTTGAAACTTTTATAATTAATTCATTCATTAAAACACCTTTTTCAAAAGATTCATCGAGTTTAAAAATTAATTTTGGAGTATGTCTTAAATCTAAAGTTTCGGAAATTCTTTTTTTCATATACCCTGTTGCATTTTCAAGTCCTTTTATAGTTCTTTCCTTAACTTTTTCATCTCCAAAAACACTTATGCTAACGTAACAAATGCCTAAATCATTTGTTACGCTAACTTTAGTTATGTTTGTAATTGACGGATTTATTCTATTATCCTTTATTCCATTGTAAATAGCATCTGATAAAACTCTATTTATTTCAGATTCTATTCTTCCAAGTCTTTTTGCATTCATAAAAAACCTCTATCTTTCAACTTCCTTATCAATGTATGCTTCAATTATATCTGATTCTTTTAAATCGTTATAATTTGCGATTCCAAGTCCACCTTCATATCCAGTTAAAAGTTCTTTAGCATCATCTTTAAATCTCTTTAATGATGAAATTTCACCTTCATGTAAAATTATTCCATCTCTAAGAAGTCTTACTTTTGCATTTCTTGTTACCTTACCATTTAGTACATAAACCCCTGCAACAGTACCAATTCCAGGAACTTTAAATGTTGCCCTAACTTCAGCTCTACCAATAACTTCTTCAACAAAAGTAGGAGCCAACATTCCCTTTACAGCTAATTTAATGTCCTCAATAGCATCGTAAATTACTCTATATGTTCTTACGTCAACATTTTCATGTCTTGATAAGTCAATAGCGCCTTGTGAAGGTCTTACATTAAATCCGATTATTATTGCATTACTTGCAGCTGCAAGCATTACATCTGATTCATTAATTCCACCAACTGCACCATGAATTATATTAACTTTAACTTCTTCGTTACTTAATTTTTCAAGGGAGTTTTTAACTGCATCAACTGTTCCTCTAACATCTGTCTTAACAATAATTTTAATTTCTTTTAAGTTACCATCTTGAATTTTATTAAATAAATCATCAAGAGAAACTTTATTTCCGGATGCAATCATATTTTCTTTTTGAACATTTATAATTCTTTGAGCATATCCTCTTGCAGTTTTTTCGTCTTTAACTGCATAAATGAAACTTCCTGCTTCCGGAACTTCTGAAAGTCCTAATATAACAGCAGGCATTGAAGGTGTTGCCTTTTTAATTTTCTTTCCTTTATCATCAAACATTGCTCTGATTCTACCGGTTGATGTACCTGAAATAACCATATCTCCTGAATTAAGAGTTCCCTTTTGTACTAATATTGTAGCAACAGGACCTCTACCTTTATCAAGTTGTGCTTCAATTACAGTACCAATAGCCATTCTATTTGGATTTGCTTTTAATTCTTCAACTTCGGCAACCATAAGTACCATTTCAAGTAAATCATCAATTCCTTCACCTGTTTTAGCTGATACAGGCATTGTAATTACATCGCCACCCCAATCTTCAGGTAATAATCCATTATCAGCAAGTTCTGTTTTAACTCTTTCAGGATTTGCACCGTCTTTATCTATTTTATTTATAGCAACGATAATTGGAACTCCTGCTGCTTTTGAGTGGTTAATGGCCTCAATAGTTTGTGGCATAACCCCGTCATCGGCTGCAACAACAAGAATAGAAATATCTGTAACTTTTGCTCCTCTTGAACGCATAGCAGTAAATGCTTCGTGTCCCGGAGTATCTAAAAATACAATTTTATTACTATTAATATTTACAGTATAAGCACCAATATGTTGGGTAATACCACCAGCTTCTTGACTTGTTACTTTAGATTTTCTAATATAGTCTAGTAGAGAAGTTTTACCATGGTCAACATGCCCCATTACAGTTACAACCGGTGGTCTAGTAACTAAGTCTTCTGCTTTATCTTCATAATCTAAAGATAAAATTTCATTTTCATCAGTAATTTCCGGTGTTTCTAAAACAACTGTCTTTCCAAATTCTTCAGCAATTAAACTTGCACAGTCAAAATCAATTTCTTGATTCAATCCTGCCATTATTCCAAGAGCAATTAATTTTGAAATAACTTGAGCACTATTTACTCCTAAGCTTTCTGAAAAGTCTTTTACAGTAATACTTTCTGGAATTTTAATTTCTCCAACATTTTCTACCTTACTTTCAAATTCTAAATCGCTATCGCTCTTAGTTTTATGGTTAGCTTTATTTTTCTTTTTGGCCGGTTTTAAAATAAGATTTGGATTTCTATCTTCTCTCATTTTATGTTCATTTAATGATTTATTCTTTTTATTTTTTTCCTGACCTTGTAAATGAGTTTTTCTAGCATCTCTTTTTTCGATAGCTGGGTCAACTACTTCTACAACATCATCTAAAAAGTCTTTCTTTCTATCATCAAATTTTCTTCCAAAATCTTTTTTATCTTTTCCGAAATTTCTATCTTTATTAAATCCATCTTTTGAATTTCTACCGTCTTTATTAAAGTTTTTATTATCTTTATTAAATCCCGGTTTCTTATCTTTGTTAAAAGGCTTATTATCTCTATTGAAACCCTCTTTTTTGTCTTTATTAAAGTTTCTATTATCTTTATTGAATCCATCTTTTGAATCTCTATTTGAGTTTCTATTGTCTTTATTAAAACCTTCTTTTCTATCTTTGTTAAAAGGTCTATTATCTCTATTAAAACCTTCTTTTTTGTCTTTATTAAAGTTTCTATTATCTTTATTGAATCCATCTTTTGAATCTCTATTTGAGTTTCTGTTGTCTTTGTTAAAACCTTCTTTTCTATCTTTATTAAAAGGCTTATTATCTCTATTAAAGCCTTCTTTTTTGTCTTTATTGAAGTTTTTGTTATCCTTAAAATTATTTTTCTTATCTTCTAATTTTTCAGATTTATCAACTTTCTTTTCTTCTTTTGAAGATTCATTTTTTATATTTTCATTCTTTTTATTTTCCATTTTTCTAAAATGTCCAATAACTGTTTCTAAATCTTTTCCCTCAAGAATAGACATATGGCTCTTAACCTCTACACCTAATCCACTAATTATATTAATCAATTCCTTGCTTTGAAGATTTAAACCTTTTGCAAGTTCATGTACTCTAACTTTACTCATACTAGCACCCCTTTGCTATTCAATAGAATCCACATATTTTTTCAATTCTTCATAAAAATCACTACTAATCTCTGATTCTAATGCTACACTTAATCTCTTATTTTTCTTAGCTTTATCGACACATTTACTAGAAATACAAATATAAGCACCTCTGCCATTTTTCTTTCCGGTTGTATCAAATAAAATTCCTTCTTCTTTATTATTTACAATTCTCAATAAATCTTTTTTTTCTCTTTGTTCTCCACAAGCAACACATTTTCTCATAGGAACTTTTTTAACTTTCATACAATCACCTATAATTCAAAACCATTATTTATAAATTCCTGCTCTCCATCAAAATTAGGTTCTATTACACCATTTTCAATATCTTCTTTGTATCTTTCCAAACCTTTAATGTCTATTCTCCAGTTTGTAAGTTTAGCTGCAAGTCTTGCGTTTTGACCTTCTTTACCGATAGCTAATGATAATTGTGAATCCGGAACGATTATTCTTGCTCTATTTTCAGTTTCATTCGTGAATACAGCAATTACATCTGATGGACTAAGAGCATTAGATAAATACTCTTTTACATTTTTACTATAAACGATAATATCTATTTTTTCTCCTTTTAACTCTTTAATGATTGAACTAACTCTTGACCTCTTGTAGCCAACACAAGCTCCAACTGGGTCAACATCATCATTTTTAGAGAAAACAGAAATTTTTGTTCTACTTCCTGGTTCTCTTGCTATTGATTGAATCTCAACAGTTCCATCTAAAATTTCCGGAACTTCTAACTCAAATAGTCTTAAAACAAAATTTGTATCAGCTCTTGAAAGTAATACTTGAGCACCTTTAGTTGTATTTTTAACTTCCTTAACGTAAAATTTTAATCTTTCTCCTACTCTATAAACTTCATTTTTTATTTGTTCAGCAGGAGTTACAATAGCCTCTAATTTCCCTAAATCTATGAACAAGTTATTTCTGTCAATTCTTTGTATTTGTCCTGAAATAAGTTCTCTTTCTTTATCTTGGAAATCATTATATATTACTTCTCTTTCAGCATCTTTAATCTTTTGAATAACGATATTTCTAGCAGTTTGTGCTGCAACTCTACCAAAATCCATAGTTTTAAGTTTTATAGAAACTTCATCACCAAGTGCATATTTTGTACTTATAGCTTTTGCATCATCTAAAGAAATCTCTGTTATATTATCCTCAACAACTTCTACAACCGTTTTAACAGCAAAAAGTTCAACTTTACCATTTGTTCTGTTAATATTAATCTTTACATTTTCATGTTCTCCGAAGTTCTTTTCATAACTTTTTAAAAGTGCTTTTTCTAAAGAATCAAATATTATTTCTTTAGAAACACCTTTTTCACGTTCAATTTCATCTAATGCCCTTAAAAAATCTGTTGTTCCTTTCATCATCTTCTCCTTAAATTTCAATTTGTGATTTTATTATTGCAATATCTTTTCTAGAAAAATTAATGCTTGATTTTCCATTTTCTAAAGTTAAACTTTCCTCATCAAAAGATTTTAAATATCCAATAAATTCTTTTTCACCATTTATTTTTTTATAACATTTAACTAGAACTTTTTTTTCAATAAAAGTTTCTAATTGCTCATCATCTTTTATTTCTCTTTCAGCTCCGGGAGATGAAACTTCTAAAAAATATGAATCATCTATCGGGTCAACCTCATCTAACCAATCACTAACTAAATTACTGGCAAATTCGCAAGAATCTAAATCAACACCTCCGTCTTTGTCAATAAAAATTCTTAGAACATTTCCTTTCGGTTCCTTTACATATTCTGTATAAACAAAATAAATCCCATTTTCTAAAAAAACATTTTTAAAAGTTTCTTCAATAGTTTTTAATAATTCATTTTCTCTTTTCAAAATTTTCTCCTTTCGACCATTAATTAAACTAAAACGAAAGAGTGGGACAACCCACTCTTCCTTTAAAAGAATATTTTTAATTATTATAACATAAATTTTTAAAATTTACAAGTAATTTAATAATAAATTACATATCTCTACTTGCAATAATATCTACACCGGTATCCAATACATTTTTCAAAACAATATCGCCTACTTTGATTGGTGAAATAACTTCAACTTTATTTAATTCATTCATAATATCGAAAATCATATTTTTAGGAATTTCTGATGAAGTTTTTACAGGCAATCTATTGTGAACTGCATTTTTTATTTTTACAGTAGAAGTTATTGTTCTAGTTGGAAATGTTAATTCCTTTTTACCATAACTTGAACCTTTAGGACATTTATTACCAATTACTTTATAATCATTTTCTTCGTCAACAGATATTCTACAACCAACCGGACAAACAATACAAATCATATCTTTCATTATTATTCATCTCCTTTTTTCATAGATATAACTATTTTATCAGTTGTAACAGATTCAATTTGTTTTTTAGTTAAAGCTATCTTTTCCATTTCAGCAGGAGCAACATGAGACTTTTTAAAATCTTTTATAACATTTCCATTTTCATCTGTTACAGATATTACAACATTTTTTTCAACACTCTTAACTCTGAAAAATATTTCTAATCTATTTTCCATATTTTCAACTCTTATATTTTGTGGAACAGTATAGAAAATACCTTCCCCATTTAAAATTTCAATTTTTTTAGAATCTACTTTAGAATTTTCTAAAATATATTTTGCAGCTGACCTTCCTGCTTTTTGACTTTCTCCAGTAACAAAATCTACTAAATCATGAACATGACATACATTACCACAAGCAAAAACTCCGTCCATACTTGTTTCCATATTTTCAAAAACAAAAGCACCTTTAGTCCTTGAGTCAATATTAATTCCAACTTCACGAGTAATTTCATTTTCAGGAATTAATCCGATAGATAATAACAATGTATCACATTCTAATTCTATTTCAGTACCCTTGATAGGCATTCTATTTTCATCAACTTTACTTATAACAACTTTTTCAAGTCTTTCTTTCCCTATTATATTTGTAACTGTATGTGAAAGTAATAAAGGAATATTATAGTCATTTAAACATTGAACGATATTTCTTGCAAGTCCATTAGAATAAGGCATAAGTTCAACACAAGCTAAAACTTCTGCACCTTCTAGCGCCATTCTTCTTGCCATAATTAAACCTATATCACCTGAACCTAAAATAACAACTTTTTTACCACACATAAGACCTTGCATATTAACATACATTTGTGCAGAACCTGCAGTTAAAACTCCAGATGGTCTATCTCCCGGAATAGAAATAGCACCTCTTGTTCTTTCTCTACAACCCATAGCAAGTATTATACTCTTTGCTTGAATCATTTGATACCCATAGTCCTTACTTATTGCATGAACAATTTTATTTTCATCAAAATTAAGTACCATTGAATTTAATCTTATTTCAACATTATACTCTTTTGATAAATTAATAAATCTTTGAGCGTATTCAGGGCCAGTTAATTCTTCTTTAAAGTAATGTAATCCAAATCCGTTATGAATACATTGATTTAAAATACCACCAGCCTCTTTATCTCTTTCTAAAACTACAACTTTATCAATTCCATTTTTCTTAGCCTCACAAGCAGCAGCAAGTCCAGCAGGTCCTCCACCAATAACAACCAAATCATAATTTTCTATATTAGACATTTGTTCCACCTTCTTCTTTTGTTTTTCCTGTTATAATATAACTACCAAAATTAGTATTATAAACTTCTTCCGGTGGAATATTTAATTCCCTTGAAATAATATCTAATATTTTTGGTCCACAAAAACCACCTAAACAACGTCCCATACCTGCTCCGGTTCTTTTTTTAACAGCTCCAAGAGTTCTTGGTGGCAATGGCATTTTTAAAGAATCAATAATTTCGCCTTCAGAAACAGTAATACATCTACAAATTATATTTCCATAAAGAGGATTTTCTTTAATTTTTTCTGCTCTTTCTTCCGGAGATAAATGTTTAATTCTAATAACTTTTCTATTGTCTATATAATTTTCTTTTTTTACAAAATTAACTCCAATATCTTTTAAGATATCTAAACACATCAATCCAATTCCTGCACAAGATGCTAAACCCGGAGATTTTATTCCTGCTAAATCAACAAAATTTTTACAACTTTTAGATTCTCTAATTATAAAGTCATTTTCTGTACTATTCGCTCTTAATCCCGAAAAATTATTTATATTTTCCCAATAAGGAACATTGGAAATAGTCTTTGCAACTTTTTCTTTTACTTCTGCTAGACCTTCAAATGTTGTAGATTTATCTGTGATTTCTGAATTACTTTCTGCATTAGGTCCAATAATAATATTATTATGTGCTGTTGGCGCAATTAAAACACCCTTACCAACCTTTGATGGACATTGAAATAATACATGCTTAACAAGATTTTTTTGACTTTTATCTAAAATGAAATATTGACCTTTTGAAGGTTTAATTTCAAATTCTTTTTCACAAACCATATTATGAACTTTATCTGAATTAACTCCAGCTGCATTTATTACATATTTAGATGTATATGTATTATCTTTAGTACTTACTATGAAATTATCATCTTCTTTAGTAATGCTTACAACTTCACTATTCAATTTTATTTCTACACCATTTGAAACAGCAACTTGTGACATAGCTATACATAATTCCCAAGGGTCAATAACTCCAGCACCTGGAGAATACAATGCTTTAGTAACTGTTTTATTTATATTCGGTTCAATTTTTTCAACTTCTTCTTTATCAATTATTTTTAAATTTTCAACTCCGCTTTTTATTCCGTTATCAAATAATTTTTCTAAAGTTTTTTCATCATCTTCATTAAAAGCCAATACCAAAGAACCACATTCATTATATTGAACATCTAATTTCTTTACTAACTCTTTAATTCTTTTTGATCCTTCAACATTTAATTTAGCCATTAATGTTCCCGGTTCAGGGTCATAACCTGAATGTAAAATTCCACTGTTGGCTTTTGTTGTTCCATCAGCTACATCTATTTCTTTCTCTAAAACTAAAACTTTTAGATTGTATTTTGATAATTCATAAGCAACATTAGAGCCTACTACTCCACAACCTACAACTATAATATCATACATTTCTATATCTCCTAGCTATTTTTTATATTTTTCATAAAAGGATTATTTTCTTTTTCAAAATCTAAATTACTCTCTGCACCATGGCCTGGCAATACTCTATAATCTTTTTTCAAAGAATATAACTTTTTCATTGAATTGTGTATTTCTTCGAAACTACCGGTTGCTAAATCACTTCTTCCTATACTCATTCTAAACAATGTATCACCGGAGAACATAACATCTCCCATAAGGATACAAATACTTCCAACGGTATGACCGGGCGTTTCAATTATCTCTAAACTTTCTCCATAAAAATCAATAATTTCTTCATCAGAAAGCCATTTATCAGCAACCAATTCAATTTGCTTAAAAGGTGGAATTGATTTTGATAAATTAACAATTGGGTCTTTTAATAAATTTTTTTCTTTTATACTAGCATAAATTGGCAAATCATATTTTTCCTTTACAAGTTTAACTGCTCCAATATGGTCGCCATGTCCATGAGTTAGCAAAATAAATTCTAAATCTATTTTTTCCTCATCAACAAATTTAAAAATATCATCACTATCTCCGCCCGGGTCTATTATAAAACCCTTTTTATCATCATTATATACTATATAACAATTTACTGCATATACTCCAACAACTATTCTTTTTATATTCATAATTATCTCCTAATATGTTCTTTTTGAATCTAATTGAATTGTAACAGGGCCGTCATTTTCTAAAGAAACTTTCATATCAGCTTGAAAAATACCTGTTTTAATTGAAATATTATTTGCATAAAATAATTTTAAAAATTCCTCATATTTTTCTCTTGCATCTACACTAGACATCGATAAATCAAAACTAGGTCTATTACCCTTTCTGCAATCTCCATAAAGAGTAAATTGTGATACGACTAAAATCTCATAATTTTTATCTAAAACAGATAAATTCATTTTAAAATTTTCATCTTCAAAAATTCTAAGATTTACAACTTTTTTAAAAATATATTTTAAATCTTCTTCAGTATCTTCTTTACCAAACCCAACAAAAAGGAGAAGTCCCTTATTAATTCTAGAGACTTCTTTCTTATCAACTTTTACACTTGCAAAATTAACCCTCTGTAATATAGCTCTCATTACGCTCTCACCCTATATACATCAAGTATTCCTTTCAAAGATTTTATTTTATTTATGAGTCTATCAAGTTCATCAATACTTTTTATTTCAACTATAATATTTGTAATAAAAGTTTTATCTTTTCCTGTCTTTGCTGTTATACCCACTAAATTTAATTTTGATTCAGAAATAATATGTGCAACATCAGCTAAGGCTCCAACTTGGTCTAAAGAAATAACTGCAACTTCAACCTTATAAAATAAATTCTTAGCATTTGTCCATTCTACCCCTATAAGCCTATCAGGATTAGTAACATTTTTTATATTTGCACACTCACAACTATGAACCGAAATCCCTCTACCTTTTGTAATATATCCAACAATCTCATCTCCTGGAAGAGGATTACAGCATTTTGCAAAACTAACTTCTATATTATCAATACCCTTTACAATTACACCTTTTGAATTGTTTTTATTTCCTGATTTTTCATTTTTCACTCTGTTTATTATATCATCAGCAGATTCTTGATAATAATCAGTATAAAATTCTTTTAATTTAGATATAACCTGTCTTAAATTGATACTTCCAAATCCAATACCGGCATACATTTCATCAATAGTATTAAAACTCAATCTTTTAGCAATTTGTAAAAGCCAGTCTTCCTTTAAAATTTTACTATAAGTAAAGCCCAATCGTCTAACTTCCTTTTCAAGCATATCTCTACCTTGAACAATGTTTAGTGCTTTATTTTCTTTCTTAAACCATTGCTTTATTTTAGTTCTTGCCTGAGAAGATTTTACTATTTTTAACCAATCTTTACTTGGACCGGATGAATTTGGATTTGTTAATATCTCAACAATATTTCCGTTTTTTAACTTAAAACTTAAAGGAACAATTCTTCCGTCAACCTTGGCGCCTACACAATTATTTCCTACTGCAGTATGAACCTTGTAAGCAAAGTCTATTGGAGTTGCTCCTGAAACTAAATTTATAACATCTCCTTTTGGAGAAAAAACAAATACTTCATCAGAAACGAAATCTTCTTTGAAAGAAGTGATGAACTCTCTGTTGTCATTAACTTCTCTTTGCCAATCCATAAGTTGTCTAAGCCAAGTTAATTTATCGTCAAAACTTGTACTCCTATCAACACCGGCTTTATATTTCCAGTGAGCTGCGATACCATATTCAGCAGTTTTATGCATCTCAAAAGTCCTTATTTGAACTTCAAAAACATCACCGGAATTACTAATAAGTGTATTGTGTAAAGATTGATATAAATTTGGTTTTGGAACTGCAATATAATCCTTAAACCTTGAAGGAATTGGTTTCCATTTAGAATGAACTATCCCTAAAACTGCATAACAATCACTAATAGTCGGAACAATAATTCTAACAGCAGTCAAATCAAAAATTTCATCAAAACTCTTATTTTGTTTATACATTTTTTTGTAAATACTGTATAAACTCTTTGGCCTACCACTAATTTCCCCTTGAATATTATGTTCTTTCAAACTTATGCTAATTTCTTCGATTATATCATTTATAATCTTTTCTCTTTCACTTCTCTTTTTCTTAACTCTTTCAGCTAAATCATAATATATTTCAGGCTCTAAATATCTTAAAGATAAATCTTCAAGCTCCCATTTAACATTACTCATACCTAATCTATAAGCCAAAGGAGCATAAATTTCTAGAGTTTCCTTTGCTTTTTCAAGTTGTTTAGCTTTCTTCATATATTCCAAAGTTCTGATATTATGAAGTCTATCTGCAATCTTAATTATTATAACTCTAATATCAGAGTTCATAGCTAAAAGCATTTTTCTTAAATTATCAGCTTGAGATTCCTGTTTACTTTGATATTTTATCTTTTTTAGTTTAGTGACACCATCCACAAGATTAGCAATTTCTTCATCAAACATTTCTGCCATTTCTTCAAAAGTAACTTCTGTATCTTCAAGTATATCATGCATAAGCCCCGCAATTATAGTTGCATCATCCATATATAAATCAGCTAAAATATTAGCAACAGCCACTGGATGAATAAAATAAGGTTCCCCAGAATTTCTAAATTGTCCTTCATGACACTCTTTTGTAAAATTATAAGCCTTTGTAATTTTTTCAACATCTGAATTAGGATTATAACTTCTAATTTTTGATAATAATTCATCTAACATTTCTTCCACCTCCTATCTTATATCTTTTATCAATAATTGAATAGATTTATTATTCATATACTCATTTATAACTGGAGTATATAAAATATCTATAAATTTATTTTTTATATTATTTTGTTCTAAAATAATATCTTCAGTTTCAAACTTTTTATTGAAATACGAAATATACTTATCAAAATTACTAAAAATAATTCCACTAAATTCTATATCATCTTGACTTAAAACTAATTTTATAACATTTTTATTTTTACCTATAACAGATATAAATTTTATTTCCACATTTTTTGTACCAAACAAAGGTTCAGAATTTGCTTTTCCATAAGGCTCTAGTAATTTTAATTCGTCAACAATATTATAACTTATTAATTTAAAATCTAAAGAACAATCTATTTTTATTTTCTCAACAAAATTTTCGGAAGTTAAATTAGAATTTTGATTTAAAGACTTCCTTAAAATATCTAAATTTTCTTTTTTTATAGAAAAACCTGCAGCCATAGCGTGACCACCCAATTTTTCAAAAAGATTAGAAAATTCTCTAAGTTTTGAAATAATATCATAATCTTCAATACTTCTGGCACTTCCTTTTAAAATTCCATCTTCCTTTGCGTTTGAAAAAATCAAAGTAGGTCTATAATAATAATCTTTTATTCTACCTGCAACAATTCCGGCAATTGACTCATGAAGTTCATCATCATACATAACTATAATATCATCATTAAAATATCCTGATTCTCTAACTTTTGCATTTATTCTTGAATATGCATCATTTGTTAAAGATTTTCTTTCCTCATTTAGCTCAACTAATCTTTTAGCATAATCTGTTGCCATTGACTCATCTTCTTCTAAAAATAATTCAACACCAATACTTGCAGAATCTAATCTTCCTGCAGCATTTATACATGGTCCAAGTTTAAAACCCAAAGAAGTAGTTGTTATTTTTCCAACCTCATTTTCTCTTTGTAACTTATTTATACCAACATTATCACTTGAATTTAAAATTTCCAATCCTTTTTTCACGAAAAATCTATTTTCATCAACTAAATCCACAACATCGCAAACAGTTCCCATAGCGACAAATTGTAATAAATCAATTAAATAGTCCTCATCTCCACCAAGTTCATCATACAATGCCTGCATTAACTTAAATGCAACTCCTGCACCACATAATTCTTTAAACGGATACTCACAATCTAATCTATGAGGATTTACAACTGCATTTGCTTTTGGTAATATTTGATTTCCCTCATCATCAATAACTACTTGATGATGGTCTGTTACGATTATTGGAATATTTAAAGAATTGCAATATTCAACAACTTCAAAAGCAGATATTCCATTATCACAAGTTATAATTAAATCTACATTATTTTTCTTTGCGCTATCTACAATTCCTTTTGAAATACCATAACCATCTTCCATTCTATGAGGAATAGCAAAACTAATATTATCAGTAAAAAAACCTATTCCTTTCATCAAAACAACTGTTGCTGAATTACCATCTTGGTCATAATCTCCAACAATTTGTATATGTAAATTATTGTCTATTGCATCAACAAGTATCTCTATTGCAGTATCTAAATCTTTCATCAAAAAAGGATTATGAAGGTATTTATAATCTGGATATAAAAAGTTTTTTACATTTTTATAATCAATTTTTCTATTTGCCAAAAGTTGACAAGTTATATAAGAAAATTCACTATTATTTTTAAAATTTTCTTTTGTCAATCCATTATCCGATTTAATAAACCACTTTTTCATAAATACCTCCTTATCTTATATTTTTTTATTTATCTTATTAAACATAAAGAAAAAAATAGACGAAATCCGTCTATTTAAGCAAAATTAATTTTCTTCACCATTTTCTTCTTCCATATCTTCTTCAACTTCTTCATAAGATTCTTCAGATTTGCTAACAATAGAATGAATAGCAGATTTAACAAATTCCATTTTTGTTCTATCACTAGATGTTTCAATTACAACATCAGTATCAGTTACCTTAACAACTGTACCTTTAATTCCACCAATTGTAACTACATCATCACCTTTTTTTAAACTTTCTCTCATGTCCATCATAGCTTTTTGTCTTTTCTTTTGAGGTTTAATTAAAAGAAAATAAGCAATCGCCATAAAACCACCTATCATAACCAATTGCATAGTTAATTGATCCATAATATTCCTCCTAATTATTAATATATGAGTATATTTTAACACAAAATCTCTTATAATTCAAATATTTTAAAAAATTAATAACATACTTTTTTCAATTAAAAGGGAAGTAGATTTTTATTCCACTTCCCTAATTACAATTACTAAATTAGTTTAGCTTAATAAAATTAAGTTTTAAATATTTTTTCAATGAAAAACCAACTATTACAAACACTAAACCCAATATTAAAAATGAAATTATAATAGTAAATTTATCATAATTTTACAAAAAGATATAAAAAACGCTAAGACTAAAAATCTCAGCGTTTATTTGTTATGCAATACAAATTTTTCCGTTTATATTTTTGAAATTAATTGTAGTATTTGGAACTATTTTCCCTTCAATTATTTTTGTTGCTATTTCAGTTTCTATATTTTTTTGAATGTATCTTTTTATAATTCTTGCTCCATAATTGTATGAATAAGTTGAATCTAAAATTAAATTTTTACATTCTTCGTCTAAATTGATTTTTACATCAATATCTTTTAATCTATTTTCAATTTCTGAAATAGTCATATCAATTATTTTGTAAAGTTCTTCTTTTTGTAACGGTTTGAATAAAACAATATCGTCAACTCTATTTAAAAATTCAGGTCTAAAAGAATTTTTTAATTCTTTCATAACTTCATCTTCAGCAGTTTTTGTGATTTTACCATTTTTATCAATTCCGTCTAACAAATAAATGGAACCAATATTTGAAGTCATAATTATAATTGTATTTTTGAAATCGACAACTCTTCCTTGATTATCAGTAAGTCGTCCATCATCCAAAACTTGTAAAAGTATATTAAAAACGTCTGGATGTGCTTTTTCTATTTCGTCAAATAAAATTACACAATATGGATTTCTTCTAACTTTTTCGGTAAGTTGTCCACCTTCATCATATCCAACATATCCTGGAGGAGCTCCTATTAATCTTGAAACTGAATGTTTTTCCATATACTCACTCATATCAATTCTAACAAGATTTTTTTCATCATCAAACATACTTTCACACAATGTTTTAGCTAGTTCTGTCTTACCGACTCCGGTAGGTCCTAAGAAGATAAATGAACCGATTGGTTTATTTTCATCTTTTAATCCACTTCTTGACCTTAAAATACAATCTCTAACTAAATCAATGGCCTCGTCCTGTCCAACAACTCTCTTGTGTAAAATTTCTCCAAGATGTAATAATTTTTCTTTTTCACCTTCAACTAATTTTTTAATTGGGATATTTGTCCATTTTGAAATAACTTCAGCGATTGTTTCCTCTGTTACTTCTTCTTTTAAGTAACTTTCTTTTTCTTTTTTCTTTTCGTTAAGTTCAGCTAATTTCAATTCTAAATTTGCAAGCTTACCGTATTTTAATTCAGAAAGTTTTTCAAAATCATATTCTCTTTCAGCCTTTTCAATATCAATTCTAACAGCATCAATTTCAGCTTTAACAGATTTTATTTCATTAATATCTTTTTTATCACTTTCCCATCTTGCAAGTTCTACATTATATTTATTTTTAATATTTGATAATTCTTCTTCCAAGTCTTGTAATCTTTTTTTACTGATTTCGTCACTTTCTTTAACAAGTGTGGCTTTTTCAATTTCTAACTGTAAAACTTTTCTTCTCAAGTCGTCAATCTCTTGTGGCATTGAATCAATTTCAGTTCTTATCATAGAAGATGCCTCGTCCATTAAATCAATAGCCTTGTCAGGTAAGAATCTATCTGTAATGTATCTATCACTTAAAGTTACACAAGCAATAACTGCTGAATCTGTAATTTTTATCCCATGATGTATTTCGTATTTTTCTTTTATTCCTCTTAAAATTGAAATTGTGTCCTCAACTGTCGGCTCTTTTACTAAAACCTTTTGAAATCTTCTTTCCAATGCACCGTCTTTTTCAATATATTTTCTATATTCATCAAGAGTTGTGGCACCTATTGTATGCAATTCTCCTCTTGCAAGCATTGGTTTTAACATATTTGACGCATCTAATGCACCGTCAGTTTTACCTGCACCTACTAGAGTATGAATTTCATCTATGAATAAAATTATTTCTCCGTCTGAATTTTTTATTTCTTCAAGAACAGCTTTTAATCTTTCTTCAAACTCTCCTCTAAACTTCGCACCTGCTATAAGACTTCCCATATCTAATGAAAAAATTATTTTATTCTTCAATCCTTCAGGTACATCATTATTTACAATTCTTTGAGCTAAACCTTCAACGATTGCAGTCTTACCAACACCGGGTTCTCCTATTAAAACAGGATTGTTTTTAGTTCTTCTTGATAAAATTCTAATTGAATGCCTTATTTCCTCATCCCTACCGATTACAGGGTCAAGTTTACCATTTTTAGCTTCTTCAGTTAAATTTCTACCATATTTTAATAATTCTTCACTTGTACTTCCTTCTTTATGTTCGTTTTTCATATTCTTAATTCCCATCAAAGCATACTTAAATGAATTATATGTTATATTATATTTTCTAAAAATATCAGAAGATTTTACATTTTTTTCTTTTAAAAGTGCAAGATATATATGCTCTACTAAAATATTTGTATCGCCGGTTTCTTTAATTTCATCTTCTGAATTAAGTAAAATTCTTTGATAAACAGTATTCGGATATATATTAGAAGCACCATATTGAGAAGGCAAACTTTCAAATGCTGATTTAACATCATTCCTATAACTGTCTATATTTACATTCATTATATTTAAAATTTTAATTATTATATTGTCGCTATCTATCAAAGCCTTGTGTAAATGTATATCTGAAATTTCTACATTTGCATTTTTTATTGCTAAACTTTGAGATTCTTCAACTATTTTCATTGCATCATTACTAAATTTATCTAAATTCATAATATTTCTCCTTTCTAAAACTTACTCTTTACTAAAATATCAAATTCATCACAATTTAGTTATTGTCCATTTCATTTTAATTCTCCATTAATTTTTTATATAATTCTAATTTATCATTTGATAAATTTTTAGGATTATTTATAACTATTTCAAGATATAAATCCCCTGTCTTTCCTTTTAAATCAGTATATCCTTTATTTGATATTCTAATTTTTTTCATACTTTCTATTTTTTCCGGAATTTTAACTCTAATATTTCCATTTAATGTTTCAACAACCTTTGTAGTTCCAAAATATGCCTCCCAAGGATATAGACTTACAGTTTTTATCAAATCTAAATCCTCAAGTCTATACTCATCATTTATAACATTAATTTTAACAAGTATATCTCCGTCAATAGAATATTTATCTCCATTAACTTTAACTTTTTTACCACTCGTTATTCCTTTTGGAATTTTTACAGTTATTTTTTTAGGAGAATTATTTATATTAACATAAAGTTCTCTTTCAACTCCTAAATACGCCTCTTTAACCGATAAATTCAAACTTGTTTCATATTTTTTTCTTTGTTGCTGTCTATTAAATCCTGAATATGAATTGGCATTAGAAAAACTATCAAATCCAGAAAAGCCTCCAAATCCGGAAGATGAACTTTCTCCACCGAAAAACATATTAAAGAAATCAGAAAATCCACCCATATTACTTCCGTTAAATGAACCACTGAAACCATAATTTCTAGGGTCAAAATTATCCCCACCACTAAAATTATAATTTGAACCGAACATATCATATTGCTTTCTTTTTTCTTTATCGGATAAAACTTCATAAGCCTCATTTATTTCTTTAAATTTATTTCCGGCAATTTCATCATTTTGATTAACATCAGGATGATATTTCTTTGCTAATTTTCTATATTCTTTTTTTATTTCTGCATCAGTTGCATTTTTATCTACACCTAAAATTTTATAATAATCTTTATATTCCATAAAACCCTCCACTAATTTGACTTTCTTTGACCTTTAATTTTATTATACCCCATATATGAAAAATAAACAATATTTTTTATTTAAAAAAGTTTTTTTAAATAACATTTACAATTTTACTATTGTATTAATATTTCTAATATTGTATAATTAGATTGTATAAATTATATTTTTTGGAGGTATATTATGAAAGAAATAAACGCTAAAGGTTTAGTTTGTCCACAACCTTTAATTTTAACTAAAAAAGCTGTTGAAAGCTCAGAAGAAAAAGATTTTTTAGTTATAGTAGATAATGACACAGCCGTTAAAAACTTAGAAAAATTTGCTAAGAGTAGTAATTTAGATTTTAGATTTGAAAAAATATCTGATAATGAATTTAATATTTTTGTATCAAAAAATACAAATACTTCTTTACAAGAACCAAGTGCTTTTTGCTCTGTTGAAAACTCATCTGATGTAGTAATTGCAATTTCAAAAGACTTTATGGGAAATGGTTCAGAAGAATTAGGAAAATTATTAATTAAAGGTTTCGTTTACACTTCTAGTGAATATGAAAAATTACCAAAGACAATGGTGTTCTTCAATGCCGGAGTTAAATTAACTTCTGAAGGCTCTCCTTGTATTGATGATTTGAAAAAGTTGGAAGAAAAAGGTGTAGAAATTATTTCTTGCGGAACTTGTCTTGACTACTATGAACTTAAAGAAAAACTTTTAGTTGGCGAAATAAGTAATATGTACACAATCTACGAAACACTATTTAATGCAGGAAAAGTAATAAATATATAAAAGCTAAAAAACCGGCTCATTCCAGCCGGTTTTAACTTTAAATTATAATTTATATGATAATACTCCAATTATATTCTTTTCATAATTTTTTAAATTTTGTAATAATTTTTCGAAAGATGAGTATCTAGTTATTCCATATTCTTCAACTAATATAACATTTTTTAAATTCATTATATTATTTAAGTCATTTGCTTTTAATATATTAACTTTATCTATCTTACAATCATTTAACTTCTTAATAATATTTGAATTAGAGCTAAGTATACTTAATTCTTCAATATTTTCATTATTAATTTTATATTTCAAAACTTCAAACAAATCATTATCATTTTTTATTTCTTGAACAAATTTTATATTATATTTTCTATAATCTCCCTCTCTATTCACAGTTGGATTAAATATATACATTATAAAATTTATAATAGCAACTAAAATTATTAAGGCTATTTCAATTGCAAAAATTTTTACTAATAATTTTTTCATACTATAGCCAGTATTAATATTTTCTTTAGAACTAAGTTCTTTAGAATAATTAGATTCAACTTTTTCAATAGTAACATTATTATAAACTGATTTATATTTATTTATTAATTCATCAAATTTCTTTTCAATCAAATCATTTACCAATTTACTTGGTGTCAATATTTTTGCAGAAACTCCTAAATTAGTTGAAATATAATTTACTACTACTTTCTTATCCCAGTAATCTGAATTTGAATTTTTTAAAGTAACAGCTGATGTATCCAATTCTTTAGCCATTTGTGATAAATCTTTATCACTCACATCATTAAATAGATAAGCTCCATTTAAATTAGATATTAACAACTTTTCGTAAAAATCAGAATATCCTCTTCTACTGTATAAGGCATTTACATTGTCACTCTCAGGAGCAGTTATTTTATAAGCTACATAAGTTGAATATTGCACTCCTTCTTTTACTACTGTTTTTTTATTTATCGTTTGTAAAACCAACGGACAAACTAAAGCAACACTTAGTATTAAAAATGCTACTAAATTTAAAACTCTCTTTTTATATATATTGGATAATAAATCTCCAAATGAATAATTTTCAAACATATCATATCTCCTTCGTTTTAAAAATTGTATAAGAATTATCTTTTGATATTAATTTTGCTGATACAAATATTAATATCGCTATAAACCAAAATTGGAATGTAAATAATATTGAAAAGCTTTCTGAAAAACTACTTCTAGGCATAAAAAACAAATTATTTAATATTATTAATGTACAAATAAAAGGTAAAGTTTTATTATTATAAGAAACATTAAGCATTCTTATAAATAAAAAACCTAAAAATATACTAAATAAAAACACACCTAAGTATCCAAAATCAGTATAATTTTCCATTATAAAACTACTTCCTAATCCATGTCCTTTTAAATAATCACCTTTTATTGATATATAAGAAATGTTATGAGCGTAGCTATTACTTTTTATTGCTAACTCAATACTATTTGTTGTAGCTGTAAATGGCTTTGTATCAAATAGAAACTTACCAAAATTTCCATGAGTAAAGTATTCAATAATTGGTCCAAAAGTAAAATTTGTAAAACTTCTTACAGCAATATTACTATTATACAAAAAACCTCTTGCTAAAACACCAAAACTTGTCCCTTGTTTATATATAAAATCAACGAATATATCAAATATTTTAAAATTCGAAACCTCAACATTATCTCTAACATAATTTAAAAGTCCCATTCCAACTATTATTATTGGAAGGCTGGTATAAATTAAAATTCTTTCTTTTAATCCTATCCATTTATTTTTAATATCTTCCTGGTCTCTTATAAAGTAATATATAAAAGAAAATATTAAAGTTAAAATAAATGGATTTCTTGTCCCAATAACTAAATATATAGCATTTGCAAATAAGTTACTGATTAAGACTATAGTAGCATTTCTTTTATTTGGTTTAGAAGCCAAATATATACACATAGAATAAACTGTAAAAACTGATAGTATATATGTAAAGTAAGGTAAACTACTCTTAAAAGATGCATAATAAGTGTAATATGATGTATTTAACTTAAATATCAACCTTTCTATAAGCCTTAAAGTATAAAACGGATATGTCAATACATATACTGTAAGCGAAATAATCCTTACATTTTTTAACCAAACAGAATTTTCTATTATATTACTTTTATTTTCTAAGTTTTCCTTATTTTTAGTTTTTAATAGTGCTTTTGAAATTATTCCTCCAATAAACAATCCGGAAAGTGAAATCATAACTATAATAAAAGCAAAAACATAAGCATCTTTTTGATAAGTATTAAAACTATAATTTCTTAAATAATCTATTGTAGGTCTTGAAACTAAAAATATAAAAATAGTTATATAAAAAAATAAATGTATTATATAATATTTTATATCAGTAAAACAAAATATTATCAAGCTAATGAAAAAGGATAATAGTGTAAAAAGTAATATATCCAATCTCTCTGTATATATATATTTCACTCCAAGTGATAGTGTGAAAATAAAAGATAATGCTGTAATTAAAGAATAAAATCTTTTAAAAGTAATATTCATATAATTATCTCCATTATTTTAATATTTCATTTATATTTTTTATTTGTTCAGGAATTGTAAATTTTGTTATAAATTTTTTCATTTCTGATTTATCCACTAATCTAGAATTGCCAAAATAATCAACAATATATTTACAAGCTTCATCGGTAGAGTTTATAACTCTTCCAAATTTACCATTATTTGAGAGTTCCTTTACTCCTCCAACGTCTGTAGAAATAAAAGGAATTCCTAAAGCTAATCCTTCAACAATGGCACCGGAAAATCCTTCTTGTTTTGACATTGAAAACATCAAGTCCATTTTTTTGATATATTTATATGGATTTTTTTGATATCCTAAAAAATGAACATAATCTTGCAAATTGTCTTTTTGTACCAACTCTTTTATATGATTTTCTAATTCTCCGGCACCTAAAAAATATAAATGATATTTTTTATTTAAATTTTTGTGTAATTTTTTAATTGTTTCATAAACTTCCAGTGACCCTTTTAAGTTTTCAATTCTGCCAATTACACAAATTGAATTTTTTTCAATGTTAATATCTGTCCATTCATTTGATTTTTCCAAAATACTATCAAAATCATATCCGTTATAAATAGTTAAGACTTTGTCTTCGTATTCAGGATAAACTGAAATTATGGACTCTTTCGTTTTTTCTGATACAGAAATTATCTTGTCAACCACTTCTAAATGCTTTCGATGATTATTTCTCTTTTGAGAATCATTCATAAAATCTTCAATACTTCCATGAATCCAAGCAATTTTTTTTACACTCTCATCTCTTGAAAATTCAAAAGGAGGGTTCATTATAGTAAATGAAATTTCTATATCATATTTTTCTTTAACCATTATTTTTCTTACTAAATTTGGAAAAAATTTTCTTATTCTCCACAAAATAGCTCTCGTTATTTTAGATTGTCTATAATCTTGCCATGATTTTAATATTTTTATATTATCATTAACAGGTTCGTAACCCTTATCGAAATGCTCAATCTCAATTATATCAATATCATATTTCTCTCTATCAAGATTATTTACAATTGTTGATAATATTTTTTCTGCCCCTCCTCCTAAAGAAAAAGACCACAAAAAAAATAATATTTTCTTTTTTTTCAAATAATCACCCTATTTCCAAATTTCCTCATAATTTGTATAGCTATTTTTCAAATCTAAGAACAGCAAGTCATGATGTGGTACTTGTTTTTCTTTTGGAGGTAATTTCATATAATCTCCAAATGCAGTTTTTAAATAGCCGTCATATCCAATAGGAATTGGCATTTTTGTATCTTCAAAATCAAAATATTTTTTATCTACAAACCACTCTTTTTTATATACTTTTTTCATATAGTATGGTCCTGAGCAAAGTTCTGTTATATATTCTGAATCTTTTATTTTATATTTAGTCATTTTCTTTTCAGCTAATTTCCAAATTTTATATCTAACTTTTTTAGATTTAAAAATTGATAATAATATTTTGGAAACTTTTTTCTTTAATCCCCCGTGCTTTTCCGGTAAAACTTGTGCACAGAATAAAGAATAAATAAGCCCCCACATTATTTGAAATTTTCTTTGCATTTTTCCACTTGGACAACCATCTAGCGGTAAAATATCAAGTGCTATTCCATGACTAATATTTAATCCTTTTTGATATGGTTTTACAGCTGTTGTTTCATTATCTCTAATAGTAATAAAAAGATTGTGGTCAACTAAATCTTCATTTGCTTTTACAAGTGAATATTTTTTTGTATCTGCTTTTTCATTCCATAACAAAACTAATTTTTCATAATCTTCTCTAGGCATAAAAAAGTCTAAGTCATCATCCCAAGGAATAAAACCTGAATGTCTTAAACTACCTATTGCTCCACCACCACAAAGATAACATAATAAATTATTTTCTTCACAGAATGAAACAAAGTATCTACCCATTTCTAAACTTTTAAGTTGTAATTCTCTTAAATTTATTTCTTCCATATTAAAATTTACATTAATTAAATATTCCATTTTGCAACAGTTTTAAATGGTGTATTCAAATCAGTTTTAAAGAATCTATGAATATCATCAACATTGTTTATTTCATCATCTTCAAAAACTATTGACTTAAATCTATTTTGAATTTTTTTATTTTCAAGCATTTTAACTGCTTCTTCAAAATCCATTCTACCGGATCTGGAACAACCAACTAATGTCAATCCTTTCTCTAATATATCTCTTGTATTAATAGCAACCTTATTTTCACTAACACCCATAAGCATAATTGACCCTTGCGGTTTAATATACTTAATTATATTATTAATTGCATCTTCACTTCCTAGTCCACCTGCGCATTCAAATGCATGGTCAGTTGAAAAATCTTCCGGTATATCATCGATAGAATAAATTTTATCAACAAATGAAAAGATTTTTAATTTTTCTAAATTTCTTCCTATTACAACTATTTTACTTTTTGGAAATTTGTATTTTAAAACATTAGCCATAACAAAACCTAGACTTCCATTTCCAAAAATAGTTATAGTTTCTTTGTTTTCAAGTGAATTTTTCACAAATCTATCATAAGCATGAAAACCAACTGAAATAAACTCTAAAATAGATGCAACTGACAATTCAATATCATTAAATTTAACAAGTCTATCAGGAGAAATTTTTACAAATTCTCTCATAAATCCGTCATGTCCACTAGATAAGAAGTATGCTCCCTTTACATAGTTTTCATATATATTATCGTCAAATTTACAAGGTGGAGTATTTGGTATCATTGACACCTTATCCCCTACTTTAAATATATTCGTTGGGTCAAAAACAACTTCTCCACATGATTCATGAATTGGAGCCATTGGAAGTTTCTTTGCTAAAACTTTCGGGTCTCTTTTTCCTAAATAATATCTTTGGTCAGCATGGCATAAGGACACATACAAAGGCTTTACAATTACTTTATCTCCTAAAAAACTTTCATCAACATATTTTACTGAAATGAAACCGGGTTTAATTAATTGAAAAATTCTATTTATCATTTTAATTCTCCATAAGCATTGCTTTAGCTATCTTCAAATCTGTTACAGTAGTAATCTTAATATTTGAAAAATCTCCATTAACTAAAAATACTTTTTCTCCATTCAATACAAATATTTTACAAGCATCTGTCAAAATATTTTTTTCTTCTTCAGTTAGTTTACTATAATATTCCATAAATTTATTGATTTTAAAAGTTTGTGGAGTTTGTCCCTGAAACATTGTTTTTCTATCTGGAATTGATGAAATAAATTTTCCATCTTCAGACGTAACAATTGTATCAAACGCAGGAACAACTGTATCCACAATATTATATTGTTTACAATTTTCTATATTTTCTTCTATCATCTTGATTGAAACAAAAGGTCTAACAGCATCATGAGTTATAAGAATATCATCATCTGTAATTTTGTTATCATCATTAATAGCAGAAATTACATTTAAAATTGTAGAATTTCTATCCTTACCACCGTCAACAATAACAATCTTATCAACCAAATAGTTATAATCTTTTTCTATTATATCAACTAAATAAGAATTCCAGTCCGGATTTACTCCTACATAAATTTTATCTATTTTATTACATAACAAAAATTTTTCAATCGTATGAATTATTATAGGTTTATCTCCAATATTCAAAAATTGTTTTGGCATATTTGAAATATTCATTCTACTACCTATTCCACCTGCAAGAATTCCTGCATAAATCATTTTCTAGTCCTCCTTATTATATGTTTTTAAAAATGATGGGATTTTCAAAAATCCTATCAATGTACCATATCCATAACTAATATGTAAAAGGAAAAATACAATTGGAAGTAATAAATTATATACATTGAATTTCCCTCTAAAAATTGAACATAAAGCCATCAAAACATTCACTATAAGATATGAACCGAATACTAATAAAAATAAATATTTGGTAAAAAATAGTGATATAACTGATACAAAAAGTGAAACTAAAAAAGCAAAAGGAATATAATGATATAAATTCAAACATTCCGGACAAACAGCTGTTGTAAGTCCTATCCACATTCCATTAGCCTTTTTTTGCTTAATCATTTTAGAAAGTGAATTTCTAGTATGTTGATATGAAACAATGTTATCATCATAGCAAAGTTTATAACCTGCTTTTCTAATTCTATAATGAAACTCATTGTCCTCTGTTCTTAATAGCTTTTCATTAAAAAATCCAACTTTTTCTAAAACTTCTCTTTTATACATAGCATGGAACATAGATTTTACATACTTTTTCCCTGATGCATTTCTAAAAGGTGCAATTCCACTACCAAACATTGATGATTCTGCCTCTAAAAGCATTTTTTTATAAGCAGTATCTTCATCAATTATATTCGGCCTTCTTCCTCCAGAAACGTCCTCACCCGATTCTATATTTTTAACATTTTTTTCAATAAAATCTTTAGGAATGGAAGAATGTGCATCAATTCTAACTAATACATCTCCAGTAAAATTTTTTATAACAACATTCCAACCAGCAGATTGAATTTTTTTAGGATTATCAAAAATTTTAACATCTAAAAAATCATTGTTTTCTTTAAATTCTTGCATAACATTTTTTGTGTTATCAGTTGATAAACCGTCAACCAAAATTATTTCAATCTCATTATGTGGATATGTTTGTAATTTAAAATCTTCAAAAAGAGAAGGTAAAGTTTTTTCTTCATTTAAGGCAACAACACCTATACTAACTTTCATTATTTAGACCTCCCCAAAAATACAGATAAAAATGTTTTAAACATAATTTTTATATCATACCAAAAGGAAAATTTTTCAATATATTCTATATTGTATTTCATTTTATCCGGCAAAATATAATTTATATAAATATCATCAACACTTATATTTTCATTTAAATGCTCTGATATGATTTCATCTTCATCTTTATAATTTATGCTAGAATATGACGTAAGTCCTGCAGGTAAAAGTAATGTAGCATACATATAGTCTGAATACTTTTCAACATACTTTGTAACCTCCGGTCTTGTTCCTACAAAACTCATATCTCCTAAAAATATATTAAAAATTTGAGGAAATTCATCTAATCTATATTTTCTTAAAAATTTTCCAACTTTAGTTATTCTTGAATCAGATTTAACAGTTACAAGTGTTCCCATTTTGTCAGCATTTGAAACCATTGTTCTAAATTTAAAAATTCTAAACTTTTTACCATAAGTTGTAACTCTTTCCTGTCTATAAAACACAGTTCCTTTTGAATCAAGTTTTATCGCAATTGAAATTATAACTATTGGAATAAACAAAATTATCAAAATTATAACAGAAAGAATAATATCTGATATTCTTTTAAAAATCAAACTACAACTTTTTTTTGAAACTATTTCATAATATTTTTTTACAGAATCATTTTGAAATTCTGTAGGTAAATTTTCGTATTTTATCAAAATATTTTCTCCTTAATTAAACATCTGTAATATAATAACATATATTTAAAATAAAGTAAAATTAAAGAACTTTAACATCTCCATCATATACTAATCCACCAGCTGTATCTATTGTTACGAGTTGTTCGTCTTTTATTATATTTGTTGCATTTTCAGCTCCAATAATTGTTGGAATATTAAAATGTAATGCAATTATAGCAGCGTGAGAAGTAAGGCCTCCTGTTTCAACTATAATACCTGATGCTCTATCTAAATATTCAACAAATTCTCTATCAGTAAATTTAGCAACAATTATATCTCCATCTTTAAATTTATTTTTTAAATCTTCTTCTGTTCTTATTACACAAGTTTTTGCAGTTATAGATTCTTTTCCAATTCCAAATCCTTTTATTAAAACTTTTCCAACCGTATGAACCTTAATTAAATTGGTTGTTCCGGCAACACCAACAGGTATTCCGGCTGTTAATACAACAGTATCTCCATCGCTAATATAATTTGCTTTTAATGTAGCAGAAATAGAACGTTCAATAACTTCGTCTGTATGTTCAGATTTTTCAGAAAGAAGTGTAGAAACTCCCCAGAAAATCTGTAATTTTCTTCTAACTTTTTCAGAATAAGTAACAGCAATAATATCTACAAATGGTCTAAATTTTGAAATTGAAATTGGTGTAATTCCTGATGCAGTAGCACATATAATTGCTTTTGCTCTCAAATTTTCAGCAATTTCTTTTGTAGATAAACTAATAGAATTCATTGTATTTAATGAATCATCTCTGTCTTTATTTTTTATACTATTTTGAAAATCGAAAGAGTTTTCTGTTGTTATAGCTATATTATTCATAACTTTAACTGCATCTTTTGGATATTTACCCGCGGCAGTTTCTCCTGAAAGCATTACGCAATCACTTCCGTCAATAATTGCATTAGCAACATCAGTAACTTCTGCTCTAGTTGGTCTAGGATTTCTAATCATAGAATCTAACATTTGAGTGGCTGTTATTACAGGCTTTCCAATTAAATTACATTTTCTAATTATTTCTTTTTGAATTTTAGGGATAAATTCTGTTTTAATTTCAACTCCTAAATCTCCTCTTGCTACCATTATTCCATCAGATGCATCAATAATTTTATCAATATTTTCTACACCCTCTTGATTTTCTATTTTTGAAATAATTTTTATTTCAGAATTATTTTCATCTAAAATTTTTCTAATTTCATATACATCTTCCGGTTTTCTAACAAAAGATGCTGCGATAAAGTCTAAATCATTTTGTATCGCAAATAAAATATCTGATTTATCTTTTTCTGTAATTGATGGTAAATTTATTACTTCATTAGGAACATTTACACCCTTATTGCTTTTAATTACACCATTATTTTTTACTAAACATTTTATTTCTTTATCTGTTTTAGAGATAACTTCCATTTCAACTAAACCGTCATCAACTAAAATTGTTCCTCCAACTTTAACATCGTCAGGTAATAGTTTATATGAAACTGAACAAATTTCTTGATTACCTAAAACTTCTTCTGTTGTAAAAGTATAAGTATCCCCTGCTTTTAAATTAACTTCATCAACACTAAATTTTCCAAGTCTTATCTCAGGACCTTTAGTATCAAGCATTATGGCGATAGGTAAATCTAATTGTGTTCTAGCCTCTTTAATATTATTAATTCTAATTTGATGTTCTTCATGACTTCCATGTGAAAAGTTTAATCTACAAACATTCATTCCATTAAGCATTAATTCTTTTAAACTTTCAACTGAATCTGATGCAGGTCCAATTGTACATATTATTTTTGTCTTTTTCATAATCTCTCTTCTCCTAAATAGATAATTCATCAACTATATCATATAAATCTTTGTTAAATGTCTTTTTATTTTCAACTGCCTCTTCAATAGAAACATATTCTATCTTATTATTTTTAACTGCCAATGCTAAATTTGTTTTATCTTCTAATAATAATTTAACAGCAACACTTCCCATTTGACTTGCAATAATTCTATCAAACGAACTCGGTGTTCCACCCCTTTGGATATGCCCTAGAACAGTTACTCTTGTATCTATATTTGTCTTTTCTTGAATTTGTCTTTTAAGCTCATAAGGACTTAAAATTCCTTCAGTTAAAACAATTATATGATGCAGTTTTCCTCTTTTTCTACCACAAATTATTTTATTACAAACTTTATCCAAATCAAAATCAACTTCAGGAACAATTATACTTTCAGCTCCACCTGCAAGTCCTGAATGTAAAGCAATATCTCCACATTTTCTTCCCATAACTTCCAAAATATTTGCCCTACCATGAGAAGAAGAAGTATCACGAAGTTTTGAAATAGCATCTATAACAGTATTTACAGAAGTAAAAAATCCTATTGTATAATCTGTATATCCCATATCATTGTCAATCGTACAAGGTATTGCAATTGTCTTTATTCCTCTTTTACTTAAAATATTAGCTCCTCTAAAAGTACCGTCTCCACCAAGTACAACAAGTCCTTCTATTCCATTATCATATAGATTTTTAATAGCCTTTTCTTGACCTTCTTCAGTCATAAATTCTTTACTTCTGGCACTACCTAACATTGTTCCACCCTTTTGAATAATATCGGCAACACTAGAGACATTCATTTCAAAAATATCCCCTTTTATAAGTCCATCATAACCAAACTTTACACCATAAATTCTAATATTATGATATATGCAAGTTCTTACGACAGCTCTTATTACAGGATTCATTCCCGGAGAATCTCCTCCACTTGTAAGAATAGCAATTTTTTTCAAAATATACCTCCTAATTAATTCGAAAACAATCTTTCCCAAAATTATTTTCCAAATCAACAATTAATCTTTCATTTTTTAAATCAAATCTATTTTCTAATTTTAAAGTTTTATTAGTAGATGAAATATATATAATAACAGGATTTATTCCTTTGTATTTTAAAGAAAATTCTCCAAGCTTTCTTTTTGATTCATCATCTAAACTATCCAATTTTATATACAACTTTTTACTATAAATTTCATCAATTTTATTCGCATCGATTATCGTAAAATTAGTATTACCAAATGAATTTACACTAACTTTAACCGATATTTCATAAATATTTCCTTTATAAATATTTAAATCTTTTACATCTAAAAGCTCGATGCTACTTGAAAAGTCTTCTACATTTACAGTTTTTAACATCTTATTTTTCTTATTTCTTCTTGTCTTTACAGAATTTACATAAGTTATTATCTTATAAATACCTTTATCTAAAACCTTTAAATCATCTAACTTCATATAATTTTTAGACTTTATATATTCTTTATAGTCATCTAATGGATGTGAAGAAATATAAAAACCTAAAATTTCTTTTTCAAATTCTAAAATATCATCTTTTGAAAATTTTTCAGACTTAACAAATTTTTCTTGCATAAAATCTGAACCTATTAGCGAAAGCTGACCCGACAATTCATTTTTACTTTTTGAAACTATTTGTGTAAACAAAGTTTCGCAAGAATTTAAAATTTCAATTCTATCCTTTTCAATTTCATCAAAGCCACCAGCTTTTATTAAATTCTCAATAGACATTAAATTCATATTTTTTGATTCTTTTAATCTTTCTAAAAATTCTTTAAAACTTTTAAAAGCACCATTTTTTCTTTCTTCTATAATATCTTTTGCTAAAAGTCTATTGAAACCTTTTATTTGTGAAAAGCCTATTAGCATACATTTTTTTTCCGTACTAATCTTATAAAAACTTGAATTAACACTTGGGAGTAAAATTTTTATTCCCATTCGTTTTACTTCTTGAAAATAAGTAAAAAATTGTTTTTCATAATTTATAACAGAATTAAGTAGGCAAATCATATACTCAAGTGGATAATAATATTTTAAATAGGCAGTTCTATACGCATTTAAAGAATAGCAAGCACTATGTGATTTATTAAAAGCATAATTTCCAAACTCAACAATCAAATCAAAAATATTTTTTGCAAGTTTTTCATCAACACCATTTCTAATACATCCTTTGATTTTTACACTTCCGTCTAAATTATCCATACCATAAATAAATGTTTGACGATTATGCTCCATAATATCCATATGTTTTTTTCCGATTGCTTTTCTTAAATTGTCGGCTTGCCCCCAAGTATAACCAGCAAGCTCTCTTGCAATTTGCATAACTTGTTCTTGATAAACAATAATTCCATAAGTAGATTTTAAATATTTTTCTAAACGTCTATCTAAATATCTAATTTCTCTAGGATTTTTCTTATTTTTTATATAATTCGGTATCTGATTCATAGGACCCGGTCTAAAAAGAGAGTTAGCAGCAACTAATTCATCAAAATTATCAGCTTTTAAATCCTTTAAAAATAGCCTCATTCCAACACTTTCAAACTGGAACACACCAATAGTATCAGCCGTTCTAAATAAATTTAAAACATTTTTATCTTTTAAACTTATTTTTTCAATATCAATATCTACATTATAATTTTTTTTAACCAGTTTTATAGTATCATCAATTACAGTAAGAGTTCTAAGACCTAAAAAATCCATTTTTAAAAGGCCTAACTTTTCAAGTTCTGTCATATTAAATTGTGTTACAATATTTTCTCCACTTTTAGAAAGTGGAATATACTCAGTTAATTCTTCTTTTGTAATTACAATTCCGGCTGCATGAATTGAAATATGTCTATGAAATTTTTCAAATTTTTCAGAAGTATTTATCAATTTCTTTATATCGACATCTTCATCATACAATCTCTTTAATTCAACACTATCTCTTAACGCAGATTCAAAAGTAACGTCTAAATTATTCGGAATAAGTTTTGCAACCTTATCTACAAGTGATAACTTATAACCTAAAACTCTACCAATATCTCTAACACCTGCCCTTGGTTTCATTGTACCAAAAGTTACGATTTGTGAAACATGATTTTTACCATACTTTTGAATTACATAATCTATAACCTCTTCACGTCTTTCATTACAAAAGTCTATATCAAAGTCAGGCATAGAAATTCTTTCGGGATTTAAAAATCTTTCAAAAATTAATTCATATTCAATAGGGTCAATATCCGTAATCTCTAAGCAATATGCGATAATAGAGTTGGCACCCGAACCTCTTCCTGGACCTACCGGAATTTTATTTTTCTTAGCAAAGTTTACAAAGTCCCAAACTATAAGAAAATAATCAGTAAAACCCATTTTATTTATAACCGAAAATTCATAATCGACTCTTTTTTTTATCTCATCAGTTATATTTTCATATCTTTTTTTCATTCCCTCGATGATTATACTATACAAATAATCTTCCTTTGTACTAAATCCATCAGGAATTTTATATTCAGGCAAATGATATGTTGAAAAATCAAATTCAACATTACATCTCTCAGCAATCATCTTTGTATTGTAAATTGAATCTTGTAAAGAAGAAAATATTTTTAACATCTCTTCCT
The DNA here is from genome assembly GCF_045866535.1 of Parvimonas parva. NCBI lineage: Bacteria > Bacillati > Bacillota > Tissierellia > Tissierellales > Peptoniphilaceae > Parvimonas > Parvimonas parva. The sequence goes on from NZ_AP038371.1 coordinate 784,239, forward strand.
CACTCTTTAAATAATATTCAGCGCCTACAAAAACATCTTCTTTCAATTCGGATAACAAAATACCCTTAGAAATACATCTTGCGATTTTAAACAAATTAAAATCCGTATTTTCCAAGTAATGAACATCATTTGTTACAACGGTATTAACATCAATTTCATTTGCAAATTCTAAATATTTATTAATCATTAATTCATCATTTTCTTCGAAATGAAAATTAAGCTCTAAAAATAAATCTTCTTTGTTAAACATACTCTTGAAATTTAACATTTCATTTTTAGCACTCAACATATCTCCGGAGTATAAACATTTACGAATGAAACTTCTCTTTGAACCAACAATTAAAATTAAATTTTTTGAAAATTTTTCTAACTCATCAAAAGTTATAAATTCCCGATTTCTATTTTCAACAATATATAAATTAGAAACTAATTTACATAAATTCTTATATCCTTGACTATTTTTAGCCAATAAAATCACATTATAAAATTCATTATTTGGATATGACAAAGTAATCTCACAACCAATAATGGGCTTTATAGAATTTTTTTTACATCTCATATAAAAATCTATAACACCATACATATTATTGTAATCAGTAATAGCCATAGCTTTAAAATTTAATTTTTTAGCCTTATCTATTAACTTTTCCATTGGATTATAATTATTTAACAAACTATATTCCGTATGAACATTCAAATGTACAAAATCATTAGCCAAAATCATCACCTCTACTAAGATTTTACCATATTTTCAATATTTTTTAAATATATTTATCTAAGCTCTTTATATTTTTATGTTTTTATGTTACAATCTTATAGTACGAAGGGAGAAATGATATGAGATTTACATTAATAACTAACAACATTGACTTGTATGAAAAAGTAAAACACAAAAATGATTTAGACATAATATTTGACGAAAAATATACATACGGAGATATTTTAGACATAGTTAAAAAGAAATTACAAGACGGATATGAACTTTCTACTCACCCACTTTGTGGAAGTATAAAACCTAATGAAACACCTTATAGGTCAATATTAATAACAAAAACAAAAGAATTAGACGTTAATGGAATTATAATAATTGACGAGGCAATTGAAACATACAAAAAATTCCAAAACAATATGAAAACTCCACTATGGATTGATAGAGTATTAAGAGATTTCAGATATGTTGACTGTAACATATTAGTTCAAACAATAGAAAAATTAGGAATAGAATAATATACGAAAAAAGGATAGCTACTAATTGCTATCCTTTTGTTATATATTATTTATTAATTTCTTTCAAAAAATTTTTTATAATATCTTGATATTTTTCTTTTCCTAAAATTTGTCTGGATTCTGCATGTCCTGCTCCTTTTATTATATGGCATTGACTATATTCGTAATGAATTTTCAACATTTCAATGCTATTAGATGGTAATATAAAATTATCTTTATCTCCATAAATAAAACATAATTATTTTAATTAATTATTTCATACTAATTTTCTCCTTTAATTTACATCACATAATATAGCATTCAACAAACATATTTAAACTAAAAAAGATGAGAATAAAATCTCATCTTTTCAAAATATTATTCGATTATTAAATCATCTAATAATAATTCTTCAGCATCTTCTATTTCTTCATCTTCTAAAGTTTCTGTTTCAACTTCTTTTGGAACATCTTTCTTTTCGTAATCAATTCCATAAGATGCATAAATTTTTTCTTTTACTTCTTCTAAAAATGCAGGGTGTTCTTCTAAATAAACTTTAGCTTTTTCTTTTCCTTGTCCAAGTTTTATATCTCCACAGCTGTACCAAGCACCTGATTTTTTGATTATATTTTTATCTGCTGCCATATCAACTATTATTCCAAGTTTTGATATTCCTTCGCCAAATATTATATCAAATTCACAAGTTTTAAATGGAGGAGCCATTTTATTTTTAACAACTTTTACCTTTGTCTTTGCTCCATAAGGTTCATTATCTCCTTGTTTTAATTGTTCAGCACGTCTTATATCAATTCTAACACTTGCATAGAATTTTAAAGCTCTACCACCAGTTGTAGTTTCAGCCGGACCACCACCTGCATAAGGATTAGTTGAAATATTTGACCTTAATTGGTTGATGAAAACTACTGTTGTGTTTGATTTTGAAATTATACCAGCTAATTTTCTTAATGCTTGACTCATAAGTCTTGCATGTAAACCCATATGAGAATCTCCCATATTTCCTTCAATTTCTGCTCTTGGAACAAGAGCGGCAACAGAGTCAACTATAACTAAATCAATTCCTGAACTTCTAACCAATGCCTCAACAATAGCAAGAGCTTGCTCTCCTGTATCAGGTTGTGATATAAGTAAATTATCTACATCTACTCCTAATTTTCTTGCATATTCAGGGTCTAATGCATGTTCTGCATCGATGAATGCAGCAACTCCACCAGTTTTTTGTGCCTCTGCTATTATGTGTAAAGTCAAAGTAGTTTTACCGGAAGATTCAGGACCATAAATTTCTACAATTCTTCCTTTAGGTATCCCACCAATTCCTAATGCAATGTCTAAGTTCATAGCACCAGTGCTTATTGATTCTATATTTATTTTTGGGGCATCACCCATTCTCATTATGATTCCTTTTCCAAAATCTTTTTCAATTTTTTCAAGGGCAACGGATAATGCTTTTTTTCTTTCGTCCTTATCTTCTATTCTTTCAAACTTTTCAGTTTTTTTAGTAGCCATAAATTCCTCCTTTAATTAAATATTTTTTAAATCTAAAACTTTTATATTTTTCCAAATATAATCTACTGCTGAAATAATTGTAAACACAACAGATATATACCACAAAATCATATCAATATTAAACGGAATTTTAATTATTTGTGTTGAATTTAAAAGTATAAAACTTATAGCAAAAAGTTGAGTTATAGTTTTAACTTTTCCATAAATACTTGCTGATATAACTATTCCATTTGATGCAGCAACTAACCTAAATCCGGAGATTATAAACTCTCTTGCTAAAACAATGCAAACCATCCACGCCTCAACTTTTCCAAATTGAACTAACATAACAAGTGCAGAACAAGCCAAAATTTTATCGGCAAGTGGATCCATAAATTTACCAAAAGTGGTAACTAAATTTCTACTTCTAGCTAAATGTCCATCTAACATATCCGTTAAAGATGCAACTACAAAAATTAAAAATCCTAAAATATTATTTATTCCTAAAATTAATAAACTAGCAATAAAAATTGGTACTAAAAATATTCTAAATAAAGTTAATTTATTCGCTATATTCATTATTATCTCCTTTCAGCTTGTCAAAATAATCAAAACCTATTAAAATCTTTCTAGGTTTACTTCCCTCTTGTTTTCCAACAATCATTCTGCTTTCCATTTCATCGATTATTCTACCTGCTCTAGCATAGCCAATTTTCATTTTACGTTGCAACAATGAAATTGATGCTGAATTTTCTTCTAAAACAATTCTAACTGCATCGTAAAATAAATCATCAACATCGTCTTCTTCATCAACAGTATTTGCCACTTCTGACTCAATATTTTTTATGATTTCTTCATCATAAAATACTTCTTGCATTTGCTCTTTAATGCTGTCAACAACATCTTCAACTTCACTATCAGAAACAAAGCAACCTTGTATTCTAATAGGTTTAGAAACTCCGGAAGGATTAAATAACATATCGCCTTTCCCAAGTAATGTTTCTGCGCCTGATGCATCTAAAATAGTCCTTGAGTCGATTTGTGAAGAAACTTGGAAAGATATTCTTGACGGAATATTTGCCTTTATAGTTCCTGTAATAACATCAACAGAAGGTCTTTGTGTTGCAACTACAAGATGAATACCACAAGCTCTTGCCATTTGTGCAAGTCTGCAAATATATGATTCAACTTCATTTGCACTTACCATCATTAAGTCTGATAACTCGTCTATTATTATAACTAGGTATGGTAATTTTTCCAATTCATTTGTTTTTTGCTTTTCATTATATCCTTTAATATCTCTAACTTGATTGTCGGAGAATAAAGTATAACGTCTTTCCATTTCCCTAACTGCCCAATTTAAAGCAGCACTTGCCTTTTTAGAATCTGTAACAACAGGTATTGCAAGATGAGGAATTTTATTATATATCTTCAACTCTACAACTTTTGGGTCGATTAAAATCATTTTTACATCTTCAGGAGAAGATTTATATAAAATACTCATTATAAGCGTGTTAATACAAACAGATTTTCCAGAGCCCGTTGCTCCTGCAATTAATATATGTGGCATTTTATCTATTGAAGAAACAATTATTTCTCCTGAAATTGTCTTTCCTAAAGCCATTGGCATTTTAGATTCAGAATTTTGATATTCTTTTGAAGACAATATTTCTTTTAATGATACATTTTCTTTTAATGTATTAGCAACTTCAATTCCTATTACAGATTTTCCTGGAATCGGCGCCTCAATTCTTATATCCGGTGAGGCTAAAGCAAGAGATAAATCATCTGTAAGATTTACAATTTTATTTACCTTAACGCCCATATCCGGTTGCAATTCAAAGCAAGTAACTGTTGGACCTTTATTTATCCTAACAACCTTAGCTCCTACTCCAAAACTTTTTAAAGTAGTTTCTATTTTTTTTGCTCTTTGTTTTAAAGTTGATTCTGATTCAGTTTCTTTTGTTTCACTACCTTTAAGTAAATTTAAAGATGGAATTTTATATTCTATCTTCTTTTTTTCGGTAGTTGTCTTTATATCCAGAATTTCTTCTTTTTCATTAGAAATTTTGTTAGACAATTTAGTATCTTCTTTAATATCATCATCAGGAAATAAGTTAAAGCTATCTAAAAGTTCTTCTTTTTCTAATTTTTCATTTTCAATTTCCTTTTCTTCTATAAAATTGTCATTATGATTTGAAACAATTATCTCTCTTTCTTCAAAATCATCAACTTTTTCAACAAATTCCTCATTTTCAACAAGATTTAAAACTTCAACTTCTTCATCGTTCTTTTGTTCTTTTTTTAATGCCTTTTTTTCCTTATATTTTGAATATTTTTCATTAATAATAACAAAAAGTTTTAATATATAACCTTTTATAATTTTTAAAAAGTCCATAAATGTAACATCTAAAAAAGATAAAATTAAAAATAGACCAATCATAAAAGTAAAAATATAAAGACCTATAGTTCCAATCATAATATTATAAAAATATCCTAAAATAGCTCCTATATATCCACTTCCACTTCCTTCAGCTGACAATGTTTTTGATATTGCCAATTTTATTGATAAATTATTGGAAGAATTGTTTGATAAATCTACTATCGCCATATAATTAAAAAATAATAGCAAAGACATAATACAGCGATTTTTATTTTTTTTATTCATTTTATTAAACAATACAACTAGATAAATTATTTCCATTATAAGTAAAAATAAAAAATATGTATTTCCAAAAAATCTTTGAAAAGTATTTTTAATAAAATTTCCTAAAAAACCTGTATTACCAAAAAAAGAAAATACAATAAAAAAAGAATTCAAAAAAAACAATCCTAAAATAGTATTCTTTAAAAATTTATCTTCTTTAACCTGCTTTCTCTTATTAGTTCCTGTTCTAGTTTTTCTCTTTTTTTCCATATTTTCCCCTAAATTTAATAACCTGTATGTCCAAATCCACCTTCATCTCTGTCGGTATCAGAAAGTTCTTCTACAAGTTTAAAATCAACTTTTTCATATTTTGCAATTATCATCTGAGCAATTCTATCATTATTTTTTATAACATATTCTTTATCAGAAATATTTACAATTAAAACCTTTATTTCTCCTCTATAATCACTATCTATTGTTCCAACACCGTTTGCCATAGTGATTCCATGTTTTAAACTCATTCCGCTTCTAGCTCTAATTTGTCCTTCATACCCCATAGGAATTTCAATAAATAGACCAGTTGGAACAGCTATTCTTTCAAATGGTTTAATAATTAAATCTTCATCTAAATTAGCTCTTAAATCAAATCCAGATGCTCCTTTTGTTGCATAACTAGGATTTTCGTTCTTACTTTTATTTATAATTTTAATATCCATAATATCCTCCGATATAATAATTTCAATAGTTATAGTATATCAAATTTGTATAATTTAAGCAATCTTTAAAAATGAATAAAATTATTTAATATCTCCTTTTTCAATCTTTTCCAAGTAAAAATCATCACTAATTTTGACAAAACGTGAAGTTATATCAAGAACATCAGGTAAAAATTTATATTTACTTTTTAATTTATTTTTAGAAAATAAAACACCTTCAAAAACAAAATCAAAATTATCTTTTAAAGAATTATTTACAAATACCCCTTGAAGTTTTGGAACCTTATTTGTAGTAATAATTTCAACTAAATCTCCACCGATTTTTAAATTTGTATAAATTTCTGTATAAATATTTAAATCAAAATACAATTTATCTTCGACTTCAATATTTACAAGATAATTTTTATAATCTCTTATACATTTTGAACTTTGTAACAATAATTTTTCTATAAAATCATCTCTTGACAAATCTTTTAAATCATTTTCTTTAACAAATCTATCAATATCACATAAATCTAAATCAAAATCTTCAAGCTCTATTTTTTTATTAGAAAAATAAAATTTTTGTAATTTTAAATATTGAGAATTATCTATAAAATAAATATTTCCTTTAAAGTCATAAATTCTAAAATCACCCGAGTAAGTATCTTGTATCTCATCACTAAAAATTCTATCATATAATTTTGAAAAATCTTTATCCAAACTAAAATAGAAATCATCTCCCAAAAATTTAGCTTTTCTATCAATGAAATTTTTAAGTTGTAAGTCAAGTAAATAATTTTCAATTCTTTTTTTATCTACGATTCTATATTCTAAAGTTTCTCCATTTTTACTTAATTTTAAAAAAATTTCATATTTACGAACAAATTTAGGCTTTTTACTTTTTTTAGTAAAAAAATTTATGTCTCGTTTTGATTTTTGACTATTCAAAGTCAATTTATATTTATCAAAATTTTTAGAAAAATCAGTTATATTATTTAATTTTAACAGCTCATAAATATCTATATTTAAACTAAAATTTTCTCTCTTAATCAATTTACTATTAATAAAATTAATAGTAGCTTTTGTACTTAAAATTTCCTCAAAATTTATTTTTTCGATTTTTTTAGAAAATTCCAATTCTTTTGAATTTTTATGATTATGAGTAGAAATAGTTCTATGATAAATAGAAAAAAATGCAATTATTAGCAAAGCAAATATCAACAAAACAATTGGCATAACATAAGACTTTCTTTTCATATCAATTTTCCTCACTCAAATAATAAAATTTATCTAAATTTTTCAAAAATATATATTTAACATACTCTTTTCTCTTAAAAGACATTTTTAAAATTAAACAATCATTAAAAAATTCAACGTCAAAAAAATCTAAATCATCAATCAATTTATTACTACCAGAATGAATTGAATTTAAAATGTCTTTAGATATTCTATCTATTGAATATTTATCTTTATATTTTTTCTTTTTATATGTTATCTCATTTACTTTTGAGATACTATGATTAGGATTTTCACTTAAAAAAGAATTATAACTATATTTTTTTATCTTTATTTCATCAGAGCTAACCTTAATATCAATAGAATTAGAAATTTCATTTTCCATATAACTCATAGCATAATTTATTTGTTCTAATTTCGAATAATTTTTTCTTTGATTCAAATTTATAAAATAAGTTCCGAAGAAAATTTGCATACAACAAACTATAATTATACTAGAAATTACAATAGTTATTAAAAGTTCTAGCAAAGTGAAAGATTTAACTTTTTTTAGATATATAAAATTCATAAAATTTCTCCATATTATCCTTTAAAACAATTTTTATATGATACAACTCTCCTAAATCTGAAACTTTAATATCATACTTTTTTATATCTATGTTAGTTAAAATATCTTTATTTCCACTAATATTACTTTTTAATTGTATTACTGTATTTTCAACATCTGTTAATTGTAAAAAATCTTTATTATTTTTATTTTGAATATTTAAAAAATTATTAATTCCAGCTATTATATATATGCTAATTATAGCTAAAATTAAAATTGAAAAGACGCATTCAATTAAAGTAAAAGCTCTGTTTTTTAAAAATTTAATTTTCATCTTTAACTACATTTACAAAACCCGTTGCAGGCCTTATCCTTATTTCATAATTTTCTTTTTCATAAGAAAATTTAAAAGTCTTTCCCTCACTAGGAACTCCGTTTATATTAAAATTTAATTCAATACTATTTAATATATTTAAATTTTTACAATGTATTTCTTTAAAAACATAATCTTTTGAATAAATATTAAAAACTTCATTTTTAGCATCAGTCTTTAAAGTAACAACTTTGCCTGTTTCTATAGAAAAGACTTTTGCATTTTCAATACTTTCTGCTATTAAATTCAACTCCTCAATAGCTATTGTTTTTTTATTATTAACAAAATTAACCTTAATAACCAAAACCATAACTGATATGATAGCCAAACATACTATTAATTCTATAAGAGTAAATGCTTTCTTCTTAATCATCTTTTTCAACTGTTGGCGTTACTACTATATCACCATTTTTAACTTGAACGCTATAAGCTGTTCCTTTTATAGATTTAGGTAACTTAGGAATTTCTTTTATATATTTTTTACTTACCAATTCTTCAGTTATATCAACATCTCCTTCAACTTTTTCTTCAGTTAAATATCTAAGCCCTGCTACCTCTAATACTCTAACATTTGCAGAATGTGCTGTTTTATCAGCCTTAACTCTTGAATTGTTATATCTAGGAACAGCTATTAAAATTAAAATAGCAAGTATAGCTATAACAACTAAAAGTTCGATAAGTGTAAATGCTTTTTTCTTTAATTTTTTCATTTCAAATCCTCCTAAATAAAATAAATATGTATAAAAAAATTGCAGATAAAATCCCTGCAATTAATTTCTAATTTGACCAATTTCCGTTAGTAAATACAGGAATTTCTTCTCCATCTTTAGTTATTCCAACTATATTTAATGTTTCATCTCCAACCATAAAGTCAACATGAACTAAACTATCATTAGCTCCTTTTTCTTTAAGCTCTTCATTAGTCATTTTTTCTCCACCTTCCAAACAAGTTGGATAAGCTTTACCAAAAGCTAAATGGCATGACGCATTTTCATCATAAAGAGTTTCAAAAAACATTGTATTTGTATTTGAAATTGGAGAATCAAAAGGTACTAAAGCAACTTCTCCTAAAGATAAAGCTCCTTCATCAGTTTCTAATAAAGATTTTAAAACTTCATAACCTTTTTTTGCATCATAATTAACAACTTTTCCATTTTCAAATTCTAACTTAAATTCATCTATTATATTTCCGTTATAATTTAAAGCCTTTGTACTATAAATTACACCATTTACACCATCTTTATGTGGAAGTGTAAAAACTTCTTCCGTTGGCATATTTGCAGTAAAACTTACACCCTTAGCATTAAATCCGCTACCGGCTGCATTCCAAATATGTCCTTCTGGCAACTCAATAGTTAAATCAGTACCTTTTTGACTTGAATATTTTAAATATTTAAATTGTTTCTCATTCAAATAATTAGACCTTCTACTCAATTCATCAATATGTTCTCTCCAACCTTGAATAGAATCTCCTTCTCCAATTCTTGAAGTATAGAAAATTAATTCCCAAAGTTTATTAACAGCATCTTCTTCATCAAGCTCAGGAAATACAACTTTTGCCCATGCAGGAGTTGATGCACCAATAACACACCAAGAATTTCTATCTGACATAAGAGAAGTAGAAAAATATTTCATCGCTTTTGAATTTGCAACACTACTTGCTTTAATTTTTTCAATATCTAATCCTTCTAAATTATTTGGGTCATTTCCTACAACAGAAATAAAAACAGCATCACTGTCAATATAATCAGCATATTGGTCAATAGTCCATCGTTTCACTTCAGATAAAGTTTCAACACTTGCATATTTTAACTTATGTCTTGTTATAATATCATCTCTCCAAACAACATTAACATCACCTGCACCAGCCTTATATGCCTCTTCAGTTAAATTGCGAACTAAATCCTTTGCATCTATATTTGCTCTTATAACTACTAATTGTCCTTCTTGAACATTAGCACCAACTCTAATAACAGTTTTTGAATACTTTTGTAATTTTTCTTTAAAATCCATAACCCTCTCCTTATATATACTAATATAATTATTATACACTATTTGATTAAAAATGCAAATTGAAAACTTAATTTCATAAAAAAAGCAACTTCTATTTCTAAAAGTTACTTTAAAAATTTATTCTTCATCTTCATCAGTTTCAACAACTTCTTCTTTAGGAAGAGTTATTCTAACTTTTTTAACTCTATGCTCGTGAATTGATAAAATATTATAAACTACACCATTATCTTCAACAGTAAGTTTTTCTCCATCATTAGGAATGTATCCCAAAAGATACATAAGCATTCCACCCAAAGTATCATAATCTTCAGTATTTTCATCAAGCTTTAGATTACAAACATCATTAACCTCTTCAATATCACAAGCTCCGGTTGCAATAAAATGTCTATCATCTATTTTCTTAATAGCCGGATTTGTTTTTTTATCATATTCATCATCTATCTCGCCCATAACTTCTTCAATCAAGTCTTCCATAGTAACTATACCGGTAAAACCACCATATTCATCAATTAATACAGCCATTTGATTTCTAGAATTTTTAAGTTCGATAAACAAATCATTTATATTTTTTCTTTCAGGAATAAAATATGCAGGTCTTAAAATATTTCTTATATTAACATTTTTAAAACCAACCCTATATGCCTCTAAAAAGAAATCTTTAATATATAAAATACCAATTATATTGTCAATATCATCTTCATAAACAGGAATTCTTGAATATCTCATTTCCATTAAAGTTTTAAAATCTTCATCTGGGTTGTCAATATCAATCATAAATACTTCTGTTCTTGCCGTCATAACTTCTTCTGCTAAAATATCATCAAAAGAAATAACTCCGTCAATCATTTCACGTTCAGTTGGATTTATTATCCCTTGCTCTTGCCCAACTTCTACAATTGATTTAATCTCTTCAAGAGTAACTTTAGCCTCAACTCCTGTTGTAGGTATTGAAAAAATTTTTAAAACAATATTTGTAGATAAAGATAGCAAATAAACAAATGGACTCATGATTTTATATACAAAATTTATAGTTCCAACTGAAAACAAAGCAAATCTTTCTGCATTTTGTAAAGCGATTCTTTTAGGAACAAGCTCCCCAAAAACCAAACTAAAAAATGCTAAAATTATAGTTATTAATACAAAAGATACCCTATGTGCAAAAGGAATAGATAAATCTTCTAAAAAGTTCCCAAATTTAGCTGAAAGTCCAACAGCAGCAGATGCTGATGTAAAAAAACCTGCAAAAGTGATACCAACTTGAATTGTGGATAAAAATCTAGATGGTTCTTTTAAAAGTTTTTCAACCTTAATCGCCCTCTTATCTCCTTGCTCTGATAATGTTAACAATTTTTTCTTATCCATAGAAACAATTGCCATCTCTGATGCTGCAAAAAAAGCATTAATCAAAGTCAATAAAATTAAAATGATAATCTGAAAATAGACCTCGGGTCCACTATCCATAAATACGCCTCCTAAAATATAAAAAATATTCCAATAATATATTAAAATAAAATTTTCTTTAAATTATCATAATGTATTATACCAAATACAAAAATTTTTTGCAAATTTTTCAAAAATATAAATATTTCCCAAATAAATTACATAAAAAAAGAAGTCCTAAGACTTCTTTTAAATTTAAATTTATTAACTATTTAATTAACATTCCACCATAGTTCAATATTACTTGTGCAAATACTAAAGCTACAACTGTCATTAATTTAATTAAGATATTAAGTGATGGTCCTGATGTATCTTTGAATGGGTCACCTACTGTATCTCCAACAACTGCTGCTTTATGTGGATCTGAACCTTTTCCACCATGATGTCCTTCTTCAATGTACTTCTTAGCATTATCCCAAGCACCACCGGCATTAGACATAAAGATTGCCATTAATACACCAGTTACTAATGAACCTGCTAATAATCCACCAAGAGCCTCAGCTCCGATTAAAAGACCAACTAATACAGGAACAGCTACTGCTAATAAACCAGGAACTATCATTTGTTTTAATGCTGCCATAGTTGAAATGTCAACGCATTTTCTATAGTCAGGAGTTCCAGTTCCTTCCATAATTCCAGGAATTGTTTTGAATTGTCTTCTAACTTCTTGAATCATTTCGTTTGCTGCATTTCCTACTGCTTCCATAGTTAAAGCTGAGAATAAGAAAGGTAACATACCACCAATGAACATACCAGCTACTACTTGTGGCTTAGTAACGTCAATTGATTTTAATCCAACAGCTTGAGTATATGATGCAAATAATGCTAAAGCAGTTAAAGCTGCTGAACCAATTGCAAATCCTTTACCAATAGCTGCTGTTGTATTACCAACTGCATCTAATTTATCAGTAATATTTCTAACTTCATGAGGTAATTCACACATTTCTGCAATACCACCTGCATTATCAGCGATTGGACCATAAGCATCAACTGCGATAGTCATACCACAAGTTGAAAGCATACCAATAGCCGCAACTGAAATACCATATAATCCTTGTCCTGCATTTGCAAAACCGTTTGATGCCATATATGATACTAAAATACCAATAGCTATAATAACAATTGGACCAGTTGTAGATTTCATCCCAACTGCTAAACCTGAAATAATATTTGTTGATGAACCTGTTTCAGATTCTTCAGCAATATGTTGAACCGGTTTTTTATCTCCTGAAGTATAATATTCAGTAAATTGTGAAATAATCAATCCAACTAAAATACCAGCAACTGATGAAATAAAAGCTGAATTGTTTCCTAAAATCTTTGTACTTAAGAAATATGTTGCTATTATAGTTAAAACTGAACTTACAATAGTTCCCATATTTAATGATTTTTGTGGGTCTTTGTCTCCTTTAACACAGAATAAACCTACTAATGATGCTATAATACCTGTTGCAGCAAGAGCTAAAGCAAAAATAATACCTTCTTTACCAAAAGCAAGTGAACCTAAAGTGATACCTGAAAGGATTGAACCTACATAAGATTCAAAAAGGTCAGCTCCCATACCAGCAACGTCCCCTACGTTATCTCCTACGTTATCAGCAATAACTGCTGGGTTTCTTGGGTCGTCTTCAGGAATACCAGCTTCAACTTTACCTACAAGGTCAGCACCTACGTCTGCTGCTTTAGTATAGATACCACCACCAACTCTTCCGAATAAAGCTATAGATGATGCACCAAAACTAAATCCAGTTACGATATTAACATCTCCAACTAAGAAGTAGCAAACTGTCATCCCTAAGATACCTAAACCTACTACTGAAAGTCCCATTACAGCTCCACCTGAAAATGCTGTTTGAAGGGCTTTTCCCATTCCATATTCTTTAGCAGCATTAGCTGTTCTTACATTTGCTTTTGTAGCAGCTTTCATTCCGAAGAATCCAGCTAAAATTGAACAAATTGAACCAGCTAAGAAACAAACTGCTGTAAGTGGATTAATGGCTACACCTAAAATAATTGCAACAACAACAATGAATATAGCTAAATACTTATATTCACGAACTAAGAACGCCATCGCTCCTTCTTCAATATAACCTGATATTTCTTTCATTCTTTCATTACCAGGTTGAATTTTTGTAATGCTTAAATATTTAATGTAAGCAAATACTAGTGCAACTAAACCAACGGCAATTGCACAATAAAAAACTAAATTAGTATCCATTTTTTCCTCCTAAAATTTTTTTATTTAATCGCAGCCATAGCAATAGCTACTATAAAAAACACAACTGATGCTATAATAGTAATTTGACTTAAATAAGCGTCTTTAGTTTTTTTACCACCTTTCCCAGCGATATTAGTTTCTCCAGTTAAAGATGCCACACCGTCAGACTTAGATTCTTGCATAAGAACTGCCACTATTATCACTATACTAGCAATAAATAAAATTATTTCCATAAAAGTTTGCATAACACACCTCCGAACATTTATAATTAACCTACGATTAATAATAACACATTTACAATCAAAAATCAACTTAAAATGTTGATTTTTAAGTTGATTTTAAAAATAAATTAAAGCTAAATAACTAACTAATATAAACGGAACTAATGGTATCTCCTCTTTTCTAAAACTTTCCAAATCTCTAACAAATACAAATTTTATAAAATAAAAAATTCCAGCAACCACAAAAGTGAATAATCCTATATATAAAACTGTAACCAAATCAGTTGAAAAGCCAATCAAAGCAAGAATATAAATATCTCCCACTCCAAAAACTTCAGCTCCGTAAAAATATCTGGATAAGATATAAATAATACCATATAAAAGCATACCAGCAATTAACCCTAATGCAGAAATTTTAATATAATTTCCATAAATATTAAGAAAGAAAATTAGAATTGCAAAAATAAAAACTATATTTAAAAATATATTTTTACAACAAATATCTGTAATAGAACAAATATAAGTACACATAAAGCATAATAAACTTATTGTATATAATGTGCCATTATCAAAAAATACAGTCATTAAGTACATATTTATAAAAGTTATTAATATAAAATGTAATAAATTATAATAATTTTTTAAACTTTTTAATGAAATTTTAATTTTTTCTTCTTTTCTTAAAGTTTCCAAATCCATTAATGAAACAAATACAAAAAGAAAAATACTAAATATTCCACCTAATAAATACATATTAATATGCTCTTTCTATTTTGCTATCTTTCATTAAAGCGTCCATTTTTTGAACATAAGCTATTTGTTCCTTAGCTTTTATAATAGTTTTTTCTATTTCATCTCTAACTTCTTCTAAAGATAATTCTTTAGGATCTGTCTTTGATTCTAATTTAATTAAATGATAACCAAATTGTGTTTTTACAGGTTCAGTAACTTTTCCAACCTCTGCATCTATACAAGCATTTTCAAACTCTAATACCATTTGACCTTGTGAAAATTCTCCTAAATCTCCTCCAACTTCCTTAGATGGACACATAGAATGTTTCATAGCTAATTCTTCAAAAGATTCACCATTTTCACAAAGATTTTTTAATTCATTAGCTTTTTCTTCACTTTCAACTAAAATATGTTTAGCTTTAAAGCTATATTTACTCATAAATAAATTTTTGTTTTCTTCATAATATTCTTTAATTTCTTCATCAGAAGCCTTAATATCGTCAAACAATTCACTTAAGAAATGTTTTGCTAAAATTGAACGTTTAATTTCAATTATTTCCTTAACAAAAGCTTCACTTTCATCTAATTTTCTATTGTAGCAATCTTGAATTATAAGCTCCTGTTTTACAAGTTCTTCACATAATTGTTTCTTGCCTTCAGGAGATTTATAAGGTAACGCTCTATTTCCCATCAATTCGATAAATCTATCTACATCACTTTCTAAAATCTCAACTCCATTTACAACTGCCATTACATTTTTTTCCATAATAATTTCCCCCTATATTAATTTTATTCCATTTCCTTCAAATTGAATTTTTTTAGTTTTTAAAAGTCGTCCAACTGCCTTTTTAAAAGATGATTTACTCATTCCACAAATCTCTTTAATTTTATCAGGATTACTTCTATCGTTTAAATCTAAAAATCCACCTTTATCTTTTATGATATTGAAAAGAATATCAGCATTATCATTTATTTCTAAATGTGAAAGATTCTTTAAAACCAAATTCAAACGACCGTCTTTTTTAACCTTTGAAATTCTAAAATTAATCGGCTCCCCAATTTCTAAAACTCCAACAATATCCTTATTTTCAATCATTGCATCATATTTCTTATCAACAGCAACAAAAGCACCGTAATCTTTATGAATTGAATAGATTATACCATCAACCCATTCACCCTCTTTATATGGTGAATCAGAAGTTAAATAATCTCTTATCTTCATCGTAGCACAAAGTCTTTCAGACTTATCTATATAAAGAGCAACAAGATACTTTCTTCCCTTTTCAAGTTTCATAGATTGTTCTTTAAAAGGTAAAAATAATTCCTTTTCAAGTCCCCAATCTAAAAAAGCACCAATCTTTGAAATGTCCATTACCTCTAAAGTTTCAAGTCTTCCCATAGAAATTTTTGGAACTTTTCTTGTAGCTACAAACCTAGCTTGATTGTCTTTATAAATAAAAACTTCAATTTCATCTCCAACGCTGTCAGTTTCTAAAACTTCTTTTTTAGGCAATAAAATATCAAGTTTTTCATTTTTAATTTCTTTAATACCAATATAAGCACCATTATTTTTAAAACGCTTTATAACTAGCTTTTGAAATTCTCCTAAATTATACATCTTTTCTCCTTTATTTTTTCTTTATAATTATTTTTATTTATAATTATTTTTATTTATAATTAATACATATTATACAATATTCCCTATATAGATATTTTTTCAAAGGTGAATATGGTGAATTAAATATTATTTCGCACAGGAATAGCGAAATTATATTTATTATACCATAGTTCCTTTTTGATTACTAGATTAATGTAATATAAACAAAATAAAAATTTGAAATATTAGCCAAAAATATAGTATAATACATAATGTAATTATAAATTTAAGGAGTAATATATGTTTAAAAAATCAAAAAAACTTTTTTTAATTTTAGTATATATACTTTTACTATCATCTTGTGGTAAAAGTGGAGAAAAAAATGTAGATAAAATAAATAATGAACTTAAAAATTCTACAAATCAATTTTCTTTAAATTCAGAAGAAATCAGCTTACTTGAAAAACCCTACTCAGACTTTACAGATGATGACAAAAAATTATTTGATAAAATCTTAGTTAAATATAATGAATTTAAAAATAATTCATCAGAAGATATAGCGTTTGAAAGAAAAATATTAAAAAAATTGGAAGAAATAGAATCGTTCTATGATAAAAAATATATAAACTTCAAAAATGAATCCTCAAAAGAGGTAAAAATTGAAGAAAAATTATTACAACAAAACTCAAAAATAGAATTATCAAAAAAAGACTTTAATTACAATAACTATCTGGTAAAAATAACCGGAAAAGGAATCTTTTCATATTATATAGACAACACAAAAATAGTAGAAGAAGTTTTAGCTGAAAACGAAAAACCAAGATATGTTAGAATTAACATCACAAAAAATTCAAACATAGAATTCAACGGAAATATAATTGGAATTATCTTTAAAGACAATATAAATTATAACAAATTCCAAAATCTGCCAAGTGGTATATTTAGTATAAATGAAGACATAGCACAAGGTAATTACAAAATAACCAACACAACAGTAAACACAATCATAAAAACAATATCAAAAGAAAACAAAATTGAAGTTATAAATTTAAAAGAAACTCATAACATAAAACTAGAAAAAGGAATGAAATTAATAATTTCAAACGTAGATTATATAACATTAGAAAAAGCAGATTAGTACAATATTATTATTTAGCAAATTTGAATATTAAGATGGTTTAGGAGAAGTATGGAAGTTATTGATTTTATAGAAAAGAAAAAGAATATAGAATATTTATTTAGAAATATAACTGACAAACTTAGTTAGCAATATACAGATGTATTGTATTCTTTTCTAGGAATTTATGTTCTAGAGTTATATGCTTTTGATAAAGATTCAAGGAATGAAAAAAGTAGAAAGTTTAGAAGAAAAGAAGATGGCTCAATAATATTCGTTAGGATACAACTCAACGTTTATATCTAATGAG
This sequence comes from Parvimonas parva, assembly GCF_045866535.1. Taxonomy (NCBI): domain Bacteria; kingdom Bacillati; phylum Bacillota; class Tissierellia; order Tissierellales; family Peptoniphilaceae; genus Parvimonas; species Parvimonas parva. The sequence continues at coordinate 802,096 of NZ_AP038371.1, forward strand.
TATATTATTAAACAAAAGCATTATAAAGATAATATAGATCTAAACCAACCAGAAGAATGGGTCTGTAAATAATTTTGTGTATCAACCTAAATCCTGACACAAGGGTAAGGGTTGATACATTTTTATATGTATCAATGTTTGTCCATTCCTATAGGAATGGAGCTTGTCTTAATTTAACACAACTTTAATAAACTGTCAAATTTTTTAAAAATTTGCAGCTAATTTTATACTCTATTTTTAACTTATCTAAAACCTCCCCTCAAAAAATATTGATAATTGCGATAAGATTTGATCCCAACCACGAATTCTACTTGTCCACTTGCTTGAGGCATCTACCATTGCCAAATACAGACTTTTTTGTAGGGCATAGTCATTTGGAAATATGGTTTTATTTTTCGTTACTTTTCTTAGTTGCCTATTGAAGTTTTCCATGGCGTTTGTTGTGTATATTAGCTTTCTTATTCCTTCTGGATACTTGAAATATGTTGATAATTCTGTCCAGTTGTTTTTCCAAGAACTTACACACATTGGGTATTTTTTACCCCATTTTTCTTCAAAGATTCCTAGATTTGTTAATGCTAAGTCTTCGGTTGGTGCTTTGTATACTGCTTTTAGGTCTTTCATCAGCTCTTTGATGTCTTTGTATGACACATATTTAGTTGAGTTTCTTATTTGGTGGATTATACATTTTTGAATTTCTGCTTTTGGGTATACTGCTTCTATAGCCTGGCTAAATCCTGGTAGGTTATCTGTTGAAACTATTAGGATATCTTCAAGACCTCTTTCTTTTAGTTGATTTAATACTAAGAGCCAGTATTTGCTTGATTCATTTTCTCCTACCCACATTCCTAGTATTTCTTTAAAGCCTTCTAGATTGTAGCCTAGGGCAATGTATACTGCCTTTTTGACTACTATGTTGTTTTCTCTTACATGATAGTGTATAGCGTCTAAGAACACCATAGGATAGACTTTTTCTAATGGTCTATTTTGCCACTCTTCTATTGTTGGTAGAATTTTATTTGTTATTTTTGACACCATTGTTTCTGATATCCCAAAACCATAAATATCTTTTATGTGACTTGATATATCTCTTGTTGTCATACCTTTTCCATACATTGATATTATTTGATTTTCTATGTTTGATATGTCTTTTTCGTATTTTTTTAATGCCTGAGGCTCAAAGGATCCTTCTCTATCTCTAGGAATATTTAAATCTATATTTCCATATGATGATTTAACTGTTTTTTTACTTGAACCATTTCTAGTATTTAATGATAGTGGTTTTTCTCCATATTCATAATCTAAATGCTCATCTAATTCTGCTTTTAATAATTGCTCCATTGTATCACCTAAAAGGTCTTTTAAAGCATCTTGTAGATCTTGAACTGTTTCCGGTTGATATTCTTCGATTAACATCTTAGAAATTTTGTTTAATTTTGTTTCTGATCTCTTTCTTGGCATAAAAATTCCTCCTGATTAGTTTTTCTTTACCCTAATCAGGAGGTTTCTATACACAAAATTTTACACAGTCTCAGAAGAATTAAAAGAATTTTTGGATGAATATAGTTCTATCAGAAATTTAATCCCTATATATACTCCTAATGAAGCACAAAAAGACCGTAACACTTAAGCTACGGTCTAATTTTTTGTCCAAATGTAAACCACTTTGAACAATTATTAAGATTATTCTTTTTGAAATCTTTAACCAAATTCGTCCCAGTTACTCATTTCAACAGACTCAAAAGCTTTATTTAAAGCCATTTCTATGTTTTTTCGCTCTATTCAAACCCGATATGTCCATTGATATAATTTTATATAAACGGCATAAAATCAAGGTTTTTATTATCAGATTTAGCCTTATTATCCGTTTTATTTCTGTTTATCTGATTTTTTGCAAGCATATTGCAAGCACAAAACTTTTCTAAGCATTATCTAATTCTATTATTTTTTTAAAATCAGATTCTGCATTTTTGATTTCACTATTTATTTGTAGCACTATATCATTTGCCACTTCATTAAATAAATCGTTGTTTGAATCATCCGGCTCAAATTCTATAAGTTTTTTTCTTTTAATTACTTCCTGAAAGATTAAATTAAATAAATTTTAAATATCTTGCGTATTGCTGTCAGTTATATTAACTGAGCTATTTTCCAAATCTGGTATTAAAAATTTAACAGTTTCATTATTTTCACTTCTATCTACTTTGAATTTCATCATTATTAATTCTATATGTTTCTCCTTATATTGAACATGTGTTCACTTTCTTCTAATTGTTTAATAGCTTAATCTTCCCACAATATTATATTGTCAGCATTTTTAATTGATATCAGTTCATTTGCATATATATTACCAGCAAAATTTTTTCGTTTTTTAATTCATTAAATAATTTTTTGTTGAATATCTTTAACCCTATAAAGTCTTTACTTTAAAAATAAAATATAAATAGTGGACCAACAAAACTACTAAAGCAATCCTTCCCTGAAGATTATTCACTAAGTAAAATGAAACTGATATGAAAATTGTGATTATAGTTAATATCTTAATCTTCTTTTTCTTAGTAATTCCCTTTCTATTTTTTATTAGAAGAATATTTTCTTTATATAATTTTGTTGACATAAAATAATCATTAAATTTTTTCGAACTTTTAGAAAAGCAATATGCAGCCACTAATAAAAAAGGTGTTGTGGGCATAAGAGGCAATTAAATACCTATAATTCCTATTATTAAAAATATAATTCTCAAGTCTTTCTCCTATTATATAATTGTTTTGTTTTATGAGAATATAATAGCAAAATCGAAGAAATTAGTAAATTGCTTAATGGAAACAAAAAGCCAGAGATAATTATTTTAATCATCTCCAGCTTTAATGCTAAATTTTTAATTTATATATATTTTCTCTTCTTAGTCCCTATTTATTTTTCTTTTTCTAAAAATATACGCAAGACTAATTATAGATAAAACCAACATTTCATAATGAATAAGTGAAATGTTATCACCTGTACTTGGGATTTTTGGTTTCTTTGGTTCTTCCGGCGGAGTTTCTGGCTTTCTTGTGTTGGTTAACACAAAACCTTCTTTAACATTTCCACTTACTTCCCCTGTATAACCTTCGACCTTTTCTTCTTTTATGGTATAAAGAATTTTCTTGCCATCTTCATACTTGTCAAGATCCTTAAATACCACTTTCCAACCATCTTTTCCACTTATTTTTCTTGTTTGGAATAGTTTGCCATTTTTATATAAGTGGACTGTAATTTCCTCTGGTCTCTTGCCGTCTGCATTATTTTCATCTTTCCAGATTTTTTCTACTCCTACTTCGGTCTTTTCTGGTGGGGTTTGTGGTGGAATCTCTGGCTTTCTTGTGTTGGTTAACACAAAACCTTCTTTAACATTTCCACTTACTTCCTCTGTATAGCCTTCGACATTTTCTTCTTTTATGGTATAAAGAATTTCCTTGCCATCTTCATACTTGTCAAGATCCTTAAATACCACTTTCCAACCATCTTTTCCACTTATTTTTCTTGTTTGGAATAGTTTGCCATTTTTATATAAGTGGACTGTAATTTCCTCTGGTCTCTTGCCGTCTGCATTATTTTCGTCTTTCCAGATTTTTTCTACTCCTACTTCGGTCTTTTCTGGTGGAGTTTGTGGTGGAATATAGCTATTTTTGATAGTATATCCTTTTGTAATATCCCCTTCTATAGTTGAAGTGTAACCATTAGCGACATTCACTTCTTTGATAGTGTATTTAATTAATTCGCCATTATTATGAGATGGTAAATCATTAAATTCACCTTTCCAATCATTGCCTTTATTTAACTCAATAGTTTTTCCAGTTTCTTTACCATTTGCAAGTAGGGCTACAGTAATACTGTCTGGTCGTAAGCCAGCTTGGTTATTATTGTCATTCCAAATTTTATTAACCTTGATAGATATTTTTAATGAGTTTTCTAAATGAATAGTATAAATACTTTCTTTACTATCTTTTTCTCTTTTCACTTCAGATAGGATATATTTACCACTATCTTTTTCTTTAAAGTTTATAGGTAAAAGCTTACCGGTTTTGTTGTCGATTAAGGTATCTGGATCTGGAAAATCTTCAATTGTAGCAGTCCAGTTACCCTCTTTTGTTAGTTTAATATCTTGTATGTAATGTTCACCTACATACATTTGTAAAACTATTTCTTCTGGTCTTGTTTTTTCATCATCCCCAAACCAAGACTTTGTAATTTGTATCTTGTATGGTTTATCTTCACCAAATATAAGCTTACCGTTGTTTGTAATAGCTCCGCCACTTATGCCGGTTCCTTGGGCAAAATTATTTTTAAATATTGTAGTTGCCACTTGTTCTGCTAGGTTTTTTGATTCTTGCGTAGGAACTGACTTGTAAGCAAGTTGAGCTCCTTTTTTCTCCTCTATTACAGTATTGTAAGGAAGTGGTTTGCCAGGGTTTTCCGGATTATATCTTGGGGTTTGTTGATCTTCAGGCCAGTTATTATGAATACCTTGGAATGAACCATCTTGATACCATAATCTATAACCACCACCTAACATTCTTGAAGCGAGCTTTACAGAAGAACTTCCTACAGCTTCTCCAAATTCATATTTTGTTATATTTTCAAAGTCATCTCCTGAACCTTTAGCCGCAGTACTATATTCCAAGTTTGAAGCTATGTTATCAAAGAGTGCCACACCATTGGTTATATTAATTATTGTATGTCCTGTCGGACAGTTCCATACTCCACCACCTTGGCGAGATATTGGTTTATTGCCAGCTCCAATTAATAAGCGTCCCTTACTTTCATTATTTTTTATTAGGGCTCTGTTAATAGTCAATTCACATTTTGTATCATTATAAATGGCTCCACCACCCCAGAATCCATTTGAATTATTACTTTCAAATAGTCCAGCATTAATTTGTCCTTTACTTGTACCAACTGTTGCTATGGCTCCGCCACTTTTTAGAGAAGAGTTTTCTACAAAATGTCCACCATTTATTGTAAAGTTACAAGTATCTAAAAATAGGCCACCACCATGACCATTTGCTTTATTCTTTGTGAAATCTCCAGCTTCTATTATGATATCAGAATTTAATCCAAAAACTCCTCCACCCAAACCGGAATATTCACCGTTTGAGTTTTCGCTTATAGACCCACCTGAAATTTTAGCATTTGATCTACTCAATAAGAGCCCTCCACCATATTCGGCAGTATTTTTAGAAATCGTTCCTGCAGTCATTTCAAATTCAGCGTTTTCCATAAAAATGGCGCCACCCCAAGCATTTGTACTATTGTGACTTGCAACATTTTCTGTAATTTCTCCACCTGAGATTTTTACATTTATTTTAGATGTGTCTGTTCCCCAAGCACCTATAGCTCCACCATTATAGAAACCTTTATTATTTGAAATTTTTCCTCCTGAAATATTCAAACCTCCACCATATAAAGTTATAGGAGCATAACTATACCACTTTCCAGTCTTTCTCAAATTATCGGGTTGTGGATTTTGACTATCAACCGCTTCATTTCCACTAAACTCTCCACCTGACATTGTGAAGTCTCCACCTTTTACAAGTATGTTTGGGCCTTCAAGTTTTGTATCTGAAATTTTCCCACTTTTAATATTTAATTTACCTTCAACTATAATTTGAGCATTTGAAATAGAAGGTCCATCTATAGTCAAGCTTCCTCCTTTTTCAATTTTAATACTATTAAATCCAAAACCCTTTAGACTTCCATTTCCCTTTAAGGCTATGTTTTGTCCGTTTTTTATTAAAATTGTTTGTTTATCCTTAGCTGGATCCGCATCTATATTTTTATCAATATTTATAGAAGCATCAGCTTGTGAAGAAGCAATTTTTTCTACTAATTCTATCCAAGCAGTTTTTTCACTATCATCATTGTAGGTGCTTACTTCATCGTTTTTTTCATTATTTGCTTCATTACTTTCTTCATGGTTTTCTGATAATTCTTCTAATTGAATTTTATCCGTTTCTGGATTTATCATTGTTTCGTTTGAATTAGCTAAAATACTTTTAGGCATAAAAAAAGTAAATATTAGCACTAAAGAAACAAAAATAGTCATCAATTTTTTATTCATTTGTCCATCTCCCTTGTTATGTTCATAAAAATTCAGCTTTATTAAAATCTAAAATCAAGTTTTTATTTTTTCACATAGTTATTATAACATATTTCCATTTTAATAAATTTAAAAAGGTAAATATGATGAAATAAATATTCTTTTACACAAGAAACGTAAATTCATATTTATTATAACACATTTTACAAGTTAAACAAAATTAATTTAGTAAATTTGAAACCTATATATATATATATATATGAATTATTATTATGAGTTTTGTTGTTACTGCTTTATACTTGTTATTATTACTCTATGTTTATTGTTTTTTTTTACGTGTTTGCTATATTTTATTGTAAAAATATGCACTTAAAAGGAGTCAGAATTAATTTTCTGACTCCTTTTTGATTTCTCGAAACTCTTTATAAAAACTATTTTCTAAAGAGTTTTTGAAGAAAATTACTAATTATTATTTTTCTTCTTTTTTCTTTTTAGATTCCAGTACCATTTAAGTACCAGTAGCCATTTTTCATTCTCTATATAGTTTGTAATTAAGCCATTTTAGAAAATTTTGCGATTACTCCCATTCTTCTTTTCCAAACGTCCGATATATCCCAGATCATTCAAAATACTAGATTCTATTTTTTCTTATATCAGTAAATCCACCTAATTATAGAACATTTTCAAATTTTTAGTCCCGTCCCAGTCCCAGTACCGGAAGAAAATTCTTACCCCACTAATATACCGACAACACCCTTTAGGTGTGAATAGAATGATTGAAATAATCTTCAGCTAAATAAACCAAGGCATAAAATGAGGAACTACATCATTCATGTTTTGCACTTTGTCTGAACAATATTCAAATTGTTTTTTATTTCTATTCTCTGATATATATTTAAACAAATCATCTTTTGTTTCAAAGTAGTTTTCTTCATATATAAATAATCCAGGTATCCCTGCTTCTTCAGGATCATTTGCATATAATAATAGCGAGATTAAGCCATCACAATATCCCAAATCATAGAACGCTTGAGCATAATTTTCTTCTAATATACGCTTATCATAATAACTCTTGTATGATTGAATCCTAGGCTCAAAGTAACCAGGAATCAAATATTCTCCATTGCTTCTATGTGCAACACATCTTTCTAAAGCATGAATAAATGCATCTTGATAAGCTATTGATAATAGTAATTCAGGAAAAGCTTTAATCTCATCTCTATATGTATTTGATTCAAAAAGCTTCATATGCTCTTCTTTGATAAAATACAAAAGTTCTTCTGCATAATCATAAATATCACTTGAAACAAGCCTTCCTTCTGCTATTAATATATTGTTTAATTGGTGAATAAAATAAGTTCCATCTGTAATAATGGGGATTAATCTTGAGTCTGCGTTTTCTTTCCATTTTTCATCAATTGTGACTAAATAAAATTGATTGCTAAAATCCCCCATTTTTTCAGACAATATATCTAACAACCTATTAAGATCCTCATCTCCAAAGGAAAAACCAATAAAGACAACAGTATTACTCGCCAGAATAGTTTTTAGTCTATCTCCTATTAAATCCTTAGAAAGTCTATTATATGATTCTAGATAATCCTTTTCAGTAGCTACTATTGATCCAACATTATGAATTGATCCGTGTATTTTAAACACTCTTTTTTTAAACACATTCCATAAAGTAGCATCAGTATCATTAATTACGGGCGTACAATCACAATAATCTTCAAAATATGTATCCCAATTTGTTGTAATTATCGTTTGAATGAAAGGATTTGCAGCAACTTCTCTATGAAAACTAGTAGCTGCATTTAATAATTGAGGAAAAGAATCTATAAAATCAAATTTTTCTTTGATTTTATTTAGCAATTTCCTACGACCATTGGGAAATGTATCAATATATAAACTCATTAGCCTAGAAAAACTGGTGTCTAAATCAACTTTCTTATTTGTCTTATCTTCTATCTCACGTAAAACATTGGTGTAAAATGATTCAGGAAAAACGGATTTTGACTCTGTGCTTATACCTGCACCACAAAAAAGAACTAAATTATTTTTCAAAACAGACTCAATAATCTCTTCAGGCATATCAAAATTTTTATTATTTTTACAAATCATACATTCACAAGGTTCATACACATTCAAACTTTATCCTCCTATTCTCTTCATTTCCATCAATTTTATAAAAATACTGGTGATAATTTTTTACTAAGTTTCTTCTATTTACTAGTCCTACTCCCACTTTTCTTTTTATAATGTTAGCTGTATTCAAAAACATTCAAAATACTATATTCTATTTTTTCTAATATCACTAAATCCACCTAATTATAGGACGTTTTCAAATTTTTAGTCCCGTCCAGTTCCAGTTTTTTTAAATATCTTGTAATTTTTTATAGCTTATAAAAAATATATTCCTTCTAGCCCTGGTGAGGGCTACATATAATTTATTTTTTGTTGATGGAGCTAATTTATTAAGTGAATTATTTAAAAATAGTTCTTCCGTAGTTTTATTCAAAATTATACAAATATCATTGTATTGATCTTCCCCTTTGGTTTCTCCCCAGTTTTTATGACTATATCCGTGCTTTTTAGAATTTTCATAATGTAACTTTATAATTTTGTCATTATTTAAAATTTCTTTGATTTCTTTATTTTCATCTATATATGAAATTTTAATATTGTCACTTGAATTACTATGGGAAAAGATATTTATATTTAAGTTCTTTCTAATAAAATCGCAAGTAAGATTATTGCATCTCCAACTTTTATCTAGAGTAGTTTCATCAACAGTAAAGCCATTAATTAGAAATTTATTTTTGTAACTTTCATAATTATTAAATAAATTTTTATTAACAGAACCATCTCTGCTAGTGTCAAAAGTATGCTGAAAAAAATCTCCAACAAAAAGCATGTTGATCCTAGAATTCATTATATTTAATAGAAAATTAAAATCTCTACCTGATATATCTTGAATTTCATCAATAACTAATTCATCAAAGTATTTTTCTATTCTTTGTTTTATATCATCAAGAATCCCAAAAAATTCAAAACTAAAAGCAAGTCTATTACTATAAAAATATCCTGAATCCGTCATATAATAGGTCTGGTTTTCTTTTTTTGAGTACTTATATTTATTGCTTTCAAAAATGATACCTTTTGCTTTTATTCTATCGGATAAAAAAGGTTTGTAACAAAATGAATATAAAAACTGAAAATATGTCATAAGAGTTATACTACTTGGAAATTCATTATTGAACTTCTTTAATATTTTTGCTTTTATGTTGTCATAATTAGCTGTTGTATATGTTATAATTAAGCTTCTTTTATTTAACGATAAATTTTCAACTATATGGCTAGTTTTTCCTGAACCCGCCACTGCAAAAATTACTTTCTTATCCAATTAATCGCCCTTTCTATATACTTTGGTGTTGTTATGTTTTCACTTTCAGCTAACATAAGAGCAGAATTCGTTTTGTTTTTCAGCATATGATCTAATGCATTTACACCAAATTTAGTTTCACAAAGAGATCTATTTTTATCATATATATAATATTCAAACGTTGGCTTATCATTATCATTTTCAAAAAATATTTCTATATTATCGTAATTGTAATTCTCATATTTTTTAATACACTTTTGTTCGTAATCTGAGTCGTTATCAGTGATAACGGCAACCCTGGATCCTGTTATTTTCGCTATATCCAAATACCTCTTAAAGCTCAAGCCTCTAATAGCTAAAACATAAATTCTATCTTCGTTTAGATGTCTGCCTGTAATATCTTTATAGAATCTATCAAAAAGTATATACTCTGACGGGCCTTCCACTAGAATTACTTTTGAAGATAATATAAATTCTAAGATACCTGCTGGTGGCGCTTTTAAAAAATAATTTGAAGTATCTTTATTTAGAGTTTTCAGATAAAGTGGAACATCATTTTTTTTGTGTTATAAAATAATCAAATTAAATAAATCTAATCCTGTACTTATCAAACTACTATGTGTAGTAACGAAAATTTGTCCAGTCTGCTTATTCTCTATATTTGATATTAGTTTCTTTAAATTTGTATGACTCAAATGATTTTCTGGTTCTTCAAACAAGATAACATCAATATTTTCACCCGCTTTCTCTAAAGCGAAATCAGTTTTAATTAATACCTGTTCTCCTGTTCCTCTATTATTTAAAGCAATTGAGTCTTCATAAATCATTAACTCGTTACTAAATATTTTAGAATAATTGTTTTGCAATGCAAATTTATATTTTTTGTCGGAAGGAACTCTTGAATTTAATAGTTTAAGATTCTCTTCACAAAATTTAAACTTCATTTGTCTAAACTTACTTCTGTGTTCTATTCTCTCTAACTCGTTTTCTTCGGTATAACGTTGATACATTTTTTCTATGAAATTATTTGTTGCATATTCAGAATCCACATTACTGCTATTAATTAAAACAGTTTTAAGTTTCTTCTTGTAGCCACTATAAGTTTCATCTGAAAAAGTAGAAAATCTTATCTTATAGTATTCAAAAGGAAATACCAAAGTTTCTTCTTTTAAAAATTCGTTTATTTCATTTCTATAATCGTCATTCGGAGAACATACTAATCTTATACCGTCTGAAATAACACCTAATGAATTGTTTCTTCCATTCATAGTGTGATCAAATTTTCCTTTTAAAAATAATTCTATTATCATTTCAGGCAAATTTTCATATTTTCTATTTTTATTGAAGCACAATATCGATTCAACATTCATTAGTTTATCTAATCCTATATTTTCAACTCTTCTTACATTCCCAGATGATACTAATTCAATAGCTTCTAACACGGAACTTTTTCCGACTTCATTATCGCCTACTAATATATTTAATCTTTCGTTTGGACATATTGTATAATCCTTAAATCGTTTGAAATTTATCAATCTAATTTTTTCAATAGTTATTGTCAATTTATACTCCCTAAAAATCAATTATTTTTTCGAACACTGCATTTTCAAACTCTCCCATCTTATATTCCTTATTAAAGAATGGAAGTCCTACTATCCTATATTTATTATCGTCCACATACGTTTTATTTGGTATTCCTTGCTCCTCAATTTTCAACAGAAAATCTTCTTTCCACTTGTCTTTTTCTAGTAAATGGCTTCCCTTAGGCTCAATATAGATTTGCTCTTGCAGATATCCATCTGTGCCTTTTTTTTGTAGGAATAACAAGAAGTCAGGCTCAAATCTTTCTCCTGTATCAAATTCATAAATAGCCAAGGACGGAATTCTCTCATTTCTTACCAAATAAATTTCATCATATTTACTTCTTAAATCCTTAACTATCCCTTTAAAGTATTTCACAAATGCTTTTTCTTCACCTGTTCCATAATTATCATTATAGACATACCATGGCTCGTATGATAAATCCAAAACATCTTCATTTGCAATCATGGATTGAGATACTCCTACTCCTTCACCATGAGGATTAGATATATATATTTTTTTATCTTTTATAACCTCATAAATCCTCTTAGCGTAGAATTCCTTAGTGCCTTCATACTCAGTCTCTATTTTTTGTAGATATAATGATATTTCTTTAAGTACTTTCATTGTTCCATCATAAAGATCTTTAGCTTGCAATTTTTCATATGGACTTTCTATTTGCAACATTATATTTCCTAAGTAATTTTCAGATTGTAAAAACTCTTTCTTTGATTTTAAATTAGGAAAATATGATTTTAGTGTATTAAATTTTAAAATCTCAAAATTTGACATTGCACCTTCAGCAATATTTAAAGGTATATTTTTAAATTCACATTGAAAAGTATTGGTCATCCCATTAACCTTTACTTTTCCCTCATCAAACAAACCATATATAAAAGAACTGCCTGTGGATACTTTATGTTGGTAAAAGCCATTTCGTATTTTTTTATCTATTCCTGTAACTGACTTTCTTGACTTTTCAACTTTTTTATTTGAAAATACATAGGCTTCTCTGAAAAAATCTGTTTTTTTAAATTCATCTTTCAATATATAATTTATTTCCATAGGAGCATCTGCTAATAAACCTGTCTGTTTTAGAGCATACCTCAACTCACCAATATATCGTGAATCCTGCATTGAGTGATATAAGAGTGTTTCTAATATCCTATTTTGATTACTTAAATCATAATCATATTTACGCTTATTTCTTGTCTGATCATCTTCAATTTCAAATGGACAATACCTGGCTCCACGACCAATTAGTTGAGCTTCGCTAATAGTTGTTTTTCCTGGCTTCCCATTTTTTCCATCTCGTGTTTCATACAATCTTACAATATCAAAAAGATTTAATACATCCCAGCCCTCATTTAACATATCAACTGTAAAAATTATTCTATATGGATTATCCTTTGCTTCAAGAGAGTTTACATAAATTTGTTTATCCTCAGATATTGTTTTCGAATCTAAAAGTATAGAATTCGCAACAGAAAATCCTAATTTTATATCAGTTACTAGAGCATTCAAACTTTGGTCTTTTTTAAGAAAATATTCTATTGCATTTGTCAAATACTCATTATCAGAATCCTTATACTTTAAAATTTCATCAGCCTTAAGATTATTTAATTTTTGATAAAATTCATCATAAAATTCTTTTGACTCTTTAATAGTTTTTGACTTCAATAAAACAACTGGCTTTATATTTTGACCATTGTCCCCAAACAAATGTCTCCTATATTCACTTATAACAAGCGCAAGCAAGGTTCTTGTCCACCTGTCATAATCACCTTGCATATTATTAAAATCTTTGGTGTATCCACTTTCTCTAAATTTAGATAAGGTATAATCATATACGATTTTATCCAAATATTTTTTCTCAACATTAGGATCTTTCATGTCAGCAGTTGCCGTAAATTCTAACAAAGCATTATCTCTATTTGCTCTAAATATTTTTTCAATTGTATATTCCCAGCTTTTGGCATTTTCTTCTAAGTTTATTTTCTCAATCTTTGTAAGTCCCTTAGTAATAGTATTTATATGGTGGGATTCATCTGATATTAAAACAATCTTATCATCCTCAAAATCTTCAATAGTAGGCGAATTCTCCTTTGGAAAATTCATGTCCATGTGAAGTTTTTGTGTGGAAGTAAAACAAATGTTTATAGAATTTTTATCGTAAAAGGCAAAATTGTTTACTTCTTTTACTTGAACTTGATCTCCCATCAATTCGATATTGTCTGCAAAAAGATACTTAATAGAAGATTGATTGAGGAAATTTTCTTTAGTCTTTTCGATAATATTATTCTGATTTACAAAAAACAAGAATTTCCTATATCCCTTGGTATATAAATATAGAATAAGTCCTGCCATGATAACAGTCTTACCAGAACCAGTTGCCATATGAAACAAATTATGGATTTGTTTATTTTTAATCAAATCACTTTCAACATAGGTTATAAAATACCTGAAAGCCTCATCTTGGTAATCACGCAATATTATATTTGGATTTAGGTTCGACTCTATATAGGAAGGTAATTCTTTAAGAGCTCCTATTTTTTTAATAACATCTAATTCTTGATATAAATATTGGTCAGCCATAATATCACTCCTTGCCATAGAAGCTTCTAGTAAATTCCTTGTCAGCCTCACTCACCTTATAATCTTCATCATCTATATCTGATAAATTTACATAAAGTTGGTTTTTATTTAAAAGCTCGATCACAAGATTCTTTTGCTCATCAAGACTAAGCTTATCAAAATCATCTTCATTTTCTTTTAAATCACTATGAAGGACAGAAGGAATTAATTTTCCATTATCAATGGCCTTATTTAAAATTTTTTTAACGGAATCTGAGTTCTTAGCATTTTCTAATTCATTAACAAGATTTCCATTGTCTTCTAAAAGTTCACAGTAGACAAAAGAACCTCCTCCTTGCCAATTAACATCCTTTGAGATCCCGAATTCATATCCATCTATAACTTTCTGCAATCTATCTAACTCAATATCTATTTGTCCCTCCATTTGTTCAATGCCTATATACCTTCTTCCAAGTTTGTGAGCAACAGCTGCAGTAGTTCCGGAGCCAAGATGATAATCTAATACTATATCACCTTCATCTGTCGTCATTTCTATAATTCTTTGAAGTAATTTCTCGGGCTTTTGCCCACTAAAATCAAGTAATTCAGATCGATATCTATCAGTAGAGTAAATATCATCCCACCAATCTTCTAATTTTTTCCCTTGCTCCTCCGCCTTTTCTTTAAAATCATCCGAAGAATCTGTTTTTCCAAATACTTGTCCAGTGTTATGTACTCCACTTTTATGTTTAACATAAGGCTGATTGAATTTTATATTCTCGCTATTTCCATAAAAAAGAATGTCATCATGCTTTCTAGGTAGAAACCTTGTACTTCCTGAAGGCCCTGTATAGCACCATACTATATTATTCTTGAAACACTCATTTCCAAAAACTTCATCTAAAAGTACTTTTGCATAATGTGATTCATTAAAGTCAAGATGTACAAGAATGGAGCCATCTTGTTTTAGTAATCGTTTAGCTATAACTAAACGATTTTTCATAAATGTTAGCCAAGTTGAATGGTTAAATCTGTCGTTATACTCAAAAGAGTCTTTTCCTGTGTTAAAAGGCGGATCTATATAAATTAATTGAATTTGGTTTTCATATTTTTCCAATAATGAAGTAAGACCAAGTAAATTATTCCCCTTAATTATTAAGTTATCATTTTTATCAAACTCAACATCTTCTTCAACACCATTGACACCATATCTTTTTGCATTTCCTAATACCTTAGGTGCTAATAATCTATTTATTTCATCTGGAGCAAGAATTTCATTATAAAAAATCTCTTCTCTTTTTTGATCTTCTTTGGTTTGTCCACCTTCAAGGACACAGTCTTTGTAAGGCCACACCAAAGAAACTTCTTGTTTTTGACTAATTAAATTATTGTTAGAACCTACAAGTCCTATCTTATTTTTATACATAGTAAAAGAATCCGGAAGAAATTCTTTTGATTCTAGGACCCATACAAATTTATTTTTATCAAAAACATATATGTCATCAACCTTAGTAAAAAAAGATTCTTTTAACAAATCATTATTTATCAAGTCCTTTAATAATTTCTCATCGTTAGCTCTTGCAGCATCTGATACTTTTATTTTTATTATCTGGTTATTTTCACCAATAAATCGCTCATCTGAACTCAAAACTTTTTTAATTCATCTAAAAATTTCATAGCTACCTCACATAATCCATAATATCTTCAACCTTACACTCAAGAACACAACAAATCTTTGCTATAGTTTCCAAATCAATTCTTTTAACTTTGTTATTACAATAAGAATTAAGTTGCGTCCTTTGAAGATTTGCTTCTTTTTCTAATTTATTTTTGCTTATATTTTTTTCTTCTAAAACCTGGTCTATTTTAAAAATAATTTTCCCAAAGTTTTGCATAAATTTCTCTCCCTTGTCATTTTAAAAATCGGCAGTTCATTTGTATATATTATATCATATTTTGAAAACTTCTTACAGGTCTAAGATTTGTTTTGGATAAATTCTATTTCGTTTTTCTTAATAACAGTGAATGAATCTGCCATATTTCTTTTGATAATTTTTCTATTTGTTTATTCATAGATTCAATTTCATTTTTGTAAATAACACCAGTTGTATTAGTAGCTTTTGCGATCTGATTTATATTATTTGTCGCATTTGAAAGTAGCCATTGGAGATCTCTAAATGGTTCTAGGTCTACAATATAAATTTCTTTTTCTAATACACATTTTCTAAGAAAATGGGACATTGTTTTGCAATTTGCCAGTTTCATTTTCTTTTCAAAAATTTCTTTTTCTTCATCTGTTAAATATATTTTTAGTTGATTTTTTCTTGTTCTATTATCCATATTTTTCTCCTTTACTCATATCTTTTGGGGTCTTAGGGTTCTCCCTAACAAGGTAAAAATCATAAAATTATATAGCCTTATAAGCTATTGATTTTTTGATTTTTTCGTAAGTGGGTACTCACTTACTGTGCTTGCTATTATTAACAAGTCTAAAATTTATTTTTTAATATTTTTTAAATAGGAATTAATAAGTGTAACTGTAACTTACAAAATAAAAACTTCCAAAATTAGGCGAGCTTGTTTTAAGAGTCTATGTCAATCCCATATTATCAAGCCATTAAATTATGTAATCCTAATTTAAGAAGATTTATAACGATTGGTTACAGGTTACAAAGTTACATTTGTATCTTTACTTGATTTGCTGTATCTATTTCTAATTGATTTTCTATTTTCCATTCTTCTGGCAACAAATTCTTATCAACTTCTATAAAGTCAATTTCGTTTTCTGTTTTCTTTTCATAATATAGTTTTACTGGAATTGAAACCCCACTTGGAGATATTCTCTTGGTCTTTGATGACCTAACTGGAATCCATTCTTGAAAATAATTATCCATAATCTCTGAAAAAGATTTTGATTTTATTTGGTAGCCTTGCATGGTTAGTTCTTTGAAACAAGTTATACTAGGATCTGCACTTTTTGGCTTATATTCTTCTAAGAAATACCTTATGTCTTCCACATCTGGGTTTAGATATTTGAATTTTTCTTGTTCCTTATACAAGTCTTTTAAAAGATTTTTTGGTATAGTCCATGCGTGAGTCTTGTTTTTAAAGATTTCATATCCCAAGGCTAAAGCCTGATTAAAATCTTCTCTTATACTAGATATATATCCTTTGTCTGAAAGTTTTTCTTTATTGTTTTTATCTGGAAAAATAGTCCTTACTCTTTTATTCGAATTACATTCAACAGGTAAATATCTTCTTTCTCCAGTATGATCATTAAGAAAAGTTCTTTCGTTTAATGTCCCTATAAAGATGCAAGTTCTTGGCACGTCTGTTGCATATTTTTCGTAGGGTATTCTTATCCTATCGCTTAATTTTGATAAAAAAGATTTAGCTTCATTAGCCGATTTTGCATTTCTTAAAGCAACGAATTCTTCGATTTCAACGACAGTTTTACCCATAAGGTTCATGACGGCATCCTTGCCTTGAATGTTTTCAATTGTGCAAAACCAATCATCTGTTATGGACAAGTATCTTGCAAAAGTCGATTTGCCTATGCCTTGTCCACCAACTAAAACAATCATCTCATCAAACTTAGCTCCTGGATTAAAAATTCTTTTTATCATGCCCAATATCATATGTTCCATTATCCAATTGTTAAGCTCTGTATCATCTGCTCCCAAATACTTTGGTAATAGTTTTCTAATGGCATTTTTATCTCCATTCCATTTTAAATTTTGAAGATATTGCTTTGGCGGACTCACTTCATATTGGTGAGCTACAAAACGAATAGCTTCCCACATTTTATTGGCATTATAATTAATTCCAAAGTGTTTTTCTATCTCTAAGCCTAATCTATTATTTAAAGAATCATCCCAAAGTCGTATTTGATTTTCCTTTATATTTCTTTCTCCGATAATTTTCCCCTGGAATTTTATTTCATTAGTAAATTTATCAAAGAATATTTGTCCATCAATGATTTTTTGATTTTGACAATATTTTGGATTTAAAATAGCTGTTACAATATTTCCAGTAATTTGTCTAACCGTCCCCTTATCCGTAGTTTGTAAGTCTAAAAAGGCGTAAGTCTGATCTATTTCTGGGAATTTTAATTTAATATCTGTCATAAGTCTCACTCCTTTTCTTTTTATAACCATTTAATCTCTTTTTTGTTTTATATTTGTTTTCCATTTTATCCTCCTGTCTGGTATAAATAAGACTCCTGTGGTAAAATGAACTTGTCTAGAGAACACTTCTCACAGGAGTGTATGCCTTTACTCTTTGTAGTAGGGGCTTTTTTCTTTTTTGATTTCTTCATATATTTCTAAAATATAGATTAAAATATCAGCTTCATTGTCATTGATTTTTCCGAACTTTTTAATAACTTTTGCTAGTTGAAATATTTCCTTGGCTATATTATCAGAAAGTCTGTAATCACTTACTAACTTAACTTCGTGATTTAATAACATTTGTAGAAAATAATCTTGTTTTTTAAGTCCGCTTATTTCAATCTTTTTGTTTATTAAGTCATATTCTTCTTCAGATACTCTAAAATTTAAAATGCGATTTCTTTTTCTATTTTTCTCTGTATTTCTAGTTTTTTGTGAAATTTCATCTAATGAATGTCTTCTAAACATCTTAATCGTCCTCTTCTAATAAATCTTTCCAATCATTTGCCTTATTATTTCTCACTTGTGTTAAAGACAGAGCCATTTCTTTTTGCTTGCTAGGAAAGAGATGAGCATATCTATATGTGATGTCAATCGATTCATGTCCAACCCTATCAGCTATTGCAGTTGCAGAAAATCCAAGTTCAATCAAGAGAGAAACGTGAGAATGCCTTAAATCATGTATTCTAATTCTTTTTACTTGAGATTTCTTAGATCCCCTATCCATTTCATGGTGGAGGTAGCTCTTAGAAAAATTAAATATTAAGTCTTTTGGTTTTAACTTATAAAAGCTGTCTATATACTCTTTAATCTCATCCGTTAAAAATTCAGGCATAACTATTGTCCTAATGCTTTTTTTAGTCTTAGGGGCTGTTATTACATTTTTCCCATCAATCCTTTGTAAAGATTCATCAATTTTTAATGTATGCCTTTCAAAATCAAATTTCTCTTTTGTTAAGGCTAATAATTCTCCCATTCTAAGACCACACCAATATAAAAGTTCAAAAGCATAGAATGATTCAGGTTTATCTTTAATAGCTTCTATAAATCTCTCATATTCATCTTGAGTCCAAAATAGCATTTCATCAGCTTCTTTTTCTCCCATAGAACCAACATCACGAGCAACATTAGTTTTTAAATTGTAGTACCTACAAGCATGATTTAAGATACTAGATAACTGGGCATGAATAGTTCTCAAATAAGTAGGAGAATAGTTTTTTCCATTCTTATCCTTAATCTTCATAAGCTCATTTTACCATTGAATGATGGTTACATTATTAATCTCATTAAGCATTAGATCACCAATATAGGGAAGTATTTTTTGATTTACAATTGCTTCTTTTGTCCTCCAAGTATTTTCTCTTATTCTTGGTTTTCTATCCCTCTTGTAAAGTTCAAAAAACTCCCTAAAGCTCATCTCAATTGATTCAGAATGTTGATTTAAAAATTCTTGTTCCCATTTTAAAGCTTCTTTTTTTGTTGAAAATCCACGTTTTTTCTTAGTTAATTTTTCTCCTTTCCAGTTGGTATAATAAAACCTGCAATACCAAGTTTTATTTCCACTTTCATCTCTGTATGCCGGCACTTTAAACCTCCTTTGTATTTGTTGGTTTATAGCAATACTTTTCCATAAAGTATTCTCTATTTACCTTTCCTCTTTGTACACGATAACCTAATTTAAGTAGATCTTGATTCATATCGTTTATTATCTGATATGCTGTTGTCCTGCTTACATCAAGAAATTCTTGTACATCTTTTGCATTCATAAAAATACCTTTCATAATGTCCTCCTTTTACAGTTTGTAAGGTTCTACATCCACAAAAGGGCGAGCATTAATTTTTATATCTTACATTTTCCGTTCATTATCGACTGTATGTATATATAATAACAGTTCATATTTGTTCTGCCAAGTTTTTTCTATTTATTCTTTTCTAAAATATTCTGATGCTTGCAGATATTTGTAACAGAATAGTTTTGTTGAGCTTTTGTTCATTTTGTGATAAAATATTTATAGTTATTGTGAAATAAGGAGGAGTAAGTTTGATTTCTGGAGAAAAATTAAAAAAGTTAAGACTTATGAGAAACTTAACTCAAAAAGAACTTGCCATTAAGTCTGGTTTGACAGATGCTGCTATAAGAAATTATGAACTTGGAAATAGATCTCCAAGTAAAGAACAATTACAAAAAATATCTGAAGCACTTGATTGTGATATATCAGCATTAATTAATCATGAACCTAATTCTATTTTTGAAATAATGCATATTATTTTTGATTATGAAAAAGACATGAAGTTTAGACCGTTGGCAGATGATGGAGAAATTACTGGACTTTTATCAAATGATGTAGACTTCAATAATTTTCTTATAGAATGGAATGAGATGAGAAAAAAGCATTACAACGATGAGATAACAGACGAAGAATTTGAAGATTGGAAGCTATCTTACCCTAAAAAATCAAGATTTTTAAAATAAAAATAATAAATCTAGAATATAAGATAAATAACATGAAAACCATACAATTTATAGGAAAGGTGATTTAAAGTAGTGAATAAAATAGAAAAGAATAAGCTTACAATACCAATCTATCTTAATACTAAAATAGTTTTTGATATGTTAGCTACAATTGAGGATGGCTTTGCAGATGTTAAAAATGTTCAAACTTCAAAAAATAAAAATCAAGTAAATGATATAGAATCAAATATAGGCACTAACAATCTATTTGCGTTTTTGAATATAGGAGTTCGTGGAAATCATAAAGGTACGTCAAATGATGGTGAAACTATTATTGAAGAAAGAACCCACACTCCAGTTTCTTTGTTCCAGCAACTAAAAGAACAATTGGAGAATGCAAAGTTTATTAATCGTGACATTAATAACTTAAATATTGGAGATTTTGTTGAAGTTCAAGGAACTCTGAAAAACAATCCAGTTATTGATATGTTATCTGGATTCAAAGAAATTATAACTTTAGCAAACTTATTTACTGATAACAATCCTAAAAATAATAAAAACAGAAAAGAAAATGTGTTGACAGATAAAAGGCTAAACTCCCAAATAGATGGTTTAATTAAAGGGCTTCAAGCAGATGGAAAAAAAGATATAATTTGTGAAGCAGATAAAATTAATATCATCCTTCCAACAAATGAAAATTACTTTTTAAATAATAATATGAGTGAAGTTACCGATGGAAACTATAAAATATTAGGAAAGGTTATTAAAGTTTGTATGGATGATGGGGAGATAAGCCTACTTAGAAATACAGTTTTTTCTAAGCTCCAATTAGATAAAATGAAAGAATTTCAAGAGTTTTTTTCTGATCCATCTTTAGCTCAATTCGTTGGTGAAGGCGGAATTAAAACTGTAATAAGTGCACCTGTTATAATGGTAATACCTATTGCAATATACATTTAGCTTTAAAAATTTTAATTAAATGAAAATAAGTTAATTTGACTCTCTCTAGAGAAAAAGAATAATAAATTGAACGAAAAAAGACCGCAGCTTTTAACTACGGCCTTTTTTTGCCCAAATGTAAACCACTTGGAACTATTATTCAGTTTATTCTTTTTTACAAATGTTCCCATTTTAATCCCAGTTACAGTTTTTCATTTTCTGTAACCATTGATTTTACAAGGTTTTATAAATTTTTGCGATTATTCCCATTCGATCGTTGCTGGTGGTTTGCTTGTTATGTCATATACGATTCTGTTGATGTGTCCTACTTCGTTTACTATTCTTACTGAAACTCTGTCTAGTACTTCGTATGGGATTCTTGCCCAATCGGCTGTCATAAAGTCGGTTGTTGTAACTCCTCTTAGGGCTAGTGTATAATCGTAAGTTCTAAAGTCTCCCATTACTCCAACTGTTCTGTTATTTGTTATAACAGCGAAATATTGGCTTATATTTTTGTCTTCTCCGGCTTTTGCAATTTCTTCTCTGAAGATTGCATCTGCCTCTCTTAAGATTTCTAATTTTTCTTCTGTTACTTCGCCCATTACTCTTATTCCAAGTCCTGGACCAGGGAATGGTTGTCTATAAACTAAATATTCAGGCATTTTAAGTTCAAGTCCTAATCTTCTTACTTCATCTTTGAATAAATCTCTTAATGGTTCGATTAAGTCTTTAAAATCTACTACGTCAGGAAGTCCTCCTACATTATGATGTGATTTTATAACTTTTGCATCGCCAAGTCCTGATTCTATTACGTCAGGGTAAATTGTTCCTTGTCCTAAGTAGTCAACTGCTCCAATTTTCTTTGCTTCATCTTCGAATACTCTAATAAATTCTTCTCCGATTATTTTTCTTTTTTGTTCAGGGTCAGTAACGCCTTTTAATTTACCTAAAAATCTATCTTTAGCATTTACTCTAACAAAATTTAGTTCTTCATTTTTGAAGGCTTCTTCTACTTCATCACCTTCATTTTTTCTCATAAGTCCTGTATCTACGAAAACACAAGTCAGTTGATTTCCAATAGCTTTTGACAATAAGCTGGCACAAACTGAAGAATCTACTCCACCTGAAAGAGCTAACAATACTTTTTTATCTCCAACTGTTTGTCTTATTTTTAATATTTGTTCATTCATAAAGTTTTGCATTGTCCAATCGCCACTTGCATTACATATATCATATAAGAAAGATTTTATTAGTTCTTTTCCTTCTTCTGAATGATTTACTTCTGGATGATATTGAACTGCATAAATTTTCTTTTCTTCATTTTCTATTCCGGCATAAGGACAAGTAGATGTATGTTGAATACAATCAAATCCTTCTGGTAGTTTTACAACTTGATCTTGATGACTCATCCAAACTATTGTTTCATTTTTCATACTTGAAACTAATTTTGAATTTTTATCTTTTATACATAAAGTTTTTCCAAATTCTTTTTTATCTGCTTTTTCTACAACTCCACCAAAAGTTTGAGATATTAATTGCATCCCATAACATAATCCTAAAATAGGTATATTAAGTTCAAAAATTTCTTTTTCAATTTTTGGTGCATTTTCCTCATAAACACTATTTGGGCCGCCTGTAAAAATTATTCCGATAGGTTTTTTATTTTTTACTTCGTTAACAGCCTTGTTATAAGGTATAACTTCACAATATACATTTAAATCTCTTACTCTTCTAGCTATTAACTGATTATATTGTCCACCAAAATCAACTACAAGAACTAATTCGTTTTTCATCTAATACTCTCCTTAAATATATTTAATAATATTTAATAATATTATATAATATTAACACAAAAAGGTAAATATCATTTCAAATAAAATTAATTAAAAAAGGAAGCTTTCGCTTCCTTCTAATAAAATCATTTATTTTACTTCTGTTGGTACTGTAACTTTACCTTCAGCAATACTCTTCTTTAATTCTTCAATTTTTTGTTTTAATTCATTAGGAATCTTGATTTTTAATTGGTCTTCTTTTCCGTAAGCAACGTCAACACCATTAGTCTTTAATGAAAATTCGATAGTTTCTCCACCTCTGAATTTTCCTTCAGCTAATTCTTTACCAACACTCTTAATGGCTTCATTTACTTTTTTGATTGTAGAAGCTATAACATATTCAGGAGCTAAGTAAGATTGGTCTCTATCTACACCAAATACGAATTTTTGATTTTCTTTTGCTGATTCAATAACACCATTACCAGTACCACCAGCTGCGTGGAAAATCATATCAACTCCAGATGTGTACATACTGTTAGCAATTGCTTTACCTTTTGTAGCATCTCCGAAACTTTCAGCATATTGAGCAACAACTTCTACTGTTTTTTTGTTATCTTTTGCTGCAAGTTCAACACCTGCTCTAAAACCAGCTTCAAATTTTTTGATTAATGGAGAAGTAACTCCACCAACAAATCCAACTTTGTTTGAAGTAGTTAATGTTCCAGCGATATATCCAACTAAGAATGAGTTTTCATTATCTGCGAAAATTGTTCCGATAAGATTCTTTGGAGTGTTTTCAAAAGCTGAGTCAATAATTACATATTTTTGGTCTGGGTTAGCTTTTGCTGCAGCTTCCATATCTTTTGCTAATGCAAAACCGATACCTGCAATTAAATCATTTTTAGAGTCAAGTAAAGTTTCTAAGTTTCCTTTGTAATCAGATGCTTGTTTACTTTCAACATAGCTAATAGTAGCTAATCCTTCTTTTTCTAAATCTTTTAAGCCTTCATAAGCAGATTGGTTGAAAGATTGGTCATTAACACCACCAGTATCAGTTACCATAGCATACTTAATTTTCTTTCCAGTATTTTCTTTCTTTTCTTCTGTTTTTGTTTCTTTTTTTCCTTCAGGTTTAGAAGAACAACCTGTCAAAATCATAGCACCAACTAAAAGCGCTGCGAAAGTCTTTTTGAATTTCATACGAAACCTCCTAAATTATTTAATCTATTACATTATATATCAAAATAATTAAATTTTCAATACTTTTTGCTAATCTCCAACTAAATTTCCACCATTTCCTGAATTATCGTCATTTTTTTTGTCAGACTGTATATTTTCTCCGGATTCTGTTTTATTATCAATATATTGACCAACTATATCTCTAACAATAGGTCCACAAAACGCACCCGCACCTCCTTGGAAAATTACTGTTGCTATTGCAATTTCGGGATTATTATAAGGTGCAAATGAAACATTCCAAGCATAGTTATCATAAGCTTGACCGGTAACTGGATTGACTCCGCTCTTTTGTGCAGTTCCTGTCTTTGTACCAATTTCTATTGGTAAATTTTTGAAGATTTTACCATTTTCAGAAGTCTTTGATGCCATATTCATTCCTTCTAAAATATATTTTAAATTTCTAGGATTAAAACTTGATTTTTCAGTTTCAGGGTTATTTTGAAATGAAGTTATTTTGTTATCATAGCTAACAATTTTTTCAATTACAGAAGTTTTTAACTTTTGTCCACCATTTGCAATCATCGCCATATATCTTGCCATTTGTATAGGAGTATATGCATTTTGTCCTTGTCCGATTACAGTATTTAGTGAGTCTGCATTAGACCAAGATGCTTGATTTAAATAGTCAAACTTTATCATATCTGCTAAAGATACTTTTGAATTTGCAACAGGTTCTTCAGCATTTAATTGCATTTCTTTTAATCTGTTAATAACCTCTGTTCTTGATGGAACTTTTTCTTCTTCAGTCCAATTTACAATTGTATCAATTATTTTAGCAAAATCATAATCATCTTTATTTTTTCCAGCTAAAATATATTTTTCAATTTCTTTTTCCAATCTTTGTTTAAGCATAATTTTTGTTAAAGATTTTTTTGTATTTGAATCAGGAATAACACCCTTACTTTCTCTTGGAATGTTTATTTCAATTCCAGTTCTTTCTCCAAGTCCTAATTCACTAACAGTTTTAACCAAATCTTCAATCTCAACTTTAACACCCGTCTTCTTATTTGACTTAGGGTCTTTTCCTAAAGCTAAGGCATAAAAATAATAGTTACAACTATCTCTTAAAGCTGTTCTAAGATTTTCATTTCCATGAACTTGTTTATATTGATTCCATATCCAACAACCAAACTTTGTATCACCAACGTCCATTACACCTTGACAATTAATATTTTCACTTGGGTCCAATCCCTTTTCAAGCGCTGACAATGAAGTGGCTAATTTAAAAGTAGAACCTGGTTGTGAAACACTTTGTGTTGCAATATTATACAATGGTCTTGGCGCTAAAAAATCTCTAGGGTCTTCAGGAAATAAACTTATCCAATCACTATTAGAAATCCCTGTTACAAAAAGATTTGGGTCATAAGCAGGATAACTTGCAAGAGCTAAAACTTTTCCAGTCTTAACATCAAGTACAACTACTGCACCACTTGTTGCATTAGGATAGCTTTGATGAGGAGTATAACTTCCCCACTTGCTTTTATATTCACTAGCACCTCTAATTGATTCCAAAGTACGCTTTAAAGATTCTTCTGCAGTTTTTTGTAAATTTAAATCTAAAGATAAATATACATTTTTTCCTGGAACTGCTGAAGTTTCAGAAATAGTTTCTGTTCTATTTCCTCTGTTATCAACCATAACCTTTTTAAAGCCATCTTTTCCTTTTAAAGAAACTTCTTGACTTTCCTCTACTCCTGTCTTACCTATAAAGCTATCAGAAGAATATCCTTTTTCTTTATTATACTTTTCAATTTCATCTTGTTGAGAAATTTTTCCAATATATCCCAATATATGAGACGCTAACTCTCCATTAGGATAATATCTTATCGGTTCCATTGAAACAGTAATACCGTTATTATTTGCAAATTTTTCTTTTATGTTAGATATACAAGGCTCAGATATTCCATAAGTAAGAGTAATTGGAATATATGCCTTATCTCCTTGCAACTCAACCTTTCTACTCAATACCAAATAACTATATGCACTATAATCATTCAATTCTTCTATTGAATAAAGTTTCTTTAAAAGTGTAAATAAACTTTCAGCAGTATAATCATCTTTTATTTGGTATCTGTTTTTTATATCTTTTTTGTTAATATTATATACATAATCAAAATCTTTTTTAGTAATAGAAATTTTTAAAATAATATTATTTTCTGTATTTACTTCCTGAGCAACAAATTTTATATCATCGGATAGAACAAAATCATAAAGTAGATTATTTTCTTCTGCAATGGAAATAAGATATGTTAAAGGTTCAACATCTTCATTTCCCTCATTTTTGTAAGAAAATTGAACTTTTTCTTTATCATTTTCATCTTTAACTAAAGTGTATTCAACATTTGCATTAAGTTTTTTTTCTTCTAATTTTTTAAGCAAAATTTCGG
This sequence comes from Parvimonas parva, assembly GCF_045866535.1. Taxonomy (NCBI): domain Bacteria; kingdom Bacillati; phylum Bacillota; class Tissierellia; order Tissierellales; family Peptoniphilaceae; genus Parvimonas; species Parvimonas parva. The sequence goes on from NZ_AP038371.1 coordinate 828,670, forward strand.
CAGGAATTATTTTTTTCCCGTCTTTATCAACTTTTACATAAGACAACAACTTATCCAAAGTAAATTTTCTAACCATATTATAAAAATCATCTTTAGCACTTGTTTCCAATGTAACCTTAGAATTTTGTTTATTTAATTCAGCTTTTATCAATAAAAAGTTATAATTATTCAAGTCTTCTAAAGGACTTAATTCAATATTTCCTAAAAGATTTTTACTTTTCAATTCATCAAAAATCAATTTTCTTGAAAGAGGTTGTTCTAAAATCTTTCTTATAATTGACTTATCATCTTTTATTAAATCTGCAATATGTGAATATATCCCTTTTGAAAGGTCTTTATCTTTTGCATATTCATCATATTCTTTTCCTTTAGTAAAATCAATTTCTCCACTATCAACATCGAAAAAATCACTAGGTATATATATTCCTTTAAGTTGCAAATCTCTTATAACATTTTTTATTATATAGTATGAAAAATTTGAAGAGGAATTTTTTTCTATTTTCAATTTCAAAATATCTTCAACTAATTTATTTTCCATAATTATATCTAAAACTTTTTCTTTTGGAGTTTTTAATTCAGTAAAATAATCAACTTTTGAAGAATATACAAAGTAATTAACCCCTATAAAATAATCATCGGTATCCCAACTTGCGCCGTCTTTATTAAGTATAGTTATTAATTCATCAACCTTTTTAATCTTTTCTTCTTTAGTTAATCTATTAAATTCATCTTTTAAAATCTGAACGGCAGGACTTGTCTTAACCCCTGCTAACAAATTTCCATTTTTATCATAAATATTTCCCCTTGGAGCTGTTATTTTAACATCTTTAAGTCTGTTGTTATCAGCCTTATTTCTGTAATCATCTCCAGTTATAATTGTTAAATGAAATAATTTTATAACAAGTAATGACATCAAAACAAATAAAACAGAATAAACTATTTTATATCTTAATTGTCTATCTTTAATTTTTTCTAATTTATTTTTATCAAAAATTTTCATAAACTTACCTACTAAAATCTAAATTTTTTCTTTTTAAACATCTTCTTCAAAGTATAATGACATACCAAGTACAATAAAACATTTAAAATCAATTCAATAATTATCGACCCTTTTAAATACTTTAAAAGAGCAGAAGATGATGAACTTTCCAAGAACATATAAATTATTGTATTCATAACCCAATAAAATAAAGTTGCTACAACTGTAATTATAGAGCCTGAACGTATATCTCCTTTGTTTATGGAGTCCTCGCTATATCCAACTATAAAACCTATAATGTAGTATATAAGAGCTCTTACACCTATTATTCTTGAAAATAAAATATCTTCAAAAAAACCAAGTACAATTCCAGAATATCCGCCAGGATAAGAACCAAAATTCATAGCTATTGCAACTACAAGAGCCAAACTTAGATTAGCCTTAGAGTTAAATATACTAAAATTAGGTAATATTGCTGTTTGTATCATTATACTTGCAAAAAACATTAACACAACCTTTAATCTATTCATTACTACCACCATTTCCTTTTAATACAAAAACTCTAAATAAAGTTGTAAAATCAACAGGAGATTTAACACTAATTTTCTTTTCAAGATTATTATCTGAAGACTTAACTTCTGTAACCTCTCCTATATATAAATCTCTGGGAAAAATTCCACCTCTACCTGAAGTAACTAACCTATCACCAACAACAACGTCAGCATCAGACTTATACATAAAACCTGAAAGAAGATTGTTTTCTTGTCCACTTATAGCTCCATAAGATTGACTTCTAACTATATTAAATGAAATATTACTTGTAGAGTCAACTAAACTTGAAACCTTGCTCCAATTATATCCAACTTCTATTACCTTACCAACAACAGCTTTAATATAAGTATTTTCTTTATCTCCAGCAGTTCCTTGAACGATAATATCTCCGACTTTTACGCCGTCTTTACTTCCCTTATTTATATTAAATCTTATGAATAAATTATTGTTATCTAATGCAATAACATTAGCACTTATAAGACTTTCCTTATTTTGTAAATATAAATTATATTCATTTTTCAAAAAATCTTCTTTGGCTATTATATTTTCCATATTAATATTTTTTTCTTTAAGTTCTGCATTTTCAATCTTCAATTTTTCATTTTCTTCTCTAATAGATTTGGAGCCGAAAATATTTGTAAAAACTTCTTTAGAACTTGCTATTGAAGAATAAACTAATCTTGAAACAGAACTTGTAACTGTTCCAATTGCATTTTCTCCAATATTCATAATAGAAGAAGTAGCACTGAAAAAAATTATAGAACTTAAAATTATAACAGTCATAAAAAAAGAAATTTTCTTTTTACGGGACTTAATATTTCTAAATCTATTCATTATTCTTTCTCCTATTGTTTTTAATCTTAATCTTATTAATCAATTTACTAGCACCTTCGCATGTGCAAGTTAATGGATTTTCAACAACATTTACAGCTATCCCTATTTCATTTTCTAAATATTCAACACAACCGTTAATCTTAGAACAGCCCCCTGTTAAAAAGATTCCATTTCTTAAAATATTACCTGTCATTGAAGGTGGTGTCTTTTCTAATATTACTTTTATTGCATCTGTAACTGCATTAAAAAGTGGAAATAGTGATGAAGTTATATCTTTTCCATAGATTATTGCATTTCTAGGCATACCACTATTTATATCTCTACCAAATATAGAAAGATTATTTGTGATATTACTTGTAATAAATGATGCCAAATTTATTTTTATATATTCTGCCGTTTCCTTGTCAATCATCAAATCATATTTGTTTTTAACGATATTTACAATATCATAATCAATTGAATCTCCACCAATATCAACAAATTTAGAGGCAACAACTCCTCCAAGACTTACCAAAGAAACATCAACAGTTCCTCCACCAATATTAACTACAATACTACCTGAAGGCTCCAAAACAGGAAGTCCCATTCCAACAGCTGATGCAACTGCAGTTGGTATAAATTCAACACTTCTTGCTCCGGAATAAATTACACAATCTTCTATTGCTCTTTTATCCACTTCGGAAATTCCACTTGATATTGTAATATAAACCTTAGGATTAAAAATTGAAAAACTTGATTTTGCTTTTTTAAATAAATTTGTCAACATTACTTGAGCAATTTCAAAATTTATAATTTTACCTCCCTTTATAGGTGCCAATGTTATTATATTATCTGGAGTTTTTCCCTCCATACTTTTTGCTTTTTCTCCAACGGCAACAATCTCATAATTATTCAAATCAACTGCAACAACAGAAGGCTCAATAATCTTACCGTCTTTTTTATTTGAGTATATTAAAGTATTAGACGTTCCTAAATCTAAGGCTAAATCTTCCCCAAAAATCCACGAAAAACTCATTTTTTCTACCTCTCTTAATTCATTATTCCTTTTTCTCTTAAACTAATATATTTATTGTATCCGATTATAATATGGTCTAACAATTTTATTCCAACTAAATTTCCAACTTCTTGTAATCTTTTAGTAATTTCTATATCCTGCATACTTGGTGTCGGGTCTCCACTTGGATGATTGTGCAAACAAATAATACTATTTGCACTATATTTTAAAGCATATTTAAAAACTTCTCTAGGATGAACGATAGATGAATTTAAATCACCTTTTGAAATTTCGTCCCAAGAAATTATTTTATTCTTTGTATCCAACAGAAGAACATAAAAATGCTCCTTCATTTCATCTCTTAATATATTCATAAAAATATCTGCAACACTCTTAGGTGAGCCGACTGAAAAATTATCAACACACTCTCTAATATTTATTCTCTTAGAAAGCTCCAATGCAGAAATTATTGAACAAGCTTTAGATAATCCGATACCTTCTATTTCCATCAAATCATCTATTGCAAGTTCACTTATCCTATGAAATTTATTCATATATTGCCACAATTTTTTTGAAAGTGTTAAAACATCTTCGTTTCTTGAACCACTTCCAAGTAAAATTGCTATAAGCTCATATTCACTCAATTTATCAGCACCAAATTTGTATAACTTTTCTCTGGGCTTATCATTATCATTTAAATCTTTTATTGAAGTAGTAAATATTTCAACATCTCTATATCCAATATTTTTTACACTATTTACTTCTTTTATCGTTTTATCTTCTAAAGATATATTTTCTTCTCTAGATTCTTTTTCAAAGATTTTATTATTTTCAACATTATCATTATAATTTTTATCTAAATAAATCTGTAATTCTTTTAAAAAATCATCATAATCATTATTTGACATAATTACCTCTTAAAATTTTATACATATAATTAGCAAGAATACCAACTAAAATTCCTGTAAATATCCCTATTATTCCTAAAAACGGAATAAAATTAACTAAAGTTTTTGTATTTAAAAGTATCATTGAAATTAATATTTGAACCATTATATGAGAAACTGACCCTAAAACACTAACCCCCACTAAACTTAAAAATTTACTACAAAACTTATTTACTATATACATAACAACTATACTGGCAAACCCTGCTGAAAAATTATATATAAAACTTATTGGATTTCCCAGAATAATTACCAGTAAAATCGCCTTTAAAAATGAAATAAAAAATGTTTCTTTAAAACCAAAAATTAAAATCGCATTTATGATTATAACATTGGATAAACCCAATCGAACATTAGGAATAGGTATTGGGATATAATATTCTAAAAGAGATACAATTAAAGCAACAGAAACAAATAACGAAATCAACATAGTCTTTTTAGCACTCATTAGTTTACCACGTCCAAATCATTATTTTGTCTTGATTTTATCTGTATAACAAGTCTATTTGGCATACAGATAATAGCTTGTCCAACTTTACTAATTTTTCCAAACTTAACATCAAGTTTATCAGGACAGCTTGCCTCAATAACCCTGACTCCGTCTTTATCAACTTCTAAAATATTAAGTCCAAAAGACGTTCTTATCGGATAAATTTTTTTTTCATTTCCAAAAGTTATTTGCTTAATCTCTTCTCCATTCACTTGAACACTTATATATTTATCTTCTGTCGATACAAAACTCTTGTTTATATAAACAAAAGAAAAACAAAAAATAACAAGTAAAGTAAATATTAAAATAAAATCTCCCTTTTTCATACACACTTCTCCATTTTTATTCAACTTTAATTTTATCAAAAAATTATTTGTTTTTCAATGTTTTATAAATTTTTTCAAAAAAATAAAGCCCTAAGGCTTTATAAAAATTAATTAACTGAAGTAATGAAATGTCCCTTAAAGGCATTTGGAGAATTTATTCTCTTTGAATTTTTTAGATAATCAATACATTCTTTTAAAATTTCATAAACTTTTTCGCTATCTTCATAAGTAAAATCAAGTCTTACCCTATCAATACCCAAGTCAAAAATCTCTTTCATATCTTCTCTCAAATCAAGAGGAATGTGATTTCTTATTTCCGTTCTACAAAAAATATCTTGAAAAAGTCTAAATTCTCTATTTTCCATATCTTTCAAAGCATAATCACTTCTTGCACATTCGGCACAACGTCTATCTTTATGGCAATCTTTTGTCAAAACTCCCATTGCACAATATTCTGTAAGCATTGACCTTGTATGTCCATATACAATCATATCTATGTTAATATTTTTTTCTTTTAAGTTTTCAACTAAATTTTTTATTTCAAATTTATTTATCTCCTGAGAAATGGTTATATCCTCTGCATTAAAATATTTTTCAAAAAATCTTACAGAATAAGAGTTATATATATTAAAATATGTATCTATATTAAATTTTTCAGTACCAAAATTTGATTCAAAAAAGTTTTTTGAACCCCAAGTTGATATTTGAACTTTTTTCAAAATTTCCCTATTTATTTTCGATAAATATTTTTTTACAGTATCATACTCTTCATTTCTGATAACCCCTAAAGCACTATAAATTAAATCTATACCTTTACTTTTTAGTCTATCATAATACTTTTCAATCAAACTAAAATCTTCGGTATAAATTTCTTTTACATATTCTAATATGCTACAATCTTCTAAAAGATTATCAATCTGAGAATTTTTATGCACCTTTAAAGTAATTTTTCCATTATCAAATTTTTTTGTTTTTGAAGATGATAAATCATTAGAGGAACATATAATTCTTTCTTTTGAAAAATCTAATTTTTCTTTTTCATATTTTTCTATTGCGCATCTTCTAAGATTATTCAAAACGGAAACAGGAACAAAAGCATTTTCATCGACAAAAACATTTTTGAAAATAAAATTAAAAGGAGTTTTGCCAGTTTTAGATAATTTTTCCAAAACATTTTTAATTTCAATTTTTTTATTATTTGACTTTTCGATTATTTCATCAGAATAAACTTCAATATTTTCTAAAGTAAATTTCGCTTTTTCTCCAACGGAAATAAAAATTTCACAATTTAAGTCAATTTTTTTATTCTCGATTCCTTCTCTAAAAGATTTATTAGCATCATCAACCAATGACTTATCGGAAGTTTTATAAACTATTGTCTTAGGCTTTACACTTTTAATAAAATCAATTTCTATAATATCTCCGGAAACTCCAAAGTCAAAAATTTCTCCATTTTTGATTATTCTACCAATATTTCCTCCACCTAAATTGATTCCATCTCCCTTAGACAATTTACCACATAATTTTATTTTTAATTTATTTTTCTTTTGATTGAAACTTAAAACTTCTCCAACCTTTACACCTATATTATTAGGTTTATCTAAATTAATTATATCCGAGCCATTTTTACTCATAAGATAACCTGAAGTGAATTTTCTATTAAAAATAGCCTCCAAATCATCTTTTAATTCTTTTTTGTTCGTTGTAACTTTATTTTCGATGTAATTATCTATTGCTTTTCTATATCTTGAAGTAACAACCGCAACATATTCAGGTCTTTTCATTCTTCCTTCAATCTTTAAAGACTTAACACCTGTATCCAAAATTTTTTCGATATTATCAATACTGCACAAATCTTTCGGACTTAAAAGATAATTTCCATTTACATCAATAATTTTTCCAGTTGTTTTATTTATTAACTTGTAGCTTTGCCTACAAGGTTGAGCACAACGTCCTCTATTTCCTGAACGTTCCCCAAGCATAGAACTCATAAGGCATTGTCCTGAGTAACTAACACAAATTGCCCCATGAATGAAAACTTCAATATCTATATCTACAGTATCACAAATTTTTTTAATTTCTTCTACACTTAACTCTCTTGCAACAACAACTCTATCAAAACCTACTTTTTTCAATTCTAAAACATCATTTAAAGAATGAGCAGATATTTGAGTTGATGCGTGAAATTCCATATTTGGATAACGACTTCTTAAAAGACTTGCCATTCCAATATCAGAAAGAATTATCGCACTAACTCCAATTTTATATAAAAAATCTGTATAAGAAATTAATTCTTCAATTTCAGTTTCCTTTACAGAAGTATTAACCGTAACAAAAATATTTACATTTCTAAGACTTGCATATCTTACAGCCTCTATCAATTCATCATTATCAAAATTTGTTGCAGAGGCTCTTGCCCCAAAACTGCTACCACCTAAGTAAATAGCATCTGCACCATTTTGAATTCCTGCTTTCAAAGCCTCCATAGACCCGGCAGGAGACAAAAGTTCAAATTTTTGCATAAATTCTCCTTAAACATAGGACCTCCACTCTTCCACGATGCTTTGCATCGGGTGGGTACCCGGAAACCTTGTTGTTTCACAATAACAAAGGCTACCGAAGTAGCCTACTTAATATATTTATTATATCATTATATTTCAAAATTGTCTAATGAATTACCATATCTTAATTCTTTTCTTAAGTCTTGCATAACATTATCCATTTTTTCAAGTTCTACAAGTAATTCTTTTTCTTTTTCTGTTGTTTCATGAATCGCAACTATTGCTCCATTATTTATTACAATTCTCTTATCGGCAATTAATGCAAGTATAGGGTCATGTGTTGCCATTAAAACTATTTTATTTTCACTAACCAACAAATCTAATGCTTTTTTTCTATCAATTCCTGCATTTTCGATTTCATCAATCAAAACAATTGGTGATGAACTTAAAATTGCAGTATCAGCAATCATAAGCGCTCTTGATTGTCCACCACTCAAAGAAGTAATCGGCGTTGAAAGGTCAAATTTTTCTCCTGCAAGTTTATTTGCCTCTGTAATTATTTTATTTATAACTTCTTCTTCATTTTGAACCATTCTGCTCTTTGCATGAAGTTCTATAAATTCATAAGCAGTTAAGTCCATAACAAAATTCATATTTTGAGAAAGTTGTGAAACTAATTTGTTATTTGCGCTTAATCTCCATTTTTTATCTGCATCTTTTCCATTAATTAAAATTTTTCTATTTGTTGGAGTATCCCTATCTGCGACCCATTCAATATCCCCTAAAAGTCTTGACTTTCCACTTCCGGTAGGTCCCACGATTGAAATTATTTCAGACTTATTTACTTGTAGTTCATCGTAATTTTCTTTATTGCCAAATTTATCTGTCCCTGCAAGTAAAGTTATCGAATTAACTTCATTATCTTCAACTCCAAAGAAATTTTTCATCTGCTCAATATAAATTTCTAAAGATTCACAAAGCAAATTTTCATCTATTGCAAGCTCCTCTTTTTCTTCTTCTGAAAAAGAATTTAAAAATTCTACAAAAGATAAATCAAAAACATTTGAAATATCAAAATTATTTTCTTCAAAAAACATTTCAGCAAAAGGATATTTTTCAATTAATTTACCAATTTTTAAATTACGCATTTTTATCCTCCAACTTCATCTTTTTAATATTTCCCATTTGATATTTTGCTCCTATTTTCTTTTCTCCTAAACAATAAGAACAAAGAGCTGTCGGCATAGCAAATTTTAATTCCATACCATTTACTGTATTGATTGATTTACTTTCATCATATAACAATGTACTTAACTCAAAAGTTCCCTGTCCTGTAAGTCCGTTTATATTCATTACAATGGCGCTTGGATTAACAGATGCAACTCTTGAAGAAAAAACTTCTCTTTCAGCTTGTGAAACAATATCCCCCTTTGTAATAACTACATAATCTGCACTTTTTAACATCGGCCCTATCTTTTTAGGTGTATTTATTCCTGATAAATTATCTATAACACATACAGCTTTTATATCTTTAATGTAGGGAGAACATCTATTACAAAGTCCTGCTGACTCTGTAATTAAAATATCCAATTCATTACTAACGCCCCATTGAACAACCTCTTCTATGTTTGAAACAAAGAAATGGTCAGGACACAAAGCACCGGATAATCCCTTTCTAACTAAAATATTATTTTTTTTGTATATTAAATCATCATCTGTATATAAACAGTCAAACTTTACAACTCCTGCTTTAATACCTCTTTTTTTCAAATTTTCAATTGTCTTAACTATAACACTGGTCTTTCCCGATGAAGGAGGACCAGAAACTACTACCAAATTCATATAAACCTCTATTTTAAAATTTCTTCATTAAAAATCTTTTCTGATTCTTTCATAATCTTCACTATATCATTGTTATGGATATAGTCCCAACCACAGAACATAAATTTAGAATTTTCATCTAACATATTGTCAACCCCAAAAATTGTTGTAGGGAATTTCCCATTTGAAGAAAGCAATTTTCCAACATTTTCATCTCTAAAAAATTCAACAACTTTTTGTGCTTTTTCGTTATCTTTCTTAGCCATTACAAATATCGGACTGATAATTGAACCATCTTTTGGCCATACAACTTTAAGAGCTGAACTTCTTGATACCATTTGCGTAAAGAAATATGGAGTTATACTAACTATCGGATTATTTTTTGAATCTCCTTTTTTCTTAACCATTTCAGCAGGGTGTAAACTTTTTTTATAAACTCTGGCAAGAGCCTTTATTCCTTCAACTCCCCATTTTGAATAAATTGTTACAACTAATGCATTAAACATATCTAAATCAGCTAAAGGAATTGCAACACTATCTGTATAATCTCCACTAAAAAGTAAATTTTCCCAAGAAGTTGGAACTTCTTTACCATTTAAATTATTTTCGTTTACTAAAAATACACAAGGCACTACTCCAACAATATTGTAAATATTTTTAGGGTCTCTCAAACAAATTTCTTCATTATCAAAATCTTTATTCATTTTCTTATTTTCAATATAAAATTTTTCTTCTTCAAAAAATTTACCGAATTTCTCTTTATCGAAGAATAATTCAAAACCGGCTGAAATCATAATATCAGAAACTTTATCAATATCGCCTGAATTAATATCATTTTCAATCCAATCAACACCTAAATTAGCAGATTTTAATTCATAACCTATATTTATTCCTTTAGTTTTTTCTTCCTCAACAAATTTGTCAAAAGCCTCTAAAATAGGAATTTTCAACGGACAAGGTAAAACCCCTTTAACAATGACATCACCTGTAATTTCTTTTTCTTCTTCTAAAGATTTGTCAACTGAAGTATGCTCATCATTTAAAAATAAATCTAATTTTTCTTCAAAAGCAGATTTATTTATTCCTCTAACTTTTAAAGCCATATTTAAAGAAACCATTTTACCCATTGTTTTTAGCATTTTTTCATTTTTTAATTGGTCAAAACCATTATTTATAAAAAACTGTAAAAGTTTTTCATTTCCATTTAAAATATTATATAATTTATCATCAAAATTTATTTTACTCATAATTACCTCCTAACAGTATATTAATTTTATAATAATTTTCAAAATATTTCTGTTGCAAATGCAATAAAATAAAAGAAAAAGAAAAAACTAGAATAAAATTCTAGTAGAATAAAATTCTAGTTTCTATCTTCTTATATTTCTTTTTTTACCTTTAAAGTAAACATTTTTTAAATACAAAACTCCTACAACTTCAGCAATACCTAACACAATAAGTGCATAATTAGTATAAGATTTTGCCTCTTTTTTACTAATTCCTTTAACATAGCTTTCTTTATGAACTAAATTTGTTATAAGCTCAACAGGTGCTTTTGTTAATGTAATCTCTGAACCGTTTTTAGTATTTTTATACTTTGTATTTGAATTTATAATAAATTTATAATCATCATTTCCAACAAATGTATATTTAAAATTTTTAAAATTATCAAAAGTTGAAAAAGGAGATGCTTCTAAATTTAATTTCATAATATTCACATCATTTACAGTAGTAAGAGTTGCAGAAATTGGATAATTAATATTTAACTTTTTCTCAACTTTCGGCTCAATAGGAAATTCAAAAGTCGCAACAATTTGTTTATCAGAAAACGGCTTTAAAATTCCTAAAGTATCATAACCACTTCCACCCAAAATTTTATCAAAATTTTCAACAAAAATTTCATATAAATTATCTTCAGAAAATCTTTGACGAACATTTTCAGGAACTTCACCTAAAAATATATTTTTCAAAAAGTCCTTAACATTGACTGACGCTTTTTCAATATTTTCTTTATATCCTGAATTTATTTCCTTTTCGCCTAAAAATATTTTAGTCGTTATATTTACATCATCACCTATTGTATATAAAATAGGTGTTTTACTTTTTCCACTTAGTTCATGAGTTAATACTATAGTCTTATTATTTTTATTTTCATCAATTTTTATATCTTTACCACCTGATAAAAATAACTTTGTCTTATCTGTGGAATATTTTATAGTAATTTCATATTTTAAATTATCAACCTTATCTGCCTCTAAGTTAAATTTTCTAAGAGTTCCAACATCTTCTTTTTTAAAATTAACCGGTTCATAAATCGGTGAATCAATATTTGAAATAATTTCTTTATAAAACTCACTTCCCGTAGGAGCTTTAAACTTATCATTCAAGAACTTAAATGAATATGGAACATCAGCTCCGTCCAATTTAATTGAAAAATTACTTAACTTTTCAATACTACTACTAAAAGTTATTCCCATTTTTAAAGTAGAATTTCCATTGTTAGTACTCTTTAAATTATAATTAGCTTTATATATTCCGTCTATTTTATTTTCATTCGCCGTTGATTTTGAAAAATCTATTGTAGATTCTCCGGTTAATTCTAAGTTTTTTGTATCGGATAAATTAAAAGGTTCATATATTCTATAATTATCTGTCAAATTATTTTCTTCTGCTCTAACCTTATATGTACTTCCAAGCAAAAAACTACATAATGTTAATGTGAGTAAAAATTTATTTTTCATAATTTCCTCCAGTGTATATATAAATCATTATATCATTTTGTGATATTATTGTAAAGTTTTTACACACAAAAAAATCACAGACATTTTATCTGTGATTTTTAAACATTATTTTAATTCTATTGTATATGTTTGTTTAATATTACTATCTACTGCAATATTAACCGTACAGAACTTACTAGCAAGTTCAATTACTTTATTAATTTCCTCTACACTTGCTTTTGTCTTTAAAGAATATTTTGTTCTTATTTCTGAATACTCTTGATTTTTAAACGGAGTATCACCAATATTATCTGTATTTATCACATCAGCCTCAACTTCTATGCTCAAATCTTCAAAATCAATTTTATAATATTTTGCAGATTTTGAAAAAGTTAAAACCTTACAACCTGCAAGAGCACCCATAAACATAGCACCCGGAGTCATATATCCGGAATTTACTTCTTTACATTTTGTACTATGAGTTATAATCTCTTGTCCATTGTTAGATAAAATCATTTCTCCATTTTTTTCAAGTTTTATACTACAAATCATAATTAGAATAATTTTAATATATTACCGATAAATACTCCATAGTAGTTACCAATAACATATCCTAAAATACCAACTAACATTGCAGGTACAACTAATTGATTCCAACCTCTTGCGATTGCAAGTGCGGCAGCTGTTGTTGGTCCACCTATGTTAGCATTTGAAGCAATACAAACTTCTTCGATTGAATATCTGAAAATCTTACCAAAAATAAATGAAATAATCATATTTATAACTACGATAATAACGCAGAATACTAATAACCATGGAGCTTTCTTTAAGATAATTTCAATTGATGCAGGTGCCCCAATTGCTCCAAAGAAAATGTGAATTAAGAATGTTCCTATTTCTTCAGCTCCGGAAACTTTAGTTAAAAACTTAGTATAAGTTGCTAAAATAACTGTAATTGTAGTCATTAATAAATATTTACTTCCTAACAAACCAAAGAATAAATCCATAAAGAATTTCATAGCTGTTCCCATTTCTTTAGTATCAGGTTTAAAACTTGAAATATAATTACCTAATTCTGTTGAAATTGCAACGATTACAAATGCAATAGAAATAACTTTGGCAACATCTAATAAAGAAACGTCTTTTTTAGCCCAGAATTGAGCAGCTTTATTTTCACCAGCAGTACCTAATTTTTCCATTTCATCTTCATAAGGGTGAGAATAATGTTTTCTAAAGAATTTCATTGTAGGAATAATTGTTAAACTTACAAAGTAAATTCCCATAAACAAGTTATCAGCTACAACTGCAGAACCTAATAAACCTTTATCATCTAGTGGGAACGCATCTGCCATAGCAGTTAAATTAAGACTTCCTCCAGTATAAGTACCAACCATCATTGCACTTAATTTATAAAGTTCAGGAATAAAATTCCTTAATAAGAAAAATGCAACAAATGCACCAGCGATTGTACCAAGACCACTAAGTAAATAAATTCCTAATACTTTACCAGACTCTTTCCAAACCTTCTTTAAATCGGCTTTGAAAAGCAACATAGGAATAGCAAGTGGAACTACCCAACCCCATACTATATCATATGCCTTTGTGTCTTCTGCCGGAATAATTTTCGCATTTGATAAAACCATTGTAAAAGCTAAAGCTAAAATACAACCTGTAATTTTGCCTGCCCAGCTATAAGTTTGTTCAAGATAAATACTGAACGCTGCTATTGCACATAGAATAGCTAATAATACTAAAGTATTATCGATTTTGATAAGTGACCAATATTTTTGTTTTGCCACTTCTTGAGCGAATAAACTCATAAAAATACCTCCTTAAAAATATATGGAATGCTTTTCACATTCTTCTACATTATATACCTATTTGTTTTATTTGTCAAATCTTACTTTTTAACATTATCTTTCAATTTTAAGACATATAATATTCTATATGAAGTTTTACGTATATCTTTAAAAGTTTCAAAGTCAATAATTTCTAAAATTTCATATCCACATTTTTTAATTAATTCAGATATATCATTTTCCGAGTGTATATATTGTCTTTGCCTTTCTGTTATTCTTTCATAAGTATTTTTTTCATTTTTAACAAAAAAGTCTATTTCAAAATCTATATGTTTTTTGTATAAATAATTTCTCCAAGTATAAAAAACATTATCTTCTTCAACAACAAAAGTATTATCTGCTAAATATTCTTTTAGTTTGTATTCTGAATTTACATCAAACATTAAAATTGAATCTTCAGTCATTTGTTTTTTAGAATTTTGTAAAAACATTTCAATTTCATCTAAAGATTTTATATAATTTAAAACATCAAAAAAGCAACATATCAAATCATATTTTTTATTTGATACAAAAGTTCTAATATCTCCTTTTAAAATATTAACATTTTCATAATCAACCAATTTGTCATAAGCAATAGATAACATATTGTCAGAAATATCGAAACCGTCAACGGAGATTTTTTTTTCTAAAAATTTTTCAGTTAAATTCCCACTACCCATTCCACATTCTAAAATATTTTTCACTTCTACATTATGCTTATCACATATTTGGATAACATTAGAGGCAAGTAGATTGTAATCCACTTGCCTTTTCATAAGTTCATCATAAATATAAGAAAATTTATCGTACATATTAGTCCTCATAAGAAAAAATGTATGGAATATTTCTATACTTATCTCCGTAATTAAGTCCATATCCAACTATAAACCAATCTTCTATTTGATATCCAAAATAATCAGGTACTATATCTACTTCTCTTCTGCAAGGTTTGTCCAACATAACACAAGTTTTAACACTATTCGGTTTTTTAGTCAAAATATATTCCCTAACATTTTTTAAAGTATTTCCTGAATCCATAATATCATCTACAAGAAGGACATCTTTTCCTTCAATATTCTCTCTAATATCTGAAATAATATTAACTGTACCACTTGAAATTTCGGAATTTTCATAAGAAGAAGTTGTTAGAAAATCAACCACAATAGGTCTATCTATCTCTCTAACTAAATCTGCAAGAAATACAAAACTACCTCTTAAAAGTCCAATAGCAACAAGTTCTTTTCCCTCATAGTCTTTTGTAATTTGTTTTCCAAGTTCTTTTACTTTACTTGCAATTTCTTCTCTTGTAAATCTAGTAACCTCTCTTTTGTTCATCAAAATAGTCCTCCTTTGGAATTTTTTTATTATTTTTTTCAAATTCGATTTTTTTCTTTTCAGAGTCTTTAATTTCTTTTAAAATTATTAATATTTTATTTAAAGTGTATTGAATACTAACGAGTATTACAATTAAAAATGTCATAAATATAACATTAAAATCTATATTCATAAAATCACCTAATTATTCTTTATTTTTTCAATACTTGATTTTATTTCATCATATATATTTTGATACTTTTTAAGTTTTTCCTTTTCTTCATTTACAACTTTTTCAGGAGCATTATTTACAAATTTTTCATTTGAAAGTTTAGAAGATGCTCTTTTTATTTCAGATTCATATTTTTGTAAATCAGCAGTTAGTTTTTCCAATTCTTTTTCATAATCTACAAGTCCGTCTAAAGGAATATAAATCTTTTGATTATTACAAATTACAACCATAGAGTTTGCAATTTCTTCATCTTTATCCATTACTATAACTTTAGAACAAGATGCTAAAAATCTATATAAATGTTCCAAAGAATTAGTGTATTCTTTAGTAAGTTCATTACTTGAAACAAAATATAAATCAGATTTCTTTGAAGGTGGAATATTCTTTTCACTTCTCTTATTTCTAATAGCTGTAACTGTTTCAATTAAATTTTCGATTTCTGTTTCTTCTTGTACAAACATACTTTTTTCATCATATACAGGAAAACTTGCATTGATTAATTTTTCATTTACATTAGGCATAAATGAATAAATTTCTTCAGTTATAAATGGCATAAATGGGTGTAATAATTTTAAAATATTACTTAAAACATATACTAAAACTGATTTAGCAACAAGTTTTTTATCAACATTATCTCCATATAATCTAGTCTTAGAAAATTCAATATACCAATCACAGAATTCATTCCATATAAAATCGTAAATTTTAGCTGATGCCAACCCAAATTCAAATTTTTCAAGATTTTCAGTTAGTTCTTTAACAGCTCTATTTAATCTTGTTAAAATCCATTTATCTTCAATTTCTAATTTTTCAAAATCAATACTGTATTCTTCATCATCATTTAGATTCATAAGAACAAATCTTGATGCATTCCAAAGTTTATTAGCAAAATTTCTATTAGCCTCAACTCTCTTTTCGTAGAATCTCATATCATTACCCGGAGTATTACCACCAACCAATGTAAATCTTAAAGCGTCAGCACCATATTTATCAATTATTTCAAGTGGGTCAATTCCATTACCTAAAGACTTGCTCATCTTTCTTCCAAGCTCATCTCTAATCAATCCTGTGAAATACACATTTTCAAATGGAACTTCATCAAGATTATATAAACTTGAGAACACCATTCTAATAACCCAGAAGAATAAAATATCATAACCGGTAACTAAAGTATTTGTTGGGAAGAAATATTTTAAGTCCTCAGTTTCATTAGGCCAACCCAAAGTTGAAAATGGCCATAACGCTGATGAAAACCAAGTATCTAAAGTATCTTCATCTCTAACAAAAGTTTTTCCTTCTTCTTTCGGTTCAGTTCTACTTACAACAACATCTCCACTTTCCTTACAATAATACACAGGAAGTCTATGTCCCCACCACAATTGACGAGAAATACACCAATCTTTGATATTATCTAACCAATTTATATAAACTTTTCCAAATCTCTCAGGAATTATATTTAATTTTCCGTCTAAATATGCTTGTTTAGCTGGCTTTGCCAATTCTTCCATTTTGACAAACCATTGCTTTGAGATAATCGGTTCAATAGTAGTTTTACATCTTTCACAATGCCCAACAGCATGATTATGTGGCTCTATTTTAATTAAATATCCTCGTTCTTCAAGTTCTTTTACAATTTCTTTTCTTGCAAGCTTTCTTTCCATACCGGAAAATTTTCCAAAACCTTGAGCAATCTTTCCGTCATAGTCCATTATAAGTTTTTGTCCTAAATTATGCCTACTACCAACTTCAAAGTCATTAGGGTCATGAGAAGGAGTAATCTTTACACAACCAGTTCCAAATTCCATATCAACATATTCATCTGCAATCAAAGGAATTTCTATATTTAAAATAGGTAAAATTAAAGTCTTACCAACTTTATCCTTATATCTTTCATCATCAGGATGAACTGCAACGGCAAGGTCTCCAAGCATAGTTTCAGGTCTTGTAGTAGCAATAGTTAAATATTCATCACTATCCTTAAAGAAATATTTAATATGATAAAAATGTCCATCTTCATCAACATGTTCAACCTCAGCATCTGAAATGGCAGTTCCACAATTACAACACCAGTTTACAATTCTATCTCCTCTATAAATCAATCCTGCATCATACATTTTTATAAAAACTTCTTCAACAGCCTTTGATAAATTATCATCTAGAGTGAATGCATCTCTTGACCAATCACAAGAAACACCTAAAGTTTTTAATTGGTTCTTAATATTTCCACCATATTTTTCAGTCCAATCCCAAGCCTCTTTTAAGAAACCATCTCTTCCTAATTTTTCTTTGGAATTTCCATCTTTTTTAATTTTTTCAACAACTTTTGCCTCAGTTGAAATAGACGCATGGTCAGTTCCCGGAACCCAAAGTGATTCATATCCACTCATTCTCTTCCAACGAATCAAAATATCTTGAATAGTATTGTTAAGAGCATGTCCTAAATGTAAATTTCCAGTTACATTTGGAGGTGGCATAACAATAGTATATGGTTTTTTATCCGGATTTATTCTTGCAGTAAAATCTTCATCTTTTATCCAATTATCATAAATTTTCTTTTCAAAATCTTTTGGATTATAAGTTTTTTCTAAATTTTTCATAAAACCTCCTAAAAATAATGTAAAAATTAAATATATCTAAGCAATTTAATTATAAAAAAACTTCGTCCAACATATAGGACGAAGTTATCGCGGTACCACCTAATTTTCATAAAAATGACTCTCTAAATTTATAACGAAATTACCCGTTTTTCAAAACTAAAAAGCTACCTTCACAAAAAACAAATTGAATTTTTTCACCAAACAAATTCTCTCTAAAAATTTCTTTTAAGTTACTCCTCTTTTCTACGCCTATATTTAATTTTATACTTACATAAAAATATTAGGTATATTATATCACGAAAACAATTAAATATCAATAAAAAAGATTGCTTTTTCAACTTGAAATTATTTGTTTTTACAAATTTTTATATGAGCTTTTAATTTCTTAATAGCCCAATCATAATGACTTGAAGTTGAACTAATAAAATATGAACCAAGTGTACTTCCACCAACCCATTTATACACGCCTTTATAAAATAACTCTTCATCGGTAAAATTTTCTACTAATTTAATTACTTTCTTATGAGAATTATCTAACATATCCTTTGCATCTTTTAACGAAGTATTTTGATGCTTTTCCCAAAATTCAATATTCATATCTCCATAAGTTTTCCAATTATATGGGGCAGGAATAAATGTTTTTTCTATTCCATTTAAATTAGATTTAACCCAGTCTAAAACAAGTTTATGCCATTCATAAAGATGAATTAAAACATCTCTAAGATTTTTATCTCTTTTCCAATGAGCCTCTTTCTTTTTTTCTTCTTTTGAAAAATCAAAAATCGTATTTAATTCCTCATCAGTTAAATTTGAAATTAATAAATTTAATTTTTCATAATTTGAATTAGCAAGTTCAATTAAATCTTTTTTAACAGTTGGTCTTGGCATTATAATCACTCCTTAAAAATACTATTAAAATAATTATACCATAATAATAATAAATTTAGGGGGATTTAATTATGGAAAATTACACCGATAACATTTGCGGATCTGTATTTTATTTTGTTGTTGCGATAATATTATTTTTAGTTTATCGTTCAAAATTTAAATCAAAAACGATAGAATAACAAAAAATCAAAAGAAAACTTTGCTTTATATTTCTTACTTTTGTGCGTTTTTATGTATATGTTTTTTAGAAATGTATGTTAAAGGCATGAGAGATAAACAACTATTTGAAGAAAAACAACGAAAACAAATAGCTCAACAACAATTAGATGTTTTCGGTTGTGAAAATTCAAAATATATAAACGATAAAGGTAAAGAAATTTTTAAATAAGCAATAAGAGAGCTCTTTTAAGATAAAAGGCTATATTTTCATTAGAAAATGATAATATAGCCTTTTGTTATAAAAAAGACTAGAAATTTCTTTCTAGTCTAAATATCTTTAATTAAATTTTACCAACTAAATCTAATCCTGGAGTTAAAGTGTCATCGCCTGGTTCCCATCTTGCTGGACAAACTTTATCACCATGTTTAGCAACGAATTGAGCTGCTTGAACTTTTCTTAATAATTCTTTAGCATTTCTACCAATTCCGTTAGCATTTACTTCATAAAGAACTATTTCACCTTGAGGATTTATTACGAAAGTTCCCCTTAATGCTTGTCCTTCTCCTTCAATTAAAACACCAAATTGTTCTGATAAAGCTAATGCTCTATCTGAAATCATTGGATATTGGATTTTTCTGATAGTTTCAGATGCATCCCACCATGCTTTGTGAACAAATTCAGAGTCAGTAGATACTGAATAAATTTCACAACCAATTGCTTTAAATTTATCATAGCTTAATGCTAAATCTTCTAATTCAGTTGGACATACAAATGTAAAATCTCCTGGATAGAAGAAGAAAACACTCCATTTACCTTCTAAATCTTTGTCTGTTACAGTTATTAAATCCCCATCATAATATGCAGGAACATTAAATTCTTCAATTTTCTTTCCGATTAAACTCATATTCTTTACCTCCTATATTTGCCTTTCTATTAAGACAATATATTTATACCACTTTTTAAAAAGTCTAAACAAAAAAGAGAGCAAAAGCTCTCTTTAATTTTTTATATTAACCAATATATCCTTCTTTAGCTAAAATTTCTTTAGATTTTTCAAGATTTGCATCGTTAACCATTACAACAGGTCCAGTACAACCCATTCCAGTCTTAGCAAATATATTGTTTTTCCATAAAGCAACCTTAGCATCTTCAAGTTCAAGAATATCAATTCCACCAATAGTAGCAGTAGCTTGTTCTTCAGCAGGACATTTAATTTCTTCTTCCGGTTCAGCTTTTTTAGCTCCAGCAGAAGTGATTTTTTCTAAAATAGCTTTTAATCCAGCTTTATTAGCTTTTTCAAATTCTTTCTTAGAAACTTCTTTAATATTTCCTTTAACTAATTGTCCAGCATAAGTCATAGCATTAGCTATTACAGGGAATCCTGATGCTCTTGATACGATAAGAACTAATCTATCATATCCTTCGCCAATTCCAGGACCATATCCATAACCCATTGCTTCAAATCCACCACCAGTAGTGTATGATGAGAATACTTTCATTAAAAGATTTCCTGTTAAAGTATCATTAACCATAACATCAGGAACACCTTGTAATAAGTCATTTCCTCTCATTAATACTCCACCATCAGCTCTATTTGATTCAGCAAAGTTCATATCATATCCATTTTCTTTTAATTCTTTAAATGCTCTTTCAACAGAAACTGCATTATCAACATTTAAAATACCAACAGTTGGATTTTCAATTCCTAATGCTTTAGCAACGATAACACCATAGATACCGTTTTTAACCATACCTTCTACTCTATGTGCAGAAGAAGTTCCAGTAGTTGTAGCTATAATCATTTCTTTTGCAGCAGCAGGAGTTACAACTCTACCTACAGTAGAAACTCCAATTGGGAAACTGTAATGCATTGTTACACAACCATCAATTTCTCCACTGTCCAAAAGTTGTTCCATTTTCTTATAGCCTTCTTCTTCATTTTCAACAACATATTGTTTTAAAGAAGTATTTACTTCCGGTCCAATTATACAATATTCAACACTCTTATCTCTTGATTGAGCAAGTTCTGCCCCTTTAACAACATTTTCTAGTCCGTGTTCACTGCCTAAAGTTGTAACAGCAATTCTTGGTCTTGATGTAAAAGCACCTGTTTCTAATCCAGTAGCGATTTCTTCGAAGATATTACCAATTACGTTTTTTATATCAGACATGAAATCACCTCTATTCTTCAATTAAAGAAGATGCAAAATTTCTCATTGCTTCAGCAACTAATTTCTTAACTTCTTCCTTAGAAACTCCAGAATTTTCTTCAACTTTACCTGAATTTCTTTCTAAAACAATTGATACACCGTCGAATAAGTTAGTCATTCTTCCTAAGAATAAAGAACCTTTACCAATAATCATAGCTCTATTTAATTCTCCAGAAGTTAAATCTTCACGACAGAATCCTAAGTAAGGAACACCTGAAGGAATATGTCCTTGAGTTGGAGCCCAACCTTCCATACCATGATCTTCAATAAAGCTTGCAATTTCAGCTTTTTCTAATTGTTTTTTCATTACTCCTAATGCACCAATCATCTTGAAGTTTGCATTTGGAACATCTCCAGCTCCAGCTGGTTTAGTAATATCTGGGTTTTGCATTTCAGCTGAATATTTATCAACATCTTTAACTGTTAAATTAGCTTTTTCTAATGGAGCAGTAACTAATGCTGACATTACAGCTTGTGGTGAAGAACCAGTTCCTACTGTATGTCTTCCAACTATATCAGTTCTTAATACTGGGTTAACTCCATCATTTTCAGAAATTAATGCAGCAAATCCACCGATACAATCTTCTAATATTGGTAAGCCTTTCTTTAAGTGGTCTTTACCATTCATACCTAATTTAGCAGTACATCCACCTGCAACTATAACAACATGTTTAAAAGTTCCAGAATGAACATGAGAAGATGCAGCAATTAATGTATGAGTTGGAGCAGCACAGAATCCTCTTAAGTCAGATCCTGAAGCATTGTCAAATCCAGCTAATTCAGCGATAGATTTAGCGAAGTTACCACCACCTCTTTGGTTCATATCTCCACAAGCTTCTTCTGAACATTCAATAACATATTCAACATCATTAGGATTTAAATCATTTTTAGCAACTAAATGTAAAGCAGCTAATAATCCTGATGCTTTAGTAACTAAGTTTTCTAACATAACATGAGCTGATAAGTTAACATCAACATCATGAGCTCTAGTAACAACCCCTACTAATTTATCTTCAAAATATAAACCTTCAGCATGGTTTTCCATATGTCCTTCAAGAACAGATTGTTCAACACCTTCTTTTAATCTAGCAACTAATGCATCACTAATTAATGGGTGTTTTTCTAAATCAGCTTTAACAGATTCAGTAAATTCTTTATTAAGTGAAACTAAATCAAAAGCGTCACAGATTTTCATAAGTCCAATGAATTCATGTTCTGGCATTATTTCACCATATTTACCATCTCTTGGAGCTCCTGATAAATATTTATCAGCATCTGACCATGGTTGTGGTACAGCTTTTAAATCTTCTGGTCTTTTGTTTCCAATGTAAACTTGATTTGGTAAATAATTTAATACTTCTTCATATTTTCTAATATGATTTGGTATTTCCTTTAAATATTCTGAATCAGGATTTAAAGCCTTTTCAGTAGTTTGAGTTGTTCCATTTTGGATTATCATGTCTGGTGCATGAACTAATACGTAAGAAGTTCCTTTTAATACAGGAAAATTCATCTTAATTACCTCCTTTAATATAAAAAACAGATAGCATAGTATGTATTCCATATAAGCCAACTACCCTTATGTAATAGAATACCATTAAATTAAAAAGGTGTCAATACCTGACACCCTTTTTATTTAAAAATTATTCGAATATTGTTTGTCCTTCAACTTCAGTTGCTAAAGCATTTAATGCTTTTTTAACAATTTTCATTCTTAATGCATATTCTTCTTCAGCAGTTAATTTAGGATTTCCTAATGGGTGAGGAATTGCTATAGCAGGAACAATTCTGTTAGCTCCTACTGTCATTGAAATTGGAGTTACAGTACATACGTGTACTACTGGAATTCCAGCTCTTTCAATTTCTTTAACCATCGTTGCTCCGCAACGTGTACAAGTACCTCAAGTAGATGTTAATATAACTGCATCTACACCATCAGCTACTAATTCTTTACTGTATTCTTCAGCAAATGCTTTTGCAGAAGCTACTGCTGTACCATTTCCTACTGTTGTATAGAAATATCTATGAAGACTTCCGATTTCGCCAGCTTTTTCTAATTCTCTTAAAACGTCAACTGGTAAAACTCTGTCTGAATCTTGGTTAGCATAAACTGGGTCATAACCACCGTGAGCTGTTTCCCATTCGCCTTCTTTAAGATCCATAACACCTTCAATGTCATATTTTCCATATTTTGAAGCAGAAGATGATTCAATATGATCTGGGTTGCCATGAGGAACTATACCACCTGAAGTTACTAAAGCAATTTTAGCCTTCTTAATGTCCTTAACAGCTGGATTTGGATCTACTCTGTCAAAGTTTGGCATTGGGAATTCAGTTTCGAATTCTTCACCCTTTAACTTTTTGATCATCATAGTTACAGCTCTCTTACCACCGAAATCTTCTCTAAATATATTTTTTCTAACTCCTCTTTCAATGTATCCTTCTTCAGCCGGAGAACCAATTTCTTCTCCTCTAACAAGTTTCATTGCAAGTGGAACCATTTTGCTTACAGCATCTTTCATACCCGCAGCGCTATTTTTAGTTGAAACTACATATACGCTCTTCTTGAACATATCTGCACCTGGGTTTTCAATATACATACCAGTTAAAGCTGGAATTCCTAATTCGTTTTGAACAGCTTCAGTAATTGTACCAGCAGCAACTCCATAACGTCCAGCATTGAATGCAGGTCCTGCTATGAATAAATCTGGATTGTATTTTTTAACCATTTCTAAAACTTCTGCTTTAGCTTGGTCCATATTTTCACCAAAATAGCTATCTCCACAGATAACTGTAGCAACTATTTCAGCTTCACCCTTAAAACCAGCGTTTAATGCTAAACCAGGTCCAATTTTTTCTTCTCTAACTTCTGGTTTGTAATCTGCTTTTTCTTCTCCACCGATACCAGCAAAGAATTGGTTTATATAGTGAACTACTCTTAATTTTTCCACACTAATCACCTCTCTATCATATATTTATATATGATTTTATCTTAATTAATTATAATGAGTTTCTAATTTCACTTACAGCTTCAATGATAGCATCACAGTCAAGAACCATTTCCATCATACCAATTTGGTCATCGTAAACTGATTCATCAACTTCTGCTTTAAATTCAGGTTCAACTGCGTGATAAACTTTAAGTCCTAACTGAACTCCTGCTAATGGACCTGCATAAGTAGGGTCTCCTGTTGTAACAGTTTCACCAGCTAATGCTGCTGATTCTGCTTCAGATGCTCCTAAAAGAACTACACAGTTTTCTACTCCGTATTTTTCTGCTAATTCTTTTACCCTTCTTTGATTTTCTAAGTCCATTGCTCCTGCTGCAGTTCAGACAAAACATTCAGTTGCTGAAAATACTATTTCTGCAGGAGTTGTAGCGACACATTCTTCCATAGCTGGTCCTGGTATACCATCTCTATCGCCGATTATGATTACTTTTGTGTTTTCTGTAAAAAGTGCCATATCGCTTACACTTCCTTTCTTTAATTTTTATTTTCGTTTTATTTTATATAATATTCCGTTTGATTAATAAATTCTAATAGCCAGTAGCTGATAATCTATTAAATCCTAATTCGTTAGTTGCTCCAGTGATTGCTTGTAATTCAACCATAATTGAACCATCTTCTCTTAATGATCCGTCGAATCCACCTGCAATAATGTCAACATAATCTAAAGTTCCAATAACTTTATCCATCTTAGGTAATACGATAGTTTCGTTAGCATTACCACCAGTTACTACTGCATTTGCAGCAACGTCAGCATCTGCTAAAGATTGGCTCGCACCGTCTCTACCAGCATATTCATCAGTGATGATAACTGTTTTAACGCCTTTACCTTCGATTTTCTTACAGTTCATTATTAAGTCTGTATCTGGGTTACCGAATCCTTCTTGTGATACGATAGCTCCGTCAAGATTTAAGAATTCACATAATTTAGCAGTCCAGTTTGATGATCTTTCTTTATCTGCTAAGTATACATTTTCGTTAGTGATAATAACACCAACAAAGTTGATTTCTTTTCCGTGTTGTTCGTACATTGCTCTAACAACTGGGTTGTTTAAGTGATGGTAAGTTGTATTCTTATCACAAGAAGATACACAGTTACCACTTAAGATAGCTCCGTCCATTAATTCAGTTGGATATAATAGTGTTGGAACTATTTGTTTAGCATCTACACCATATACATATGTATCATGTAATAATCCTTGAGATTGTAACATTTGTACATAAGCTACTTTTGGTAAATGTTTTAATTCTTCAGCTTGTTCGAATAATGGTTTAGTTTCGAATACTTCTACTTCATCTGGTTCAACTTCTTTACCAGCTAATCCTAAATAAGTAGCAGCTTTTAAGCCAGCCATTCTAACAGCCTTTTCATAAGCATGAGTTGCAACTCCTTCAGCTGGTTCCACGATTAAAACTATGTTATTAGTTTTTGAGAATGGAGTATATTCAGCTCCTGGTCCTTGCATATCAACAATACCTTCTTGGAAACCTACTATTTTACCAACTGTCATTACTGCAGCTCCCTTAAGAACATGAGTTCTTCCTGAACCAACTACATCAACTTTTGAAATCATTCCAGGGAATACTCCACCTTGTCCATTAACCTTTACTCTTGGTTCTACAACATCCTTAATTGGAGTAATTCTTACACTTTCACCTGGTTTTGCAAGATCTACGTCTACTGATTTTAAGTGTTCATCATCCATTAAATGAGCGATTAATTCTTCTTTATTAATGTATAAAACACCTTTGTCAACTTTTGTTTCTGAACAAAATTGAACATCGTTAATTAAGATTTTTCCTAATTCTAGACGCATATACTCACCTCCTTAAAATTTATATATTTAATCCTTTCAGAATTAAATTCAATTAATTTAAACTTTCAACATATTTTCCAGCATTAACAGCAGCAATCGCACCGTCATTAACAGCTGTAACAACTTGTCTTAGTTCTTTTACTCTAACATCTCCAGCAACAAATACACCTTCAACATTAGTTTTCATAGATCCATCTGAAACAACATAATTTCTATTTGTTTCAATCTTTCCTTCAAAGATACTACTTTCCGGAACATATCCTATAAAGATAAATACTCCAAATATCATATCTCCTTCTCTTGGAACAATTTTAGTTTTTTCTCCAGTTTTATTATTTACTATATTCATAGCACCTAATATTCCTGCTCCTTCAAAACTTTCAACTTCGACATTCCACATAATATTTAAGTTTTCACATTTAAATGCCTTTTCTTCTATTGATTTAGCAACTGATAACTTATCTTTTCTAACTAATAGTGTTACACTTCTACCAAATTTAGTAAGATACATAGCCTCTTCAACTGCAGCCTCTCCAGAACCTACAACATAAATATCCAAACCTTGGAAAAATGGTGCATCACAAGTGGCACAATAAGCTATTCCTTTACCTGTAAATTCCTTTTCTCCCGGAACGTCTAATAATCTTGGATTTGATCCTGTAGCTATAATAACTGATTTTCCTTCATAAGTATTATTTTCTCCAACAACTACTTTTGTAGCATTTGAAAAATCTACATCAACAACAGTATCCGTAATAAATTCCGCACCAAATGATTTTGCTTGTTTAACCATTCTTTCTATTAATGCAGGACCAGTTGGAACATCTTCTGCTCCAGGATAGTTTGCTATTTCATCAGTCTTAGCAATCAATCCACCCGGTGTTCCTTTTTCAATTATTATAGTTTTCATACTTGATCTTGCAGCATATATCCCTGCACTTATACCGGCAGGGCCAGCTCCAATTATTATACAATCGTACATAATTTACCTCCAATTACAATATTAGAATAATAAACTGTACCAAATCATTAACCGTTTATTATTATATCTTAAGTTTACCCAATTGTAAAGTCTTTTTTGATAAATTCCTAATAAAACTTTTTTATAACTTTAAGTATTTGTATATTAAATTAACAATGTTTTACAATTCCTTTCCCAATGTGTAATTTGCAATGTTTACGCTATGGTCAGCAATTCTTTCAAAATTAGAAATAATATCTAAGAATTTAACTCCGGCATTTGTTTCACAAATTCCTCTGTTAATTCTATCCATGTGATTTCTTCTATATGTTTCTTCTAAAATGTCAACTTCCTCTTCAATGCTAATACAATTCTTGGCCAAATCCAAGTCATTATTTTTATATGCATTAGTTGTATCTCTAACAATTTTTATAATATCTGATGAAATTTTTTCGTATTCATCAAAAGCTGTCTTACTAAAAACAGAGTTTTCATCCTTTATTTCTTGAATTAACTCAATTATATTTTCACAATGGTCTCCTATTCTTTCATAATCATTTATAGAATACATCATTACAAAGACCTTATGTTTTTCTTCATCAGATAAATTTTTATCAGCTAAAGGAACTAAATAATCAATTATTTCTTTTTCCAAACCGTTAATCATTTTTTCTCTTTCAAATACAAATGATATATTTTTACTACTCTTTGTTTTGAATGCTTCTATTGTCTTTTCAAGAGATTCAATTACTACCTCACCCATTCTGATAACCTCTTTTTGAGCTTGAATAATAGCTATACTTGGAGTTTCCAAAATTCTCTTATCTAAATGTTCAGAATAACGTTCTTCAAGATTATCTTCTCCTTTAATAACCGCTTGAGAAATTTTTACTAAGAAATTAGCAAATGGTAACTGAACAAAAACATTAATTACATTAAATAATGTATGAGCATTCGCAATTTGTCTTTGAACATTTCCCGGAGATATGTACTCTACCAAATATTGAACAGGTACTCTCAATATAGTCATAAATAATATAGTACCAATTAAGTTAAATAAGAAATGTATAAACGCAGCTCTCTTTGCATTTTTACTTGCACCTATACTTGAAATCATAGCTGTTGTAGTTGTTCCTATATTATCACCAAACAAAATACCAAATGCTTGATTTATATTAATTGCACCTTGCACTCCAAGCGCCTCTAACAAACCTATTGAGGCTGATGATGATTGTAAAATAGTTGTTAAGAAAATACCGGCTAAAACTCCTACAAAAGGATTATTTAATTTTATAAGTATATCTTTAAACCATTGTTCTTTAGATAATGGTGCTAAACCATTACTCATAATGGACATACCTAAAAATAAAATACCAAAACCGATTAAAATTTCAGCAATATCTTTCTTCCTATCATTTTTAGCTCTCATCCATAAAAAAACTCCGACTGATATAACCAATGGAGCATATTTTGAAATATCAAACGCAATAATCTGAGCTGTAACAGTAGTACCAACATTAGCTCCTATTATTATTCCAACTGATTGTGCTAAAGTCATAAATCCGGCATTTACAAAACCGATAGCCATTACAGTAGTAGCTGAACTTGATTGGATAATCATAGTAACAAATATACCTACTAAAACTGCATAGATTCTATTTTTAGTTATTGCAGCGATTATTCCTTTTAATTTTTCTCCACAAGACTTTTGAAGTCCTGCCCCCATTAGATTCATTCCGTATAAAAACAAACCTAATCCACCTAAAACCGAAATAATGATTGACATAATGCCTCCAAAATCATTCAAAAATAATTAAAAGATTAGCCCATATATTCATATAAGCCATACACTATTATTATATCATATTTTAAATAAAATGTTTAATTAATTTAAAATAATTTTTATAATATTTTTGCTCACACGAAAAATGGGCTAACAAAAATTTAATTTTTTATTTTTATTTTTTGTCTATATTGTAGAATGCTGATAATCCTAAAAATTTTGAATCTTCACATAATCTATCTTCTATTCTTAGTAATTGATTGTATTTACAAATTCTATCTGTTCTTGATGCAGAACCAGTTTTGATTTGTCCGGCATTTACTGCAACTGCTAAATCGGCAATAGTTGTATCTTCTGTTTCTCCTGATCTATGTGAAATTACACAAGTATATCCATGAGTTTTAGCAAGTTCTATCGCATCTAAAGTTTCTGTAATTGTTCCAATTTGGTTTAGTTTTATCAAAATTGAATTAGCAATACCCTTTTCAATTCCCATAGCTAATCTTGAATAGTTAGTAACAAATAAATCATCTCCAACTAATTGAACTTTATTTCCGATTTTTTCAGTTATAAGTTTCCAACCGTCCCAATCATCTTCTGCCAATCCATCTTCAATAGAAATAATTGGATATTTTTCTACTAATTCACAATAATAATTTACTAATTCTTCTGAAGAATATACTTTTCCTTCACCTTTGAAATTATATTTTCCGTTTTCATACATTTCACTTGATGCAACATCTAGCGCTAAGAAAATATCTTTTCCAGCTACATAACCAGCTTTTTCAATCGCCTCCATAATTGTTTGTAACGCCTCTTCGTTAGAGTTCAAATTAGGTGCAAAACCACCTTCATCTCCAACTGCAGTATTATATCCCTTTGATTTTAAAACAGCCTTTAAATTATGGAAAACTTCTGTTCCCATTCTAAGAGCCTCTTTAAATGAACACGCTCCTGCAGGCATAACCATAAATTCTTGAATATCTACATTGTTATCTGCATGTTCTCCACCATTTAAAATATTCATCATAGGAACAGGTAAAGTTTTTGCATTCACTCCTCCTATATACTCATAAAGTGGTGTGCATGATTCTATTGACGCAGTTCTAGCAACAGCCATTGAAACCCCTAAAATAGCATTAGCTCCTAATTTAGATTTATTTTCTGTTCCGTCTAATTGAATTAATGCTTTATCAATACCAACTTGGTCAAAAACATCAAATCCGATTAATGCCTCAGAAATAATTTCATTAACATTATTAACAGCAGTTAAAGTTCCTTTTCCTAGATATCTACTCTTATCTCCATCTCTAAGTTCAACAGCCTCATGAATACCAGTTGATGCTCCTGATGGAACAATAGCACTACCCATTGTACCTTCTTCAGTTGTAACTTCAACTTCAACAGTAGGATTTCCCCTTGAATCTAAAACTTCTCTTGCATAAATATCAACTATTAAGCTCATAACATTCTCCTTATAAATTATAATTTACTAAAGCACAAAAACTTGTACTTTCTAAACAAGCTCCACCAACCAAAGCTCCATCTACATTTTCTTTTCCCATCAATTCTTTTATATTATTCGGTTTAACACTTCCACCATATTGAATTCTTACTTTTTGAGATAAATCACCATAAATATCATTTAGTATATTTCTTATGAATTTAATCATATCTTCAGCATCATCAGAAGATGCAGTAAGACCAGTTCCAATTGCCCAAATAGGCTCATAGGCAATAATAACTTTTTCAATATCATTTTTGTCAATTTCCTCTAAAGCACTTCTTATTTGTTTTTCAACGATTTCTTTTTCAACTTTAGAATTTCTTTCTTCAAGTGTTTCTCCACAACATAATATAGGAATCAAATCATTTTGTAATGCAGATTTAACTTTTTTATTTATCATTTCATCAGTTTCTTTAAAAATAGTTCTTCTTTCTGAGTGTCCTAATATGACATAAGAAACCCCACAACTTTTTAACATCATTGGAGAAATTTCTCCGGTAAATGCACCACTATTTTCAAAATACATATTTTGAACACCAAGTCCTATATCAGTTTCTTCTAAAAGTTTTTTTACTTCAGTAACATATACAAAAGGAACACATACAACTTTTTCTACATTAATATCCAAATTTTCTGATGAAATATTTTTAATTAAAAGTTTAGCATCATCTAAACTCTTATTCATTTTCCAATTTCCAATAATAACAGGTTTTCTCATATTACCTCCATTATTTATTATCTATAGCATCAATTCCAGGTAAAATTTTTCCTTCTAAAAATTCTAAAGATGCACCTCCACCAGTTGAAATATGAGTTATTTTATCTTTATAACCTGATTTTTCAGCTGCAGATGCACTATCTCCACCACCTATGATACTTATAGCATCAGTTTCTGCAATTGCTTTTGCCATTGCAAATGTACCTTTTGCAAAGTTTGACATTTCAAAAACTCCCATAGGTCCATTCCAAACAACAGTTTTAGCATTTGCTATTTCAGTTTCAAACAATTTAACAGTTTCTTCTCCAATATCAAGTCCCATATAATCTTTTGGAATTGAATTCACATTAACAGTTTTAAATTCAGAATCATTAGAGAACTCTTTACTTATAACTACATCAACAGGTAACAACATCTTAACATTTTTAGATTTAGCTTTTTCCAATAATTCCTTAGCTAAATCAATTTTATCTTCTTCCAATAAACTTTTACCTACTGAATATCCTTGAGATTTCAAGAAAGTAAATGCCATTCCACCACCGATTATAATAGTATCAACTTTTTCTATTAAATTTTCAATTACAGTAATCTTATCAGAAACTTTTGCTCCACCTAAAATTGCAACAAAAGGTCTTTCAGGATTAGAAAGAGCTTTTCCCATAATAGAAATCTCTTTTTCAACTAAAAATCCAACTGCTGATGGTAAAAATTTACAAAGACCTGCGTTTGAACAATGTGCTCTATGACTTGTTCCAAAAGCATCATTAATATATACTTCTCCAAGTTCTGCTAATTCTTTAGAAAATTCATCAATATTCTTAGTTTCTTCAGCTCTAAATCTTGTATTTTCTAATAAAACAACTTCTCCATCTTTTAGATTTAAAACTTCATTTTTAACATTTTCATCTACAACTATATCGCTTTGTAAAAATTTAACTTCTTTATTTAAAAGAGTTGACAATTCTTTAGCAACAGGTTCTAAAGAAAATTCTTTTTTAGCCTCTCCCTTTGGTCTGCCTAAGTGAGATAATAAAATTACTTTTGCATTGTTTTCAATTAAATACTTTATTGTAGGTAAAGCTGCTACAATCCTAGCATTATCTGTAATTTTTCCCATTTCAGTTTTTGACATGGGAACATTAAAATCAACTCTTACAATAACTCTTTTTGAGCTAACATCTAAATCAGTAATAACTTTTTTATTCATAATTACTCCTTACTATACAATATGAGGTGAAAATCTTCACCTCATATCATCTATTTGCATACTATTTTGAAAGATTAACTAAATATTGGAAAGTACGGATTAAATTTGCAGTATATGACATTTCATTATCATACCAAGCAACTGTTTTAACTAATTGTTTTCCATCAACTTCAACAATTCTAGTTTGAGTAGCATCAAATAAAGAACCATATTTAATTCCAATTACATCTGTTGAAACAATTGGGTCTTCAGTATATCCGAAAGATTCACTTGATGCCTCTTTCATCGCATTATTAATTTCTTCAACTGTAACATTCTTTTCTAAAACTGTTACTAATTCTGTTAATGAGCCGGTAGCAACCGGAACTCTTTGAGCAGAACCATCTAATTTCCCTTTTAATTCAGGAATAACAAGACCGATAGCTTTAGCAGCTCCTGTTGTATTTGGAACAATATTTATAGCAGCTGATCTAGCTCTTCTCATATCACCTTTTCTATGTGGTGCATCTAAAGTGTTTTGATCTCCTGTATAAGCGTGAATAGTAGTCATTATACCTTGAACAATACCAAATTTATCTTGTAAAACTTTAGCCATTGGAGCTAAACAGTTAGTAGTACAAGAAGCACCTGATAAAATTTGTTCAGAACCGTCTAGTATATCATGGTTTACTCCATAAACGACAGTTTTCATATCTCCTTTTCCCGGCGCAGAAATAATAACTCTCTTAGCTCCAGCATCTATATGAAATTGTGCTTTTTCTTTTGCTACAAAGAAACCAGTACATTCTAATACAACATCTATATCTAATTCTTTCCAAGGCAAATTTTTAGGGTCTGCATCAGAAAATACTTTAACTTCTCTTCCGTCGATTACAAAGCTACCTTCATTTACGATAACTTCCTTTTCAAATCTTCCTTGAGTTGAATCATATTTTAACAAATGAGCTAACATATTTGCATCTGTTAAGTCATTTATAGCAACTACTTCAACTCCTTCTAAATCATGCATTAATCTAAATGCCAATCTACCTATTCTTCCGAATCCATTAATCGCAACTCTCATCTTGATTCCTCCTTAAATTTTTATAAAAGAATTTTTTTAAAATAGATTAATTAAATAATAAAAAATTATTAAAAAAATCACATACCTAGATTATACTTCAATGTTAGTTAAAAATCAACCTATTTTTATTCATATAATGATTGGTCTGTTAAAATCAAAGGACCATCTTTTGTAATTACAAATGTATGTTCGTATTGACATGAAAGTCCCCCATCTATTGTTCTTGCAGTCCAACCGTCATCATCAATAGTACATCTCCAATCTCCTGTATTTATCATAGGTTCAACAGTTATTACCATACCTTCAACAAGTCTAACACCTCTTGTTGCAGTAATATAATGTGGAACTTGTGGGTCTTCATGCATTTCAACACCAATCCCATGACCACAAAAATCTCTAACTATTGAATAGCCTTTTGGCTCAACAAAATTTTGAATCGCCTTTCCAATATCAACAATTCTGTTTCCAATAACCGCTGCCTCTATTCCCTTATACATAGCCTCTTTTGTTACTTCCATAAGATTTTTAACTTCATCTGAAACTTCACCTACTGCATAACTCCAAGCACTATCTGATAAATATCCATCTAAATCTACAACCATATCAACTGTAATTAAATCTCCGGATTTTAATTTTTGTTTACTCGGAAAGCCATGGCAAATTACATCATTTACAGAAGTACAAGTTGCATAAGGATATCCATGATATCCTATTTGCTTAGGTGTAGCTCCATGCTTTAACATAAAGTCATGACAAAATTTATTTACTTCTAAAGTAGTAACTCCGGGTTTTATAAAATCTCTCAATCCTATATGAATTTTTGATAAAATCTCTGCAGATTTTTTCATTCCTTCAATTTCTTTTTTACTTTTTATAGTTATCATATTATCCCCTCCAAATTTCAAAATATTCAACAAAAAGACATACCAAAATAGTATGCCTTTTTCATTTAATCTTCCAATTTTATATATGGAACTCCTGCTGAAGAAGGTCCTTTTGATTTTCCAACAAAGAAAATAAGTACTAACAATGTACTAATATATGGAACCATTGGTAATATAGATTCTGGTATATTAACACCCAATCCAGGTAATAAAATCGCCAATTCTTGTGCAGCTCCAAAGAATAAACAAGCTCCTAAAACTCCGTAAGGTTTCCACTTACCAAAGATTACAGCAACCAAAGCTATGAAACCATGTCCTGAAACAAGTGATTGTGAAAAGTTGGAAACTGTCGCTAAACTCATAGTAGCTCCACCAAATCCAGCTAATAATCCTGAAACTACAACTGCAAAATATCTATATAAATATATATTAACATTTAATGTTTCAGCAGCCTTTGGATGTTCTCCAACAGCAATTAGTCTTAATCCAAATTTAGTTTTATATAAATATATTGACATCAATACTACAAAAGCTATCGCTACATAAGTAGTAACATATTGTCCTAAAATTTTATCAATAATTTCAACACCTGTTAAATTATCAAAAATTTTAGCCATTTTACCGGCACCAGATGATACAGGTATTGTTTGTTTTGCACCGTCAAAGAATAATGAACATACAAACAATGAAACACCAGGTCCTATAAAGTTTATAGCTATACCGGAAACAATTTGGTCTGCACCAAATGTTATACTAACAATCGCGTGAATAAGAGCAACTAAAGATGCTGCCAATCCACCTGCTAAAAATCCTAACAATGCACTCTTTGTAAAATATCCAACAGCAGCGCCAAAGAAAGCTCCTATTGTCATCATTCCTTCTAAACCGATATTTGTAACACCTGCTTTTTCTGTGAACATACCACCCAAAGCAGCAAATAATAATGGAGTTGCAAATAATAATGTATCAGATATAAATAAAGCTATTTTTAATAAACTCATTACTTTTTACCTCCAACTTTTTTGAATTTTTTTGAAATAATTTTTATAACTAAAGGCATTGAAATGAATAAAACTATAATACCTATAATAATTTGTACAACTTCGTAAGGAACGCCTAATAATTGTTGAACTCTAAATCCTCCTCTTTTTAGAACACTAAAGAAGAAACCTGAGAATATTGAGCCTATTGGATGGCTATTTGCTAAAAGCGCAACAGACATTGAGTCAAAACCATTACCTTCAGCAACAGTAAGTCTTGCAACATTTCCTGCAAATCCAAGAACTTTAACAGCACCAGCAACAGCACATAAAGCACCTGACAATCCCATAGATAAAACTAAATTACTTCCAACATTTATTCCACCAAATTCGGCAGCATAAGGATTTAGTCCTACTGCTTTTAATTCATAACCTTTTGAAGTTTTATTTAATAAATAATAAACTGCAAATGCTAAAACAATAGCAAGAATAATACCAAAGTTTATATCAGCTGAAAAGAAATCTTTAACAAATGGAATTGAAGAATTTCTCAATCCTCCAAACATTTTTATGCTAGCAGTTGATTGAATATCGTTTGATGTTTGTCCTGTTTCGTTGTAAAATTTACCAAAAGTTACAACTAAATTTGAAAAATAAAGCGCTATCCAGTTCAACATAATTGTAGTAATTACTTCGTGAACACCAAATTTTGATTTAACCCAACCTGCAAATCCACCCCAAGCCATTCCAGCTAAAGCGGCTAATAAGATACAAACTATCGGGTGAATTATTGGTGGTAATTTTAAAAAGTACCCAAAAAATGCAGCAGTTAAAGAACCGATTATAAATTGTCCTTCAGCACCAATATTGAAAGCTCCTGTCTTAAATGCCAATGAAACCCCAATACTACCTATGATAAGTGGTACTGCATCTACCAAAGTTCTTGCAAAGAATTTTGGTCTTGAAAAAGTTGTTTCTATCATTATTTTATAATATTTAATAGGGTTAAAACCTGCTACCATAATAACAATAGACCCTACTATAAATCCTATTAATACAGAAAATAAAAGCATTAATATCTTTTTTCTATTGTTCATTATTAATAACACCCCCTGCCATCATAAGTCCTAATTCATTTTCGTTAGCATCTTTTCCAAGTTTTTCTCCAACGATTTTTCCTTTATAGATAACAGCAATCCTATCTGACAAGTCCATAACTTCATCTAATTCAAATGAAATCAAAAGAACCGCTTTTCCTTTATCTCTTTGTTCTACAATATATTTATGAATAATTTCAATAGCTCCAACATCAAGACCTCTAGTAGGTTGTGCAGCTATTAATAAATCAGGGTTATTATCAATTTCTCTTGCTAAGATTACTTTTTGTTGGTTACCACCAGAAAGTCCTCTAGCAATAGCGTGAATATCATTTGGTCTTATATCAAATTTGTCAATCATTTCTTGAGTATAAGATTCTATCTCTTTAAAATTCAAAATACCTTTCTTTGAAAAAGGATCCTTTCCTCTTTTTTCTAAAATCATATTTTCAGAAACAGAAAAATCCAACACTAAACCACGTTTATGTCTATCTTCCGGAATCGTACTTATTCCACTTTCAATAATATCATAAACAGATTTATTTGTTATGTCTTTTCCAAGAATTGAAATACTTCCTGATTCAACTTTTCTAAGACCTGTTATAGCCTCTATAAGTTCTGATTGACCATTGCCGTCAACTCCGGCTATCCCTAGAATTTCACCTTTTCTAACATTTAAACTAAGTCCATTTAAAATTGGTAAATCTCTATTATTTAAAACATTAATATCCTTAACATCTAAAACAACATCGCCAACTTCAGATTCTTTTTTATTAACACTAAAGCTGACTTCTCTACCAACCATTTTTTCGGCAAGTTCTTTTTGTGAAGATTCAGCGACAGTAACTTTATCAATAAATTTACCACGACGAATAATTGTACAGTAATCTGCCATTTTCTTGATTTCATCTAATTTATGTGTAATTATTATGATAGATTTTCCTTCATTTCTCAAATTATTACAAATATTTATAAATTCATCAATCTCTTGTGGCGTAAGAACAGCTGTAGGCTCATCAAAAATAATAATTTCAGCACCCTTGTAAAGAGCTTTTAAAATTTCAACCTTTTGTTGAGAACCAACAGTAATATCTTGAATTTTTGCATCTAAATCAATATTAAAACCATATTTTTCAATTATGGAAAGAACTTTTTTTCTGGATTTTTCAATGTCAATAAATATTCCTTTAGTATCTTCAGTTCCTAAAACTATATTTTGAATAACACTAAAAGGTTCTATAAGCATAAAATGTTGATGCACCATACCAACTCCATTTTCAACAGCCATTTTTGGAGTCATCGCTGTATATTTATTAGAATTGATATAAATTTCTCCTCCATTTGGAGAATAAAGTCCATAAAGAATATTCATCAAAGTAGTTTTACCAGCACCATTTTCTCCTAAAAGAGCATGAATTTCTCCTTTTTTCAATTCGAAATTAACTTCATCTAAAACTTTATTTTTTCCAAAAATTTTAGTAATGCCTTTCATAACTACAATATTATCATTTGTTTTATTGTCAGACAAGTCAAAACCCTCCTATAAATAATATGTAATTTTTGTATCACAACAATTATTATACAATAAAAATCGTTTTAATACAAGAAATAAATTTAATAAAAATGTAAATTTCATAAAACATAATTTATTGACTAAACATTAGTTTATTAAATCTTGAAGTTTGTTAATTTAAAAATACAGAGCCATATTTTTTTCCATTAATTTTTACAATACAATTATCCGAAGTTTCATTAATCATAATATTTTTTAATCTTTCAAACTCTTCTTTTTTTACAGACAAATTTATTTTTACATTTTCAAGATATTCTATATTTAAAATTTCAAGTCCAAAATTTTTTAAAATATTTTCAATTTTCCCCCAGAAAATATAATCCAAAATTATATCTACATTGTAGAAAAGTTCTTTTCTAACAATTTTTGCCTCATCTAAAGCACCTACAACAGATTTTGTATATGCTCTAACAAGTCCACCTGCGCCAAGTAAAATTCCTCCAAAATATCTTGTAGCAATTACAAGACAATTTGTTATATCTTTTTTACGCAAAACTTCAAGCATAGGTACTCCTGCAGTTCCTGAAGGTTCTCCATCATCAGAATATTTTTGTGTTAATTTATCCATACCGATAATATATGCAAAACAATTATGTGTTGCATCTTTATATTTTTCCCTTATCTCAGAAATATATTTTTCAGCCTCATCTACACTTTCAACATAAAAAGCATGACCAATAAATTCAGATTTATTTACTATAAAACTATAAGATTTATTACTATGAATACTTAAAAAACTTTCTTTATCCTTCATTTACCTCATATCCTTTATAAATTTCATAATCTTCTTTTTTCAATATAACTTCTAAAAAAGTTCCATTTTCAAGATGCTCTACAAGTTCCGGAGTATAATCGTTTAAAATATTACTCATAATTTTTTGTTTATCATAAGGAATTAAAAGTTTAGTTTTAATAGATGATGAAAATAAAACTTTTTCAATTTCCTTCAAAAGAAAAACTATATCCTCATCACTCTTAGCACTTATAAACACCTTATTTTCAATATTTGCATACTGTAACTTTATATTTTCATCTTCCAACTTATCAATTTTATTAAAAACATAAATTACTTTTTTATCTTCACATTCAAGTTTTTTTATCATATCATTTGTTATTTTGATTTGTTCATCCACATTAACATTTGAAATATCCACAACATGAAGAATCAAATCTGAATATTTAATTTCCTCCAATGTACTTTTAAAACTTTCAACTAAATTATGTGGAATATCGGAAACAAAACCAACGGTATCTACATACATAGCCTTTGATCCACTAAAAAGAATTCCTTCTCTAACATAGGTATCCAAAGTCGCAAACAACATATCTTTAACAAAAACTTCTTTAATTTCAGTATTTTCATCTTTTCCATAAGCTATTAACTTATTTATTAAAGTGGATTTCCCTGCATTTGTATATCCAACAAGAGAAATCATGGGCTCTTTTGAATTTATTCTCTTTTTTCTAATTTCATTTCTATTTTTTTCAATTTCTTTAAGCTGTGCAGTAATACTTGATATTTCCCTATTGATAGTTCTTCTATCAAGTTCTATTTGTTGTTCACCTACACCCTTACCACCAATTCCGCCTTGTTGTCTTGAAAAACCACTTCTAAGTGCAGACAATCTTGGTAATGTATATTTTAATTTTGCAAGTTTTACTTGTAACTTAGCCTCTTTTGTTCTAGCTCTTTCGTTAAAAATATCCAAAATTAAATTTGTCCTGTCAATAACTCTAACACCTATAATTTCTTCTAAATTTTTAACTTGAGAACCT
Organism: Parvimonas parva; assembly: GCF_045866535.1. Classification (NCBI taxonomy): domain Bacteria; kingdom Bacillati; phylum Bacillota; class Tissierellia; order Tissierellales; family Peptoniphilaceae; genus Parvimonas; species Parvimonas parva. Next base: position 868,447 of record NZ_AP038371.1, read on the forward strand.
GTCAATTCATTATTAAAAACAACTACTTTTACATCTAACTTTTCACAATAATCTTTTATTTCACTTACTTTACCTTTTCCTATATAAAAGGCTTTATCTATACTAGATTTATTTTGAGTTAAATTTAAAACAACTTCACCATCTAAAGCCTCAACCAATTTTTCAAGTTCAAAAACTTTATCCTCCAAAGTTTTTTCATCCATATTCATATTTACAGTAACTGTAATAACTTTTTGTTCCATAAAAACTCCTTAATTTAAACTAATCTAATTGTATCACAAAATCATATATAAAGACAAACAAAAAGATATGTAATATTTTACTAAAACATATCTTTTAAAAATAAAATAAATCTTCAAATTTTTTATCCAATGCAATACATAAAATTAAAGCAAGTTTTGCAGTAGGATTAAATTGTCCCGTTTCAATAGAACTTATAGTATTTCTCGAAACACCAATCATATCAGCTAATTTTTGCTGAGAAAGACCTTTTTTAGTTCGTGCCTCTTTTAAATTATTTTTTAAAATCAGTTCTTCATTCATATAAACTCCTTAAGCTTTAACAAAATGTAAATAAGCACTAACACAAGCTAAAATAATCATCAATATTCCCAAAATCAAATCTTTTTTTCTTTTATAGTAATAATATCTGGTAAAATTTCTTGGAATAATTCCAATAAAAAATAAAAAAAATACACTTTCTCAAGTGTATTATAATCAAACATCTTAACCAAAAGCAAAGAAAAAAACTTCTCCAAACTTTTTATCTAACTCAGTGGAAATTGTAAGAGCAAGTCTTATGCCTGGAATCAAATTTCCATTTTCTATTGAAACAATAGTTTCCGTTGAAACTCCTATTAAGTTAGCCAACTCTCTTTGAGAAAGTTCTCTTTCAACTCTGAATTTTTCTACATTATTTTTAGAAGATAATTTATTATTCACAAGCTCACCCCTCTTAGAAAAATTACATAATTTCTTTATAATAACGATTACATTCTCATTTTATCATTAAAAGTTTGAAAAGTAAATCAATTTTAAATATTAATATTTTTAACAGCCAAAATCAAAAATGAAATACCACTTAAGGAAAGTGCTAAACCCAATCCGGAATAAAAAAATTCAAAGAAAAAGTTTGGCAATAATCCACTAAATCTTAACGCCATACCAAAAGACATCATAAATATCATTAAAATATAACTTGATTTATCAAAAAATTCCCATATTTTCATTTTTTCTCTTTTATCATTTAAAATTCTGTTCTTATGTTTATTTACATACTTAGAAAATATCATTATATAAAATATCAAAAATATCGCTATTGCACCAAGCAGTCCCAATAAAAAATTTTTATCATCATTTATTAAAAAAGGAACTCCTACTTTCATAATCATTGTTCCGGCTATTAACCATAATATCCCTGCAATAAGAAACAAGTTTCTTTTTTTAGTATTCATAAATTCTCCTAATAATAAAAATGGGAGATTACTCTCCCCATTAATTACAAACTATTCAGCACTATATGGTAATAATGCAACTTGTCTAGCTTTTTTAATTGCTGCTGTAATTTCTCTTTGTTGTTTAGCAGTAGCACCTGTTACTCTTCTTGGTAAAATCTTACCTCTTTCACTAATGAATTTTTTTAGAGTATTTACATCTTTATAATCAAGTGGTTTACTGTTATCTGAGAAATATGCAACAACTTTTTTTCTTGGTCTAAATTTTCTTTGCATATTCATTCTCCTTTAAAAATTAAAATGGAATTTCTTCATCTGAGGCATCTTGGAATGGTAAATCAAAACCATCGTCCATACCTGTATCAAATGAACCAAATCCTTGTGTTGTAGCAGATTTTTGAACTCTATCGCCCCAGTCGATGAATTGAACTCTTTCAGCCCAAACTTCTGTAACGAATCTTCTAGTTCCATCTTGTGCAGTATAACTTCCTGATTGAAGTCTTCCTTGTATTGCTACATTTCTACCTTTTTGCAAATATTTTTGGCAATGTTCAGCTTGCTTACCCCAAACAACTATATTTATAAAATCAGCTGTTTGTTGTCCTTTAGCTTCTAATTCTTGTTTCTTTTCCTTAGACATTCCCTTATCAACTGCAATGGTAAATCTGGCATAACTGCTACTAGATGTTTGAGTATATCTTAATTCTGGATCCCTAATTAATCTACCTATCAAAATTACACTGTTCATAAAGTTCCTCCACTAAGCTTCTTGCTTAACAACCATATATCTAATGATAGCATCAGATATTCTTGATCTTCTTTCTACTTCTGCAACTACTTCAACAGCAGCTTCAAAATTAACTATGATATAGTATCCTTCTTTAATGTAGTTAATTTCGTAAGCAAGTTTTCTATTTCCCCATTCATTAATTTCAGTAATAGTTCCATTGGCTTCAATAGCTGATTTAATTTTATCGAACGCTTGGTTTCTTACTTCTTCTTCTAAATTTGGTTTAAAAATAAAAACTCCTTCGTATTTTCTCATTACATTCACCTCCTTATGGTCTCTGGCTCTTTTTATTGAGCAAGGATTTACTGATATATTATAGCATAAAAAAAAATATATGTAAAGTTTTCAACAAAAAAAATTACATATATTTCCTTTAATTTTACATTTTTCCGATATCTTTTCTAAATTGTTTTGTTTCAAAAGATATTTTTTCAATATTTTTATAAACTTTTTCTCTTATTTCATCATAAGTATTTCCAAATCCTGTAACAGATAAAACTCTACCACCATCTGTTAAAATTTTTCCATCTACAAATTTTGTATTATTATGATAAACATAAATATCTTCATCAACTGAATCAATTCCTATTATTTCTTTTCCTTTTTCATAAGCTTTTGGATAGCCTTTTGAAGTTAGTATAACTGTTAAACATTTTTCACTTTTCCATTTTAAATCTTCTCTTTTAAGTGTTCCATCTAAAGATTTTTCTATCGCTAAAAGTAAATCACTTTTCATTCTAGGTAAAACAACTTCAGTTTCCGGATCTCCAAATCTTACATTAAATTCTAAAACTTTAGGCTCTTCATCAATCATAAATCCAATAAAAAGTATTCCTGAATAATCTAATTTTTCTTTTTTCAATCCTTCTGAAATTTTCTCTAAAGTTTTTTCTATTTTTAATTTTAATTCATCATTAAATAATTCACTTGGAGAATAGCAACCAACCCCTCCAGTATTTTCACCTTCATCATTATCAAAAATTCTCTTGTAATCTCTTGCACTTTCCATAGGAATTAAATTTCCTTTTGATACAAAACAAAGTAAAGATGCCTCTTTCCCTTTTAAAAATTCTTCTATGACAACAGTAGTTCCCTCTTGTCCAAAAATTTTATCTTCAAAAAGTTCTGTAAAATATTCTAAAACTTCTTCTTTAGAATTACAAATTCTAACACCCTTTCCTGCACAAAGTCCATCAGCTTTTATAACTATTGGATATGAAAAACTTTCGATAGCTTTAATTCCCTCTTCTTTTGATTTTATAGTTTCATATTTTGCAGTTGGAACATCATATTTTTTCATAAATTCTTTTGCAAAATTTTTACTTCCTTCAAGTCTTGCGCTTTTTTTATTAGCTCCAAAAACTTTTATATTACTTTCAGAAAATAAATCAACTATTCCCTCACAAAGAGGTGCTTCAGGTCCAACTACTACAAGGTCGATATTATTATTTTTTGAAAATTCAAAAATTTCTTCATTAGAATTTAATACTATATTTTTAGCATATCTAAGAGTTCCTGCATTTCCTTTTGAACAGAAAAGTTCAGTACATTTACTACTTTCAGATATTTTTTTACAAATGGCATCTTCTCTCCCACCATTACCAACAACTAAAACTTTCATATCTTCCTCCTAATGTCTAAAATGCCTTGTAGATGTAAATACCATTGCTATTCCATATTCATCACATAATTTTATTACATTTTCATCTTTTATAGAACCACCCGGTTGAATTACAGCCTTAATTCCATTTTCTTTTAGTAATTCAACAGTATCTTCAAAGAAGAAAGCATCTGATGCTAAAACTGCATCTTTAAGATTTTCTTTCGCTCTTTCCAATCCCTCTTGGACTGCCCAAGAACGTCTAACTTCTCCTTGGCCGATTCCAATAGTTGCATTATCTTTTACAATTACAATACCATTTGAACAAACTGTTTTACAAGCCTTAAAACCAAAAATTAAATTTTTTAATTCTTCTTCAGTAGGTTTTCTCTTTGTAACAAATTTTAATTCTTTAGTTAATAAAGTATCGTCATAATTTTGAGCAACCAATCCATTTAAAACTTCTTTAGTCGTAATGTTTGGAAGTTTAAATTCTGATATATTTTCAACTTCGATTAATCTAATATTTTTCTTTTTAGTCAAAATTTCAATAGCATCTTTTGAAAACTTATTTGCAATTACAATTTCAACAAAAAAGCTATTTATTTTTTCGGCAATATACTTAGTAACTTCTCTATTCAAAGCAATGATTCCACCAAAAATCGAAACAGAATCACAAGCATAAGCCTTATCATAAGCATCATCAATATTTTCAGCTATTGCAAGTCCACAAGGATTGTTATGCTTAACAGCAACAACACAAGGTTCTTCAAACTCTTTTACAATTTTTATAGCAGAATACATATCCGTTAAATTGTTGTAAGACAATTCTTTTCCATGTAATTGTTTAAACTCAGTTTTTTCTTCATCTTTAACATAAACTTTTTCATAAAAAGATGCTTTTTGGTGTGGATTTTCTCCATATCTTAAATCACTAACTTTTTTATAAGTTGTAGTTAATTTTTCAGGAAATTCAATATTTAATAAATCATTGAAATAACTTGAAATTAATGCATCATAATAAGCAGTATAATTAAAAGCCTTACAAGATAGATATAATCTAAAATCTTTATCCAGTCTATCTTCTTTTAGTCTTTCAATAATTTCAGAATAATCACTAGGGTCAACAACGATAGAAACATCATTATAATTTTTAGCAGCAGCTCTAATCATTGAAGGTCCACCAATATCAATATTTTCAATTAAATTTTCATGTGTTTTATTTTCGCTATTTAAAACTTTTTCAAAAGGATATAAATTATTTACAACCATATCTATTGAAGAAATACCAATTTTTTCAATAGTTTCAACATGACTTTTTTCATCACGTCTATATAAAATTCCTCCATGAATAAATGGGTGTAAAGTTTTTACACGTCCATCTAAAATTTCCTTAAAATTAGTTACCTCATCAACTTCAATAACATTAAGTCCACTTTCTTTTAAAATTCTATAAGTTCCACCGGTTGAAATAATTTCCCAACCTAAATTTACAAGTTCACTTGCAAATTCAACTATATTATCTTTTTCAAAAACACTAATCAATGCTCTTTTTGTCATTTTATTCCCCCACTATGAATGCTCTATTTTCTTTAAAAACAATTTTATTTTCACAAAATGCTTTTATCGTCTTTACCAATATTCTATGCTCAACTTCTAAAACTCTTTTAGCTACAATTTCAAAATCATCATCTATAAAAACAGGTACAATATCTTGTAATATTATAGCTCCGGTATCTACATTTTCATCAACAAAATGAGTAGTAGCTCCGGTGAATTTCACTCCCGATTTAATAACGGCCTTATGCACATTTTCCCCATGAAATCCCATTCCACAAAATGAAGGAATTAAAGAAGGGTGAATATTAATTATTTTTTTAGAATATTTAGAAATCAACTTTGATGATAAAATATTTAAGTAACCTGCAAGAACTATTAAATCAATATTTCTTTTTTCAAGCTCCTCAATAATCCTTTCATCATATTTTTCATTACTTGAAAATTCTTTTTTATTCAAATAAAATGTATCAATATTTTCATTTTTCGCCCTTACAAGACCATAAGCATTTTTTCTATTAGAAAAAACCAACTCTATCTTTCCATTAATTTTATTTTCTTTAACAGCATCAATTATGGCTTGTAAATTTGTTCCTCCACCGGAAATAAAAATAGCTATATTCAACATAATTTACCTTTCTATAACAAAATTTACCACAGCTCTAAAAAGAGCTATGGTATAAAATTATTTATTTTTTCTTTTCAAAAATTCTTTTTGAATTTCAGTTAATGAATTATTAAAATCTTCTTCGTAATCATATAATCCGGCAGAATAATCTCCATTGAAACAATCCATACACAAACCACTATACGGTGCATCAAATTTAAGTCCTATTGAATCTATAAGACCTTGTTCACTTAAATATCCCAATGAATCTGCTCCGATTATTTCTCTTATTTCTTCTAAAGTTTTATTAGCAGCAATAAGCTCTCCTGAAGTAGAAATATCTATTCCATAAAAACTTGGAAAAACAAAAGGTGGTGATGCAATTCTAACATGAACTTCTAAAGCTCCTGCATCTTTTAAAAGTTGAACTATTCTTCTGGAAGTAGTACCTCTAACGATAGAATCATCAACCATTACAACTCTTTTTCCTTTAACAACACCTTTTACTGCTGATAATTTCATTCTAACACCTTGTTCTCTAAGCTCTTGAGTAGGTTGAATAAAAGTTCTTGCAACATATTGATTTTTAATCAATCCCATTTCATAAGGCAGACCACTTTCTTCAGCATATCCACTTGCAGCAGAAAGCGAAGAATTGGGAACCCCTATTACTATATCTGCCTCAGCAGGGCACTCTCTTGCAAGAGTTCTTCCCGTATTTTTTCTTGCAGTATGAACATTAACACTTGCAATATTTGAATCCGGTCTTGCAAAATAAACATATTCCATAGCAGCGATAGAAATTCTATCAGCAGTTGTATAGTTTTCTATTCTAAGACCGTCTTTATCTATAATAGCTAATTGACCTGCCTTTACATTACAAACAAATTCTGCGCCAATAGTATCTATTGCACAAGTTTCACTTGCCATAACATAAGCACCATTTTGTGTTTTACCAATTACAAGTGGTCTTAATGAGTTAGGGTCAACAGCTCCATATAAAGTATCTTTAAGTAAAACTAAGTAAGTAAAACCACCTTTTACTGTATTCAAACTCTCTTTCAATTTTTCTTCAAAAGTTGCTTTTTCACTTCTTCTAATCAAATGAATCAAAACTTCAGTATCTGATGAAGAATGAAAAATTGCTCCCTTTTTCTCTAATTCAAATCTTAAAGTTTTTGCATTTACCAGATTTCCATTATGACAAATACCAACACTCATATCATAAAAATCAAATAGAAAAGGTTGAACATTTCTAACACTATTATCTCCAGCTGTTGCATATCTAACATGACCAATAGCCGAACTTCCAACTAAATTATAAAGTAATTCTTTATCCTTAAAAACTTCAGAAACTAATCCTAAATTTCTATAACTGTATAAATTTTCTCCGTCAGAACTTACAATACCTGCCCCCTCTTGACCTCTATGTTGTAAACTATGAAGTCCAAAGTAAGTTAATTTTGATGCATCATTATGATTGAAAATTCCAAAAACTCCACATTCTTCATTAATTCCACGCAATTGTTATTCTCCTTAAAACTTCTTCATAAGCATCCATTACTGAACCTAAATCTCTACGGAAACGGTCTTTATCAAGTTTATCCATAGTTTCTACGTCCCACAATCTACAAGTATCCGGAGAAATTTCATCAGATAAAATTATCTTTCCATCACTTGTTTTTCCAAATTCTATTTTAAAATCTACTAAAATCAAACCTGCCTTTAAGAAAAATTCTTTTAAAAGCTCATTAATTTTTGCTGTTTCTTTTTTTATAAAAGCAAGTTCTTCTTCAGTAACTATTTCTAAAGCAATAGTATGGTCATCATTTATCAACGGGTCATTAAGCTCATCATTTTTATAACTTAATTCAAAAACAGGTTTTTTTAATTTTCTTCCCTCTTCTAAACCATATTTTTTAGCCATTGAACCTGCAACAATATTTCTTGTAATTACTTCTAAAGGAATTATTTTGACATGTTTACAGATTTGGTCTGTATCATTCACTTTTTTTATAAAATGAGTTTCTACTCCATTTTTTTCCAAATATTCAAAAATAAATGAAGTAATTGTATTATTTAAAACACCCTTTTTATTAAATTCTTCTTTCTTTTGCCCATTGAATGCAGTTGCACTATCTTTATAGTGAACATATATTTCTTCATTATTTTCACATTCAAATAATTGTTTCGCTTTTCCTTCGTATAAAAGTTTCATACTATTTTCCCCCTTTAAAATAATTTACACCATTTTTAAATATATTTTGTATTCCTTTTACAGTTTTAGTTTTATACAAATCAGTTCCATAACGTTCGCTATGTCCCATCTTACCTAAAACCAATCCGTCTTCACTCAACAATCCCTCAATAGCATACAATGAGCCATTTGGATTGAACTTTCCGTTACTACTTGCATTTCCTTCAAAATCACAATATTGGAAAGCGCATAAATGTTTGAATTTTTCAATGTTTTCTCCAACAAGTTTTCCTTCTCCATGGCTAAACATTACTTCATGTAATTCTCCAATTTCAAAATCCCATGTCCAAGGAGAATTTACATTTGCAACACGAGTTATTGCGCTTGTTGAAATGTGGTGGTAACTATCATTTCTATACAATGTTAAATCATCTTTTGTTAAATCTTTTATTCTTCCATAAGGTAAAAGACCTGACTTAATTAAAGCTTGAAATCCGTTACAAATTCCTAAAATTAATTTTTTATCATCTAAATGTTTGTGAATTGCATTTTTAACTTTTTCATTTTTCAAAACATTTACAATAAATTTCGCACTTCCGTCAGGCTCATCTCCACTTGAAAAACCTCCCGGTATCATAATGATATGTGCATCTTTTATTCCATTTACTAAATCTTCTATTGATTTTTCAATATCATCTTCTTTTTTATTTCTAAATACAATGGTTTTTATTTTAGCACCTGCATCAATAAATGCTTTTTCCACATCATATTCACAGTTTGTTCCAGGAAATACAGGAATAAGAACATTTACATCTTCAACATATTCCTTGTAATATCTCTTTTCTGCCTTTCCACTAGATAAATTTTCACAACTTCCCTTATCTTTATTTTGATATAAAGGATAAATTTTATCTAAAGTATTAGTATAAGCATTGTAAATTTCATCATATTCAAAAGTAATTCCATTTACAACAATTTTTTCACTTACTTCACCAATTTTTTCAAAAGGTAATTCGTAGTTTGACTCAACAACCATTGATGCCGGGTCAAAGTTTAAAATATTTTCTTTATTAACTGTAAAACCTAAACCATTACCGACAGCCATTTTTACTAGAGAACTTACAACGCTTCCCTCTTCTTGAACATATACAGATAAAACTTTTTTATCTTTTATAAGTTCATTTACTAATTCATAATTCTTCAAAGTTTCTTTGATATTCGGATATCCTTTTAAATCTTTAACAACCGGAATATAGTATAAATAATTTCCAACTGATTTTAATTCAGGAGAAATTACATTTTTAATTTTTACCGGAGTACAAGCAAAAGAAATTAAAGTTTCAACTACATTTAAGTCGTTAAATGTTCCGGACATACTGTCTTTACCACCAATACTTGGACAACCAATTTCATTTTGTGCATAAATACTTCCAAGTAAACTTTGAGTAACTTTACCCCACTTTTTACTATCTTTTCCAAGTTTTTCAAAATACTCTTGGAATGAAAGATATAAATTACTTCTATCTCCACCAACTGCATAAACTTTAGCAACAGATTCTAAAACGGCATATATAGCTGATAAGAATGGTGAATAATGAGAAATTTTAGGAATAAATCCATAACTCAAAATCGTAGCAGTATCACTTGTTGAATGAATTGTAGGAATAGCTTGAATTCCTGCTTGAACAGGTGTTAATTGATTTTTACCTGAAAATGGCATTAACACAGTAGTAGCTCCAATTGAACCGTCAAATCTTTGAGCAATACCCTTTTGACAAGTTACATTTAATGAAGATAATTCATTCAATACATTTTCTTTAGAAAATTCTTTATTTTCAAAAGGGTTTACTCCATTATTATCTACTAAAGTACTCTTTGAATGCTGTCTAACTCCACTTGTTGCTAAAAAGTCTGCGCTTAAATCCATAACTTTTTCATCATGGTAATACATTTCAAGTCTTTTTCTATCAGTAATAGTTGCAACTTTTGAATATTCTATATTTTCTTTTTCACACTCTTTAACAAAAAATTCATAATCATTTGGAGAAATCACAATCGCCATACGTTCTTGAGATTCACTTGTTGCAATTTCAGTCGGATTCAAACCTTCATATTTTAGCAAAACTTTATCTAAATGAATTTCTATTCCTTCAGATAATTCTCCAATAGCAACACAAACTCCACCGGCACCAAAGTCATTACATTTTTTAATTAACTTTGTGACTTCAGGCTTTCTAAATAATCTTTGAATTTTTCTCTCTTCAATGGCATTTCCCTTTTGAACTTGACTTGATGCAGTTTCTAGCGAATCATTTGTATGAACTAAACTTGAACCACTTGCACCTTGAATACCATCTCTACCAGTTCTTCCACCGATTAACATTACAATATCATCTTTAACAGGTGTTTCTCTTTTAAAATCTCCATACTTAACAGCACCTACAACAGCACCTACTTCCATATGTTTAGCAACATAAGAATCATCATAAAGTTCTTTTACATAAGTTGTTGCAAGTCCGATTTGATTACCATAAGATGAATAACCACTTGTAGCCTTTGTTGAAATATCAACTTGTGGTAACTTATGCTCTAAAGTTTCTTCCCTACTTTGTAAAATATTTCCGCAACCGCTTACTCTCATCGCTTGATATACATAACTTCTTCCGGACAATGGGTCACGAATAGCACCCCCAACACAAGTACTTGCACCGCCAAAAGGTTCAATTTCTGTTGGGTGATTATGTGTTTCGTTTTTGAATTGAATTAACCATTTTTCAGTTTTTCCATTATTTTCTATATCTGTAAAAAATGAGCAAGCATTTATTTCTTCACTAACTTCAATATTTTGGTCATTCAATATTCTTCTATGATATTTTCCGATTACACTTGCCATATCCATTAAAGTTATTGGCTTTGTAATATTCAATTCTTTTCTGATATTTAAATAAATATCGAAAGCATCTTGCATTTCTTTTTGGAAAAGTTCAGATTCAATCTTAACTTCATCTAATATAGTTTCAAAAGTTGTATGCCTACAATGGTCGCTCCAATAACAATCTAAAACATAAATTTCTGTTTCAGTAGGAGTTCTTCCCTCTTCTTTAAAATAATTTTGAATGAAAATCAAATCTTCAATATCCATAGCTAAAGACATTTCTTTTTTCAAAGAAATCAATTCTTCCTTTGAAAAGTTAGAAAATCCTGTTAAGTCTTTCATTTCTTTCATTTCAGAATTCATTGAAAAACTTAAAACACTCATATCCTTAACTCTTGATTCAATAGGATTTACTAAATATTTTTTTACATTTTCAAGTTCATTTTCACTTAAAACTTTATCAAAAATAACAAGTTTTCCACTTCTTACAGTTATCTTTGAAGAATTGTCTAAAAGAGATACACATTGAACAGCACTATCCGCTCTTTGGTCATATTGAGCAGGTAATGTTTCATAAGCAAAATATTTTCCATCCTCTAATTTAATATCTTCAACAACTTCATCAATCATAACTTCTGAAAAAACAGAATTTTTAGCTAATTCATAAGTTTTTTCATTGATATTGTAAATATCATATATTATATAAACTTCTAAATCATTTATTCCTAAATTATATTCTAAATTTAAACTATCTTTTAAATCTAAAGCCTCTTTATTGTATCCAGCTCTTTTTTTTACAAAAATTCTCTTATCCATAATTCCTCCAAAATTTACTAACATAAAATTACTTTGGAACTTCCTTCAACAACTTCTCCAACTTCATAAATCTCTTCATTCATTTCTTTGAATAATTCTTTTATTCCGTTTACATCATCTTTTTCAACAAAAAGCAACATTCCTATTCCCATATTAAAAGTTCCATACATTTCTTCTTTTGAAATTTCTCCCCATTTTTGAAGAAGTGAAAAAATTTCTTTTGTTGGAATATTTTTTTCAAAAATTTTAGCATCAACATCATCACCTAAAACTCTTGGTACATTTTCATAAAGACCTCCACCTGTTATATGGCAAAGTCCATTTACATTAAATTTTTCTAACAAAGCTACTACTTGCTTTGCATAAATTCTTGTAGGAGTTAAAAGCTCTTCTCCTAAAGTTTTTCCGGTTTCAATAACATCATCTAATGAAAAGTTTTTGTGGTCAAAAATTATTTTTCTAACCAGAGAAAAACCATTACTATGGACTCCGGAAGATGGTAAAGCTAAAATAACATTACCTTTTTTTACATTTTTCTTTCCGTCAATTATTTTATCCTTTTCAACAACACCAACACAGAAACCTGCAATATCATAATCTTCTTCTTTATATATTCCAGGCATTTCGGCAGTTTCTCCACCAATTAAAGCACTACCCGCTTGAATACAACCCTCTGCAACACCTTCAACAATACTTGCCATTTTTTCAGCAACAAGTTTTCCTGTTGCAATATAATCTAGTAAAAATAGAGGCTTAGCTCCTTGACATAAAATGTCATTAACACACATTGCAACACAATCTATCCCAACAGTATTATGAACGTCCATCATTTGCGCTAATTTTACCTTAGTTCCAACTCCGTCAGTTCCGGAAACTAAAACAGGATTTTTCAAATCTTTTCCCAACTCAAAAAGTCCGGAAAATCCTCCTAAATCTGAAAGCACTCCATCTGTATAAGTATTTTTAATAAATTTTTTGATTAAATTTACCTCATTATACCCTTCGTGTTTATTTACTCCTGCTGATTCATAAGTTAATGCCATTAAAATATCCTCCATTTATAAACTAAGTTCATTATCCATTTGTTTAACTTGTTCTTTCATTTTTACTTTATACTCTTTAAGTTTTATCTTTAATTCATCATACTTTAATGAAAGAATTTGTGCTGCTAAAATTCCGGCATTTTCTGCCCCGTCTATTGCAACTGTAGCAACAGGAACCCCCTTTGGCATTTGAACAGTTGAAAGTAAAGCGTCAAGTCCGTCAAGAGTTGATGCCTTTACAGGAACACCAATAACAGGTGTAGTTGAAATACCGGCTAATACCCCTGCTAAATGGGCAGCCTTACCCGCAAACGCAATTATTAATTCAATATTTTTTTCTTCCATACTATTTACAAAATCTACTGCAAAATCTAAAGAACGATGAGCAGAAATAACTTTTGCCTCATATTCTATTCCAAATTCTTTTAAAACATCACAAGTCTTTTTAGCAATATCTTTATCAGAAATGCTACCCATAATAACAGCTACTTTCATAATTACCTCCAAAAATCAAATAAAATAAAACTAATTACTGACTAAACTTTCAAAAAAACAACCAAAACATCATCTTTAGCGAAGTGCGTAGCACGAAGTCAATCTAGCCCTAACTTGTTTGCTTGCAAACATAGTAGGTCTGCCTCAAAGATTGTCCAAATCTTTGATTTGGGAACAATCGACTGTGAACATCTTCACGCATCGTACTTTACTTAATTTTAGAAATTTTAATTAGTGTTTAGTATAAAACAAAAAGCCGGGATATTCTTCCCGGCTAAAATTATTTAAGCAAAAAAGAATATAAATCAGTTGGTGCAACAATTTCATCTCCGTTATAAACTCTCATATTGCCACCAGATATTTCATCAATCAATACAACTTCTCCACAAGTTTTACCAAACTCCAATTTAATATCGTACAGAGTAAGTCCCTTTTCTTTTAAAACATCTCTAATAATAGTACAAATTTCCTTAGTAAGTGCTACTAAATCTTCATATTCTTTTTCAGTCAATATATTTAACATTACAAGTGCGTCCTTAGTAATTAAAGGGTCGCATCTTTCATCATCTTTTAATGTAACTTCAACGTAAGTATCTAAATCATCATTCATATTTGCATATAAACCATATCTTCGGATAAAACTACCAACAGCCTTAAATCTGCATATAACTTCTAAGCCTTTACCAAAAACCTTACAAGGCTTAACAGTCATAGTATTCTCATTCAAATCACAATCTATATAGTGAGTTCTAATTCCTTTTTCTTTTAAAATCTCGAAGAAATACTTAGTAATTTTTAAACCCTCATGACCTACCCCTTCTATAGATAGACCAACAGTATTAGCACCAGGGTCAAAAACTCCGTTTTCTCCGGTAACATCGTCCTTAAACTTTAAAACATAATTTCCATCTTCGCTCTTATAAATATCTTTTGTCTTTCCAGTATAAATTTTTTCCATAAAATACCTCCTAAATTTAACATAAGAAATAAATAAGCCCAGCAAGTAGGCTTCAAGCGAAACCTACCTCCTGGGCTTTTCTCCCTTAGGTGTAATACTTTAAAAAGTACTCGTATCGCTCGGACCAGCAAATAAATTCGGAACCCTAGATACTCTTTCTCTTATAGATTTTATTTCATTTAAGTCATCACAATTTAACTTACACCTAAATAATAACAATAAAATCTATTTTTGTCAATACAATTTTTAAAAAAATTTTACTAAAAAATTATTAAAATATAAAGTATTTTTCCGTAAATTTTTATTAAATATATTTTAAGCATATACAATTAAGCAATGTTTACATAAATAATTCTTTATATTTTCTTTGATTTGTGCTATTATTATTCATATAAAAAAACTCAAAGAAGGAGTTATCATGTTTAAATTATTAAAAAATAGAAGTTTTCAAAATTTATTGATTTTTGATTTATTATATCAACTAGCTTTTATTGTTATTTTATTGCCTTTTTCAAAAGAATTTTTTAATTTTGTTCTTAGATTAACTAAATTCGGATTTTTTTCGATAGAAAGTCCTAGCCTTTTTGTAAAGTCGCCAACTAAGATTGGGATTATTTTGATAGTAACTTTTTCGTTTGCAATCATAAAGCTCTTTGAAGTGAGTAGTTTTGTATTTACTGCAAATCAAATAAGGATTGGAAATAAAGTTTCTATTTTAGAAATTTTTAACAATTCATACAAGCAAATAAAATCCAAATTAAAAAAAGTTCAAAATTATTTAATTTTGATTATGGTAACTATAAATATTCCTATTTCAACATCAATTCACAAAGGAATTAAAATACCAACATTTATTACAGAGCACATTTTAAGTACTCATGCAGGGATAATTTTATTTGCTCTCATAACTTTTATAGCTATTGTGCTTTCAATATTTTTGCTTTTTATTTATCATATATTTTTCTTAGAAAATAAAAATTTTATCGAAAGTGCTAAAATAAGTTTTAAAAGACTTAGAAAAAACAAACTAAAAAGTATAAAAACTTTAATTATCGTGGCTATTAAGAATTTAATTGTTCAATTTTTTAAAATACTTAGCTTAATTTCTATAATATCCATATTCTATATGCAAACAAGTAACAAGACGCTAAGCAATATGGGAATAATCACATATATGTGCATTGCAACACTATTAAAAATATTTACAAATGTATTATCAAATTATATAACTTTTTCAGGAATTTCTAAATTTTATTTTAGAACATCGTTAGATGCGGAAATTTCAGAAAGTATTTATCCTACAAATAAAATGAGATTAAAAATGTCTTTAGTTATGCTGTTTTTAGTTTTTGCAGGAATTTTTAGTAAATATAGAAATTCAAGCGAAGAAATAAAATTTTATCACGCTTTTAGAAATTTAAAACCGGATATTATAGCTCATAGAGGTAGCACAAAAAACTCTTTAGAAAATACATTAGAGTCTTTAAATGAGGCTATAAAACTAGGAGCAGAATTTGCCGAAATTGACGTCGTACTCACTAAAGACAATGTTGTAGTTTTATCTCATGACCACAATTTAAAAAGATTAACAGGTAAAAAAGAAATAATTGAAAATTTAACTTTTGAGGAATTAAAAAAGTATAAATTGATAGATAAAAGAAATTCTAAAGAATATAATTTTGTAGATTTAAAAACAGTTCTTGAAAAAACTTCTGGAAAAATCAAATTAAATATAGAATTAAAGCCTTTTAGGAAAAATGATAAAAAATTGGCAGAAGAAGTTGTAAAGTTGATAAAAGACAAGCCTTATGACGTTATTGTTTCTTCCCTATCTCCTAAGGCTCTAAGAGAAGTTAAAGATTTAGAACCTTCAATTTCAACAGGACTAATATTAGCTTTTAGTTATGGAAAATTTTATAATTTAAAATTTATAGATTTTTTCTGTATAGAAAAAGAAATAGTAACAAATGAGCTTATTAGAAAAATACAAAAAAACGGAAAGAGAGTATATGTTTGGACAACAAATACAAATGATGATATTATAAATGCATACTCAAAGGGTGTAGATGGTATTATAACAGATGAAGTTACTCTTTCAAAAGAAATATTAGAATCAGAAAAAGGAAATATTAACTTTGATGATTTAATAATAAATAAAATAATTTCACTCATTCCATAAAAATTTAATATAATTTTTTAAAAAAATAAAACGCCTATTAAGACGTTTTATTTTTTTATATTAAGGATACTATTTTAGAGGGAATCTCTTAGTCAATTCATTAACTATTTCTAATGCCCTTGTTTTTCCTTCTTCTCCGTTTTTAACAACTCCAGCGATTGCTTCTGCTATTAAATCCATTTCAGCCTCTTTTAAGCCTCTTGTAGTTATAGCAGGAGTTCCAAGTCTTATACCGCTTGTAACAAATGGTGATCTAGGATCATTTGGAATTGTATTCTTATTGCAAGTAATATGAACAGAGTCTAATGCTTTTTCTAATTCTTTACCACTCATATCATAATCTCTTAAATCAACTAACATTAAATGATTGTCGGTTCCGTTTGATACAAGTTTAATTCCTCTATCCATTAAACCTTTTGCTAATGCTTGAGCATTTTTCAAAACTTGTTTTTGATATTCTTTAAATTCAGGTTCTAATGCTTGTTTAAAAGCAATCGCTTTAGCAGCTATAATGTGTAGTAATGGTCCACCTTGTGAGCCAGGAAATACAGCTCTATTGAAATTGAATTTTTCGTTTGCAGCAGCACTTGAAAGAATAAGTCCACCTCTTGGTCCTCTTAATGTCTTATGTGTTGTAGAAGTAACTACGTCAGCATAAGGGATTGGTGATTCATGTAATCCTGCAGCAACAAGTCCTGCTATATGAGCCATATCTACCATTAATACTGCTCCTACTTCATCACAAATTTCTCTAAACTTTTTAAAATCTATTTTTCTTGCATAAGCAGATGCTCCAGCTAAAATTAATTTAGGTTTGCATTCTTTTGCAATTCTTAAAACTTCATCATAATCTATATATCCATTTTCATCAACTTCATAAGGAACCGGATTATATATCTTTCCTGAATAGTTAATAGGATTTCCATGTGTTAAATGTCCACCATGGTTTAAATTCATACCCATGTAAGTATCACCAGGATTTAAAATAGCAAAAAATGCTGCAAAGTTAGCTTGAGAACCTGAATGAGGTTGAACGTTTGCATATTCACAACCATAAAGTTCTTTAACTCTTTCAATAGCTAATCTTTCTGCATCATCTACTACTTCACAACCACCGTAATATCTTTTTCCAGGATATCCTTCAGCATATTTATTAGTTAATATACTTCCAGCTGCCTCTAAAATCGCATCATTTACCCAATTTTCAGATGCTATTAATTCAATATGACTATTTTGTCTTTCGTACTCTTTATCCAATATTTCAGCAATACTTGGATCAACTTTCTTTATATTCTCGTTTGAAAACATTTTACATACCCCCTAACAAAGATATATTAACATATTTTATTTCTTAAGTCAACACGTTTTCTGTAAATTTTTAAATAAAATTTATCTTTAATATACAAAGATTGAAACTTCAACATTTTATCGAAAACATTCTCAATAAATTCATTATATTTTATTAATATTTACTTTTTGTTAAAAAAATGTTATAATAAATAAAAATATATATATTATAAATTTAATATGTATTTTATGGAGGATATTATGGATTTTAAACAGTTAGAAACTTTTATTACAATAGTTAAAACAAAATCTTTTACTAAAACAGCCGATGTTTTATACATAACTCAACCGTCTGTAACAAATCATATACAAGCACTTGAATCAGAACTTAATACTTCCCTTTTTGTTAGAACTAGAAGAAGTGTTACACTAACTCAAGCAGGAAGTATAGTATATAAACATGCTCTTAATATATTATCTTCTTATGACGAAATTATAAGAGATTTAGATATATATTCACAAAACCTAAAGGGAACTTTAAATATCTGTGTGTCTTCTGTTCCAAGAAAGATTATATTACCGGATTTAATTGAAAAATTTTCAAATTCATTTCCTGATATTTCATTTAATATAAGTAATGATGATTCAAGAACTGTAATAGACAGCATTTTAGTTGGAGAAACAGACTTCGGTATAGTTGGATTGAAAATATCTAACCCTAAATTGATTTACACTCAAATTATGGATGACCACATAGTGTATGTTGTTAATAAAGACGCATATCCTGATTTAAAAAATTATTCAGTAATAAGTATTGACGATTTAAAGAATGATAAAATTATTTTAAGAGAAATAGGTTCAGGTACTAGACAAATAGTAGAAGATGAGTTGAAGAGAAATAATGCATTAAATGTAATTTCAAATAGTGTTGCCATAATTCACGATACAAACACAATTTTAGAACTTGTAACAAAAGGCGTTGGAAGTGGATTCGTTTCTCAAAGAATGTTAAATATTTCTCCTTTCAAAGATAAGGTTAAAATTTTAAATATAAAAAATATTTATTTAAATAGAAAATTCTATTTTGTTTACAATAAGAATTTACAATTTTCAAATGTAAATAAAATATTTAAAGACTTTATGGTGGAAGAAATAAATGAATTAAAAAAAGGATTAGACATAAATTCAATTTAAGAACAAAATATTATAACAAAAAAATCTCTATATTATTCATAGAGATTTTTTATATAGTTTTTTTCAATTCTAATTGTTTAATTTTTAAAAATTCATTATAAGTTAATTCACTACTAATCGCGCTTTCCCATTGAAAATTAACAACTTCTCTTCTACTATTTAAGCTAATTGTAGAAATTGGCAAAGTTTCGATTTTCTGATTTTTTATCCCATATACGGATATATCATCTGCAGTCAAAATTACTATCATACTTTCATCAGGAGAAATAAAATAATCTAAAACATTTTTAGCCTTTTCTTTTACTTTTATTTTTGAAATTTTACTCGATTTATTCGAAAAAATATTAACTTTAGGTATTAAATCTAAATTAATCTCACTAGAAATAAAATTATTATGTGAATAATTATTTAAAATACCTTTAAAAACCCAGCCAAAATTATTTCTCTTAACTCCAAAATTTCTCATATCAAAAGAAGTGATATTTTCACTTGAATACCCAAGTTTTCTTATCTTATTAAAATATGCCTGTTCTCCTCTATCTCCGGCAATATCTTTTATTGAAATTTTATTTTCATCAGACAAGCTATTGATATTATATATAGAATAATTTTTTTTGCTTGTATCTGTATTATAAGATTCAACACTTATATAATTTTCACTTAAAAAATTTATAGTAGCGTTTTTTATATCCAATATCTTTTTTTCAGAATTATTTTCATAATCATCAGAAATATAAATTTTATCGCCAATCGAATTAGCGATAAAAAATTTATTTTTATTATTTATAAATAGCCCTGACGCCTTGTTTATAGTTATCTTTTTTTCTCCATTTTTTCTAATTAACAAAGTTTCATAATCGACATTACCCGTTCCTACACTTTTAAGACCTATCAAAAAAGATATATCTTTTTTCTTAGAAACATCTTCCGTGCCGGAATCTCCAATCAATTTTTCTTCAACATCAAAAGAAACTCTTTCAAAAACATAATATTTCTTATTGTAAATTGTAGAAATTTTATTTTCATCTATAACAATAAATTCTTTATAAAAGTTTTTTTCATCTCTTATAGAAACAACGGTAACTTCATCTGAATCAATTTTAATTTTATCAGTAATAACCCCGTTATACAATAAATAATTTTTAAAATTCAATCTTCTAAATTTAAACTTAGGATTATTTGTAGAAATTTTTTCAAAAGAAACAAAATTTTTGCTAACATACAATTTATCATCTTCACTTGTAGATTCACTTCCGTCGCTTATAGTGGTAACCGACTCCAACTTCCAAGTACCGGATATCAAAAGTGAATCAGACTTTGGCTCTAAAATCATAGAGTTTATATCTGTATATTTAAAAAAATTACCTCTTAAAACGAAAAACAGTAAAACAATTAATCCCAATAAGCTTATTCCTATACTGCTAAGTATTAATTTTTTATGTTTCATTTTGAATATCTCCTTTTTCAAGTGGTAACT
Source organism: Parvimonas parva (assembly GCF_045866535.1). Lineage (NCBI taxonomy): Bacteria > Bacillati > Bacillota > Tissierellia > Tissierellales > Peptoniphilaceae > Parvimonas > Parvimonas parva. Next base: position 888,976 of record NZ_AP038371.1, read on the forward strand.
CAACCCTAACTACTGTTCCCTTTTCTAAAACACTTCTTATAATCAAATTACCATTATGAGCTTTAACGATTTCTTCACAAATAGATAAGCCAAGACCTGTATGCGAATTGCTGTTTGAACCTTTATAAAATTTTCCTGTTACTAAAGAAATTTCTTCTTCCGAGATACCACAACCATTGTCTATAACTTCAACAACAGCCTTTTCACCTTCAATCTTTATATCAGTTAAAACAACTCCACCCTCATCAGTAAATTTCAAAGCATTATCTAAAATATTTATAAGGACTTGCTTAATTCTATCCCTATCAGCCATAACCATTACACTATTAGACTCATCATAATTTAAAATCATATCTATATTTTTAGCACTAGATTTTGGCATTAATTGTTTATTTATAAATAAACCAAGTTCATTAAGGTCTAACAATTCCTTATTCATTATGAGTCTTCCACTACTAAGTTCTGAGAAGTCCAAAAGCTCAGTAACCATATTACCAAGTCTATCACTTTCTTTTTCTATGATAATCAACCCATCCTCTAAAAGTTTATTCCCTTTAGCCTCAGATTGTAAAGTAAAAGCCCAACCTTTTATTACAGTTAGAGGAGTTCTAAGCTCATGGGAAATACTTGAAATAAAGTCCTTTTTAAGTTGTTCTTTTTTAATCAAGTTTTCACTCATTAAATTCATTGTACTTCCAAGTTGAGAAATCTCATAATCCCCAACTTCATCGGCTTTTTCGTGTAGCCTACCGTCAGCCAAATTCAAAGCTACATTAGTAAGCTTTTGAATAGGATAAACTATTTTACCACTCATAAAAACACTTATACTTATAGCGATAACTAAAACAAAAAATCCAAACAAGAAAAATACCAGATATCTTTGAGTAATCATATTATCTATATTTTCCATTGATATTATAAATCTTGCAATACCAATCTGTTCACTACCATTATTAAGTGGAATAGATACAGCTAATTCATTATTTTTAGAAATTAAATTTTTATAAATACTAGAACCATTACTTCCATTTTTAGCAGAATCAACATCGCCACTTGTTAAAACTTTTCCTATCTCATTGCCATTAACAGTATCCAATAGTACTTTCCCTGAGTTATTCAAAATCTGAACTTCTGCATTTACTTCACTATAAAACTCTTCAGAATCATCTAAAACCAACTCAGACAGACTGGAATTAGCCAAATGAATTTCATATAACTTCGCACTATATTTTGCCTGACTTTGAATGATTCCTGTAACTCCGGAATAATAATAATTTTTTATTGTAAAGACTAAAAAAATTTCAAAAAATATTACAATTAAAGCAATAATCCAGAAAAATTGAGTCATTATTCTAATTCTTAAAGATTTCTTCAAAAAAAGTTCCTTAAGATTACTAAATTTTTCAACTAATTTACCATATCTTAGTTTGAATTCCATCTATAACCCGTCCCCCAAACAGTTTCAATATACTTTGGTTTACTTGAATTATCTTCAATCTTAGCTCTAAGACGTCTTATATTAACATCTACTATTTTAATATCCCCTTCGAAATCTTCACCCCAAGTCATATTCAAAAGTTCATTTCTTGAAAATGCTCTTCCCGGATTAGAAACAAAAATAGTAACCATTGCAAGTTCTGTTGGTGTAAGTTCTATTTCTTTACCTTCTTTATAAAAAGTTTTAGAATACAAATCCAATTTAAAAGGATAAATATTAATTAAATCACTATTATTTTGGATTGAATCTATACGTCTTATCAAAGATTTAATTCTTAAAATAAGCTCAACAGGATTAAATGGTTTGCTCAAATAATCGTCGGTACCACTTTCTAATCCATTAATTCTATCAACATCTTGAGTTTTTGCAGTAAGCATTATTATACCAATCTTAGGAAGTTTTTCTCTTAAAATTTTACAAACTTCAAAACCGTCTATTCCTGGTAACATTATATCCAAAATAACAACTTGTGGATTGTATTTTAAAGCAAGTTCTACACCTTTTTCTCCACTTTCAGCCTCTAAAACTTCAAAACCTTCTCTTTCAAGATTTATTTTTGTAAATAATCTAATATTATCTTCATCTTCAACTAATAAAATCTTATTCATAATTTTCTCCTTAAATAAAAATAAATATATTACTATAAGTATATATCAAATCTACACAAGTTTCAACAAAAAACAGATTTAAACATAAAAAAAGTTGAAGAACAAGTCTTCAACTTTTAATACTTTTCAATTAAACTATTTCTTCAACCAATTCATTTAAGTCAATGAATTTTTCACTTTTCAATCCTTTATCAAGTTTATTTACTTTCTTGATATTAACAGCAGTTACTTTATATTCTGCTGTTTTTGCGATTGGATCATAGTGTGAACTTGTTAGTTGGTTAACCGGTGTTTCAGAGAAGTGGAAAGTCATATACATAAGTCCTTCTTTTACTCTGTCTGTAATTTTAGCTCTACCAACAACGCTTCCTCTTCTTGAAGTTACTCTAACAAAATCTCCATTTTCTATATCATGTTTTTCAGCATCTTCTTTTGAAATTTCAATCAATTCATAAGGTTGAATAGCATCTAATGCATTTGAATATCTAGTCATTACATTGTAATGATATAATGCTCTACCTGTTGTAAGAATGATAGGATATTCTTCATTTTCAAGTTCTTTTGGTCCTTCATATTCAACTGGTACCATAAGAGCTTTAGGGCCTCTCACAAATTTACCTTTGTGTAAATATGGTGTTCCTGGATCATTTTCATCATAGCATGGCCATTGAATACCATTTTCTTTATCTATTCTATCATAAGTTATACCTCTGTATGTAGGCATTACTTTTCTTATATCATTAAATACATCTTCTGATGTTTTAAAATCAAATCCCTTAGCTCCAAGTCTTCTTGCTATATCAGCTAATATTTCCCAGTCAACACGAGCTTGTCCCGGAGCGTCAACAGCTTTTCTAACTCTTTGTAATCTTCTTTCAGAAGCTGTAAATGTTCCATCTTTTTCTGCATAACAAGTAGCCGGTAATACAACATCTGCAATTTTTGCAGTTTCAGTTAAGTTAATATCTTGAACTACTAAAAAGTCCAAATTACCCATAGCATGTTTAACATGGTTTGCATCAGGGTCTGAAAGTATTGGATCTTCTCCCATTACATACATCGCTTTAAGTTTTCCTTCAACAGCTTCATCTAACATTTCCGGAATTCTAAGACCCAATTTTCTATTTAATTTAGTTCCCCAAAGTTCTTCAAATAATAAAGCATCTTTTTCTTCAACAACTTTTCTATATCCAGGATAATAATTTGGAAGAGCTGCCACATCACATGCTCCTTGTACATTGTTTTGACCACGCATTGGGTTTATACCGCCACCTTTTTTACCGATATATCCACAAACAAGTCCAAGGTTTGAAAGATTCATTACATTAGAAGTACCTGTTGTATGTTCTGTTATTCCAAGTGTATAGTAAATTGCAGCAACATTTACTCCTGCGAACATCCTTGCAGCTTTATAGATTTGTTCAACTGGAAGAGTTGTAATTTTACTTACAAGTTCAGGAGTATATTTTTCTACAATTTCTTTAACATTTTCAAATCCTTCAACTCTTTCTTTTACATATTCTTTATCATAAAGTTCTTCTTTTATGATGATATGTAACATTCCATTTATTAAAGCGGCATCTGTACCTGATTTTAAAGAAAGATGTAAGTCCGCTTCTCTTGCAATCTCAGTTTTTCTAGGATCAACAACTATAAGTTTAGTTCCTTTTCTGTGAGATTGTTGCATTTTATTTCCAATTATAGGGTGGGCTTCTGTTGAGTTTGACCCAATAACAAACATTAAATCTGTATCAAAAACTTCATTAACTGTGTTTGTCATTGCTCCTTCTCCAAGTGTTGTTGCAAGACCTGCAACTGTAGGAGCATGTCAGGTTCTCGCACAGTGGTCAACGTTGTTTGTTCCAACAGCCACACGCATCATCTTTTGGAATGTATAGTTATCTTCATTACAAGTTCTAGCAGAAGATAATCCAGCAATAGCATCCGGACCATAATTTTGTTTTATTTCGTTAAACTTATCAACAATTAAACTAAGTGCTTCATCCCAAGTTGCTTTTTCAAAAACACCATTTCTTTTAATCAATGGGTCAGTAAGTCTATCTTTACTATTGATTAAGTCAACATGAAATCTTCCTTTAACACAAAGTTGTGTTCCATTTATAGGAGAATCTTCATTTGGAGTAACACCAATAACTTTTCCGGTTCTAGTATTAACATTTAAATCAAAGTTACAACCAGTACCACAGAAAGGACAAGTTGTTCTAACTTTTTTAATTTCCCATGGTCTAGTTCCCATTAATTGCTTATTAAGTAAAGCACCTGTTGGACAAACACTGATACATTGTCCACAGAATCTACAATTTTCTGTATTTAAATCTAAATTTTTATGTGTTCCTATACGAGCGGCAAAACCTCTATCTACAAAATCAATAGCACCTGTAATTTGAACGTCTTGACAAACTCTAACACATTTACCACAAAGGATACATTTGTTTTGATTTCTAATCATAACAGGATTGTTAGCATCAATTTCATGATTTTGAACTTCACCAATCCAAGTACCTTCTTTCATTCCATATCTATAACAATATTCTTGTAATTTACAATTTCCAACCATCTCACAAGTCAAACAATCACTTGGGTGATTAGAGAATAGTAAATCTAAAATATTTCTTCTTATTTTTGTTAATTTTTCACTTTCAGTATTAACAACCATACCTTCTTTAGCAAGTGTAGAACAAGCAGTTTCTAACTTTCTACTTCCTTCAATTTCTACAACACACATTCTACAACCGGCAAAGGCAGTAAGGCTTTTTTCATAACACAAGTTAGGAATATCAACTCCAACTTTTTTAGCAGCCTCAATGATAGTAGTTCCTTTTTCAACACTAACATTTTTGCCATTTATAGTTAAATTAATCATATTAGCCATAATATACCTCCTGAACCTATCTTCTGATTATAGCATTAACTGGACAGGCATCTTCACAAGAGCCACATTTAACACATTTAGAAGGTTCAATAACATGTAATTCCTTTTGAACACCAGTAATACAGTCAACTGGACAAGCTTTAGCACATTTAGTACAGCCAACACATTTGTCTGTAATAAAGAACTCAAGAAGTGATTGACAAACTCCGGCAGGACATTTCTTATCATAAATATGAGCCTCATACTCATTTCTAAAATAATGAAGTGTACTTACTACTGGGTTTGCAGCAGTTTGTCCAAGACCACAAAGAGATGCAACAGTAATAGTCTCTGAAAGGTCTTCAAGTCTTTCAATATCTCCGTCTTCACCTTTACCGGAAGTTATTTTTTCCAATAATTCTAACATTCTCTTTGTACCTTCTCTACAAGGAACACATTTACCACAAGATTCTTCAACAGTAAAGTCCAAGAAAAATCTAGCGATGTCAACCATACAGTCAGTTTCGTCCATAACAACCATACCACCTGAACCCATAATAGAACCGATTTTCGCAAGAGAACCGAAATCTACCGGAGTATCAAAGTAATCAGTCGGAATACAACCACCTGATGGTCCACCAGTTTGTACAGCTTTTACTTTTTTATCATTACCGGTACCACCACCGATACCATATACAATTTCATTAATAGTAGTACCCATAGGAACTTCAACAAGACCTGCATTTGCAACCTTACCTACAAGAGCAAATACCTTAGTTCCTGAACTATCTTCTGTTCCGATTGATCTATACCAATCAGAACCCTTATCCAAAATTTGTGGAACATTTGCAAAAGTTTCAACATTATTTAAAACTGTAGGTTTTTGGAATAAACCTTTAACAGTTGTTCTGTAAACCTTAGTTCTAGGCATACCACGTTTACCTTCAATAGATTCAATAAGAGCAGTACCTTCACCACAAACAAACGCTCCGGCACCAAGTCTTAATTCAATATGGAAATTAAAATCTGTTCCCATAATATTATCGCCAAGAAGATTTTCATCTTCAGCTTTTTTAATAGCCTCTCTTAAGTTTACAACAGCCTTAGGATATTCAGCTCTAACGTAAATAAAACCTCTATCAGCCCCTATTGCATAACCACAGATTGCCATTCCTTCCAATACTGAATGTGGGTCACCTTCAAGGATAGACCTATCCATGAATGCACCAGGGTCACCTTCATCGGCATTACATACAACATATTTTTGCCCTGCAGGTTGTTGCATAGCACCTTCCCACTTTCTACCAGTAGGGAAACCTGCACCACCACGTCCTCTAAGACCTGAATTTTTCATTTCATTAACTACATCTTCAGGAGCATAACTACTAATAACTTTAGCTAAAGCATAGTAACCACCTAAAGCAACATATTCTTTTACACTATGTTCGTCAACAATACCAAAATTCTTTAAAGCAATTCTAGTTTGTTTTTCAAAAAACTCCCCTTTTAGACGAATACCATTTTCGTCAATTATGTACTTATCAGGTTCTTGTTTTAACCTTTCAATCAATAGAGGATAGTTTTCTTCTTTGATAGTATCTAATAATTTCATATCAACTTCAGTCTTTATCATAAAATCACCCCTATTTATACTTTCTCATTATTCTTCTAATGTCTGCCTTTTTAATATAAGCATAAACATCTTCATTTATTGTAACTACAGGAGCTAAGTTACATTCCCCGATACAACGAGTTTGAGCAACAGAGAATTTTAAATCTTCACTTGTTCCACCAACAGCTACCCCTATTCTATCGCAGAACTCGTCTAAAATTTCTTGAGCACCTTTTACATAGCAAGCAGTTCCCATACAAACAGAAACTTGGTACTTACCTTTTGGAATGAATGAAAATTGTGAATAAAAAGTCGCCACTCCAAAAACTTTAGCAGGAAATATCTTCATTCTCTTTGCTATCAAATCCATAATTTCTTCTGGAAGATAACCAAAAATACTTTGAGCTTCCTGTAAAACCGGCATCAACGCTCCGGGAATGTCTTTTTTCTTATCGATAAATTCACAAAGTTCATTTATCTTGTCTTGATTTTCTTCAACATTAAAAACAAAAGCCATAATTTGCCTCCTTTTAAAAAGTTTAGAAAAACCATATAAAGAATATAAAAAATAAATAGTATATGTTTTTTTAAACATTAAGTATTAAATTGTAAAGTCTAAAAATATAAATATGTACTCATTCTAGTATATAACTAATATACGGTTATTCTTTGTGAAATATAGTCAGTAATCAGACTTTCTCTCACTTAAAGTATAGCAAAATTTATAAGATTTTTCAAGCATTTAGGTTATGAAGTATTAAAAATTTTGACGTTTTTTCAAAAGAAATATTTTATCTAAACGGCTATTTTGATAATTTTAATAACAATTAAATTTAATTTAGTTTAATAGACAATACAAAAACTTAAATTTTTATCAAAACAAAAAAATTAAAAATTTTTTTCAAAAAAACATTGTATAAAACTAAAAAATATTTTTTACTAATTTTTTATATTATTAATAAAAAATTTTTATATAAAAAATCTAAATTATTTTTAAAATATATTCATTTAAAATACAATACTATATCTATCTAATAGTAATAAGACACAAAATATGGGCAAAAAAAATACTGGGTTAACCAGTATTAGAGTGCAGACAAAGCATTAGTTTTGTCTGCAATCTAAAAATCCCTTTTTAGGGATTTTTTTATGATATAAATTTAAAATAATTTAAGTTATCTTAGCAGAAATTTTTTTACTATATTTAATTTATATGCAGATTAAATAGTATAATACTCTCTCAAGTCTTGTTTAAAGAAAGCTGTTAAACAAACTATTGCTTGTTTCTCGTCATCTCCCGTTATTTCTATTTCTATCTCTTCCCCATTTCCTACTTGCATGGATAAAATACTTAAAATACTTTTTCCATTATATCTATTATTATCTTTTATTAAAATAATATCTGAATTGAATTTTACTGAATTTCGTAAAAACATAGAAGCTACTCTAGCATTAAGTCCAATCTCTGAATTAACTACAACCTTTTCCTTTAACATATTTACCTCCTTTATTTTTTAATTCTTTAATTTAGATTATATCAAAAAAATATAGAAAAGTCCATATATAAAAAGAATATTTTTCAAAAAACTTTTTGATAAATTTAAAATACATTTTTTAATAATGTTTTCATACTAAAAACATCATCTAAAATTTTCACATAAAAAAAGACACCCTAAGGTGTCTTAATATAATTATTCTCCTAATCTTGTAGAAGCTAATTTAATTCCAGGTCCCATTGTTGTAGCAATAGAAACTGATCTTAAATATTTTCCTTTTGCTGCGGCTGGTTTAGCTTTAATAATAGCAGAAATTAATGTTCTTAAGTTTTCTTCAATCTTTTCTGCTCCGAAAGAAACTTTTCCTACAGGGCAGTGAACGATATTAGCTTTATCAACTCTGTATTCTACTTTACCAGCTTTAATTTCTTTAATAGCATTAGCTACATCAAATGTAACTGTTCCTGATTTAGGGTTTGGCATTAAACCTTTAGGTCCTAAAACTTTACCAATTCTACCAACAACACCCATCATATCAGGAGTTGCAACAATTACGTCAAATTCAAACCAGTTTTCATTTTGAATTTTTTGAATGTAATCATCTCCACCAACATAATCAGCACCGGCATCTTTAGCTTCTTGAGCTTTGTTTTCTTTACATAAAACTAAAACTCTTAAAGTTTTACCAGTTCCGTGAGGTAATACTACTGTACCTCTAACTTGTTGGTCAGCGTGTCTTGAGTCAACACCTAACTTAACATGTAATTCTACTGTTTCATCAAATTTTGCAGTTGAAGTTTTAATCGCTAAATCACATGCTTCTTTTAAATCGTATAAATTTGTTTTGTCTATTAATTTTAAACTTTCTAAATATTTTTTACCTTTTTTCATTTATATCCTCCTTGTGGTGTTCGCTTATTTTGCTCCCACTTAATATTACTCTTCTACAGTTATTCCCATACTTCTAGCAGTACCTTTAACCATACTGATAGCTGCTTCAATGCTTGCTGCATTTAAGTCCGGCATTTTAACTTCTGCTATTTCTCTAACTTGTTCTTTAGTTAAATTACCAACTTTATCTCTGTTTGGTACTTTTGAACCTGATTCAATACCTAATTTTTTCTTAATTAATACAGGTACTGGTGGAGTCTTAGTGATGAATGTAAATGATCTATCTTGGTAAACAGTCAACACAACCGGAATAATTAAACCAACTTGGTCAGCTGTTCTTGCGTTAAATTCTTTTGTAAATTGCATTATATTTACACCATGAGGTCCAAGTGCAGTACCTACTGGTGGAGCAGGTGTTGCCTTTCCTGCTGGAATTTGTAATTTTACTAATGCTTGTACTTTTTTAGCCATTTTATAGTTCCTCCTTAAAAACTAATGTGGTTTTCGGGTGCTAAACCCCTCCCACTCTCGTATATCTCTGTTTTGAATATTTCAAATTATCTTCAAATTTAATTTTTTACAACGTCGCTAAAGTCTAATTCAGCAAGTGTATCTCTTCCAAATAAAGAAACGAAAGCTTTTAATTTACCATTTTCTGGAGATACCTCTATTACCTTAGCAGTTAAATCTTTAAATGCTCCATCTATAATTGTAATAGAATCTCCTTCGTTTATATCCACATCATTATATGGTTTTGTTGAAACTCCTAAAGCCTCAACTTCTTGTTCTGATAATGGCACAGGTTTATTTCCTGAACCAACAAATCCAGTTACTCCTCTAGTATTTCTAACTAAATACCAAGAAATATCTGTAATTATCATTTTTACTAAAACATATCCCGGAAATAGTTGTCTTTCTTTAATCTTTCCAGTTTCTGTTTCTTCCTTAACCGTTGGAACAACAACTTCAAATATATCAATGTCATTACCACGATTAATAACTAATTTTTCGATATTAGCCTTCACTTTGTTTTCGTGTCCAGAATATGTATGTACCACATACCATCTGGCCTCTTTTTCTTTAATATCCTTTAATTCTTCTGTTGTCATATAAAGCGGACTAAAGTCCTTCCCTCCTTAATAATTAATGGATAATTAAACCTAACAATCTTTTTAATACATTATCTAATCCCCAAATCATAGTTGAGCTGATTATAGATATTGCAACTACTGCAAGGCTATAATAAAAAACACTTTTTTTAGAAGGCCAAACAATTTTTTTGAATTCATGACGAACTCCACGCATAAAGCTAGACTTTGCTTGCTTTTGTTCAGTAGTTTTTGCCATACTACTCTCCTCCATTTCCTAACTATTTTGTTTCTCTGTGAAGAGTGTGTTTTTTACAAAACTTACAATATTTGTTTAACTCAATTCTGTTAGTAGTAACTTTCTTGTTTTTCTTAGTATTGTAGTTTCTGTTTTTACATTCTGTACATGCTAATACAACTTTATCTCTCATGGAAACACCTCCTTGAAAACCAAATTTGAACATAACTATACATCATATTCCTCATAAGATAATAACATAAAGACATTACAATGTCAAGTATTTTAGATTATTTTTTATAACACCTCATAATACAAAACACGAATTAAAATTACTAAAGTTAAGTAAAGTATTGCACAGTCGATTGTTCCCAAATTGAAAATTTGGACAATCTTTGCCTCAGACCTACTATGTTTGCAAGCAAACAAGTTAGGGCTAGATTGACTTCGCTACGCTACGCTCAGTATGACTCTTACGAGTACCTTAAAGGCATAAAAAACTGATTAATTCAAAATTAATCAGTTTTTTAGATTATATTAAATATTTTTTCCTTCTGTTATTTTTCCTGAGGACATTGTGTATGTTTTATCTGAATATTCTAAACAAGCAAGGTCGTGTGTAACAAGTATGATTGTAGTGTTATTGTCCTTGTTTATCTTCTTTAAAATTCCCAAAACTTCTTTTGTGTTTTCAATATCCAAATCGGAAGTCGGCTCATCTGCAAGAATTACTTTTGGGTGGTTCATCAAAGCTCTTGCGATTGTAACTCTTCTAAGCTCTCCTCCTGATAGTTCTCTTGGATAAGAATTTTCTAAATGTTCTATTCCCAATTCTTTTAAAAGATATCTTCCACGTCCAACAGCATCGCCTTCTCTTTTACTTAAAAAGAAAGGTAAACAAACATTGTCCAAAACATTAAGTGTTGATAATGTTACCGTTGATTGTGGAACAAATCCTATTGAATCATTTCTTATAAATGACTTTTCATCATCTGAAAGAGAACTTATCTCTTTATCGTCAAGAAATACTTTACCACTTGTTGGACTTAATATCCCTGAAATTATATTTAAAAGAGTTGATTTTCCACTTCCGGATTTACCAATAATTGTAATAAATTCACCATCATTTATTTCCAAATTAACATCATCTAAAGCATTAAATTCTTTTGCTCTAACATAAGTTTTATATAAATTTTCAATCTTTAGCATATTAATCATTCTCCCTCATTGTTAAGTAAGCATCTGTTTTACTAATCTTTCTAGTAGCATTTATTGAAGATAAGCAACCTACTACTGTTCCAACAAATAAACTAAATAATGAAACTAAAAGTAAACTCATTATTGAAGGAGTTAAGAATGGTAAATTCAAATTCTTTTGAATTACCGGTATTAATGAAAATACTGTAATCATTCCAACAACTATTCCAAGAACCGAACCGTAAAATCCTATATATAAAGATTCATACATTATAATACTGGCTAACTTTTTCTTTGATGCTCCTAAAACTCTTAAAATGCTAAGCTCTTTTTTTCTTTCATTAAGTATAACAGAGAATACAACAGCTAAAAGAATCATTGACATTATCCAAATTATTGCTATTGAGATATAAATATAGCTTGAAATAACTTTTAAGTTTGAAGAAACTTCATTTACAAATTTTTTACTAAACATAGCAAAAATTCCATCTTTAGCATATTCTTTCATAATCTTGTTTGAAACTTCTGATGCGCTATAATTTGGCTTTAATTTTAACAAAATAGTAGAAACTTTTTCTCCTTCAGATGCAGGATTTTTTTGTATTCTTTCACTAGCTTTGGCAAGTTTTCTAGCAGTTTTCATATTAACAAAAACAGTTGCATCAAAACCCATTCCTGTTTGTTCAAGCTTGCCGACTATATCAAGTTCTTCTTCAAAAAATTTAACTTTAGAATTTTTTTCTCCAACTATATGATTTCCAACAATAACTTCATCATCTTTTAACTCACGATTAAGAGTTTTTTGTAACCAAGGCTTAATCAAAAAGTCTGATTCATAATCTATCCCAATTATTTGAACCGGATATGAACAGCAAGACGCTGAAAGTGTAGCTACATAAAGTTGAGGAGTTATAGATTCTATACCTTCTATTTTTTTTATTTTTTCTAAAGAATCATTTGGAAGATAAAATTCACTTGGCTCACCTTTTAATAAAACACTTTCAATATTTACTTTGTATCCTTCAGGAACGACAATAATATCTGCACCAAGTCTGTTTGAAAGGTTGTTTACTCCTCCTGAAATACTTGATGATAAAATAGTTCCACAAAATAAAAACAAAACAAAAATAGCAATTATACTAATCAAAGAAATACTTCTAAGTGGTTTTTTTCTAATATTTTCTTTTGCTAAAAATTTAACGTCAATTTTTTTACTCATTTCCACACTCTCTTTTATCTAAATTAATTTTCTCTTTTTATAAAAATGTAACAAACATAAATAAGTGAAATAACAGCTATTGCAATTCCTAAAGCAGAAACTATTGTAAATGTATGATTTGAAATACATTTCATAGTATCTTTCATACAATATCCCATAAATTTTGGACTTCCATCTTTTTTTGCCCCAATAACAATTTTAATAATTTTATGTGGTATTAAGTGAACAGAAAGTCCGGCAAGTATATTAACAATGTTCAAAACAATATTAACAACCTTATTATTTACAAAAATTGAAATTAATGAGGTAATAACTATACCAATTCCAACATAAGTAGCAAGCAATCCACTATAATAACAGCTCATTCTCATTCCATTCGCCATTGCTGGACAAACAGGAGCAATTACAAAAGGTGTTAATGCCAAAATTATACCTAGCACTAAAACTACTATATTTACACATTTTTCTTTTAAAATTTTCATAAAAAATCCTCCTATCAAAAAAATTTATTTATTCAAAGCGTCCTTAACTGCACTCTTAAATCTCTTGTAAGAAACAGTTGCTCCGCTAACTGAATCAACTTTATCAATATCTTGAACTTCTACTAATTTCTTAGCATATCCTTGACTATTTTTTACTGCTTTTTGTGCTTGTTTGTAGTTGAAATCTGCATCATCTTTACCATAACTTTCATCTTTTATCTTATTAGTTTTATTATCTCTTTCTTCTCTAATACAGTCAACAATTTTTTTATCTTTAACAGTAATAACTACTTTAACAGTAGAACTATCGTCTTTATAATTTCCTTCAAACGTTCCGTCTTTCAATTCTTTTTTACCACCACAAGCTGTAACAAACATTGTAAATAAAATTAGAATTGTACTTAATTTAAAATTTTTCTTTTTCATATCCACCACCAAATAAAACAAATTGTTCTTCAAATTTTAAAATTAAATTAACTAAAAACGTGATGAAATAAAATTTTATATAACATACTATCATCACGTTTTTTAGTATATCATCAAGCAACTAGATTGTCAATAATTTATCATCCACAATTTTCCCATAATCTAAAGTTATTTTTCTCATTGCCTCATCTCCAACCTCAGGGTCATGAGTAACAACAATTATAGTCGCTCCCTCTTTATGAAGTTGCTTTAAAATATCTATGACCATAATTTCATTTGCCTCATCTAAGTTACCAGTCGGTTCATCTGCTAAAATAATTTCAGGATTATTTATCAAAGCTCTTGCGATACAAACCCTTTGTTGTTCTCCACCAGATAATTGACTAGGCAAATGCTTTGCTCTATCTGCAAGACCAACCTTTCTAAGAGCCTCTAAAGCCTCTTTTTCATCAATCATACTGTGATAATATTGAGCAACCATTACATTTTCAAGAGCAGTTAAATAACTAATCAAATGGAATTGTTGGAAAACAAGTCCAATCTTTTCTCTTCTAATCTTTGTAAGATTTTTTTGACTTTCTTTAGAAATATCAACTCCGTCAATTAAAACTTGTCCATTGGACGGTCTATCCATACAACCGATTATATTCATCATAGTTGTCTTTCCAGAGCCTGATGAACCCATTATGGCAATCCAATCTCCTTTTTTTACCTTTAAATTTATATTGCTAAGAGCATTAACTGACTCATAAATTTTAGAAACATCTTTTAGTTCTAATATTACTTTATCATTTTCCATAGTCTATTCTCCTTTTAATACTAAAGCCGGGTCAATTTCAACAGCTTTTTTAACCGGTAATATACAACCAGCAGTAGTTACTAATACCGAAACAACCACGATTACAGGAATTAATAAATATTGGAATGTAATTGTCCTACCAAAGACACTAAGACTAACTCTTTGTGCAAACAAAAATCCTAATCCAACGCCTATAATTCCACCTATCAATCCAAGTAATACACTTTCTCCAATAAAGTCCATAATTATCTCTTTATTATGAGCACCAAGCGCTTTTTTAAGTCCGATTTCTTTTCTTCTTTCAGCAATTATTGCCATCATAGTTGTAGAAACGGATATTGTTGTTAAAACTAAAATTACAACATTTACCAGTAATATAAGTGCTGTTAATTTATTCAAAACAGTATCTTGAGATTGAGTAACCCTTTTTACAGCTGTACCAAAAACATTTGGTAATTTTCCATTCAAATCTTTTGCCAAACTATCTAATTCATTATGATTTGCCTCAATACTACATTCAATAGAGTCAATCTTTGTACTATCTTCAACAATTTCATTAAGTTTAGCTAAATTAAGAAATATAAAAGATTCTTCTTTACCACCTGTAGTTACAATTCCCTTTACGGTCAAAGTTACATCGTAAAAATCATCACCAGTATCTTTATTTTTACTTTTTTCAGCAGAGTCATTCACATCAGATGCAATAGCACTTTTCCCATGCTTTACCCCTGCGACTTTAAATTTATCTCCAACTGAAAGTCCTAAAGTATTGGCAATTTCCTTTCCAACCATAACTTCATTTGTATCAGTATTAGTTGCCCATTCTCCCTCAATATACCAAAAAGGACTATTTTTCTTCGCACCGTCCATTTCAGTACCTGCAAGGATATAAGGCTTTTGATTTATCTTTGTCGTTTCATATCTATAAGGAGCAATCCCTACAACTTTTTTATCTTTTATAAGCTCTTTAAATTTATTATAATCTTCTTCACTAATTTTCCCTTCATTAGGCAAACAAACAAAGTTAGCTCCATAAGACCTAAACTCTTTCCCTAATTGTCTAGGAATATCAAAATATATTGTAATAAGTCCGGACATAATTGTTGCACCAATTATTACTGCTAAAAGAGCTACTACCATTCTTGATTTTCTTCTAATAAAAGAACTTAAAATCATCTTTAAATACATTTTTCTTTTAGTCATTACAATCCTACCTTCCATGAAGAACTTCTGTTGGTTTAAGTTTAAATAGATAATGCATAGCTGGAATACTTCCTATTAAAGAAACTCCTATTACTAAAGCAATATCTATCGGAATAACCATAACAGCAGGTTCAATATATGAGCCAAAAACAGTAATACCAATTATCTGAGTAAAACCAAGTCCTATGAAATATCCTGCTATACCACCAATAATTCCGGTTATAACCGTTTCAGTCAGTATAAGCAACATAATTCTTAAATTAGAACCACCTATTGCCTTTATAAGTCCAATTTCTTGACTCTTTTCCATTACAGTAGCTGTAACAAGATTTGAAATTCCAAGAGCTGAACCTATTGAACCAAGCGCAGTAATTAAAATCATAAGTAATTTTGTTTTATCCAAAATTTTGCCTTCCGACTCAGCAACCTGTCTTATAGGTTTAGCAACACTATCTTCTACAACTTCTTGAATTTGATAACAAATAGAACTTACATAAGCAGTACAATACCATGTTTCATATTCAGTAGGAGTTAAACTATTAGGGTCTCTTGTAGCTTTCTTAGCTAAATCATTATCCGGAGTTGTTAGAGCAGAAACTTCTATATTTGAAATTTTTCCTTCAATACCAAATAAATCCTGAGCAGTCTTTAAAGTAGAAAATATATTTAAATCTTCATTTCCACCGGACTCAAAAATTCCCTTTACTTTATATGAGTTAGTTTTATTTCCACTACTAACTTCAATTTTATCACCAATTTTTATTCCATTTTTACCAGCAAAAAGACTACCGACCATAACACTATCGTTATCGTCCTCATTTAACCATTCACCATTTATTTTCCACCAATTTTTAAGATTTCTCATACCTGTATCTATTTTTTCACCAGTTGATAAATCCATGTGTTTAGAAAACCAAGTTCCGATAAATTTAGTCTTTTGATTATTTACTTTTGCAGTTTTTTCAAGATAAGGAGTAAAATCAACAATAGAAAAACCCCAAAATATTTGCTTAACCTTTGGCAAATCTTCTTCTTTTAAATACTTATCACTTGTTGCAGTTTCAGAATTTTCCATTTCATACAAATCGGAAATAAGAGATGCCTCTTTAGAAACTACATTTATATTTGCACCATAAGTTTTAAGCTCTTTATTTACTTTATCTCCAACGCCAAGCATTACATTAAGCATTCCTGTTGCAAGTGAAACTCCAAGTGCAACTGTGAATGCAATCATAAACATTTTTTTTCTTTGTCTAATTATAGTTCCAAAAACCATTCTCCAAAACATATTATTCACCTATTGGAAATCTTTCTTTTTCTTTATCTAAAACACTTTTATCAATTATAATCTTTGAATTTTCAATTTTATATTCAAAAGGAATTGGGTTACAACCACCTTTAAAACCTATTGTTGCCTTATTCATAACAACATCACATCTTTTACAAACTATATCATCTTTTCTTTCAAAATATCCTGCAATCCCACAGATTTGACAAGCATCTAAACCTAACCCATAAGAAGTACTATTAGGTTTTTTTACAACTATAAATCTAATATCATGTCCATCTTTATTATAAGAAAATCTGTGTAAATGTCCGTCATCAACATCAGTTAACGGAATAATAATATTGTTTCCTTCTTCTTTATAAGGTTGTGCCGCTGTCAATTCAACGGGTTTTGTAAGTTGGTAGTTTAAGTATGTTACAGAAAATAACATAACAAAAGATAAAACAGTTGTAAAATATGCCCATCTTCTATTAACAATTAATCTCCATTTTTCTTTTCTTAAACTTGCTTTACTTTCAAACTCACCTTTAACTTTAAAATTGCTATATACAAAATATAAAACACCTATAAATATAATAGCAAAGGCTATTGCTATGAAATAAGCATCACTTTTATCTTCAAAAATCATCAAATCAAAAGTCTTTATTCCAAAAACTTTACTATTTTCAGTTAAAATCGGTCCCATATTAAAGTCTTTTTTCAAATATTGTTTAAGTCTAACAATAGAAGTAATTCCTCTTAAAGCATATTCTAAAAATGTATTAATAAAAATTAGAGTAAAAATTATAAAATATTGTTTTTTACTACATCTTATTAAAAATTTATAGAATGCCAAAACAAGTAACACTCCAGTTAAAATACCTAAAATATAGCCACTAACCCTAAATAAAGTCATTGTACTTACAGAGTCCTCTCCAAATGCAATAAACTCCATAGCTTGAGTTAAAAGTCTTGGTATTATTAAGTAAAGCATACAAGAAATTGATGTAAACATAAAAGCTAAATCTAAAGATTTCATTACTTTAGATATTTTTTTGTTTTTTACAAAAAAACTTATTATTAAAGAAATACTCATTAAAATAAAAATAAATAAACATAATACCAAGACGTATCTATTTAATTTTGCAACTGTGTGCACCATTTCCTTTTTATTCTTTACTCTAAGAATATGTATGTATAAACCTAAAAAAATTCCTACAGCTAAGATTGAAAATGAAATTATTTTATTTGCCAAAGATATATTTTTCTTTAAAAAAGATAAAACTAATGCAAAGAAAAAAGAAAATGTGCATATAGCAAAAATTACATCAACATAAAATTTTCCCAAAATAAAACCTCTCTTCTAAAAAGAATCCACTATTTCACGATAAAAAGCAAAGAGTGGCTCTTATTATTTCATAATATGGCAAAACCTCTCTTAAGTTTTTAAGAGAGGATTTGCCTATTTGTCATAATTAAATTAAATTCAAAATTTAAATATTATTTATTTTGTAATTGTTCTCCTGTATAATTCCATTCGAATTCAACAGTTTGTTTTTCATAATATTTAGATGCAGCAGCTTTTCCTCCATCTTTAATTACAGGAACACCTGTTTCTTCATCAGTGTGTAATAAGTAATCAGCTGATGGTTGAATTTCAATAACCAATTTATATTTTCCTACTTTAACAGTATTTTTCTTGATATTTACTCCGTAGTGAGCACCGTCATCAGCATTCATTGGCATCATTGAACCAGCAGTTACTTCTTTTCCGTCTTCTGATAAAACTTTGTAATTTACTGTTAAGTAAGCTGGCCAAATATCTTTTCCATTACCAAAACCATATTTTTTACCAGCTTCCTTAGTTAAATGAATATCAGCTTCTAAATGCATATCTGATTCAGCAGCACTTGGTTGTCTTCCTTCAGGAATCATATCAACACCTTGGAAATAAACAGCTGCAACTTGGAAAGGTCCTACAATTTTTTCTTCTCCAATATTGATTTCCTTAAATCCTGATTCACCCGGTTTTTCAGGTTCTTCTTCCTCTTCTTCACCAGCTTCTTTTAATTTTTCAGTTAATTCAGCAATTTTTTTGTCTTTTTCTTCAACTGACTTTTGTAATTCATTTACTTTTCCAGTATCATTTTTTTGACAACCTACTAAACCTACTGATGCTAATAATGCTAATGTTACAACCATTCTTGACTTTTTCATAAAATAAATCCTCCTAATTTTTTATTTTTTTGTAACAACAAGTTTTTTAAATCCCAATAAAAACTATTAGAATAATTAACTTTCATTTTTAATTTTTCTTAATTTGGAATAATGTCCTACCAATATCCAAACAGTTATTATTAATAACATAATTTGTGGAATTAAAGTTTCAGCTCTATCGTAAATATTCAAAATTGGAATACTCCAACCTTGCATTGCAGGTATAACTGTTGAACCTGAAATAACTCCAGCCTCAGTTAATTCTATAACTCCTTTTCCCATAAATGAGATACACATTAGATATAATAGTACACTTGTAAATAAGAAAAATGGTTTAAGTGGTAATTTAACAGATGTAAATCTAAAAATAAAAAATACAACCACTAAAACAGCTGACGCTGCTAAAAAACCACCTGCAGGATATAAAATTTTACTCCCACCTGAAAATGCAGCTTTATAGAACAATATAAGTTCTGCACCTTCTCTTAATACAGCTAAAAAAGCTGCAAAAACTAAAGTCCACTTACTTTTATTATCTATTGATCTTTGAACTTTAGACTGAATATAATTCTCCCATGCCTCTTCTTCAGATTTTGATAAAATCCAGTTACTAACATAAAATAAAACAATAACTGCTAAGAACATAGTCCAACCTTCAAGTAGCTCTTGTCCAACTCCTCCTAATAAATAATTTATCATTATAGCTAAACCAAAACTACATAAAACAGCAGCCCCCATGCCTATGTAAACTGCTTTACAAAGATGTTTATTTCCTGTTTTTACAAGATAAGCAATAATTGCAACACAAACTAAAATTGCCTCCAATCCCTCTCTAAGCATCAAACCAAATGATGTTAAAAAGTCTTGAATATTCTTCGCTTTTTCATCACCTTGTTTAACTTCAGCATTACCGAATACAACTTTTCCTTCAGAATCTGGAGCACTTTTTGGAATTACCTTATCTAAAACAAGTGCATCTTTATAAACTTTCATATCAAGCTCGTCTATTGAGGCTTTTGTCTTTTCAATAGAACCACTTGAATTTCCTAAAAAAGTATGTTTAATCTCTCTAAACATTGCCTCTATTTCATTTACTCTGCTATTAGAAATTGCAACCATAACATTTTTTTCAAAACCTTGAACTTCATAATAGTCAAAATAAGCAGAATTTACAGCTTCATAAGCCTTTTTCAAATCTTTTTTATCAGCATGCTCTTTAGCCTCTGTAAATTTTATATGCATATCTTTAGCAACTTCTTGCCAATTTGAATATTTTTTCTTTTCAACTTTTGCATCAACATTACCAATATTACATACAAATAATACACTACAAAGGACTAGAAAAAAAGAAAATAACTTTTTTATAACTTAGCACCTCCTTAAAAATAACATCTTATGATAAAGATAATACCTATCGCACATTAAGCAAAAAAGTTAAGCATTAACTATAAAAATTAATGCTCCCCTTTAGTATTAACTTTATCAAATATATATTAACATATTTTTTTGTTTTTTTCAACAAAATAATAAAAATTTTCATTGTTATTATAAATTTTTATTGCGAATTAAAAAAGATCACCGGATACCCATTAGATACCAAGCGCCGTAGAAATATTTCTAATCGGCTATTTTTTAGAGCCTTACAAAAATTTTATATGTATTCTAATAAAATCTATACTATTTATTTTATCGGCTATAAGCTCATATAAAATTTGGATTTATTGGAGTAAAAATCAAAAAAAAATCTGCGTATCAAAACACAGATTTTTTTGTAACATATATTTTAAAAACTTCCGTCAGAAGAATCTCCATCACTACTTGAACTACTTGAAGATTTAGGCCTTGCAGTTTTTGTGATTTCATTTCTAATAAATATATCATCTCTATTTGTAATTTCTGAATCCAAAATATAATTATTAGCTGATGTTTCATTATGAACATTATTTAATTGTGATTTATAATATGCTCCGATTCCATAAGCAATTACAAATCCTGCAACTAAAGAGCCTGCTATCCAAAGCAAATTATTCTCTTTTATTTTATTTTTTTGAGAATATGGTTCGCCCTTTGATCCTTTTTCTAAAAATTTTTCAACATTTTTGTTATATTCTTTTATAGCTTCGAAATAATCACTTTTTGATAAATATGATTTTATTTTTTCTATAGTATATTCTTGACAATAGGAATCAAAATTTATTTTCCCTTTTCCAGAAGCTTCTATTGCCCATTTTCTATCTTTTTTTGAAATTACAAAAACTATATTATCTTTAGTTTCAAATTCTTTTATATAACCTTTAGCTGTAATTTTTGCATCTTTATCAATTAAAGCTACAAAAGTTCCTATTTTATATTTTGAAGAAATTTCTTTTAAAGTTTTATTCAGTTCTGATATTTCATTTTCTTTTAGTGTGCCAGTTTCATCTAAAATATAAGTTTCTTCTTCCTGAGTAGCCATTGAGGAAAAAGATACAAATACACAAGACGGTAAAATCATAGAAAAAATTAAGGTTAAAACAAGTAAAAATTTATTTTTCATAATTTCCTCCTATCTAAAAAAGTTTGCAATAAAGTATATTATCACACTAAATATTGGCCATAAGATTAATACCATTTTCCAAAATGCAGTCTTATCTAAAGGCAAACTTCCAACAAATTTACCTGTTTGCCCATTCATAGCAAATGTATAAGTTTCTCCATTCCAAGAAGTATTCAAAAACCAAACCGGATAAAGAGCGTATTTTACTTCTGCATCACTTAATTCAATATTTTTTTCTCTAACAGTTACATTTTTATAATCATTAGTACTTCTTAAAAAATATTCTTCAACGCTACTGTATATTCTACTATTTATATTTTCAGTACAATCCTCATAAGAAACATCATACTTTTCAGCTAGGTATCCTGATAAATACGGCATTTTAAAATCAGTCAATTCCTCATTATAAAAAGGTTCAATAGACTCTGTAATTACATTTTCAATTTTACTTGAACCGTCTATTGGAATATTTTCAAAATTCATATATCCTTCACGCAATAATTTATAATAATCTACACTCTTATAATCATATTCAGAATCAGACCATCTTTCTACTATTTCTCCATCAAAGGAAATATCTGCATTAGCATCAGTCTTAAATAGCCAATATGGAACATATATACCTTTTATTTCATCAATATGATTTTCATCTTTAAATATTTTTGGTACAAATTTTTTACTATTTACAAAATTTTTCAAAGATTCTTTTGCAGATTTTTTATCCAGTTTAAAAGGAATGATACAATCAGGTTTTAATTCACCACTAATTTTATCTCCAATAACAACGGGATTATCACAGAAAGGACAATTTGTAGCAGCTAATGTGTCATCTCCAATTATTTCTCCACCACAAGCACTACAAACAAAAGTTTTAACACCATCGGCATTATCAAAACTTTCTGTTGAAGTTTTTTCCCAAGCCGTTCCTTTTGAGGCTTGTTTTTCTTCTTCAAGTTTTTCAAGAGTTTCTATATCACAAACAGTATCACAATAAGGACATTTCATCTGTTGACTTGCACTATCAAACTCAAATCTTCCTCCACAACTAGGACATTTATAATCAGTTAAATCAGACATAATATCACCTCTTATCTTAACTATTTCAAACTAAATTTTATCATTTTCGTCAAACACATCGCCACATTCTGGACAGAATTTTGGTGGATTTGATGAATCTTCAGGTTCCCAACCACATTTGTTACACTTAAATTTAGAATTTTGTGGCTTAGGACTACCACATTCTGCACAGAATTTTCCAGAATTTGTTGCTCCACAACTACAAGTCCAATTTCCTTTTGGTTCAGGCTTTGGAGTTCCACATTCTAAACAGAACTTTCCACTATTTACAGTTCCACAATTACATTTCCATTCATTTGGATTTGGAGCTTGTTGCTGTTGTTGAGGCTGAGCATTTTGTTGCACTTGCGCCCCTGCATTTTGTTGCCCCATTTGGTACAAGTTTTGTGTATTCATTCCACCGGCTTGTCCTGCCATATTCATTCCCATAAAGCCCATCATAGCTCCATTAGGATTATTTGCAGCAGATTTCATAGCTTCTGATTGTGCTCCTACAAGAGTTGCAGCAGCCATAGTCGGGTCTCTAAACATAGCATTTCTTTGTGCTTGTTTAATCATATCTGCGTCTTCTTCAGGTAATGTTATAGGATTCATTGCAATAGACACAACTGAAATTCCTCTAAGTTCATTCCATTTTTTAGTTAAAACTTCATTCATAGCCTCTGAAAGTTCTTCTGCATGAGCAGGAATTGAACTTGGTCTAATTTCCAAATCGGAAATTTTTGCAAATGCAGGTTGTAACGCACTTACAAATTCAGTCTTTAATTGTCCGTCTATTTCTTCTCTATCATATTGATTAGCAACATTTCCACAAACATTTGTATAAAAAACTATCGGGTCTGTAATTTTATAAGAATAAACTCCATTACATCTAATAGATACATCTAAGTCCAATCCAATTTTGTTATCTACGACTCTAAAAGGAATCGGATTTGCTGTTCCAAATTTATTGTCTATAATTTCTTTTATATTAAAATAATAAACCCTTTGGTCTTTTCTGGTATCTCCACCATGAGTAAATCTCTTTCCAATAGTTGCAAAACTTTGTTTTATACTATCTCCAAGTTTACCACTAAAAATGCTTGGCTCAGTTGAATTATTATAAGTAAATTCTCCAGGTTCGGCGCATACTTCTACAACTTTTCCCTGCTCAACAATAATCATACATTGTCCGTCAGCTACTGCTATTCCTGAGCCGTTAGAAATAATATTGTCACTTCCTTTCGTATTTGATGACCTTCCACCAATGCTTTTTTGTCCTTTCATCATAAGTACATCTTTACTTAATGCCTCACAATAAAAAAATTCTTTCCACTGGTCTGCCAATACTCCACCGGTTGCACCGGCAATTGCTTTAATAAGTCCCATAACATACTCCTTTCGTTTATTTACATTATTTCATTTTTACAATTTTATATTAACAAAATTTTATTTTTCTTAATACACCCTTTTAGGTAGTTAAATCTTTACAAAAAAATAGAACTTTGCAGTTCTATTAAAATTCCGGTAATATTAACTTTTTATTTACAACATCTATAACTAATTGCATCGAATTGGTATATCCGGTCTTTGAAAGTAAATTTTTTATATGGAACTTTACTGTATTTATACTTATATCCAATTTTTCTGAAATTTCCAAATGTGTACTACCATTTACCAATTCTCTCAAAACTTCAAGTTCTCTACTTGTAAATTCATAACTTTTTGCCAAGCCGATTTCAATGGTTGGAGTTCTATCCGGATAGATTTTTTCTCCATTCAAAGTTTTTTCCACAACTTCTATAAAAGAAATTTTATCAAAATCCTTATACCAAAAACTATCGCAACCAATATCCTTAGCTTTCTCGATAAAACTATGTTCAGGCATTGAAGTTACAATTATTATTTTTATATTTGGATAATATTTTTTTATATTTCTTGATGCCTCAAGACCACTTTCTCCATTAGCAGTGCATATATCCATTATAATTAAATCAATTTGTCCATTGGAGCAAAACATTTCAGCCATTTGTGCATTCTCAATGGAATTAACTATTTTTATATTTTCAAGCTTTTCCAAATTTAATTTTATCATTTCTCTAACCATTCTTTGGTCATCAACAATTAAAACTTTTATCATAATAATCCTCCGATAAATTCAAACTGATATGAAGTTCTATGCCATTATTTATTTTTATTTCAAAAGTTCCACCATTTTGTTCAATTCTTTTTCTAAGTGAAGAAAGTCCAACCCCTTCTTTGATTTCAGAAACTTCACTATATCCATTATCTCTGATAATTCCAGATAATTTATTTTCACTTTTTATAATATTCAAATTTACTTCATCAGCATTCGAATGTCTAACTGCGTTGGTTATAGATTCTTTTAGTGCAAATATAAAGATATAAGGTAATTCATTTCCGTCTTTTATATCTCCTGACAAAACAACTTTACAACCAAAAGATTTTGCTCCTAAAACTAATTCATCATATAAATTACTTTTAGGCTCTTCAGCTAAATTGTTTTCTATCTTTCTTATAACTTCAATCCACTGATTTTTAGCAAAATTTATATATTCAAAATTATCTTGTGAATCTTTAGAATTTTTAAAATATAATTTTGTAGCTAAAACAGACTTTCCAAACTCGTGATGTAACTTTGATTTTGAAATTAAAATTTCTTTAGAACGATTTATCTTTACTATATCTTTTAATAATTTTTCAAGAGATTTTTTTTGATTTTGAATTTTTAACCTTTCCTCTTCCAGTTTTTCAGTTTTGGCATACAAATCTGTAATGTTATGCACTATAACTTGAAAAATTTCTACTCCATTTATATTAATCGTACTTTTATCAAAAAGAAAAACTTGCCCTTTAATTTTATATGCAATAGAATCTTTAAAAAATATTTTCTTTACATCTAATTTATTATTTTCAAGTAAAGCAAGGAAATATTCTATATTATTAATATAAGTTCCTGAAAAAGAAAATATTATTCTATTCATAACCCTATTAATCAATAAAGATTTTCCAGTTTTATCATAAAAACAAATTCCAACAGGTATATTATCAATAGCCTCTTTTATAGAATTTCTATCAATAGTATCTTTTTTTCTTTCCATTTTCAACAAAAACGCAAGTATGACTAATATAGAAATGAAAATTATATGATATGAAATTTTAATTTTAAAAATAAAAAATTTACTCATTTCAAGCCCCTTTAAAGCTACATCACTAAGATATTTAGCAATAATAGTTTCTAAAAGCAAAAAAATTAATATAACGAAAAGAGCAATATTTCTAAATTTATTCAAATTTGATTTAAATTCATAACAAAATATAATCGAAACAAGCAATAAAGCGATTAAACTAATAAATAAGAATAAATCATTAGTAGTCATAATACTATCAATCATTAGAATTCGCCCCCTTTTCACAAATACTATATGATAATAACTTACCAAAAGTTTCTGTGTTAATTTCAAATTCTATATTTTCATATTTTTCTTTAACCCTATCAAAATTAATTTCTAAATAACTTTCTTCTTTCAATTCAATTTGTATAAAAAATTTTTTCTTACAATTAGATGAAATAAAAATATTATCAATATTAAAAATATGTTTTTCAACAATATTTTCAAAAATTTCATAAAATAAAAGAGCATTCTCTCCATAAAATTTATTTTCATCTTCAATATTAATGACACAATAAATGTCGAAAAATTCAAGATTAGTGGAGCTTTCTAAAAGCGACAGCTTTAACTCTCCGGAAGCTAGTTTTTCTCCAATTTCATTTATTAAAATCATATTTGTAAATCTTTTTACAAAAGTTCCAATTACATTTATATTTTTTAAAATATTTTCTTGAACGGAATAATCTTTCCCCTCCATATCATTTAATAATTTTTTTATTTTTGAAATTTTATATGAAATACTATTTGAAATAAGTGTAAAGATTTGACTTTGATGCACCAAACTAAGTTTATGCAATTTTATTCTATACTTTTCCTCCAATAAACTTAAAGAATTTTTTATTTCATTTGAACTTTCAGCTATTTCATCATTTAATTTATTAATCTCTGAAATGTCTTTTTGCCAAAGAACATTTCCTCCTAAAATTTTAAAGGTGTAAAGCAAATTGTTTTCGTCTAAATTTATCTTTTCATTTTTTATGCTTTTAATAATATCTTTACTAAAATTTTCAGCAATATCTGAACGATATTTAACATTTGCTTTGTTATCTACTATTGTTAAAGGAAGTTTTATATTTTTAAAAAATATTTTATAATTATCATTGGACGAAATTTCTCCAACAAAAACCAAAGTTTCAAGTAGCAATATACAAAAAAAGCACATAAAAACTGTAAAATCTACTCCAAAAATATTTTTACTACCATTTAATAAATAAATAATATTATATATAATACATAGAAAAATCACAAAAAACGGTAACCAATTATATCTAATATTCTTTTTAAAATATGATTTCTTTAAAAATATATAAAGCGAATAAGTAGTAATAAAGACAATCCATAATGCAATTATGAAATAAAAAAATACTTTTTGTCCATCTCCATCATTAATGGAATTAAATTTAAATACAAGTTGATGTATATTATTTGTAAGTACAATAAAAATTAAAATTACTGAAAAAGCAGTTGGAAAAACAATTTTCGGAACATAATTTTCATCTTTATCAACACACAAGCTAATAAAATAAAAAAATAACGGAATTAAAATCATTGGAATATAATAACAATATCTAAGAAATCTTTTTGTATCCATAGAAATATCACTGTATTGAAACTTAAACACACGAACAAAAACCCAAAATAGCAATAGATATGAAATGTTAAGAGTATATTTTTTTATATTTTCATTCAATATTCTTTTATTTATTTTCAATCCCCACAATATTATAGTTAAAAACAAAATTAAACTTAAAAATTGGGCAAAAATAGTATCTATAATATGTGAACTAAATTTATAATCTCTTAAAAATCCATATAAAAAAAGAAGAATACAACTTATAAATAATTTAACAAAAAATTTATCTATCTTTTTCATAATATCCTCCTTTTAAAATAATCTTTATGTTATAATATCATTTTTTTGAAAAAAATCAATTTGTTCACAAAATATATAATTATTAAAATACTACCCAAAAGTGTATAACTATATAAACTTTTTTATGTTATACTATAACTACAAATTAGAACATACTAATTTAATTTATTTTAAGGGAGGCATATTATGAAAAAATTCAAAAAAATTATGTTATTTGTATTACCACTATTAATAATGTTTTCATTAGTTGCTTGTAAAGCTTCAAGTAATTCAATAGTTGGACAATGGAAACCGGAAGGAAAAGCTAGTGGTGCAATGAAAGAATTAACTGACTCAGAGTCATTAAAATTCTTAGGTGTGAAAGGTGAAGTAACATTAGTATTCACTAAAGATGAAAAGATGGATATTAAAGTTGGAGATGAAAGTCTTTTAGAAAAAATGAAGTCAGTGGCTGCTCTTGCTGGAGAAGAAGCTAAAAAAGAAGCTGAACAAATGGAAATGAAATATAAAGTAGATGGAGAAAATTTAACAATTAACTTTATGGGAGAAGAGGTAAAAGCTACTTTCTCAATAAAAGATGATAAACTTACAATAAAAGACGAAGCAGGAGAAACTGTTTTTACAAGAGTTAAATAATAACCAAAAAATTTTATAAGAATTAAATAAAAAGATGCAAAAGGCCGATTCGTTTGAATCGACCTTTTCATTTATATGTCTTTTTTTGAAATTTTTTGTTCCATATACATTGCTTTTGTTGATAGATGAGCATATTTTTTATCTACAAGTTTAACTACAAAAAAAGCTAAAATCATTGTAACAGTTCCAACTAAAAAGCCAATTATATCTATTCCTTTTAAATTTGGAAAAATCACATTAACTAAAACTATTGAAAGCATAAACATTAAAAGTGGAAAACCATACAGAAAAATAGAATATTTTAAAACAATACTACTATCTACACCTATTTTTACATAATCACCAACTGCAACGTCCAATGTCTT
Organism: Parvimonas parva; assembly: GCF_045866535.1. Lineage (NCBI taxonomy): Bacteria > Bacillati > Bacillota > Tissierellia > Tissierellales > Peptoniphilaceae > Parvimonas > Parvimonas parva. The sequence goes on from NZ_AP038371.1 coordinate 917,749, forward strand.
TTTCATAACTATATGCATAGTCGGTGTTGGACAACCACTACAAGTTTTACAAGTTCCTTTACAACCACTTATCCTTGAAACCAAAACTTTACACTTATTCTCAGGCAAAATTTTAGTTATATATCCTACTTGTTCCATAATATCAAATCCTTTACTACTTCTGATGTAATAATAAGTCCTAAAGTTGAAGGAATAAAACTTATGCTGGACGGTGATGATTTTCTTCTCTCATTAGATTCAATCTTTTCCCCAACAGAAATTTCATCTGAATAGACGCATTTTAATTTTTTTACTCCCAAACTCTTAAGCTCTTTTCGCATAACTCTTGCAAGTGGACAAACCGAAGTTTTATAAATATCAGCTACTTTAAATCTTGTAGGGTCTAATTTATTTCCTGCTCCCATTGCGCTGATTATTTTTATATTATTTTCATAACAATATTTTGCCAAGTAAATCTTAGAAGTAATTGTATCTATTGCATCTACAACATAATCATAATATTTTAAATTAAATTTTTCAATATTATCTTTATCTAACTTTTCCTTAAAAACATTAACTTTTATATCGGGATTAATAAGTTCTATCCTCTTTTTCATTTCATCAACTTTATATTTTCCGACATTATTTAACATTGCATGAATTTGTCTATTCACATTTGTTATATCAATAGTGTCAAAATCTACAAGTGAAATTTCTCCGATTCCACAACGACAAAGTGATTCAACGCTAAAACTTCCAACTCCACCAATTCCAAATACAATTACTTTAGAATTTTTCAAAATATTAAGTGATTCTGTTCCTATTAAAAGTTCTGTTCTCGTATAAATATTATTTTCCAATTTTTAAATTTAACTCCTCAAGTTGTGTCTCTGAAACTATGCAAGGTGCTTCTGTAAGCAAGTCGGATGCAGATTGTGTCTTTGGAAATGCTATTACATCTTTTATATTATTTGTACCCGCAAGTAACATAATCAATCTATCAAGACCAAATGCAAGTCCGCCATGTGGTGGTGTTCCATATTTTAAAGCCTCAAGTAAGAATCCGAATTTAACTTCAGTTTCTTCTTTTGTTAGACCTAATGCCTTAAACATTTTGTTTTGTAAATCAGAATTGTTAATTCTAATTGAACCTCCCCCAAGCTCATCTCCATTTATTACAATATCATAAGCCTTTGCATAAACTTTTTCAGGATTGCTTTCTAAATATTGAATATCCTCATCTTTTGGGTGTGTAAATGGATGATGTTTTGAAACATATCTTTGTTCTTCTTCATCATATTCAAAAAGTGGAAAATCTACTATCCAACATAAATTATATTCATTTGGATTTAATAAATTCATTTCCCTTGCAATTACACCCCTTAATGCTCCTAATGAATTTAAAACTACATCATTTTTATCTGCAATAATTAAAATTAAATCATCATTTTCAGCATTCATTCTCTCTTTAATATTAGCAATAATTTCTTCGTTTAAGAATTTTGAAATTGAAGAAGTTACTTCACCATTTACAATTTTTATCCAGAAAATATTTTTAGCCCCATAATCTCTTATTGAGTCTATTAATTTATCAATTTTCTTTCTAGTATATTCTTTTGAATATTTACCGATTGAAATTGCTCTTACACTTCCACCTGATGAAATTGCATTTTTAAATAAATCAAATTCAACATCTTTAACACAATCTGTAATATTTCTAATTTCAAAACCGAAACGTAAATCAGGTTTATCACTTCCGTATTTTTCCATTGCGTCATCATATTTCATTCTCTTTATTGGCAATTCAATATCTATTCCTTTAATTTCCTTAAATAATTTTTGTAACATTCTCTCATTTACATCGATAACATCTTCAACATCTACAAAACTCATTTCAAGGTCAACTTGAGTAAATTCCGGTTGTCTATTAGCTCTTAAGTCCTCATCTCTAAAACATTTTACTATTTGGAAATATCTATCCATTCCTGCAATCATTAAAAGTTGTTTCATAATTTGTGGTGATTGTGGAAGAGCATAGAAGTTACCAGGATTAACTCTTGAAGGTACAAGATAATCTCTCGCTCCTTCCGGTGTTGGTTTGTTTAAGTATGGAGTTTCTATTTCAACAAAATTATTTTCTGAATAAAAATCTCTGATTAATTTACAAACTTTTGCTCTTAATTTTAAATTATTTTGTAAACTTTCTTTTCTTAAGTCTAAAAATCTATATTTTAATCTTAAATTTTCTGAAGCATTGTCGTCATCTTTAATATAGATTGGAGGAGTTTGTGCAGTATCTAAAACTACAAATTCATTAACTTCAATCTCAATATCCCCTGTTGGAATTTTAGGATTTTTGCTTTCTCTTTCAGAAACAATACCTTTAACAGCTAAAACAAATTCTGATCTAACTTCCTTTGCACTATTAAAAATTTCTTCTCCCAGTGTATCTCTTACAACAATTTGTGAAATACCTGTTGTATCTCTCAAATCCATAAAAATTAATGAGCCTAAGTTTCTTTCCTTAGCAACCCACCCCATTAAAATCACTTCTTTTCCAATATCTTCTTTTCTTAAGTTTCCACACATATGTGTTCTTCTTAAATTTCCCATTTGTGCCATATATTTCCTCCTTGTATAAAAAAAGTCCCTGCAAACTGCAGGGACGAATATAATCCGCGGTACCACCCTAATTATTGGTATCTCTCTTTAAAATAAAAGCTCCGGAGTGTCCCACCTTAAATCAAATATTAGCTTTCACCAAATGCTAACTCTCTAAAAATTTCCTTAAAGTTTTTTTCCTTCAACGCATATATTTAATTTTTTCTAATTATATCAACAAATGTAATTAAAGTCAAGTCTATTAAATTTTACTTTCTAATTTATTTATTATTGCTCTTAAAATATCTAATGCCTGTCTTGTTCTAAGCAAGATAGAAACTGTCGCATAAATTATTACTGCAAAAATTATTGATACAAGCAAACTTAAGTTGTTTGAAAATCTTGAATGTAATACAGTAAAAATAACTTTTGAACCTATAGCCATAAATAAAACGGAAATTATCATCTTGTATATGTTTTTCAACATAACTTTACACTTTATTTTACCTATTTGTTTTTCCAATTTTATATAAAGATTTATCGCTCCAAAGAAAGACGCAATAGTTGAACCTAATGCAAGACCGTTAAGTCCCATAAACCTTGATAAAATTACTGATGAAATAACATTTAAAATAACCATTTCTATTGAATTTATCAAAGGAATTTTAGTTAACTTTAATGCATAGAATGATGAAGATAAAACATCTCTAACTCCAAGTCCTATAAGTCCTAAAGAGTAATAAAACAGTGCACCCGAAACCAATGTAACGTCATTTTCATCAAACTTTCCTCTCTTGTATATCAAAGTTATTATTTCAGTTGAAAAAATCATAATTCCAATAGCTGAAGGAATAACAAGATATAAAATAGTTGAAATTGTCTTTGTTATTTGTACTTTAAACTTCACAGTTGATTCTATTGCAAGTCTGCTCAAAGTCGGATATATCGCCGTTGTTATTGAAACAATCATTATTCCCCATACAAATTCATAAAGTCTTGTAGAATAAGTTAAAACTGAAATACCCTTATCAGAAATAAATGATGCCAAATTTTGGTCTATAATCATATTTATCTGATTTACTGCAACCCCAAAAATTATTGGAAGAGCTAAAATCAAAAGTCTTTTCACATTTTCGTCTTTAAAATTTAGAACAAACTTATGTCTATATCTTGTTCCTCTGATTGCAGGAATATATGGAACATATTGAAAAATTGTAGCAGTAGCAACTCCAATCGGAGCAAGTATCGGATTAATTTTATAACTTATAATCAAAAATACAATTATAACTATATTATATAAAAATCCTGTTGAACCAGGTACAACAAAATTGCCTTTTATATTTAAATATCCCTTTAAAATTGCATTTAAAAGTTGAGCAAACATTCCAAGTATTGTAATTCTTGTGAAGTTAATAGATAACTCAAAAATTTCTCCGGAATATCCCATAGCAAATATAAAAACTATTTGTCTGGCAAAAATATAAGCTAAAATAGTCGCAATAATCCCTATTATAAAAATTATATTTAAAATATTACTTGTAAATCTATCTGACTCATCTCTTCCCTTTGATTTATACAAAGACGTATATGTTGGTATAAAATTTGTAGAAAGTCCGGACATTACAAATCCTAAAATAGTATATGGAATTAAAAATGAAATTTGAAAAGCAGTTGCTATCTGACCGGTTCCATAAAAATACGATAATAATATTTCTCTAAAAAATCCTAAAATTTTAGATAAAATATTTATAATCATAAGTAAAAAAGCTGTATAACCCATAAAATTCTCCTATCATAAAAAAGTCAAAAACGCATGTTTTTGACTCTAGTTTTTATATCTACTTGTAACTTTATCATTAAGCCCATACCATATAAATATCCTTGAAGTCTTACATAAATGTTCCATAAATACCTTTTTTATATGTGCATAAAGTTCTTCTAAATCTTTTTTTGTCAAAAAATTTTCTTTTTGTAAAATATAATATCTATTACCCTGAAATTCCAACTTTAATTGTTTTACAATATAATTGTTAAGATTAAAAATATAGTCTTTTATTACATTTTCGAAAAAATCATTAGTTTTTTCTTCAAACTTTTCATTTAAATTGTAATAATCTATAACATTATTTATAAGTCTATTTCTAAATCTATAATCTTTAGAAGTCAACTTTCTAACTATAAGTTTTTGTTTTCTACTAATCTTCAAATCAGGATAATTAAGTAAAAAATAATTTTCCAGTTCATTTGCAAAAACATTAGACTTTTTACCATAAATATATGAATTAACGGCAAGTACAATTTCCAAGCGATTAATATCATCATGAACTACTTTTTTAACAGCACTTTTGATATATTCTCTATCTGTTCTATTCTTGTAAAAAACATCTAAACTCTTAGAGATTTTATTAAAAATTGCCTGTCTAAATCTTACATTAAATCCACGTTGTTCTATCGAAAGCGAGGAAATAAAAATATCAAAAGCAACAGAATCTTTTAAATACAAAAAACTATACTCTAAAGCACGTCTAGTATCTCTATCTAATAAAGTATTCATATTCTCCTCCTTTCATAAATTTAAATCTAATCTATTTACACATAAAAACTACAATATCTTTTTTTACATTTCTTAAAAATCTTTTAAAAACTTCACTATGTTTTGAACTATAACTATTTGAAAGCCTTGTAACATCAACTGCTATTGTGTTAAATTCATACTTTTCAATTCCTGATAAAATATTTAAAAAAATTTCTTCCAAAAATTTTTCATCTTCTTCATTTTCAATGCTTTGTGGAATTGAAGAAATAATAACATAAGTCGTTTTAAGGTTAAATGCCGGAACGATTTTAAACTCTCCGGTTGCAAACGAACTTATCTTGCTAAAAACATCAAGTAGTCTATCTCCGGCCTTAGAAACTAATTCCATAGTATCTTCGCTTGAAAAAGCATTGTCAACAAAGTAAACAATACAATCTGATTCAATATCAAAAATGCTTTCACTAACAACTCTAATGTCCATAACAAAACCTCCAAAAAATATTATAAAACAGTACGTTTATTATATAGTTTTTTTTGTATTTAGTCAATAATCAAAGATACATAATATTGATAAATTTATGCTTAAAAAATTATATCAAATTATTAATTCAAGTTGAAAAGTTATTTGAGTGAAAATATGATATAATAAATACAGTTTTATGGTTATTGTATAAAAGTGTATTTATTTCATCATATTTACCATTTAAAGATTATCTAAACTGGAAATATGATATAATAAATACAGTTTTATGGTTATTGTATAAAAGTGTATTTATTTCATCATATTTACCGTTTAAAGATTATCTAAAGTGAAAATATGATATAATAAATACAGTTTTATGGTTATTGTATAAAAGTGTATTTATTTCATCATATTCACCATTTAAAGATTATCTAAAGTGAAAATATGATATAATAATCTTAATAAAATTCATAATAAAAAATTAAAGGAGAATTTATGAAAGTTTCTGGAATAATTTCTGAATACAACCCATTTCACTTGGGACACAAATACCAAATAGATACTTTAAAAAATGAATTAGACACTTTTGTAATTTCAATTATGAGTGGAGACTTTGTTCAACGTGGTGAATGTGCGATTTTAGATAAATATACAAGAGCAAGCCTTGCTGTAAAAAATGGTGTAGATTTAGTTATAGAACTTCCTTTTTATTTTAGCCTACAAAGTGCTGAAAATTTTGCAAAAGGTGGAATTTCAATTTTAAACAAATTAAATATTGTAGATTATCTATGTTTCGGATTTGAATGTGAAAAAAAAGAAGAAATTTTAGAAATTGCAAAATTTCAACTTAAATATAAAAATGAAATAGAAGAATTTTTAAATTCTGAAATGAAACTTGGAAAAAGTTATGCTGTCGCATATAAAAATGCTTGTATAGAAATAAATAAAAAGTATAATGTTTTAGAAATTAAAGATGACTTTTTTATTTCAAATAATATTCTTTCAATAGAATATGTAAAAAATTTAATACTTTCAAACTCAAAAATAATTCCTTTCCCTATAAAAAGAAAAGGCGAGAATTATAATAGTGAAAACTATAATTCAAATAAGCAATTAAGTGCATCTGCAATCAGAAAAGCAATTTATGAAAATAATTTTGAAAAAATAGAAAATTTTATAGATAAAAATACTTTTGAAGAACTAAAAAATTCAGTAAAAAACAATATTCTTCCAAATGAAAAAAATATTTTAGAAATATTGAAATACAATATTTTAATAAATCAAATAAACCCTGAAAATATTGTAAATTATGAAAATGGAATTTTAAATTTGATAAAGAAAAATATGTTTACCGTAAATTCAATAGAGGAACTAGTAGAAAAAATTCAAAGTAAAAGATATAAAAAAGTTAGAATAAAAAGATTTATTTACAATTACCTGCTTAACATAGATAACAGTGTAAAAGAAATATATTCAAAAGAACCTGAGTATATAAGTGTTCTTGCATTTAACAAAAACGGGCAGGAACTATTAAAAGAAATAAAAAATAAATCAAATTTAGAGATAATAACTACACACAAAAGCTCACAAAACTTATCAGAATTACAAAAAAACAAATTTGAATTGGAAAAAAATACAAGAAAAATTTACAAGTTATTTACAAATAACAAAAACTCAACTGAATTTATTTCATTTTTAAAAAAATAACTACCGACAGAACGGTAGTTATTTTTCATTAATTTTCATTAAATAAAATTTAAAATTAAAGGTAGTAGTATAACTGCTAATACTCCGGAGATTGAAATTGAAACTGTTGAAATTGACCCTTCCACTTCTCCAAGTTCCATTGCTTTTGCAGTTCCTAAAACGTGACTACAAGAACCAAGTGAAACTCCTCTTGCAATTTTATCATCAATCTTAAAAATCTTAAAAATCAATTCTCCAACACTATATCCTATAATTCCACATATAACTATAAATACCATAGAAATTTCAATTATTGCACCAATTTTTTTAGAAATTTCATATCCTATTGCTGATGTAACTGACTTAGGTAACATTGAAAGCAAAATTTCTCTATTTATTCCAAAGATATTACATAAAATAATTCCAGTGATTGCTCCAACACTTATTCCGATTAAACAACCAAGAAAAATTGGAATAAAATATTTTTTGATTATATCTAAGTTCTTATAAAGTGGAATTGCTAAAACAACTGTTGCAGGAGCGACAAAAAAAGTTAAAATATCAGCACCTTCTTTGTAATTCACATAAGGAATTTTAAAAATCAAAAGAACAGCTATGATTAAAACTGAAGATGTAACCATTGGACTTAAAAATTTTAATCCCAATTTAGTTTGAATTTCATATCCGATAATAAAAGTTATAACAGTTAAAAATATTCCAAAAAGTGGACTATTAATCATTAATTCCATTTTTACTACCTCCTTTTACAAAAATTTTTACTAAAAAAGAAGTTGCAAATGCTGTAATAATTATAGATACGACTACACTTACAAATAAAATCAAAAATATTTGTAAAAATTTCCCATTAAAATAATTAAATTTATCTATAACACCAATAACCAAAGGCGTCATAAATAATGTAATATTTTCAAGCAAAAACTCTGAAACTTTTTCAATTTTTTTAAGCTCAATTATTTTAAAATATAATAATACAACTAAAAATAACATCGATAAAATTGTCGCCGGAACAGGAGATTTAAAAATTATTTCTACCAATGTCCCAAAAACTAAAAAAATTAAAATAACTAAAAATTCATAAATATGTTTAATATTAATCATCTCCCCAAAAATTAAAATACTCTTTACACAATGCTTCGCATAAGTTGGTAGCAACCTTATTACTTCACAATAAAAGGGTTATTTCTAACCCTTAAATTTCAAAATTATCATATTTTCCATATAACTCGTCTAAATAAACCATAGCCAAAATACTAGGACCTGTATGGCAACCGATAACGGCATCTACACCGGTTATAATAATATCTGAATTATTAAACTCTTTAGTTAAAAGCTCTTTTAGTTCATTCGCTTTATCCATACAATCACCTTGTAAAATAACAATAGTCTGCTTATCTAAACAATCAGATTTTTTCTTAACTATATCAATAATTTTTTTCTTAAAAGCCTTATGCCCTCTAACTTTGTCGAAAAAGTTAAGCTTTCCTGTTTCTTTAGAAATATCTAATATAGGGCAAATATTTAATAAATTACCTAAAATAAATTTAGCCTTATTTAATCTTCCACCTCTATAAAGATATGTCAAATCATCAACTGTAAAAATATAATTTATATGATTTTTATAAAAATCAATATATTTTAAAATCTCTTCTAAACTTTCTTTATTTTCAATCATTTTTGCAACTTTGATAGTTAAAGCACCATAACCAAAACTAGCACCTAAACTATCTATTATATGAATTTTTGCGTTTGGAAATTCATCTAACAAATCATTTTTTACCATATTTGCTGTACTAAAAGTTCCTGAAAGCCCAGAAGATAAAGAAATATAAATAATTTCATTTTCAGATAAAATTTCTGCTTTAAAAACATCATAAAACTCTTTATATGAAACTTGTGAAGTTTTATAATCAATACCTTTAGCCATATTTTCAAATAATTTATATTTGTCTATATCAGAATTTAAAGTATATTCATTTTCGCCATCTGTAACCATCATATTAAAAATTTGTATTTTATATTTTTTGGCAATTTCTACTGGAATATCTGCTCCCATATCAGAAAATAACTTTATCATATATACCTCCTATTTTCAAAAACTTACCTAGTATATATAATATACTATTTTAAAAAATTTTGCAAGAAAAAACAGCTTTGAAATCAAAACTGTTTTAAAATTCATGTTAATTTGTAATTACCAACTCAACAGGCAAGTCAAATTCATTTGTTGGAACTTTTTCGATTATTTGTTCTTTAAAAGCTAAAGCTATTGTATGTCCTTTAAAGTCTTTTAAATATCTATCATAATATCCCCCACCAAAACCGATTCTGTAGTTGTCTTTGTCAAATCCAACACCCGGAACTAAAATCAAATCAATATTTTCTTTTTCAATAATATTTTCTTCAATTTCAGGTGGAGTTTTTATTCCATAATGTCCCTCAACTAACTCATCTAAAGAACTTATTTTATAAAAGAGCATCTTTCTAGTTTCCTTTTCACAAATAGGAGCACAAATAATTTTACCTTCTTCTAATAATTTTTCAATTATTGGATATGTGTTTATCTCTGTCCCAAAAGGAATTGTAAGCGCAATACATCTTGCATTTTTAAAATTTTCATTTTCAAATAACTTTTTATATAAAATTTCTTCAAATTTTTTTCTATCTTCTGTTGATATTTTTTTTAATTTTTCCTGAATTTCTTTTCTTAAAAATTTTTTATCCATTAATAATCACCAACTCCCAAAAGATTACGCACTTCTCCAACAAAATACAAAGAACCGAAAGCTGATATAACATCATCTTCTTTAGAAATTTCAAAAGCCTTATCTATTGCATCTTGATAATTTTCAAAACTATAAACTTTCTTTTTCGTTAATTTTTCAATTCTCTCTTTTAGTTCTTTAGATTCCATTGCCCTTTCAGAATCCGGTCTAACAGTTAAGAATACATCAAAACAAGGAACTATTTTAGCTAACATTTCATTGTAATCTTTATCAGCTAAAACACCAAAAATTCCAATTTTTTTATTGTCTTTATAATAAAAATTCATACTTGAAATAAATTTTTCTATTCCATCAATATTATGTGCTCCATCTAAAATAAAATCAGGATTTTTTGAAACCAATTCAAATCTACAAGGCCAAGTTACACTTGAAAAACCATTATAAATGCTTTCATTTGAAATTTCAAATCCCATTTTTCTAAGTTGTTCAAGCAATTCAAGTGAAATTGTAGCATTATTAATTTGATGTGAACCAAGTAAATTTATTTTTAAATTTTTAAAATCTTTATAATTTATTATTTGTCCATTTTTTGTATTTTCTAAAAGTTCAATTTTTTCTAAATCATTTAGAATAACTTTAGAGTTTTTAGAATTAGCAACCCCAATTATACTATCCATAGCCTCCTTACTTTGTGAATACAAAACAAGAGGAACATTTTCTTTTATAATTCCTGCCTTTTCGAGAGCAATCTCAGGAATTGTATTTCCTAAAAACTGTTGATGGTCTAAACTTATTGAAGTTATTAAAGTTATTAGAGGATTTTGGACTACATTTGTAGCATCAAGTCTGCCACCCAATCCTACTTCCATAATCGCAAAATCACATTTTTCCCTATAAAAATACAAAAATGCAATAGCCGTTACAAGCTCAAAATCAGCGGGAAAAACTTCCATTGTTTCTGCGACTTCTCTAACCTCATTCATCAAGTCTATTAACTTATCTTCAGGAATATTTTTATTATTAATTCTAATTCTTTCTTCAAAATTATAAATAGATGGAGAAGTGAACATTCCAACTTTATATCCTTGTGAAACTAAGGCAGAATTTACAAAAGAAGTGCAGGAACCTTTACCGTTGGTTCCTGCAATATGAATAATTTTTAATTTATCTTGTGGATTTCCTAATTTTTCCATAAGAGTTTTTATATTTTGTAAACCTAATTTAATTCCACTGCAAACTTCTCCTCTAAGTTTTATCATTGCAGTTTCATAATCCATTTATTTTACCTTTTTTCTAGCAGCGATTAAACATTTTTCAGCTAAAACTGAAGTTGTTATTGAGCCAATACCACCCGGTACCGGATTAATAAAACTTGCAATTTCAGAAACTTCATCAAAATGAACATCGCCTGTTACCTTTCCGTTTTCATCATAATTTGTTCCAACATCAACTACGATTGCTCCTTCTTTTACAAATTCCTTTGTAACAAAATGAGCCTTACCGATAGCTGAAACTAAAATGTCTGCATTTTTACAAACTTCTTTTAAGTTTTGAGTTCTACTATGACATACAGTAACTGTTGCATTCTTTGCTAATAATAACATTGCAACCGGTTTACCGATAACATTACTACGTCCCAATACAACTGCATTTTTACCAGTTAAATCTAAATCATAGAATTCTAACATTTTTATAACTGCTGCAGCAGTACAAGGAATAAAACTGTCTTCCTTAGGATAGAAAACTTCTCCGATATTATATGGACTAACACCGTCAATATCTTTTTTAGGATTAATCTTCATACCAACCAAGTCATCATCGATATGTGCAGGTAATGGTCTTAAAAGCAAAAATCCATCTACACTATCATCATTTCCGATTTTTTCAAGTTCAGCTATAAAATTCGCCTCTGTAATATCCTCAGGGAAATGGAATTGAACACATTCAATACCTAGAGAAGATAAAACCTTTATAGCAGCATTTTCATAACCGATAGAATCACTTCTATCTCCAACTCTAATAAAACCACAAGTAGTAACTTTTCCTTTTTCCTTAAGTTCAGCAACTCCGGCTTTAATTTTTTCTTTTAAAGCTATCGCTACTTCTTTACCTTTCATTATTGTTGTCATAATAATCTCCTTATTTCAAAAAGCCATTAAAGATTTTTTCAAATGCTTTATTAGCAAGTTCAGTTCCTTCTTTTAACAATTTCATAGATTTTTCATTTATCATCTTGATATTGTCTTCGTTTTTCATTGAACAAGTATTTGCAAAAACACTAAGACTTGCACCCTTAAGTGCAGACTCTAAAAATACGGCTCCTGTTGCAACATCACCAATTAAATTTTTATTACCTATCTCAGTTAATCTGTCAATCAAAAGAATAGCCTCATAAGATTTTTCCATTATTTGTAATGGAATCATAGCAGCCTTATAAAGATTTTCTTCCAGAGCCTCTCTCTTTAATCTCTTTTCTTCATCAGTATTTCTTGGCATTTTATAGCATTGAGAAAGTGGATAAAAAGCATCAGCATCGCCTTGAACTAACTCTTTTAATGAAATAATTAATTCATTGTATTTTTTAATTTGTTCTTTTATTTCTTCTTCAACATCTTTAAACTTTTCATTACCAGTTGTATAAATTGCGTCCATATTTAAAAGCGCAACGCCTAAAGCACCAACAAGGGCAGAGGCACCTCCGCCCCCTGGTACAGGTTGTTTATCTGATAATTCTTGAATAAATAAATTTATGGTTTTATCACACATTTTTTGTTCCATAAATTCCTCCTATTAACTAGAATAAACCAACTATCTTTCCATCATCTGTAATATCAATATTATTTGCAGCTGGAACTTTTGGAAGTCCTGGCATAGTCATAATATCGCCACTGTAAGCAACAGCAAAACCTGCTCCTGCAGCAATCTTTATGTCTTTAATATTTACTTTAAAGCCTTCAGGTCTTCCAACTTTATTCTTGTCGTCAGAGAATGAATATTGTGTTTTAGCCATACAAATAGGAACATTTTTAAAGCCTAATTCTTCGATAGTTCTAATTTTCTTTTTAACTCCAGGAGAGAAAGTTACACCAGAACCACCATAAACTTTTTGAACAATTTTATTTAATTTTTCTTCTAATGAATCTTCAATATCGTAAATTTGATTAATCGGTTTGTCATTTTCAGCAAGTTTAACAACTTCATTTGCAAGGTCAACTGCACCTTCGCCACCTTTAGCCCAAACGTCAGAAAGAACAACATTAACACCTAATTCTTTACATTTAGTTTCGATTAACTTAATTTCAGCGTCAGTATCTAGTGGGAATTTATTAATTGCAACAACACATGGAATACCAAATAAGTTTTGCATATTTTCAACATGCTTTAACAAGTTTGGAAGTCCTTTTTCTAATGCAACAAGGTCTTCATTTCCAAGTTCAGTTTTAGCAAGTCCACCATGCATTTTTAATGCTCTTACAGTAGCAACAACTACAACAGCATTAGGATTTAAACCTGCAAATCTACATTTAATGTCTAAGAACTTTTCAGCACCCAAGTCAGCACCGAAACCTGCTTCAGTTACAACATAATCAGCATATTTTAAAGCTAATTTTGTAGCTATAATACTATTACATCCATGAGCTATATTTGCAAATGGTCCACCATGAATGAAAGCTGGAGTATGTTCTAATGTTTGAACAAGATTTGGTTTAATAGCATCTTTTAATAAAGCAGCCATTGCACCTTGTGCTTTCAAATCTTTTGCAGTTACAGGTTCGCCTTTTCTATTATAAGCAACTATAATCTTTCCAAGTTTTTCTTTTAAATCTTTTAAATCATTTGATAAGCATAAAATAGCCATTACTTCTGATGCTACTACTATTTCAAATCCGTCTTCTCTTGGAACACCATTAACTTTACCATTTAAACCGTCAACTATGAAACGAAGTTGTCTATCGTTCATATCTACAACTCTCTTTAAAGTAATAGTTCTAGCATCAATATCTAATTCATTTCCATGATTGATATGGTTATCTAACATTGCAGCAAGTAAGTTATTTGCTGCTCCAATAGCATTAAAATCTCCTGTAAAATGTAAATTTATATCTTCCATAGGAACTACTTGAGCATATCCACCACCGGCAGCTCCACCTTTAACTCCAAAAACCGGTCCTAAAGAAGGTTCTCTAAGTGCAAGAGCAGTTCTTTTTCCTATTTTATTTAATCCGTCGCCAAGACCTACAACAGTTGTAGTTTTTCCTTCTCCTGCAGGAGTTGGAGTAATGGCAGTAACTAAAATTAATTTACCATTTGGTCTATCATTATAATCTTTTAATTCGTGTATATTTAGCTTAGCTTTGTAATTTCCGTAAAGCTCTATGGCTTCTTCCGGGAATCCTAAGTAATCAGCAACTTCTCTGATAGGTTTCATTTTTGCTTCTTGAGCAATTTGCACATCTGTCTTCATAAAAAATCCTCCTTTTTTATTTACAAAAAAATTTTATTAGGGAATCGTTATTCCTATTATTAAGTATATAACTTATTTAACAATTTGTCAATGTCTTTTATTAAAAAAAGAAATTTACTTGCGTATAAACCAAACTATATACTTATGATATAAGATACCCTTATGGATAAAATATAAAACACAATTTTTAAAAAATTTTTTAATTTATTTTTTATAGCAAAATGAATGTTTTTTACATATTTGGTGAACTACTTTTTACTAACAAAGTATAATTAAAGTAAAATTTGTCTTATCTATAAATTTTTTTAATATAAAAAATCAATTAAAACGTTTCTTAATTTTGATAAGACATGAAAAAACTGACCTCCAAACATAAAGGTCAGTTTAAATTACTCATAATATTTTTTTATATTATTTTTTTCTTATAACTTTTGAAATTTCTGCAACTACAAAAGGAACAAATGCAAGTGGAATTGCAACTGCTAATTCTTTTATTCCTAATGAAACAGTATCGAAATATGGTTGTAAGAATGGTACATAAACAACTACAAGCATCATAACGAATGATAAAGCAGTTCCATATAACAATGTTTTATTTGAAAATACACCTATATGGAATAATGTAAATCTACTACTTCTAACTGAATAACTTCTTAAAAGTTCTGCAGTTATAAGTGTAAAGAATGCAACAGTTCTTGCTCCTTCAATATGATTTGGATAATGATGCATTCCATAGAAATATGCTCCAAGTGTAGCAACGGTAATTGCAATTGATTGAGAAATTATACTGTAAATCATATCTTTATCCAAAATCGGTTCATTTGGATTTCTAGGTGGAACTTCCATAATATCCTCATCACCCTTTTCAACTCCAAGTGCAAGAGCAGGGAAACTGTCTGTAACTAAATTCAACCAAAGTAATTGAATCGGTATAAATGGTACCGGAATATTCAATAGAATTGAAACTAAAACTATCAAAATTTCCCCAACATTACAAGATAATAGGAAAGAAACAAATTTCTTAATATTTGAATAAATTATACGTCCTTCGTGTACTGCTGAAACTATTGTAGCAAAATTATCGTCAGTCAAAATTACATCTGAAGTATTTTTCGCAACATCTGTTCCGGTAATTCCCATTGAAACACCTATGTCAGCTCTCTTGATAGCAGGTGCATCATTTACTCCATCACCTGTCATCGCAGCAATATGTCCATTTTTCTTTAAAGCACTAACTATTTGTACCTTATTTTCAGGACTTACACGAGCAAAAACTCTTGTAGTCTTAACTACTTCACAAATTTCTTCTTCAGTCATTTTATTTAACTCACGACCCATAATGGCCTTTGAGTTTTCATCTAAAATTCCTAAATCTTTTGCGATTGCAACAGCTGTTTCAAGATAATCTCCCGTTATCATTATTGGAATAATACCGGCTTTTTTACATTCTTTAATAGCTTCTTTAGCTTCAGGTCTTGCAGGGTCAATCATTCCCATAAGTCCAACAAAAACCATATCTCTTTCAATATTTTCAGTTGTTTGTTCTTCAGGTAATGAATCAAATTTTCTATAAGCAAAAGCTAAAACACGAAGTGCTTCTCTGGCAAATTCAATATTTTGTGAAAGAACTTTTTCTTTTAATTCAGAAGTAAATTCTTCTTCTTTTCCATTTATCAAAATATATTTGCAATTATCTATTACAATATCAGGTGCACCTTTTGTAGCAGAAACAACATTTGCTCCAAAAATATTTTCGTTAAAAGTTGTCATCATTTTTCTTGTGGAATCAAAAGGTATCTCTGCAATTCTCTTATGTGCAATATTTAATTCTTCTTTAGAAATATTTACTTTTTCAGAAAGAGTTAATAATGCTCCTTCAGTAGGGTCTCCTACTATTTTATAAAGATTTTCTTCATTAATAAGTTTCGCATCATTTACTAAAGTTGCAATCTTTGAAATTGAAATAAAATCTTCATTTTCTTTTGCATTAGTTTTTTCTCCATTTAAAAGTATATCTCCAACAGGCTCATAACCTGTCCCTTCTACATCATAAACAGAATTATTTACAAAAACTTTTTTTACAGTCATTTCATTTTGAGTAAGTGTTCCTGTTTTATCAGAACAAATTACTGTTGTAGTTCCTAGAGTTTCAACTGCTAAAAGTTTCTTTACTATTGCATTTTTCTTAACCATTCTAGTCATACCAAGTGATAATACTATTGTAACAATCGCAGGTAAACCTTCCGGAACAGCTGCAACTGCAAGAGAAATAGCAGTTAAAAGCATAAGTAAAAATGGTTGTTTATATAAAAGTCCTACAATAAAAACAACAATACAAACTCCTATTGTTATAAGCCCTAAAGACTTTGAAAGTCCTGCAAGTTTTCTTTGAAGTGGAGTATCTTCATCTTCAAAAGAATCAAGAGTTGTTGCAATTTTACCTATTTCTGTATTTTCTCCGGTAGAAATAACTATTCCAAGTCCTCTACCATAGGATACGATAGTTGATGAATAAGCCATATTTTCTCTATCGCCTATTTCCATTTCTCCATCATAAACTTTTTGGGCAAATTTTTCAACAGGTACGGATTCTCCGGTTAAAGACGCCTCATCAATTTTTAAGTTTACACTTTCGATAAGTCTTAAATCGGCAGGAATAATATCTCCCGTTTCAAGTTCAACAATATCCCCAACAACAATTTCCGGAGAAGGAATATGAAGTAACTTTCCATCTCTATAAACCTTAGCCATAGGACTTGCCATTTTTTGTAAAGCTTCAATCGCCTTTTCAGCCTTTCCTTCTTGATTAAGTGAAAGAATTGCATTTACAACTACTATCGCAATGATTATAAAAGCATCTGTTATTTCACCAACCACAGCTGACATAATACAAGCACCAATCAAAATTAAAATCATTGGGTCTTTAAATTGGTCGATTATTTTTGAAAGAAGTGATTTTTTATTTTTTTGTTTCAATTCATTTCTTCCGTTTTTTTCTAAAAGCTCACTTGCTTTTTCACTTGAAAGACCATTTTTTAAATCACTTCCAAGCTCGTTGATACATTCATCTGTACTCTTATTGTACCAAAACATAATTTTTCCTCCTTTAAGGTTTTTTTGCATAAAAAAAACCTTGTTTAATAAAATTAAACAAAGGTCTTGCTTCCTATTGAAATAGTTAGGTGCTTAGCCGGGATAAACCGTATTGACGACTAAACAAAATTAGCTACTCCCCTTTATTGACTATATTATACTAAACTTTTAAAATTATTTCAAGTATAATACATCAAATTTCAAAAATAAATTCCTATCAAAAAGGTGTTTTAAAAACAAAACACCTAAAAATTATCTTTTTTCAATTCTAACGGCAGTTCCTGAACAAGTAACCATCATCATACTGTTTGACGCTCCAAGCATTTCATAGTCCATTTTAAGACCTACAATAGCATTTGCTCCTACTTCATTTGCTCTTTGCATAATTTCTTTTAAACTTTCATCTCTTGCACCCATTAATTCTTCTTCGTAAGAAGATGAACGTCCACCAAAGAAATCTCTAAGACCTGCACTAAAGTCTTTTATAAAATTAACACCTGTAATTACCTCTCCAAAGATAACTCCCTTATACTCAACAATTTCATATCCGTCAACATTATTTGTAGTTGTAATTATCATAAATACTACCTCCTCTAAAATAATATTAGCATATTTTTTTACTTTTATCAATATTTTTATTAACAAAAAAGAAAAAAATGTTAATATTATAAGCAAAAATAAAACTAATTCTTATTAAGGAGACAATATGAAGAATAAAAGAATTTTATCTATTTTAATTTTATCAGCAATGGTTTTATCTGCTTGTGATAAAGGTAAAGTAGATAACAAAGTTTAACAAGAAGTCAGAACTAATAAACTCATCAACATAAAAATTTTAAAATTTTTCCTTTTCATATTTCACCCATATTAAACAGTTATAAACACATTATTAATTTATCTAAACATATCTTTTAATAGATAATATCATGTTTTTGCAATTTAGTCAACTAAAAAGAGAGCTTTTGCTCTCTTAAATTCATTGTGTCTTAACTTTTACTTTTTCTAATACTATATTTCCTCTTTTTACGTCTAGGAACAATTTTTCATCATCAAGAATAGTATCTTTTAAAATTTCATCTGCAATTTTATTTTCAAGTTCTGATTTTATAATTCTTTCAAGAGGTCTTGCTCCATAAGATTTATCAAATCCCATATCGGATAATTTTTTTACAAGCTTTGAACTATATCCGATATTAAGCCCTAAATTTTTAAGTCTTTTCTTTAACTTTTCAAGTAAAAGCTCTGTAATTTTCATTATATCTTTTTCATCTAATCTTGAAAAGACGATGATATCATCTACCCTGTTTAAAAATTCAGGTTTAAACATAATTTTTAATTCGGAATTTACAATTTCTTTTATTCTATCATATTCTTTTTCCTCTTCATCTTTCTTTGATGAAAAGCCCAAAGTGTTTTTCTTATCAATAGTCGATGCTCCAACATTTGAAGTCATAATGATTACAGTATTTTTGAAATTAACAGTTTTTCCTTGTGAATCTGTTAGCCTACCATCATCTAAAATTTGAAGTAACATATTAAATACATCAGGGTGAGCTTTTTCAATTTCATCAAATAGAATTACACTATACGGCTTTCTTCTAACTGCCTCTGTTAAATATCCACCCTCTCCATATCCAACATATCCTGGTGGAGAGCCTATAAGTTTAGAAACAGTATGCTTTTCCATATACTCACTCATATCTATTCTAATCATATTTTCTTCAGATTCAAATAAAAGATTAGCCAAAGATTTTGCAAGATAAGTTTTTCCAACTCCTGTTGCTCCAACAAAGATAAAACTACCTATCGGCTTACTACCTAAAGAAACCCCTGCCCTTGACCTTTTTATTGCATTGGCAACTCTATCAATCGCCGTTCCTTGTCCTATAACAATATTTTTCAAATTATCAGAAAGAGATAAATATTTTTGACTTTCCTTTGCAGTTAATCTATTAACAGGAATTTTGCTCCAATCAGAAACAATCTTTGCAATATCATCATATTTTAAAGTTAGACTTTCATTATTTTTTCTATCTTTTTTTATCTCTTTAAGCTTTTTTATTTCTTCTAAATTTTCTTCGTATTTATCCTTACATTCTTGTGCTTTTAAAAATTCTTGTTTTGCAACTAAATCTTTTATTTCAGCTTTCAATTTGATATTTTCATCTTTTAAGAAATTTATATCATCTGTATTTAGATATGATTTTATCCTTACCATAGAGCCAGCCTCATCTATCAAATCAATAGCCTTATCAGGTAAAAATCTATCCGTTAAATATCTATTTGAAAGTTCAACTGATGCTTTTATTGCCTCATCTGTAATTTTTATACCATGATGTTTTTCATACTTTTCCTTTAGTCCAAGTAAAATATTTATAGTTTCATTTACAGTCGGCTCTAAAACTTCAATCGGTTGTAATCTTCTTTCAAGAGCAGAATCCTTTTCAATATGCTTTCTATATTCATCAATAGTTGTCGCTCCAATTAATTGAATCTCTCCTCTAGCTAAAAATGGTTTTAAAATATTTGCAGCGTCAATAGAGCCTTCACTACCACCCGTTCCAACTATATTATGAAATTCATCTATGAAGATAATTACATTTTTATTTTCCATAATTTCTGTTAGAGTATCTTTTATTCTCTTTTCAAAATCTCCACGATATTTACTTCCTGCAAGCATTGCAGGTAAATCTAAACTATAAATTGTTTTATTTTCTAAAACCGTTGGCACTTTACCCTCTACAATTCTAAGAGCAAGTCCCTCTGCTATTGCTGTCTTTCCAACACCAGCCTCTCCAATCAAAACGGGATTGTTTTTTGTTCTCCTAAGTAAAATCTGTAAAATCCTATCTATTTCCTTATCTCTACCAATAACCGGGTCAATCTTTTCATTCTTCGCTCTTTCATTCAAATTTACAGTATATTTTTCTAAAGATTCGGTTGATACTCCCTCACTAACATTTGAATCTACATCAAAATTTATCTTTTCCTTTATATCTGCTGAAATACTTTCAGGACTAATACCTAATTCAATAAGCATTTTATATGCAAGACCATCTTTAAGCTCCATAAGAGAAATCAAAAGATGGCAAGGTAAAACTTGAACATTATCTGAGTTCATAGCAATACTCATTGCATTATCTACAACTTTTCTTGCATTTTTAGATAATTTACTTGCAACATTATTAAAACTTCCCATTCCTCTTTTATTTATCAAATAGCTCTTCAACGAATTATAATTTACTCCGGCTGAAACAAGACATTCTGTTTCTCTACTGTTTACTTTCATAAACGCAAGTAAAATATGCTCTGTTCCAATATAATCATCCTTCAAATAAAAAGCTTCATTCACAGCATAACGAATAAATTCATCAACACTTCTAATTATATTTTCATACATAAAATCACCTCTATATCAATTTAAGAACGCTATCTAAAAGCTCCACATTACTTTCCTTTTCAGGTAAAAAAGTTGAACTTCTAACTTTCATAAGACATTCATATAATAATTTCACATCATAACCCACAATAAGCTCTAAACTTTGTAGCAACAGACAAAGAGAAATAAATTTACTAACTATATATGGAGTTATATTTTCTCTCTTTATCAATATTTTTTTATATTTTTCAAACTTTTCTCTATAATAATCGGTTTTTATTCCTAAAAGCTTTCTACGATTATCAATTTCTAAATTTACAATCTCCGTAATATATTTGTCCATTTTTCTAATAGCAGAAAATTCCTCAGCAGTAGGATTTAAAAATTCTGCAATATAAAAATCTTCACAAAGACCTAATTCAGATAAAGAATAAAATTTAATTCCTAAATTTCTCATTTTCTTTTCTAAAAAGTCGGTCGTTTTATAATATTTCAATGACGGAATATGTAAAACACCTGTCATTTTAAGACCATTTCCGACCAAATTCACATCTTCAAAAACATATCCAAAATTTGTATTAAAAGCAAAATCCAATTTACTATCCATATCAGACTCTAATCCATAAGCAAAATGACCACATCTAAAAAAATTAACGCCCGGAAGTTTTCCGGTAAATCTAAGATGCTCTCTAATATTAATATTTACAAAAGCAAATTCATCATCTCTTGAGCCTACATAAGAATTTTCTCTAAAAATATCATTGCAATCTAAAAACAACCCCTTATTGTAATATTTTAAAACTTTTTCTTTGGTATTCACCTTTTCAAAAGAAAATCTATCACTATAATACAATT
This sequence comes from Parvimonas parva, assembly GCF_045866535.1. Classification (NCBI taxonomy): domain Bacteria; kingdom Bacillati; phylum Bacillota; class Tissierellia; order Tissierellales; family Peptoniphilaceae; genus Parvimonas; species Parvimonas parva. Next base: position 939,550 of record NZ_AP038371.1, read on the forward strand.
TATAAAATGATGAGCAAATTTTATTGTAGAGTTTAACTTCATCATCAAAAGACAACATATAATTGAATCTATAATCTTTTATATTTCTATAAACATCAACCTGACTGGAAAGAGAAATATATTTTTCGGAAATTTTCCCTAAAAAACTACTCATTTATCTTCCTCCTAAGTTTTAGATTTTTATTTGTAAAATCTTTTATAGTATTTTTCAAAACTTCACATCTTTCATATTCTTCCATTTCAATACTATATTCCAATTCCCTTTTTAAATCAGCAATTTTCGCTTGATTTTTAAAAAATTCTTTGGTATAGTCAGGCCTTTTACCCTTATATTTATTAGGCTCATTATATAAAAATCTTCTAAGAAAATTAGAATAAACAAGTGTCGGTTTTAATTTTCCTTTTTCTATAACTTTATGAATAGTTTCAAAACAGCAAGGACAAACAGTAGTTTTTACAAAAACCATATCTTTTATGAAAGTTTTACATTTTTTACATTTGACATTTGAATTAGAAATTTGCCCTTTAAAATCGGAAAACAACTCACTCCTTTTATCTTCTTGTAGAGATTCAAAAAAACTATCATATTTACTATCCGTTATTTCTCTTTCATAATGTATTGATGCAATTTTTCTACTCATTTTCCCTCCTAAAAGAATATAAAATATTAAGCAAAACATTCGACCTTAAACTATCTCTTCCCTTACTATCTATACAAAGAGAATTATCACTTATAGCGTGTAAAATAATAAATCTTTCTCTTTTTGTGATATATCCAAGTTCAAATATTCTATTTACAATTCTTCGACCTTCATTAAAAGTTATAGAATTTTCCTCTAAATATTCCATAATAGAATTAAAAAAACTGTCTTCATTTGAAAGAGTAGCAATCTTTATGTAACCACTCCCACCACGATGACTTTCTATATAGTATCCATTAGTTGAAGAAAATCTTGTTGTCAAAACATAATTTATTTGAGATGGAGCACAAGAAAACTTACTTGCTAAATCATTTCTTCCAATCTCTATAATTCCATTTTCTGAATTTTCCAACATTTCTTTTAAAAATTTTTCAATAATATCGCTAACACCAGCCATACAATCACCTCTTGACCTACTTTGACCTTTTCTATATTATACCCAACGAATAAAAACTTTTTACATTTTGAAAAATATTTTTAAAATTTTTACTAATCTTTATAGATTAAAAAAGATTTATAATTTACTCAAAAAAATTTTTTATATAATATACTGTAATATTATTTTATCTATTAAATTATTTTGATTTTTTTTATTTAAAGTTAACTTTTTGTCAAAAAAATCTATGAAAATACTAAAATTTGTGTTGACAATGTTCAAATGTAGGTTTATAATATTTTTACAATATTTATTATTGTAAAAATATTAAAGGAGGATTTTTGTTATGAAAGGTTTTGCAATGAAAAAAATCGGGGAAATCGGTTGGATTGAAAAAGAAGAACCATTTTGTGGTCCTATGGATGCTTTAGTTAAACCATTAGCCCTATCACCTTGCACTTCAGATGTACATACTGTTTGGGAAGGTGCTATTGGTGATAGAAAAGATATGATTTTAGGTCATGAAGGTTGTGGTGTTGTTGTTAAAGTTGGTGAATTAGTAAAAGATTTTAAAATTGGAGACAGAGTTATGGTCGCAGCTATAACTCCCGATTGGAACTCTTTAGAAGCACAAGGTGGTTTTAGTATGCATTCTGGAGGGATGCTTGCTGGTTGGAAATTTTCAAACTTTAAAGATGGTGTTTTTGGAGAAGTTTTCCATGTGAATGACGCGGATGGAAATCTTGCACATTTACCTGACGAAATTTCTCCAGAAGAAGCATGTATGCTTTCTGATATGGTTCCTACAGGTTTCCACGGAGTTGAACTTGCTGATGTTCAATTTGGAGATACTGTATTAGTTGTTGGAATTGGACCTGTTGGTCTTATGGCAGTTGCTGGTGCTAATTTAAGAGGAGCATCTAGAATAATTTGTGTTGGTACAAGGGAAATATGTAAACAAGTTGCTAAGGGATATGGTGCAACTGATTTCATAGGATATAAAGAAGGTTCTATAGATGAACAAGTTTTAAAACTAACAAATGGTGTTGGTGTCGATAAAGCTATAATAGCAGGTGGTGGAGTTGAAACTTTTGAACCTGTAATAAAGTGTTTAAAACCAGGTGGAAAAATTGGTAATGTAAATTATTTAGGTTCAGGTACTTATATCAATATCCCACGTATTGAATGGGGTGTTGGTATGGGTCATAAACAAATTTTAGGTGGACTTATGCCTGGCGGTCGTTTACGTTTAGAAAAACTTGCATCACTTATTGCATGTGGAAAATTAGATGTTAAACCTTTATTAACTCACAAATTTAAAGGATTTGAACATGTTGAAGATGCTTTATTGTTAATGAAAGATAAACCTGCTGATTTAATTAAACCAGTGGTTGTTCTTTAGTAAAAAATTAAATTATAACTATGGGGGAGTTAAACTCCCCCATATTAATTATTGGAGTAATATGAAAATACTAATTATATCTGGATTTTTAGGTTCAGGAAAAACTACTTTTATAAAAGAAATGGTTAAAAAAACAAAAAAACAATTCGTAATTGTTGAAAATGAATTTGGAAAACTTGGTTTAGATGGAAATCTAATAAAAGAAAATTTTAATAATGAAGAAATAAAGATTTGGGAATTAACAGAAGGTTGTATATGTTGTTCATTAAATTTAGATTTTACACATTCTATATTAACAATAGCAAATACCATAAATCCTGAATATTTGATAGTAGAACCAAGTGGAGTTGCTATGCTAAGCAATATAATAGAACAACTATCGAAAATATGCTATGAAAATATAGTACTACTATCCCCCATAGTAATTATAGATGCAAATAACTTTAAAAATAATTTAGAAAATTACTCTGAGTATTTCTTAGATCAGCTAAATAATTCTTCAAAAGTAATTTTAAGCAAATCAGAAAATTTGTCAGAAGTAGAATTTTCTAATATTAAAAACGAACTAGAGATAAATCGAAAATTAGTAAATTTCAATCTAACACATTATTCAAATTGGACAAAACAAGATTGGGAGAACTTATTTAATAATGAATATTCTATAAAAAAAGATCACAAAGGCGAATTAAAAGTAGTGTTTAATAAAATAGAAATAGACGAAGAACAAATACTTGAAAATATTTCTTTACTAAATATAAAAATAAAAAATATTCCTGAATTAATTTTTAAATTAAATGTATTAATGTCTAAACAATTAGGAAATATTGTGAGAGCAAAAGGATATTTTAACATAAAAGATTTTTGGTTTAAATTTGATTTAGTAAATGATAATTACGAGATATGTGGATGCAATCCAATGGAAGATTCAAGAGTTGTAATAATAGGAAAAAAATTAAATAAAAAATACATACATCAAATTTTTAACAAAAATAATTTTAAAAAACTAAATTCTTAATAAAATATATGTGTACTGCATCCATTTCTTATATCAAAAATTTTGGATGCAGTTTTCTACACAATTTATCTAAAATATTATCCAACAGCAGTCATTACCTTCCCTATCTAATAAATTCCATAAACTAATGCTCCAACAAACAATAGTCTAAACAAAGAAAGTAAAGAAAGAGAAAAATATTTCTTTTTTCTTTTGTGTCTCTATTAAAACTTAAAATAAGAGTAGAAAACTTATTATAAATATAATTAATCCAAATCTAAAAACAATTTCTAGCATAAAAAAACAATGTTATAGCTTCCCATTACAATATTTTTATAAAATTATGCTGATTATACAATATATATTTTTTATATCCAATTATAGAACATTCCATTATAGAAAGCATATAACTTAGTTTTCTAATATCACAAAAAAACAACGGGATTTTATCACCCGTTGATCTTTGAATTCATACTATTTTATTTAAAAACTTCTAAAAATATATCTAAATGTATTTTTTACATTTTCCATAAATTTTGAAAATCCTTTTGTTTTCTTCTTTGGAAATTCCTTTCCATATAAAATTTCATAAGCTTTTAAAGCCTTATTAACTTTATAAACATAATGTTTTGTTTCTGATGAAGGGATATTGTAAAGAGTAACTCCATCGTTTGAATACTTAGCATCTTTTAACCAAGTATTAACACTTCCAATTCCTCCATTATAGGCTGCATAAACAGTATCCATATTACTAAAGTTTTGAGTCAAATATTTTATATAATATGTTCCAATTTTTATATTAGTTTCAGGGTCATTTAAATCTAATGAATTCACATCTACTTGCATCAATTTTGCAATATGTTTTGCAGTATCAGGTAAAATTTGCATCAATCCTTTTGCATTAACCTTACTTGTCGCATCACTTTTAAAATTACTTTCAACTCTCATTATAGCTAATACAACTTTAGGGTCAACTCCATATTCATCAGAATATTTTTGTATCTCTTCAATATAATTTATCGGATAATTATTTCCTCCATAATATATCGCTCCAAAAAATAAAGCATTAACCAATACTAATAGTGCAACTATCAACATTAATATTTTTTTCCATAATTTCATCTTTTTCTTTTTTCTACCTTTTTGTTCATTTTTTTTAACTTCTAATTCTTGTTCTTCTGTTTCTTCTTCGAAAAAAACTTTATTATCATTTACTAAATTATTATTAATTACACCTGTATCTCCAATATTTTCACGTAAAGAACTTAAATCTGTTAATTTAGTTTTTTCCATACCAAGAGAATCTTGCTTTTCTAAAATTTTCAAATCAACATTTTCTTTTGGTGTATTTTCTTCTACATTTTCAGAAAATACAGATTGCATAAATTCTTTTAAATCTGCATCTTTTTGCTTAGATTTATCTGTTTCTTCAACTTTTGAAACTTCATCATCTAATTCTTCAGATTTAACCAAATTATCTTTTTCAAAATTTTCAGGTTCTTCTAAAACTTCTTCAGCTTCATCTAATTCTTCAACTTCTTTTTCTTGTTTATTTTGTCTTAGCTTTGCAAAAAATCCGATTTTTTTCTTTTCTTTTATGCAACTATTTTCAAAAAATAAATCAACTTTTTTCTTTAAATCTTCAAAATCTCCATTATTTTCAACTGATAAAATATCATAATCGTCGCTTTCAAACTCTGATTGAATTGACATAATTCTACTTGCAAGTTCTTCTGTCATTCCTTTTCTTTGCATAATTCTAGCGAATCTAACTTCATCACTTGCAGTAATATTCCAAACTTCATCAATATTAATTAATTTTTTTAATCTATCTATTGATTCATTCAATAATGGAATTTGTAGAAATACAACTTCAGCATCAGAATTTTTAGCAAGATTAACCATATTTTTTAAAATAACAGGGTGAGTTATAGCATTAAGTCTTTCTCTATTTTCATCGTTGAAAAATACAGTTCTTCTTAATTTTGCCTTTGAGATATTTCCTTTTTCATTTAAAATACTATCTCCAAACTCATTTACTAAAACTTTATAAAGAACGGCTCCTCTTTTGTATAATTCTTTAACTTGGTCATCGGCATCTAAAACTAAATAATCTTCACATCTTTCTTTGATAAGTTTAGATAAACTACTCTTACCACTTGCGATTTGTCCAGTGATAACAATATATTTTTTATTTTGACTCATACCAATTACTCCCTTCACAAACATCTACTTTCAATGGTAAATCCAACTTATATACATTTTCCATTGAATCTTTTAAAATTTCCTTAACTCTTTCTCTTTCATTCTCATCACATTCGATTATAAGCTCATCGTGAACTTGTAAAATCAATTTAGCATTAAGTTTTTCTTCCTTTAATCTTTCATAAACTTTAATCATAGCAAGTTTTATAATATCAGCTGCACTTCCTTGAATAGGTGTATTTAATGCAATTCTCTCTCCAAAACTTCTAATATTAAAATTCTTTGAATTTATTTCAGGAATATATCTCTTTCTATCTAAAATAGTAGTTACAAAACCGTCTTTTTTGGCTTTCTCAACAATTTTTTCCATATAATCTTTTATATCTAAATAAGTATTTAAATAACCGTCAATATATTGTTTTGCCTCTTTCCTTGTGATATTCAAATCCTTTGAAAGACCATAATCACTTATTCCATAAACAATTCCAAAATTTACAGCCTTTGCATTACGTCTTTGATTAGCAGTTACCTCATCAATAGGAACTCCAAAAACTTCACTTGCAGTTTTGCTATGAATATCCAAATCATTTTTGAAAGAATCAATCATAACTGAATCTTTAGACAGATGAGCTAAAACTCTAAGCTCTATTTGTGAATAGTCTGCATCGATAAAAACTTTATTTTTATCTGCAACAAATACTTTTCTGATATTTCTCCCCTCTTCACTTCTTATCGGAATATTTTGTAAATTAGGGTCAACAGAACTAAGTCTTCCTGTTGCAGTAATCATCTGTTTAAATGAAGTCCTAACCCTACCGTCATTCATAATATATTCCAAAATTCCATCTAAATATGTTGAAATTAATTTATTCAAAGACCTATATTTTAAAATATAGTCTGCTATTTCGTGTTTTTCAGATAATTTTTCTAAAACTTCAACATCAGTTGAATACCCTGTTTTAGTTTTCTTAATAACTGGAAGTTCCATTTTTTCAAATAAAATCGCTCCAAGTTGTTTTGGAGAGTTTAAGTTAAAAGTTTCTCCTGCAAACTCATAAACTTTTTGCTCATACCCATAAGCGAGTTTAGAATACTCTTCCTTTAACTCAACAATCTTATCTCTATCAACTAAAACTCCAACATTTTCCATATCTGCAAGAACTTTAACCAAAGGCTTTTCAACTTCTTCATACAAAGAAATTAAATTATTTTCTTTCGCCTTTTCATTAAATAAATTATACAATTTGAAAATAGCAAATACATTTTGTGAAATGTATTTAAAAATAATATCTTCGTCCAATTCGAAAAAAGTCTTTTTATTTTTACCTTTTCCAAATTTTTCTTTTATATCTAAAATTTCAAAGTCCAAAAATTCTTTACTAACTCTTGAAATCTCGTAACTTCCTTTATTTGAATCAATTAGATATTCTAAAATCATAACATCTTCATAATTTTTAAAGTCTAAATTATTTTTTAAAGCAAAATATAATTCTTCTTTTATATCGTAACCAATTTTTACTATATCTAAATTACAAAACTTTTCAAAATCTTTTAAAGTAAATTCTTTACAAATATAAACTTTTTTGTTTACATCTGAATAAATTCCAATATAAAATTCATCTCTATAAATATAATTTTTATCGGAGAAAAATTTAATGGATACAGCCTTATCATCTTCTATTTTTTCAAAAATTTCAGAAAAATTAATAATTTCAAAATCAATATTTTGATTTGTTTTTTCTGCATTTTCTTTTTTACTATCTTTAAAATATTTATTTATAATACTTTTAAATTCCAATTTTTCAAGTTTTTCAATATATTCAGAAGTATTTACTTCCTTAATTACAAAATCATCAATATTTTTTTCAAGTGGAACATTTAAGAAAATTTCTCCAAGATAACGACTCAAATATGCCTTATCTTTTTCATTTTCAAGATTTTCTTTTAACTTCCCTTTAAGATTTTCTAAATTTTCGTATAAATTATCAAGCGTTCCATACTCTTGAATAAGTTTTAAAGCAGTTTTTTCTCCAACACCCTTAACACCTGGAATGTTATCGGAGCTATCGCCTTGAAGTGCCTTAACATCGATTAATTGTTTAGGAGAAAGACCATAATCTTCTAAAATGGAATCCATATTCATAAGTTTAATTTCACTTATTCCCTTTTTAGTTAAATGAACAAAAATATTTTCATCAACTAATTGCAAGTAATCTCTATCTCCTGTAAAAATATCTACTTCAAAGCCCTCTTTTTGAGCAAGTTTTGCAACAGTTCCCAAAATATCATCAGCCTCATACTCATCAAGCTCTAAATAATTTACATTCATAGAAGAAAGTAAATCCTTTAAAATTCCAAATTGGTATGTTATTTCATTAGGAGCCTTATCACGAGTTCCTTTATAATCAGAAAACTCATTATGTCTAAAAGTTTTTGAGCCCTTATCAAAGGCAACAAAAATATGAGTTGGTTTTATTAACTCCAACGCTTTGTAATACATATTTAAAAATCCATAAACTCCGTTTACGAAAACACCGTCTTTAGTTGTTAAATTTTTTATTGCATAAAAAGCCCTAAAAATAAGACTTGAACCGTCAATCAAAAGTATTTTTTTCATTTTTTTCTCCAAAATATAAAGTTACACTTATTATATCATAAAGTTGAATTTTTTGAAAATTTAATAAATTTTTTATTGCTTTTTGTACATAATTATTTGATAATTAAACGAAAACTATTTGATTATCATATTGAAACTATGATATAATTAGTATGACTTAATAACTTAGTCATACAATTAATACAATGGAGATTTATTATGTTTAAATTTGATTTTAATGATAAAAAATATAAAAATATACATTTCATCGGAATTGGTGGAATAAGTATGAGTGGAATTGCAAAATTACTTTTGAAAAAAGGATATAATATTTCAGGAAGTGATAGGAATACTTCTAAAGAAATTCAAATTTTAGAAAAAAATGGAGCTAAAATTTTTATTGGACAAAAGAAAGAAAATATTCAAAATCCGGATTTAATTGTATATACAGATGCAATTTTACCGGATAATGAAGAATTGATAAAAGCAAAATCTATTGGTGTTCCTTGTGTTACAAGAGGACAATTTTTAGGTGCTTTGATGAGAAATTATCTTCATTCAATAGCAATTTCAGGCTCTCACGGAAAGAGTTCAACTACAAGTATGATTTCAAAAATTTTAATTAATTCCCCTTTTAAGCCGTCAATTTTAATCGGTGGAAATTTAGATGAAATAGACGGAAATGTACTATGTGGAAGCGAAGACTATCTGGTAACTGAGGCTTGTGAATTCAAAGCAAATATATTGCATTATTATCCAAGTATGGCAATTATTTTAAATATTGACGAAGACCATTTAGATTTTTACAAAAATTTAGACCATATTGTTGATACTTTTATCGGTTATATGAAAAATCTTGATGAAGATTCAAAAGCTATAATAAATATTGACGACCCGAACTGTCTTCCACTATTAGAACATATAAAAGGAGAAACTATTACCTTTGGCGTAAATAACGAAAAAGCAAATTACAACATTACAAATATAAGTTTTGACAAAGTTGGTCATCCTTGTTTTGACATTGAAAATGAAAAATTTGGAAAACATCATTTCTGTTTAAATATAATTGGTAGGCATAATATTTATAATGCAGCTGCTGCAATCATTGCAACTTACGAAACAGGAATTGATGTAGAAACTATAAAAGAGGCTATTTCAAAGTATAGAAATCTTCATAGAAGAATGGAAGTTTATGGAGTAATTGGAAATGATAAAAAAGCTACTATATTAACAGACTACGGTCATCACCCAAGAGAAATAAAAAGTTGTTTAAGTTCAATCGCCGAACATAAAGAAGGCAGACTTGTTTGTATATTCCAACCACATACTTACTCAAGAACAAAAACATTATTAAATGACTTTGCAAAATGTTTTGATGATTGTGATGAAGTAATAGTTACAGAAATATATGCAGCAAGAGAAAAGTTTGACCCAACAATCCATTCAATAGATTTAGTTGAAAAATTAAATAAAAATGGTGTAAATGCAATTTACTTAAAAACTTTTGAAGAGGCAAGAGATTATATATTTGAAACATTCAAAAATAAAGATACAATAATTACAACAGGCTGTGGAAACCCACACGAACTTGCAAAGATGATTGTTGAAGACTATAAATAAAAATTGATAAAAACTAAAGACCTGATAAAACAGGTCTTTTATATTTTTATTCATAATCTTCATATAGATAATAATCAGATTTAACACATTTACGAATTATTCTTTTAGTTTTTTCAATAGGAAACGGTGAATTTTTTTCGTTAAAATATTCAATTTTAACAACTTTTACTATTTTTATTTTATGTTCCTTACCAACGGAAACCAAAACATCATCACCTATATTTATGTTATTATCCTCAGAAATATAGTAATATTTCTTACCACAATCTGAAAATACAACACTACAAAACATAAAATCGTCCTTAGAAAAAAGTTCCTTATCAAAAACTTTTTCGTCAAATAATTCTTTATAATCAAAAAATTTAATTAAATGTTCTATATTATAAATAAGATTTCTCCAGCACTTTGGCAAATTATTTTTATAATAAAAGCCGTTAATAACCTTTTGACCTTTCTTTTTAAAATCAATTATTATACTATATTTTCTTTCTTCATTACTTGGAAAAATAATTTCATTTAAATTTTGTTTATTGTTTTCAAATAAATTTTTTGAATTTATTTCATCTAATAATTTTTTTATTTCATACTTAATTTGATACTTTTTAGAAACAACTATATCCTCACTAATATTTTGAATATGCTCAATAGTTCCTAAATCTGCATCAATAATAAAATTCTCACTATAATTTGTTTCATCATCAGAAATTTTAGTAATCCTATCATATTTTATTTCAAATTTTTTGATTTCGTCATATTTGTTGTTGTCAAACAATAACAAATCATCAATATCTAAAGTATTCCTGATAAATTCGGACAAGCTAAGCGAATTAAAAAATAAATCATTACCTAAAAAATCTTTAAATTTATATTTTTCACCGGATATATCCTCTAAGCTTAAAGTCCAAAAATTCTCATCTATATCATCTTTTGGGAATTTTCTTTTATTAATTGAACAAATTAAATTTTCAAAAATTTTTTCTACCATTTCAGAATCTATATTAAAACTTTTTTCTTCTATTTTTCTTGATATACCGGCAAAATTTTCATATATATAAAATTTAACTTCTCCCAAATTATTTAAGGTAACAACTTCTTCTACAACTTTAGAAACACCTAATTTTTTCAAATGTTTTTTAGATGAAATGTTTACATTTTTTAACCTCTTATCTATAATTTTTACACAAAAAATTTCAACAAATCTAGTAAATGCAATGTTTAACCACAAAGAAAATTCATAAGCATCAGAATTTTTATCAAAAGTTTTAAGTTTATGGTAAATAATTGAGCCTAAAATATCAACATCACTAATATAGTCAACAATATCTTCAAAATCTAAATAATCACAAAAAGCCTCTTCATAACTATACTCAAAACCTATCCCTAAGTCTTCTTTAAAACCCAATTTTTCACAATCATTAATAAGTTTAAAATAAATATCCTGAAATTTATAATTTGTAAAATCTCTAAAAACAGACTCCCACTTAACTGCAAAATCATAAATTTGTTTGTTTTCCATAAAATCACCAACTTACACCTTTATCAAAATCACTTAAATAATTATTTTAATCTCCCAATCTCTACAACAACCTCGCAATGCCTCGAGTCGACACTATGAATAAAAAGTCCATTTTTACGTTTTCGCAAACATATCATATGCACTTTATACTAATAAGTATTTAGAAACATCTCAGATTTTTCAGATTCATTAAGTTTTCTATAATAAGATGCTTAAATATTATTTTCGTTATACTTGATAAACTTTATTACATCTTTTAAACTATAAATTTTTTTACCATTTGCCTTTAAATAATCATATTTTTCTGCTCTTAAAAAACCACAAATAATTATAGATTGTGTACCCTTACTAACAGTTTTATACAACTTTCCTCTATTATCATTAACAAATTCTTTGACTAAATTTAAATCTAAATTATCTATATTTTTTGAGAAATGTTGGTATATATAGCATCTTAACAGTTCTTTTTTTGAGACTTTATGAAATTTTCTATTCTCTTGGTTTTCATTAAAATATCGTTCTCTAAATTTACTTCTTTCAATAGTTGGAATATCTGTGTCGACATCATCCCAACCTTCAGGTAAATATTCCTGTGGAATCCCCTCTACATTTAAAAGAACTTCCCCTTTTTTTAAATAGAAAAGTTTTAAACATTGTTCATATATTAAAGCTTCTTTCTCATTTAAGTCTTTTTTTACAATTTCGTATTCGATTCCATATAAATCTTGAATTATAGAATATTTTTCAAACCTTATATTATTTGCAAATTTCCCATTTTTATAGTTTTGAATATCTGTTAAAATATGCTTATATCTTTTGCTTGTTCCTTTTCCAACATAAAAAATTTTTCTTGGTGTTGTTTTCGTATACCAAATATAAATGTAGAAACGTCGTTCATTAGAATAATTTTTATCTACAATATATCTATTGCACTCATCTTTAAACATATAGTATAGTTCTTTTACATCTGTATCATATACTCCAGAGTAGCACAAATCTTTGTTTTCAAAATCATTAGTTACTCTTTTTGAAAAAACATCAATATTCATATCTTTCTCCAAATCCTATTCTCTTGTCATCAATACTAGAGCCTCCACATGTTCAGCATTGTCCAAACTTACATGTACCCAACATGTTCACATATTTTAGCCTTGTCATGCACATAAATATACTTTTATAATTAACTCTTACTTTTTTATTTGAAATAATGTAATTTTTTTCTTCCATTAATTCCTCTTGAATCAGTGGCAAGTTTTGTACCTGATATTTCATATACTCTAATGTTGTTTTTCTGATTTGTTCAATATATCTACCTTCCATCCACCGATAGTACCTTTGTCTCCAGCTTTAAAAGTATGATATAAATACGCATTTTTATCTGCCATTGCGCTTTATAATCAAATAAACTCACAATAAAATCTCTTGAATCCACTATCGGCTCACTATGACTTAAATTATAATATAACTATCGTTTTACGAGTTTATAGAATTGAGCTCTCCTTTTCTCCACCTGTTTTTCTTTCCCTTTATATATAGCACCTCTATTCCAGTTGTTTTCAATTTTTACATAATCCAATTTATAAACAATTATCTCAAAGATTTTCCCATCTATCCCTTGTATCAATTTCATAAATTCTAAAAAATATCTCTCATTAAAATCTAACGCTGTAACAGAATTTATTCTTTCGACAATTTGAGAGATATTCTCCAAAAGTATTATCTTTGTTTTCTTTACATCCGTTTTATATAATTTCTTTATAGCGTATAAACTAACATCCCACCAATGTTCCGTTAACAAATCTAACTTAATTCCTTTATCAAATGCATCTATAGCACATTCAGGTGCCATCATTATTAATGATGAATACATAGTTGAAATTTTATCAAGATTGTTCTCAATGAAAGTTCTTGCCAATTTACGATTACCAATGTACAAAATATCACATAATTCTGTTATTTCATGGCTATAACCCCAACTATCCTTTGCCTTTTCAGTCAATTTATTCAAATCAACAGAATCGATGATTCTTCTCGCTTTTTTTATATCATAATTACCTACAAGGTCCATAATTGGTTGTATAGTATGCCAATCTCTAGGCTGACAATTCACAATAACTTCAGAAAATTCCTTTTCCGGAATCACCGATACTATCAACTCTGCAGATTTCTTTTCCATACTTGTAGTTCTATGCCTACCCAACAAGCTAAAACCACATATATATTCCAAGAATTCAAAGTCAAATAAATAAATTGCCTGTAACATATCTTTTATAAAGTATTCTGAATATACAGGAATCAACTTTTGAACCTTATTATGGATATACTCTGGATTAGTATGCATTACAGAACAAAGAAAGCATGTTATATCTTCAATATTTGAAATTGAAGCTGACTCACAAAATTTATCGATAGCATCCTCCAACATTTTTCCTACAAGCAAATATTCCTCTTTAGTAAGCGAGCAAGTCAACCGATTATATAAGTTTCCCCAAGAATATAGTTTAGGGTTTGTTTCTATTAACATTGATTCTTGTAGACATGTCCAATTAATTCGTCTAGCAATTTTTCTATGCAGATTAATATCTACATTTCTCAAAGTATTTATCAAATTTGAATATGCATATGCCGTTTCATTATCTGAATTTTGAATCCAGTCAAGAAACAACTCATTGTATTTGTAAAAATAATATCTCCCGTTTCTTTCATATTGCAAATCAAAAACTTTTTCAATAAAATAAGCTATTTCCATCCGTTCCTGAGAAGAATTAATACAACTTATATCATCTAAAGTAGAAACTATCATTTTCTCAGTAATGAAAAATTTGCTTGCACTATAAAACAAATTATAACTACTCATGCCATTACACAACCAAACAAGCCCCAGTGGAGAAATTTCTTTTTTAATAAAACTCTCTTCAATAAAACGTAGTAAAATTTCTTTTTTATTTTCTTTACTATCTTTGAAAAATAATGCAATAATCACTTTTGCGCTTTCCATATGAACAATCCTGACATCATCTTCAGAAAGCAAAATCATTTTATTTACCAAGTAATACAGATCTTCTTTACTCCAAATTAACGAAGCATCAAACTTTTTTAATTCGTTACATACCCAACTGAAGTCAACACTGTGATCTAATCTTAATATTTGAAAAACTGCAATCGTTGCTGCCAATAGATTACGGTTATTGTATGAGCAAAATGTTTGATAACGCTCTTTCATGTTTTTCCAGCCACCTCGCAATATATAGTTAAACTGCCAAGGAGTTATTGCATCATTTGCAAGTTTCAAACGTCGTTCAATCGGTTGATCCAAAAAGTTAATTCCAACACTCTTATCATACTTGTGTACAATTGAACTTATTTTCTCTTTTTTCTTTAAAAAATCAGTGTATATAAGCGCAACTGCTTCTTTATTAGTTAATAATATTGTATCCTGCTTAACAACTGATGAAATTGTCTTTGCTAACAAGACTTTTACATTTAATCCTGCTCGTCTCTTTAATTCATCGACTACCTTTTCCGACAATTGCTGTGCGTCATCAATTAAGTACAAAGATAATTCGCCATTATCTCTAATACCAGTTACATCAATATCTTCTATTGCCTTGCATTCATAAACTTTCCAATTATTTTTGTAAAAATCATAAGCCACTTGATAAATACATATAGATTTTCCACAGCCAGTTTCACCTTCCAACACCGTGTAGTCCACAATTGATAATTGTTGTTTTATTTTCTCAACTTGTGGAAAACGAGGACAAGCTTCAACATCTGCTGGAGTTAATCGATATCCCATAATTGCATGTGACAAATCTCGTTGATAAGAAAAATCTAACTCTTTCCAAATTTCTGTATTAACTGGTTCATAAAACGTTTCTTTTGTTTTTTTTAGACCATCAATTATTCTTAATATTTCTTCTATATGTCCACGCGCTTTTTCATGATAAAAACGTAAATTAGCAGCAGTAAAAAATTGATTTGTTTTTCCGATATTGCATGCTGGACAAGAAGGCAAATAATTTTCAATTGAATCTACAATGAAACCTTTTTCATTTAACTCGATAAGATATTCCCTTACTTCATCATCAATTTTTTCTCGCTGATTAGAAGGAATAATATGATCTATGTGCATATCACGTTGCTGAATTGTTCTTCCACAATACACGCACTTTTCTTTATACGACTTAAACATAGCTGCACGTAAATACGAACTATCTTTTCTATATGGGTGAAACATTTCATTAACCTCCAATCAATAACTCTGAACAATAAATTTCAAATCATTTTTACTTGATACAAATTTATTTAATCATATGAAAATACTTCAACGCATCCAAAATAGCTTCTTCCTTTTCAATTGGACACTGTGGTATTTTCTGTTTCTCATTTTTTGAAATATTATAATGTTCCCTAACTTCTAAACCATGCTTTTTCTTAACTTGTGCAATGTACAGAGTAGATACTTTAAACCCAAACTTTTCCAAAACATAGTTTTGAATTTGTTTATATGTTGCCTTACTTTCTGCACTTGTTAAGTCCATATCATCCATCGGAAGTTCTACACTAATATATTTCTTAGAATCTAGTTTGGAAAGCAGCGTGATTACTTCCACGTGTGCTGTTCTACTGAACATATCGCATAGTTTTACTTTTTGCAATTCAAAGCCACCGTCAATGAAAAGTTTTAAATCTCTTGTTAATGTAGCTCCGTTACAGCTTATATAGACTAATTTTTTTATATTGCTTTTCAATATTGTATCTACAACTTTTTTATCCAATCCCTTTCGTGGAGGGTCCACTGAAACTATGTCTATATTTTTTGTTTTTAGTATTTCTTCGATTTTTTCTTCACTTTTCCCATAGATGAATTCTACATTTTTAACTTCATTCAGTTTTAAATTTTCTTTTGCATCTTTTACTGCATCTTTTACGACTTCAACGCCGATTACTTTTTTGAAATTTTCTGCAAAGTATATACTTGTCGTTCCTATTCCTGAGTAAAGGTCAAGCAAAGTTTCTTCCTTATTTTCTCCTAAAAATTCTTTTGCTATTTTATATAAATTTTCAGTTTGAAATTTATTTACTTGAAAAAAGCTCTTTGGAGAAATATTAAATTCATATTTTCCGATTTTATCTATAAAAAGTTTTTTTGAAAATACACAAATACATTCATTACCCATAATTATACTTGCTTTTTTAGGATTTATATTTACATATCCACTAACTAAATTTTCGTAAATCTTTAAACTTTTAACAAAATTTTCAACTTCTTTTGTATTTTTCTTTACAACAAAGGTAATCATAATTTCAGAATTAAAATTTGCTCTTATACTGATATTCTTCAAAATTCCCATATCTGTATTAACATCATAAGACTTTATTTTAAATTCTCTTAACTTTTCTTGTAAAAATGGTAAAAATTCATTGATGGCTAAATCACTAATCGGACAGCTTTCAAGCTTTAATTTATTTTCTCCATTATCTACACAATAGCAAAGTTCAAAATTTTCATTTGTCTTTAATTCTATCTTATTTCTATAATTAAGATTTTTTTCATTTCCTAAAATTTCAACATTTCCCAATTCAATTTTAGTATTTTTTCTAAGATTGTTTAAAAACATTTTTTTCTTTAATTCAAGTTCTTTTTCATATTTCAAATTTATAAAAGGATATATATCCGTTAAGTTTTCATCATATTTATTTTCTCTAAATTCACTAAACTTTACATAATTTTTTACATATCCATTAGAAAAATTTTTCTTTTTTTGTGTTATTTCAACATCAACAATATCACCAACAAGTCCACCTTTTACAAAAATTATTCCCTCATCGCTTTTTGCAACTCCAAGTCCTTCATTAGTGTTGTCTATTATTTCTAAATTTTTTATTTCCATTATTTGCCTCTCTGTCTTGTTATCTCATATAGTCCAAGTTTTGTAAATCCGTGAAAATTCCAAATTTTATTGTCTAAAACTTGTATTTTACTAATTTTTTCTTCTAAAATTTCTTTTTCTTTTGCTTTCATATTTATAAAATCAACGATTATTATCCCTGAAATATCTCTAAAAGAAATTTGCCTTAAAATTTCATCAATAGCAATTAAATTTACACTAAGTGCATTTTTACTTTTATCGCTTTCACTTGTCTTTCCTTTTGAATTTACGTCTATAACAGTAAGCGCCTCTGTTTTTTCTATTACTATATTTATATTTTCAACTTCAACAACTTTTTTGTTTAAATTTTCAAGATAAATCCCAATGTTATAGTCATATTTTGGAGAATATTCTTCATCAAAAATCAATTCATTTTTTAAAAATTCATCATTTTTAAATTTTTTATACAACTCTTTTTCATTTAAGATACAACTATATTTTTCATTTTCAATTAAAAAGTCTTCCAAAAAATTTTCTTTTTTATATATCAATTTTGGAACCGGTAAATTATTTATACTGTCCACAATTTCTTGCATTTTTTTCAAATTTTCACTTATATCATTTAACAAAAATTCTTCATCACAATATACAGACTTCGTCCTCAATTTTATTGAAAAATTTGATTTTAAAGCCTTTATTTTATCAATATCAAATTTAAAATCTTTTAATTTTTTTGAAATCAAAATTTCTTCACTATTCTTAAATGAAACAACTGAAAAAAGAGAAGAAATTGAAAAATTCATTGAAACATTAGGCGCCTTATCTCCTGCGTTTATCTTATATATTTTAACAAAAATCACATCTCCAACTTTGATTTCTCCAATGGTATCTTTAAAATCCAAAAATCCGTTTTTTCCATTTTTAAGCTCAACAAAAAAACAATGTAGTGCTACAACTTTTTTTACAACTCTTACTCTATAAATATCTCCTATTTCAAAATCACTAATTTTTTTTACAAAATAGGAATTCAATTTGCTATCTACAACTTTTCCATATTCAATTTCTTCTTCATCTTTATGTATAAATAAATAATCTTTCAAAATTTTCTCCTATTCAATGTATTCAAATTTAATCTTTTTTTCAAAATATTTTTTCATAGGTGTAGAAAAACAAACACAAAAAATATAATTAAGTTGTGCAAGATTGTAATTATACTCTAAAATATTTTTTTTATTTTCTTTTAAATCTTTATTTTCACCTAAAACTTTTAAATTTTTTAAAATTTTATTAAATTCATATAAATAAAAACCTTGATGCATCACCAAAATAGTAATACAAATTAAAAATATAATATTAAAAAATAAAATAATCATAAAATCTCCATAAAAAAAGAACTTAGACATCATCTAAGTTCTATTTTACCATAAATTTAAATATATTCAAAATTAAATTTTAATTTTAAAAGATACTTCAACTGAATCTTATGTGTAGATTAAGGCCTACATATATCCCATTCCGGGATTCATTCCGCCAGGCATTTGTCCCATTGGTTCTTCTTTAGTAACATCAGCAACAGCAGCCTCTGTTGTTAATACCATTGATGCAACACTTGATGCATTTTGTAACGCTGACCTTGTAACTTTTGTAGGGTCAACAATTCCGCTTTCAAGCATATTTACATATTTTTCATTTAAAGCGTCAAAACCAATTCCAACTTCTGCATTTTTAACATTTTCAACGATTACAGAGCCTTCTAAACCTGCATTAATAGCAATTTGTCTAACAGGTTCTTCAAGTGCTTTAACAATTATGCTAACACCTGTTTTTTCATCTCCATTTGTTTTTTCAAGAAGTGCTTTAACTCTTGGAATTACATTTAACAATACAGTTCCACCACCAGGAACGATACCCTCTTCAACTGCTGCTCTTGTAGCTGCTAAAGCATCTTCAATTCTTAATTTTCTTTCTTTTAATTCTGTTTCTGTTGCTGCTCCAACTTGGATTACAGCAACTCCACCTGCAAGTTTAGCAAGTCTTTCTTGTAATTTATCTCTATCATATTCAGAATCGCTTATTTCAATTTGATTTCTAATTAATGCAACTCTTTCTTCGATAGCTGATTGTTCTCCTGCTCCATTTACGATAACAGTAAGTTCTTTTCCAACAGTTACTCTTCTTGCTCTACCTAACATTTCAATAGAAGTTTCTTTTAATTCATATCCTAAATCTTCTGAAATAACTGTACCACCTGTTAAGATAGCAATATCTTGTAACATATCTTTTCTTCTATCTCCAAAAGCAGGTGCTTTTACTGCTACACAGTTAAATGTTCCTCTTAATTTATTAACAACAAGAGTAGCCATTGCTTCCCCTTCAACATCATCAGCAATAATTAAAAGTGGTTTTCCTTGTTGAACGATTTGTTCTAAAACGGGTAAAACTTCTTGAATATTACTAATCTTTTTATCAGTAATTAAAATGTATGGGTCTTCAAGTTCAGCTTCCATTTTTTCAGTATTTGTTACCATATAAGGAGAAACATATCCTCTATCGAATTGCATACCTTCAACAACATCTAAAGTTGTTCCCATACTTCTTGATTCTTCAACAGTTATAACACCATCTTTACCAACTTTTTCCATTGCATCTGAAATTAGTTTTCCAACCTCTTCATCAGCAGCAGAAATTGATGCTACTTGAGCAATACTTTCTTTTGTTTCAACAGGCTTTGAAAATTCCTTAATTCCTTCAACTGCCTTTTCAACTGCCTTTTTAATTCCCTTTTGAATAATCATAGGATTTGCTCCAGCAGCAACATTCTTTAATCCTTCTCTAATAATTGCTTGAGCTAAAAGTGTTGCAGTAGTTGTACCGTCCCCTGCAACATCATTTGTCTTAGTAGCAACTTCTTTAACAAGTTGAGCACCCATATTTTCATAAGGGTCTTCCAATTCAATTTCTCTTGCAATAGTAACACCATCATTTGTTATAAGAGGCGCACCGAATTTTTTATCTAAAACAACATTTCTACCCTTAGGTCCAAGAGTAACTTTTACTGCATTTGAAAGTTTATTAATACCAGCTTCCATTCCATTTCTTGCATCTTCGTTAAATTTAATTTCTTTAGCCATTTAAAAACCTCCTAATCTTCAACAACTGCTAAAACATCAGCAATTTTTACAACAATATATTCTTTTTTATCAAGTTTAACTTCAGTTCCTGCATATTTAGAGAAAATTATTTTATCTCCAACCTTGATTAAATCTTTTTTATCTTCATCTTTTAAAATTTCATCACCAATTGCCAAAACTTTTGCAACACTTGGCGCCTCTTTTGCAGAAGTAGGAAGAACAATACCAGAGCTTGTCTTTTCTTCTACCTCAACCATTTCTATAACTAATTTATCTCCTATTGGTTTTAATTTCATAATATCCCTCCTATTAAAGTTATTAGCAGTCTATTAACTTGAGTGCTAATTGATTACAAATATATTATACCACATAAAAAACATTTTACAAACATATTTACAAAAAAAGTTTTTAATTAAAAAATTTTATTTAAATGAAACTTATTTATTTACAAAAAAATCACTCAATTAGATTTTACTCTATTTGAGTGATTTTAAATTTAGAAGATTACTTCTTTTTGTTGTCTTTTTCTTTCTTATTTTCGTCTAATTTTGTTGACTTATTAGTATTTAATTTTTCTTTTTTCTTTTCATCAACTTTTTTATCTTCAGACTTATGAATGGTATTTTTATTTTTATCTTCATTTTCTACATCAGAATTTTCATTATCTTTTTTAGCTTTTTTTGGTGCTTCTGGTAGTTTCTTTTTATATCTGATTTTTCCATTTACTTTTTCAAAATCTGCTAAACTAAATTTTAAAGTCTCACCATTTATATAAACATAAGCAATATTTCCAATAACCTGTACATCCAATTTATCTTTTAGATTATAAACTTTCATAAGATATTTTTCTACTTCTTCTCTATCAACAGTTATTTTAGACTCAATTTTTGCATTTGGATTTTCAATTATATATTTTAGAGCAGATACAATTTCTTTTGCAGTACAATCACCATATTGACCAGCTTTTGCATTTTGAATAATTTGTTTTATGGTTATTGCATGATAGTGATTTCCGTGTAACCAATAAAATATTCCTTTTGTAACTCCATTTGAACCATAAACTGGTAATGTTGTATCTAAATCTCCATAATGTCTCATTGCTCTAAGATTATTGTCAAGATATGGGATTACTTTATCTTTTATTTCCGCTTTTACACTTTCGTAAGTAAATAATTCATTTTCATCTACACCAATATCAGAGTGGTCACTTCCTTCTTTGATATATTCTGCATTAGGATAATGACTTCTTGGATTTTCGTGAACAACTGCAACCTCTTTATCTCCAACATATAAATGCCAATGATCTCCATGATCTACGATTCTTGTTACACCTTTTGGCCATTCAAATGGTTTTTCATTTCCATCTCCGTGATTACCTTGATATTCTCCAAATTCAGCATCAGGATAAAGTGATTTTGGATTAGTATATGTGATGCCTTCATTTCCTTTTGAATCGTAAATATGATAATGATCTCCGTGTTTTAAAATCTTTACTATATCATATCTGTCAACAGCATTTTTTCCCAAAACATTTATTATATTTAGATTCTTTCTAGCTTCAAATAATTTTTCACTAGCACTTGGAACATTAGGTTTTTCATTTTCTGTATTATCTTGAGAATCACCATGATTTCCTTGATATTCTCCAACTTCTACATTTGGATATTTTGAAGTAGGATCAGTATAACTGATATACTCTTTACCACTTTCAGTATAAATATGCCAATGATCTCCATGTCTTAAAATCTTTACAACTCTATCTTTTTTCTCTTCAATAATATTATCATGTGAATGGTTATTTGAATCATCTCCGTGATTACCTTGATATTCTCCAAATTCAGCATCAGGATAAAGTGATTTTGGATTAGTATATGTGATGCCTTCATTTCCCTTTGAATCGTAAATATGATAATGATCTCCATGTTTTAAAATCTTTACTATATCATATCTGTCAACAGCATTTTTTCCCAAAACATTTATTATATTTAGATTCTTTCTAGCTTCAAGTAAATTTCCACTAGCACTTGGAACATTAGGTTTTTCATTTTCCGGACTTTCTTGAGAATCACCATGATTTCCTTTATATTCTCCAACTTCTACATTTGGATATTTTGAAGTAGGATCAGTATAACTGATATACTCTTTACCACTTTCAGTATAAATATGCCAATGATCTCCATGTCTTAAAATCTTTACAACTCTATCTTTTTTCTCTTCAATAATATTAGCATGTGAATAGTTGTTTGAACTTCCTCTATTTCTATTAGAACTATGTGAGCCTACATAATTTCCAACAGTAATATTAGGAAACATACTAGATGGATTTTCATAAGTTAAATATTCATTCCCATCAGCAGTATAAACATGCCAGTGATCCCCATGTTTTAATATTGATGTTACATTTAATCCTCTTAATTTACTCTTTGAAACAACACTAACAAGAGAAAGTGAATTTCCATCTCCCAATTTTGAAGGGTCTGTATAAGTAATATGTTCTTTACCGTCTTTAGTAAACACATGCCAGTGGTCTCCGTGTTTATATGACCTAACTATATCACTCTTTTTTATTTCCGCATCAATTAAAACTTCTGTTGTCTCATCCTTTTTATAATTTGTTTCTTTTTCTACAAACTCAAAATTTTTTGTAGAACTTTTTTCATTTTCTTCCTGTTTTTTTGAACAGCTTGTAAGTAGAATTGCACTACAAACTAAAATCAAATTCATTCTATTTATTTTATTCTTTAAATTTTTACTCATAATATCTCCCTATTCATTAAATGATTTAACTAACGCTTCTAAATTTAATTCCATTAATTTTAAATAGCCCATTTTAATTTCTTCGTCAGTTAAATTTTCCATAGTATATAAAGTTGAAGTTTTTGTGTTAGTATTTTTTGCAAGAGTTTCAGCAACCTTTGGAGTTGCTTTTCCTTCAAAAAATATAGTATTTATATTATGTGCTTTAACAAATTCGGCAATTTTTTGAAGTTGTTTTGCTGAAGGTTCATTTTCAGGAGAAATACCTGTAACTGCAACTTGCTTTAATCCATAATCATTGGCAAGATAATTAAAAGCAGCATGACTTACAACAAAATATTTTTCCTTATCTTTAACTTTTGCAAGCTCTGTTTCAAATTTTTTATCTAAAGCTCTAAATTCATCTTGTGCTTTTTTTAAATTTTCTTTATAATATGCTTCATTTTCTGGATCTATAGAAGAAACTTTTTTATAAATAGTATCAAGTTGAATAATTGCATTTTTTATACTAAGCCAAGTATGTGGATTTACCATTTCATGTTTGTCTGAAAGTCCATCTCCATTATCTAAAAGAGTTAGTCCTTGAGACATATTCAAAAACTTATTTTTATCATTAACAACTGATTCCAAATCTGGAATAAAACTTTCCATATTTGCTCCATTATAAATTATTAAATCAGCCTCTAAAATATCTTTCATATCATTTGTTTTTATTTCAAATGAGTGAGGCTCCTGATTTCCTTTTATAATTGTTTTTATCTCCATTTTATCTCCAACAATACTATTTGTTAAATAAGTTACCGGAAAAAATGTAGTATAAATAACTTTTTTTCTGCCTTTTTGTTCAGTAGTTGCTATTTCTTTTGTTTTGTCATTCTTACTTGAAGAACAACCTACTAAAAAAATACATGCAACAATAATCATTGAAATAATTTTTTTAAATTTAATATTCATAATAATCCCCCTTTAAAAAATTTTAATGCAAATAATTCCTATTTGTGTTAATATTATACTACTATTAATTTTATTTTTCAATAGTTAAACTAAATTTAATATAAATTTTTTCAATAAAAAAACTAACTAATTGAAAAAAAGTTAGTTTTTAATTTATTTTTATATTTAATTTTGTTTTTTATAGATCATCTAAATCGTCATCTATTATGCTTGACTTTGAATATGCTGATGGTTTTGCCTCAAAGAAATCTGTTTTTATTGCATTAGGGTCTGAATACTCACTAACCCACTTCATACTTTCCGGTTCTTCATCATATCCGTCATAAAGTTTACCAAAGTTTAAAGCTGTACTTCTAAGATTTCCAAGATATTTTATATAATCTTCAACCATTTGCATTGTAAGTCCCGGTATATTTTCACCTAAAACATATTGTCCCCAAGCAATTTCTTGCTCAACGCCTGTTTTAATCATCTCTTTATACACAGCAACTTTTTCTTCTGTAAAAAGTTCAGGCTCTTCGTTTTGTAATTCTAAAATCATTTTTTTGAATAACCAAAGATGCGTATTTTCATCTCTATTTATATATCTGATTTCTTGTACTGAGCCTGGCATTTTACCATTTCTTCCTAAATTGTAGAAGAACATAAAACCTGAATAAAAATAAACTCCCTCTAAGATATAGTTTGCAACCATAGTTTTTACTAAGCTATATGGGTCTTTTTTTTCTTGGAATTCGTTGTATAAATCACCAATAAATTTATTTCTTGCAAGAAGATGCTTATCATCTCTCCATTGATATAAAATATTTATTCTCTCTTCAGGAGAACAAATACTATCTAACATATAGCCATAGCTTTGTGAATGCACAGCCTCTTGATACGCTTGAATTGTAAGGCAAAGATTAATTTCATTTGCAGTAATATATTCCCCAATGTATGGAAGATTAGCAGTTTGAATACTATCTAAAAATATAAGAAAACTTAAAACTTTATCAAAAGCAGTTTTTTCATATTCGTCCATTACCTTGTAATCTTTTAAATCTTGAAATAAATTAATTTCTTCAGGAATCCAAAAGTTATTCATCGCATTACGATACCATTCAGTTGTCCAAGTGTATTTTACATTATTAAAATCATTTAAGTTTGTAGTATTTCCATTTATCATTTTTCTTTTTGATAATTCAATATCTCCATTTTCATTAAAAAGAGCTTTTTTATTTAATTTCATAATCTTTCCTTTCTAAGCTGAACAGCTATCACATTCTTCAATATCTAAACTTTTACTTCTTATATAATAAATACTTTTCAATCCAACTTCACAAGATAAAATCAAAAGTTTTAAAATTTGACTCATCTTATAATCAGTTGTAATGTAAAGATTCAAACTTTGTCCTTGGTCAATATGTCTTTGTCTAACTCCACCCGCTCTTATAGACCAAGTTTGGTCAACTTCGTGAGCATTTTCATAAAGCCAAAAAGTTTCAGGAGTTAAATCCGGTGCAACTCTTGGAATAATTGAACCTTTCTTTTCTTCAAGAAAATATCTCATCATAACAGGGTCAACACCTGCAGTAGTTCCTGCAATAATCGAAGTTGAGCCTGTTGGTGCAACTGCTAAAAGATATGCATTTCTAAGACCGTTTTTTGAAACTTTTTCTTTAAGCTCAAGCCATTTTTTAGAATTGTACTCTCTTTTTTCAAAATATTTTCCATTTTCCCAATCTGAACCTTCAAAATATTTGTAACTTCCCTTTTCTTCTGCAATTTTTGAACTTTCCTTAATTGCAAAATAATTTATCTTTTCATAAACTTTATCCATAAATTCCAAATGTTCATCAGTTTGCCACATAATTTTATTTTTAACAAGAGCATGATGATAACCACTTGTTCCAAGTCCGATTGCTCTGTATTTTGAATTTGTTATCTTAGCAAAAGGTGTTGGATAGTAATTTAAGTCAATTACATTATCCAAAGCTCTTACCATTGTCGAAACGACAAATTCCATTTCATCATCATTTTTCAAATCTATATTTCCAAGAACAAGACTTGCAAGATTACAAACAACAAAATCTCCTGCCTTTACATCAGTAACAACATGTTCTTCTCCATCTATTTGCATAATCTTTTCTTCACTATCTAAAATCTCACTCATATTCTGCATAATTTCAGTACAAAGATTTGAAGAGTAAATCATTCCTTTATGTGAATTTGGATTTGTATTATTCGCATTATCTCTATTAAATATAAAAGGAGTTCCCGTTTCAACCTGACTTTTTAGAATCAACTTAACTAAATCTTTAACGCTTAAAACCCTCTTATCAAGTCTCGGCTCTTTAATGCAAAGTTTATATTTTTCTTCCCATTCTTCTCCATAAAAATCTTCTAAACAAAATCCCATTACTTCCTTTACTTCATGAGGACAGAATAAATACCAATTAGAATTTATATTTTCCTTTGCTAAACGCCAAAATAGATTTGGAAAACAAATTGCAGGAAAAACATCATGTGCTTTCATTCTATCATCGCCGTTATTTGTTCTAAGATTTAAAAATTCAGGAACATCTCTATGCCAAACATCTAAATACACAGCACAAGAACCTTGTCTAACACCAAGTTGGTCAACAGCAACAGCTGTATCATTTGCAAGTTTTATCCACCTTATAACTCCACCTGCAACACCTTTAAAGCCACGAATATCTGAACCTGTTGCACGAACCTTGCCAAAATAAAGTCCCATTCCACCACCATGTTTAGAAACTTGTGCAAAATTATCAATACTTCTGTAAATTCCCTTTAGAGTGTCAGGAACAGTATCTATGAAACAAGAAGAAAGTTGATGAAACGGCTTTCTTGCATTCGACATCGTAGGAGTTGCAACAGTTGCCTTTAAATTGCTAAGTACATCATAAACTTTTTTAGCAAAAGAAACCCTATCTTTTTCAGGAATAGCAAGATGCATTGCAATTCCCATAAACATTTCTTGCATTGTTTCAATTACCTTTTTATGTGAATCGCATATTAAATATCTTTTATAAACTAAATCTAAAGATGAATAAGTAAATAGTTCATCTCTTGAATTATCCATATATTTTTCAAGTTCATCAATATCATCATTAGAGTAATTTTCCAGAATATATGCCCCATATAAATTAAGTTTAGTTAAAACTTTTATCTTTGATTTAAAGTCAACAATATGCAATTCCTTTTCGTAATTAGAAATTCCTTTATGAATCTTATAAGCATAAATTCTCGCAGAAATGTACTCCCAATTTGGATTTTCTTTTGAAGTTAATTCAGAAGATGCCTTTATCAAAAGCTCAACCTTTTCATTCAAAGTTGAATTAGGCTTAACAAAAGATAAAAATTTTCTAAATAACCTATCAAGTTCATAACCTTCAGTTGAAAAATCTTTTTGAATTTTCGCAAAAATTTCAATTAAATTCTCATCTTCAATATATTCTCTAAAAGAATTTAATTCCTTTCTCAAAGAATTTCTCTTTTCTCTATATAAAATGTAACTTTTCAAAGTATCATAATGATTATTTTTAGTTAAAGTCTTTTCAACATAATCTTGAACTTCTTCAACACTTATACTTACATTTTCTCCCTTGTCTTTCAAAATATTTTCAAAAACTTCATTCGCTAAATTTTTTGAAAGAATTTTTTTATCTTCATCACCAACGCTAACAAATGCCTTGTAAATTGCATTCTCAATCTTTGAAATATCAAATGATACCTCAGATAAATCCCTCTTTATAATCTTCAAATAAATCACCTCCGGTAATTTATACCCAATACAAAACAAAATATATATAGAATAAAATTTTTATTTTAAACTATATATAGTATATTTATTTATTTTTATTTAAAAATTTCTACTTAAACAAAAATAAAACTACTAGTAGTTTAAAAAATTTTTGATTAAATAAAAAATGTGATATAATAAATATAGTTTTGTGTTTTTACAAAAATATATTTATTTCATCATATTTACCATTAAAAAATTATCTAAAACGAAAATATGTTATAATAAATATAGTTTTGTGTTTTTTACAAAAATATATTTATTTCATCATATTTACCATTAAAAAAATTATCTAAAATGAAAATATGTTATAATAAATATAGTTTTGTGTTTTTTACAAAAATATATTTATTTCATCATATTTACCATTAAAAAATTATCTAAAACGAAAATATGTTATAATAAATATAGTTTTGTGTTTTTTACAAAAATATATTTATTTCATCATATTTACCATTAAAAAATTATCTAAAACGAAAATATGTTATAATAAATATAGTTTTGTGTTTTTTACAAAAATATATTTATTTCATCATATTTACCATTAAAAAATTATCTAAAATGAAAATATGATATAATAATATGTAAGAATAAAAATTTTTTATGAAAGGAAAATTAATGAGACTTAGAAAAAAATGGTGGGCAGTTCCCGAAATGAAAGAAAATGAGCAAGTAATATTTGATGCTCAAAACTTAAAAGGAAAATGGAATGAAGAATTTAAAAATAATAATCCGATAAACCTTGAACTAGGCTGTGGAAAAGGAAAATTCATTAGCGAAATTGCAGAAAGAAACAAAGATATAAATTACTGCATATTAGACCTAGACACAAATGCAATCGTATATGCAACAAGAAAAATAAGAGATTTGGAACTATTAAATGTTCGTGCAATCCCTACAAACATAGAAAAAATTGACGAATTTTTTAACGAAAAATCTATCTCAAGAATTTACATAAACTTCTGCAACCCTTGGCCAAAGAAAAGACATCACAAAAGAAGATTAACACACCCAAACTTTTTAAAAAAATACAGTAACTTACTCGTAGATGAAGGCGAAATACATTTCAAAACAGATGACGATGACCTTTTCGAGGCAAGCCTAGAATATTTTAACGAAAACGGATTCGAAGTAATATTAATAACTTACGACCTAGCAAACTTCGACTACCCACAAAACATAGAAACGGAATACGAAAACAAATTCAAAACACTAGGAATAAACATAAAATTCCTAATAGCAAAAAAGAAATAATTATAAAAACAAACAAAAAGACAGCAATTCATATAATTGTTGTCTTTTTAATTTATACATATTTATATTATAAAGTTTTTAATTTTTCAATTAAATCTTTAAAACTTCCTTTTTCACAATTTACTTTACAATCAGGATAAGTATAAAGATAATCCGTTACTAAATAACAATTCATCCCAGCACTACTAGCTGCAAATATATCTTGCTTTTCATCATTTCCAATCATCAAGCAATCCTTAGGTTCAACATCCAGTTTTTCACATAAATCTAAATAATATTTGGGATTCGGCTTGGAAAAAGAACTATTGCCATAATGAGTAACATAATCGAAGTCATCAATATCAAGTCCTGTCCATTTCAATCTAACTAACGCATCTATAGGAAAAACCGGATTAGTAGCAAGAACAACTTTTCTTCCGTTCTTCTTTGCAAGTTCAACGGCAACTTTTGCCAAACTATTTTCAGCTGAACACTTTTTTAACTTAGTAAAAAACTCATTTGCATAAAACTTTTTCAATACTTCTTTAACATCAGATAATTCAATATTTATATTACTATTAAGCTTATCCCAAAAGGCCTCTTCATTAGTTCTCTTTCCATCATTTTTAATTATTTCATGAGTTGCAGTCCAAATATTTTCAACAAGCTTCTTACTATCAATATTATAAACAGAAAATACTTTTGACAATTCCTCAAAATAAATATCAACAAATAATTCCTCATCTAAAGGAAGCAAAGTTCCATCCAAATCAAAAAATATAGCTTTCATTTCCCCTCCAAATATATTACCAATTACATCAAAAATTATATAAAAAGTAATATTAAATCAAAATTTTAAGTATTTTAAAGAATAAATATATTATACCCTATTTTTTTACAAATTCATAGTGTAAAATATTATGTGTAAACTAAAAATTGTTGTGATACAATTGATGTGAGACCAAAAATAACAACAAATAAAATTAAATTTATTATATGTTTTAATTTTTTATCTTTCTTAGATATAAATACGAAAAATATATTTTCTAAAATTATACTCAGATATAAGATAATTATTGCACAAAAGATATTTATAAAAAATAATATAGCACTAAAATCGTTAAAACAAAATGGAATATTCCATAGTTTTTTAAAACTTTTTCAACATTTTTCATTTTATTTTTTATTTTACACAAAAAATAGCGAAGTTTTTCTTCGCTATTTTTACAATTTTTTATAAATTAGAATAATTCTTTTTTAATTTTTTCATAGACTGCATCAACTGTAAATCCAAATTTTTCAAATAATAAATTTGCAGGTGCTGATGCCCCGAATGTATCAAGTCCGATTGAAAGTCCGTCTAGTCCAATGTATTTTCCCCAACCAAATGTTGAAAGCGCCTCAATGCTAACTCTTTTTCTAATATCTTTTGGTAATACATTTTCTTTATATTCTTTACTTTGTTTTTCAAATTCTTCCATACAAGGCATTGAAACAAGTCTTGTTGAAATATTTTCTTCAAGAAGTTTTTCACAAACTTTATATGCCAATCCAACTTCTGAGCCTGATGCCATTACAATCATTTCAAAATCTTTTCCAAAATCTTTTAATACATATCCACCTTTTAGAGCCTCGCTTGAAGTTTCTTCAAGATTAGTTAGTTTTTGTCTTGTTAATGCTAAACAGCTTGGTATCTTTCTATTTTTTAAAGCTGAAATCCAAGCATAAGCAGTTTCTTTTGCATCACAAGGTCTATACATTGAAACATTTGGTGTTGACCTAAACATAGCTAAATGTTCGATTGGTTCGTGAGTTGGACCATCTTCCCCAACTCCGATACTGTCGTGAGTTAAAACGTATATAACACCTTGATTCATAAGTGCAGAAAGTCTTACTGCAGGTTTTAAATAATCACTGAAAACAAAGAATGTTGCACAATATGGTAAAAGTCCTCCATGTAGTGAAATACCATTACAGATTGCAGCCATTGCGTGTTCCCTAACTCCAAAGTGAATATTTTTTCCACTTCTGTTTTCAGGTGAATAGAAATCAAAATCTTTCATAACTGATTTATTTGAAGGACCTAAGTCTGCTGAACCACCAAAAAGATTTGGAAGTAATTTAGCAAATCTATTTAAAACAAGTCCACTTGATTCTCTTGATGCCATATCTTTATCAAATTCAAGAATTGAGCTATCATTTAAAATTTCTTCGTCAATTTCTTCTTTCATAAATTTTTCAAATAAATCATATTTTTCAGGATATTTTACTTTATATTCTTCAAGAAGTTTTTCCCATTCATCAACAAAAGTATTTTTCTTTGTCACAACTTCTTTCATATAGCTTTTAACTTCTTTTGGAACATAGAAACTTTCTTCATATTCCCAACCTATATTTTTCTTAAAAGTAGGAATATTATCTTCACCTAAAGGTTCCCCATGTGCTGATGCACTTCCTTCTTTAGTTGAGCCATATCCAATTCTTGTTTTTATTTCAATCAATGAAGGTTTATCAGTTTTCTTCGCACTTTCTATTGCTTTTAAAATTTCTTCAAGATTGTTACCATCCTCAACAAAATAAGTATCCCAACCTAACGCCTCATATCTTCCTCTAACATTTTCTCCAAAAGCAGTTGCGGTATCTCCCTCAATAGTTATATTGTTGCTATCGTATAAAACAATAAGTTTACCAAGTTTCAAAGTTCCTGCTAAAGAAGATGCCTCATTACTGATTCCTTCCATAAGACAACCATCGCCTACGATTGAATATGTATAGTGGTCAACAACTTTACAATCATCAGTATTAAAAATTGATGCTAAATGACTTTCAGCCATAGCCATACCAACAGCCATAGAAACGCCTTGTCCAAGCGGTCCAGTAGTTGCGTCTATTCCTAAAGTATGACCATACTCAGGGTGTCCCGGAGTTAAGCTATCAATTTGTCTAAAGTTTTTTATATCTTCAATACTAACACCGTAATCAAATAAATGAAGTAATGAATACAAAAGCATAGAACCATGTCCTGCTGACAAAATAAATCTATCTCTATCAAACCAATTTGGGTTTTTAGGAGAAATTTTTAAACAATCATTAAATAAAGTAAAAGCCATCGGTGATGCGCCAAGTGGAAGTCCAGGGTGTCCTGACTTAGCCTTTTGAATCGCATCTGCGCTTAGTGTTCTCATAGTATTAACACATAAATTTTTAATTTCCATATCTTCCATATCATTCCCTCACTTAAATATATTATTTCAAAATAAAAATCTAACAGCTTAATTATATCAATAAATCAAAATTTTTTCAATTAGAAAAAATTAATTTTTGCACTTGATTTGACAAATTATCGCACAAAAAAAGTTGACAAGTTTCGCTCATCAACCTTAATTGCTGAATTAAAATTTATATAATCTTAAATTAGTTTTATCTTGGTAAAAATCCAACTTTTTTATAAACTTTTCTAAGTGTTTTATTTGCAAAGTAAGATGCCTTTTCAGCTCCTTCTTTCATAACTTTTTCAAGATATGCTTTGTCTGAAATAAATTCTTTATGTTTTTCTCTTATCGGTTTTAAACTATCTGCAACTAATTGTCCTAAATCTTCCTTAAATACTGAGTAGTTTTCATTTTTATATTTTGAAACAATTTCATCACTTGTTTTTCCACTAAAAGCAATATACATATTTATTAAGTTTTTCAAGCCTTTTTGTTCATCATTATAGTCAAAATTTCCAAGACTGTCTGTTACAGATTTTCTGATTTTTCTCTTTATTGTTTCTTCATCATCAAGTAACAAAATAAAAGAATTTTGGTCTTCATCAGATTTACTCATCTTCTTTTCAGGATTTTTTAAACTCATAATTTTCCCTGTTTCTTTTCCAATTATTCCATCAGGAACTACAAAAGTATCAGAATACTTATTGTTAAACCTTTCAGCTAAATCTCTTGCAAGTTCTAAATGTTGTTTTTGGTCGATTCCAACCGGAACTAAATCTGTTTGATATAATAAAATATCTGCTGCCATTAAAACAGGATAAGTAAATAGTCCGGCGTTTAAATTTTCTTCAGATTTTTGAGATTTTTCTTTAAATTGAGTCATTCTGCTAAGTTGTCCCATATAACTCATACAGCTTAAAACCCAAGAAAGCTCAGCATGTTGTGGTACATGCGATTGTACAAATAAAGTAGATTTTTCAGGTTCTAAACCTGATGCTAAAAATATAGCCATTAAGTCCAATGTTCTCTCTCTAAGTAATTTTGGCTCTTGTGGAACTGTTATAGCATGTAAATCAGCAACTGTAAAAAAACATTCGTATTGCTCTTGCAATCCTTTGAAATTTTTAATAGAGCCTAAATAGTTTCCAATTGTAAGTTGTCCTGAGGGTTGTAATGCACTATAAACTATCTTTCCCATCTTCTTATCCTCCTCTTTTAAAATATTAACAAAAAAGGTAAATTTTTAAGATTTACCTTTTAATAGTATTTATTTTTCTTCTTTTTCTTTTTTAGGTTTTTCAAGTAATGCTTTTCTTGATAATTTAATCTTTCCTTGATTATCTATTTCTATTACTTTAACTTCAACTGTATCTCCAACTTTAAATAAGTTTTCTACCTTATCAAGTCTTTCATGAGTCATATTTGAAATGTGAAGTAATCCTTCTTTTCCTTTGATTAATTCAACAAATGCTCCAAAGTTTGTAATTGTAGTAATTACACCATTGTAAATTTCTCCAACTTCAACTTCTTTAACAATTTCATTAATCATTTCTTTAGCTCTTTCGCCGTTTTCTCTTGAATCAGCAGTAATTGCAATACGTCCGTCATCAAAAGTATCAATCTTAACACCTGTTTCATCGATAATCTTGTTAATTACTTTTCCACCAGGTCCAATTACTTCTCTAATCTTTTCTGGTAAAATTTGCATTGTAAATATCTTTGGTGCATATTTTGACATTTCTTCACTTGGAGTTGCAATACAATCATTCATAATAGAAAGAATGTGTAATCTAGCTTTTTTAGCTTTTTCTAAAGCAGTTGCCAAAATTTCTCTACTAATTCCGTCAATCTTAATATCCATTTGTAAAGCTGTAATACCATCTTTAGTTCCTGCAACTTTAAAGTCCATATCTCCAAAGTGGTCTTCCAAACCTTGAATATCAGTTAAAATAGCAATTTTTTTAGTTTCTTCATCTTTTATAAGACCCATAGCAATACCTGCAACAGAATCTTTAATTGGAACACCTGCATCTAGTAATGAAAGTGTTGAGCCACAAATACTTGCTTGTGAACTTGAACCGTTTGATGAAAGAACTTCTGAAACTAATCTCATTGTGTATGGGAATTCATCTTCACTTGGAAGAACAGGAATCAATGCTCTTTCAGCTAAAGCACCATGACCGATTTCACGTCTTCCAGGACTTCTTAAAGGTCTAACATCTCCAACACTGAATGGTGGAAAATTGTATTGATGCATATATCTCTTGTCTTCTTCGTCAATAACTCCATCTAAAATTTGAACTTCTCCAGGAGCACCCAAAGTTGTTAAAGTTAAAACTTGAGTTTGACCTCTTGTAAACAATCCTGAACCATGAGTTCTAGGTAAAAGGCCTCTTTCACAAGAAATTTTTCTAACTTCATCAAGTTGTCTATCATCAGGTCTAATTCCCTCTTCTATGATTAATCTTCTAACTTCATCAACAACAACAGATTCTATAGCAGAATTAATTTCACCTTTTTTATCTTCATGATCAGGTAAGAACTTTTCTAAAATTTCTTTTGAAATCTTATCAAGATTTTCTTCTCTTTCCATTTTATTAGCTGTTCTTAAAGCGCTAATAATATCAGCCTTTCCATATTCAACAACAGCGTTAAATAATTCTTCATCTCTTTCTTTAATTATAACAGGAGCTTTTTCTTTACCAACTTCTGCTCTAATTTCTTCTATGAAATTACAAATTGATTTTATTTCTTCATGTGCAAAAAGAATAGCATTTAAAACTTCTTCTTCACTTAAAATATCAGCACCAGCCTCAACCATCATAATAGCATCTTTAGTACCTGATACAGTTATATTAAGTCTTGATTTTTCTCTTTGTGCGATAGTTGGGTTTATAATATATTCTCCATCAACATAACCGACATTAACAGAACCTGTTGGTCCATTAAAAGGAATATCTGAAATTGTAAGTGCAATAGAAGAACCAATCATAGCTAATATATCAGGTTGATTATCTTGCTCAACAGATAAAGCTGTAGCTATAACTTGAACATCATTTCTATATCCTTCAGGGAAAAGTGGACGAAGTGGTCTATCTATAAGTCTTGAAGTCAATATCGCTTTTTCACTTGGACGACCTTCTCTTTTAATAAATCCTCCAGGAATTTTACCAACAGAATATAATTTTTCTTCAAAATCACAACTTAAAGGAAAAAAGTCAACACCTTCTCTTGGCTCTTTAGATGCACAAGCATTTACTAAAACAACAGTTTCTCCACATTGAACTAAACAAGAACCATTGGCTTGCTCTGCAACTTTTCCTATTACAACTTTAAGTTCTCTACCACTTAAATTGTATATAAATTCTCTAACCATTTAAACCTCCTATGGTCTTCTAAAAATAAAGAGCGAATAAATCGCCCTTTAATAATTATCCTCTTATTTGTAATTTACTAGTTAATTCACGGTATCTTTCGATATCAACGTTATTAAGATATTTTAAAAGACCTTTTCTTTGTCCGATTAATTTGAATAAACCTCTTCTTGTAGCGTGGTCTTTCTTATGTTCTTTTAAGTGTTCTGTTAAGTATTTAATTCTAAATGTTAACAAAGCAATTTGTACTTCTGGAGAACCAGTATCTCCTTCAGCTCTCTTAAATTCATCAATAATTCTTAATTTATCTTCTTTAGTTATCATCTTATAACTACCTCCTAAATATTATTCACCGTAGCATTGTAAAGGTCGGAGTTTCCATAAACAAAGCAACGGTACTTGATAAGTATAACATAAAACGCAACAAAAGTAAACTATTTTTAAAAAATTTTACCGGTTATCATCAATTTTTTATGATAAATTATAAAAATATGGAGCATCATATTCTTTCCATTTAGGTCTTTTACTTGAATATTCTATATCATACAATCTTTTTAAATCAGCTTTTTGAATGTTCTTTAATTTAACCATAAATCTCCAAAGTATTAATCTTCTAATTTTTTTCTCATTATATCCCAAGGCTTTACTTCAAATGGCAATGGCATTTTTATAATTTGTTTTGCTCTTGGTGCAACATCAATTTCTTTGTCCTTATCATCATACATTTTTTCTATTTTAAAAGTTTCAAAACCATCTCTTGGACCAAAAAATTCAACTTCATCTCCAACAAAAATTCTATTTCTTTGTTCTATTGTTGCAATTTTTGTTTCCTTATCATAATCTAAAACTAAGCCGACAAAATCATAAGTCCTTATGTATGAGCTTGAATTATAAAGTTGGTCGTTTTCATCAGGTTTTTTATAATAAAATCCTTTTGTAAAATCTCTATGGCTCGCTTTTTTTATTTCAGCTAAAAGCCTGCTTGCCATTTCTTCTGTATAAGTTCCATTTTCTATTGCATCAAGTGCAAGTCTATAACTTCTTATAACCGTTGCAACATAGTATTGAGTCTTTACTCTTCCTTCAATTTTCAAACTATGAACTCCGGCTTTAATTACATCTTCAAGTGAATCCAACATACAAAGGTCTTTACTGTTATATATAAAAGTTCCTTGCTCCGTTTCTTCTATCGGATAATATTCTCCCGGTCTTCTTTCTTCAACCAAATTATATTTCCATCTACAAGCATGAGCACAATCTCCCTTGTTCGCATCTCTACCACACATATAGTTACTTAATAGACATCTTCCAGAATATGAAATACACATAGCCCCATGAACAAATGCCTCAATGTCAACATCAGGTACTTCCTTATGAATTAAACTGATTTCTTCTAAAGATAACTCTCTTGCCATTACAATTCTTTTAATTCCTAAATCATGCCAAAATTTTACAGTTCTATAATTTGTTACACTTGCTTGAGTACTCATATGTACTTCAATTTCTTTACTTACCGAACGAACAGCAGTATAAATTCCTGCATCTGCAACGATAAGTGCGTCAACTCCTATATCAACTAACACTTTAACATATTCTTCAAGACCTATCAAATCGTCATTATGAGGAATTATATTCATTGTTATGTATATTTTCTTTCCTCTTTCATGAACAAAATCAGTAGCCTCTTTTAGTTGTTCAACTGTAAAATTTTTAGATGCTTTTCTAAGACCAAAAGATTCTCCGGCAAGATAAACTGCATCTGCTCCATAAATAATTGCCATTTTTAATTTTTCTATATCCCCCGCGGGGGCTAGTAATTCAACATCTTTCATCAATCAATTCTCCTTTAACTATTAAATAGGAATCCAATAAACTGGATTCCTATTAAGATTTAAACTATTTTTTATAACATATAGCCATACCGTCATCTATCGGTACTATCGTAGTTGAAAATTCTTCACTATTAGTAATAATTTTTAAAAATTCTTTCAATCTTCTAACTATTGTATTTTTTCTTCTAACATTATTTTTTTCTTTGGCTACAAGTCCTCTAAACAAAATATTATCAGAAACCAATATTCCACCGGAATTTAATCTTTCAATAGACTTTTCAAAAAAACTTATATATTGACCTTTTGCTGCGTCCATAAAAATCATATCATATTTATCTGTGATGAAATCTAAAGCATCATTAGCATCAGCATATATTGTATCTATATTTTTTTCAAGGCCTGCTTTTTTTATAAACTCCTTAGCCTTTAAAAAGTTTTTTTCATCTATTTCAATAGTCGTTATATTAGACTCTGGATAAGCTCTATTCATAATTATAGATGAATAACCTATTGCCGTTCCAATTTCTAAAATTCTTTTTGGCTTTTTTAACATAACCAAAAATTCTAAAAATCTGGCAACTTCAACCTCTATAATAGGAACTCTATTTTCAAGAGCAAATTCTTCCATTTCGATTAAAATCGGCTCTTTACTCTTTTCTAATCCTCTAATATATTCAGAAACATAATTTGCAACAACTTCCATTATCCTGCGATTGTTTCCTCTAACATTTTTACAATATCATTCATTATAGTTGAAATTCTAACTTCTGCTGCCATAAATTCTGATATTTCTGAATTACTCATTAAGATTTGATTTAAATCATTAAGTTGTTTTTCTCTTTCAGCAACATCTTCTCCATTTTGTTTAGCAACTTGATAGTCATATAATTTCTTGTGAAAATCATCTATAATTTTTTTATTTTCAACATTTTCATCAATTTTTTTCTTTAATCTTATAAATTCTTTAACTTCATCACAATTTTTAAAATCATTTGAAAAAGTTAAAATACTATTATAAATATTCATACTACCTCCTAAAGTTCTGTAATTATAGGAATAATCATCGGTCCTCTCTTAATCTCATGATAAATATAAGAATTCAAATCTTTTCTTATATTATATCTCATAGTACCAATGTCTGTAATAGAATCTTCCTTACAAATATTTAAAGTATTTTCAACAACTTTACTCATTTCAGATACAAGGTTTAAGTTTTCTTTAACGTAAATGAATCCTCTTGAAACAATTTCAGGACCTGAAATAATTTCTTTAGTAGATTTTTCAAGCACAACCATAACAATGATAATGCCATCTTCAGATAAATGCTTTCTATCTCTAAGAACTGCACTTCCGACATCACCAACGCCAAGGCCGTCAACTAAAATGTTTCCTGATTCAACAGTACCGGAAATAAATGCCTCTTGTTTATCATTAAACTCAAAGACAGTTCCGTTTCTTCCTATAAAAATATTTTCTTCAGGCATACCCATTTCAACAGCTAATTTAGCATGTCTTTTCAAATGTCTTGACTCACCATGAACCGGAATAAAGTATTTTGGTTTTACTAAAGTATGAATCAACTTTAATTCTTCTTGACAAGCATGACCTGAAACATGAACATCTGCAAGTGATGAATGTATAACCTTAACACCCATTTCAACAAGACGATTTACAAGACCGAAAAATATTTTTTCATTTCCCGGTATCGGAGATGCTGAAATAATGACTGTATCATTTTCAGTCAAGACAAGCTTTCTATGTTCACCATAAGCCATTCTATTCAATGCACTCATAGGTTCCCCTTGGCTACCTGTCATCAAAAGCACAATTTGTGATTCATCATATTTATTAATATCCTTTAATTCAATTAAAGTTCCTTTTTCTATTTCCAATTTATTAAGCTCTGTCGCAACCTTAATTACATTTACCATAGAACGACCTGAAACGGCAACTTTTCTTTTAAATCTTTCAGCTGCTTTTATAATTTGTTGAACACGATGCAAATTAGATGCAAAAGTTGCAACTATTATTCTACCACTAGCTTTGCTGAAAAGTTCAATAAAAGTTTCTCCAACCGAACTTTCACTCATTGTATATCCGGGTCTTTCAACATTTGTACTATCTGCACATAAAAGCATAACCCCGTCCATACCCCATTGAGCAATACGATGTAAATCCATCTTATCCCCGTCAATAGGTGTATAGTCGATTTTAAAATCTCCTGTAAAAATTATGTTTCCAACAGGAGTTTTAATTCCAAAACTTACACTATCAGGAATACTATGACAAGCTCTTATATACTCAACCGAAAAATGTTTGGTTTTTATAATTTCTCCAGCATTTACAAGTTTTAAATTTTCTTTACTGATATTATGTTCTTGTAATTTACTTTCAACAAGTCCTAAAGTTAATTTAGTTCCATAAACAGGCACATTTATTTTTTTCATTATATATGGTACAGAACCAATATGGTCCTCATGTCCGTGTGTCAAAAAAAGTCCTTTTACCCTATCAATATTTTTCATTAAATAGGTAATATCCGGGATTACAATATCTATTCCGGGCATATCATCATCCGGAAAAGTCATACCACAATCCAAGATAATAATTTCATCGTCATATTCCAAAATAGACATATTTTTCCCTATTTCACCAACGCCTCCTAAGGGTATCAGCTTTAAAGTTTTCTTTTTATTTTTTTGCACTACAATTATCCTCTATTTATTTTCAAGATTTAAACAATCTGAACACTTTCCATAGAATTTTAAATCGTGGTTATTTATTTTAAATTTATATTTTTCTTCGATAACTTGTTCTAAAGTTTCAAGGTAATCCTCCTCAACTTCAATTATCTTTCCACATTGTTTACATAGTAAATGATGGTGTTGATGCTTGTCATCATCTCTTATGATTTCATATCTGTATCTATTATCATCGAAGTCCAATTTGTGAACTATATTCATCTTATCAAAAATAACAAGTGTACGATAAACAGTAGCTATACCTAAATCTTTATCATATTTACTGGCTATCTCATGTAGTTCTTCTGGACTTAAATGATTACCTTTGTTTTCATTTAAAACATTAAAAACAATTTCTCTTTGCTTAGTAATCTTATAGTTATTTTCTACTAATAACTTTTTCATTTCTTTTACTTCCATACTAATTCTCCTTTTTATAAATTTTCTTCTTTTTCTGACTTTAATTCTTCATAAACCTCTATTGCATCTGAAAGCTCTTCGTCGTCTATACCTTCCAGATTAATATTTCCATCTTTATCATATACAATTTTCAAAATATATGTATTAATATCATCTTTTGAATTTAAAACTGCATATTCACTTTCATTCATACCAAAAGTTTCAACTAATTCAAAAATGATTTTTTTTCCATTTTCATCAAATGCCTCAAAACGTTCCAAAATATAACTCCTATTTTCTATCTAAATATGATTGTAAAATATATGTAGCAGCAACTTTATCAATTACTTTTTTTCTATTTTTTCTACTCATATTTCCTTCTATTAAAATTCTTTCTGCACTAACTGTTGTAAGTCTTTCATCTTGCATAACTATTTCTATTTCAAAGTTGTTATCTTTTAAAAATATCTTCAAATCTTCCACAAAAGATAAAACTTTTTCTCCTTGAGGTCCAACAGTATTATTCATATTTTTAGGAAGTCCAACAACAATTTTAATTATACTTTCCTTTACAATTATATCCTTTAAAATCTCTAAATCTTTTTCAAGATTTTCTCTAAAAATCGTACTATGCCCACTAGCCATAATAAACAAAGGGTCACTTATTGCAACACCTATTGTCCTATCGCCAACATCTAGAGCCATATATCTATTCATAAATACCTCTTAAATTTGCAATAAGACCCCCGGCAAAAATTGCCGGGAAGTCCTTAATCTTTTATATAACTTTCTAAAAATTCTTCTAGGATTTCATCTCTGCTAACTTGTCTAATTAATCCTCTAGCATTATTATAGCTAGTAATATAAGTTGGGTCACCGGAAAGAATATATCCTATGATTTGACTTTTAGGATTATATCCCTTAGTTTCAAGTGCCAAATACACTACTTTAATAATTTCCTTAATACTTTTCTTTTCACTTGGTATCTCAATTCTCATTGTTTCGTTAAATTCGTTTGACATATAATCCCCTCCTATTTATTAAAATTGAGCTTTTAAAATTTCTTCTGCTTGTTCTAAAGCAAAATCAACTTTACTTAAGTCTTTACCACCGGCTGATGCAATATCAGGTCTTCCACCACCATTACCACCAACAAGTTTCGCAACTTCTTTAACAATATTTCCTGCATTTATTTTTCTTGCATTCAAATCTTTACTTACTCCAACTGTAAAAGTTAATTTTTCTTGATATACATTAGCAAATACTATTACACTTGTACCCAATTTATCTCTTAATTTATCAATTAAATCTCTTAAATCATTTTGATTTTCAAATTCTACCTTTTTAGCAATAAAAGAAATCCCTTCAATATCTTTTTTATCAGCTATAAATGAATCTAAACTACTCAAAGTCATTTGAGATTTCATTTCTTTTAATTCTTTTTCTAAAGTTTTTATTTCTTCTGTTAAAGATGAAACTTTATTAACAAGTTCTGATTTTTTACATTTCAATAAGTTTGAAACTTCTTCAACTTGGTTTTCAGTTTTCTTTAAATATTCATAAACATTTCTTCCTGTTGTAGCCTCTATTCTTCTAACTCCGGCAGCAACACTTGATTCTGAAATTATTTTAAACATTTGAATTTCACTAACATTTTTAACATGAGTTCCACCACAAAGTTCTATTGACCAACCACCAAAAGAAACTACTCTTACAACATCTTTATATTTGTCTTCAAAAAGTCCTATTGCTCCCATTTTTGAAGATTCTTCCAAAGACATTTCTTTTATAACTGTTTCAAGATTTAATGCAATTTTATCATTTACAATTTGTTCAACCTTTTTCAAATCTTCTTGACTTATAGCCTCAAAATGTGTAATATCAAATCTTAATTTAGTCGCATCTACCAAAGACCCTGCTTGATTAATATGATTTCCTAAAACTTCAATCAAAGCTTGGTGTAAAAGATGAGTTGCAGAGTGATTTTTCATAATATCACGTCTGTTGTTTATATCTATTTTAAAAGTCAATTCATCATTTAAATTAACTTTTCCTGAAATAACTTCAACACTATGGAAAATACCGTTGTTTTTATTTTTCTTAGTATCTAAAACTTTAATTTTACAATTTTCATTTTCTATGATACCAATATCTCCAACTTGTCCTCCACCTTCACCATAGAAAACAGTTCTATCAGATACTAAAAGTGCTTTATCTCCTTCATTTAAAGCTGAAACTTCTACTTCGTCTTTAAATAATTTTATAACTTTTCCATTACATACATTTTCAGTATATCCTAAAAATTCAGTTGTTTCTAAAGCTTTTAAGTAATCAGTATTTTTTTCACTCCAACCGGCTGAGACATTATTTCTACCTTCTCTTGCTCTAACTTTTTGTTCTTGCATATTTTGATTAAAGGAATCTTCATCAACAGTCATTTTTTGTTCTTCTAAGATTTCTTTTGTTAAATCTAATGGGAATCCATAAGTATCATATAATTTGAATGCTTTATCTCCTGCTAAAACTTTAGAATTATTTGCTTTTTCTTCTTCAATATATGAATTTAAAATTCCGAGTCCTTGTTCTATTGTTTCTTGGAATTTTGATTCTTCTGCATTTAATATCTTAAAAATTCTTTCACTATCTTCTAATAACTCAGGATATTCTGACTTGTATGCCTCCATAACAACTTTTGAAACATCGATTAAGAAATTATCTTTAATTCCTAATAATTTTCCGTGTCTTGCAGCACGTCTTATAAGTCTTCTTAACACATATCCTCTTTGTTCATTGCTTGGAATTACTCCGTCATAAATCAAGAAAGTCATAGCTCTTGCATGGTCAGCAATTACTCTTATTGAAATATCTGAAATTTCATTTGATTTATATTTAACACCTGAAATCTCTTCAATTTTTTTAATTATTGTATCAACTAAACCAATTTCAAAAATATTATCTTTTTCTTCTAAAACTAAAGTAAGTCTTTCAAGACCCATACCTGTATCAATATTTGGGTGAGCTAATCTTTCATAATTTCCTTCTTTGTCTTTATTAAATTGAGTGAAAACTAAATTCCAAATTTCCATAAATCTGTCGTCCGGATTAGTATATTTTTTCCCTCTATCATACATAATTTCAGAACAAGGACCACAAGGACCAACTTCTAATTCCCAAAAATTATCTTCTTTACCAAGTTTTTGAATTTTTTCAGCTGGAAGACCAACTTCATTTCTCCAAATATCATAAGCCTCATCATCTTCTTCATAAACTGTTACAGATAATAAATTTTTATCCATTTCAAGCTTTTCTGTTAAAAATTCCCAAGCCCAAGTTATTGCCTCTCTTTTAAAATAATCTCCAAAAGAGAAATTTCCTAACATTTCAAAAAAAGTTCCATGTCTTTGAGTTTTTCCAACATTGTCAATATCTGCAGTTCTAATACATTTTTGACTTGAAGTAGCTCTGCTTTTGCTCATCTTCTTAACTCCGGTAAAATAATCTTTTAATGGAGCCATACCTGCATTTATAAGTAATAAACTCTTATCATTGTTTGGAATCAAAGGATAGCTCTTTAAACGCAAATGTCCTTTTTCTTCAAAAAAATCTAAATATTCTTTTCTAATTTCATTTAATCCTAATTTTTTCATATATACCTCTTAATTTTCAAATTTATCTTTATACAAATATTTTTTAATGTATGGTTTTGTATGTTTGTAAATTATCTTTACAACGGCAGCTATTGGAACAGAGAAAATCATACCTAAAACTCCAAACATTCCACCACCTAAAATTAATAATATCAAAACTATCAACGGGTGCATACCTGTACTATCTCCAAGTATCTTAGGTCCCAAAATATTATTTTCAACCCATTGAACCAAGCAGAACAAAAT
Organism: Parvimonas parva; assembly: GCF_045866535.1. Lineage (NCBI taxonomy): Bacteria > Bacillati > Bacillota > Tissierellia > Tissierellales > Peptoniphilaceae > Parvimonas > Parvimonas parva. The sequence continues at coordinate 984,167 of NZ_AP038371.1, forward strand.
AGCAACCCAAAGGGCTGTAAAAGGCCCTTTAAACAAAGCGAGTAACACTGCTGGAACGAAACCTAAAAACGGTCCGATATATGGAATAATATCAGCTATACAAGTTATAATTCCAATTACAAACGAAAACTCTATTCCGAAAAGCATTAAGTAAATCATAGTAGCAATACCAACAAATATTGCCATTATAATTCTACCTCTAACGAACATAGATAAAGATTCATCTATTTCTTTCCAAAGTTTTACTAAAAAATGCTCATATTTATCCGGAACTCTTTTTCCTATCGCATCTAAAATTTTATCTTTTGCTAATAATAAATAGAATGTTATTACCGGAATCAAAATAAGTTGAATTACAATAACTATTAAGCTTGAAATTCCTGCAACAAATCCTGTAATCCAATTAATTGAACTGGAAACCAACATATTTACAACTTTTAAAAGTTGTCCATTTAATCCACTTATCCAGTTATTTATAACAGAATTATCTGTAAACAAACTATTTTTAATACTATCACTATATTCAACAAAATTCTTTACCAAAGCCGGTAAGGACGTAAACAAGTTTTTAAATTGTTTAAATGTACTTGGAAAAATTCCAATTGCCAACACAAAAATGCATGTAGCAATTATTACATAAACAATTACTATCGAATAAACTTTTTTTATATTTTTTCTTTCAAAAACTTTTACAAAAGGATTCAAAATATAAGCAATAACAACAGATGCTAAAAAAGTAATAGAAGTTATCCTTAAAATTGAATATCTTTTAAACAAAAATATCATACCAAGCAAAGCCAATATGTATAATATTATTCTTAACATTTTTAATTTATTAAAACTTATTTTACTATCTTCATCTAATTTTTTATTAGAAAATTTAATGAATACATAAATACCAAAAACTAATAAAACAGCCACTAAAAACTTTATAGTTATATTTAAAATCAAATTAAAATCTAACATATTCACCCCTTAATTAAACAATTCCTTCAAAGATGAAATAAAAATATCTATCTCTTCAAATGTGTTACTTTCCCCAAAACTAACTCTAACTGCACTATCCTTTAATGAATCAAGCAATTTCATAGAATCTAAAACATGTGAGTTTCCAACAGAACCGCTACTACAAGCTGAACCACTGGAAATACAAATTCCCTTAAAATCCATACTCATAATTAACATTTCTTTATCCATACCCACAAAAGAAATATTTACATTACCGGAATGTCTATTTTCAAGTGAACCATTTATTTTTGCAAAATCAAAATTTTCTTTAACTTTTTTCAAAAAATAGTCTCTTAACTCCAATCGCTTAGAAACATTAACTCCCCTATTTTTTCTTAAAATATCTATTGCTTTTGAAAATCCTACAATACCAGCAACATTTTCCGTTCCTGCACGTCTTGAGCGTTCTTGAGAACCTCCAAAAATAAAATTCTCTATATCTATTCCCGACTTTATATACAAAGCTCCAATTCCTTTTGGTGCATGAATCTTATGGCCTGAAATAGAAAGCAAATCTACATTCAAATCCTTTACATCAATTTCAATTTCAGATAAGGCCTGAACTGCATCAGTATGAAATAAAATATTAGGATTTTTTTCTTTAACCATTCTACAAATTTCTTTTATATCTTGAATAGTTCCAACTTCATTATTTATATACATTACAGAAACTAAAATCGTATCATCTCTTATAGCATCAACAACATCATTTACATATATAAAACCCAATTCATTAGGACTAATATAAGTAACTTCAAAGCCCATTTTTTCTAAAAATTTTGCACTTTCCAAGACAGCTGAATGTTCAAAAGCTGTCGTAACTATATGTCCACTCTTTTTACCTTTAAATAAAGTTGCACCGACAAGAGCCCAATTATCAGATTCAGTACCCCCTGAAGTAAAAAATAATTCATTTTTATTAGCATTTATGTAACTGGCAATATTTTCTCTTGACTTTTCAATCATAACCCTAGACTTTTGTGAAAATTCATAAACAGAAGAAGGATTAGAATAATTTAAAAGCAAAAATTCTTTCATAGAATTAAAAACTTCTTCGTTTAAACTTGTAGTCGCAGAATTATCAAAATAAATAATATTATTCATATACACAAATCTCCATCTTTAAAATAAAATATACTATTATAATTATACTCTAATATCCCACAAAATACAAGAAAATAAAACAAAAAATAAAGTTAGAACAAACTAACTTTATTTTAAATTTCGCTTTTTAAAAACTCTAAAACTTCTCCTAAATTATCAAAAACATAATCTGCTTTGGTTTGATTTTGTCCAAAGCGTTTATCTTTTATTGCAATGACTTTTATATTTGCATTTTTTCCTGATTGTATTCCCATTGTTGAATCTTCAATAACAAAACAATCACTTTGAGAAACTTCTAAAACTTCACAAGCCTTTAGGTAAATGTCAGGGTTTGGTTTACTTTCTTTTACTTCATCGCCACTTATGATGAAATCAAAGTAATCAAAGATTTCACATTCTTTTAATGCTTTTTCTATCGTTCTTTTAGGACTTGATGAGCAAAGTGCAGTTTTGATTTTATTTTCTTTTAAAAAACTTAAAATTTCTTTTACAAAAGAATTTAAAATTTTTTTATAATTAATCGGATTTTCTGAAAAATATTTTTTATTTTCTTCATCAATTTCTTCAATAGTCAATCTTCCCTCAAGCATTTCATAAAGCAAACTGTAAGTGCCTTTCATATCTGTCCCAATTAATTTGTAAGTATCTTCAAGCTTTCCTTTAAAGCCTCTTTTAGTAATCCAGTCAAATGTTCCTTCCATATAAAACATTTCCGAATCAATTAAAACCCCGTCCATATCAAAAAGTACAGCTTTCATAATTCCTCCTAACAAATATCAACAAAAAAACTATCCATTATATCAAAGCCTTTTTTTGTAAAGTAAATTCTATCTTCTTTTATTTCTACAACATCATTTTTTATTGCATTTTCAACAACTTTTTTATTCTCTTCTAAAAAATTTACATTAAAAAGTTTATTATAATCAGAAATCAAAAAGCCCTCTTTCAAACGCATATTCATTATAATATATTCAAATTTCTTTGTAGCCATATTCAAATTTTCTGAAAAATCTATTGGAATATTTCCATTTCCCAATTCTTTTATATATTTAGAAAGATTTACAGTATTTGAAAATCGCACATCTTCAAAGTATGAATGTGAAGATACTCCCATTCCCAAATATTCTTTACAATTCCAATATTTTTTATTGTGAACAGACTCTTTTTGCTCTTTAGAAAAATTTGAAACTTCATATTGTTTAAGTCCGATTTTTTCTAAATTCTCAACTATTAAATGATACATTTTTCTTTCAATATCTTCATCTAAAAAGTTTAATTTCCCTGCATTTTGCAATGCTTTAAATTTAGTTTTTTCTTCGATAATCAAAGAATAGTAAGAAATATGCTCAGGATTAATCTTTTTTACCATTTCCAAATCATATAAAATATCTTCTACACTTTGCTTTTGATAACCGAAAATTAAGTCTAAATTTATATCAAAATCAAATTTTCTGACCAATTCAATACTTTCAAAAACTTCTTTTGAATTGTGATTTCTTCCAAGCTCTTTTAAAATTTTGTCGTTAAAGCTCTGTACTCCTATGGATAATCTATTTATCCCAGCTTTTTTATAAAATTCCAATTTTTTTTCATCAAAGGTCTTTGGATTTGTTTCAATCGAAATTTCAATATTTTCTAAAACTGTAAAATTCTCTCTAACTTCTTCTAAAATTTCAAAAATATATTTTCCATCAATAAAACTTGGAGTTCCTCCTCCGATAAAAATTGAATCAATAAAAAAATTTTTATTTCCTTTTAACTGAATTTCTTTTTTTAAAGCATTCACATATTCTAAAATTTTAGAATTTGCTCCTTGAAATGCAGTAAAATCACAATAATTGCAAATTTTATCACAAAAAGGAATGTGAATGTATAGTCCTAATCTTTTCATTTTTCTCCCATTAAACAAAAAGCCTATTTAATAATAGGCTTGTAATTTAAAATAATATATTATTTTTCGTCATATTTTAATACCGCTAAAAATGCTTGTTGCGGTACTTCTACGCTACCGATTTGTTGCATTTTCTTTTTACCTTCTTTTTGTTTTTCAAGCAATTTTCTCTTTCTTGAAATATCTCCACCATAACATTTTGCAAGAACGTCCTTTCTCAATGCTCTTACAGTTTCTCTTGCGATTACCTTTGAACCTATTGACGCTTGGATAGGTACTGCAAATTGGTGTCTTGGAATTTCATCTTTTAATCTTTCAACGATATTTCTTGCCCTATCATAAGATTTTTCACGATGAACAATTATTGAAAAGGCATCTACCAAATCTCCATTGATTAAGATATCCAACTTCGCAAGGTCTGAACGTTGATAACCTTTCAATTCATAGTCAAGTGATGCATATCCCTTTGTCTTTGATTTTAAAGCATCGAAAAAGTCATAAATAACTTCATTCAATGGCAAAATATATCTAAGACTAACTCTATGTTGGTCAAGGTATTCCATATTTTCAAAAATTCCTCTCTTATTTTGACACAAGTCCATAATAGTTCCAACATAATCTTTTGGAGTCATAATATTGGCCTCAACTATTGGCTCTTCCATATATTCTATTTCTGTTTCTTTTGGTAAATTACTTGGATTTTGAATTTCTAAAATCTCTCCAGTTTTTTTAGCAACTTTATAAATTACAGACGGAGCAGTAGTGATGATATTCAAATCAAATTCTCTATCAAGTCTTTCTTGAATAATCTCCATGTGTAAAAGCCCTAAGAAACCACATCTAAAACCAAAACCTAAAGCAACTGAACTTTCAGGTTCAAAAGATAATGACGCATCATTTACTTGTAATTTCTCTAATGCCTCTCTTACACTGTTAAAATCTTCTCCCTCTGCTGGATAAATTCCACAGTAAACCATAGGAACAACTTTTTTATATCCAGGTAATGCACTTTCAGTCATATTTTCAAAGTCAGTGATTGTATCCCCAACCCTTGCATCTTTTACATTTTTTATACTCGCAACTACATAACCAACATCTCCGGCTTTAAGCTCTCCCGTTTGAACATTTCCGGACGCAGTATAACCAACTTCAGTAACTTCAAATTTACCTTTTGTTGCCATCATATAAATTGTCATTCCCTCTTTTAAAGTTCCCTCAACTACACGAACATACGAAACAACGCCCTTATATGAATCATAATATGAGTCAAAAATAAGTGCTTTGAGAGGTGCATTTTCATCTCCGGTTGGTGCAGGAACATTATTTACAATATCTTCTAAAACGTCCTCTATATTAAGACCCTCTTTTGCTGAAACTAGAGGAATTCCGTCAGTATCAAAGCCTGTAATTTCTTCGATTTCTTCCTTTACTTCGTCAATTCTGGCTGACGGTAAATCTATTTTATTTATAACAGGTAAAATCTCTAAGTCTTGTTCCAAAGCTAAATAAACATTCCCTAAAGTCTGTGCCTCAACACCTTGTGTAGCATCGACAACCAAAATCGCCCCTTCACAAGCGGCAAGACTTCTTGAAACTTCATAGGTAAAGTCAACATGTCCTGGAGTATCTATAAGATTTAACATATATGTTTCACCGTCTTTAGCCTTGTAGAAAAGTTTTACAGCTTTTAGCTTTATGGTAATTCCTCTTTCTCTTTCAAGGTCCATACTATCTAAAACCTGTTCTTCCATTTCTCTTTTAGTCATCATTCCGGTTTTTTCTATCAATCTATCTGCAAGTGTAGATTTCCCATGATCTATATGTGCAATTATCGAAAAATTTCTAATATTACTCTGCTCTATTTTCATAAATTATTTTAGCCCCCCAAAATTATTAAACGGATAATATCTAAGTACAATTTTACCTACAATATCACTTCTCGGTATAGTTCCCAAATCTCTACCATCTCTACTATTTGACCTGTTATCCCCCAAAACAAAAACATGCCCTTGAGGAACAACCCATTTTGTATTTTCATTATGTGGAGTCGTAACATTCGTGCTTACATAATTTTCTTCCAACATTTCTCCGTTCAAATAAACTCTATCTTTAATTATCTCAACAGTATCTCCTTCAACTCCTATAACCCTCTTTAGATAATATTTTTTTGCACTTGGAACATAAAAATCAATAATATCCCCACGAGTTATATTTTTTTTCATAAAAAATAGCTTATTAACCATAAGTCTATCTCCATTATTTACGGTTGGATTCATACTTCTACCATCTACAATTGTACTTGTAATAACAAAGGTTTTAATTCCAAAACTTATTAAAAGTGCTAAAATTATAACTTTCGCATAATCTAAAAAAATCTTAAAATAATTTTTTTCGTCTTTTTTCTTTATATTAATTTCTTGTTCTTCTTCATATCTATCATCAATCATAATTTTCCCTCCAAATACAATATTATTTTACCATATTTTTTAATGTCTATCCACTAAAAACTTACAATAAAATACATAACCGAATCCACCTAAAAATATAATGATAAATGGACTCACTTTAAAATAACTAACCAAAAGCACAACTATTGCACTAATTATATAATGACTTCCTTTTAACTTTGTTTTTCTTCCAAGTATAAAAACTGCCGATGCCAAAACTCCAACTAAAGCCGGTTTTACCGCAACAAAAAATTTGCTAACATAGTAATTCGCACTCATGCTTTTAAAAAAAACTGAAATTATAATAATAGACAAAAATGCAGGCAATATTGAACAGAATAGGCAAAGTAACGCTCCTGCAAAGCCTCTAATCTTATATCCGACTATAACACTTATATTACAGCCCAAAACCCCAGGAACACTTTGTGCTATACCTAATGCGTCTAAAAACTCTTCCTCTGTTAAAAGTTTGTGTTTTTCAACAACTTCTTTATTTATAACCGGAATCATAGCAGCTCCACCACCAACTGTGAGGGTGCTTAAATATAAAAATATTTTAAATAATTTAAACAACATAATAAACTCCTAAACTAACCACATTCCAATAAATCCAGTCAAAAATATCGCTATTATTGGGTGCAAATTTTTAAAAGTAGATAAATAAAAAATAATTCCAAAAGTTATAATTGAATATACAGTATAAAAATCTGCATCTATAACTGAAATACAACTTGATGCTATAAGACCGATTACAACAGGTCTTATGCCTATAAAAAAGTTTTTTATATGTATATTATCTTTAAACTTTTTCATAAAAAATACAATTAAAGTTATCAAAATAAAACTTGGAAGAACAACTGCAAAAGTTGTAATCAATGAACCTAAAACACCATTACCAACATTATAACCAACAAAAGTTGCAAGGTTTATCGCTATAGGTCCCGGAGTTATTTGTGAAATTGTAACAAAATTTATAAAATCAGGCATTTCAATCCAAGCATATTTATCTACAACAAGAGATATAATTAGTGGAATCATAGCATATCCACCACCAAAGTTATATGCTCCTATAAAAAAGAAAACCAAAAATAAACTAATTAAAACCATTTTATCCTCTCTTAGCTATCAAAATTCTATCGAAACCTGCAAAATCTTTTTTAGCAACTAAAATCTTAAATCCTTTTTCAATCAACATTTCAGAAATAACTTCCATTTGATTATATCCGATTTCAAAAGCCAAAACACCCATTTCAGATAAATATTCTAAAGAATTTCCAATTATTTCTCTGTAAAAAAATAATCCGTCTTTACCACCATATAAAGCATTTTGAGGCTCAAAAGACAATTCTCTTTCTAAAGTTTTCATCTCAGCCTCATCAATGTATGGAGGATTTGAAACTATAATGTCAAAATCTTTTTCTTTAACATTTGAAAAAATATCACTTTCAAAAAAATTCACATTTTTCAAATGAAATTTCTCTTTATTTTTATTTGATAGATTTACAGCTTTTTCACTTATATCTATTCCGTAAATATTGGAATTTTCTAAATTACTTGCCAAAGAAAGACTTATAGCCCCCGTTCCACAGCCAATATCCAAAATTTTATCCTTTTTACAGTCCAAATTCAAAATTTCATCAACTAAAATTTCTGTTTCAAATCTTGGAATTAAAGCTGATTCATCAACAAATAACTCCAAACCATAAAATTCCCATTTCCCAAAAATGTATTGCAATGGATAATGTGCTTTTCTTTTTTCAATTATATCTAAAAAACTATCATATATATCATCAATACAAAATTGCAAATCAAGTTTTAATTCTATCAAACTTTTTTTAAGCAAAAATTCTAAAATCAACCAATTTTCATTTGTATCTCCATATTTTTCAATTAATTCTTTTATGTTCATAAAAAACTCCAATTCTAAGAAATTTTAGAATATAACTCATAAACAAAATTATAAAAATCTTCAGTAACAGTAACTAAAAATGCAGATTCATTATATTTCAAAATCGCAGTTCTATCCTCAGCAGACAGCGAAATACTAACATTATTGTTATTGCTCTCAAAAGCAATATTCAAATCCTCTGTCCCCATATTAAGACTTGGATTAGAAACAAATTTACCAAACTCAACTTTTGAAATAATATCGTCCATTAACTTTTTATCTTCAATTATGTATTTCTTTTCATTTCCAGCTTTAATAATTTTTATTTTATTTAATTCTTGAGAAGATAAATATTTTTTTTCAATTTTTAATACATCTTTTTTATTAACATCAACAACAATATAATATTTATCTCTTTCTTTTTGTATTCTTCCCGCCTCAACACTTGACTGATAAAAAATTATTCCCAAACCAAAAATTTCTATAATTGACGTTAGAATAATCGCAAACTTAATATTTTTTTTCATAAAACACTCCCAATGAATTTATAAGACAACATCTTAAAATCACAATAATCATTCATTATTATTTGAACATATTTCCATTTTGATAAATTTAAAGTGGTAAATATGATGAAATAAATATTCTTTTACACAAGAATCGTAAACTCATATTTATTTGAACATATTTCCATTTTGATAAATTTAAAGAGGTAAATATGATGAAATAAATATTCTTTTACACAAGAATCGTAAACTCATATTTATTTTAACATATTTTACAATAAAAATAAATTAAAAACCATATAAAAAGGAGTGAATAAATCACTCCTTAAAACTCTTCTTGTAAATATTCCAAAAATGCTTTAACATCCTTGAACTTTTTATAAACAGCTGCAAAACGAACATAAGAAACTTCGTCAAGATTTTTTAAATTTTTCAAAACCAATTCTCCTATTTGAGTCGATTCAATTTCATTTTTATAATTCTTTCTAATATCCATTTCAATATTATCTATAACAGCTTCTATCTGTTCATCATCAATATTTCTCTTTTCACAGCATTTTTTTATCCCAGCAAAAACTTTGTTACGAGAAAAAATTTGTCTTGAGCCATCTTTTTTTAATACAAAAATTACAAATTCAGGCATTCTTTCATAAGTTGTAAATTTATAATTACAAACTTCACAAAGACGTCTTCTCTTAACATAAGTTTTATCTTGCGAATTTCTAGAATCTAAAACTCTAGTAGTTTCTGCTCCACAGTTAGGACATTTCATTATCTTAAGAAACTCGGAATATCTAAATCTAATCCATCATCTTTTTTAGCAGAAGATGATTTGCTTTCAATTGAAGTTGGTTTTCTTAGTCCACCTGATACAAGTGGATCAAAGCCAGTTGCAATAACAGTAATCTTAATATCATCTCCTAATGATTCATCAATTCCTGAACCGAAGATAACATTAGCATCTCCATCAATAGCCTCTCTAATCAATTCAGCTGCTTCATGAGCTTCAAAAATACCAACACTAGCAGCAGTAACATTAAGAAGAACAGCCTTAGCACCATCAATAGAAGTTTCAAGTAATGGACTGTTAATAGCCATCTTTGCTGCCTCAATAGCTCTATTATCTCCACTTGCTCTACCAATTCCCATATGAGCAATTCCTTGGTCTAACATAACTGACTTAACATCAGCAAAGTCTAAGTTAATGATATTTGGAACGGCAATTAAATCTGAAATACCTTGAATACCATTCATTAAAACTTCATCAGCCATAGCAAATGCCTCTAACATAGTTGTTCTTTTTTCAGAAATTTGTAATAATCTATCATTTGGAATAGTAATTAAAGTATCAACTTTTTCTTTTAAAGCCTCAATTCCTTGTTCAGCTTGAACAGCTCTTTTTCTTCCTTCAAAAGTAAATGGTTTAGTAACAACACCAACAGTTAAAATTCCCATTTCTTTTGCAATACCTGCAACAACAGGAGCGGCACCTGTTCCGGTTCCACCACCCATACCGGCAGTTATAAATACCATATCAGTACCTTGAAGTGATTGTATAATTTCTTCTTTACTTTCTTCAGCTGCTTTTTCTCCAACAGCAGGATTAGCTCCGGCTCCAAGACCTCTTGTTAATTTTTCTCCAATTTGTATTTTTGTTTCTATATCAATAGAATTTAAAATTTGTCTATCTGTATTAATAGCAACAAAATCAACACCCCTTAAGCCTGATTGTTTCATTCTTGATATAGCGTTATTTCCACCACCGCCAATACCAAAAACTTTAATTTTGGCTAAATCATTTCCATATACTTCCATTTCAAATGCCATTTCAATTTCCTCCTGTATTTTTTATATTAATTTCTGTTTAATTTTAAATTTCAGTTATTTAATATTATACTAAATTTTTCAATAAAATTCTACTATTTTTTTACTATTATTGGGTTATCTCCAACATTTAATATAATTTCTTTTGCATTTATTCCTTCAAGTTGAATTTTTTTGATTAAAATTCCAATAACTTGAGTTTTTTTAGCATAATCTTTCAAATCTCCAAATGTAACTTTTAAAGAATTTTTAAATTCTAAAACTATTTCTTTATCATTAGTGAAATCTATACTAACAATTTCAGAATAATATTCTTTAGTTAAAATATCTAATAAAAATTTAACTTTTGTAATATCTTTAGAAAAATCATCTCCAACTTTTAATCCTGTTTCAGAAATTCCTTTTATCTGAACTCCTGATGCCTTAGAATTATCAGTAACAACCTCTTTAACTTTTCCATAATTATCGATAGTAGTTAATCCACTTGGTGAATTTATATAAGCACTAACATAATTTTCTTTTATTTCTATTTCAATTATATTTGGATAATTTTTCCTTACCTTAACACTTTCAATATTTGAAATTTCTTTTAAGTTTTTTTCAATTTTACTTGAAGATGCTAAAAATATATTATCTCCAATACTAACGCCACTTTTTGAAATTAAAATTTCTTTTTCATTAGCAACATTACCGGTAATATTTATATAATCTATTTTAAACAAATCATGAGTTAATCCAAAATAAACAGCTATCGCTGAACAAGCAACTAAAAAAGCTAAAAGGAATTTAAAGAAGATTCTAAATCCTCCTCTTTTTTTCTTTTTCTTACCTTTTTTATTTACATAATATTCATCTTCATCTTCTTCGTATTCATCTTCAAACTCATCATCTGTTTCTTTAAGTTCATTATAGTAATTAGATTTTTGACTTACATTTACAAAAGATTTTTCATCTGAGTCAACATTGTATTCCGGCTCATCATCTAAACTACCAAAATCATCATCGTCATCTTCTTCATAACTTTTATTTTCAAAACTAACATATCCTGAATTGTCAAATAAAGAATCGTAATTTCCCTCTTCAGATGAATCTTCATCATTTGCTATACTATATTGATTAAATATTGAATTTTCATCTTCTTTTTTATCATCAAAAACAGTATCTTCAGTTGTTTCAAATAAAGAATCATATTTTTTTTCATCTGAGTCATTATTGGAATTTTCATCTTCAGCTTCTAAACTGCCAAAATCATCATCATCATCGTCATCTTCTTCAGTTTTATCATATAGTTTTATATCTTCTTCAAAATCATCTACTATATCGTAAATTACATCTTCCTCAAGAATTTCTTCTTTTTTATCCAATTTGGCTGTTTCATTTAAGATTTCTTTTTCTTTTGGAATCTCAATTTCTTTTAAAATTTCTTTTTCTTCTGAAACATCTTGAATCACTTCGTCCTCAATCATATCAGAAGATGAAAAAACATCTTTTTTAACTTCTTCAAAAGAATTTTTTTCTTTTTCATGCTTAACTTGCTCAAAATCTACACTTCTAAAATCTTCAAAAAAAGATTCATCAATAGTTTTTTCTTTAGACTTTAATTTATCATATTCATAGAATTCATCTTTTACAGAAATGTCTTCATCTCTATTTTTCTTTATAAAAATTCTAGGCTTTTTTTCTCTTTTATCAGCAGACATAACTACCTCCCTTTAAATTCATCATAAAATATTGAAACAAAGTCTTTAACTGCATTAGGTGTAGCAAGTTTTTTCGCATTTTCTTTCATTTGCTCCAATCTACTATTATCAAAAATTATCTTTTCTATATTTTCCCATAATAAATCTGAATTTAATTCTTTTTCTAAAATAAGTTCAGAGGCACCAATATCTTTATATGCTCTCGCATTAAATTCTTGATGATTTTCTGTTGTATATGCTTTTGGAATCAAAATACTTGCTAATCCAATTTTAGAAATCTCAGCAAGTGTTATCGCTCCGGAACTTGTTATAACAAGGTCTGAAACTCCATAAGCCTTATCCATTTCAGTCATATATGGTAAAATTTTTACATTATTTCCAATTTTTATATCTTTATTCTTTATTTCTTCTAAAAACTTGTCGTAATTAAGTTTTCCTGTTACATGAATTAAAGAAATTTTTTCATTTTCACAAAATTTATCTAAAATTCCAAGAACAGCTTTGTTAAGCTCTTCACTTCCGTTACTTCCTCCAAAAGAAAATATATTTTTAGAATTTTCATCTATTTCAAAAAATTTAAGAGATTGCTCTCTATTCAAAAACTCAAATCTATTTCTTATCGGATTTCCTGTAACAACACATTTATCGTTGTTTTTAAAAAACTTGATAGACTCTTTAAAAGTAACTGCCATAGCATTAACATATCTTGATAATATTCTATTTGTAATTCCAGGATAACTGTTTTGTTCATGAAATATTGTATAAATACCCATTTTATGAGCTTTATATAAAACAGGTCCTGTTACAAATCCTCCTGTTCCTATAACCACATCAGGTTTAAATCTCTTTAATATTTTTTTTGCTTGTCTTAAACCTTTAAGTAGAACAAAAATAGATTTAAAGAATTTTTTATTAATCTTTCTTGGAAGACCCATAACTTCTATTGATTCATAATTAATCTCTAAGCTTGGAATCAATTCACTCTCCATACTATTTTTAGAACCTATGTATAAAATATCTATATTATTATCTCTTTTTTTCAACTCTTCAATTATTGCAACAGCAGGATATATATGTCCTCCTGTTCCACCACCAGATATTACAACTTTCATACTATCTCCCTTTTACATCATATCTAACAATTCCTAAAATAATTCCAATCATTACAGAAGTCATAACTAAAGATGAACCTCCATAGCTTACAAATGGTAAAGTTACTCCAGTAGGAGGAATAACTCCTGTTGCTGTACCTATATTTACCAATGCTTGCAATCCTATTGAAAATATTATTCCCAATATTATCATTTTTCCGTATAAACTCTTAATATTTCTAGAAATCATTATTCCTAAATAAGCTAAATAAATATAAACTCCGATTAAAAACATAGAACCTACAAAACCGAACTCTTCAGCAATAGTTGCAAAAATAAAATCATTATGTGCCTCAGATAAAGTATATTTTTGTCTTCCATTTCCAAGACCAACACCTAAAAGAGAACCATTAGTTATTGCAAAAAGTGATTTTATTAATTGCCAAGACTTAGAATCTCTATATTTTAATGGGTCAATAAAGGCTTGAATTCTACTAGTTCTACTATATCCTGACTTTAACAAAAATACAGCTCCAAAACTTGCTAAACTCAGTCCTAAAACAGAAAATCCTACTGCTTTTTTATCCATACCTGCAACCAGATACATAGATGTTATAGTCCCTGCTATTACTAAGGTAGTTGAAAGGTCGGGCTGAATCATTACAGAAAAAGCTGATATTCCAACTATTGCCAAATATTTAAAAAACACATTTTTAAAAGTAAATGCTTTTTTGTACCTATCAATCACATAAGCCATCATCATTATGGATCCAATTTTCATAAAGTCGGAAGGCATAAAAGTAAAAAATCCTACTCCAACCCATCTTCTTGCATTATAAATATTTACTCCAAGTGGAGAATATACTAAAAAACCCATCAAAAATACAAATATAAAAATATTCTTACTATACTTTCTTAATTTTAAAATATTTATATATGATATGAAGAAAATAGCCATAATAGATAAAACAACAAAAATTATATGTTTTCTTATTATCTCTATTTCATTCCCCTTTAATCTGTAACTATATGGCCAGCTTGTACTAAATACCATTATGCTTCCAAAAAGTAGCAAAAAGATAACTACCATAACTAACTTCTTGGCATATTTATCAAATTTCATCATTATAATTCATTTACCAACTTCTTAAATAAATTTCCTCTTTCTTCAAAACTTTTGAACATATCCCAACTTGCAGATGCCGGAGAAAGTAATACATTATCTCCACTGCTTGCTAATTCAAAACATTTTTCTACAACTTCTTTATAACTATCGACTATTACATTATTTTCAAATCCGTATTTTTTTGAACAAGAATCAAATTTATATTTTGTATCTCCAACTAAAATTAATTTTTTTACTTTTCCATTAAATGACTCAAACAAAGGATTAAAATCAACACCTTTATCATATCCACCTAAAATCAAAATAATAGGTTTTTCTAAAGCGTCAACAGCTTTTATAGTTGAATCTACATTTGTTCCTTTAGAATCATTGTAAAACTTTATTCCATTTAATTCTCTAACAAATTCAATTCTATGTTCAACTCCACCAAAATTTTTGCACGCAAAAATTATAGTATCCATATCTATACCATAATTATAACAAATTGCAACAGAAATTAAAACATTTTGAGCATTATGTTTGCCTAAAATTTTCAAATCTTTCATAGAAAATAACTTTTCACCTTTATGATAAAAATTATTTTCGTTAAAATAAAAATCTGTATCTTTTCTTTCTAATGAAATCTTTGTAATATTTGTATTTTCTACATCAACTTTACTTAAAATTTCATCATCTATGTTTAAAACTAAATTTCCATTTTTATCCATATTTTTAAAGACTTTAAATTTGTCTTGTATATAATTTTCAAAACTTCCATGCCAATCAATATGGTCAGGAGTTATATTTCCAATTGATGCTATAAAAGGTTTAAAAAGTTTAGTGTTATGTAGTTGGAAACTACTAACTTCTATGATATTTACAGTTTCTTCATCAGAATTAAATATTTCCCAAAGCATACCTACACCAATGTTACCAACCACTTTTGATTTTATATTTGCAGTTTTAAAAATTTCTCCAACTAAACTTGTAGTTGTAGTCTTTCCATTAGTTCCGGTTATTGCAATAATTTTTCTTTTTGAAAATAGAGTATATGCCAATTCCAAATCCGTATAAACAGGAACATTATTTTCACAAAAATATTCAATTATTTCATTAAACGGTTTTATCCCGGGACTTTTAACAACAAAATCAAAATCATAATCTTTATAATTTTTTATAAATTTAAAATTAAATCCATTAAGACTTTCAAAAACATTTTTTAATTCTATTTCTTCTTTATCGTCATAACAATAAACTTCGGCTCTTAACGAACTCAAAGTTTTTATAGTTGAAATTCCGGATAAACCCAAACCTACAACTAAAACTTTTTTATTTAAAACTTCCATAAATATCCCCTAACTAAGCATTAAAAAATAAATATACAGCTATAATTGATAGAATTCCACTAATCACTGCAAAAGACGTAACTATTTGAGGTTCTTTATAACCCTTTAATTCATAATGATGATGAATAGGACTCATCAAAAATACTCTCTTTTTATTTCTAGTTTTGTAACTAACAACTTGAATAATTACAGATAATGCCTCCATTACATAAATTCCACCGATGATTGGTAGGTAGAAAATCATTCCATTAAGTATGCATATACTTGCAATAGCACCACCTAATGCCATTGAACCGGTATCTCCCATAAATACTCTGGCAGGATATGAATTAAACATAACAAATCCCATTAAACTCGCCATAAATACTAAAGAAAATACTGAAACACTTGGGTATTTAAAAAAACTTATTACCGCAAGACCTAAAAATACAGGAATTGATACTGAAGATGAAAGCCCGTCTAAACCATCTGTTAAATTAGTAGCATTCGCAGTTCCAACCATTACAAAAATTAGTATAGGATATATAAACCAACCAAAATTAACAGCTCCTTTTACAAAAGGAATTAATTGGTATCTCAAGTCAACTCCTACAACTTTTTCTATAAAAACAATTACAACTATACTAATTATAAATTGAATAATCAGCTTTTGAATTTCAGTAAGACCCAATGACCTTTTCATAATAAGTTTGAAAAAGTCATCTAAAAATCCTATGAATGTAAAGCCTAACATACCGATTAAAACAGCAAATACTTCTTTAGAAAAATTACCTAAACAAATTGTTGTAATAATTATAGCAACCACAAAAAATATTCCACCCATAGTTGGCGTTCCGGCTTTAGATAAATGACTTTGTGGTCCGTCATCTCTAATATTTTGTCCAAGTTTAAATTTTCTTAAATATGGAATAGACATTTTTGCTATAAACACAGTTAGAAAAAAACTGAACAAAATACTCCATATTACAAAATTTGATATATCCATTATTTTCATCTCCTAAATTAATCTTCAAAAGTTAATACTATTTCTTCATCCTTTGAAATATAACTTCCAATTTTCTTGTTTGAAGATACAAATTTACCCTTACCACCTGAAGTTTTATATTTGTATCCCATTTTATTTACAACTTCCATAGCTTGTTGATAATTCATTTTTGAAAAATCAACTACTAATAATTTTGCATCTTCTGATAAAGTAAGTTCAACATTACTTCCTTCATCTAAAGTCTTTCCGGCATACTCACTTTGCTCTGTAACAATAGCTTTTGGAGAACTTTCTCCCTTAACAGTATAATTTAACGCTTTTCCTTTTAAAACTTCTACTGCATATTCTAAAGTAAGTCCTCTAACGTCCGGAACATTTGTCTTTCTAATTATATTATTGTCATCTTTTGTCTTGACTAATTGTTTGTATTCAACTATTTCTTCAACCAATTTTTTAGCTAAAGGCGCACATGCTCCGGTACCACCTGTGTTCACCTTTGGCTCATCAAAAATAATCAAAATACTATATTTTGGATTTTCAATAGGAAAAGTCACATACAAAGATGCAATAGTTTTATTATCGTCATATATACCATTTACAGTTTTTAAAGTTGTACCGGATTTACCACCCATTCTAATACTATTAGAATACGCCTTCTTAACTATACCATCTGTTACACCATGTTCCATCATAACACGCATCTTATCGCTTGTTTCTTTAGATATAATTTGATTTTTAATAATCGGTTCGTTTTCTTTTATTTTGATTTCATCATCAGATTTTTTTTCAATATTTTTTACATTAATTTGTGGCTCTAATAAATATCCACCATTTACAACTGCATTTGCAGCAGTAATCATTTGAATAGGAGTTACAGAAACACCATGACCATAACTCATTGTGGCAAGTTCTGCAGGCCCTATATCTGATAATTTTTTAGGAATCTGCCCGCTACTTTCTCCAGGTAATGATATTCCTGTTATCTTTCCAAACCCAAAACCGTTTATATATCTATAAAATCTTTCTTTCCCTAAATGTCTAGCCATTTGAACAAAAGCAGGGTTACAACTATTATCCAAAGCCTCAGTAAAAGTTTCTTTCCCATGAGGATTTTTCCAGTTAAAACATCTAAGAGTTATTCCTGGAATATCTTTTATAAAACCATTACAATAAAAAGTTGAATCTAGTGTATCACTCTTTTCTTCCAAAGATGCACTGGCAGTTATAAGTTTAAATACAGAACCCGGCTCATAACTATCACTTACAGCAGGATTTCTCCACATAGCAAATATTTTTTCAAGCCTTTCTTTTTCATTTAAGGTTTCAAATTCTTTACTTGCCTCTTCTCCGATAGGAGTTGTAGGATTATTAGTATCATATTTTGGAAAATTATCCATAGCTAATATATCCCCATTTGTTACATCAGAAACTATAACACTCAACTTAATCGGTTTTTCTTCATTAAAATATTGTTGCCCATACTTTGCAACATATTCTTGTATTGTACTATCAATAGTTAAATACAAATCAGAACCGTCTTTAGCATCAACAATTTCTTCAACAGACTTACTCAAATTTTCTCTTATTACTCTTCTGGCACCACTTGTTCCCGCAAGATTATCGTTTAAAAAATTTTCAACTCCACTTTGTCCGCCATTTTCATTAGCATGACCAACGACAAAAGGAGCCAAAGTTCCATTTATATAACTTCTATTTTGTTCTATTTCAACACTGATTATGGAAGAATTTATTTCCTTAATCTCTTTAACAATATCCGGACTAATAGTTTTCTTTATTTTGAAATTAGTCCCTCTATTTGCCCTATCAAAAACTTTCTTCTTATCCAACTCAAGCACAGAAAAAATCTTATCGATTTTTTTCTCTTCCACCTCTTTAGCTTTTTCAGAATAAAGTTTAAATTTATCATATTCTAAAACCGAAAAATAAACTTCCTTATTGCTATTAGCACTTACTAAAAGTGAATTTTCAGATTTAACAACAGAATTTTGTTCTTCTGTAATATCTTTTTTTATCAATAAGTTATTATATTCATCAGCCTTAGCAAAGATTTCTTCTTTATTTAATTGCAAAATATCAAAAATCTTATCTAATTTTTTAGTTTCTTCATCTTTAATTTTCCCACTAGATTTTTTATAACGATTATAATCAAAAGTGGAAAAATATCCATTATATACACTTATACTTTTAGCTAAAGTATTTCCATTTCTATCAAAAATACTACCTCTCTTAGCCTCAAGTGTTGTATAACTAACAGAATCTTTAAATTCTTCAACGCTGTATTTATTTTTGGAATACAGTTGCAAATAGGCTAATTTAAAACCTATACTCGCAAAAAGTATTATAAATACAAAAAATAAAACAGCCGAACGAGAAGAGACTGTTTTATTTCTAATAATATATTGCTTGTTTTTCATTTAAACTCCTCTTGTTTAAGTTTAATTAGTCAATTTTATCCAAATACTTAACTTGTTCTTTCTTTGGAAAATCCATATTATAATTTAACCTTGCAATCTTTTCAATCCTATCAACAGATTTATAAGGCTCAAGCTTAATATCATAATCATCTCTTTCTGTTTCTAATGAGCGAATTTCAGAGTTTAGTGCATTTATTTTTCTATTTTGTTGAGCAATATTTAGATATCCATATAAAATTACTACACTAAAAGCTAATGTAACAGTAGCAAATATAAAAAGTGTAATATTTTTATATAAACTGGATTCTCTGGTAATTCCGTAGGCTTTTTTCTTTTTCTCTAAAATTCTCTCATTTGAAACATCTATATATTTTACTTGAGCCGTACTCATATAAATCCTCCTCCTAAATTTTTGAACAAACTCTTAGCTTTGAACTTTTTGACCTAGAATTTTTGTCCATTTCATCTTTTGAAGGTATTAAAGGCTTTCTTGTTAAAATTTTTATCTTAGGCTTGTTGTTACAAACACAAACATATAATTCTTTAGGACAAGTACAGCCTTTTGCAAGATTCTTAAAAGAATCTTTAACAATCCTATCTTCTAAAGAATGAAAAGTAATAATACACAATCTGCCATTTTCATTTAATCTATCCACTATATCGGGAATAACTTTTTTTATAACTTCAAGTTCTCTATTAACCTCAATCCTTATAGCTTGAAACACCCTTTTTGCAGGGTGCCCACCCTTAGCCCTAACAGCTTTGGGAATAGCCCTTTCAATAATATCAACTAATTCAAAAGTAGTTTCTATAAACTTTTCTTTTCTATAATTAACTATAAATTCTACTATCCTTTTTGTCCATTTTTCTTCGCCATAGTTATAAAAAATATATTCCAAATCTTTAGAATCATAATAATTTACAACATCAAAGGCACTCTTTTCAAGACTTCTATCCATTCTCATATCCAATGGAGCGTCTATCATATATGAAAAACCTCTTTGACCATTATCTATTTGATAAGAAGAAACCCCTATATCCAATAGCACACCGTCAACTTTATCTATTTCAAAATAATCTAATATCTCTTTAAAATTTTCAAAATTACTTTTATAAAACAAAACATTATCAGAAATCTTTAAAAGTCTTTCCTTTGCAACTGCTAAAGCCTCTTCATCTTGGTCAACGCAAATAAGTTTTCCACCTTTTATTCTTTTTAATATTTCAGTTGAATGACCTGCGCCACCAACAGTTAAATCAACATAAATTCCATCAGGTTTTATATTTAAATTTTCTATTACTTCATCTAACATTATAGGTATATGATTAAATTCCATAACTAACTTCCTTAAAAATCAAGTCCGTCAAACTTTTCAGACATAATATTATCATCACTATATTCAGTTTCACTGTATTCATTCCATTTTTCCTTGGACCAAATTTCAATTCTATCAGAAACTCCAATAATCATTACATCTCTTTCAATCCCTGCGAATTCACGCAAATTTTTATTAACTAAAAATCTTCCTTGTTTATCTAAATCCGAAGTCATCGCACAACTACAAAAAAATCTTGTAATTGAACGAACATCTTTTTTACTCAATCCTTTTGAATTAAGTTGTTCTGTAAACTCATTCCATTTTGATTCTGTAAAAACAAATAAACAACCTTCAAGGCCGCGAGTTACAATAAAATTAGTTCCTAGTTCATTTCTAAACTTTGATGGCATAATTAATCTGCCCTTATCATCTAATGTATGAGGAAAATCTCCCAAGAACATTGCCATCACCTCCTAAAAACTAACTCCATTTTGCTCCATATTACCCCACATTTATTATTACACTTATATTTTATACTATTTTTTCATATTTTGCAACCCTTTTTACAAAAAATTTTCAAAAAATATTTTTTATTTTTCATAAAAAACACTAAAATTTCAACAATTTTAAAAAATTAATAAAAAGTGGAGGGATTTTTCTATTTTTTTCAAAAATTTTATGTTTTTTTTTTAAATTTGAACAAAAAAACTACATAGAACAAAACTATGTAGTTTAAAATTTTTTGTTATTAAATTTCTATTATTAAATATCTTTTCCGTATTTTCTATTTAAGAAGAAAAGTAAACTTCCAACAATTACTCCAACAAGAGAAAGCACTTGCGAAACTCTAAATCCTAAAAACATAAGACTATCAGTTCTAAGACCTTCTACAAAAAATCTTACCACTCCATAAAAAATTGCATAGAGTAATACAACTTCTCCTTTTTTCTTTTGGTATTTCCTAATATAAATCATCAAAAATGTAAAAACCAAAAGATTGCCAATGGATTCATATAAAAATGTTGGGTGGTATCTCTTCCCGTCAATGATAACTGCCCATGGTAATGTCGTTTCAGTTCCATGAGCCTCTTGATTTATAAAGTTTCCCCATCTTCCTATGGCTTGTCCAAGTATAAGTCCCGGAGCACAAACATCAGCTAAATCTCTAAAATCAATTTTTTTGAATTTTCCAAAAAAGTAAACCACAATTATTGCAACAATAACTGCCCCATAGATAGCAAGTCCACCTTCTCTAATGTTTATCATTGATAAAAAATTACCTTTATAACTTTCCCATTCAAATGCCACATAATAAATTCTAGCGCCAATGACACTAAGAGGCAAAGCAAAAAGCAAAAGATTAGAAATTTCATCTTCTTTTATATTTCTAAGTTTAGAATTTTTTGTTGCCACAAAAAGTCCCATCATAATTCCGAAACAAATTATGATTGCATACCACATTATATCCACTCCGAAAAGAGAGAATGCAACTCTATCAATTTTAACTTCCATATTACCTCCTAATTATGCTCTTCAAATTTTATAGTTCTTAAAAAGAAATATATCAAAATAACAGCTACTGTCGATATCATAAGAACATTCACAAATAATGTAAAGAAAAATTCTTCCGGCAAAATTCTTATCATCAAATCCGTTTCATAGTCCAAAAGCCATAAATCATTACTAAAAAATAATTTATGAAAATAAATAAAACTTTCAGAAAAGAATAAAGAACAAATACCTAAAAAAGAAATTACTAAAGCATAAGAAATCAAAATATATTTCCTAAGCATATTAAAAAAATAATTTTCCTTTTTTGAGAATTTGTAAATAATCCCAGCTAAAAAAATTATGAGTAATGTTATATATACAATTCTATCAAGTACAAATAATTTATATACATCTTCCATGTGCAAAATTTCTTTTTCATTAAAATTTTTCTTTAAAACTTCTTTATCTCCATTTTTAATAAATTTAACCAAAGAATCACTAGCCTCAGTTATCCATTCTTTAGATAAACCAGAAACCTCATCAATTTTATATTCACTATGAAAATTATTGTAATAAGAAATATCTTTAGCCATAAAATCTATCGAATACAATAGCACAAACAAAACTATACTTATGGAGATAAGAAAAGCAAATATCTTTTTCATATTATTCAACGTCTAAATCTTCAGGCACTTCCCAGTTATGATAAACATTTTGAACATCGTCATTATCTTCAAGTTGGTCAATCATCTTAACCATTTTCTTTATATTATCTGGATTTGAGATTTGAGAATTATTGCTTGGAACATATTCTAAATCACATTCACTAAATGTATATCCTTTTTCTTGTAGCGCATCTCTTAATGATATAAAATCAGAAACTTCTGAATAAATTGTATAAACTTCATCATCAGATTCAAAATCACTTGCTCCATTTTCTAAAGCAAAATCCATTAATTCATCTTCTTCAGCTTGTTCTCTTGACATTTCGATAACACCTTTTTTATCAAACATAAACAAAACTGAACCATTTTGTCCTAAATTTCCACCATGTTTGTCAAATGCATGTCTAACATCTGCTGCAGTTCTATTTCTATTATCTGTCAAACATTCAACTATAACAGCTATACCTTCAGGACCATATCCTTCATAAATTATAGTTTCGTAGTTACTTGCATCTCCATCTCCTGCACCTTTCTTTAATGCCCTTTCAATATTATCATTAGGCATATTTTCAGCCTTTGCCTTTTCAATAGCTGACTTTAAAGATGGATTGTACTCAGGGTCTGCTCCACCCTCTTTAACTGCAACAATTATATAACGTGCAAGTTTTGTAAATATCTTTCCTCTTCTAGCATCTTCTTTTCCTTTTTTATGTTTAATCGTACTCCATTTATTATGTCCTGACATAATTACCTCCTAAAACTTTTAGCAAAATTTCTTTTGTGTTCAGAAATTTTTACCATTCTCTTTATTTTTTCTTCTATATTTGAATCTATTTTTTCATTATTTATAAATTTTTCTAAATCATCATAAGAAAAACCCATTTCATCTTCATCTGTTTGATTTTCAAAAAGGCCTGCGCTCGGTGGCTTTTGAATTATCTTATCCGGAACACCTAGATACTTTGCAAGTTCATAAATTTCTTTCTTTGTAAAATCAACAAGTGGCATTAAATCTGAGCCACTGTCCCCATATTTAGTAAAATATCCAACAGTAAATTCTGATTTATTGCCAGTTCCAACTACCAAATATTTTTTTAGTTGTGCATAATAATACAAAGTTGTCATTCTAAGTCTTGGCTTAATATTTGCATAAGCCATTGAATTATCTCCATTTTCAACAGATTTTTCTAATTCAGAATAAGTCTTAGACAAATCAACCTTTATTGCATTTAAATTAAATTTTTCAATAACTAATTTAGCATCTTTTTCATCTTCTTCACAACTATTTATAGGCATCATAATAGCCAAAGATTCATCTCCAAAAGCAAGTTTTGAAAGTCCGGCAACAACAGCAGAATCAACTCCACCACTAAGCCCATAAACTATACCTTTACAACCAGCCTCTTTAACAGAATCCTGTAACCATTTAACAAGTTTATCAACAACTTCTTTCATCATTACACCCCCTCACATAGAACACCTTAAAATAAGGCATAAAAACTGTATTAATTTTATCATATTTTTAAAAAAATTTCTACAACTATAACAAAAAAAGCTACGATTACTCATAGCTTAAATTTTTTCTTGATATTCTCTAAAACTTTTATTTACATCAGCAATATGAAAATTATGGTGATTTTCTCTTTGGTCTTCAGGAGGTAATTTCATATAATCTCCATACAAAATTTTTAAATATTCATCATAATTTTCCGGAGCATTTACCTTTATTCCTTCAAAATCAACCTTTGTTCCTTTTCCTAAAAATTCTTTCTTGAAAGGAATTATAGAAAAACTATCTACCAAACAAGCAACATACTCAGACTCTTCAAAGCTAGGATTATCTTTAGGAACAGATAATTTTGAAAGGTCTGTCTTTAACTTATTAGGAATAGTTTCTCCGAGCTTATAAGTTAATTTTTTCCCTAATCCATTTAAAGTATTTGAAATAATATTAGTATCAGATTCTTCAAAAACAGGATTTTCTTTTACTCTCAAGTCCAAAACTTTATTTTGTCCTTTAACATATCCGTCAAAAGGAAAAATATCTATAAATACACCATGATTTATATCAACATCTACAACATGCTTTTCAAAAAGTGTTGTATCACTATCACGAAGTTTTGCAAAATTCAAAGCATACTTAGGGTCCGTATCCATAGTTTGAATAAAATAATTTTCAGGTAAAAATTTACTTCCTTCACTAATAAATTTATCATAATCAGGTCTTGGCATACAAACATCAATATCATCGTCCCAAGGAATGAATCCACCATGTCTAATCGCTCCTATAAGAGTTCCATAACTTATATAATAAGTTAAATTCATTTGTTCACAACAAGAAATAAATTCCTTTAAAATTTCCAATTCCTTTTTCTTTAAAGAATCAAAGTCTATATCAAACTTAGTCTTTTTAAATTCTCGTTTCATTCTCCAAGAATTTTTTGAATCAAACTTAAAAATCATTACTTTTCTTCCTTAGGTAATTGTAACATAACTAAATAACCTACAACAAACAAAGGAATTATACCAAGTATCGAATATCTAGGATTTTTGGTTAATGTAGTTATCAAGCTCATAATAAAAGGTCCTATTATAGCCGCAAATTTACCAAATATATTATAAAATCCAAAAAATTCATTTGCATTTTCTTTTGGAATTATCTTTGCATAATAACTTCTACTCAACGCTTGAATACCACCTTGTGCAGATGCAATAAGTGTTGATAAAACAAAAACATGTAGTAAATTACTCATAAAGTATGCAAATATAACTGAAATCATATATGTAGCGATGCCTAATTTTATCATATTTCTTGTTCCGAACTTACTTGCTAATCTTCCGTAGATAATAGCAAATGGAAAAGCTACTATTTGAACATAAATAAGAATTCCTAAAAGTACAAGAGTATTAAACTTATCGGCATCTAAAACAGATTTAGAATAAGGAATTACCATTTTTATAATAGTATCTACTCCGTCAATATAAAGAAAATAAGAACATAAAAATATAACAACTATTTTATTTTTCTTAATATCCTTTAGAGTGTTAAAAATTGTTTTAAAACTTTCTCTAACAGGATTAGGGACAGGTTCAACTCCATAAATTTGCTCAACATTCTTATACATAGGAATGGTAAGTATCAACCACCAAAGAGCCGTTATAACAAAACCTATTTGGTAACCAAGAGGATTTTTCATTCCAAAAACCAAAACCGCTCCCAAACAAAACATAAATGGTATTACACTAGCTATGTAACCATAAGCAAATCCTGCTGTACTAATCTTATCCATTCTTTCATCATTAGTTACATCAACTAAAAACGCATCATAAAATATATTTCCTCCAGCAAAAGTTACACTTCCTAAAATAAAAAAAGACATTAATAAAGGCAAGCCAAAATTATCAGCGAATGATAAAAATAATGTAGAAAAAATTGCAATAAGTGAAAATAATGTAAATAATTTTTTCTTCATTCCCTTAAAATCGGCAATAGTTCCAAGTATCGGACTAATAATCGCAATAATAATACTAGCAAATGAATTATAATAACCTAAATTCATTTCATTTCCACCAACCATTCCAAAATAAATTGGGAATAACGCAGTAGTAATTGCCATAGAATAAGCAGAATTCGCACAATCATATAAAATCCAGCTCAATTCTTTCTTTGAATAACCAAACATAGATTACCTCCAAATTACAAAATCAAAAGATAAACTTATTACCTTTTGCTAAACTTATTATACCATATTTATCGATAAAATAACTAAACTAAGGATAAATATGGTGAAATAAAATTCTCATCATAGAAAAGTTCATTAATGTTGATTTTATTATACCATATTAAAAAACGATTGTCTATTTCAAATCAAATTTACATCAGGTTAATTTTTTTCAGTATTTTAATACAAAGAAATTCAGTCAACAAAAAAAGAGAGCTTTTGCTCTCAATTTTATCGTTTAAAATTATTTTAAAATATAAACTTTTACATTTCTTCTTCCAAAAGCATGTGCCTTTGCTTTATCAGTATAACAAACGTCAATCCTGTTGCCTTTTATAGCACCACCTGTATCTTCTGCAACTGCATAACCATATCCTTCAACATAAAGTTTAGTTCCCAAAGGAATAACTGAAGGGTCAACAGCTACTACACCATATCTAAGTGGAGTTCCCATACGAGTTGTACTGTAACCACCATTTTCAGCAGGGTCATCTGTATAAGAAGTTGCATCCATAGTTAAAACTTTACTATAATTTAATTCTCCAGATTTCACTGTTTCAACAGTCTCAGGAGTTTTTTCTTGTTCTTTTGAAACAACCTTTCCGTCAATAATAGTTTCATCTTTTTTAACAGTAACCTCTTCTGAAACTGAATTTCCACCCTTTTTATCAGAACTTAAATCTGATAAAATAATTTCATTCTTAGATTTTTCGACTTCAAAGCCGGTAACTTCTTCATTATTCAATGAAGATAATATCGCTCTAAAAGATACATATTTACCTAACTCATCAGTTGAAACAAAGTTCAAACTTTTAACATTAGATTTTTTAAGCATTTTTTCAATTTCTAAATTCATAGAATTTGAATCAATAATTAAATAGCCATAACCACTCTTATCAGCTAAGATATATGAACTTAACATATCTATCAAGTTACCTCTTTCTGATAAAACTACATTTTCATTTAATTTTGACGCGTACTTATCTTTAAATATCTTTAATAAGTCTTTTCCATCTAAAGAATAACTTTTTATTTCTTTTTTATCTTTTTTTGATAAATCGTAAATTTTAGCTTTTACATCATCTTTAACAGAATTTACTCCGTCAAAGAAATATATACTATTTTCATTTTCTGAAATTAATTTTTCATTAATATTCTTTGTTGAATCAAAAAGATACAAATTCATATTATAGATATGTGCATAATGAATCGCTCCTAAAACATCGGAACTTTCCTTAACATCAACAACTAAAAGCTCTCTATTTCCTAAAAACTTATTTACATAAGCATTAGTATCTTCAGAATTAGTAGAACCAATTCTTTGGAATTTAATCTCTAAATTGTTTAAAACATCATCTGAAATTGAACTGCTATCTCCAACAACATACACTTGCTCACTATTTTTTAGAATATTTTTTGAGTTTTCATCAATATTGCCATCCTTTACAGGGATAACAACTCCATTCTTATCCAATGAAAGCAAACCTGCCAAACTGAAGCTAATTTTATCATCTATATTAACTACATAAGATATTTTAGAAGAACTACCATTAGCACTATCTAAAATTCTGTTATTCACTTTTTCAATGGTTTTAGATTCGGATTCTGATGAAATTACAAAACCTCTAACCTTTTCGTTCGCAAATGACTTAGATGAAAATCCAGAAAATATAGCATAAACACACAAACATGCTAAAATACTTCTAAATATTGCTCTTTTCAAATAATCACTCCTTATTTAATTAATCAGCTATAACCTGATAATAGAATTATAATGATTTTATCTAAAATCGTCAACAAATTGTAACTTTTTCAAAAGTTTTTTACAAAAAATCATACAATTTAACAATCTTTTTAGCCAAAAATAAGTAATTTTAACATTTTTGTAACTTTTTTTGTTTTTTTGTTCCCCATTTTCCAAAGGTTACAGAATGATTACAAAAATTAGAGCATTTTTCAAAAGAAAAACTCAAAAATATTAAAAAATTGTAATATTTACTATTTTAATGATTTTTTTTCATTATTTTCCCTTGTATTTGAAAGATATGACATCAATGACATAGAAAAAATAAGTATAATTCCTATTAAACTATAGATACTAACTGATTCATTTAGTATTAATTTACCCAAAATAACAACAAAAACTATTCCTAAATAATTAAAGATACTAACATCAGAGGCATTTGCATATTGATAGCTGATTGTTAATCCAAATTGACCAACTGATGAT
This sequence comes from Parvimonas parva, assembly GCF_045866535.1. Lineage (NCBI taxonomy): Bacteria > Bacillati > Bacillota > Tissierellia > Tissierellales > Peptoniphilaceae > Parvimonas > Parvimonas parva. The sequence continues at coordinate 1,012,924 of NZ_AP038371.1, forward strand.
GCAACTCCTATTAAAATCAAATAAATAAAAATTTTCAAATCCGGCATTACAAAATCTTTAAATATAAAAGGAAAACTACAAACAGTTGAAAATAATGAAAATATAAAAATTATAGTTTCAGTTCTTTCAGTTTTTCCGATTCTTGAAACACACATATATGCAATAGATGCGCTAAGTGCAGAAGTCATAGCAACTATAGATGGAAATAATCTTGAATCAAATTGTGGTCTTACAACAAAGATAGCACCTATAAATGAAAAAGTTAAAGTCAAAAATCTTTCCAAAGTAAATTTTTCCTTAAATATAAAACAAGCGATTAAAACCACAAAAATAGGGCTTGTCCTTTGTAATATCCCTGCATCTGCAACTACCATATTATTTATAGCATAAAAATTAAAAATAGTTCCTGCATATCCAAAAGCGGACCTCATACAAAGTAGTTTTCTATTTCTTTTATTTCCAAAAAAACTACTCCCTTTTATTAAAATATAAACAGTACAAATAATCAACATAACAAAATTTCTCATAAAAACTTGTTGCATAAGTGTAAATTTTCCTGATGTCAGCTTTACAAAAATTTGCATAAAACTAAAACCAAGTGTAGAAATAATCATAAAAATAATACCTAATTTTAAATTTGTACTTCTAGAATTGTCTGTCATAAACCCTCCTTTTAAAAAAATAAATGCCACCTTAGGTGGCATTTATTAAATAAATAATTTTAAGAAATTATTATAATGATGCTTCATAATCAGCGTCATTAGTTAATTCTTCTAATTCAGCTGGATTAGACATTTCAATTTTGCAAACCCAAGCAGCATAACAATCTTTGTTGATTTCACCTGGTTCATCATCTAATACTTCGTTAACTTCAATAATTTTTCCTGAAACAGGAGCGTTGATATCACTTGCAGCTTTTACAGATTCAACTGATGCTAAAGAATCGCCAGCTTCAACTTCATCATCAACTTCTGGAAGTTCAACATAAACGATATCTCCTAAGTGGTCTTGTGCATAGTCAGCTAAACCAACTGTTGCGATGTTTCCTTCAACTTTTACCCAATCATGATCTTTAGTATAAAGTAATCCTTTTTCTACTCTCATTCTAATATACCTCCTAAAATTTTTACTATAACTCTACCCAAGTATGTACTAATATTTTGGATATTCATTACAATATTATAGTATACTTAAATTATAGTGTAGTTTTGAAAAAATTTCAATACCTTTTATTACTTTTTTTAATATTTTTTTCAAATTTATTCAAAAAAAACTATTTTTTTAAGTATTTACATTAAAAAAAGATTTTTTCATTATATTTCGCTTTAAATAAAATATCACAAAGAAAAAAATAGTATGAATTTTTAACATAAAATTTAACTATTTTATTTCAAATACCTCAAATTTAACTTCTATACCATTTAAATTTTTATTTCCTTTTTCTATAGTATTATAATTTTTAAATTTAACGCTTGGTTCCAATCTATCATTAGGATTTCCTATTGAAATCCAAAATTTTTTTCCAAACTCAAAGCCCCAAGCTCGAACAGAATTGTTTTTTTCTCCAAATATAAAACCAGCACTTGATTCAATTACATAGCCATCTTTTTTTAGCCACAAAAATTTTTCGCTTTTCTTTGTAGTTTTTAAAGCTTTAACTGCTACCCCCTCTTTTCCCCCATAAAAAACTAAATAAAAATCGTCATCTTTATAATTAAATTTATGAGTATCTATATATCCAAAGGTTTTATGTTCATTATTAAAATTTTCATAAGCCAATTCTTTTGTTTCATAAATATTTTTTCCAAAATTAGAATAATTTTTTGATAAAGTATATCCAAGAAATAAAAGCAATACAACTACAATTGTAGAAATCAAATAAATAAGTTTTTTCTTAGTCATAATACCAACTCCTCTAAATTCAGATTAATTTTATTAAATTTTACTTTATCTAAATATATTATAACATAAAATTAATAAAAATTATTAAAAAATATTAAAAAATTAAATTGAAATTAAAAAAGTTATTGTAAAATTATATTTAATTTTACAATAACCCTTTTTAATCATTATATTTTAATAAATCTTCTTGTAACTTTAAAAGTCCAAGTCTTCCCAAATGAGTTATATCTTTAAAGAAATATGGAGTGTATGAATATTCACTATAATCTATTAAATTAACATTGTTGTCTTTTGCTATTTTTCTAATTTTTACATAATATTTTTCAATTTCAGATTTAGGAACTTCGGTATAATCTGCCCAATATCCTTGAAGCGGAACTAAAAAAAGATTAACTTTAAAGCCCAATTCTTTTGCAACATCCAAAAACAATTGTAAATCTTTATACTCTGGACTTTCTCCAAAAGTTATATTTTTATCTGATGATTTTAGTTTCTTAAACTTATTCTTTATAAAATGATTAAAATATTTATTTTCTAAAAAATATTTATTATTTGTAGTTTCTAATTTTCCTCTTTCTATAGCCTTATTTTTTAAATTTTCCCAATCAATATCTTTTGAAAATTTTTTATTATTTACACTATTATCTCTCTTATATTCTTTTAAAAAATTATTATTACAAATAAATTTATATTTTCTATAATACAATTTATTCAAAATTTTATCAAAATAATTATCTCTCTTCATTCTAGAAATAGTTGTTTTAGTTATTTCGTTATTAGAAGAAAGTTCTAGTATTCTATTATAGATTTTTTCTTTTGTTTCTTTAGATAATTTTTCATTTCTATAAAGATTATTCAAATGATCTAGAGAAAATCTAGGCTGAAAAGCATTAGGATTAGCCCCTTCTTTATCAAACCATTGCATAGACAAAATGAAATTAACGGTTTTATTTGGAACCTCATTACCTATAGAACCCAAAATAATAGAATGCATCAAGCTTTGATAGTATCCTCCACCTATCTGCATAATATTTTTATCTGAAAAATCTAAAAATTGTCTAGGATGCTCTTCAAAATCATTTCCTACTGTAAGTTCAGATGAACCAAGAAGTAGTATTGTATTTTTATTTATATTATTTACTAAAACATCATGAGAATTATATTTTTCATATGATACATTATATCTTATCGAATTGTTTTTAACAGTTAAATCTTCACTTCCTTTTGTGTAAAAATTTAAAAATGAATAAGAAATAATCGAAGATAAAACAACCGACAAACATAAAGCTTTTAATCTTTTCATAACAACTCCTAAAAATTACTATATATAAATTCTTTTACGACATTAAAATCATACAAAGCGCAAAAAATTATAAGGCTTGTCATCATTATAGTATAAAAAACAACTCTAAGCCAAAATTCTTTGGTTTCTTTTTTTACCATAATCTACCTCCTAAAATTCGTAAAATATAGACAAATTTTTCAGAAAATATGAAAAATCCGAACATAACTAAATTAAATGTAACAAAAATTGATGAATATTCAAACCATTTTTTGTTTTTATTTGATTTATAAAACTTAGTCTTTTGAAAATACTCTGTGATTGCAAGAATCATACCATGGTATAAGCCGTACAAAAGATAGCTTAAATTAAGTCCATGCCAAATACCCATAACAGTCATATTAACTATATATGCAACCATTGCTGTCGTTAATTGTTTTTTAAAGGTTTTATTTTTAAACATTTTAAAAACTAATCTACTGAAAATAAAATCTCTAAACCAGTGTGATAAACTGATATGCCATCTATTCCAGAAGTCTTTCATATCCTTTGCTAAAAATGGTTTATTAAAGTTCATAGGTGTTTCTATTCCAAATATTTTACTAACACCCACAGCCATTAAACTGTAACCTGCAAAGTCGAAAAACAGATAGAAACCATATAGGTACATATATATCAATAGGTTTGGAATTGTGTAACTTTTATTAGCAACAATTTCCATTTTATCAAAAATAACCTGAGATAAAATTAATTTATACACCAAGCCTTGTAAAATATATTCTATTCCCTTTCCTAAATTATCCAAATACTCATCTTTAGTAAATTTAGTTTCAAAATCTTTTAAAAATCTTCTACTTCTATCTATAGGTCCTGAGGCAAGTGTTGGAAAAAATATCATAAATAGTAAATAATCTACAAATTTTACTTCTTTGATTAAGCCGTCTTTTATTTCTATAAGCATTTGCATTACTTTAAAAGTGATATATGATATTCCTAAAAATCCTAATTTATAATGAATTTTTGTAAAAGGTAATACACGAGCTAAAACAAGTGGCATCAAACTTAAAATTATAAAAATGGATACCTTATCAAATTTATTTTCACTTTTCAACTTTAAATATATTTTTATAAGTGAAAATTCATATATTATAAACAAAATAAGCGAAAATAGTGAAGTTTTACTTTTTGAATAAACTAAAAAGCAAAAAATAAGTGATACAGCTAAAATATAATATTTATTTTTCTTTTCTTTAATGCCAAAAATTACAGCCGGTACAATCATTAAAATAAGTATTAGCCAAAAATTTAAACCACTAAAAAACTCCATATTTAATTCCTACTCTTTAAAAATTCGATAATTTTATTTGGAGTATTAACCACTTCCTTATCCAATTCCATTATTCCTAAAGTAATTCCTAAATTTTCTTCAACCTCAACTATGAATCTAACAAGTCCAAGTGAATCCATAAGACCCTCTTCAAATATATTCATATCAGGTGTTTCTCTTAAATCTTCTTCACAAATGTCCTCTAAAATTTCAAAAACTTTTTCTTCCATAACAATCCTTCCTACTTACTTTCTAAAATTTTCTTTAATTCTTTTCTATCTATCTTTCCATTGTTATTCATTGGTAATTTTTCTAAAAATTTAAATTTTTTAGGTACCATATAACTTGGAACATATTTTTGTAACTCTTCCTTTAAAAACTTCGTATATGCTTTCTCATCTGTAACATCATTACAAACCATAACAGCAGTGATACTCTTAACTTTATTATCCAAATCGTAATTTGGCAATGCACAACAAGAGATTACCCCTTCAACATTCAAAAGATTACTCTCAATATCTCCAAGTTCTATTCTATACCCATTTAACTTAACTTGAAAATCTTTTCTGTTTGAGAAAAATAAATTTCCATCTTTAAAATATCCTAAATCACCGGTTCTATATCCTCTTTGTCCATCATCAGCAACAAAAAACGCCTTTTCTGTTTGAGCAGGATTTTTATAATAACCACTACTTACAGTATCGCCGATTATTACAATTTCTCCAACCTCTCCGTCATTTAAAACTCTATCATTTTCTCTAATTTCAATTCTAGTTCCATTTTTTGTATCTCCAAGTGGAATAATATCGAACTTTTCTAGTACATCATCTGTAACTAAAATATCCGTAATACAAACTGTTGATTCAGTTGGACCATAAGTATTTATAACTTTTGCATTCGGAAATCTCTCCCTTAACCTTTGAGCAGTTTTCTTTGTCAAAACCTCTCCACAGAATAAGAAATACTTTAAATTTTTAATATTTTCAGAATTAAACTCCTTTAAAGACAAACACATATCAGCAAATGATGGCGTAGAAACCCAATTTGTAATATTGGACTTTTCTAAATTTGCATAAAGTTTAGAAAAATCTTGTTGATCTTCCTTAGTTATAGCAAATAATGTAGATTCTGAATATAAAGACAAATACAAATCCATTACGGATAAGTCAAAAGAAAAAGGAGCCTGATTCAAATAAACTTTATTTTTCTCATTGCCTACAACATTATGTATCCAATTAATATAATTGTTTAAATTATCGTAAGTTATTTGCACTCCTTTAGGTTTTCCTGTACTTCCGGATGTAAAAATTATATAGACAATATCATCTCCACTAATTTCATATAATCCGTCAGTAGAAATATCATCATATTTTTCATCGTGGATAATATCAAGAATGTTTTTTCTATTTAATAAATTGTATTTTTCATCGACAACTAAATCTTCAGTAAAAATTGAAAATTTTGATTCTGTAACACTTAAAACATCTTCTACTCTATTTTTAGTAAAAGAAATATCCATAGGGCAATAAGGGTGCCCAGACTTTGTACAAGCCAAAAAGCTAACTAACATTAAAAAATCTTTATGTCCATATACAGGAATGGCATCTTTATTTCCATTTTCAAAATTTTCTAAAATATATTTTGCAAGTCTATCTGAATATAGCATAAGCTCACTATATGAAATGGATTTTTCATTACATATATAAGCAATCCTATTTGAATTTTTATAACTATTAAAAACTTCCAAATATCTCACAAAATCACCTCCTCATTAACTGTTAAAGTATAACATATACCTAATATTTTTTCAATACATATCATTTCCATTTTATTACATTCTACAATAAAAACTTTAAATAAAACTAAAACAAGCATATAAAAAACAAAATTTAAAAAATAATTTTCAAAAAAATGAGATGCTATGGCACCTCATTTAAATTTTAAAATATTCTTTTATTATTTTTGCAATTTTTTCATATTCATCAGGCTTAAATTGTTTAATATCCAAATTATGCTCAATATCTGAAACTATTGCTATTAATTTTTCTTTTTCAGAAATTATCTTTGTTGAATATCCACTTCTATAAATTTCAATTCTATCTAGTTTTTCCCATTTATATCCTTCAACTAAAATAAAATCATACTCAGTCATTGTTTCTAACACATCATTTAGCGATTTTTCATAATTTAAATTTTCAACCGTTATAACTCTGTTGGGACTTATCATTTTAACACAACTTGCACCACTTTGCGAAAAAATATAACTGTCCTTTCCTTCTCTATCAAAGTCGAACTCTTTATGATGATGCTTTATAACTCCTACTTTTAAACCTTCTTTTGAAAAAATTTCAAGCAAATTTTTTATTAAAGTTGTCTTACCGACATTGGAACATTCTCCGACAATAGATATTGCTTTAGTTTTCATATAAAAACTCCACATCAACAATTTCTCCTTTAGAAATTTTAGTTTCCTTTGGAACAATTACTATGGAATTTTTACCTACCATTGTGGATAATACTCCTGATTCTTGTCTTTCTTCAAGCTCTGTAAAGTATTTTCCATCTTTATAAAATGTATTTGCTCTTAATATTCTATCTACTTTAGCTTTCTTTTCGAACCCGTTAATCAATTCACTTTTAACTTTAAGCATATCTACATTTTTATTTTGCATTTTTAAAATTATCGGTCTAACATAGAGATAAAAATTCATAAAAGATGCAGCAGGATTCCCTGATAGTGCAAAAATAAATTTATTTTTATACTTACCAAAGAAAACATGTCCACCCGGTTTTGCAGAAACTCTTGTAAAAATAGTTTCAACACCTATTTTATCAAGCGCAGTCAAAACAAAATCACTATCTCCAACAGAAATTCCTCCGGTAGAAATAACTATATCACTATTTCTTATAGCTTTTTCATACATATCAACCAAGGTATCCAAGTCGTCCTCAACTTTTCCGTATTGAATAACATCAGCATTATACATTTTTCCAAGTTGTTCAATGGTATAGCTATTACTATTTCTTATCTTTCCATCTTCCATTTCGTCTGTAACATCAAGCAATTCACTACCTGTTGCAAATACACTAACCACAGGAGATTTAAAAACTTTAACAAAAGGAATTCCAAGACTTGCTAAAACTCCAATTTCAGCAGGAGTTATAACTGTTCCTTTTTTTATAATTATATCGCCTTTTTTTACATCTTCTCCTAATTTAACTATATTTACATTTTTACCTATCGGAGAAAAAATTTTAACTTCTTTTTCAGAAAATTCTGTATCTTCATACCTAACAATACAATTAGCACCATTTGGAACTTTTGCGCCTGTCATTATTCTAACAGCTTGTCCTTCAAATACTGATTTTTCAGAAACCTCCCCAGCCATTATTACATCAATAACTTCAAGAACTATCGGGCTTTCTTTTGTTGCTTTTTCAACATCTTCTTTTCTAAAAGCATAGCCGTCCAAAGGTGATTTGTCAAAACTTGGTATATTAACTTGTGATACTATATCTTCTGCTAAAACCCTTTTTAATGCATCATTAAAATATATTTTTTCAAATCTTTCTTCAATATCTACTTCATCAACAATTTTTCTAGCATCTTTTAATTCAATAGGTAAAAAATTATTAATTATCATATTCCCCTCCTACATTTTCATAATCATATTTCTTTCTCATTTCTCTTTGTCTAAGTCTTTTTTCTTTTCTTTCTCTCATTTTTCTTTTTTGTTCAAAAGAATAAATTTCATTAATATTTATTAGAGTATTTAAAATAAATATAATTACGGCTATTATAGATAATCCTTTATTTCCACCAACAATTCTAAAGATAATTCCTAAAACTATTATAATTGCAATTCTAAAATTAACTTTCCTACCTAATAAAATTGGTTCTAAAACTAATCTAACAATCAATATTGTAAGATACAATACAGCCAAATTTGATGCAATAACAGCCTCTCCTTTTATCAAATTAACTACAATTTGATAGCAAAGATAAAGTCCGTTTCCTATAATAGGAACAATTTCCAAAATACCCATAATAAGCCCTGCTTTAAATCTACCTGAATAATTCATAAGATAAATGGCTACCAATGAAGTAATCAACGCTAACAATACTAATATGCCTTGAACTTGTAAATAATCTTTAAAAGTTTTCTTTCCTTTTTTCAAAAGAGCATTTATATAGTTTAGATACATTTTTCTTCCTCCTCTACATTTTTTCTAATAATTGATACATATTTTTTTTATAATTATCAACTCCAGGTTGGTCAAAAGGATTAACCCCTAACATATAGGCTGAAATAGCACAAGACATTTCAAAAAAGTAAATTAATTTACCAATATTATATGCGTCCAATCTTGGAATTTTTATCTTTACAGTAGGAACTTTCCCGTCTGTATGAGCCTTTCTAGTTGCTGTTACAGCAACTTTATTTATATCATTTAAAGATTTTTTTGATAAGTAATTCAATTTGTCAAAATCATCTTCAACAAAAGGAATTATAATATCATTTTTTAAATTTTCAACTTCAATTATAGTTTCAAAAGTTATCTTATTTCCGTCTTGAATCATCTGACCAAAAGAATGCAAATCTCTTGTAAAAATAGCGCTTTCAACATAAAGTCCTTTACCATTTTTACCTTCGCTTTCTGCAAATAATTGTTTCCACCATTCTTGAAAATAAGAAAGTTTAAATTCGTGAGCTACTAAATATTCTATTTCTTTTTTCTCATCTTCAAACATTGCATTTCTAATAATTGCATATTTTAAAGCAACATTATTTAAACTTTTTTTCGTATATTCTTCCAGTCCGTCGTTAGCTCCAAGTAATATAGCATCGGTATCAATTCCGGCAGACATAATTGGAAATAATCCAACGGCAGTTAAAACTGAAAATCTTCCTCCAATATCATCAGGAACACAAAAAGTTTCATAGCCGACCTTTTCACTCATTTCTTTTAATATTCCTTTTTTTGAATCTGTTGTAACTATAATTCTATTTACAGATTCTTTTCCATATTTTTCTTCACAAAGCTCTTTTAAAACTCTAAAAGCAATAGCTGTTTCAAAAGTACTTCCGGATTTTGAAATTACATTTATATAAAAATCTTTATCTTTAATATAATCAACCAATTCACTTAAATAATCACCACTTAAATTATTTCCGGCAAATACAATATCCAGACCATTTTGCTTAAAATATGGTTTTAATGCCTTGATAACTGCTTTAGAGCCGAGAAAACTTCCTCCAACTCCAACTACAACTAAAACCTCTGCTTTTTTTACCTTTTCAGATAAATTTTTCATTCTACTATATTCTTCTCTATCATAAACCTCAGGGTGGGTAACCCAACCTAAAAATTTATTTCCCAATCCATTTTTATTCAAAATGAAATCAAGAGCTTTAAAGCCTTTTTCTCTATAATTATCAAAACATAAATCTTCTGAAAAGTCAATTTCAAAATTATTATATTCCATCTACAAAACCCTCATACTTAATAATGCAATATCATCTTCTTGAACTCCGTATCTAAATTCAGAAACATCTTCAACTAATTTATCTAAAAGCTCCCTACCTAAAAGAGAATTTTTATATTTATCTACTGCATTAAAAAATCTTTCTTCTCCATATTCTTCTCTATTTTCATTTTTTGTTTCAGTCAATCCGTCTGTGTAAAACAAAAGACAATCACCATGACAAAGCTTAGCCTTACCAACAGAATATCCACTATCTTGGAATAACCAAGAAATAGGTAATCCACTCAACTCTAAACGTAAATTTTTATTTTTATTAAATAAAATAGGAATAGAATTATGTCCGGCATTTGAATATTCAAACTCACAAGTATTTTTATTATAAATTCCTAAAAATATTGTAAAATACATTTCTAAATTCAACTTTGAAAATTCCTTTGATAAAGCCATAAGTATTTCTCTAGGATGCTCAATTTTTCTTCCATAAACCAACATTCTAACTGAAAATTTTATAAACATTGTTATCATACTAGCTGAAATACCATGTCCCATAACATCTGCAATATAAACACAAACTTTATCATTCGGTAATTCTATAACATCAAAAAAATCTCCTGATAACTGGTCAGATGATATGTATTTATATTCTAAATCCAATCCATCTACATGATTTAATTTAGATAAAAGACCTTTTTGAATATCTGATGCAGTTAGCATATCATTCTTTATCATTTTTTGATATTTTATCAAATCATTTTGTAATTTATTTACATCTGTAATATCTCTAAAAACTTCAATACAACCCCAATACTCATTATTAGAGTTAAAAATAGGACTACTTTTTACAAAAAAATCTCTTCCTCCAACCGATAACAACTCAGTAGTAACATCATCTCTACAACCTATTGGAGCAACACACTTCAAAGAAGAAAAAACTCTATCATCTTTATCTGAATTATCTTCAGAAAACAAGCAAAACTTTCCTTCTTCATTTTCTAAAAATTTTTTCATACTTGAATTAGTATAAACAATTAATCCCGTTTTATCGAAAACTCTAACCAAATCTTCCATAAAATCTACTAATTCAAAATTCCAATGTGTAAAATTATCCATATACATACTGTTATCTCCCATTACTTTGGTTTAGGCCCATAAAATTGATAAAAGTCAACCTTTATTCTTCCATTAAAAAGTTTTCTCTTTCTATCAGCTTTTTTTCCATACAATCTTTCAAAACTTTCCATACTTGTTATTAAATACACACTCCAAGTGTCTAACTCTTTAAATTTTTCGCCAAAATCTCTATAAAGTCTTTCTACTTCTTTAATATCCCCCATACGTTCACCATAAGGCGGATTAGTTACTACAACTCCATACTCATTATATAAATCAACATCTCTCATATCTTTTATGAAAAAAGAAATTTCATCTTCGACACCTAAAATATCTGCATTATCCCTAGCTCTTAAAATTGAACGCTTATCTATATCTGAACCTAAAATCTTTAAATCTGTATCATAATCTATTAAAGCTCTCGCTCTATTTTTTTCGTTTTTTAAAGCATCTTTATCAAGTAAATTCCAATTTTCAAAAGCAAAATTTCTCATAATTCCGGGAGCAATATTTCTTCCAATCATATATGCCTCAATACAAAGCGTTCCACTTCCACAAAATGGGTCATAAAATACTCTGCTTGGCTCCCAAAAAGATAAACTAATCATAGCACTTGCCAAAGTTTCCTTTAGAGGAGCATCTCCTGCTCTTTTTCTATATCCCCTCTTATGCAAAGCCTCTCCGGAAGTATCAACAGTAACTGTCGCAATATCCTTTAAAATAGAAACTTCTATATAATACAAAGCATCTGAACTCTCATCAAACCATTCAACATTATAAATATCTTTTAGCCTATCAACTATAGCCCTCTTTGTAATTTTTTGAATATCTGATAAACTGAAAAGTTTAGACTTAACACTATTTGCATTAACGGGAAATTTATCATTTTCTGAAATCAAGTCTTCCCACTTTATCTTTTTTATTCCTTGATATAAATCTTCAAAACTTAAAACTTTAAATTCATCTAATTTAAGCAAAATTCTCTCTGCACATCTAACCCAAAGATTAACCTTTGCTATATCATTAACATTCGCCAAAAATTCAACCTTACCATCAGAAACATTTATATCATCAAAACCTAATTTTATTATCTCTCTTTTAACAATCGCCTCTAGTCCAAAAGCACAAGTTGCAATCAAAGTAACTTTTTTCATCATTTCTCCATTTATATAAAAATTTAATCCAACAAGACCTCCATATTTTCACAATAATTCAAATCATTTGTATCCATAAGAACCTTGTTGTTTAACAATAAAAACTATTTTATCATTAAATATAATTATATCAAATTTACATAAAAAAAACAAAAAAATATTGAAAAATTTTTTGAACTTTTGCTATAAAATGAAAAATTTGATATAATTAGACTCGTGTTGAAATACTTAAAATTTTTATTTCAATAAATTTTACATAAAAATAAAGGAGGATTTATGAAAAACATTTCAACAAAAACTATAACAAAAATTGGAATATTAAGTGCACTTGTAATTATTTTATCACTTTCACCTATCGGATTCATACCATTAGGACCTGTTAGAATAACAACCGTACACATTCCAATAGTCTTAATCGCATTAATCGAAAAACCAACCGTATCTTTCTTTGTAGGATTAATTTTTGGATTATTTTCATTTTTTCAACATTTATCAGGCATAAGCCCATTATCCTTCATGTTTGTAAATCCATTTGTTTCAGTATTACCAAGAGCATTAATAGGACTTGGAACATATTACACATTTACTTTTGTAAAAAAATATATAAAAAATGTATTTAATGTGATAATCGCAAGTATGATAGGAACAATGATAAATACATTCGGTGTATTATCAATGGCATACATATTCTGCTCAAGTCAACTTTATGAAGTTCTAAAAATTAATCCGGCAAAATTTTTATTCACAATCGCAATATCTAATGGTATTCCAGAAATAATTGTTTGTTCAATATTAGTACCAATGATTTACAAAAGTTTACAAAAAATTCTAAAAACAATTTAATTAAAAAGACTAAGTTTATAATAAACTCAGTCTTGAGACTGTGTAAAATTTTGTGTATAGAAACCTCCTGATTAGGGTAAAGAAAAACTAATCAGGAGGAATTTTTATGCCAAGAAAGAGATCAGAAACAAAATTAAACAAAATTTCTAAGATGTTAATCGAAGAATATCAACCGGAAACAGTTCAAGATCTACAAGATGCTTTAAAAGACCTTTTAGGTGATACAATGGAGCAATTATTAAAAGCAGAATTAGATGAGCATTTAGATTATGAATATGGAGAAAAACCACTATCATTAAATACTAGAAATGGTTCAAGTAAAAAAACAGTTAAATCATCATATGGAAATATAGATTTAAATATTCCTAGAGATAGAGAAGGATCCTTTGAGCCTCAGGCATTAAAAAAATACGAAAAAGACATATCAAACATAGAAAATCAAATAATATCAATGTATGGAAAAGGTATGACAACAAGAGATATATCAAGTCACATAAAAGATATTTATGGTTTTGGGATATCAGAAACAATGGTGTCAAAAATAACAAATAAAATTCTACCAACAATAGAAGAGTGGCAAAATAGACCATTAGAAAAAGTCTATCCTATGGTGTTCTTAGACGCTATACACTATCATGTAAGAGAAAACAACATAGTAGTCAAAAAGGCAGTATACATTGCCCTAGGCTACAATCTAGAAGGCTTTAAAGAAATACTAGGAATGTGGGTAGGAGAAAATGAATCAAGCAAATACTGGCTCTTAGTATTAAATCAACTAAAAGAAAGAGGTCTTGAAGATATCCTAATAGTTTCAACAGATAACCTACCAGGATTTAGCCAGGCTATAGAAGCAGTATACCCAAAAGCAGAAATTCAAAAATGTATAATCCACCAAATAAGAAACTCAACTAAATATGTGTCATACAAAGACATCAAAGAGCTGATGAAAGACCTAAAAGCAGTATACAAAGCACCAACCGAAGACTTAGCATTAACAAATCTAGGAATCTTTGAAGAAAAATGGGGTAAAAAATACCCAATGTGTGTAAGTTCTTGGAAAAACAACTGGACAGAATTATCAACATATTTCAAGTATCCAGAAGGAATAAGAAAGCTAATATACACAACAAACGCCATGGAAAACTTCAATAGGCAACTAAGAAAAGTAACGAAAAATAAAACCATATTTCCAAATGACTATGCCCTACAAAAAAGTCTGTATTTGGCAATGGTAGATGCCTCAAGCAAGTGGACAAGTAGAATTCGTGGTTGGGATCAAATCTTATCGCAATTATCAATATTTTTTGAGGGGAGGTTTTAGATAAGTTAAAAATAGAGTATAAAATTAGCTGCAAATTTTTAAAAAATTTGACAGTTTATTAAAGTTGTGTTAAATTAAGACAAGCTCCATTCCTATAGGAATGGACAAACATTGATACATATAAAAATGTATCAACCCTTACCCTTGTGTCAGGATTTAGGTTGATACACAAAATTATTTACAGACCCTCAGTCTTTTTTAATTACTATTTATTTCTTTTCTTTGATGAAATAACCAATCCTGCCATTCCAACTAATACCATTGATATACTTGAACTCAACCCTATTGAAGTTTTCTTCATTTTTGGTTCTTGATTATCTTTTGGTTCCGGTTTTAGACTTGGATTTTCCGGTTTTGGTTCCTCAGGTTTTGGTTCTTGAGGTTGTACAACGTCCTTATCATCTGTTACTATAAGTTTTCCGTCTTTGAATTCTGCCTTTCCACTTGTCAATGTTGTTTCTACTTTTACATTGCCATTTTCATCAACTGTAAATACAAAGTCTGTTACTACCTTTAGTCCCTTTGGTGCTACTTCTTCGTGTAATGTATATTTCTTTCCAACTTCTAAGCCTTTTACTTCATGATTTTTTCCGCTTTCTGTTGTCCATTCATCTACTTTATTTCCACTTGTGTTTTCACCTTCAAAGATTTGTATTTTTGCTCCTACTACTTCTTTTACAACGTTATTGTCATCTCCAAGTTGTACTTTGCTTACTACTATATCTTTTTTCTTTGGTTCTTCTGGTTGTACAACTTCCTTATCATCTGTTACTATAAGTTTTCCGTCTTTGAACTCTGCCTTTCCACTTGTCAATGTTGTTTCTACTTTTACATTGCCATTTTCATCAACTGTAAATACAAAGTCTGTTACTACCTTTAGTCCCTTTGGTGCCACTTCTTCGTGTAATGTATATTTCTTTCCAACTTCTAAGCCTTTTACTTCATGATTCTTTCCGCTTTCTGTTATCCATTCATCTACTTTATTTCCACTTGTGTTTTCACCTTCAAAGATTTGTATTTTTGCTCCTACTACTTCTTTTACTTCGTTATTGTCATCTCCAAGTTGTACTTTGCTTACTACTATATCTTTTTTCTTTGGTTCTTCTGGTTGTACAACTTCCTTATCATCTGTTACTATAAGTTTTCCGTCTTTGAACTCTGCCTTTCCACTTGTCAATGTTGTTTCTACTTTTACATTGCCATTTTCATCAACTGTAAATACAAAGTCTGTTACTACCTTTAGTCCCTTTGGTGCTACTTCTTCGTGTAATGTATATTTCTTTCCAACTTCTAAGCCTTTTACTTCATGATTTTTTCCGCTTTCTGTTGTCCATTCATCTACTTTCTTTCCACTTGTGTTTTCACCTTCAAAGATTTGTATTTTTGCTCCTACTACTTCTTTTACAACGTTATTATCATCTCCAAGTTGTACTTTGCTTACTACTATATCTTTTTTCTTTGGTTCTTCTGGTTTTTTATTATTTATTACTGTTAATTTATCTTTATCAGCAACAGCGATATTATTATAATCTTCACCAGCTTTAAAAGTTATTGTTCCATTTTCATCAACATCAAAATATATTACTTTCTCTAACTTTTCATGAGTTTCAGGAGTTGAAATTTCTTCAAGCTTATATGAACCCGGTTTTAATGAAATTTCTTCATCTGTTCCTGTTGTTATAAATTTAGCAACAATATCTTTATCTGGATTTAAAGAAATATCTGTATCAAGATTAGTTTTATCATTAATCTTAGTAATCTTTATTTCAACATCTTTAAGTGGTGTTTGATCATTACTAATTTTGCTGATTTTTATATTTTTACTAACTTTTTCGTCTTTATCTCTAACGATTAAAGTACTCTTTGAATTATCAACATTAACTCCCTCAACATTATTTTTCAAAGTTACTTCACCTTTTTTATTAACTGAAAATTCAAATACTGAAACTTTTTCATATCCAGCAGGTGCAGTATCTTCAACTAACTTATAATCACCTTCTGTAAGTTCTATTTCTTTTGGCTTATTAGAAGAAGTCCAACTTGTTACATTTTCTCCAGTTGATTTAAGAACTCTTAAATCTGCTCCTTGTAATTCATCTTCGCCTGTTATTTTTTTCTTACTTATATTTATTTTAAATTTACCTGTATAGGTATTAGTAAAAGTAAACATAGGGTTATTAGGCTTTAAATTATTAGTTTCTAATTTACTAGTAAAACCTTGAGAATCAAAATCTTTAAATTCTTCTCCTACTTTTTTCAACTCTTTCATAAAGTAAATATAAGACTCACTATTTGGATCATTTCCGTCAACTTTATCTAATAAGTTAAGAGTAGTAAGATGTTTTGTAAATACATTTTGAGAAGAATCAACTTTTATAGGATTTTCAAAATTTGGGTGATTGTTTTTTCCCATTCCATAATTTAACATTTCTTTAGTAACTAATTCTTCTGGTTTTGTTGCAGTTTTTCTAAATAAACCTAAATAAACTTCCGGTTTTTCAACTCCATTAACATTTTCCCAACGTTTATTTGCATTTATTTGTAAAATAAATGAAGAATTTAATTTACCATTAGTTATTGTGTAAGGAGATTCTTTTCTACCATTTCCTGTTAATGAAGATGAAATATATTTTTTTGAATCTGCATCAGATTTATATTTTTCAACAACTTTATATTCAGTTGGTGATTTCTTTAAATCTTTCCAAACAACTACATCAGACATTTCTTCATCTTTAGAAACTGTCATTTCTACTGGATTGTTAGCAATATCAACTTTTTTATCTCCATTTTTTTCTCGTAATTCAAATTCAACAACAGGTTTATCTGAACCTTTCATTCCTTCCCAAACTTTTTGAGCATAAATATCATAAGTCTTATCGTCAGACTTAGGAGACCCTATTAAATTTTGGAAATATGGTTTATGAGCATTAGCAGAATTGTCTGCTTTTATGCTCTTATCATTTTTAAATAAAGTTGGATTAAAACTATCCGGAACTTTTCTTAAATTTTCAGAATCAGGATTTATTAAAGATTCAAAAATTTCCTTTTCAGATCCTGATAAGTTAAAATCTTTAGCATTCTTTCCATCTGTATAATACCAAATAGCATATTGAGTTAAAAATCTCATTCTGTTTTCACTTATCTTACCAAATTCAACAAAATGAGCTCCGTCAGTAGGATAACCATTATACAAAACCCTTCTCAAATTTTCGTACAAATCTTTATCATTTTTTGTTGTTTCTAAATCCTTCAAATCTTTTGAATCTAATTTAGTGTATTCAGCTGACTTATCCTTTAATTCTTTAACTTTAGGATATGCAAATTTATAATTCAAGCAATACGCAACCATACGGTTCTTTACTTGTCCTCCATCTATTTCTCCAATTTCTATAAATTCTGGAGTCCTAGAATTAGCGTATGCTTTAAACTTTTTTGGAGTTTCTTCTGCAAAACTTCCAAACGATACAAACGTGGTCTGCATTAACATTACTAATGCAAACAAAAACGCAAATATTCTTTTAGATTTTTTCATATAAACTTTTTGTATGGAATTAATTTATCCATACGCCTCCTTTCATTTTTAATTTATCATGCTAAAAAGACACCTTTTTACTGTAAATAACGTTTTACACATACTATTATATATATATATATATATACATTGTCAAGTATTTTTATATATATTTTCAAGTATTTTTTCAGAGTTAAATAAAAAATGAAGGGTTTCCCCTTCATTTACAATTTTCTATTTACCTATTTTTTCTTCTCTTCCATAGTAGAAAAGATATTGCTGTGCATATCCTGCATATTTTCCAAATATTCTGTTCGCCTCTTTAGCTATTTTTTTTACAGGTGTTTCTTGTTTTATGAAAAGTTCTTCCATAACTCTTTTTATCCAAACGTCAACGGGAAAAACTTCTCCTCTTTTATATGAAAATAGCATAATACAATCGGCAACTTTATTTCCTACTCCAGAAAATTTTAAAAGTTCTTCTCTTAAAACATCTGTTTCTAAACTTTCAAAACTATTTAAATCAATTTTATCGTTTAAAATCATATTAACCGTATCAAAAATTCTTTTATCTCTAAAGCCGACTTTTGCAAATTCTCTTAAATCTTCAACTGTTGCATTACTAAGCTCTTCAACCGTTGGAAATGAGTAATATTTTCTATTTTCATCTTCACAGATAAACTTTCCATATCTCATAGAAATTACTTCAATGGATTTTTTTATTCTAGGAATCATGTTATTGGCTGAAATTATAAAACTTATTAACATTTCAAAATGATTTTGATTTAAAATCCTAATACCCTCTCCGTATTTCATTGCCTTTGGTAAAATTTCGTTGTTTGCTAAGTTTTTTCTTATCTCTTGGTAGTTTGTATTTAAGTCAAAATAATCTATCCAAATTTCGTTAAATTCTTCTAAATTAGTCCCTTTGAAAACAACTCTATTCTCTTCATTTAAAACATTTAAAACTCTTCCTAAATGTACAGTTGTAAAACTTCCGTCTTTTTCCTCATACCATCTAAAAGCTTGACCACAAGTAAATATTGCTCTGGCGTCGAAATTTTCGACATCTTCTAAAATTACTAAATTATTTTCTTCGTATAACTTCATTACTTTTTAGCCTTTGGTCTTGCCTTATTTTGTTTTATTATAATAGAAAGTTTTTCAGAATTTTCCTTATCTAGTGGAATAGTTAAAGTTTCATCTTTCATATCTCCTGCAACAACAACTTCATAAAATTTATTGCTAATAGGAGTCCATTTTTTTATTTTTTTAAATTCAGCAAATTTTCCGTCAAAACAAAATCCATTTTCTGCAATGTATAATTTATCAAGAGAAACGATACAATAACATAGTCCGATTAAAATATATACTATACTGTAAATATCTCTAATTTTTATTGTATAAACAACTCCAAATCCTACTAAAGAGATGGACAAAGCAAGTAAAACAGTTCTTCCTCTAAGTTTAATCGTTGATATTTCTCCTTCTAATTTTTTTCTTGTTTGGAACATAGCAACTATTTTCTTTATTACAAATATTAAAACTACTCCAAATACTATTAATAACAAATCTCCACTATTCATAAAATCCTCCATACAAATTAAGTAGAAGCGAACTTCTACTTAATTCTAATTTTCCTTATTTTCTTCTATTTCTACTTTTTCAACAGTTTCTTCAACTACTTCACTATTTACTTCTTCTGTTTCTAAATTAACTTCTTCTGTTTTAACTTCTTCTGTTTTAACTTCTTCTGTAACTTCGAATTTTTCTTCGATACCCATATGTTTTTTATACATATCTTCGAAATCTTTTCCACTTACAGTTTCTTCTTCAAGTAATTTTTTAGCAACAGCATGTAAAAATTCAATATTTTCATTTAAAACTCTTTGAGCAGTAGCATAAGCCTCATCAAGTAAATCCTTAACTTCTCCGTCAATAAGTTTTGCAATATCTTCTGAGTAAGTTCTTCCCTTGCCGAAATCTCTGCCTAAGAAAGTTTCTTCTTCGCCCATATCATAATTTATAGGGCCAATCTTACTACTCATTCCATAAGTTGTAACCATATTTCTTGCAAGTTTTGTAGCTCTTTCAATATCGTTTGATGCACCTGTTGTAAAATCTTCAAAGATTATAAGTTCAGCTGAACGTCCACCAAGCATCATTGCAAGTCTTGATTTCATTGCATTTACAGTCATATATTGACTATCTTCATCATGAGTATAAGCAGTAAATCCACCAGCTCTTCCTCTAGGAACAATAGTAATCATTTGAACAGGGTCTGATAATGGTACAAATCTTGAAACAATAGCATGTCCTGCCTCGTGATATGCAGTAATCTTTCTATCTCTATCTGTAACAACTGCTGATTTCTTTTCGGGACCTGCAACAACTTTTATTGAGGCCTCTTCAAAAACTTTCATAGTGATAGTTTTTTGACCATATCTTGCTGATAAAAGCGCAGCCTCATTACACAAGTTTTCAAGGTCTGCCGGAGTAAATCCTGTTGTATGTTTAGCAATAACCTTAAGGTCAACATCTGGAGCCAATCTCTTGTTTCTAGTATGAACCATAAGTATTGCTTCTCTTTCTCTCACATTTGGAATACCAACATAAATTTGTCTGTCAAATCTACCAGGTCTTAAGATAGCCGGGTCAAGTATGTCGGGTCTGTTTGTTGCAGCCATAACGATAATTCCTTCATTAACACCAAAACCGTCCATTTCAACAAGTAATTGGTTTAATGTTTGTTCTCTTTCATCGTGTCCACCACCAAGTCCAGCACCTCTTCTTCTACCAACAGCATCAATTTCGTCTATAAAAATTATACAAGGAGCATTTTTCTTTGCTTCTTCGAATAAATCTCTAACTCTTGAGGCACCAACCCCAACGAACATTTCAACAAAATCTGAACCACTTATGCTAAAGAAAGGAACTTTTGCCTCTCCTGCAACAGCTCTTGAAAGATAAGTTTTTCCTGTTCCCGGAGGTCCAACCATTAATACACCTTTTGGAATTCTGGCACCAATGTCGCTGTACTTTTTAGGAGATTTTAAGAAATCTACAACTTCTTGTAATTCTTCTTTTTCTTCTTCAAGTCCTGCAACATCTCCAAAGGTAACTTCATTTTTCTTATCCTTATGAAGTCTGGCTTTACTCTTTCCAAAATTCATTACCTTTCCACCACCTTGGGCTTGTCTCATAAACATAAACCAAAGTACACCTAGTCCTATTAGAATTATAAGAGTTGGTAAAATTTCAAGATAAAATGGTTTTGTAGGTTCAGCTTTACCATTATATTTTAAAGTATTATTGTCAACCTTAGCCTTTAGATAGTTATCATAAAATTTAAATCTAAATTCTTGTGGCAAATAAGTTTTAAATTCTGTTTTATCTTTATCATTTAATTTCCCTGTTATATAAGCTCCTTGAGTAGTTACCTCAGCAACTTCATCATTTTTTATCTTTGATACGATTTCTGTAACAGTATATTCCTTAACGACAGGAGCTGAAGTCTTTATAGCAAAGAAATATACAGCTAAAAATAAAACCGGTATCAAATATATAAGATACGCTTTAGTTTTCTTATTCACGCTCTACCTCCTAATTAATTTATTTATAAACTTCTTCTTTTAACGAAATTATATATGGTAAATTTCTATATGATTGATTATAATCTAAACCATAACCAACTATAAAGTCATTTGGAACTTCAAAACCGACAAAATCTCCGGAAATATCAACGAGTCTTCTTTCAGGCTTATCTAACATACTGGAAACCTTAACTGTTTTAGCTCCTCTTTCTTTAAAGTAATTAAAAAGATATTTTAAAGTTTTACCTGTATCTATAATATCCTCAACTATTAAAATATTTTTTCCTGTAACATCAGCCTCTAAATCCTTTACAATTTTTACAACTCCACTTTCTGATGAACTTCCATAAGATGAAATAGCCATAAAATCTATTAAAATTGGTAAATTTATATTTCTAATCAAATCTGCAAAAAACAAACTTGACCCTCTTAAAATACCAACAACAACAAGCTCAGCATCTTCATTTTCATAATATTCAGTTATACTTTTACCAAGCTCTTCAACTCTATTTTTAATAGTTTTTTCATCTAATAGCAATTCTTTCATATCTGACTTAACGATACAATCTAATCTTTTCATAATCTCTCCTTTGATAAAACTCTAATTTTTACAATATCATCTAATCTATCAACCAAATATTTATTAGACCTTCTAATATTAGAAACCCAAACAATATTATTTTCGATTTCAAAAATAGGTATATCATCTCTAATATCTTTACTTATTTTTTCGTCAATAAATATATCTTTAAGTTTCTTTTTGCCAAATTCAAACTCTAAAAAATCTCCATTTTTTCTATTTCTAATTTTTAACAAACTAAGATATTTTTTATTTATAAAAAACATATCTTTATTTTGTTTTAAGTTTTTAAATTCTTCAAAATTTGAATACTCTATAATTATATCAAAAAATTTTGTAGAATACAAAGAAAAATCTAAATTTTCAAAATAAAAATCATTTTCTGAACTTTTCAAAATATTTTTACTGTAAACGAGTAATTTATCATATTCAATTTTAAAAACAACATTTTTTATCTCTATATATTTACCCGTTTTTGCAAAAATCAAATTATCTATTTCTTCAATTATTTTATAACTTATTCCATTTGGATTTTTACTTATAAACTCAAAAACTTCTCTATATAAAATATTTCTAAACGAAACAGATTCTAAACGTAATTTAGAAATATCAACAACAATTTTATCTCCATCAAAATCCCATAAATTTCCTTTTTTAGAAAAAATATATTCTCTTGAGATATAACTATAATCTGAGGCAATGTTTGACAATCTACAAAGTGCATCACAAATCTTAGAATTATATTCCCTTTCCAACATAGGCAAAAGATTTAACCTAATTTTATTTCTACTATAAATATCTTCAAAATTAGTTTCATCTTCAACAAAAGGAATATCATTTTCTTTGATATAATTTTCTATTTCTACTCTTGAAAAATCCAAAACAGGTCTAATCAAATCTCCTCTTTCAGACTGTATTCCAACCAAACCGTTAATACCGGTTCCCCTTAAAATTCTCATAATAACAGTTTCTGCCAAATCATTTTTATTATGAGCAGTTGCAATATAATCTAAATTTTCATTTTTCTTAATTTCATCAAAAAATTTATATCTTAAAATTCTTGCACCCTCTTCAGTAGAAAGTTTGTTCTCAACTGAAAATTTATTTACATCTTCCTTTTTAGAATAAAATTTTAAACCATACTTTTCACATTGTTCTCTAACAAAGTTCTCATCTCTATCGGCATTATCCCTCAAAGAATGATTGAAATGGCAAACAATTAAATTAAGTTTAAATTCATCTTTAAAAGAATTAAACAAATCTAACATCGTCATAGAATCTTTACCACCTGAAACGGCAAGTAAAATTCCCACATTATTAAAATTATAATTTTTTAAAATTTTTAAAAATCTATTCTTCATAAAATCAAAAAAACCGAGCAAAAATACTCGGCTCCCTTCCATATTAATTTATTAGTCTTAATCCTTATACTTTACTACTATCTCATCTTTTTCTATCATTTTAAGTTTTTCTCTAGCTACTTTTTTAACAAATTCCTCACTATCAACCTTTTGAAGATTATCCTTAGCCTCAATAATTTCACTATTCAACTTATCTTTTCTTTCTTCCAAAGAATTAATTTTAGCATTTAATCTATTTTTTTCACGAACTTGATAAATAAAAGTTTTTCCAAAAACGATACAAAAAACTAAAAATATTAAAGAGTAAAGTCTAACTCGACCTCTATGTTTCTTATTCATCAAGCTATCACCCCTATCTAATATGATTATATACTAAAAAATATAATTTTTCAACAGTTTTTACAGATTTTTAAAGATTTTTAAAGATTTTCGTACATTTTTTGAGCATCTTCCTTCTTTTGACTGTCTGTTATATCCAAAACTCTAATTTT
The DNA here is from genome assembly GCF_045866535.1 of Parvimonas parva. Taxonomy (NCBI): domain Bacteria; kingdom Bacillati; phylum Bacillota; class Tissierellia; order Tissierellales; family Peptoniphilaceae; genus Parvimonas; species Parvimonas parva. The sequence continues at coordinate 1,036,887 of NZ_AP038371.1, forward strand.
TACTTCAGAATTTCCAAATTTTAATTCAATAATATCTCCAACCTTAACTTCGTCAGAAGGTTTCATTGCCTTACCATTTCTAAAAATTCTTTCCTTCTCACAAGCCTCTTTTGCAACAGTTCTTCTCTTTATAAGACGTGAATTTTTTAAAAATTTATCAATTCTCATTAAATATCATACTCCAAAACAGAATCTATTTGGTAGTCTTTATTCTTTTCTCTACCTTTAAGCTCAGTTAATTCCATTAAAAATTGCATTGAAACAACTTTTGCACCTTGTGATTCAATCAATTTAGCACAAGCATTAATCGTTCCACCAGTAGCAAGTAAATCGTCAACTATTGCAACTCTATCTCCACTTTTTAATGTTCCTTTGCAAATTTCTAAAACATCTGTTCCATATTCAAGTGAATATTCAAAAGAAACAGTTTCTCCCGGTAATTTTCCAGGCTTTCTAACAGGAATAAATCCAATGTTTAAAGCATAAGCAACTGCTGAACCAAAAACGAAACCTCTTGCCTCAGGTCCAACTATGTAATCTATGTTTCTATTTTCTAAATTTTTCTTTATAATATCTACTGCTTGTTTAAAAGCATCTCCATCACTAATTAATGTAGTTATATCTTTAAAACTGATTCCTTCCTTCGGAAATCCTTCAATAACTCTAATCTTTGATTTTAAATCCATAACATCCTCCTAAAATTTTATCGGCTACTCATTATATACCATTTTAAGTTTTTTTGCAATCATTTAATACAAAATTTTATTTTTATATTCATTTAATATACACAAAATTTTACTTTATGAATAGAATTTACCCAAAATAAAGTAAATATAAATAAATTATTTTTACACAAAAAAACAGCTATATAAAATAGCTGTCAATCTTGGTGCACCTTCAGGGGTTCGAACCCTGGACACCCTGATTAAGAGTCAGGTGCTCTGCCAGCTGAGCTAAAGGTGCAAATCTAATACTCAAATAGTATAAATCATTTATTTAATTTTGTCAAGCCTTTTTCAAAAATTTTTATATTTTACATAAAAAAATACTGATGCTTTCACATCAGTATTAAAAATATTTTTTAAACAGCTGCTATTGCTTCAATTTCGATTAAAGCATCTTTTGGTAATTTTGCAATTTGAACTAAAGCTCTAGCCGGTTTGTGGTCACCAAAAAATTCTGCATAAACTCCGTTGATTGCTTCAAAGTCATTCATATCTTTTACAAATACATTAACTTTTGCAATACTTTCTAAACATCCACCACCTGCTTTAATTATTTCTAAAACATTTGTTAAACTAGCAAGTGTAGCTGCTTTTATTTCAGTTTGTAATTCTCCATTAGTTATTGGTAATTGTCCAGAAACAAATATTAAATTACCAACTTTTCCAGCTTGTGAATAAGGTCCAATAGCTGCTGGAGCCTTTTCAGTTTTTAAAAATTCTACGCTCATTTCTTTCCCTCCTAAAATCTATGCCCACAATCTTTCAAGATTGTAATAGCTTCTATAATCTTTTGTCATAATATGAACTATAACTTCTCCACAGTCCAACAAAATCCAATTTCCGTCTTTATATCCTTCTGTACCGAAACAGTCCATATCATTCTTTTTTAATTGGAATTCAACTTCATCACAAATAGCTTGATTGTGATTAATTACACTTCCGGTTGCAATAACAAAATATTCAGCAATAGATGATTTTCCTTTTAAGTCTATCGTTACAACATCCTCTGCAATTTTATCATCTAATGCTTTTAATATAATATCAAGTTTTTCCATAAAACTACTCCTTATTTACTAAATAATCTCTTGCCTTAACAGATAGATGATGAACTTTTTGTGATTTTTTTTCTAAATATTCAAAACTATCATTTAAAAATTTTACAATAGCTCTATCTATATCAAAATCAGCAAGTCTTCTAAGCTCATCAACTGTATCATACTTCCTCCCAGGCTCAATTTTATCAGATATAAATAAAATCTTTTCAAGCAAAGTCATATTTTCTTTTGCTGTTGTATGATAACGAACAGCTGAAATTATTTCTTCATCAAAAATTCCATATAAATCTTTACAAACAATTGCACCTATCGGAGCATGTTTAAGATTTTCATTATCTTTTTCTTCGGTATCAAATATTATATCAGAATTTAATTTTTTATTCAACATATAAAATTCTTCCAAATTTTTGGCACAATCATGAACAAGTCCAGATAAATACGCTCTATTCTCATCAATTTTATAAATTTTAGCAAGTCTTTTGCAACAATCTGCAACTCTTAATGAATGTTCATATCTATTTTTTGAAAGTTTTTCTTTTAAATCTTTTTTTATCTTATTAATGTCAAAATAATTCAAATCTTCGTAGATATATTTATAGACTTTTTTAGGGATTAAATATTTTATAGATTTTTTTTCATTCATTCTATTTCTAATATCTGTTGAAGAAATTGAAATTACAGAATTTTTCACGATATTAATATCATATTTTTCTATTAAATATTTATTTTTATCTAAAATAAAATCTAAATTATATTTTCTCAAAAAAACTATAACTGAAGTTATTTCTAAAAATTTCTCATATTCATACCAAGAACTAATATTTAAAAATTCATCATCACCCATAATAAAATAAAATTTATCTTTACCATTACAAAAATTTTCTTTCATTGTATTGTATGAATAATGCGTTTTTAAAAAATCTTCTTCAACAAGAGAAATCTCAAATTTTTCATTATCCTCTATTGCTAGTTTTAACATCTCAGCTCTATTTTCAAAAGAAAATTTTTCTACATTTTTATGTGGTGGTTTAGAATTGGGAAGAAAAATAATTTTATCAAGTCCCATTTCAATTAAACAATCCTCAGCTATTTGCAAATGTCCATTATGAATGGGAGAAAAACTCCCACCAAAAATTCCTATTTTCATTATGGTAACTCTATTCTGTTCTCATCTTTTCTTTTTCTTCTATAAATAACAAATTTATTTCCAATATGTTGAACAAACTCTGCTCTGGTTTTTTGTAAAACCAGTTCAACAAGTTGTTTATTATCATCTAAATTGTTATTTAAAATTTTTATTTTTATAAGTTCTCTTTTTTCCAAAGCTAAATCTAATTGTCTTATAGTTTCGTCGTTAACTCCATATTTACCTATATTCATAACAGGCTCCATAGAGTGCGACAAAGATTTTAAAAACGCTCTTTGTTTTGGATTTATCATATACTCTCCTTTATTCAAAGAATTCAAATTCCATTTCACCAATTACAATGGATTGTCCTTCTTCTACACCTTTTTGTTTTAATTCTTCAATTATTCCCTTATCAGCCAAAACTTTTTGGAAATATTTTAATGAATCATAATCTTCAAAATTTGTTATATAAACTAAATAATCGATAAGTGGTCCTTCAATGTAGAAAGTTCCATCTTCACTATAAATTTCATAAGCCTCTTTTTCAGGGTCTTCTACATATTCATATTCTTCATCAAAAGTTTCATAATCTATTTCAATTTTTGATAATTCATCAAATATTTTATATTTTAATTCCTTTACACCCATTTGTGTAACTGCTGAAAGTTCTAATATTGTTCTATCTTTAAAATATTCTCTAACTCTTTCTAAATTTTCATTAGAAGTTAGCAAGTCCATTTTATTAGCAACAATTATTTCTTTTTTATTTTTTATATTTTCATTATAAAGTTCTAATTCTTTATAAATTGTATTGTAGTCTTCGATTGGATCTCTTCCTTCAATTCCGGAAACGTCCAAAACGTGAACCAAAAGTCTAGTTCTTTCAACGTGTTTTAAAAATTCAAAACCAAGCCCTACTCCGTCACTTGCTCCTTCAATAAGCCCTGGAATATCTGCAATCACAAATGATTTATTTTCTTCAACTCTACAAACTCCTAAGTTCGGTTCTAAAGTTGTGAAATGATAATTTGCAATCTTTGGTTTTGCATCACTTAATACAGAAAGCAAAGAAGATTTTCCAACATTTGGAAGTCCAACAAGACCGACATCTGCAATTAATTTTAATTCTAACTTAATTGTTCTTTCTTCCCCTTTTTTACCGGGTTGTGCAAATCTTGGAGCTTGTCTTGTACTTGTAGCAAATCTTGCATTTCCTTTACCTCCACGACCACCTTTTGCAACGATGAATTCATCATCTTTAACTTTGAAATCGTGAATTACTCTATTAGTTTCAAAGTCTTTAATCAATGTTCCAACAGGAACTTTAACTATTAAGTCTTCTCCTTTTTTACCGTATTGTCTTTTTGTTCTTCCGTTTTCTCCATTCTGTGCGAAATAATGTTTCTTATACCTAAAGTCCATAAGAGTTCTAACTCCTTCATCAGATATAAAAATTACACTACCACCATCACCACCGTCGCCACCATAAGGGCCTCCGTCCGGTTCGTATTTTTCTCTTCTGAAAGATACACAACCGTCGCCACCTTTTCCGGCTTTTAATTCTATTTTTGCAATATCTATAAACATATTTACCTCTTTTTCTTTTTTCAACTATAAAAAAGATTGAGAGTTCAATCTTTTTTGTATGATAACTCACAAAAAATTATTTTTTATAATTTTCAAAAATCTCTTTGTAAGCCTTAATTCTATTTTCTTTGTCAACAAAAACATCAGAGCCTGAAACTATTAAATCTGCTCCTGCATCTATTACATCTTTAACATTTGTAGTTTTAACTCCACCGTCAACCTCTATTATTACATCCAAATTTCTCTCATCTATTTTTTTTCTTAAATTTTTTATCTTATCAATAGCTGACGGAATAAAACTTTGTCCACCAAAACCTGGATTTACGCTCATAATTAAAACCAAATCTAAATCTTCCAAAACATAATCCAAAACATCAATATTTGTTGCAGGATTCAATGAAACTCCTGCCTTCATTCCCAATGATTTTATATATGATATAGTTCTATGAAGATGCTTACAAGCCTCATAATGAACAGTTAGTATATCAGCTCCGGAATCTTTAAAATTTTGAACATATCTATCCGGCTCTTCAATCATCAAATGAACATCAAAAACCATATTTGTTAAAGGCCTTAACTGTTTAATTATCATTGGCCCAAAAGAAATATTTGGAACAAACATACCGTCCATTACATCTAAATGTAAATATTTAACTCCGTTTTTATCAAGCACCTCCAAATCTGATTTTAAATTTGTAAAATCAGCTGACAACAATGATGGTGATAATTCTAACATTTAGTACCTCCTATTTTTCAAATACTCATTTAAGTAGAATAGATAACTGTCATATCTACTCTTACTTATATTTCCATTTTCAAGTTCATTTTTCACATAACAACTTGGCTCATTTATATGTTTACAATCCGAAAATTTACATTCTAAATTGTACTTAAATTCTATAAAAGCATCTCTAATTTGGCTTTCATTTTCTATAAATTTAGTAATATCCAAAGAAGTAAAACCTGCCGTATCTATTATAAAAGAATTTTCAAAAATCTCATATAAAGTTGCAGACCTTGTAGTATGCTTTCCTCTTTTTGTCTTATTACTAATTTCTCCAACCCAAATATTATAATTCGGATTCAAATAGTTCAAAATTGTACTTTTCCCCACTCCGGAAGGACCTGTAATAACAGAAATTTTGTCCCCACATAGTTCTTTAAATAATTTTTTATTATCTAAATTCACACTATTAAATATAATTTTATATCCCAGCTTTTCATAAATGCTTTTAAACTCTCTTTCAAGTTCTTCGCCAATCAAATCGCATTTGTTCAAACACAAAATTATCGGAACATTCATTATTTCATAATACATTATATATCTATCTATAATTTTATACGAAATTTCAGGATTTTTCAGTGAAAAAACCACAATGGCTTGGTCAACATTTACAACCGGAGGTCTTAAAATTTCATTTTTTCTTTCAAATACTTCTACAATATATGCAGTATTATCATCAAAAATTTCAATCTTAACATTATCTCCAACCATCGGAGAAAATTTTTGCTTTCTAAAAACACCCCTAGCCTTAGACATATAGTTTCCATTTTCAGTTTTTACATAATATAAATCTTTTGAAATATCAAATATTATTCCATTTTCAAACATATTAATTCTCATTTGATAGTACAAGCTTATCATTTACATAAATGTGGAATTTTTCTTCAAACTTAGCTTTAATATTTATAGTAAGTTTTCCACCACTTGTAACCATTGTTTTTTCATATAATCTTGTTTCATTAGGTCCCATATCTCTAGTAACTAATAAAACATAATTTTTCTTAGGTTCATCAATAGTATATTTTTTTATAACAAATCCCGGATCATTAGAAGAAGTAATATCTAAAGTGTTTTCTTTAGCAGATTTTCCTGAGCTAACTGTTATATCAACCTTAGTTTCAGCATCAACCTTAGTCCCTTTTCCATAAGATTGCCATATTACAGTTCCAGCTTTTTGCTCAGATTCTTTCTTTTCAGTTTTTCCTACTGAAAGTCCGATATCATATAACATTTTAACTGCCTCTGCCTCAGTTTTACCGACTAAATCAGGAACTTCAACTTTCTTATCTTCTTTTCCTCTACTAACGACAATATCTATCTTAGTATCTTTTTCAACTTCTTCACCATAATTTATACTTTGACTAATTACCTTATTTTCTTCAACTTTATCGTCATATTTTCTTTCAACATTGCCTAAAGTTAAATTACTCTTCTTTAACAATCCTTCAACTTTATCATACTCAACATTAGAAAGATTTGGAACTATTGTTTTATTTTTTCCAACGCTAACTGTAAGTTCAACATTTGTTCCCTCTTTTGCCTCTGCATTTGGACTTGGAGATTGACTAACAACTTTACCCGCTTCAACAGAATCATCGCTAACAGTTTTTACAATAAGTCCATTAAGTTTTTTATCTTTTAAAACCTTTATAGCCTCATTTTTTTCTAAACCTACAACCGGTGGTACTTTTACAGTATTTCCGGCTTTATTTGAAACAGCTAGTCTATAAATAAAGAAAACAGAAACAACTATAAGTAGTGCTAAAATAACATAGGTTATACTGTGATCAAAAATTCCTTTTTTCTTATCAAGTATTTCCCTATTTTTATTAGTATTTCTAACCGGTGGTTTACTGGAAACAAAGTCTTTTTGCTTATTAGTTTTGTAAACAGATTCCTTATACAATGCTCTATCACTATTGTCGTTAAATGTAACCTTTTGATTTTTTTCAATTTTTCTATCTTCCAAAGCTTTTATCAAACTTTCAGCACTATCAAATCTATCATTTGGTTTTTTTTCCATACATTTAACAATTATAGAATTTATCCAAGGCTCTAAATTTGGAACAAGTCTAATCGGCTCAACTAACGGCTCATTTATATGTTGCATAGCTATTCCAACTGCATTATCTGTATCAAAAGGCACTCTACCTGTTACCATTTCATACATTACAACCCCTAAAGAATAAAGGTCTGATTTCTCATCAATAAATTTTCCCTTTGCTTGTTCAGGAGAAATATAATGAACAGTTCCAAGAACTGAAGAAGTATAAGTTATTGTTGAACTTGTGGCAATTCTTGCAATACCAAAGTCTGTAACCTTAACATTCAAATTTTCATCTATAATAATATTATGTGGTTTTATATCCCTGTGTATTATATGATGCTTATGTGCACAATCAAGAGCATTTGCTATTTGTTTAGATACAGCAACAACTGCATTTGAATTTAATCTTCCTTTTTCTTTTATTAACTGATTTAAAGTTTTACCATTTATATATTCCATAACAATATAGTTATATGTCTTATCATTCTCGATATGTTGTCCAACATCGTAAATTTTAACTATATTTTGATTATTTAAATTCGCAACAGATTGTGCCTCTATAACAAATTTTTTAATAAATTCCTTATCTTCAAGATATTGTTCTTTTAAAACTTTAATCGCAACAATTCTCTTTAAATAAATATCTTTTGCTTTATATACAATGGCCATTCCACCAATGCCAACTTTTTCCAGTATCTCATATCTACCATTTAAAACCGAACCTAACATAAAATCACCTCATCATTTTTAAAAATTCCAACAGTAACATTATCTCTTGCTAAACCATTTTTAACAGCAGATATAATATTATCAACCATTTCTTTTGCACTATATTTCAAGTCTAACATTTCTGAAATCTCATCATCACTCATTTCATTTGTAAGTCCATCAGAACATACAAGCAAAATATCATTATTTTTTATCTTCATACTATCAACATCGACTTCTATATATTTTTCTGTTCCTATTGCTCTTAAAAGAGAATTTTTGTCACTATAATTCTCTACTTCTTCTTCTGTCAACGCTCCACTGGAATATAAATATTGAACTAAAGAATGGTCTTTAGTCAACATTTTAAAATTATCATCTTTAATATATATTCTACTATCTCCAACATGAGCAAAATATAAAGTATCTCCGTCTATCAAAAGAGTTTCCAAAGTTGTCCCCATCGTCTTTCGAGAAATTGGTTCACCTTCTGAAATTTCTTCTAAATTCATTTGATAAATAATTTTATTTGCCTCACAAAAAGCATCAACTAACAAATGTGAATAGTTTGCATACAATTTATAATTATCTTTTATATAATTCATAACTACATTAACTGCACAATTAGACGCAACTTCTCCTCTTTCGTGTCCTCCTATACCATCAGCTAAAATTAATATATTCAATTTTTCAAAACTTTCAAAAAGAAAACTGTCTTCATTATTTTTTCTAACATTTCCTTTATCTGAATTCATATAAAAAGACATAAAACGCCTCCTAAAAAAATACCATTATGAAAATTTAAAATTTTCATAATGGTATTATATCATTTTTTTTTCAATTTAACAACTAACAATAATTTGCAAAGTTTATTTTAATAAATCCAACGCTTTTTGTAATTGTTTATCTTCATTCAAATGTTCTATTCCAATTTTAGAATTATTTTTTTGTTCAATCTTATAATCAGGTTCCAATCCTACTTTATGAATTTTTGTTCCGTTAGGTCCAAAATATTCAGCAACAGTCATTTTTATTCCTTCAGTCTTTCCACCATTATTTATAGGGAAGATTGATTGAATAATTCCTTTACCAAAAGATTTTTCTCCAACTAATGTAGCTTTTTTGTTGTCATGAAGTGCAACACTTAAAACCTCTGAGGCTGATGCTGAACCTTTATTAATCAAAACAACAATTGGAATATTAAGTCCTTTGCCTGTTGCCTTTTCAAAAGTTTCTTTTCCTTTACTATCTACAATTTTCATTATAGTAGCCTCTGGTAAAAGTTTATCAGCTACTTGTCTAACCGCTGTTAACAATCCTCCCGGATTATTTCTAAGGTCAATGATTAAAGATTTTGCCCCTTTACTCATTCCCTCATCAATAGCTTTTTCAAAATCAGCTCCTGTTTTTTCAGCAAAATTAGTAATTTGAACATATAACATTCCATTATCTAAAAGTTTTGAAATTACAGATTCAGTTGTTATTTCTTCTCTTTTTATATTAAAATCTAAAATACTCTCTTTAGAATCTACAATTCTTCTAACTGTAACCTTAACATCTGAACCGATTTCTTCATTTCCTCTCATCATCTTAACAGTTGACTCTAAATCATTCTTTTTAATTTCTTCATCATTAACTTTTAAAATGACATCTTCTGCTAATATACCCGCCTTTTGACTAGGTCCACCTTTTATAGGAGCAACAACAACTACTTCTCCTTTATCATTTACACTAACCTGAACACCTATCCCAATAAATTTACCTGTACTAGTCTTTTTAAGTTCCTTCATATCTTTTTCAGTCATATATTGAGTATAAGGGTCGCCTAAAGAAGAAAATATTGCTTTCTTTATTTCAGTATTCATCTTATCATAATCAATATCAAAATAATATTTATCTTTTATAGCATCTACAAAAGGTTGGAAACTTCCATAATCTAAGGCTCCCCCACTCGAACTGTTTTGAATTGATAATGTTGATGAATTCTTTCCAGCCTTATATGATATAAATGAACACACAAATATCAATAAAACTAAAAAAGATACCAATTTTTTATTTTTTATCATAAATTATTTCTCCTAGTGATTCAAATATTTAAGAGGATCAACCGGATAACCATTGTATCTTACTTCAAAATGCAAATGTGGTCCTGTTGAATTTCCTGTTGAACCTACCAAAGAAATAACTTGTCCTTTACTTACTCTTTGACCGGCACTAACTACTAAACTTGAATTATGTCCATATACAATAACAATATTATTTGTATATTGAATCATAACAGCATTACCATAACTTCCATTCCAACCTGAAGAAATTACAACTCCATCTGTTGCAGAATATACAGGTGTTCCTGTTGGAGCCGGAATATCAATTCCTCTATGTCTTTCTCCACCACTACCAATAGGTGCATTTCTCCATCCAAATGGACTTGAGATTGAATAATATCCACTTAATGGCCACATCATTTCTCCGTTTGAAGGACGTGCTTTTATTTCTCCACTATCTATACCTTGTTGAATTTTCTTTTCATTCATTCCTCTTAAAATATCAGCTTTTACTTTTTCCTCAAAACTTATATTTGCATCTAAATTCTTAACTTTATTTTGTAATTTATCAACTTCTGATTTTGTAAACTCTATACTTTCTTCCAACTTTGCAATACGTTGTTTATTTTTTGCAACTTCTTCAGTATATGTTTGATATTTTATTTCCATTTCTTTCTTTTTAGCCACTTTTTCTTCTTTTCTAGCCTCAAGATTTTCTTTTTCTTTAACCAAAGTTGCCTTATCATTTTTTAAACTTGTAATTAATTTTTTATCATAATCAGCGATTGATTGCATCATAAAATATCTTGAAATAAAATCTCTTATATCTGATGCAGAAAATAATACTTCAATAGAATTCAAATCTTTATTTCCGTACATTACACGAACTCTTTTTTTGAAAAGGTCCTCATTCTTTTTAATTCTTTCCTCTAAAACTTTAATCTTTTCTTTTGACGCTTGAATTTCATCGGATAATTTATTTATCGCATCTTCCAAATCTGTAAGATCTTTATCTAACTGATCAATAAGTTTTTGCTTTTCAACAATTTCTTTAAAAGCTGAATCTTTTTCAGTAGTCATATCTTCAATTGATTTTTTCTTATTTTCTAAATTTTGTTCTTGATTTTGTTTTTCTTTTTTCAAATCTTCAACTTTATCAGCATAAGAAACTGCTCCAGAACCTAACATTGAAAACAAAAGTAATAACGCTAAAAATCTTTTCTTTTTCATATCAATCACCTATACTTTCATATACTTTCTACTTGAGAATATTGATGCTAAAACTCCAATACCTATACCTATTCCAAAATATGCAACGGCTACATAATATCCAAATGTATTTAAAGGTAGAAGATAGTTATAAAATATATTTCCGATTCCCCAAGTAAGACTTTCATAAACATATTTATAAGCAAAGAATATCATAGAAAAAGATACTCCGGCACCAAGCAAACCCAGTACCATTCCCTCGACAACAAAAGGTCCCGTTATACTCATATTTGTTGCTCCTATGTACTTCTTTATGCTTATCTCTTTTCTTCTTGCAATAACAGTAAGTTTTATTGTTATAGACATTATAAAGAAACTAACTAATAACAGTACGCCTACTAATGAAATCCCAACATATTTTACAATTTGAGACATCTTTGTTATCTTGTCAACTATATCCTTATAATAAACAACTTTTTCAACATCTTTTATATTAGAAATACTTGATGCAACAGTTGTTGAATTTTCTATACTTTCAACTTTTACTTCGTAACTTTCAGGAAGCGCAGATTCCATTCCATCTAATAGAAATGAATTTTCTTTCCATTGTTCTTTCATTTTAGAAAGTGCTTCTTCTTTTGAAACATATTTAACATCTTTTATATTTTCAATTTTTTGTAATTCTTTTTTTATCTCTCTAACTCTAGCAGGAGCAACTTCCGGTTCCAAAATAATATCAATTTGGTCAACCTTTGTTTTCATATCATTTACAATATTATTTGCAACAAAAACCCCAAAAGTAATTCCTCCAAGGATTAAAAGCATCGAACAAATAGAAACTATTGACGCAAGACCCATAGATTTATTTCTCCAAATACCAACTAAGCCCTCTCCTATTGCAGAGAAAAATCTTCTAATTGAACTCATCAAAATAACCTCCATGCTCTTCATCGTTTACCATTTCTCCATGATTCATACTAATAACTCTCTTTTTAAGTTTATTAACTATATCCTTATCATGTGTAGAAACAATTACAGTAGTTCCACTTGCGTTTACATCTAACAGCGCCCTCATAATTTCTTCTGAAGTATTAGGGTCCAAATTACCTGTAGGCTCATCAGCGATTAAATATTTTGGTTTATTTACAATGGCTCTTGCAATACAAATTCTTTGTTGTTCCCCACCTGATAATTGATTAGGGAATGCATTCGCCCTATCAGAAAGTCCAACTAATTCTAAAAGTTCAGTTACTCTTTCGTTAATTTCTTTCTTTGAAACACCTAGAATTTGTAATGGATACTTTATATTGTCGAAAACCGTCTTTCCCTCTAACAATCTAAAGTCTTGGAATACAACTCCCATTGTTCTTCTAAGTTGTGGAATTTTTCTATTTCTCAATTCAACTATATTTACATTATCAACAATTATTTGTCCTGAAGTAGGTTTAATTTCTCTTAAAAGCATTTTTATGATACTTGTTTTTCCCGCACCACTTGCTCCTATTAAAAACACAAACTCTCCGTCCTCTATTTTAAAACTAAGATTCTTCAAAGCACAAACATCATTTGTATATGTTTTATTTACTTCTATAAATTCTAACAAAATATCACCTCAAATTTATTTTAATTAATCATCGGTATTATTATAACACAAAAATTACAAAATGTAGTAAAAAAAGCAAAAAAGTTACAAAAACATTACAAAAATATTTCAATAACTTAATATTTGCCTTATTTGTTCTATTTGTTGTCAAAATAATATAGTACAGAACGTCCTGTTTTAAACTTATTTATATTTTCAAAGAAGTCTAAATAATTATTTTGGTCGAACAATTTTATTCTCTTCTTTATTTTTTGTAAAACATCATTAGTAACACTAAATTCATCAATTCCAAGTAAAATTAAAAGCTCAACAGCGTCCAATTCACTTGCAAAATTTCCACACATAGAAACTCTCTTTCCATTTCTATGTGCAATATCGACAACCCTATGAATAGAACGAATAACAGAAGGGTCATAACAATCATAAAGTAGTTGCATCTTGGAATTTTCTCTATCACAAGCAAGCATATATTGAACAAGGTCATTAGTTCCAATGCTTACAAAATCAACCTCTTTAACTAAAATATCAAAAAGAAAAACAGATGCCGGTGTTTCAATCATTATCCCAAATTCAATATCCTCATCAAAATCAACTCTTTCTTCTTTCAATTCATCTTTGATTTTTAATATTTCATTTTTTATCCACAAAATTTCTTCCAAAGTAGTTATCATAGGAATCATAATCTTTAAATTTCCAAAAGCTGACGCCCTTAAAATTGCTCTTAAATGTTTCCTAAGCTCCTTATGGAACTCTTTATAAATTCTAAAACCACGAAGCCCTAAAAACGGATTTTTTTCTTCATCTAATCTAAAAAATTTAGACTTTTTATCAGCACCAATATCAAAAGTTCTAATAATAATCGGTTTATCTGTACTTTCTGCAAGTTTTTTAAAAATTTCAAATTGATATTCTTCAGTCGGAGAATCGTCAGACATATACAAGAATTCTGTTCTAAACAATCCACATCCGTCTGTTCCATTTTTTAATGAAACTTCAAATTCTTCAAAACTTGAAATATTACTACAAACTCTAATATATCTATTATTTCTTGTTCTCACTATATTAGTATCTAAAAATTCTTTTTGTGATGATTTAAGTAAGTTTTTATAACAACTGATTGTATCTTCATTTGGACTTAAAAATATTTTTTCACCATCACAGTCTAAAATACAATCAAAATTCTCATCTTTTAATTCTTTCAAATCCAAAGAATCACAAATCATATAAGGAATTTGTAAATTTTTTGCATACAAAGACGCATGAGAAGTCTTTCCACCATTTGTAGATACAATTCCAAGCAATCTATTTTTATACTTATCAATTATTTTAGGAGATAAATTTTCTATAAATAAAATAAATTTTTTTTCAGTAATTTCAACATCTTTTGCTGAAGTTAAAGTCCTAATAAACTCTTCTTGAATAGAAATATAATCATAAATCCTATCTCTCATATAGTCAGACTCAAGATTATTTAACTCAAAACAAATTTGATTAAAAGTTTCCTCAATCGCCTTTTCTAAAGACTTATTTTCTTCTAAAATTTTATTTTTTATCGTATTTTTCAAATAAGGGTCGTCTATAAGTTCAATATGAACATTCAATAGACTCTCGAGTTTTTTGTCAACAGCCTTTACCCTTTCAGACTCCAAATAACTTGACAACAAACTTTCAAATCTCGCTATCTCATTTTCTTTCTCACAATCAGAAATTTCATCACGAACAAATTTTCTCTCATAACAAACAGTTATCGCCTTGCCATAAGCTATTCCGTCAGAAACAGAAAATCCCTCATACACTTTCATAACGCACCACCAAAAAAAGCTCCTCAAAAAGAGAAGCTATATTTCAAAAATTAATCAGCTAAATTTTCAATGAAATTAAAAACTTCTTCCAAAGTTTTTTCTTCATTTTCCCCATCAACTCTTAATGTAACTTCAGTACCTTTAGAAATACCTAAGCTCATAACATTAAAAATACTCTTAGCATCTGCAACCTTGTTATCTAAAATAATTTCAATGCTTTCATCGAACTTCTTAACAAATTGAACTAAAGATGCTGCAGGTCTTGCATGTAAACCTGTTTCATTTTTTATTGTAACGTTTTTCTCTACCATAATACGCCTCCTAAAAATTTTATATTTAAACTATACATATATTTTACCATTATTATAAAAACAATTCAATAGTTTTTAAAGAAATTTTAAAAAACGTTTTTCATAATTGTTAAATTAATTTAGTTTGTAATTTTTTACATAAAATATAAAAAAATCTATATTAATAAATTTTAATATTGTTAAAAACATCTATCAAAAAAGACTTCAAATAATTAATCTTTTTATTAAAAATTTGAAGTCTATTATTAATATTTTTATAAAATTGGAATAAATCTTATATTAATATCCATTACATCCTTGAGTGTATTATAAATAAAACAACTATTTAAAGATTTCTTACAAAAATCAACTAACTCATCATCTTCAAGATCTGAAAATAAATATACTATGATATCACAACTATCAATTTTAGCTTCCTCTGAATAGCCTTTAACAGCTAATATTGTCAGTGGATTTTTTAATTTTATTTTAATTTTTCCCTCAATATCCTCTAATTTTATATTAAGTTTTTTTGAAACAAAAATTAAATTGTGAATTATCCCCGAAATAATTGAGCTTGCAAAATAATTAAAAGAAGTTTTATTACTATCTTCTATATCAAAACTTATCTGAGAATTTACTTCAATAAAATCTTTTTCTGTAAAAACTTTTACAACATCGTTATAACTTACAATAGCCCTGTAAGAAGCATCATAATTATATGATTCATATAAACTACTCATACATTTCCCTTAAAGCATTTTTAGCTATTTGTAATTGTTCCAACTTCTTTTCAATTATTTCAAATGTATTTACAGGTCTATTTGAAAAAGTAGCAAAGCCACAATCCGGATTTAACCAAAGTTTTTCCTTGGGGATAAATTTCAATGCTTCTTTAGCTCTATCAATTATTGATTGTGCTGTTTCAATCACGTCTGTCCTAGGATTTATAACTCCAAGTGCAAGAATTGAATTTTCTTTAATTTTTTCACTTGATAATAAAGAATCAAGTTCTCCTGCACGAGGAGTCGAAAATTCAAGTGCCAAAATATTGGGAGATGTTTCTTCAAAAAGAGGAACAAGAGGAGTATATGGTCCTTCAAGCAAAATACTCTCATTCTTACTCCAGTTTCCTCTACAAACATGAAGTGAACTAAGTATAGGTTTATCTTTCATATAATCCATAACGCATTTTATCAAACTAGTTGCAAATATCAACTCTTCTGTAGGATCTTTTCTTTCAGAAAGAGCAGCACACATAAAAGATCGAGTTTTCCCTTCAGAAAAAACAACTTCTGTAAGTACAGGTTCATCAAATTGAATTATATCAACACCAGCTTCTATTAAGTTATCTATCTCTTGCTTTAAAATTTTTATTACATCTTTACCTAATTCTTCTTTACTATTGTAAAATTTTTTGCTAAGAGCCGGAAGCCACATAGATCTTGTCATAAGATACGGTCCAGGAAGAGTTGCTTTAACAGAACAAGTTGTAATTTTTTTCAAAAATTTTATCTCATCAGAAACTAAACTTTTATTATATTTTAAAACGCCATTACAAATAGCATTTTTTATACTAACAGATGGAACATCAAGTGTTTCCAAGATTTGTTCGAACGCCTGTTTATCGTCTATATATTCAAGCATATCGCCCATATTCATCATAACAACTCCATCTATCTTATCTGCTACAAAAGAAACATAATTATCTCTTGCCAATTCTCCATTAGTTATTATATCTATTGAATATTTTTCTTGAAGTTTAACCAATTTTTCAGTTTCAATTTTTATTAAATCCTCATATTCCTTTTTATAATCAACATCAAATTTTAATCTTCTCTTCAAAGCCATTACCTCTTTACTTCTTGGCAGACTTCCTATAAGAGAAGTTGTAAATGGTTTAAAAGTTTTTTTCATCTCATACCTACTTATAAAAAGTTTCTAAAAAATTAATATATTCATTTGCATTTTTTATTTGCTCAAATCCTGTTGTTCTACCAACAACCCATTTTTTTAAACCTTCCATATCCATCATTTCTTTATGTTCAGGATTGTTGTAATCCATTTTGTGTAAAATTTTCGCAAACATTTCAAATTTTTCAACTTCAAGACTAGGTCTTCCTGAAAAAATACAATGATCAAAAAAAGGAGTTTTATAAATTATATCAACTTGATTTTTGTCAATAGTTCCATCTAATATCCATGCATCATAATTCAAATCTAACATCCAAGTTGCATCAACTTCACCATTAATCATAGCTTTTGCAGAATCCAATTCTCCACCAACATGATCTCCATGAAGTCCAATTCCTATATCAAATCTTTTTTCAACATAATCTTTTTTAAATTCAAGACCATGTTGATGTAAATTATATATCGGTATAAGTCTGGCTTGAGGAGAATCAACAGCTCCAAAACCTATTATTTTTTCCTTTAAATCTTCCATAGATTTTATATTTGAAGACTTTTTTACAACCAAATATGTTGAACGATCATTATCTGTATCTCTCATAGAACCATTTAATGCTTTCCCATTAGTTCTTAAATTAGCATCCAACCAAGCGAGAGGAGAATTCCAAGCAACATCAATTTCTTCTTTAATAAGTCCGTCAACTTGTGATCTATAATCTTTATAATAAATAGGTTCAATTTCAAAACCTTCTCCTTTAAAGAAATCAGCGATTATTCCCCAAATAACGGTTACTCTAGGTGCATAAACTACTGCACCGACTTTTAATTTATTCATATATGTTTCTCCTATTTTTTAAATATTTAAGATAAATCTAAGCAAAAAGCTTATTTATTAAAAAATTAAAATTTAGATTAAAGGTAATCCTAAAAGAGCTCTTCCTAACCAAAGAATCAAAACATCAACACTTGGAGCCATAATTTGTCCTGCATAAGAATCCCTTAAAAGTCTTTCCATTATTCCCATTTTATTATAAGCTTTTCCTCCGCCAACTCTCATTCCTAATCTTGCAACTTCAATAGCAGCCTCTGACGCAAAAATTCTAGCTGATATAATTTTCACTATAGCATCACTTTCTCCGGCATCAGCAGCTCTGGCTGCTTCTTTTGTTCCTAAGATTGCAGCATTAGTTTGAGAATATATTCTTGAAATATGTGTTTGTACAGTTTCATATTCTGCAAGTTTAGAACCAAAAGTATGTTTCCTATTTGTTGCATGACTTAACGCTTCTGAAAGAACAGCTTCACAAACACCTGTATAAACTGAAGCTAAACCTGTAATAAAGAAAGGTGCAACAACTTCAAAAATATGAGTCATAGCATCTCCAATTTTACCTATTCTATATGATTTTGGCAAATGAGCATCTACAAATTCCATAGGACAAGAAACATTTCCTCTCATTCCTAAACCTTTCCATTCACTTTTCTTAAATTCAACACCTTCAGTTTCAATAGGAACAATCCAGTTATCAATTCCTTCACCTGATTCTGAAGAAGAAAGTAATAGATAATAAGAAGCCTGTCCAGCAGATGTAACCATACTCTTTGTTCCATTTAAAATTACTTCTTTATCATTAAACTCAGCTTTAATATCAGGTCGATAAAAATTTGTACCTGATCCAAACTCTGAGTAAGCAAATCCTAAAAACTTATTATTTTCAACAACATCTTTAACAATTTTGCTTTTTAGCTCATCGCTGGCATATTTCAAAACAATACTTAAACAAACATTATGCATCATATAACAAAGTCCGGCTGTTGCACTACTTTTAGCAAAAGCCCTACATGCTTCAGAATGCTCTGTCATTCCTTTTCCTAATCCCCCAAGTTCAGTAGGAATCATCAATTTAAAATATCCAGCTTTCCCCATTTCTCTAAAAGATTCAACAGGAAATTCCATCTTTTCATCAATCTCTTTTGCATAAGGCAAAATATGTTTTTCGGCAAATAATAATGCCTCTTCATAAAACTTACTCATACTAACCTCCAATTTTAAAATATAAATAATCTTTATAATCATTAAAGATTATTTAATCTTTACCCATTATAGCACAATAATAATTATTTTAAAAATTTGATTTGATAGCCTAAATAATTTTTTCTTATTTTATAATTTATTAAAATTTCAATATTTATAAGCATTTATCAATAAATATTACTTATTATATAAAATACATATATATAAATTTTTTATATAATTAATTTTAGTAAATATTGATATTTACAAATAATAAAATTATCAAATTATAAAAACTTTTAATAATAAATATTTATTTATTAATTAATTTAAAAATTTTTACAAAAAAACTGACCTGCTCAGTCAGTTTAATCTTCATCTTCTAATACACCTTGTCGAAGTTGTCCACAAGCTCCATTTATATCATCACCTTGTTTTTTTCTAATCGTTGCATTTATTCCATAATTTTCCAACATTGACTTAAATGCGTAAATGTATTTCGTACTTGGAGCAACTCCGTCAAATTCTTTTATGGAATTTAATGGAATTATATTTATGTGGCAATTTAATCCTTTTAAAATATTTTTTAATTCCAAAGCATGCTCTCTTGTATCATTTTGTCCTTTTATTATCGTATATTCAAAACTAACACGTCTTGAAGTTTTATCAAAATAATATTTACAAGCCTTTAATATCTCATCGATAGAAAAACTATCTGTAATCGGCATTATCTCTCTTCTTTCCTTTTGAAAAGGATTATGAAGTGAAATAGTAAGTGTTACTGGTAACTTTTCATCAGCAAGTTTATAAATATTGTGAACCAAACCACAAGTTGAAATTGTAATATTTCTAAGAGATAAATTTTTTCCTTTTTCAGAATTTATTAGTTTTAAAAAGCCAATTACATTTTTATAATTATCAAGTGGCTCACCAATTCCCATAATTACGATATTATTTACAGTTAAATTCAAATCATTTTCTATTAAATAGATCTGGTTTAACATTTCTGCCGAAGTTAAATTTCTCTTAAAATTTTCCTTTGTAGATGCACAAAAAGTACAACCCATTCTACAACCGACCTGACTTGAAATACAAACAGTACAGTAACTACCATAGTCCATAAAAACAGTTTCTATTATTCTGTTGTCAAAAAGTTTTATCAAATATTTTTTTGTATTATCTATTTTCGATTCGTACTTTGTGTAAATTGTTGAAGTATTTATATATCCAATACCTTTAAGTTTTTCAATCAAAGTCTTGGGAAGTTGTTTGCAATTTTCTATTTCATAATTTTTCTTTTGGTGCATAAATCTAAAAAATTGTTCAGCTCTAAACTTTTTTTCTCCTAAACTCAAAAATAAATCTTCAAGCTCCTCAAGTTTCATCGAATTAAATTCTATTTTTTCATTTTTCATTTATTTATTTTCTTCCTTTAAGATAAAACTCTTAAGCAAATGGTCAACAGATGCAAATCGAATTTGTTTTTCTTGAACTTTTCCTTTAATCTTTCTAATAAGAGTATATGCAAATTCTAAAGCAAGCCCTGCTCCTCTTGCAGTTATTATGTTATCGTCAATACAAATTGCATCTTCTTTTACATTTGCGTCTAACAACTCACTTTCCATTCCCGGAAATATTACTGCATTTCTACCGGATAACACACCAGCTTTTGCAAGAACACAAGGCCCTGCACAAATTGCAGAAACAAGTTTTTTCTCATCATTAAATTTCTTTACAATATCCAAAACTCTTTTATCATCTCTAATATCAAAAGCTGCAGGAAGTCCGCCCGGAATAATTATTCCGGCATACTCTTTTAAACTTATATTTTCAATTAAATCATCAGCTAAAACAGTTACTCCTCTGTTACTTGTTACTTGAAGTTTTCCGGTAATCGAAATCATATCAATTTTTATATCAGCTCTTCTCAAAAAATCAACTTGAGTTAACGCCTCAATCTCTTCAAAAGTATCTGTTAATATTAACATATATTTTTCTTGCATATTCTCCTCCTAAATTAATCTAAATCTTCCAATAAAAAATCTATTATATTTTTATGAATTATTCCTTGTTGGCTAAAGTCAAAACTATCGAGTGACAAAACAAATTTTGGATAATTATCATTTACAAACTTATATGCACCAAATTCTCTTTCTCTTGTTGATTCTGTCGGCATTAAATAAGAAACTTGATAATAAAAAATTTCTTCATTTTTCTTAGCGATAAAATCAATTTCTTTATCTTTTACTCTACCAACTTCAACATTATATCCTCTTGAAATCAATTCAATAAAAACTATATTTTCAAGAGAACGCTCAATATCCTTAATATTAGAAAATCCCACAGCCTGTCTAAATCCATGGTCTGTTAGATAATATTTCTCATCAACTTTAAGAAGTTTTTTCCCGAAAGTATCATATCTTGAAACTTTTTTTATAATAAATGCTTTTTTACAATATTCCAAGTAATTTAAAATTGTATCAACTGAAACATCTCTATTTTCATTTTTAAAATATTTTTTTATACTATTCGCAGAAAAATTCATACCTATATTTTCAATTACATAAGATAAAATTCTATTAAACAAATCGACATCTCTTATACTATTATATTCCAAAACATCTTTTATAAGAACTGTATTATAGACATCTGTTAAATAGTTATAACTTGGCATTTCTTCTAAATTAAAATATTTTAAAAAAGGCATTCCCCCTATTTTTATAAATCTATCAAATAATTCTTCTTTCGATAAATTTTCTTCTTTAAAAACACAAACAAACTCACTAAATGTAAATGGCTGAATTTCAAATTCTATATATCGTCCAGCAAGTAAAGTAGAAATATCTCCTGAAATTAAAGTTGAATTTGAACCTGTAATGTAAATATCACAATCAAAATCTACTAACAATCCGTTAACAACTTTTTCCCAATCTTTAACCATCTGTATCTCATCGAAAAAAAAATACATTTTTTTGTTTGAGTTTTTCAAATAAGGCTTTAAATATTCTAAAAATTTTATCGAATTATTAATTTCTAGAAATTTCATAGATTCAAAATTGCAATATATCTTTCTTTCGCTTTCAACATTAATTAACATTTCATCTTTAATAATCGATAGAATGGTTGATTTTCCTACTCTTCTCATTCCTGTTAGTACTTTTACAATCGGCTTATCTATAAATTTTTTTATTTTATTAATATATTTAGGTCTAGTAATATAATTCATATGCTCATCTCCTTTTATCTATTATAAACGAAAATAAAACATAAATCAATAAATTTATCGACTATAATCGAAACTATTAAGTATTTTTTAATTTTATCGATTATAGTCTAGAATTTTATTTCCCTAATATTTTTTTCAAAAATTGTCCTGTATAAGATTTTTCACATTTAGCAACTTCTTCCGGTGTTCCGGTTACAACGACAGTTCCACCACCATCGCCACCTTCAACTCCTAAGTCGATTATATGGTCGGCGATTTTTATCATATCCAGATTATGTTCAATAACTATAACTGTATTTCCTTGTTCAACCAATGTATTTAAAACTTACGCTGTATGAGTATTATACCAAAAAAACAAAAAAATTTAAATAATACAAATTAATCTGTTAAAAATAAAAAAGAACACAGCAAAACTGTGTCCTTTTATTTGTTTTTTAACTTATTCTCAACTTTTTTGAAAATTATTAAGCTAAAGCACCTGATTCATCAAAACTATATTTAGTTCCTTTAATTTCTAATGTTTCATTGCAAGCCATTCTTCCGTCTTCTTTTGCATAGTACCAAACGCCAGCTACTTCGAACCATTCGTTTTGAGCCATTCTTCCGCTTGGATTAGCAAAGTACCATTCATTATTTACAAGGAACCATTCGTTTTGAGCGATTCTTCCGCTTGCATTAGCAAAGTACCATTCGTTGTTTACATAAACCCATTCGTTTTGAGATAATCTACCATTTGCGTTAACCCAGTACCATTCTTCGCCAACTTTAACCCATTGGTCAGCTAACATAGCACCTTTTTCATCAAATCTGTACCAAAGTCCGTTAATTTTACCCCAAGCATTCTTGTAAACATCTTTTCCGTCTTTGTCTCTGTAGTACCAAACTCCGTCAACTTTACTCCAAGATTTTTCAGCTACTTCTGATCTGTTGATGTCCATTGTTGGTAAGTTATGTTTTTTAGCATAATCATTGTAGCTTTTAAGAATATTTGCTAATTTTTCTTGAAGGATGTCCATTTCTGCTTTAGTAGCACCATTTTTAACTGCTTCATTATATTTTCTGAATGTTTCAAATAATTCTTTTGATTTTGCTTCTAAATTAGCTAAATGTCCTTTAACTTCATCAATTTTAGCTTGAGCATCTTCAACAGCTTTTTGAGCTGCTTCTAAAGCTGTTTTAGCAGCTTCAAATTTAGTTTTTAATACTTCATTTTCAGGTTTAGCTTTTAAAGCTTCTTCTGCTTCATTCTTTTCAGCTTCTTTTGTTTTTCTATTAGCTTTAGCTTCAGTTAATTCTCTTTTATGAGCAGTTAATTGATCCTTTAATACTTTTACCGCTTTTTCTTGAACTCCGTATTTTTCAAAGAAGTCTTTAGAAAATTCGGCGTCAACAGCTATTCCTAATAATGAAACTTTTTTAGTAGCATCTTTAGATGCTTCGTCTAATGCATCTTTTTTAGTTTGCAATTCGTCATAAGCTTCATTATATTTAGTTTCTTCATCACTAGCACTAGTAACAGGTTCATCAGGGATAGCAGTTTTTACTTTTTTAGCAGCTACGTAAGCTTCGATGTCTGCTTTGTCTAGTAATTCTTCAATTAATACAACTTTTTCAGCAGCAAGATTTCCGTGATTTTCTTGTACGTATGTGTCAATATCCTTTAGAGTAACATTAACTGCTGTATTAACTTTTAATTTATCTTTTATTTTCTTACCTGCAGTAGTTAATTCAGCATCAGCTTTTGCTTTAGCAGCATCGATTTTTTCTTGTTTATCAAAGTTAGCAATGTCACTTGCTTTCTTTTTATAAGCTTCTTTTGCTAATCTTACTTTAACATCAGCTTTTAGTTTATCAACTCCAGCGTTTGCTTTTGCTATAACAGCTTCAACAGCTTCTTTAACTTTTACATAGTTTTCAACATCGTTGATTTTATTTGCTAATTTGTTTTCTTCTTCCAATAAATCTTTTTGATCTGCTTCAAGAAGTTGTTGTTTTTGAGCGATTTCTGCTGTAATTCTTGCTTTTTCAGCATAATCATCAGCTTCAACTTCGTTAAGTTCAGCTTTTGATTTTGCTAAAGCTCTTTCAGCTGCTTCAACTGCTTCAACTTTAGGTTTAATAACTTCTTTTTCTTGTTTTTCTCTGTATTCATTAATGCTATCTTCAATCAATTTTTTATCTTTTTCTTGAAGAACACTTCCCATACCATATTTTTCTACATGGTTATCTAAATTTAACTTTGCTTGATATACAGAACTTTCTTTTGTGCTGTATTTTCCCAATTCTTTTCCTAAAAGAACCTTTAACTCTTTAATTACATTTATAAGAGTTTTAACTTCTTCTTTATTAAGTTTTTCAGCTTTGATTTTGTCTAATGAATCATAAGCAGCTGTACCTGTAAAACTTAAAGGAGCAGCTTTAACTTCCCCAATTAATCCTACTAACTCTTTCTTTAACTCATCAAGAGTTTTTTCTTCTTCTGCGTAAACAACTTTTGTAGCAACGTGAGCTACTGTTGGCACTACCATAGCTGAAGCTAATGCTAAAGCTAATACTGTTTTTTTCTTCATAAAATCACCTCACATAATACATTTAGAGTTTTCCTCCATAATCTTGTACACTGAAGATATGTACAAAACTAAAACAATTTATAGACCCGATCGGCCAGCCTACAAACTAAACTACTTAACAAAACAAAAGCCAATCGAGTTAAATGACTCTAATGATACAATTACTACAAAGTATATGTTTCAAAACAATCACAAGTCAATCTGGTTTTATTAAGTAGCATATCCACTTGTCTAAATCTACAACGATAAGAAAGATATGTTACTTAATAAAAGGATTTGAACTAAACAAACATTTACCTTAAATTATCTAGTGTAATCAATCATCTGATTTATATAACACATTATATATAATTTTAAAAAACATGTCAAGTTTTTTTATAAAAAAATTTTAACTTTTTTGTTTTTGTTACTTTTTTGTAATCTTTTATCTTTAAAATCATTTCAAAAAACTGTTTAAATATTGTTAATTGTTTATAATTAAATTTACTTTAAAGAAATTATCAAAAGGAGAATTTAATTTCACGCATTATTTACCTTAATTAAAGTTATCAAAATGTAAATAATCGTATAATTCAAATTAAATAATGTTAATTAAAAATATTTAAAACAACTCTTTTACTTTACTCGAATATTATGCCACTATTATAATATTTTTGCAAATAAAATCATTTTATTTTAGATATAATTTAAATAAAAAAGATAAACACAAATTAATGAGTTTACCTTTTTAAATATATTAGTAATTTAAGAGTTTATCAAAAATTAATTTTAAGTTTTTTTTAAAATTAAATTTACTTTGAAGAAATTATCAAAAAGAAAATTTAATTTCACGTATTATTTACCTTAATTAAAGTTATCAAAAAGGAAATAATCGTATAATTATTTTTCTTTTTCAAATATTTTTTTCAAAAATTGTCCTGTATAAGATTTTTCACATTTAGCAACTTCTTCCGGCGTTCCGGTTACAACGACAGTTCCACCACCATCGCCACCTTCAACTCCTAAGTCGATTATATGGTCGGCTATTTTTATCATATCCAGATTATGTTCAATAACTATAACTGTATTTCCTTGTTCAACCAATGTATTTAAAACTTCAATCAATTTCTTTATATCTTCGATATGAAGTCCTGTTGTAGGCTCGTCTAAAATATAAACTGTATTTCCGGTTCCACGTTTTGCAAGTTCGGATGCAAGTTTAACCCTTTGAGCCTCTCCACCTGAAAGTTCTGTTGAGCTTTGTCCTATTTTAATATAATCCAAACCTACATCATATAGTGTTTGTAGCTTTCTTTTTATTGACGGGTGGTTTTCAAAAAATTTAAGTCCGTCCTCAACGGTCATATCTAAAACTTCAAAAATGTTCTTTCCGTTATATGTTACTTCTAATGTTTCTCTATTATATCTTTGTCCGTTACAAACTTCACAAGGGACATAAACATCGGGTAAAAAATGCATTTCAACCTTTATAGTTCCGTCGCCCTTACAAGCCTCACAACGTCCTCCATGAACATTAAAACTAAATCTACCCTTAGTATATCCTTTCATCTTTGCCTTTGTTGTCATTGCAAAGACATCTCTAATATTATCAAAAAGTTTTGTATATGTTGCGGGGTTGGAGCGTGGAGTTCTTCCGATAGGACTTTGGTCTATCTCTATAACCTTATCAAGTTTTTCATATCCTTCAATCCTATCAAATTTTCCAGTTTTTTGTTTACTTCTGTTTAATTTATTGGATAATTCCTTATTTAAAATTGAATTTACCAAACTACTTTTTCCACTTCCTGAAACACCTGTTACACAAGTGAATACACCGATAGGAAATTCAACGTCAATATTTTTCAAATTATTTTCTCTGGCACCAAAAACTTTAATTGTATCTGTATATTTTCTTCTTGTCTTAGGAACTTCTATTTTGCTTTTTCCTGAAAGATATGCTCCGGTAATTGACTTTTTACTTTTCATAATATCTTTTAGAGTTCCTTGAGCGACTACCTCTCCACCATGAATACCGGCTCTAGGTCCAATATCTACAATATAATCAGCTTGACGAATTGTATCTTCATCATGCTCTACGACAATCAAAGTATTGCCAAGATTTGTTAAATTTCTCAAAGCACCTAAAAGTTTTTCATTATCCCTTTGATGCAAGCCGATACTCGGCTCATCTAAAACATAAACAACTCCAACAAGTCCTGACCCAATCTGTGTTGCAAGTCTAATTCTTTGACTTTCTCCACCTGACAAAGTTCCTGCACTCCTTGATAAAGTCAGGTACTCAAGTCCTACATCTTTTAAAAACTTTAATCTTTCTTTAAGTTCTTTTAAAATTCTTTCTCCAATTATATTTTCAGTTTCAGTAAGCTCTAAGTTTGAAAACCATTCATTAAGTTTTTCAACAGACATATCTGTAATATCTGCAATATTTTTATCCCTTATATAAACAGAAAGCGCCTTTTCATTAAGTCTTTTTCCTTTACAAGTTTCACATGTTTTTTCTGTCATAACTGTTTCAATCTTTTCCCTAAAAGACGATATCGGATTTGTATTATATCTTCTTTCTAAATTTTTTATAATTCCCTCAAAAGGCTTATTAAAAACTTTATTTTCATTCGAAAATTTACTTTCAAATCTAAATTTTACGCATCTATCATTCGTTCCATAAAAAAGTTCGTCCAAAGTTTCCTTGCTCAAATTTTTAAAAGGAGTATTTTCATCAAAACCATTATATTTTATGATTTCATTAAAAATTTTATAGTAGTAGCCGTCTTCTCCCGTTGTCATATTGTAACACTCAATCGCACCATCTAAAAGAGATTTACTCATATCGGGAACAACTAAATCCGGGTCAACAATCTTATGACTACCAAGTCCATTACAATCTTCACACATCCCAAAAGGACTGTTAAAGGAAAAAGTTCTCGGCTCAATTTCATCAAATGAAATATGTCCGTTTGGACAAGCCATTTTTTCTGAAAATAAAATTTCTTCCCCATTAACAACCTTAACTTTTACAATGCTATCGCTAAACTTAAAAGCTGTTTCCAAACTTTCTGCAAGTCTTGACTCAATTCCTTTTTTCACGATGAGTCTATCTACAACAATATCAATATTGTGTTTTTTATTTTTATCAAGTTCAATTTCTTCGTTGAGTTCATATTCTTTTTCATCGATTATTACACGAACAAAACCTTGAATTTTTATATTTTCTAAAAGTTTTTTATGCTCTCCCTTTTTTCCACGAATAACGGGAGATAGTACAAAAATTTTACTTCTTTCTTCAAGAGCCATAACCCTGTCAACCATTTGGTCAATACTTTGACTTTTTATCTCTGTTCCACATTTCGGACATTTTGGAATCCCAATTTTTGCAAAAAGTAATCTCAAATAATCATAAATTTCTGTAACAGTTCCAACGGTTGACCTCGGATTTCTATTTGTAGTTTTTTGGTCGATAGAAATTGAAGGACTAAGTCCGTCAATATATTCAACATCAGGTTTATCCATTTGACCTAAAAATTGTCGGGCATAACTTGATAAACTTTCAACATATCTCCTTTGACCTTCTGCATAAATCGTATCAAAAGCTAAAGAAGATTTTCCGCTTCCACTAAGACCGGTAAAAACAACCATTTTATCTCTTGGAATTTCCAAATCTATATTTTTTAAATTATTTGCCTTTGCACCTTTAATTTTAATTGTATTTTTAGACATCTAATCCCCACATTTCCTTTAATCTCTTTATTTCATCTCTTATTGACGCTGCTCTTTCAAATTCTAATGAATCTGCAGCAGATAACATTTCATTTTCCAAGTCGGCGATAAAACTTTCATAATTTGTTATTTCAACATTTTCAGTTTTGTATTCAGAAATATCTTCAGCAACCTTTGTCGCCTGAATAATTTCTCTAATATCTTTCTTAACACTCTTTGGTGTAATGTTATGCTCTATATTATATTTATTTTGAATTTCACGCCTTCTATTTGTTTCGCTTATAGCAATATCCATTGATTTTGTAATTCTATCTGCATACATAATTACTCTACCGTTCACATTTCTTGCAGCACGTCCAATAGTCTGTATCATAGAAGTTTCAGAACGTAAAAACCCTTCTTTATCTGCGTCCATTATAATTACCAAACTAACCTCGGGCAAGTCAAGACCTTCTCTTAGCAAGTTAATTCCAACTAAAACGTCAAACTTTCCAACACGCAAATCTCTAATTATTTCCATACGTTCAATTGTATCAATATCACTATGCAGATAAGTAGTTTTTATTCCTACATTTTTTAGATAATCTGTTAAATTTTCAGCCATTTTTTTAGTCAAAGTTGTAATTAAAACACGTTCGCCATTTTTTATAACTGAATTGACCTCTCCGATAATATCATCAATTTGTCCATTCGTTTCTCTAACTTCAATTAATGGGTCTAAAAGTCCTGTCGGCCTTATAATTTGTTCGACTTCCTCTAAGTGATGACTCTTTTCGTACTTACCCGGAGTTGCAGATACATATAAAATTTGATTTATCATATTTTCAAATTCTGTAAATTTTAAAGGTCTGTTATCTAAAGCTGACGGCAATCTAAAACCATAATCTACCAAATTTTGTTTTCTACTTCTATCTCCTTCGTACATTGCTCCAATTTGTGGAACGGTAACATGACTTTCATCAACAATAATCAAAAAGTCATCAGGAAAATAATCTATTAGAGTATAAGGTCTTGAGCCTCTTTCTCTACCGCTTAGATGGGCAGAATAATTTTCTACACCACTACAAAAACCAATTTCTTGTAACATTTCTAAATCATATTTTGTTCTTTGTTCAAGTCTTTGAGCCTCAACTAATTTATTTTCTTCATTTAAAACTAAAAGTCTTTCTTCCAATTCCTTAGAAATTGTACCGACTGCTCTTTCTATTTTTTCAGAACTTGTAGCAAAGTGAGATGCAGGATAAATTGCAATATGCTCACGAGTTCCAATTACATCTCCTGTCAAAGAATTTATTTCAGAAATCTTGTCAATCTCATCTCCAAAAAATTCTACTCTAATACTATTTTCAGAAGATGAAACGGGAAAAATCTCTAAACTATCTCCTCTAACACGAAAAGTTCCACGAATAAAATTAATATCATTTCTAACGTATTGAATGTCAACAAGTTTTCTTATAACTTCATCTCTATCTTTTATCATTCCAGGTCTTAAAGAAACTACTAAATTTTCATAGTCAATCGGATCTCCTAAACCGTAAATACATGAAACGGACGCAACGATAATTACATCACGTCTTTCAAAAAGAGACATTGTTGCAGAGTGCCTAAGTTTATCTATCTCATCATTTATGGAACTATCTTTTTCAATATATGTATCAGATTGTGGAACATAAGCCTCAGGTTGATAATAATCATAATAAGACACAAAAAACTCAACAGCATTGTTAGGAAAAAATTCCTTAAATTCACTCGCAAGCTGATAAGCCAAAGTTTTGTTATGTGCAATTACAAGAGTTGGTTTTTGAACTTTTTCAATAATATTTGCCATTGTAAAAGTCTTTCCACTTCCTGTAACACCTTTTAAAATTATTTCTTTATTTCCTTTTTTAATCGAATCCGAAATTTTTTCAATAGCCTCCGGTTGATCGCCGGTAGGTTTAAATTTTGAATTTAAAACAAACTCCATAATGTACTCCAATTTATATATTAATCAAAAATTTTTTTATTAAAAATAATTCACCTATATTATACTATATTTTTTATATATAACATAATTAATATACCGCAAAAAATTATTTAATAATCAGAATATAAACTCCTTTTCATTATAAAACAACTTGATAGTGTATATCAAAAGTGCTATAATTGAGCTGTAATAAAATTAAATTTTTATGGAGGTATTTATGTTTTTAGTTGTTAAAAATTTGAATAAAACTTATGGTACAAACGAAAATAAAATTTCCGTTTTAAAAGATATAAATTTTTCTTTAGAAAAAGGAGCACTTTGTACTCTACTGGGACCATCAGGTTCGGGAAAGTCAACATTGCTTAATGCTATTGGTGGACTTGAAAAAATTGACAGTGGGTTGATAACAATAAATAATTGTGAAATTTCAAGTTTAAAACAAAATCCCCTTTCAAATTTTAGAAGAAAATATTTAGGTTTTATCTTTCAATTTTATAATCTAATTCCGGATTTAAATGTAACGGAAAATATTCAAGTGGGTTCTTTTATACACAATGACCCTATGGATATTGAAAAATTAATAAAAGATTTAGGTTTATGGGAACACAAAAATAAATATCCTAGACAATTATCAGGCGGTCAACAACAAAGATGTGCAATCGGACGTGCTTTAATAAAAAAGCCTGAAATACTGCTTTGTGATGAGCCTACAGGTGCTTTGGACTATAAAACTTCTAAAGATATTTTATCCCTACTTCAAAGAATAAACAAAGAATATGAAACTACAATTATTCTTGCAACTCACAATGAAGAGATAACAAAGATGTCTAATATAATTATAAGACTTAAAGATGGTGTCATATCTAAAGAAATGAAAAACGAAAAAGTACTGGATGCACAAGAATTGGAGTGGTAGTATGAGAAACTTAAATAAAAGAATTTTCAGAAGTTTAAAAACTCAATGGTCAAAAAACTTATTGCTTTTTATCCTTATGTGTTCTATGATTTCCGTAACTTCCGGTATGTTGGTTGCATCAGGAAGTATAAAGACTATATATTATGAACTTATGTCTAAAGGAGTTGTTGAAGACGGAAAATTATTATTTGCATTTAATCCGACAGATGAAATTATAAAATCTATTGAAGATGAAAATGTAAAAGTCGAAAAATCTCCTTATGTTGATGCAAAAATTAAGGAAAATAAGGATAATAAAGATGAAAAGACGATTAGGCTTTATACAAATAGAAAAAATATTAATCTTCCTATAATTAATGAAGGAGTTCTTGCAAAAAATAAGAATGAAATAGCCATAAATCATTTGTTTGCTAAAACTAATGATTTAAAAATCGGAGATACTATAACATTTAAAAAAGAATTTTTTAAAGACAATAAGGAACATACTTTTAAAATAGTAGGATTTGCCTCTATTCCTGATTATAATTCATCTTTTCAAAAACATAGTGATTTAGTATTTAATGCAACGGATTTCGGAACAGGATTGCTATCTGAAGAAGAAAAAGATATTTTTAATGAGAGTAAATTAAAATATCAAGTTTCTTATAGATTTAATAATAGGAACTTAAGTGAAAAAGAAATTGACGAAAAAAATAAAGATATAGTAAAATCAGCAAATAAATCGAAAACAGTTTTGGAGCAGATTACAAAAAAAGACAATAATGCAATAAGTTATTTGATAGACGACATGGGCGGAGATAGACCTATGATGATTGTAATGCTATGTCTTATGGTAATTTTACTAAGTTTTATATTCGCACTTTCAATTGTAAGTAAAATACAGGAAGAATCTGAAATAATCGGAATACTACTTGCAAATGGATATAAAAAATCGGAACTTGTTTTAAATTATATTGCAAATTCAGTAATAATAACTTTTTTGGCAGCGGTTTTAGGTAATATTTTAGGTTACACATATTTTACAAATTCATTCAAAGCTGTTTACTACAAATCATTTAACTTGCCTAACTTTACCCCTAATTTCAACTTGGAAGCGCTAATAATTACAACTATAATTCCAATTTCTATAATTTTGATTTTTAATTATTTATATATTTATAGGAAATTAAATTTTTCACCTTTAGATTTTTTGAAAAAAAATTTAAAACATTATAAAAATAAAATAAAATCAAAATCTGAAAGTGAATCGAAAATAAAGAAAAATTTTTTGGGGTCTTTTAGAAAATCTATTATAAAATCAAATAGAGGTGATTATGTAGCTATAATACTTGGAATTTTTATTACTTCAATCTTATTTATTTTCGGTATTTCTGCAAAGCCGACATTTGATAACTATGGAAATAACTTGAAAGAGAATTTATTTTGTAAGTATCAATATGTCTTAAAAGCACCGATAGAAATTGAAGGTAAAACGGCTGAAAAATATACAACAATATCTGCAAGTGTATATCACCCTATCAGAAAAGCAGATGATGATATATTGTTATTAGGAATTAGTGAAAATTCAAAATATTTTCAAAATACAAAACTGCCGGAAAATAAAAATGAAATCATTGTAAGTGAATATCTTTCAAAAAAACTCAGAAAATATGTAGGAGATGAAATAACTATAAAAAGCAAATTGTTAGATAAAGAAAAAACTTATAAAATAGTTGGTATTTACAAAAAATCATCTACTCTTTCAGCTTTTGTAAAAAAAGAATTCCTAAACGAAGAAATAGAACAAAAAAAAGAATTCTTTAACGGCTATTTCAGCAATGAAAAATTGGATATTGATGAAAAATACATCGCAACTACAATTGATGAAAATTCAATGACCGATGTTTCCAAACAATTATCTGAAATTATGGGACCTCTTATAAATACTTTTGTATTTTTATCTGCAGTGTTTTTGGCAGGTTTTATGTATAGCCTTATGAAAATAATAACTGATAAGAACACTTTACAAATAGCTTATTTAAAAATCTTCGGATATACTAACAGAGAAATTTCAAAAATTTATATACGACCGATAACTATAACAGTCTTAATAAGTTTGCTAGCTTTAATTCCTCTTGAAGTATATGTGGTAAAAGAAATAATGTACTACTCTATGCTTAAATTTTCAGGATATTTAGAGCTTTATATTTCTTTTACAATAGTAATTTTATCAGTTCTAATAACTATTGCAACCTATGCGTTTGTAAGTATATTACAATTTTATAGAATATCCAAAATGAATTTCAGCGAAGTTTTAAAAAACAGAGAATAAAAATAAATATTTGATAGTTTACCTAGTTTTAAAATAAAATCAAAAATAACGGATTTTTTGTCCGTTATTTTTTTGAATATTTTCTCCCGCCGGTTTTCCCTTTATTAAGTCTATATATCTAGTATTCAACAGAAAATTATGATATAATATGAATGTATAATTTTTAGGAGGAACTATGAAAAAAGTAGTTGGGGTAAGATTCAAAGAGGCCGGAAAAATTTATTACTTTGACCCTTGCAACTTTAGTATAAATCAAAATGACAATGTAATCGTGGAAACTTCTCGTGGAGTTGAGTACGGACATGTAGCAATAGCACCGAGAGAAGTCGAAGAATCAAAACTTGTTTCTTCATTAAAACCTGTTTTGAGAATTGCCGACAGTATGGACGATTATATTCATACGGAAAACAAGAAAAAAGCTAAAGATGCAATTGAAATTTGTAAAGTAAAAGTAATTGAACATGGCTTAGATATGAAATTAGTTGATTGTGAATATACTTTTGACAATCAAAAAGTAATTTTTTACTTTGTTTCTGATAATAGAATTGATTTTAGAGAATTGGTTAAAGACCTTGCATATATATTTAAAAACAGAATCGAACTTAGACAGATAGGTGTTAGAGACCATGCAAAGATAGTTGGTGCTATCGGTTCTTGTGGACAAACTTGCTGTTGCAAAAGATTTTTAGGAGAATTTGCTCCTGTAACGATAAAAATGGCAAGAGACCAGTCGCTTTCTTTAAATCAAAATAAAATTTCAGGAACTTGTGGTAGGCTTATGTGTTGTTTAAAATATGAGCAAAATGTCTATGAAGAAAAGTTGAAAAAAATTCCACCTTGTGGAACTTATGTTATAACTAACGAAGGAAAAGGTGTTGTTGTAGATAGTTATACTCTATCTGAGATTGTAAAAGTAAAAATTGTAAATGAAGAAGCAAATACAGAAAGTATTAAACCATTTTTCGTAGATGATATTGCTATTACAAAAGAAAGAGATATGGCTTATGCAAAGAAAGACGAGGATATTCAATTTGAATATATCGAGAAATTATTATAGAGTTGTTTAACAACTCTATTTTTTTGTTTCAATATTTTAATTCAATATGGCGTTGACAATATTTGTAAATTATAGTATCATTTATGTTATATTTTTAAATTTATAGGGAGTGATTTTATGAACAATGTGATTATACCAAAAGGGTATTGCTCAGACTTAAACATTATTGAAACACAAAAAGCAATTAAAGAAATTAAGGATTTTTTTGAATCAAATTTAGCAAATGAATTAAATTTAACGAGGGTTTCTGCCCCACTATTTGTAAAAAAGAATACGGGAATAAATGATAATTTAAACGGTAGTGAATCTCCTGTTAGCTTTTCACTAAGTGAAGAAGAAAATTCACAGCAACTTGAGATAGTTCAATCTTTAGCAAAGTGGAAAAGAATAGCTCTAAAAAAATATGAAATTCCGGTTGGCGAAGGAATTTATACAGATATGAATGCAATAAGACCTTGTGAAACTTTGGATAATATTCACTCCGTATATGTTGACCAATGGGATTGGGAAAGAGTTATAAAAAACGAAGATAGAAATGAAAAATTTTTAACAGATATTGTAAAAAAGATTTTTAATGTATTTAAAAGAACGGACGAATTTTTATCAAGAAGATTTTTAGATTACAAAAAAATCTTACCTGAAAAAGTGTTTTTTATCACAACACAAGAGCTTGAAGATATGTTCCCTAACGATACCCCAAAAGAAAGAGAGCACAAAATCGCAAGGGCAAAAAAAGCAGTTTTTATTACAAAAATTGGTGATATATTAAATAGTGGTAAAAAACATGACGGAAGAAGTCCAGACTATGATGATTGGAATTTAAATGGAGATTTAATATTTTGGAATCCCGTTTTAGATTCATCTCTTGAACTTTCTTCAATGGGAATAAGAGTTGATAAAGAAAGACTTTTAAAACAATTAGAGCTTAGCAAAAATGAAGATAGAAAAAACTTAGACTATCACAAAATGCTCCTAAACGATGAATTACCATTTACAATTGGTGGTGGAATCGGACAATCCAGAATATGTATGTTCTTTTTACAAAAAGCACATATTGGAGAAGTGCAATCAAGCTTTTGGTCTGATGAAATGCTAAATATATGTAAAGAAAATAAAATAAATTTACTTTAATTCAAAAAGGATATGACTTTAAAATCATATCCTTTTTATGTTTATCTATTTCTTTCTCTTTAAAAATATAACTACTCCCATCGCTAATAAACTAACAGCTCCTACTGCTAAAAATAATTTTCTACTGCTGTTAACATTCATAAGAGTAATAATATTAGCAAAATTTTCCATAAGCTCCTCCAACTATCTTAAAATTGTTATAAATATTTTTTCAATAGATAGTTGAAAATTTACATTATTATACAAATTTTCTCTAACAATTTCTATCGATTTTAAAATTTTAAGCAATTTTTCTTTATCAAAATTAACATTGTTTTTAAATATTTTTAAAATATCTCTGTTTGAACTATCTTTTTTAGTTTCTAAAAACATATAAAACTCTTTAAAGAAATCATATAGTAGTGGCAGGAAATTTCTATCTTCCTTTAAACCTAACAAATACTCCTTATTCTTAGAATCATATATAGCTAAAAAATCTCCTTTTAAAGCCATTGATAAAATTTCTAATAGTTTTCCATACTCAGAGTAATCAAAAACTTCTGTTAAATCCGTTTCAGAAACAAAGATACATCTACTTCTTATGGTTGACAAAAGTTTGTATCTTGAATCTACTAAAATACAGATTATAACATAATCAAAAGATTCTTCTAAAGTTTTTAACAAAGCGTTTGAAGATTCTGTTCTTAAAAACTGCCCACCCTTTATGATAACTAATTTATATTTTGAATCTAAAGGTCTTTTTTGAACATACTCAATCATATTTCTAATAGAATCAATAGAAATATTATTCCTTTCAGGTTCTACTATCATCAAGTCGGGGTGAGTATTTTCTTCAATTTCTCTTGAATTTTTAAATTCATCATCAGGATTTAAAACTTTTTTTATAAGCTCACTAGAAACTTTTTCCAAAAAGCTTTCACTTCCCTCAACTATATAATTCTGAGAAAAAGTCAAAGAATCCAACTTCTCTTTAAAAAGAGCATAATTCATAAACTACATCCTTACTAATTGATTCATATTTAAAACAAACATTACAGTATTAGCAGTTTTATCATCAACAGTTTCTTTATTTTTTGAAATATTTAAAATCATTTCTTTAACTCTATCTACTTTTTCATCTTCTATCCCTATCAAAACAGTAGTATTTCCTTTTTTGAAAAATCCCCCTGTTGAAGATAATTTAGTAGCTCTAACCTTATTTTCAGAAAGTTCGTTTAAAACATCTTGAACAATGTGGTCTTGTATAATAGCCATAATAAGTTTCATAATATCACCTACATTCTAACGAAATCTACAACATCAAGAACAAAAACTGTTGCTCCTCCAACTAAAACTTCCATAGGGAATGGAATATATGCATCCCCCGGCATAGTAACGCTTAGAACTGACGTTGTAATTTCTCTTGATTTACAATTTTCTTCAATAATCTTTAGACATTCATCTAATTTTTCTTCTTCAACACCGATTAAAAGAGTTGAGTTTCCTGCTCTTAAAAATCCACCTGTTGACTCAAGGTTTGTCATTCTAAAACCTTTTTCAGTTAAATCGTCTTGTAAAGGGTTCAAGTCTTGATCTTGAACTATTGCAATTATCATCTTCATAGCAATTCCTCCAATTTCTCATCTATTATATTTTTTACATCTTCAAAAACTTCCATCATACTCTTTGTAGCATCAACTTTTTTCAAAAATTTTTCATTTTTCATTTCTTCAAGAAGTTCCATATATGTATTATAAACTCTACTATGGAAATTATCTCCTGAAAGTTCAAGCCTATCTGCCTCATCACTTAAAGATTTTCTCTTCAAGGTTGTTAGAGGGTCAACATAAAAGAAAATCACCATATCCGGATTAACTCCATTTATTGCAAAATCATTTATTTTCTTAACATTTTCAACGCCAAGTTCTCTACCACCACCTTGATAAGCAAGTGAACTTAAAACAAATCTATCTGAAATAATCACATTTCCTTTTTCTAAATTCGGTTTTATAAGTTCATCAATATGTTGGGCACGACTTGCTGAATAAAGTAACGCCTCTGTACGAGCTGACATTTCACTATTATCATTAGATAAAATAATTTCTCTAATTTTTTCTGATATTTTCGTTCCACCCGGTTCTCTTGTGAAAATTATCTTTTCATTATTTTTATAATATTCCTTCAATAAATTTATTATTGAAGTCTTACCACAACCGTCCGGCCCTTCAAAAGTAATAAATAAACCCATTTTTTATCTCCCTAAATTGAATAAAATAAATATGATAAAATTATTCCTACTATTCCAAAAGTACCAACTAGAAAATAACTTATATAAGTAAATGGTACTATTACAATCTTAAAAAGAAACAGAATATATAAAATTACATATCCAATTATAGAATTCAAAATAATCTTTTTTATAATTTTTAAAGGGAATTTTAATAATTTAAAAAGAATATAAATTAAAACAATTCCAATAATATAAGAAATAATACTGTTTTCAAAGAAAAATTTAGTAAGACCGGAAAAATCTAATGATTTTAGTGACTTAAAATATATTTCTTCTAACTTACCCATAGTATCACTCTCCTATCTTTATATTATTATTTTATCACAATGTAAACATTTTATCAATTAAAATTATTGTACGTAATTTATTTTTTGTTAGTGGCATCAAAAAAGCAAATAGATTTTATCTACTTGCTTTTAAATTTAATTACTCTTATAAACAATAACCGGAGTATTTATTTGGACATTTTCATAAATTTGTTTTACTTTTTCTAGTGGTGTATTTATACAACCATAACTTCCTGAAGTTTTATAAATATTTCCTCCAAATTGTCCATTTCTCCAAGTAGCATCGTGAATACCAACGCCTTTCCAATTTATAGGCATCCAGTAATCAACGTGAGCAACATAATCGTAACCTATCGGAGATAACCCTTTAAGATTTCTATCCTTTTCACGACTCCAAACTTTCATAACACCGATTTGTGTTTCAACTTTTTTGCTAACATCTCCAGTAACAACATCAGTATCTAAAAGAAGTTTCCCATCTTTATAGAACCACATATGTTGTCTGGTTAAATCTATTTCTATATAAGTATTCCCTATATCGTCAGTATTTTCATAAGACAAGCCTTTGTGTATAAATACAGGCTCAATAGCAGTTGATTCATACGCTAACAGTTTCTCTATCAAAAGGTCTTTCGTTTTATTAACATCAATTTGCCAACCGTAAATTCCATCTTTTCCGGGAACTGTAATTTCACCTTTGCCGGTAGTTTTGAATTTTCTATCCATTCCGAAAGTATCATACTTTATCGCAATTCTTATAATATAGTCTTTTACTTTTCCTTCATCAGGTTTTAGTTCACCATCTACAAAAGTAAAAATATTAGCTAAAATTTCTCCGTCTAATATTTCTTTATTTGACCCTATGGAAATTTCATATTTTAACTTTGAAATTTTTTGATATTTTTTAAGAGCCTCTTGCAAAGATGCATCGTCTTTCTTTATTTTTGGCTGTTCAGAAATTTTACTCATATCTATACTATCTTTTCTTTCAGACAAAGCAATCAAAATTGCCTCTTTCAATTTTTCTTTAGTAGTATATGTTCCTAAAATTTCATCTTTTATAATATATTGTCCATCTTTAAAAATTATTTTTGCGTCTTCAGGGTGCTTTACTCCCTTTAAAATCAAAGTATTTTTCAAAAACTCTTCGAACTTTTCATTATCGTAACTTACATTTACTTCCAATTTAAAATTACGGCTTGTAAAGAAAGAAATCGGCCAAGCAAATTGATTTTGTAAAATTTTCTTATCTGCCAAATATTCTTCTTTATAATTTATTTTTTCCGGCTTAAAAAAATCACTTTTGCCATCAGCACGATTCAATTTAATAGATGTATCAGTCCAGTCTTTGTTAAACACATCATCTATCATAACATAACTAACATCATTTCCATTTATTTTTGTGTTAGGTAAAGCTACAAAAGAAAAAATAATAACTCCAAGTAAATAAATAGATAAAAATAACGCTCCTACAAATATTGCTATCTTCTTTCCTATAGACTTACCGGTTTTTGTTTTTTTACTTTTCTTTATCAAAAAACACACCTCCATTTTATTAAACATAAAAATAACATTATATTAAATACCACATTTTAAAATAAAATAATCATTTTTCATATTATACAATAAACAAATGAATAATTTATATTATTAATCTATTTTATCATATTTAATTTCAAAAGTAAAATTGATAAAAAACTTGTATTTATTTAATTAAAAGTTTATAATATATTTAGTAAGGAGGAAGATAAATGCTTAACATTTTTTTAATTTCTGACTCTACTGGAGAAACAGCAGAACAACTTGCACGTGCTGCTCTTGCTCAGTTTAATGGCATTGAATATACTCTTGAAAGATTTTCTCACACAAGAGAATTTTTACAACTTTCAGAGATATTAAACAAATGTAAAGAAACTGAAAATTCTATTTTATTTTATTCTTTAGTTGATGCATCTCTTTTAGATTATGTTAAAAAATTCTCAGAGCTACATTCTATAACAAATGTAGATTTGCTTTCTGCGTCTATTTTAGCTATTCAAAGAGTAAGCAACACAACTCCCGGTAATACTCCTGGAGCACTTAGAAAACTAAATGAAGAATATTTTAGAAGAATTGACTCTATTGAATTTGCAGTTCGTTATGATGACGGAAAAGACCCAAGAGGAGTTTTAATTGCAGACCTTGTAATTATTGGAATTTCTCGTACGTCTAAAACTCCATTGTCTATG
Organism: Parvimonas parva; assembly: GCF_045866535.1. Taxonomy (NCBI): domain Bacteria; kingdom Bacillati; phylum Bacillota; class Tissierellia; order Tissierellales; family Peptoniphilaceae; genus Parvimonas; species Parvimonas parva. Next base: position 1,077,471 of record NZ_AP038371.1, read on the forward strand.
TATCTTGCAAATAAAAACATTAGAGTTGCAAATATTCCTTTGGTTCCAGAAACGCCGGTTCCAGATGAATTATTCAAAGTTTCGCCTAAAAAAATAATTGGCTTAACTAATTCACCAGAAAAGTTGGAAAGCATAAGAAAGGAAAGACTAAAATCTTTAGGTCTTCCTGATAATAGTATTTATTCAAATTCAAATAGGATACTTGAAGAACTTGAATATTCTAGCCGAATAATGAAAAAAATAGGTTGTCCTGTAATAGATGTATCTACAAAAGCTATTGAAGAAACAGCAGATATTATTTTAAAACATCTATTAAAAATTAATAAGTAATTGGAGGAAAAAATGAGCAAATTTGTTTACAATTTTGACGAAGGCAATAAAGATATGAGAGCTTTATTGGGCGGTAAAGGAGCTAACCTTGCCGAAATGACTAATATTGGACTAAATGTTCCTTTTGGTTTTACTATTACTACTGAGGCTTGTAATAATTTTTACAAAAATGATGAAAAAATTTCAGATGATTTAATTGAAGAAATCAAAACTCACATTAAAGACTGTGAAAACAAGCTACAAAAAAGTTTTTCAAGTACAGAAAATCCTCTATTATTTTCTGTAAGAAGTGGTGCCGTTATATCAATGCCTGGTATGATGGATACTATTCTTAACTTAGGTCTTAACGATAAATCAGTTATCGGTCTTGCAAACTCTACAAGTAATGAAAGATTTGCATTCGATAGTTACAGAAGATTTATCCAAATGTTTAGTGATGTTGCAATGGAAATTCCAAAAGTTTATTTTGAAAATGAACTTGACAAAATTAAGGAAGAAAAAAATGTAAAACTAGACACAGAATTAACTGCAGAAGATTTAAAAAGCTTAGTTGAAAAATTTAAGAAAATTTTTAAACAAGAAACTGGCAAAGAATTTCCACAAGACCCTATCGAACAATTAATCATAGCTATTAAAGCAGTTTTCAAATCTTGGATGAATCCAAGAGCTATCGTTTATAGAAAATTAAACGGTATTGACGATTCTTTAGGAACAGCTGTAAATGTTCAAGCAATGGTATTCGGTAATATGGGTAATACAAGTGGTACTGGTGTAGCTTTCTCTCGTAATCCAAGCACAGGAGAAAACAAATTATTTGGAGAATTTTTAATGAATGCACAAGGAGAAGACGTTGTTGCAGGTATTAGAACTCCAGAATCAATCGAAAAATTAAAAGAAATTATGCCGGAAGTTTATGATGAATTTTTAAGAATTGCAAAAACATTAGAAAATCATTATAAAGATATGCAAGACTTGGAATTTACTATTGAAAAAGGTAAATTGTACTTATTACAAACAAGAAATGGAAAGAGAACAACAGATGCTGCAATCAATGTAGCAGTAGATTTAGTTAAAGAAGGCTTAATCTCAAAAGAAGAGGCTATTTTAAGAGTTGAACCAAAGAGCTTAGATCAACTTCTTCACCCTATCTTTAATGCTGAAATGATGAAGAATACTCCTATATTATCAAGAGGTCTTGCTGCCTCTCCGGGAGCTGCAAGTGGTAAAGTTTACTTCCACTCAAAAGACATTGTTGATGCTGTTAAAGCAGGAGAAAAAGTAATTTTAGTTCGTCAAGAAACTTCTCCGGAAGATATTGAAGGAATGGTTGAAGCTGAAGGTATCTTAACTGCCAGAGGTGGAATGACTTCTCACGCAGCCGTAGTTGCAAGAGGAATGGGTAAATGTTGTATCGCCGGAGCTAGTGAAATCAAAGTTGATGAAATCGAAAAAGTTATAAAAACTCAAAATGAAATCGTCAAAGAAGGCGAAGTAATTTCACTTGATGGAACAACCGGTATTATTTACAAAGGTGAAATCGAAAAACTAAATCCACAATTAACAGGAAACTTCAAAATTTTTATGGATTGGGTAAATGAAATCAAAGATTTAGGTGTTAGAGCTAATGCTGATAATCCAAGAGATGCTAAACAAGCTGTTGAATTTGGTGCTGAAGGAATCGGACTTTGTAGAACAGAACATATGTTCTTCGACAAAGAAAGAATACCTGTTGTAAGACAAATGATTCTTTCAAAAACAATCGAACAAAGAATCGATGCATTAGAAAAAATCAGACCAATGCAAGAAAAAGACTTCTATGATATTTACTGTGTATTAAAAGAAAAAACAGTAACTATAAGATTACTTGACCCACCTCTACATGAATTCTTACCTTATGAAGATGAAGATATCAAAAATTTAGCAAAAGAAATGAATATCGAAGAAAGTCATTTAAGAGATGTAATCTTAGAATTGGAAGAAGTAAACCCAATGCTTGGACATAGAGGTTGCAGACTTGCTGTAACTTTCCCTGAAATATATAGAATGCAAGCAAAAGCAATAATAAATGCTGCAATAAAAGCACAAAAAGATTTAAATATCTCAATTACTCCGGAAATAATGATTCCATTAGTTGGAGAAATCGAAGAATTAAAATATGTTAAAAAAGAAATCGTAGAAGAAATCGAATTAACATTAAAAGAATTAAACGAAAATATTAAATACAAAATTGGAACAATGATTGAAATTCCAAGAGCTGCCCTACTTGCTGATGAAATCGCAACAGAAGCAGAATTCTTTAGTTACGGTACAAATGACCTAACTCAAATGACATTTGGTTTTTCAAGAGATGATGCCGGAAAATTCTTAAACGAATATGAAAACAAAAAAATATTTGACTTTAATCCATTCTCAAAACTAGACCAAAGAGGTGTTGGTAAATTAATCAAAACTTCATTCAAACTAGGAAGAGAAACAAATCCACATCTTCACGTTGGAATCTGTGGAGAACATGGTGGCGACCCTGAAACAATAGAATTCCTAAACGCAGTTGGAATTGACTATGTATCTTGCTCACCATTTAGAGTGCCAATCGCAAGACTTGCAGCAGCACAAGCAAAAATAAAACAAAGTAAATAATAAGAAAAACAAAGAGGATAGCAAATTGCTATCCTCAGAGTGCAGACAAAGGTGTCAATGAGAAATCATTGACACTTTTTTATTTAAAAATTATTTATTTTCAAATTCATATTCAAAATGTACATTACCTTCTTTAACACATTTATCATAGTCTTTTAAGATACTTACGCTTTTATTTGATAATAATATAAGAGCGATTAAGTTAGGTAATGCCATAAGCCCCATGAAAAGATCTGATAGTTTCCAAACAAAATCTCCTTGGAAAAGTGGAGCTACAGCAAGCATAGTAAGCACTATTATTCTAAATACAATTATAATTGTTTTTTTGTTTCCTGCAATGAATTTTATATTTGACTCTGCAAAGAAATACCAACCAACTATTGTTGTAAGTGAGAAAAATGTAAGAGATAATGATAAAAATATACCACCAAAGCTATAAAATCCTTTGATAAAAGCATTTTGAGTCATTAATGTAGCTGATTTTGCCATTTCAGTTGCTGGAATGTTTATGTTATATGAACCACTTACAAGGTTTATAATTATTGTAGATAGACAAATTAAAAATGTAGATATGAAAACGCCTATCATAGCAGTAAAACCTTGTTCTGCTGGATGGTCTGTGTGTGCTACGGCGTGTGAATGAGGAGTTGATCCCATTCCTGCTTCGTTTGAAAAAAGGCCACGAGCAAGACCATATCTTATTGTATCTCTTAAAGTTATTCCTAATACGCCTCCACCGATAGCTTGAGGAGTAAAAGCTCCTTCAAAAATCAAACCTATAGCAGGTAATAATTTATTAGAAAACATTACTATTATTACTAAACAACCAAATACATAAGAAAAAGCCATAACAGGAACAACTTTTTCTGTAAATTTTGCAATTCTATCCATACCACCTGTTAGAACAATTCCTACAAAGGCTATAAGCCCGATGATTGTTATTGTACTTGGCAATTTTACAGAAGTCTTTAATGATTCCACAACAGAGTTTGATTGAACCATTATACCAACTATTCCTAAAGCAACTATACAAGTAACTGCAAAAAATCCCGCAAGATATTTATTTTTTAATCCATTTTTTATGTAGTAGGCAGGGCCTCCTACTAATTCTCCATTTCTTTTTTCTCTGTAAACTTGTGCTAAAACTGCTTCACAAAAAATTGTACTCATTCCAAAAAAAGCAGATAAAAGCATCCAAAATGCAGCTCCAGGTCCACCTGATGCAACAGCAGTTGCAACGCCTACTATATTACCAGTTCCAACTTGAGCGGCAATTGCAGTAGATAAAGATTGAAATGGAGTCATTCTTCCTTCTTCTACAGGTTTATTTTCTTTTATATCTCTAAACATTTTCCCAAGAGCTGGAAAAAGTCTTGTAAATTGTGGAAATTTAAGTCTAATAGACATATAAATTCCTATTCCCACTAAACAAAAAAGTAAAACATAGTTCCATAAGAAACCGCTTAAAACATCAACAATTTTTATAAAATCCATTTAATTCTCCTCGTTTTTTAATTTGTATTTTGCAAGATATGAAACGATTATCCATATAATTGCAGAACGAATGAATGCAGAAATGAAAATATCATTAAATTGACTTTTCATTATTCCACCTCCAAATATTAAAAATCTTACAACGTATTCAACAGTATTTGCACCAAAATCACAAAGCATAAGCATCATTATAAAAGGTGTTTTGTAAACTGAATGATCATGTCTAACAAGTATAAGGTAGAATAAGGCATAACTTGCATAAAATAAAATTTCTATAGAATAAGAACTTATAACCGCAAAAGTTAAAGCTTTTCCTACAAATGCACTTACTAATATTCTCATTAAGAAAACGAAAATACCAGCTATTAAGCCAGTTTTTAATTCATTAAGGTTAGGGTCATCATGAAGAGCAACAATTAATGCAACGATTCCCATGGAAGCTCTTAAATCTGTTTGTCCTAAATTAAAATTTAATAATGAACAAATAGCAACAACAATTGAAACTAAAATACTCTTAAACATTTTTTTCTCCTTTATTTATATATTATACATAAACAATATGTACAGTAGTTAATATTGTATCAAAAAATAAAAAAATTTTCAATATCTTTTAATATTTTTTAACAATTTAGTTTTTTAGCGTTAATATTATATAAAAAATTAGTAACAAAATTATTTGTATCTTTAAAAAGATAATTTAAATTAAGGTAAATTGAAATTTTTATTTCAACATAATTTACCTTAATTTAGTTGTCTTAATGAAAATTATATTAGTTTTTCTTTTTAGTTTTTGGTAATGGCAATTCATCATACATTTAATCAAACAGTCCTTTTAAATATTCTTTGTCATCGACATTATCGACCAACAACATTTCTTTTGCCCCCTTGTATGGTAATTGAAATTCAACATTGCTCATATATTTTTTTGCAGACTTCGTATTTTTTACTAAAAATCTATCGTCATATATTCCACCTACAACTTTTTCTTTGTAGTAAATAATATATTCACCCATCATAGCTCTGTATTTTATTTTTTCAAATTCAGACAACTGTTCAATTATAAATTCTAAATATTCTTTACTTGATGCCATAATAATTTCCTATTTTTTAATTTTATATAATCCACTTAATAGCAACAATCCAATAGAAATTCCAAACAAAAATCCTAATACTATATCATTTATATTAGAATATCTTTTTATAATTAATGCTATTGATAAAAAAATTGCACCGATTGGTAAATAATAATTTTTAAATTTACATTTATTTTTCATCTTAAGCTCCTAATATTTTTGATAAGTTTATTTTACTATTTTCGTCAAAAAAAGTCGGAAATTTATTCCGACCTTTTTGTAATTTATTGTGAAATAACAAGGTTCCCGGGCACCCACCTGATGTAAAGCTCGTAAATGAGTGGAGTTCTTATCTTAAGTTTGAAAGTTCTATTGCTATTTTACTTGCAAGTTTTGCGTTATTGAATACTAATCTGATATTAGCTTCTAAGCTCTTTCCTTGTGTAAGTTTTTGAACTTTATCAAGTAAGAATGGCGTTGTATCTTTTCCCTTTATTCCGTTTTCATCTGCCTCTTTTAAAGCGTCTAGGATAGTTTTGTCGATAGCCTCTCTATCCATTGAATATTCTTCTGGAATTGGATTTGCGATAACAACTCCACCATTTAATTCTAAATCCCATTTAGTTTTTAAAACTTTTGCGATTTCTTCTTCTGAATTTATTTTATTTACCTTAAAATCACTTACTCTTGTATAGAATGCAGGTAAAATATTTGTTTGGTATCCATAAACAGGAACTCCTTTTGTTTCTAAATATTCTAAAGTAAGTCCCATATCCAAAATTGATTTACAACCTGCACAAATAACTGCAACATTTGTTTGTCCCAATTCTTCAAGGTCAGCTGAAATATCCATTGTAGTTTCTGCCCCTCTATGAACTCCACCTATTCCACCTGTTGCAAAAACTTTAATTCCTGCAAGTTCAGCACAAATCATAGTTCCGGCAACTGTTGTTGCTCCATTTAATTTATTAGCTACAACATAAGGTAAATCTCTTCTTGAAGTCTTTGTTACGCTAAGCCCTGCTTTACCGATTACTTCAATTTCTTCTTTAGTTAAACCAACTTTAATTTCTCCGTTTACAATAGCTATTGTAGCAGGAATAGCACCATTTTCTCTAATAACTTTTTCAACTTCAAGAGCTGTTTCAACATTTTTAGGATATGGCATACCATGTGAGATAATTGTTGATTCTAAAGCAACAACCGGTTTGTTTTCTTTAATTGCATTTTGTACTTCTTCACTAATCGTTAAATATTTTTCTAATTTCATAACTTCCTCCAAAATTTAATAGATTTTTTTCACTAATATGTTTACTAACTGTATCCATTGATTGTGCCGTTATAAATCCGGCAACATTACCAAGTTTAGCACATTCTAAACTATCTTTTTCATTAACTACACCAAAGATGATTCCACTCATAGACGCATCGCCACAACCTGAAGTGTTTTCAACCTTTGCAGTTTCATTTATCTTTACAATTCCACTATCATTTTTATCAGCATAAAGAATTCCCTTTTCTCCCATTGAGATAAAAACTTTTTGAACACCTTTTTTCAAAAAGACATCTACAATATTTTTTAAATCTCTTTCATCATTATAAGGTACTTCTGTTAATTCTTCAGCCTCATAAATATTTGGCTTTATAAGATAAATATAATTTAATAAATTTTTGATTTTTAAAGATTTCTTTCTTGAAACACAATCCACAATTATCTTTGAATTAGGACAATTTTTGCAAATATATTCAAGCACATCTTCACTTAAATTTGTATCCATAACGATAAACTTAAAACTTTTTATTAAATCAATATGTTTTGAAATGAATTCAATATTAATTTCTTCTAAAACTTCCATTGCAGAAATAGCTGTAAATAAATCATTATTTTCATCTAAAATCGAAATGTAGTTTGACATTCCTCTATTTGTTAAAAATTTACTGTTTGAAAAATCTATCCCCACTTTATTTAAATACTCTTTAATTTCTCTCGAATAAGCATCATCACCAAAAACACTGATAAATTTATTTTCTATTCCCATTCTTTTTAAATTTTCAGCAATATTTTTAGCAACACCACCAAAAGAATATTCCAAAGTTCCAGGATTTGAATCTTTCATATTTATTTTATCGAAACTCTTTGCAATAAAGTCGATATTGCAACCGCCAATAACACAAACATCTTTCGATAAATTAGAGCTAATCACATAGGCTCTACCAACTAAATATCCCTTTTTAATCAAATTTGAAATATGAACTGCAACAGACGACCTCTTTATGTCCAGCAAATCAGCCAATTCATTTTGAGAAATATAAGGATTTTCTTTAATTATATTTAAAAGTTCTTGTTCTCTCTTTGTCATAAGCCCTCCTTAAACAACAGTTAATTATATTATATCAAAAGTTTATAAAAAAAACAATATTTTTTAGAAAATTTTTAAAATAAAATTCAATAATACCCATACCATTCCGCGATTTTTCGCAATAAAAAAAGCCCTTAAATAAAAGGACTTTAGTTACTTTTTAATACAGCTATTAAATTAGAATTTTTTCTTTTTTCTTCTTGCTGCCTCTGATTTTTTCTTTCTCTTTACACTTGGCTTTTCGTAATGTTCTCTTTTTCTATATTCTGAAAGCACTCCAGCACGTGCACATTGTCTTTTAAATCTTTTCAACGCATTATCTAAAGATTCGTTTTCGCCAACTCTGATTTCTGCCATGATATCCCCCCTCTCTTTATACAGACAAACTCTGTCTTGAGAAATAATCATACATATTATACAACAAAATCGATATAAATTCAAGTAAATTCATAACATTTTTTTATATAATTTATATAAACTCAAAAATTTTTAACTAAAATTAAATTTTAACCCGGTGGCCAATTTAAACTACGTCCTGCCAGGACATGAAAATGAAGATGCTTAACTGTTTGCCCACCATCATCGTTACAATTATTAATAATTCTATAACCTGACTCATCAAATCCCATTTCTTTTGCAAGTTCGGAAATCTTTGCAAATATTGTTCCAACCACTTCTGAATTTTCTTTATTTACAAAATTACAAGACTCAATATGCTTTTTAGGAATTACTAAAAAGTGAATCGGTGCTTGAGGTGATAAATCGTTAAATGCAACTATATCATCATCTTCATAAATTTTATTTGACGGAATGTCTCCATTAACAATTTTACAAAATATACAATCCATTATCTCACCTCCATACTCATATATTGTACCATATTTTGTGTCTTAGGTAAATATTTTTTCAATAAATTTTGAGATTCTTCGACTTCACTACGTTTCGCTCAGAATTACCAAAATGGTATGTTTTTTAGATTTTTTACACAAAAAACGGAATATCCCTATTCCGTTTGAATGTTTAAATATTAATTTTTTGCAATTTCTTCAATTAGTTTTAATGTAAAATCATAAACTCTTTTAGTTGATGAAATTGAAAGATTTTCTTTTGGAGTATGTGCTCCTCTTATATCAGGTCCAAATGAAATTAATTCAAGATTTGGATATTTTTCATAGATTGCTCCACATTCCAATCCTGCGTGAACTATGATATTTTCAAATTCTTTTCCTGTTAAGTCTTTATAAACTTTGTTTGCAAATTTTTGTAATATTGAATTTTCTTTCTTTTCCCAAGATGGATAACCACCTGAAAATTCATAATTCAATCCTAATGTTTTAGAAATTTTAGCAAATGCTGTTTTCATTTCTTCTAAGATACTAAGTGATGATGAACGAATTGAATCACGAATTAAAATTTCATCTTGGATTGTTTGAACGATTGCAAGGTTTGAAGAACTTATGATACCTGTTTCATCTTTTGTATTTACTCCTGTTGGTAATTTTTCTAAAATTTCAATCAATGTATCTTTTAAAGCATTTGTTAAAACTTTTCCTACAAAAACTTCCTTTTTGTCTATTGTAAGTTGTTCTTCACCATTATATTTTTCTACAAATTTAGCAATTACTTCATCTAATTTTGGAGAATTTTCAATTACAATTTCTCCAACTCTAGGAATTGCATTATCTTTATTCCCACAATCAACACTTGAAACGGAAAGTCCTGTTTCTTTTATAAATTCAGCGATTGTTTTAATCATATTTCTTCTATTTTTTCCGATTTCCATTCCTGAATGTCCACCCAAAAATCCGTCAAAATGAAGTTTAACAAGCTCTACTTCCCTATTTTCAAATTTTAATTCCAAATTAGTTTTAAATAGAGTTCCTCCTGCTGAGCCAAGAGTTAAAATTCCTTCTTCTTCAGAGTCTATATTAAAAAGATATTTTCCTTTTAAAAGTCCTTTTTCAAGTCCTAAAGCCCCTGCCATTGTAGTTTCTTCAGTAACAGTTATAAGCACTTCAAGTTCAGGATGAACTAGAGTTTCATCTTCCAAAATTGCCATTGCCATTGCAACTGCAATACCGTCATCAGCACCCAATGTTGTATCATTAGCGAAAAGCAAATCGTCCTTTATCACCCATTCAATCTTATCTGTTGCAAAATTATGATTTGAACTTGTAGCCTTTTCACAAACCATATCCATATGTCCTTGTAAGATTATTCCGGGTTTATCTTCATAACCCTTTGTAGCAGGTTTTCTTATATAAACATTTAAAATGTCATCTTGTTTTGTTTCAAGTCCTAAACTTTTACCAAAATTATAAATATAATCAGATATAGCTTTTTCATTATGTGATTCATGAGGAATGTTTGAAAGCTCTCTAAAATAATGAAAAACTCTTTCTGGTTTTAAATTCATACTATTCTCCTTTAACAATATTTTCTACAATTTTTACAAGTAATTCTGAGCCTTTTTCCATATATGAAACAGGAACAAATTCAAATCTACCATGGAAGTTAAATCCACCTGCAAAAATATTCGGACAAGGAAGTCCCATATAAGAAAGTCTTGAACCGTCAGTACCTCCTCTAATTGCTTGAATTTTTGGAGTTATTCCAATCTCAACCATTGAATTGTAAGCAAGGTCAATTATATCCATTCTGTCCTCTAATTTTTCTCTCATATTGTAATAAGAATCTTTAAGTTCTAAACTAATTGAATTATCATATTTAAAATTTAAAACTTCAACAATTTTTCTCATATATTCTTTTTTATTTTCAAATTTTTCTCTATCAAAATCTCTTATGATAAATTCCATATGAGTATTTTCTGTATCTCCGTTCATTTCTAATAAATGATAAAATCCGTCATAACCTTCAGTATGTTCAGGTCTTTCATTTGCAGGTAACATTGATAAAAGATTATGAGCAACCATAAGTGAATTTCTCATAATATCTTTTGCAGAACCAGGGTGAACATTCTTTCCTTTAATATCAACAACAGCACTACAAGCATTAAAACTTTCATATTCAAGTTCTCCGATAGGTCCACCGTCAATTGTGTAGGCAAAGTCTGCACCGAATTTTTTAACATCAAAATGATCCGCTCCACGTCCAATTTCTTCATCAGGAGTAAAACCTATTGAAATATCTCCATGTGGTAAATTTTCTGAAATAATTTTTTGAACCATATCCATAATAATTGCAATACCTGATTTATCATCAGCACCCAACAAAGTATTTCCGTCAGTTGTTATAAGTCTTTCTCCAACAACTTCATTTAAACAAGGAAATTCCTTTACAGTCATAGTTACTTCATCATTTAACTTTATATCTCCACCCTTGTAATCAACAAATTGTGGATTTACATTTGCTCCGGTAAGTTCTGTTGCAGTATCCATATGTGCAATAAAACCGACTTTTTTAAGATTTTTTTCTACATTTGATTTTAAATGTGCATAAACATAACCCTTTTCATCAATATGAGCATTTTCAATTCCCATTTCTTTTAACTGTTTAACAAGTAAATTTCCCAAGTTTTTTTGCTTTTCTGTTGAAGGAACAGTCGCAGACTTAGGATTTGATTGCGTATCAATTTTTGCATATTCAACAAAACGTTCTACTATATTCATAACTACCTCCAAAATTTTTTTAAGATACATTTATTTTACCACATTTTATGAATTTAAAAAAGATAGCATTTATTTTTGCTATCTTTTCATTTGATTATATCTTTTTATATTTTCTTCTGTTAAGAATTCAAAAGCTGAATTAATTTGTTGAAATTTTTCTGTTGTGTCAACATCTCTATTCAAATCAGGGTGATATTTTTTAGCAAGTTTTCTGTATTGCAACTTAACTTGGTAAAAATCTATATCATAGGTATTAAATTCCAACTCATCACAAGACTTTTCAAATTTATTTTTAAAGTCGCTGTACGGGTCGGAGTAGGCTCCGTTATAATTTTGATAGCCTTGATAACCTTGACCTTGATAGTTCGTATAGAAACCACCTTGTGAAAAATATTCATTAAATGAATTAAATCGTCTTTCCCATTCTTCTCTTTCACGTCTTTGTCTTTCTTCACGTTCTCTTTGTCTTTGTTCTTCCTGTGCTCTTTCGTACTTTCTTTTATATTCTCTAAAAGATGAATAGTTTTTGTTATTTCCCATTAAAAAGTTTCCGTAATCATTCAAATATTCGCATAATGAATAATTAACATACCTTAAAAATGAAATAAATTTCTTTCCCAAAAACGGCACAATGAAAAAAACAAAAATTACTGCCCAGAAAAACGGACTTGCAAGTAAAATTATAAGTACAAACGGAATTATAAATGAGCCTAAGGCTAAAAATCCAATTCCAAGTATTACTAAAAATACAGATAAACTGCTAAGTAAATTTACAATGTAAGATAAAATATTTACAAGTCCCCCTAAAATTACATCTAAAGCTTTAGAAAGACCTAAAATAAATTTTCCAAAAAGTTTTTTCACATTATTCTCCAAATTCTTCTTTTAAAATTTCATAAAGAGCCTCAGCTTCTTCTTTTGTAAGAGTTACCCCTTTAGACATTCTTTCGTGGCTTGGGTTCCAATCTCTTATGTCGTACTTAGCGTCTCTTTCATTCCAGCTAACTAAGTTTAATTCTTTTCTCCAGCCTTTTTCATTTTCGGATAAAACTCCTAATTCTTCTGTAATTTCGTATTTTAATTCCATATTCTCCTCCTAATTTAACATTCCGTTTTTATTTGCAGGTAAAGATGCTATAAAGCCGTCAACTAAACCATTTCTAATTTTTGTCAAAATTTCTATTGAATGATTGATTTCAACTTTTTTATTCTCAACCTTTTTTAACAATTTAGTCATCTTTTTTACTTTTTTCTCATCAAGAGTATCTTTACAAGACTCTCCAAGATTTCTAACTTCTCTTTCTAAAAACTCTAAATTATTTTCCAAAGTCCTAATATTTTTAGAATATTCATCAATATTAAAATCTATCGGACTTTTATTCAATCTTTCCTCTTCGATTGTCTTAAAAATCTTATTCATAGTTCTTTTGCTACCGTCAGCCTTTGCCTTTAAAGTCTGTTTCCAAAGCTCTCTATCCCAATTTTCACTATTTGTATGTGGAGATATTTCCTTTGCAATAGCTTTAAAAACATCATTACAATTTTTGTTTTCCTCAATATCAAGTTCATCAAAAAGTCCAACAAAATTTTTAACTTCGTTTGAATTAAACTTTTTGCTATTATTATTTTCAGAATTTATAATTGTATATACTTGACTAACATCGACAAAATTGTTTGAAAATTCAAGTATTTTTAAAATTTCATTTGCCCTGAAAAGATTCATAACATCTCTTTCTAAATGTTTTTGCACCTCTACAAGACTTTCTATATTTTTTTTATATAAAAGTTTAAACTTTTCTTCGTCCTCTAAAACTAAATCATTTCTAATTGAAATAATTTCCTCTTTTAAAAGTAATAATTCTGCTAAATTTTCTCTTAAATTGTTATATTTCTCATATAAATTTTCGTTAATTACCATTAAAATCACCTTCCATATAAGTAGAAAATTTACTCTTATCAAAATTTAATACTAATTTTTCTTTTTGTATTCTAGTTAATTTTTTTATCTTAATCTCTCTTTTAAGCGCCTCAGACTTTGTTTCAAAAACTTCAAAATAAATAAGTTTTACAGGAGTTCTTCCCCTTGTATATTTTGCACCAAGTCCCAAATTATGCTTTTCAATCCGTCCTTTTAAATCCGTTGTATAACCGGTGTAAAAATTCCCGTCCTTACACTCTACAATATAAACAAAAGTCATCACAAAATTTCCTTTAAAACATCATTTATTACATCAAAACTAAAGCCTCTATAAGCTAAATAATTTATAATTTTCTGCTTTTTCTTAAATTTATCTTCTTCATTTGCCAATAGATTCAACTTTTTTATACCCATTTTAACAGCATTATCAAATTCATCTTCATATTCAAAATTATCTAAAAAGTCTTCAAAAATGCTTTTTGAAATTCCCTTTTGAATTAATAAAGATTTTATTTTATTTTTTCCATAACCGTTTAATCTTTTTTTATCCTCGATGAAAATTTCACAATAAAGCCTGTCATTCAAATATTCTTCATTTTCTAAAATTTCTAAAACTTCATCTATTACTTCATTTGAAAATTCATTTTCTCTAAGTTTTAATCTAACTTCATATTTTGTCTTTAATTTTCCGGAAATATAATTTATCGCTCTTGACTTTGCTCTTTCAATATCTGAAAAATATTTCATCTCCAAAATTTCTGTTTCCGAAAAGTCCATATCAACAGAAACTTTATATTTTTCAAAAATATTATAATTCAAAAGAAGTTTTGTTTCATCTTCAAAAATCACTTCAAAAACTTCCTTTGACTTGTTATACTTTATATCAATAACCAACATTATCTAAATAATCCTATAACAGTTGGAAAAACTCCGGCTAACATTAATAAAGCTAATATAAGAGCAACTGCTCTAGTTATTTTTTCTCTTTTCATAAAATCACCTACTTTTTTTAATCAATTCACATAAATATTGATTTATAAATTCATCAATATTACCATTTATAACAGACTCCACATTTCCTGTTTCATAACCTGTTCTATGATCCTTAACAAGAGTATAAGGCTGAAAAACATAAGACCTTATCTGTGAGCCCCAAGCTATTTGTGAATATTTACCCTGAATATCCTCTATCTTTTCTCTATTTTCTTCTTGTTTTATTATCAAAAGTTTAGCAACAAGTTGCCTCATAGCCGTATCCTTATTAAACATTTGACTTCTTTCGGATTGACAAGAAACAGTTAAGCCCGTTGGAATATGAGTTATCCTAACAGCCGAATCCGTTTTATTTACATGCTGACCACCCGCTCCACCTGAACGGAAAGTATCAATCCGTAAATCTTTCGGATTTATCTCAACATCTGTAATCTCTTCAATCTCCGGAAATACATCGACACTTGCAAAACTTGTATGCCTTTTATTTGATGAATCATAAGGAGAAATCCTAACAAGCCTATGAACGCCCTTTTCTCCCTTTAAAAAGCCATAAGCATTTTCTCCATCAACCTTTAAAGTAACAGACTTAATTCCCCCTTCAGTATCGGAATTATAATCCAAAATGGAAAATGAAAAACCCTTATTGCTAATCCACCTCGTATATAAACGTTGTAACATTTCTGTCCAGTCCTGAGCGTCAGTTCCCCCTGCTCCTGCATGAATTTCCAAAATAGCATTGTTTGAATCATATTCTCCAACCATTAGAGTATCTAACTTTAATGCAAAATATTCTTTTTCAATATTTTTAATATTTTTTAAAACTTCTTTCTCATACTCCATAAACTCCTCATCAGATAAAATTTCTAAAAATTCTATTGAATCCGAAATTTTTTGACTTAAACAAGTAAAAGTTTCAATTTTAAATTTTAAACTTTTCATTTTATCAAGAATTGACTTTGCACTTTTAGAATCATTCCAGAAATCTTCTTTTAAAGTTTGAGCCTCTAAATCTCTATAAGTCTCCTCTAACTTTGAAATGTCAAAGTGAATCACCGATTTCTGATAAATTTTGTTGTAATTTTTTCAATCTTTCGATAACCGTACTTAGATTTTCCATTAATCCTCCAACAATATACATAATATCTAATTTTATAACATTAAAATATTTTCGTCAAGTCCAACAAAAAAAGAGCGTTCGCTCTTTTTATCTCATTATCTTAACTTTTAAACTTCTTAAATATATTTTTTGTTCATCAGTTATTCTTCTACTCTCTATTGCTTTTTGAATTGCTTTGTTGTGAGTCCAATCGTCAAGTTTTTTATTTTCTATAAACTTGATAGCATACTTCTGTTGTTTAGTTAGAGCAGTGGCAAAATACCAAGCAATCATCATATTTATATAATATTCTTCAGACCTAATCTTTGAAACAATTTTTAAATGTTCCTCTTTAAAATTTTCATCTAAATAATTTGAAAGCAAAAGTCCTATTCCATATCGAACAACATAAGTTTTATCAGACTTTATCCAAAGTAAAATTTTTTCATAAGTTTCATTTACATATTTTTTAAAAACTTTCGGACAAAAAGAATCGCAAGTCGCCCAATTATCTATAAAAGGAATAAAATTTTCTGTATATTCCATAGCTAAATCAAAATCTTTTATTTGCTCAATTAAAAATCCATGTAAATTATTTTCTTCATAATATTTATGTGGAAGACTATTTAAAAACTTAAAGCTTCGTTTTTCATCTTCTTTAAATAATTTTTTTGCATAATTTCTTAAATCAGGCGTTCTAACTCCGATTATTAAGTCTTTATCTACTGTAGGAATAAGTTTTGCATTAAAATTTTTATATTCAATATCTTGTAAAGAAAATAAATCTTCTAATATTTTATCCATATAATCCCCTGATTATCTAATTTTTAATTCTTCAAATAATTCTTCGTCTTTTTTGTATTCTTCGTGCATTGGAGAAGGCATAGCATTTTCTCCTTTATATCCCATAAATAAAAGCATGGCAATTTTATTTTTTTCAGGAATTTCAAAATTTTTAGTAACTATTTCAGGGTCAAAAGCTCCAATATAAACTGAGCCTAAGCCTAAGTCCTCAGCCTCTAATACCATTTGTGTTGCAACTATTGTCGCATCTACTATTCCACTTGGTATGCCACTATGTTCGTTGTACCAACATTCGTCCAAATTGTAAGTTATTACAAACATAAGTTGTGCGTTGTATTCACAAGGAGATGATTCATTTAAAAGTTTTAGCTTTTCATCATCTGTACAATAATAAATTTTTATCGGTTGTTTATTTTTTGCAGTCGGTGCAATTTTTGCAGATTCTAAAATTTTTAAAATCTTTTCTTTTTCAACCTTTTTACCAGAAAATTCTCTAACAGAATATCTATTTTTTGCTAATTCTAAAAAATCCATAACTACCTCCTTTAAAGATTTGCAACTTTATAAAGCTTTCCGTCTATTTCAACTTTTCTAAGTCTTTTTTCAAAGTCAATTCTCTTAACCCAAACTTCTCTTTCACATCCCAAACATTTTAATTTTATATCAATGCCGGTTCGTAAAATTTGCCATCTATTTGTTCCGCAAGGATGCTCTTTTTTTAATACAACAATGTCTGATACTTGATATTTATACAATTTTATCACCCTTTTCGAACTTTAAAAATTCAATATTTTTTTCTTTAAATTTTTTGTATAATTCTTCTCTTAAAATTTTTTCATTTTGCCATTGTGTTGACTGTTTGCTCCAAAGAACAACAGCTATTTTTATATAATAACTTTCCATTTCTGTAACTCCGAAAAATACAGGAGCTTTGATTACACTTTTATGTTTTTCTGGAAATTCAGTTGAAAAATCGCTTATTATTTTCTTAACTTTTTCAATATCCACATCAGTTGGAAAACAGAAAGTAACAATAGATCTTTGGTTATTTTTACTTAAATTTGTAACAGTAGTAATACTTCCATTTGAAATGGTATTTATACTTCCATCATAACCTTGTATCTGTGTATTTCTCATATTTATAGTAATAACATTTCCGGCAATATCATTTATAATTACATCATCACCGATATTATATTGGTCGTCAAGTAAAATAAAAATCCCACTAAAAAGGTCTTTGATAATGCTTTGAACTCCAAAGGCAATGATGATACCACCAATTCCAGCAGTTGCAATTAAGGACAATGTATTTACATTAAAAATACTTAAAATTATAACTATTACAATAAAATAAATTATATATTTCAAAACACTTGATGATATGGAAACAATTGAATTTACTTTTTTAGAATTTCTAAAATCATTCGATTTATAAGTTTTAACTAAATTCTTTAGAGCTTTTGTAAAAATATAAATAATAATTTTAGCAATCAAAAAAACTATGACTGATAAAATTATTTTTATAATTAAACTTTTAAGCGACTCCGAATAAATAAAATTTTTAAAAAATTTATTCATTAATATTTATCTCCGTTATTACATTTCCTCTATCTTGTGTTTTTTCAAAAGACCAAATGTAATCAACATTTTTTCCGTCCTCTTTCAATGATTTTACAGTCACAAGTTCGCTTGGGTCAAGTAATATCGCAAGTCCACAAGAACGACTAACTTCTCTAGGCGTTGGAATTGTTTTAAATTTCTTTTCTAAGTTCTTAAGTTCTTTTTCTATTTGCATTGTATGATTAACTGAATTAAAAGTTAATAATAAATACTTTTCGTTCAAAATAAACACCTCCTACTTTATTTTCTTATATCTATCTTTTAATATCAAATATGCAGAATTTTCACTATCAACTGAATCTACGATTTCAGCAGGAAACTCTTTTAGATTAAAACTATTTTTGTCAACTAATACATACCCATTTTTTTTTACCAACAAAATATTTTCTGATAAATTATGAGCATTTATATATTCTCCTTCAATAGCAATTTCCTTTTCAAGTTTTAAATCTTTTGCATTAAAAACTTTTATATCGTTTGAAATCAAATAAATCTTTCCGGAATCATAGATAATATCCTTTAAATTTTTTATATAATATTGATTTTTTATAATATTTTTTTCAAAAAGATATAACTTTTCATTCGTAACAACGTAAATCTTATCGTCAGAATTATTTACAAATCCAAAATCAATTATAAATTCATTAAAAAAAGTGAAATCACAAATAGTTGACTTGTCTTTCAATTTTAAAATGTGAAATCTCGATTTTATTGAATTTTCCGACTTAACATAATCTGTATATACAAAGTTGTTATTGTCCTTTGAAAATTTAACATACCCCGGACTTTGAACATCATCATTTGAATATATTTCAGTTAAAGTTTCGTCAAAAATTTTAAAACTTGCATTATTTATCAAAATCAATTTATTATTTTCAATAAAAAAATCTTGACTTTCTTTCTCTAAAGATATTTTTTTTATCTCATCAAAATTTTTACTATACATAATTATTTCATTAGGCATAAGAGAATATATAATATCGTTAGAAATTCTAATTTTTCCATTATTTGAAATTTCTTTTTCTGTTTTTAATTTTCCATTTTTATTAAAACGTGAAAATTTATTTTTTTCAAAAATATACATTTCATCTTTTATAAATTCAATTTTTGTATATGGTTTTGAAAAATCAAAGGCTACTTCTTTATTCGAGCCTCCTCCAAATTTCACAGTCAAAAATATAATTAAAATAATAACTGCTACAACAGAAATGCCGATAGCAATTTTATTTTTATACCGAGAAATTATTTTCATACCTTCTCCTAAAGACCTAATTTATCTTGTTTTCTTCTAAGTTTTGTAATGATATGTTCCTCGTCAAGCTCAACCATATCCAGAGTTATAAGCTCATCTTTTTTTACATCAACTTTTAATTTTGTTTTCTTAGTAATCATAGCAATCGGTAAAAGATTTCTATTTTTTTGGTCTGCATGGCTTGTTATTGTACCAAAAACAGACTTTCCACCAATTCCCTCTAAAATTTCTCCAGCTTTCAAATCTCTTTTTGCAACTGTAACAGTATCTGAAACTTGTCCACAAGCAGGAACAATAGTTGACTCTTTTTCAACGATTGCATTGTAAATTGTAATCGGTGTTTCTAAACTTGTTAAGTGATATGGTCTGTAAATTGCATAGTTAGGTCCTTCACCCATTTTTAAATACTTCATTAGGTCATGTACTTCATCACTATCACTTGTAACTATTGCATAAACTCCCGGAGCAACTCCAAAAGCAAAATCTACCGTTTTATAGTTATTTAAAATTCCACCTTGTTCTTTTAAAGAAAATAATTTTCCAAGCTCATTCGGTGTAGTTGTTGGCCCATGACAACCAATAACATCAGGAACAAAACCCAAAGCATTAGCTGCACTTGTCAATTCAATCATTGTATTTGTTCCGTCAATAAAACCTGCAAGCATTTTTGGATAAAGACCTTTTGAAATGGCCTCTTCTCTAACATCATCTTCAGTAATATAATAATTAAGTGGATTGTTCTTTCCTTTACCGACAGCAAGAAGTTTAAAACCTGCACCTAAAACAAAGTCTGCAAGCTCCATAATTGCACCCGGTTCATCTCCGGCAGAACCGGTATAAATTACATTTTTCTTTTTGGCTAAATTGTATAAATAAGGTCCAATAACAGCATCACATTCAACATTTAACATAATTGTATGTTTTCTATTTTCGATTGCCTCCATCGCAAGAACGGCACCAAAAGGAGGATTACCCGTTGCGTCAACAACTCCTTTAATATCTTGTAATTTACAAGCAATGGAATAGTCATCAGAAACTACATACATTCCATTTTTTATAGAATTTTCTATTATTTTTATATTATCACTTGTAGTTATATCCGACTTTCTAATTCCGGAAGAAAGAAGAGCGTCCATAGCTTTTTCAGGCTTTTCATCAATTACAACGGCGCTTGTTAAACCTTTAACTCTTGAAAGTTGATTAACAAGTCCTTTACCCATCTTTCCAGCTCCGATAAGAGCAAACTTAACCTCTTTATTTGCATTATATAAACTATTAAGTTTGTTTTTCATTCTAAACATAAAAGTCCTCCATATTATTAATTTTATCATTCTTATTTTACTACACTACAACAAATTTATCAAATTTTTTTAATAATTAAACTCCTACTTTACTATATACTAATTTTAGTGTAAAATTATAATAGCATAATGTAAAATGTGCTTTAAATTAAATAATTAACATAAGTAAAATAAAAATTATATTAGGAGATATTATGAAATATTTTAGAAAAACTCTTGCTATTGATTTTGGAACATCAAAAGTAACGACTTTCGTAGAAAATAAAGGTGTAATAGTAAACGAGCCATCAATAGTTACTATGGATACATATAAAAATAAAATAATTTCTTACGGAGAAACTGCAAAAAAATTATTAGGACGTGTTCCCGGTAATGTAGTTGCAAAAAGGCCTTTAGTCGCCGGAAATATTGTAGATTTTAACGTAACAGAAGCAATCATAAAAAGAGCAATTAAAAAATCTATTGGAAAAAACTTTTTTAGACCAAATGTTTTAGTTTGTATCGCAAGTGAATTAACTCAAGTACAAAAAAGAGCAATAACTCAAGCGGTTAAACTCGCCGGAGCAAACAATGTTGTACTCTTGGAACAAACAATCGCTGCAGCAATAGGTTGTGGCGTAAATATAAATGACCCTTCAGGAACTATGGTTGTGGATATTGGAGCAGGAAAGACAGATATTTCTGTAATTTCAAATGGAGAAATTATAATTGCAAAAAGTTTAAGTATTGGCGGAAACACAGTTGACGAAGCAATCGCAGACTTTATTCGTACAAGATATAATATGTTGATTGGAGAAAATACTGCTGAAATTATAAAACTTTCCATTGCAACTGCTTATCCAACTAGCGACGGAGAAATGTATGAAGTAAAGGGAAGAAATGTAATGAACGGACTTCCTATGCATATTTTTGTAAATAGTTCAGATATTTCACATGCAATTGGAATGACTTTAAATAAAATTTTAAATGCAATAACTGAAACTTTAGAAAAAACTCCACCGGAATTGATTGCCGACCTTTTTGAAAAGGGATTGATTCTAACAGGTGGCTCATCATTAATTCCCGGCTTTGTTGAATTAATAACCGACAGAACAAGATTAAATGTAATAAATCCTGAAAATCCTGAATTAATGGTAATAAAAGGTGCAGGAAGATTCTTGAAAAATGTTGATTTTTCAAATGATGAAATAGAATATTTAGATGAGTTAAAAAGACATGTCTTAGAACAAAAGGAACAATTAAGAAAGAGATAATATGGAAAGATATAACACTTTAAGTTCTTATCTAAAGGAAAAATTTGGCTCAAAACTTTTAAAACTCTCCATTGACGGAGGGTTTTCTTGTCCGAATAGAAAAAATGGTAAAAGTGGTTGTAAATTTTGCTCTGAAAACGGAAGTGGTGAATTTACAACAAAACGAAAATCCATAACAGAACAGTTAAATGCTCAGATAAAATTTTTAAAAGATAAAAATGTCGATAAAGGATATATCGCATACTTTCAAAGCTATACAAATACATTTTTACCAATAGAACAGCTTAGACAAATGTATTATGAGGCGATAAATTTTCCGAGTGTAAAAGTATTGTCAATAGCAACAAGGGCTGATTGTTTTAATGAAGAAATATATAATTTGCTTGATGAATTAAATAAAAAAATTGAAGTTTGGGTTGAACTTGGACTACAAAGCTCAAACGAAAAAACGAGAAACGCTATGAATATCGGTTACAGTACTGAAACTTTTGAAAATTGTGTAAAAAAATTAAAAGAATTAAATATAAAAACTATTTTTCATATAATTTTCGGTCTGCCAAACGAAAACCAAAAGGATTTTAAAAATACTATCGACTATGTAAACTCACAAAAACCTTGGGGAATTAAAATTCACAGCCTTTTCATTCAAAATGATTGTGAATTGTATGAAGATTATTTACAAAATAAATTCAAAGTTTTGACTTGGAATGAATATGTAGATGCTTTAATTATGGCAATAGAAAATTTAGATAAAGAAATCATAATTCACAGACTAACAGGCGACGGCGACAAAACAAAATTAATTGCTCCCTTATGGTCAAAAGATAAAATTAAAACAATTGGTGAAGTCGGAAAAATATTAAAACAAAAAAATTCATATCAAGGAATAAATTATAAATCATAATCTCACTTTTTATACAATAGTGAGATTTTTATTGTGAAACAACAAGGTTCTCATGTCTCCATCCGATACAAAGTATAGCCGAAGGGTGATATTATTATGTTAATAATAAAAGACATATTAATACTTTTATTAAAATTGAAAATTTAAAAACTCCTTTATTTACAAAGTTTTTATTTTATTGTATAATAAAAAAGCAATTAATAATTATAAATTTTATTATTATGATAAAAAAATAACTTATTTGTAATTTTTAATTGTAATAAATTTAGGAGAGTGTGTAATGAAAAAACATTTAAAAAAACTGTTAATTTTATGTTTGGTACTTGGAGTTTTTTGTGCTTGTTCAAAAAAAGAAGACGAAAAGAAAACAGATGTAAAGCAAACTGAAAAGAAAGAAGAAAAAAAATCAACTGCGAAAAAAGTTTCAAAAGAAACTGTCTTTGTTGATGCAAACTATGTTAAAGACGTTCTTGATGGAAAAGTGAAAGACGTAAAAAACTTTGTAATAGCCGAAGTTTCTTGGGGAGAAGTTGATAAAAGTCCTGACTATTTAAAAAATCATATAAAAGGTGCAATTCATATAAACACAGATACTGTTGAAAAAGAACCTGTGTGGAATTTAAGAAGCCCTGAAGAATTAGAAAAAAGTTTATTAAATTATGGAATAGATAAAGATACTACCGTTATTCTTTATGGACAAAATACAGGATGTGCTAGAGTTGCCACAGCATATCTATATGCAGGAGTTGAAAATGTAAAAATTTTAAATGGTGGTTTAAAAAGCTGGACAGATAAAAACTACCCGGTAGAAAAAGAAGAAACTAAACCTACTCCTGTTAAAGAATTCAAAACAAAGGTTCCTGCTCACCCAGAATATATAACTTCAATAGAAACTGTTAAAGAAAAACTTGGAAAAGACAATAATTTCCAATTAATTTCAATTAGAAGTGAAAATGAATGGTTAGGAAAAGAAAGTGGTTATACTTATATACCTAGAGCTGGAGAACCTAAAGGTGCTTTATGGGGAAAAGCAGGTCATGATAAGGATTCAATGGATTTCTATATTAATTCTGACGGAAAATATAAAGATTTTTCTGAAATCAAAAAAATGTGGGAAGAACAAGGAATTTCTACTGATAAACAAATGAGTTTCTATTGTGGAACTGGTTGGAGAGGCTCTGTTGCATTTTTACTTGCTCACGAAAATGGCTTAAACGCGAGTTTATATGATGGCGGTTGGAATCAATGGCAAATGGATGACAAACTTCCAGTTCAAATTGGAGATCCTAAATCAAAAGATGTAGAATATAAAAAAGTTGGAGACTTGTCAAAAGATAAAGCGAGCAAAGACCCTGCATGTAAAGAATAATTTTAAAAGGAGCTTTTTTCAAAGCTCCTTTAACATTTCTCTATTCTTCTATGAATTTTGTTACAGCAAAAAATAATCCAAATATCAAAAGTAATATACTAACAAAAATAAAACTATAATTTAAACTATTCTCAGCTAGTTTTGCTGAAAAAAATAAAAATCCAAAGTCAACAACATTCGCTCCCATACTGAAAGTTGATAAAATAGTTGCTCTGTTTTTGTCATTCAAACTATCTACATATCTATTTTCAACCTTTGAAAAATATGTTTCAACAATTCCAATTAACATTGGTAAAAAAATCATTGGCAGTATAACAAAAATATTTTTTATTAAAATTAACGACATGAGTAAAACAGAACTCATAGTCAAAAATATAAACAAATTTCTTTTTAGTTTGACTTCTCCAAAAATTTTTATAATTTTGGGACTCAAAAGTCCGATTACAGAATATAACAAAATAACGAAAGTCATATAGTTTTCACTTAAATTTATATTTTGTAAAATGACTACATAAAAGAAATTTATCAAAATAAATGTTATGCTAATCATTCCATTAAACACCATAAAAATGATTAAATATTTATTTAAAATACTTTTGAAATTCAATTTAGTATCATCTTTTTCAAAACCTTTTTCTTTTTCTAAAAATAAAGTAAATAAAAAAGAAATAAAAGTTGAAATAATTGTAAAAATTATCAGAAAATTTTGTCCGAAATATTTATTCATAAAGTAAAAACTTATTGTTGAAACTATAAAGCCAACAGTTGAGTAATTACCAAGAATAGAAGATTCCACTGCAAAATTTTCCTCACCTATAATTTCATACTCATAACCAATTATAGTTCCCGAAGCAAAAGCAAAACCGACTGCCTCAAGTATAGATTCAAGTACAAAAAACTCAAAGCTAAAAGAAAACAAAAGTATTATTCTAGCTAATAACATAGAGAAATGTGAAATAATTATAGAATTTTTATATCCAATTTTATCCGTAATCATTCCAAAAGGAATTTCAAAGATAAAAATACCAAAAGACAAAATCGCCTGCAAAATAAAAAATTCTGAAATGCTTACACCTCTGGAAGTTCTAATCAAAAGAGCCACAGGGGCATAAAAAACTAAGCTTGAAAAAAAGTAATAACCTTTCAAACAAAACAGCTTATCTTTAAAATTTTTCATTCCCTACCTCACATATATTAAATTTTAAACTCAAAATTTAATAATCTCTACATTTTATCTCTCCTTTATACAATTTACAAAATCAATTAAATTTATTATACATCATATAAAATTTTATTTCAACAAAAAAGACTGAAGTTTTAACCTTCAATCTTTTATCCTTCTTTATAAAACTTAACTATAAAAAATCCATTATGTTTTTGTTTTTCAGGTAATAATTTTATAAATTTTTCTTCTTTTTCTAAAAATTTTACTTCTTTTATCTTCAAATTTTTATGTTTGTATAAGAAATATTTTACATTTTCTTCATTTTCACATTTCAAAACTGAACAAGTGCTATAAACTATTTCTCCACCGACTTTTAGATATTGGACTGCATTGTCAAAAATTTTTCTTTGTAAAGAAATTATTTCTTCAATTGTTTCTCTACTTCTAAATAATTTTATTTCAGGCTTTCTGTCCATAACGCCAACTCCGGAGCAGATTACATCGCATAGTATATAGTCAAATTGTTCTTTAAGTTCTTCTTTATAAACTGATGCGTCAAAATTTAATAATTTTACATTTTTTATATTAAGTCTTTTACAATTCTCTTCTATCTTTATTAATTTGCTTTTTACAATATCGTTGGCAAAAATTTCTCCGGTATTTTTCATTTGAAAAGCGAGATGACAAGTTTTTCCACCGGGAGCCGAACAAATATCCAAAACTTTTGAATTCTCTTTTGGAGCTAAAACTTCTCCTGTCAAAATACTTCCAACGTCTTGAACTGTAAAATCTCCATTTCTAAAACTTTCTGTTTCCAATATATTGGTTGGATTTTCTACAAAGTATGTTAATTTTGAAATATCCGATTTTTTTAGTTTATATCCAAAATTTTTTAAATCTGAAATAACTTCCTCTTCACTTTTTTCAAAAGATGATATTCTTATCGCAAAATGTGGTCTATCCATAGAGCTTTCAAGAATTTTCAAAGTTTCATCTTTTCCATAATCTTCAAGTAAAATTTTTACAACATCAATGTTCGTAGAATATTTTATAGCAAATTTTTCTTCTAAATTTTCTGTTTCTATTTTTGTAAAATCTTCCTTATTTCTTAAAAAGTTTCTAAGTGAGCCGTTTACAAAGGACGAAAACTTCTTTAATTTAAAAGTTTTTGTTAGATTAACCGCCTCATTTATTATTGCAAATTCTGGAATTTTATCCATAAATAAAATTTGATAGATTGAAATTCGTAAAATATTTAAAATATATGGATTGAATTTTTTTATTCTAAGTTTGCAAAGTTTTTTGATTATATAGTCTAAATAAATTCGATTTTCCAATGTTCCATAAACTATTTCTCTTAAAAATTTACTATCCAATTCAGAAATATTTTTCGCCTTTTTATTCAATAAATTTTTAGAGTTTGAATTTTCATCTTTGATTTCACAAAGGATTTCAACTGCAAGTTTTCTCATTATTTTAAAATTTCTCCAACTTTTATAGAATTGCCACGAAGATAGTCTTTAACTAAAACTCTTTTCTTTCCAGCAAATTGAATTTCCAAAAGTTTTATGCTACCGTCAAGTGTTTTAACAAAGATTGCGTCTTTTGAAGTTTTAAAAATTGTTCCAACTTTGACATTCGGACTTTCTGTTCCAATTTCAGCTCTATGAACTTTTATATTCTCTCCCATATATTCACAAAATGTACTTGGCCAATTATAAAAACCTCTTATTTTGTTAAAAATATTTCTTGAAGTATCATTAAAGTTTAATTTTCCCATTTCCTTAACAATCATCGGAGCATAGGAAAAATTATCTCCCTGCTTAATTCTATTTTTATATTTATTTTCAAAGTCATTCATAGTTTCAACAATCAAAGTGGAACCCATTTTTGAAAGTCTTTCATAAAGTGTTTCAAGATTATCTTCATTGGAAATTTCTGTTTCGAGAATATCTAAAACATCTCCTGTATCAAGTCCAACATCAATTGACATAATGCTAACGCCGGTTTTTTCTAAACCATTCACAATAGCCCAGTTTATCGGTGCAGAGCCTCTAAGCTCAGGCAAAATTGAGGCGTGAATATTTAAAATCTTCCCTCCCATAAAGTCAATTAATCGCTTGTCAATTATTTGTCCAAAAGCAACTACAACAATGAAATCCGGATTTATTTTTTTTACAATTTCAAAAAATTCATCACTTTTTACACTATCCGGTGTTATGACTTCAAGACCCAGCTCTAATGCCTTTTGCTTTACTGGTGTCGGTAATAATTTTTTTCTGTTTCTAAGTTTATCTTTTTGAGAAACAACTAAAGAAATTTCAAAATTTTCATTCAAAACTTCCAAAGGTGGAACTGCAAAATCAGGAGTTCCCATAAAAATTATTTTTTTCATTATTCTTCCTCACCGTAATATAGTTTTTCGTACATTTCAGCCTCTTCGCCCTCTAAGCTCAAGTCTGTAAATAGAACTCCATTCAAATGGTCAATCTCATGACAAACACAAACAGCCAAAAGGTCTGTTGCATCTATAATTTGTTCATTTCCGTCAATATCTGTATATTTGAATTTCACTTTTTCAGGTCTTTTTACAAAACCCCTCACATCAGGAATTGAAAGACAACCTTCAGGTCCAACTTGTTCTCCTGAAACTTCTAAAATTTCCGGATTTATCATTTTTAAAAGTCCATGTTCATCTCCAACATCAATTGTTACAAGTCTTTTTAAAATTCCAATTTGTGGACAAGCAAGTCCAACTCCATCTGAATCATACATAGTTTCTACCATATCTTCTAGTAGATTTTTTATTTTATCATCTATAACTTCGACTTTCCTTGCCTTTTTTCTAAGAACAGGATCGCCATCAATTCTAACATTTCTTAATGCCATTTTTCCTCCTTAATCTATTGTCAAAATTAATTTTCCATTTTTTTCAGTATTAAATGAATACTTTTTATTAAAAATTAATTCCATTAAAAATTGTCTAAATACATCTTCGTCTTTTAGAACTTTTATTGTCAAATTATATCTATATACCATATTTACCCATTTTATCGCATCTGGATTAGGCCCTAGAATAATTATATTTTTTAAATTTATTTCTTTTTTAAATCTTTCAAAAATCAAATCTCTAATTTTTTTTAATTCTTCCATACAATTTTCGACACTTTTGCTTCTAAATTGAAAATTTATTATATTAGCCTTTGGTGGATAGAGAAAACTTCTTCTAAAATTTATTTCTTCTTTGAAAAATTCTTCATAATTATGCTCTGAAGAATTAACCACCGAGTAATGACTTGGCTTGTAGGTTTGAATTACAACTTTTCCTTGTCTTTCTCCACGACCTGAACGTCCTGCAACCTGAGTTAAAAGTTGGAAAGTTTTTTCTGCTGACCTGAAAGATGGAATATTCAAACTAATATCTGCAAGAACAACTCCAACCAAAGTTACATTCGGAAAGTCCAGCCCTTTTGAAATCATCTGTGTACCAATCAAAATATCAATTTCTTTGTTTTTCATTTTTTGGTAAACTTCTTCATAAGCACCTTTTTCCTTTGAAGTGTCCGAATCTATCCTATGAACTTTTGCATCTTTAAAGGTATTTTTAATATATTCTTCCAAAGCCTCCGTTCCAAAACCAAATTCTTTTATGGATTGTTTAAAACAGCTTGGACAAATCTTAGGCTTTTGTTTCGTTCTTCCACACATATGGCAAATGCAAATATCTTTTCGATTGTCTTTGTGGTAAGTCATTGAAATATCACAATAATCACATTTCAAAACATAGCCACAACTTCTACAAAACACAAAAGAACTTCTGCCACGTTTATTTAAAAACAAAATTACCTGCTCTTTCCTATCCAAAGTTTTTTGTATTTCTTCGTAAAGACTGTTACTCAAAATACTTTTATTTCCAAGTAAAAGTTCTTCACGCATATCTACAATTTCAACTTTAGGCAATGAATTTCTTGTTGCTCTATTTTTTAGCTCTAAAAGTTTAAATTTTCCTTTTTTCGCAAGTTCATAAATATTAACAGACGGTGTTGCAGAACCTAAAACAAGTTTTGCTCCGGATAATTTTACCAAATGCTCGGCAACTTCATGAGTATAATATTTAGGATTTTGGTCGCTTATATAACTTGACTCATGTTCCTCATCAATTATTACAAGCCCTAAATTTTTAATTGGGGAAAAAATCGCAGACCTTGCCCCAACAACAATTTTTATATCCTTATCTTGAATTTGTTTCCATTGATTAAGTTTTTCAACCATTGTAAGTCTTGAGTGAATGATTGCAATGCCATTTTCAAAACGTCCGGAAAATCTTTCAATAGTTTGTGGAGTAAGACTTATTTCAGGAACTAAAATTATACTACTCTTTCCTTGCTCTAACATTTTTTCAACAAGTTGTAGATATATTTCAGTCTTTCCACTTCCGGTTACTCCATGTATCAAAAATTTATCGTTCTTTGAATCTAAGATACTATCTAAAACATTTTGTTGTTCTTTATTTAATTTTAATTTTTTGTAATTTTTTGTTTCTTCTACAGAATTTTTATAAACTTTATTTTCAGTTAAAATAAGAGCGTTCATCAAAAGCATTGAGTCTATAACTTGTTTTGAAATATTTATTTCCCTTAATTCCTTAACACTTACAAAATCTTTTCCTTTTAAAAAATTTAAAAGTTCTAATTGTTTTACTGCGTTTTTACGAATTTTTGAAATATCAAATTCTTCATTTAGCTTTACAAATTTTTCTAAAAATTTATTTTCCGAAATATTATATTTGTACTTTTTTACTAAAATTTCATTTTTGATTAAATAATTTATCTTTTCATCATTATAAAACTCACGAATTTCTAAAATATTTCTTTTCTTGGAAAAAAATTCCATTTCATCTTTTGAAAGTTCAAAATTTTTCTCTTTATTTAAAACAAAAAATTCCTCGATTTTACTCCAATCTCCCGGAGGTAAAACACAATTTAGACAATAAGAAAGATTAGTGATATACTTTTTACTCATAAACTTTGCAAGTTCAATCTGAGTTTTACTCACAATCTCTTTTTCGTCTAAAACTCTGTAAATTTCTTTTATTTTTATATCGGTTTGAAAATCTTTTTTTTCTAAAATATTCAAAACAAGACCGACCGTTCCCTTATTTCCTTTTCCAAAAGGAACAATTACTCTTTTACCTGCACTTATTTCTCCTTCAAGTTCTTTTGGAACTCTATAAGTAAAAATATTTTCAGCTCTTGAAAGTAAAAAAGATTTAACAACAACTTCTGCTAACATATTTTCTCCAAAATAGCATCTAAAATTTTATCTGCAATTTCTCTCTTAGTCAAAACTTCAGTTTCAACTTCAGAATCTTTTGTAATTATACTAACCTTGTTGAAATCTGAACCAAAGCCTCTATCCTTTACAGAAACATCATTTGCAACTATCATATCCAAATTTTTATTTTCAAGCTTTGATATAGCATAGTCTTTTACTGAATTTGTTTCTGCGGCAAAGCCGACAACATATTGTGATTTTTTATCCTTTGCAATAGTTTTTAAAATGTCGATATTGTCCTCAAGCTCAATATTTTCATAATTTAAAGTCTTTTTTATCTTAAAATCTTTTTTGTTTTTAACTTTAAAATCAACAGGTGCAGCAGGCATAATTAAAATGTCTGTTTCTTCAAAATTTTCTTTCAAAGAATTAAACATTTCTTCATTTGTCTTTACGTCAATATATTCCAATCCAAAATTTTTATAATTGCTTGAAACTTTTCCACAAACTACCTTAACATTAGCTCCACGCCTTTTAGCACAAAGAGCAAGTTCATTTCCCATTTTACCACTACTATAATTTGAAATATATCTAACAGGGTCAATATCTTCAACAGTTGCACCATTTCCAATTAAAATATTTTTCCCAAGCAAATCTTTTTTCACAAAATAACTTTCAATTTCTTCAAAAATCTTTTCAGCTTTAGGAAATTTACCTTTACCATAATCGCCACAAGCAAGACGACCATAGTCAGGACTTAAGACAATATGTCTTTCCCTCAAAGTCTTAATATTTTTTTGAGTAATAGGATTTTCATACATATTAACATTCATTGCAGGTACTAAAATCATCTTTTTAGTATGAGCAAGAGCAATATTTGTAATTAAATTATCAGCAATTCCATAAGTAAGTTTAGCCATAGTATTTGCAGTAAGAGGTGCAATTACAAAGCAATCAGCCTCTTTTGCAAGTTTAATATGTTTAACTTCACTATCCATATCTCTTTCAAAAACATCACTATACACTTTGTTTTGACTAATCGTTTCAAAAATCAAAGGATTTATAAGTTTAGTTGCGTTTTCAGTCATAACAACATTAACTTCATAACCTGCCTTAACCAGCATACTAACCAAGTCCAAAGACTTATAAATAGCAATTCCCGAAGTTACTCCAACTAAAATATTTTTTTTCATCTTAATCTTCCTTTTCTTTTTTAGTTACCTTTTCAGCTACGATTTCTTGAAGTGCTTGAGTAATTGGTTTTTGCGCATCTGTTTCCATTAAATTTTTAGATCCGTTTACAATTCTTCTAGCTCTCTTACTTGTCATTACAACTAGAGCATATCTACTCTTATCAATTTTTTCTAATTCTTTAAATGATGGATTTATCATCTTTCATTCCTCCTATTTTTTTATTTTTAATCTTTCGGCTTGAATAATAGCCTTCATTTTTTCTACACTATCATCTACATATTCATTCACAATGGAATAATTATATTCATTCAAAAATTCAACTTCTTTTTTTGCATTATTCATTCTTAAATTTACAGTTTCTTCATCTTCCGTTCCACGTTCTACAAGTCTTCTCTTTAACTCTTCAAAATCAGGTGGCAAAACAAAAACTAAAACTGCGTCAGGATAATTTTTCTTAACCTGCAAAGCACCTTGAACATCAATTTCCAAAATTACTACATCACCATTATCGATTGAATTTAAAACAAAATCTTTCGGCGTTCCATAATAATTACCATGAACTTTTGCATATTCTAAAAGTTTTTCTTCCTCAATCATTTTTTCAAACTCATCATTTGAGATGAAAAAATAGTTTTTCCCATGTTCTTCATTAGGTCTTTTATTTCTACTGGTTGCAGAAATTGAATACTTAATATCTTTATTATCTCTTAATAAAATATCGCAAATAGTACCTTTACCAACTCCTGACGGACCTGAAACAACCATCAAAAATCCCTTTTTCATACTACCTCCAAAACTACTCAACATTTTGAATTTGTTCTCTAAGTTTCTCTATAATAACCTTCATTTCAATAACATAAGTTGAAATCGCATAATTATTTGACTTACTTGCTATCGTATTAATCTCCCTATTCATCTCTTGAAGTAAAAATTCAATCTTTTTACCAACTTGAGTTTCAAGACCTAAAAACTTTTTAAAATTTTGAATATGTGAATTAAGTCTTGTAATCTCTTCACTTATATCAAGCTTATCCGTATAAAAAATTACTTCAAGATTTAATCTGTTAAGTTCACTTTCGGACAATTCGCTTGAAAACTCGCCAAGTTTTGACTTTAATCTTTCGATTTGATTATTTAAAACATCTTCTTTTCTTTCTTTAATGCCTTCCAAGTTATTTTCAAAAGCCAAAAGATTTTCACTTAAATCATTCTTTAAGTTTTCTCCCTCAACAGTTCTCATAGCAACAAGCTCATCAACTGCCTTTTCAACAGCAGACAAAACATTTTTTTTAAAAAATTCCTCATCAATATCAGAAGTCTTAACTTCAACAACATTTTCATTACGAATAATATGTCCGATACCGACAGGAGCATCAATTCCAAGATTTTCAGAAATATTTTTATAAGCCTCAAAGTAAGCACCCGCTAAATTATAATTAACCTC
The DNA here is from genome assembly GCF_045866535.1 of Parvimonas parva. Classification (NCBI taxonomy): domain Bacteria; kingdom Bacillati; phylum Bacillota; class Tissierellia; order Tissierellales; family Peptoniphilaceae; genus Parvimonas; species Parvimonas parva. The sequence continues at coordinate 1,110,581 of NZ_AP038371.1, forward strand.
CAAACTGGAATTACCTTCAGAAAATTTTTGCTTTCCTCTTATAAAAATATCTACACGACCTCTCGACAACTTTCCTCTTACAACTTTTTTAATATCTTCTTCACAAAAATTTAAAAAATATGGTAGCTTAACTTGAATATCCAAAAACTTATGATTAACAGACTTCATTTCAAAAGATAAATCATAATTTTCATCAATAAACTCACTTCTACCATAACCAGTCATTGATTTTAACATCTTTCTCTCCTTAAAAATTTTTCTTTTTTTATTTGTCTGTATATTGTAAACCATATAAAAAATTTTTACAACACTTTGTTACGAAAATTTAATAAAAAATTGTAAAATATTTTTTATTTAAAACAAAACTTTACAAACAAATTTCAATGTAATATAATAAAGTTGTTAATAAAGACAATTTAATTAAAAAGGAGAATTTTATGAAAATTATAAAAGAAAAAATTTATATGATATTTAGTTTTTTAATATTTTTATTCTACCTAATAACTCTAGAATTATCAGCAGGTAGTTATCCAGAAGATCAACCATATATGCAAAATCCAACAATATTTAAAAACTTTTTGTTGGTTATTTCTCTAATTTTTATATTTATATTTATAATAATACTATTAACAAAAAAGACAAAATATTTATTAGTGATAAATATAGGAATAATTTTCTTTTTTATATTCAGAGTTTTTGAATTTTTCAAAAAATATAAAAGATTATATCAAGATACACTAACAATAATTTTACTTCTCCTTGCGATTATTTCAATCATTACAATTTTTGTATTAATTTCAAAAATGTTTAAAAAATTAAATCAATAAATATATTTCAAATTTGACATAATCACAAAATATGGGTATAATAAAAGTAGCTTTATAAAGCTACTTTTTTAATTATGGGGATGAACTGGCTTCGACGGGGAAGTTGCAGTATTATAAGCGAATTGTTGTATCCAACCAACATAAAAAGTGGTAAATTAAATATAAACGCAGAAAATAATAATTTTGCATTAGCTGCGTAAGTCAGCTATTTGGAGTTTATTCTTTCCCCACAAAAGTCTAAACTCTATCATTAAATTCGTGGGCAACCTTTACAAAAGTTCTTAAGTTTGTAATTGTATTTATAAGATACCTCTAACTGAGTTTGTTAATTTATAGGTTATTGGGAAATTTAAAATTGACTGCATTCGGAGAAAGTAATATGAATGCTTTTTCGGACGTGGGTTCGACACCCACCATCTCCACCAATAAAAATAAACCACTATTTTAAAACACAATGTTTAAAATAGTGGTTTTTTTATAAAAAAATACAAAAATGAGAAAAATTTGGAATTAAATAAAATTATAGAAGAATTAGAATATAATTCTTCTCGAATCAAAAATTCATCAATAATTTTAACGTTAGTATTAGATTATTTAGAAACTGATACAGATACTACTAATCCTCTAAGTTGCTGGGACTTAATAGTAAAAAAAAAATTTTCAGGATTAATAATTAATATACAAGATACATTAAGAGATATTTCTAAAAAGCAATATTATTTAATAAATAATTTATACCAAGTAAAAAAACACAATAAAATTTAATTATTGTGTTTTTTATTGGAATAATAAAGTTTTTTCGCTTTATCATATTCAATTTTTAATTCTTTCAAAAATTTTTCATTCAATTCATCATTCATATACTCTGCTATATCCGTTATCTCTGGTAAATCTTCATTCAAAAATTCTGTAACCTCTGCATTTTCTTTATACATCTCATCATAATTATCACATAAATAATCTTGAACATATAAAGCAAAATCATCAACAGACATAGATATTTTATTTTGTAAAGCTAATTCTATTTCATTAAATAATTTTTCTATCATAGTTAATTCCTCAAAAATTCTATCGCTTTTAAATATTTTTCTTTTCTCATTCTATCTTTTTCTGTAATTTTTTCTAATCTATTCAAGTTACTATTATGAGTTAAGTCTGCAATTTTAACTTTTCTTGAAAGTTCATTATTTTTTACAATATTCAAATACTCTTGATAATCTTGACCTTTTTTCTTTGTTATACAATCAACAGCTAAAACAATATCTTCATCAAAGTGTTTTGATAAGTCTTCTATTGTAACTTCGCTATCTTCAATAACATCGTGAAGTAAAGCAACTATTTTAGTTTTATATCCCTTACTTAACATTGCAACTTTTATCGGATGAAAAATATACTTCTTCCCCGCTTTATCCTTTTGACCTTTATGTGCTTTCATCGATATAACTAAAGCCTTAATTAATTTGAGCATAATATTTCTCCTTTGTTATATCTTTTGTGTAAATAGAACCTATAAGAATTTTATCATAAAAACTATTTTGAATTTCTTTATTGTTTTCTATACAGTAAAATAAACCTTTTTCAAATTTTACATATTTTTTATAATCAGGACAATAAAAATATTGTATATATTTTGTAAAATCAGCCATCATTTTATCCTTTTTGTAATTCCTCTAATTTTTCAACTACATTATTACAATAATCATCAAATTTTTTGTGTCGCTCTTCTTCTGTTAATGTATAATCCGGTATAAATTCATCCGGTATTAAAATTGTCTTATCATCTTTCATTAAGGTAACTCCCTTCTATATTTCCAGTTAAACTTTTTAGCTAACAACTCATTAATTTCGTTAGACCATTCTTTCCAAGTTAATTAATTATCTTGTGTTTTATTATACATTTTAAGATATTTACTTTGTGTTTTAAAATAGATAATATTTTATATATAATCTTAAAATTATCGTCCATAATATAGCTCCTTAGCTTTATCATATTCAATTTTTAACTTTCTTAAAAATTCAGTATCATTCATCATCGGTTCCATTTCTGCACAAATAAAAGGCATTTCATCATTCATAAGTTCTGTAACTTCTGCATTTTCTTCGTGCATTTCATCGTAATTATCGCATAAATAATCTTCTAAATATAACGAAAAATCTTTCGAATTATATTTGTGCTTGTGTTGTAAAGCTAACTCTATATCTTTTAATATTTGTTCTATCACAGTTTTACCCAATCCTTTTTTTGTTGTTTTAACCTAAGAAAAGTTATAAATTCTAAATTCATTGCTTGTAAGAATTTTTGTATTCAGATTATTTAAAATTTCTTTTATTTTATCTTCATATTCTTCTGGAATATTATTTATAATTTCTCCTTTTATTTATACTATTTATCTTTAATTCTAAAATTAATATATTACTATTTATATTATACCATTTTAAAATAATTATGTAATCTCCTAAACTTAAATATAAAATTTTATTAAAAGAGTTGTCTTTATTTACATTTAAGTTTATAATATAGAAAAAGGAAAACTTTTATATATTAAAGGAGAATTTGTTATGAAAAAAGTTGTTATTATGTTATTGATTAGCATTATGTTAGTTAGTTGTTCTAATAAAAATAATGAAGAAAATAAAGTTGTTAAAGAGTTGCAAAAGCAAAAAGATTCTTTGGAAAAGAAAAATAGTGAGTTACAAGAAAAAATTAATTCTCTCGAAAAAGAAAATAAAGAATTAAAAGAAAAACAAGAAAATTCAGAAAATAAAACTCTTTCAAGTGAATCTGTTGAAAAAATTAATAAATATTTACAAGAATTTAATAATTCTAATAAACATTTTGCCAAGGCTACATTTGATGAAAAAAATAATAATGTTAATATTGAATTAGTTGAACAAACAGCCTCTGATGTGTCAGGAATGATTGATGCTAAAAATGAAGGTAGAGCTAACGAGAATATTCGTGATTTATGGGAAAAAGAAGTTACAGGAACTGCATTAACAATTTCCAAAAATATTAATGATAATATAACAGTAAAAATTTTACAACCAACAGATAAAAGTAAAACCATAGTTGAAGTAAAAGACGGAAAAGTAATTAAGGATATAATGAAATAATATTATAATTTAGAGACTGTGTAAAATTTTGTGTATAGAAACCTCCTGATTAGGGTAAAGAAAAACTAATCAGGAGGAATTTTTATGCCAAGAAAGAGATCAGAAACAAAATTAAACAAAATTTCTAAGATGTTAATCGAAGAATATCAACCGGAAACAGTTCAAGATCTACAAGATGCTTTAAAAGACCTTTTAGGTGATACAATGGAGCAATTATTAAAAGCAGAATTAGATGAGCATTTAGATTATGAATATGGAGAAAAACCACTATCATTAAATACTAGAAATGGTTCAAGTAAAAAAACAGTTAAATCATCATATGGAAATATAGATTTAAATATTCCTAGAGATAGAGAAGGATCCTTTGAGCCTCAGGCATTAAAAAAATACGAAAAAGACATATCAAACATAGAAAATCAAATAATATCAATGTATGGAAAAGGTATGACAACAAGAGATATATCAAGTCACATAAAAGATATTTATGGTTTTGGGATATCAGAAACAATGGTGTCAAAAATAACAAATAAAATTCTACCAACAATAGAAGAGTGGCAAAATAGACCATTAGAAAAAGTCTATCCTATGGTGTTCTTAGACGCTATACACTATCATGTAAGAGAAAACAACATAGTAGTCAAAAAGGCAGTATACATTGCCCTAGGCTACAATCTAGAAGGCTTTAAAGAAATACTAGGAATGTGGGTAGGAGAAAATGAATCAAGCAAATACTGGCTCTTAGTATTAAATCAACTAAAAGAAAGAGGTCTTGAAGATATCCTAATAGTTTCAACAGATAACCTACCAGGATTTAGCCAGGCTATAGAAGCAGTATACCCAAAAGCAGAAATTCAAAAATGTATAATCCACCAAATAAGAAACTCAACTAAATATGTGTCATACAAAGACATCAAAGAGCTGATGAAAGACCTAAAAGCAGTATACAAAGCACCAACCGAAGACTTAGCATTAACAAATCTAGGAATCTTTGAAGAAAAATGGGGTAAAAAATACCCAATGTGTGTAAGTTCTTGGAAAAACAACTGGACAGAATTATCAACATATTTCAAGTATCCAGAAGGAATAAGAAAGCTAATATACACAACAAACGCCATGGAAAACTTCAATAGGCAACTAAGAAAAGTAACGAAAAATAAAACCATATTTCCAAATGACTATGCCCTACAAAAAAGTCTGTATTTGGCAATGGTAGATGCCTCAAGCAAGTGGACAAGTAGAATTCGTGGTTGGGATCAAATCTTATCGCAATTATCAATATTTTTTGAGGGGAGGTTTTAGATAAGTTAAAAATAGAGTATAAAATTAGCTGCAAATTTTTAAAAAATTTGACAGTTTATTAAAGTTGTGTTAAATTAAGACAAGCTCCATTCCTATAGGAATGGACAAACATTGATACATATAAAAATGTATCAACCCTTACCCTTGTGTCAGGATTTAGGTTGATACACAAAATTATTTACAGACCCATAATTTATTTTTTTATAATTTATTTTTTTATAATAAAAATGAGCTTTATGCTCATTTTCAGAGCGCAGACAAAGCATTAGTTTTGTCTGCACTCTGAACACGATAGAAATTCTATCGTGTTATTTTTTGTATTCGTCAAATAATTTGTCTTTGAAGTCAATAAACAGTGTTTTATAATTATCGTAATAAACCATTCCAAGACCTGTTCCTTTTGCTTTTCGGATATGTTTTTTTTCTGTGTAATCTACATTTGCATAGCCTTCGTTTTTGAAGTAGCTGTAATATCCGGCTAAAAATCCTGCAATTTTATAGTCGTCTTCTGTCAAGTTTGCTCCTCTTAAGATTACATGGCTACCTGGAACGTCTTGTGCGTGGAAAAATATATCATTTTTATTTGCAAACTTTAATGTTAAATTTTCATTTTGCAAATTGTTTTTTCCGACATAAATTAGTGCTCCGGATTTTGTTTCAAACACATAAGGTTTTGACTTTTCAAGTTTTTGTTTATTCTTTTTGCTCTTCTTAACATAACCTAAAGAAATCAATTCTTCTTCTATTTCAGAAAGCTCATTTAATTCTGTGATTATCTCAATAGTTTCTAAAATTTGCTTTATGTATGCAATTTCTGTTTCTATTTTCGGTAATTCTTGTTTTATAATTTCATCAGCTGTTTTTAATTTTTTATATTTTTTATAATATGATTCAATATTTTCTCTTGGAGATTTTTTTTCATCAAGAGAGATTTCAACTTCATTCATATTATCATAAATATTTTCAAGCACGATTTTTTTCATACCTTTTTCCATTTTATAAATATTTATGGAAAGTAAATCAGCGAAAATTTTCAAGTCCTCTTTACTCTTATTATTCAAAAGTTCATCATTCATTGCTGAATATTTGTTTGAAAGTCTGTTTAATTTTGTAGTTAAAACCTTTTTAAATCCTGATGCCTTTTGATTTATCCTATCTCTTAAAGAATTGTTGTGATAAAAATTTTCTACAAGATTAGAGATATTTGAAACACTTTCTTTATTTTCATATAAATTTAAATCAAAGCAGTAGAAATCTTTATTATTCTTAACTTCATCTTGAATTAAAATTGGAAAATATTTTTTATTTTTTATATTTTCAACTAAAATTTTAAAATTTTCATCAAGTTTTTGAATATCATCTTCGCTAAGATTTACAGAATTTATATCCATATCAATATTAGAATTATTTAGTAATTCATAAGAAATAGTCGGAGAAAAACCTAAATAATTAGTGTAAAAAAATTTCTTCATAGAAATCGGCTCAGAATTTTTTAAAATTTCTGATGGCAATCTGTAATTTTCTTCTAAAATATTTTCTTTTTCGTCCTTAACAAAGAAATAGTCCTTATTCGGAAAAACCTCTCTGATACTACTTTGTCTTGAATCTATATGTTTTATAGAATCTATAATCTTATTACTTTCTTTATCCACCAAAATTATATTTGAGTGTTTTCCCATTATTTCAATGATTAAAAGTTTTTTATTAAGCTCCTTTAACTCATTCAAATTTTCGATTTCAAAGCAAACAACCCTATCCATTTTATGTTGGTAAATATTTTTTATCGTTCCACCAACTAAATGTTTTCTAAGTAACATACAGAAATTATATGCCGTTATAGGATTTTTTTTGTTTTTTTCACTCAAATGAATCCTTGAAAGATTATTTGCGCAAGAAAGCAATAATTTATAATTTTCTTTGTTATAAATTTGTATATTTATCTCATTTTTATCCGGTTGATTGATTTTATTTATTTTTCCATTTAACAAAAGCGGTGTTATTTCATCAACAACTGCTTTTGTAAAAATTCCATCAAAACTCATTTTATTTTCCTTTTCTATTAATTAAAAATCCAAACATTTAAGAAAAACCTTGATGCTATAACAAGTCCAAAAATTATGGTTATAAATGCCATAACTAAATAATCCATCCTTGTATATCTTAAAACATTCATTCTAGTTCTTCCTTCCCCACCTCTATAACACCTTGCCTCCATAGCTACTGCAAGCTCATCGGCACGTTTTAATGCGTTTACAAAAAGTGGTACAAGTAATGGAATCAAACTTTTCGCTCTGGTAATTATACTTCCTGTTTCAAAGTCTGCTCCTCTTGCTGTTTGTGCCTTTGTTATCTTATCCATTTCGTCTAAAATTGTCGGTATAAATCTTAATGCTATTGTCATCATCATCGCAACAGAATGAGCAGGAAACTTAATTTTTTCAAAAGGTTTCATAACATATTCCAAAGCATCTGTAAGTACAATAGGACTTGTCGTAAGGGTCAAAAGGCTTGTTCCAATAACCAAAAGTATTATTCTAACACTCATAAAAGCACTTAATTTAATTCCCTCTTTGGTTATATTTATAATCCATATTCTAAATAAAATTTCTCCAGGTGTTAAAATTACATTCAAAATTACAGTAAACAAAACAATGTAAAAAATTCCTCTTAATCCCTTTAAGACCATCAATACAGGCAGTTTTGCAATTTTTATAATTGAAAACAAAAAAATCGCAAGTGGTATAAAAACTAAAAAACTTTTTATAAAAAATATAGAAACTATAAACATAAAAATAAAATATAATTTAAGTCTGGGGTCAAGTCTATGAATAATACTATCTCCCGGAAAAAAACGACCTATTGATATATTTTTTACCATTAATTTTTCCTCAATTCTCTTTTTATTTCTTCAAAAGCCTCATCGACCGTCAAAATATTTTTGCTAAAATGATGACCTTTTTTTCTTAAAGTATCCATAAGTTCTGTAATCTGTGGAACATTAAGTCCTACTTCTTTTAAATCATCAACATCACTAAAAGCCTCTTTTGTATTCTTATCTAAATGAATTTTTCCGTTTTTCATTATGATTATTCTATTTACAAGTTTTGCAACATCTTCCATACTATGAGAAATCAAAACTATCGTAATATTATTTTTTTCATAAAGATTTTTAATTTGGAAAAATAACTCATCACGACCTTTTGGGTCAAGACCGGCAGTCGGCTCATCTAAAATTAAAATATCCGGTTTCATCGCCAATATTCCTGCTATTGCAACTCTTCTCTTTTGTCCTCCGGAAATTTCAAAAGGAGATTTATCCTTTTTAGTTTCATAGTCGAGTCCAACAATCTCCATCGCCTCTTTAACTCTTGCTGTAATCTCTTCTTCACTAAGTCCCATATTTTTGGGGCCAAAAGCAATATCTTTTTCTATAGTTTCTTCAAAAAGTTGATATTCAGGATATTGAAAAACAAGCCCTATCTTATATCTCAAACCACTCTTTGCAAGTTCTTTATCTTTCGTATTCATATCGCCAATAAAAACATCTCCGGTTGTCGGCTTTAATATTCCATTAAAATGTTGAATCAAAGTTGACTTACCACTTCCTGTATGTCCTATAATTCCAACAAATTCTCCTGATTTTATTGTCAAATCTATATTATCTAAAGCAAGTTTTTCAAAAGGAGTTTTTTCTCCATAGATAAAACTTACATTTTTAAAATTTATATCCATTATTTTAATTTTTTCTCCAAAAATTCTATCATTTCATCATTAGTCAAAATGTCGGTTGGAATTTCTATTCCTTCATTTTTCAAAAGATAAGAAAGTTCTGTAACTTGTGGAACGGAAAGTCCAAGCTCTCTTAAACGCTCAACATTTGAAAAAACTTTTTTAGGACTATCATCAAATTCAATCTTTCCCTCGTTAAGTACAATAACTCTATCAGCCAAAACAGCCTCCTCCATATAATGAGTTATATATAAAATAGTTTTATTTTCTTCCTTATTCAATTTCAAAATAGTATCTATAATATCTTTTCTTCCAATCGGGTCAAGCATCGCCGTTGATTCGTCAAAAATTATAACTTCAGGTTTCATAGAAAGAACTCCTGCTATCGCTATCCTTTGCTTTTGTCCCCCTGAAAGCATATGTGGTGAGTGTTTTTTATAATCCCCCATCTCAACAATTTTTAAAGCCTCATCAACCCTCTGTCTTATTTCAACAGGGTCAATACCCAAGTTCTCGGGGCCGAAAGCAACATCTTCTTCAACAACGGTTGCTACGAGCTGATTATCAGGATTTTGAAAAACCATAGCACATTTTTGTCTAATATCCCAAATTTTTTCTTCATCTTTAGTATTAATTCCAAAAATTTCAATCTCTCCATCTGTCGGAACAAATTGTGCATTCAAAAGTTTTGCCAAAGTTGACTTGCCACTTCCGTTATGACCTAAAATAGAAATTAATTCCCCTTTGTTTACAGAAAAACTAATTCCGTCCAAACCAATACTTTTTTTATTATCATCACTTAAATATTCATATCTTAAATTTTTTATATCAATTATTTTTTCATTCAAAATTTATCACCCACTAACAACTTATGATACCATAAACAATACTTTTTTTCAACAACAATACATAATCAATACCAAAAAATACTGTTATGATACAATTGATGTGAGACCAAGGGTACAAAAAAAAGAGAATATCCTGTATAATTATTAAAACAAAAAAATTAACTAGAAAGGAACTCTCTTTTATGAATAATATTATATCACAAAATCAAGAAAATATAAAACACAACCAACGTTATATCCCTCATTTACTTCAAACAAGATACCACGCTGTTAAAACTTACAGAAACGGCAATTCTGTTAGCTTTGTTTGTAGAAGATATAAAATATCCAAAGCCTCTCTTATGCGTTGGAATAAAAGATTTGATGGCTCTATTGAATCCCTTAAGGATAAATCTCATAGACCTTTATCTAAACACCCTAATTCTCATACCGATACTGAAATTTATTGGATTAAAAATCTCATTAGAAGAAATCCTAATATTTCTTTGATTGAACTTTACGCTAAACTTAAACTAAATAAAGGTTATACTAGACACCCTTGCTCTCTTTTTAGGTTTCTTAGAAAACTTGGATTTTTTAAAGACGTTAAACAGCCTTCCAAACCCTATGTTCCTAAACCTTATCATACTCCTACTAAAATTGGTGTTAAAATGCAACTTGATGTTAAATATGTTCCTAATTCTTGTTATGTTGGTAAATATCCCGATAAATTCTACCAATATACGATTATTGACGAAGCTACTCGCGAAAGGTTTATTTATCCTTTTAAGGAACAATCTTCTTATAGTACTGTTACTTTTGTTAAAATGGCTATTAAATACTTTGGTTATATTCCTGAAATTATTCAAACCGATAATGGCTTTGAATTTACACATTTTAAAGATACTAAAAGAGTTCATCCTTTTGACAAACTATGTAACGAATTGGGTATTAAACATCAATTAATCAGACCTAGAACGCCTAGACACAATGGAAAGGTTGAAAGAAGTCATAGAAATGACAATGAAAGATTTTATAGTAATCTATCTTTTTATTCTTATGAAGATTTGATTGTACAAATGAAAAAATATCTCTATAAATCTAATAGATTACCTATGCAAACTTTAAATTGGCTCTCACCTATTGAAAAACGTAAAGAATTATTAGAATTAAAGGAGAATTAATTCTCCTTTAATTCTAACATACAGGTTATATTTTTTTATAATTTTTGGTCTCACATCATTTACAAATGTACAAATACATAATCAATACCAAAAAATACCAACAAAAAAGACAACCTTTTAAAAAGATTGCCTTTAATATTTTTAAATTATTTCTAAATCATTTCTATCTTTGTTCATATAATTTAAAGGCATAATCTGCATATTCTTTTGTATGGTTATACCAAATATACAAATATTCCCCAATACTCTTTCCTTGAATTTCCTGATTAATTGCCCATAAGAACCAATAGAACGAACTAACTGCAACATAAGCAACATAATGTCTTAACTCTTCATCAGTAGGATTTCCGTCAAAATATTCCTTTATTATCTCTATTGATTCGTCAAAAGAATATTTTGAACAAGTTATGAAACAACCAATATCTCCGGCAGGGTCAGACATTGCAGAATATTCCCAGTCAATTAAATACATTCCATCATTTTTATCCATTAAAAAATTCAAGTTATAACTATAGCAATGGCAAAGACAATTCTTAACATTATCTTTATCCAAAAATTCTTTCAACTTATAAATTTTATCATTCATTAAATTCATATCTTCAAAATCATCACGATGTGAATTTTTTATTTTTAACTTAAAGTTTTCGATTTCATCGAAAATATTGAATTCAAAATCTGTTTTGCGACCACTTGTGTGTAATTTTTTTAACATTGAAATTGCTCTTCTTACATTTTCTTTATCTTCATAGTCAAGGATTCTTACATCTTCAATATAACTTGAAATTTTCCAGCCTTTTTCACTATCCATATAAATATAAGTATCGTCTAATCCAAGTTCTTTAGCAATTTTCATTGAATCAAATTCACTTTTTCTATTTATAATAAGCTCAGTTTCAGGACTGCGATGTCTATATACATAAGACTTACCATTGTGACTAAATTTAAAAGAAGTTTTTGTCATTCCCGTTTTAATAGGTTTAATATCCTTTATTTCTTCTTCATTACATTTTAAAACTCCACAAATATTTTGGAAAATTTTAGAGTCGGAATTAGTTACATATTTTTCATCAAAAATTCTTAATTCTTCTAATGAATCAAACTCTTTTATATCCTCTGCATCATATTTTTTAATATACATATTATCCAATTCTTTTAAATGACGCATATAAAAAGTTTCCCACAAATTTTCTCTAACTGTCTGTTCATGATATTCTGCCTTTAAAAGTTTTACAAATTTATTACTGAATTCTCTATCAAAAAACACATGTCCCAACATTATCCAATCATCTTTACCACCAATTGTTATTCCTTTAATTCTCCCCTTTTTATCACATTCTGCAAAGTATTCGTCGCTTTCTCCTTCTTGATAAACTGCAGAATAATACGCCCTATAAACATATTTTTCAAAAGGATTTTTTGGAAAATAATTATCTGAAGAACAAATATAAGTATTTTTTAACTTTTCAGTAACTAAAATTAATGATGAAGTATTATTAAATCTGTAATAATCTGCATTTACAACAATATCTATACCAAATTTTTCCGCCAAATAAAACATCTTTTCTTTCATATATCCTACAACTAAAGTAATATCTTCAATTTCGGCTTCCCTTAACTGTAAAATTTCTCTTTCAATTAATTTTTCTCCCTTTACATTCAAAAGACCCTTTGGACTCTCATAGCAAAGAGGTGCAAATCTTGAACTCATTCCGGCAGCCATAATAATTGCATTATCAACCTTATATGGCTCTAATGCCTCAAATCCTGCATCTGTTATTTTTAAATCTTCATCTAAAAATTTATTATCTTTTAATTCTTTTAAAGTTTCGTTAACTTTTCCTAAAGAAATTTCTGTAATATCTGAAATTTCTCTTTGAGTATATTTTTTATCTTGATTTTTAAAAAATAAATTTAAAATATCAAATTGTTGTAATGTTAACATAAATACCTCCTAACAGTTTGTTCATAAATTATAACATATTATAAACAAATGAACAATAAAAAAGTCCTAAAGATTTAAAAATTTTAGAACTTTCTTATTATAAAATAATATTATTTTTTAATTTATTATCCTTTATATTTTTTTGCTTTTAATTTATATTTTATAACTCTAAACTTACTTTTTATTCCATCAATTGTAACAAATAAAATTTTGTCCTTTGTAATTAACATAATTATAAAATAATATAATACACAGGATACAATTATTGCAAGTAATCTGGTAAATAATTGTAAATTCAATGCCAATGAATATTTTAGAGTATGATTTATTCCATAAGTTATTGCAAAAAAAGGAATGGAACACAGTACATATTTCACATAAGATTTTAATATCCCGTTTATAGAAATAATATTTCTCTTAGTTATAAAGTAAACTTGAATAATCAATACTACAATTTCTGAAAATAAAGTTGTATAAACAAAATATTCAGCTTGGACAACTTTTAATTTCAATAAAACTATATTTAAAATTAAGTTTAGAAATCCCCCTATAAAGTAAAATGCCGTTATGTTTTTTTCATATCCTCTTACAAATAAAACTTGATTTGCAAGAAGTTGATCCAATGCCCACATAACAATTCTGAGTGAAAACAGTTTTAAAATAAAACCTGCTTCCAAATATTTTTCTCCTGCATATATCAGCATTACTTCGTCAGAAACGCAACTTAATCCTATCCCCATAGGAATTACCAAGAATAAAAATGTCTTGGCAACTTGATTTAACAATTCCGTATAATTTTTTTCGTCGCCATTCCCATAATAGTATGAAAGTCTTGGAATACTTACCACTATTATAGAATAAACTACACTCGTTATTAGTTGAGCTATCGATAATGCAAAGGTATAGTAGGAAACTGAAATCTTTGCATCCAATAATGAAAGCACAGCTCTATCCAACGCAGTATATAACATATATGAGTTGGCTAAAAGTAACATTCCGATTAAAGGCTTTATATGGATAAGAATATCTTTTAATTCAATTTTTACAAATTTTACTTTTCTTTTTATATAATAAAAACTAATTAAATAGTTTATAAGATTTGTAATTGATAAAATGAAAGCATAGTTTACTATATCATCTGCTTTTTTTACAAATGCAAAAATCGAAACAAGCATAAGCACACGGATAAATAATGTCTTAAAGAGAATAAATCCATAGTTTTCAAATGCCTCATTCATCCACTCTATCGATACAAATTGAGTAAAAATTTGAATACTAAGTGCAATATACAACATGTACATATTGGAATCTACATTTAAAAACATATATCCAATATACAAAATTCCAATACTTAAAGAACTTATTACATTTATAGAAAAAAGAACGGTAAAATTTTTGCTTATTTCTTTAATATTATTTTTAACCCTGCTTATTGAACGTATTCCATAACTGTATATTCCAAATGCAGCAAATGGAATAAACAAATTCAATATAGAATTCGCAACATTAAATTCCCCATAGGCTTCCTTACTCAAAATTCTGGCAAGGTATGGCCCCGTAATCAGAGGAAACAGAATATTAAAAACTCTAACCAAAATACTAGCTAAAGCATTAACTTTTATATTTTTTGCCATATCTAAAATTATTTCTCCCTTATTTTATTCTAAAAGCATCTAATAGATGTGATTTATATTCAATTTCCGCATCTGAAGGTTTTTGCATATAATCTCCATAAAATTGAGTTAAAATCTTATCATAATTTTTAGGAGCAGGTACCATCATATCTTCAAAAGGCAATTCTATTAATTCTTCATAAGTTCCTGTTTCAAAAACCTCCTTCATTCCGGTTTTATCAAGCCCAATAGCACCCTCATAAATTCCATTTTTATCAACATATTTTTCAACTAATTTTTCAATTTTCTTTGTAAAATATCTCGGATTTACAAATGCCAACAAATACCAGAAGACAACTCTGCAAAAATCTTTTATTCTGCTATCTTTATGAATTATATATTTTTTCTTTATGAAGCAAATATGTTTCAAAGTTACCATCAAATGTGCTTTTTTAACAAAATTTAAGTCATTAAATTTATCAATCGGAAATACATCAACAAAAACATTGCTGTCTTTTCTATTTCTCTTTACATTATCTTCCAACAGAGTGTGCTTATCTATAACAACAAAAAAGTTTTGAAAATACCAATCACTGTTGTCCTTGGATAAAATTGTATATCTTTCATTATTTTCTTCAATTACAGCTCTTTGAAATTTTTCATAATCTTCTCTATACATTGCAACATCTATGTCATCATCCCAAGGAATAAAGCCCTTATGTCTTACCGCTCCAAGTAATGTTCCATAACTTACAAAATATTTTATATTATACTTTTTACAAACATAGTCGATGAACTTTAAAATATTTAATTCATAATTTTTTAGCTCATCAACTGTAAGTCTCTCTTTCATCTTAATCTCCTAATCTATATAATAAGCTTTAATTTCATGAGGATATACTCTCTTTTCAACAGGTGGAAATTCCATATAATCTCCATAATATTTTCTCAAAATTTCATCATATTTCTTCGGTGCAAAAAAATGACAATCTTCAAAATCAAGCTCTATTAATTCTTCAAAAGGATTATAGTCAAACATATCAACATATTTCCACTTTGAACAACCTATAAGCCCTAAATATTTCCCTCTATCTTTAGCATTTGCTTCAACAATTTTCTTGATTTTCTTAGCAAAATATCTAGGTGAAGCTGGTTTTAAAACTGTCCAGAAAAATCTCCTAATAAAATCCTTTAATTTACTATCACCATATTGAATATTTTCTTTTTTCGAAAAAGATAGAAGTTTAAAACTTTCTAACTTATATATCTTTTCAATTATACTTAAATCATCGAAGAAATCCATAGGAAAAATATCAATAAAAATTCCTGAATCATAAGTCTTATAATTTCTTCCATCTTCAATTCTAGTCTTTGAATTTACAACTTTAATAAAGTTATTATAATATTTGTCATTTAGTTCCAAAGATAAAATTTTATAAATTCCATCATCTTTTGAAAATAAATCTATAAACTTTTCATAGTCTTTTCTAAACATACAAATATCTATATCGTCATCCCAAGGAATAAATCCTTTATGTCTTACTGCTCCAATCAACGTTCCGTAATTTATAAAATATTTTATATCATTTTTAACACAAAAATCATGAACATATTTCAAAATTTCAAGCTCTATGGATTTTATTTTGTCCATAGAAAGATATTTTTTTTCCATTAAGTATTTACTCCTTTTTTCTTTAAATCTTGTAAAAGTAAAAATCTATATAATTTAACATTTAATTTTAACATTAATACAGCTATTCTTCTACCTTTTCTGAAATTTTTATTTTTAAAAATTGTTATGATACAATTGATGTGAGACCAAGGGTACAAAAAAAGAGAATATCCTGTATAATTAAAATAACAAAAAAAATAACTAGAAAGGAACTCTCTTTTATGAATAATATTATATCACAAAATCAAGAAAATATAAAACACAACCAACGTTATATCCCTCATTTACTTCAAACAAGATACCATGCTGTTAAAACTTACAGAAATGGTAATTCTGTTAGCTTTGTTTGTAGAAGATATAAAATATCTAAAGCCTCCCTTATGCGTTGGAATAAAAGATTTGATGGCTCTATTGACTCCCTTAGGGATAAATCTCATAGACCTTTATCTAAACACCCTAATTCTCATACTGATACTGAAATTTATTGGATTAAAAATCTCATTAGAAGAAATCCTAATATTTCTTTGATTGAACTTTATGCTAAACTTAAACTAAATAAAGGTTATACTAGACACCCTTGCTCCCTTTTTAGATTCCTTAGAAAACTTGGCTTTTTTTAAAGATATTAAACAACCTTCCAAACCCTATGTTCCTAAACCTTATCATACTCCTACTAAAATTGGTGTTAAAATGCAACTTGATGTTAAATATGTTCCTAATTCTTGTTATGTTGGTAAATATCCTGACAAATTCTACCAATATACAATTATTGATGAGGCAACTCGTGAAAGGTTTATTTATCCTTTTAAGGAACAATCTTCTTATAGTACTGTTACTTTTGTTAAAATGGCTATTAAACACTTTGGTTATACTCCTGAAATTATTCAAACAGATAATGGCTTTGAATTTACACATTTTAAAGATACTAAAAGAGTTCATCCTTTTGACAAACTATGTAATGAATTGGGTATTAAACATCAATTAATCAGACCTAGAACACCTAGACACAATGGCAAGGTTGAAAGAAGTCATAGAAATGACAATGAAAGATTTTACAGTAATTTATCTTTTTATTCTTATGAAGATTTGGTTGTACAAATGAAAAAATATCTCTATAAATCTAATAGATTACCTATGCAAACTTTAAATTGGCTTTCACCTATTGAAAAACGTAAAGAATTATTAGAATTAAAGGAGAATTAATTCTCCTTTAATTCTAACATACAGGTTATGTTTTTTTATAATTTTTGGTCTCACATCATTTACAAATGTACATTCTGAAATTTTTATTTTTAAAAATTCTCCAAAAGTTTTTCTTGAAAAATCCTAAAACTTCTCTATATTCTTTAATTTCTTTATAATCCTTAATCATTAACATTTTATCAAAAACCATAAAATGGGCATAGGAAAGTCTAAAAAAAGCATATTCCAAAAGAGAAGGAATTTCTTTATTTATATAGTCATAAAAATTCGAATAAATTTCTATGCAATTCATATTTTTTATAGTATATGGCTTTGTCGTAATACTATTTTCTCTGTGAAAATAATAATAATAAGGCTTTGTAGTTACAACATATTTTTTAGCATATTTTACAAGCTCAAATTGATAAAAAGCATCTTCATATATTTTACCTACAGGAAAAGAAATTTTACTAGCAATTTCATAAGTTATAAGTTTATTACAGATGGTGCCAGGAATTTTTTCTCCGATAAAATATTCCTTTAAGAATCTGTCCTTTTCACAACAAAAATAGATTTCTTCCTTACACTGTGGAGATTGATTGTCGGAATAAACATTATAAACCCCACAAACAGATACATCTGCATCTTCAGCTTTTATATTTTTATAAAGTTCTTCAACCATTCCCTCTGCAATATAATCGTCGGAATCTATAAATAATACATATTTTCCTGTAGCAAATTGTATTCCATGATTTCTTGCACTGGATAATCCGCCATTTTCTTTAGTGTAAAGTTTTGCTCTATTTTCATTTTCTACAAATTCTTTACAAATATTTTCGCTATTATCTGTAGCTCCATCATTAACTATAATAATCTCTATATTTTTATATGTTTGATTTGAAATTGACTCCAAACATTTTTTCACATATTTTTCTACATTATATACAGGTACAATAACACTTATCTTGTCCATAATTCTCCTCTATATTAAAACCAAAAATTATAATGTCAATACAAATTATACTATAAATCCTTAAAATTTACAATTTTTCACAAAAAAAATAAAGGAGATGTAAAATCTCCTTAAAAATTTACTTCTCTTTTAACTTTGCAAATAAAATTCTTCTTGCTGAATTATCATTTGGTGTCTTACAAGTTACAAGCATTAAAAGTTTTGTATTTTCATCAATTTTATCAACTTCTTCTTTTGGAATATGTTTAGTTAATTCTTTTTTCATTGCATTTACATCTTCATTTCTCTTTGATGTTAGCTCATACAAAGGCGTATTTGGATCGACTAAATCAACTCCTAAGACTTCATATTCCATTTTTCCTTTTTCCGTATAAAGATAAAATGTTTTATGACTTTCTAAAAATGATTTGTCTTCAAATTTTTGCAATGCATAAAATTTAGTTTTATCCCAAACATTATGTCCAAAAATATAACTAATTCTATCTGAAAAATCAGGTTTATTATACATATCCAAGAACAATGTTCCTGTTACAGGATAAGTTTTTTTATCAAAATCTCTCCAAAGATAGTAATCATTGTCCTTACCTTGAACCAAAGGCTCATCAATATTAGTATCTGGAACTTCCAACCAACCGATTGAATCAGAGTTTAACTTTTTAAGTTCTTCTAAATTTACAACTTTTTTAACAGTTGTATTTTTTTCATTAGCATTAGCTGAATCATCTTTAAAAACAGATTTTTTTAAACTGGATAAGTTTTGTCCTGCTTTATATGATCCATAATAGTCTTTAATTACATTTCCTGCTGAATAAATAAAAAGTCCCAAACATATTACAAATAATATGTTCCAAAACCATTTTTTTCCTTTACTTTGTTTTTTCTTTTTCTTTACAATTACACCTTTATCTTTCATAATCTTATATCCTTTCATAAGTATAGAAAGCTAATTTTGGATTTTCACTTTCTCCATTAATTTTTTCGGTAACTTTCCAAATCTCTTCATCAATTTTAGGAAAATGACTGTCTGCATCTACTATTTCTTTTTCTTCATATTTTGTAATATACATCTTTGAACAAAAATCAATTAATTGCTTATAAATACTCATACCTCCACAAACAAAAAACTTTTCGCTTGGGTTTTCTTTTACAAAAACAATCAAATCTTCTATATTTTTAAATACTGATACCCCTTCAAAAGAAAAATCACTCTTTGTCAACACAATATTTTTTCTTTTGGGAAGAGGCTTTATTTTAAAACTTTCAAAAGTTTTTCTCCCACAAATTATTGAATTTCCACAAGTTTTTTCCTTAAAGAAATTCATATCTTCTTTTAGAAAATATAATAAATTATTGTCTTTCCCTATTGCGTTACTCTTTTCAGTTATTGCAACTATTAAATATAAATTTTCTAATACCATATATTCTTCCTTTTTTATTTTTTTCTTTTTACAATAGTATACCATAATTCCATTATGATAACAAAATTAAAGTAAATTATGGTGAAATAAAATTTTTATTTTAGATTAATCTATTGTAATTCTTATTATATCATATTTCGCCTTAAATTACCTTAAAAAAACTTATCTAAATAAATTTTAGATGAATTTAGAGCAAAGAAGAAACTACAATAACAACCTAAAACTAAATATCACCCAAGCGAAGGAGGTTTCCTAATTACAGGAAATCTTTTTTGTACAAGTCGAAAGGAGGAACTAAATGGCAGAAAATGAGAAAACAGATATTAAAGAAATACAGACAGAAGAACATAAAAGGCCTGATGATATTTTAACAAAGAAGATAAACGGAAAGACCTTTGTAACAGAGATATATTTTGATAAAAAAAGTAAAGAAACATTTCAAGATAAGCTGTTTAAGGTAATACATTCTAAAAAGAATTAATAAACAATAAATAGGTTGACCACTCCTACAATATGAAAAACGAAAAAATAATTGATGCCCGATAAAAAGTGATAGAAAAAATAACTAAAAAGTGGTATAATAAAGTAAAGTATAGTTATACTTAAAAACAAAGTAATTGGAGGAATAGAAAAATGGGTTTATTCGGACTGTTTGGAGGAAAAAAAGAAGTTGAACTAGATAAAGCAAAAAGTGATGGAAACAAGTCGTTGATGAGAGAAATCTTTGATAGGAAAGTAGATAATGGCTCAGAATATAAAATAATCTATGCTTATTCAGAAGATATAGGTGGAGCTAATTTCGCGGTACTTCGTACTGTTTCCTATAAGTACAGAAGTTTTATACTTGGCTATAAAAAAAGCGATTTAAGTTTAGTTTTTCTTGAGGTAAGCCCTGATTTAACTCAGGTTGGTGAAGAACTTCTTTATAGACCACAAGATGTAAAGAAAACTAATTTCACCAAGATGGTAGGTTCCTATTATCTACAATACGGAAACTCATTCAAGAAAGAATTTTTCAACTTTTTTGTTCCTAAGACTATTGACGATATAGTAAATCACGATTGGTATGACGAAGAAACATTCACTTACATTGACCAAAGAGAAGAACACAGTGACTGGGTTGAGTTTTGGAGTAAATTTTGCAACTAAAAGGTAAAGTATAATGAGTATGTTACCAAATTATATTTTGACTTTTATATTTTCAGTGTTTCTCATATATAGCTATATCAATATAAAAGTAAAAAAATCTAAAGTTAGTAACGGATGTCTTTATAAAATAGGCATAGTTGTTGCAGTATTGCTACTTGGAATGTCTATTTACGGTATCCTATTTAATATTCCATTAGGACAAGTGCAATTTTTAATAGAAAATAGCTTCAAATAAAAAATAGATATATGAAACAGTAAATCAAATTCAGTTTGCTGTTTTTTCTTTACTCAAAAATAAAAAGAAAGAAAACGAGAAAATGAAAAACATAGAAGAAAAAAATTTAATGGCAGATGAAGAAATTAAGCATCTCTAAAACAAAGAAGATATTGAGAATGAAAAAAGGTAGTAACGACCTCATTTTAGGGTCTGTAAATAATTTTGTGTATCAACCTAAATCCTGACACAAGGGTAAGGGTTGATACATTTTTATATGTATCAATGTTTGTCCATTCCTATAGGAATGGAGCTTGTCTTAATTTAACACAACTTTAATAAACTGTCAAATTTTTTAAAAATTTGCAGCTAATTTTATACTCTATTTTTAACTTATCTAAAACCTCCCCTCAAAAAATATTGATAATTGCGATAAGATTTGATCCCAACCACGAATTCTACTTGTCCACTTGCTTGAGGCATCTACCATTGCCAAATACAGACTTTTTTGTAGGGCATAGTCATTTGGAAATATGGTTTTATTTTTCGTTACTTTTCTTAGTTGCCTATTGAAGTTTTCCATGGCGTTTGTTGTGTATATTAGCTTTCTTATTCCTTCTGGATACTTGAAATATGTTGATAATTCTGTCCAGTTGTTTTTCCAAGAACTTACACACATTGGGTATTTTTTACCCCATTTTTCTTCAAAGATTCCTAGATTTGTTAATGCTAAGTCTTCGGTTGGTGCTTTGTATACTGCTTTTAGGTCTTTCATCAGCTCTTTGATGTCTTTGTATGACACATATTTAGTTGAGTTTCTTATTTGGTGGATTATACATTTTTGAATTTCTGCTTTTGGGTATACTGCTTCTATAGCCTGGCTAAATCCTGGTAGGTTATCTGTTGAAACTATTAGGATATCTTCAAGACCTCTTTCTTTTAGTTGATTTAATACTAAGAGCCAGTATTTGCTTGATTCATTTTCTCCTACCCACATTCCTAGTATTTCTTTAAAGCCTTCTAGATTGTAGCCTAGGGCAATGTATACTGCCTTTTTGACTACTATGTTGTTTTCTCTTACATGATAGTGTATAGCGTCTAAGAACACCATAGGATAGACTTTTTCTAATGGTCTATTTTGCCACTCTTCTATTGTTGGTAGAATTTTATTTGTTATTTTTGACACCATTGTTTCTGATATCCCAAAACCATAAATATCTTTTATGTGACTTGATATATCTCTTGTTGTCATACCTTTTCCATACATTGATATTATTTGATTTTCTATGTTTGATATGTCTTTTTCGTATTTTTTTAATGCCTGAGGCTCAAAGGATCCTTCTCTATCTCTAGGAATATTTAAATCTATATTTCCATATGATGATTTAACTGTTTTTTTACTTGAACCATTTCTAGTATTTAATGATAGTGGTTTTTCTCCATATTCATAATCTAAATGCTCATCTAATTCTGCTTTTAATAATTGCTCCATTGTATCACCTAAAAGGTCTTTTAAAGCATCTTGTAGATCTTGAACTGTTTCCGGTTGATATTCTTCGATTAACATCTTAGAAATTTTGTTTAATTTTGTTTCTGATCTCTTTCTTGGCATAAAAATTCCTCCTGATTAGTTTTTCTTTACCCTAATCAGGAGGTTTCTATACACAAAATTTTACACAGTCTCTCATTTTAGGTCTATGTACTACCTTTCAATTTAATATAAAATATAATTAATTTTGAAAATGAATTATTTTTCCCTTTGGTTCTATTTCTTTTATGTCTATTAGTTTAAGTTTTACAACTTTTCCACTTTTATAATTATCGATTATTACCTCTCCAACCATTTCATACCATTTTTGTGGCTCAGGATATTTTCCATCTGTAATATACTCAAAACCAATTACGCTGTCATTGTAACAACAACCGGGTCCTTCACGCAAAATTGCATAAATCACTTCTCCTGTATCTTTATCTTCAAATCTACTATTTTGACCTGAAATTCTAACTTTTTTACCAACATATTCATCTTTATTTATATAAATATCATTTACAAGAGCTAAAAAAATTCCGTCAGAAATATTTATTATTCCGTCTTTAGATTCAGCATCTCTTTTTTCATTCAGTTGTTCTTTTGTAAGTTCATCTTTTTTTTCCGGTTTTACATATTCATCTTTTGAATTGTCTTTATTTTGATGTCTTTCAATTTTATAATCATCAGGATTTTGATTTTTATCTGTTCCTGCATTTTCAGGGTCTTTTTTTACAGCACTTTGTATATCATTTTTATTTTCTTTGTTTTTCACAAATTTAGAATTATTGTTACTATTCTCTTTTGAACAAGAACAAAGTAATAAGCAAGATAAAGCTAAGCTAAATATTTTTTTATTCATGAATAAACCTCCCTACTATACTGGCTAAGATAAATAAAACTAAATTAACCAGCACTACACTTGCACCTGTTGGCGTTGAGTATATATACGATAAAGTTATTCCTATGAATAGTGCTATTGCTGAAATTATAACCGAAGAGATGACAACGACTTTATAGCTTTTGAAAAGCCTCATTGATGTCATCGCAGGGAATATAATCAAGCAAGAGATTAACATACTTCCCATAAATTTCATTCCTATAACTATGGTTACAGAAATCAAAATTGTAACTAAAGTATTATATAAATTTACATTTACACCACTTGCCTTTGCAAAGTCCTCATCAATAGTAATCGTATAGATTTTATTATACAACAATATATAAGAAATTAAAACTACTATTCCCAATACAAAGCTGATATACATATCACTTCTTTTCATAATAAGTATACTACCGAATAAGTAATTACAAACGTCAACATTAAGTCCCTTAGTTATTGCAGTAAAAGTTACCCCGATTGAAACGGAAACACAGCTTAAAAGAGCAATTGCAGTATCACTACTTATATTATATTTTTCTCCGTATTTTAAAAGGATAATTCCTGCAATAATTACTATCGGCATAGAAAATTCCATTGGAGAAATATCAAATGAAAGTGCTATTGAAAGTGCTGCAAATGAAACATTTGAAAGTCCAACACCTATCATTGAATATCTTTTTAAAACTAAAGTTATTCCAAGTAATGCAGAACTTATGGAAATCAAAAGTCCAACGAAAATAGCTTTTACCATAAAGGGATAACTTAACATTTCTGAAATTAAACTAATCAAATTTTATTTCCCCCTTTTCAAAACTTTCCAAAACATTGTCTATGACTTTATTTTCTTTTCCTAAAATCAAAGCCTTGTTAGAATATTTAAAAGCCTCTTCGTCATGACTTATCATAACGACAGTAAGTCCCTCTTTATTCAATTTTTCTAAAACTTCATATAACATTTTTCTAACATTTATATCTAAAGAATTTGTAGGCTCATCTAAAAAAATAATTTTTTCAGAAACACAAAGGCATCTGCAAAGCAAAACTCTTTGTCTTTGTCCAATAGACAATGCACTTATGCTCTTATCTTTAATTTCCCAAAGATTTAATTTTTTTAAGTTTTCCTTAACTATATCCTTATCTTTTGAACTGTAAAAAAATTTTGAATAGACAGCTCTTGAAGATAAAACAAATTCCCATATTGTTGATGGGAATTCTTTTTTTAATAAAACTTCTTGGGACATATATCCACAAACTTTAAAATTTTTCACGATATTTCCTGAAGAAATATTTTTTAAACCTAAAATTCCTTTCAACAAAGTAGATTTCCCAACTCCATTTTTTCCTAAGATGAGGAAGAAATCTCCCTCATCAACGGAAAAACTAAGATTTTCAATTATCTTATTATTCTTGTAAGAAATTTCTAAATTCTCACAAGTTAAAATTTTTTCTTTCATTAATTAAGTCCTTCTTTTAGTGCCTCAACATTTTGTTTCATAAGGTCAATATAAGTTACACCCTTATCAAATTCATCTTTTGTTACAGTATGAATTGAGTGTAAAAGTTTAACTTTAGCACCTGAGTCCTTTGCAACAGTTTGAGCCATTTCTCCCTTACCCATTTCTATATGGTAAACAACCGGAATTTTATTTTCCTTTACATAATCAACCATTTTCTTTATTTGTCCGGCACTTGCAGTTGATTCAACACTACAACCTGAAAATAATGCACGATATTCTAAACCTAAATCGTTGAACAAATATCTGAATGGAAATCTGTCGGCAATAACAACTTTTTTGATTTTTGCATTAGTAACAACATCTTTCAATTCCTTATTAACTTCTTCTAATTGTTTAATATATTTTTCTGCATTTTCTTTGTAAAAACTTGCATTTGCAGAATCTTTTTCTATAAGACTGTTTGTAATAGATTTTACCATTGCAATGGCATTTGTTGGAGAAGTCCAAAAATGTGGGTCCAACTCAACTTCTTCTCCATTACCATGATGATGGTGATGATGTTCACCGTCTTTATGTTCATGTTCATGTTCATGTTCATGTTCGTGATCATGGTCATGTTCGTGATCATGGTCATGTTCGTGATCATGGTCATGTTCGTGATCATGGTCATGGTCATGTTCGTGATCATGGTCATGTTTCATTCCTTCGACAGTTTCTTCTTCAAGTTGTTGAATACCATCTGTAAGTTTTACAACTTTTTTGTCTTTCATATCAACACTCTTTGTCAAAGTTTCAACCCATTTATCATGAGAAGTACCACCATAGATAAAAACATCTGCATTTTCAACAGTTTTTATATCTTGTGGAGTTGGACTGAATGAATGAACATCAACTCCCGGCTTTATCATTAATTGTAAATCAATTTTATCCCCTGCGATAGCTCTTGCTATATCATATTCTGGAAAAATTGTCGTTACAACTTTTAATTTATTTTTAGAATTATCTTCTCCTTTTTTATTTTCAGTTTTTGCACTACAACCGGTTAAAAATACTACCCCTGCTAAAGATAAACCAAAAATTTTTTTTAAAATATTTTTCATATTATTACCCCCTATTTGAAAAAATTTTGAAGTTAGAAAATTTAAAATGTTTCTAACGCCTCTATATTGTAACACAAAAACAAAAAATAATCTATACAAATAAGAATAATTTTTATTTACAAATTTATAAATAAAAAGATCGACTAAAAATCGACCTTTTCTATTAAAATATTATCTTATTGCACAAACAATAGCTAATATGGTAACAATATTAATACAATTTTTAAATTTTAAAAGTTTTTTACAAATAATAACCTTATCTTATATAAATTTATAATTCAATTTATATTGTTACAATTTAATTATGGTAGTTTTAAATAAAATAAAAGATGTATTTTTAACCTTTAAAATATAAAATTTTTGTGATATACTTATTAATAAGTATTTAATACATTTATGGAGGTGTATTGTGAAGAGAAATTTTAATGAGTATAATATTTCTATTTTATCAGATTTTTATGAATATACTATGGCTCAAGGGTATTTCAACGAAAAATTGGACAACAAAATTACATATTTTGATATTTTTTACAGAAGTAATCCTGATAATGCAAGTTATGCAATTTTTTCAGGCTTAGAGCATTTGGTTGAAATTCTTAATTCAATGAAATTTAATGATGAAGATATTGAATATTTTAAATCTTTAAATACTTTTGATGATAAGTTTTTGAATTTTTTGAAGAATTTTAAGTTTGAATGTGATATTTGGTCTGTTCCTGAAGGTAGCGTAATCTTCCCTAAAGAACCGATAATGACTGTTAGAGGCCCTGCCGTTCAAGCTCAATTAATCGAAACTATTGCTTTATTAATCATCAATCACGAAAGTCTAATCGCAACAAAATCAAATAGAATAAAGAGAGCCGCAAAAGGACGAGCTGTTATGGAATTCGGAGCAAGACGTGCTCATGGAATTGACGCTGCAGTTTATGGAGCAAAAGCTTCATACATTGCAGGTCTTTGTGGAACTTCAAATGTTTTAACGGGAAAATTATTTGACATTCCTGTTCTTGGTACTATGGCCCACGCTTGGGTACAAATGTTTGATACCGAACTTGATGCTTTTAAAGCATTTGCAAAGTCTTTTCCTAACAACTGTGTTATACTTGTTGATACATATAACACTTTAAAATCAGGTATTCCAAATGCAATAAAAACTTTTGATGAAGTTTTAAAACCAATGGGAATCAGACCGAAAGGAATTAGACTTGATAGTGGCGACTTGGCTTATCTTTCAAAACAAGCAAGAAAAATGTTAGATGATGCAGGCTATGAAGATGCACAAATAGTCGTTTCAAATTCTCTTGATGAATATACAATTAGAGATTTGTTACATCAAGACGCAAAGATTGATTCATTCGGTATCGGAGAAAGACTTATAACTTCAAAGACTCACCCGGTTTTTGGTGGCGTTTATAAATTAGTTGCAGTTGAAGAAGACGGAAAAATTATTCCTAAGATAAAAGTTTCAGAAAATGTTGATAAGATTACAACACCGGGCTTTAAAAATCTATACAGAATTTACGATAGAAAAACAAATAAAGCTGAGGCTGATTTAATTACATTGTTTGACGAAAAAATTGATGAAACAAAACCTATTTCAATTTTCCACCCAATCTATACTTGGAAAACTACAACTTACGAAGATTATATTTTAAGACCTATGTTAAAACAAATTTTTAATAAAGGAAAATTAATTTACGATTTACCCGATATTGAAGAAGTTAAAAAATATTGTGAAAGTGAAGTTGAAAGCCTTTGGGAAGAATTTAAAAGATTTGACAATCCACATATCTACAAAGTTGACCTTTCTAAAGATTTGTGGGAATTAAAAAATGATTTATTAAAACAAACAATTGAAATGTCAAAGAAAAATTAGAACCTTTTGGTTCTATTTTTTTAGCATAAAAAATTATTGACAATTTTATCAAATTTTGTTACCATACTGTATATTATAATACTAAACACTAATTAGTATAAATTTAGGAGGAGCTACTTTGGATAAAAAAGAAAATGTCTTTATAATCGGTCATAGAAATCCGGATACCGACTCAATCTGTTCTGCAATTTCTTATGCATATTTAAAAAATAAAATAGAAAATTCAAACTACATACCAATGAGAGCCGGAGAAATCAATGAAGAAACAAGTTTTGTATTAAAACATTTTAATTGTAAAGTTCCGGACCTAATCACTGATGTTGGAACGCAAGTCAAGGACTTGGAGATTTCTTCTGTAGATGGAATATCAGAAAATATTTCATTAAAAAAAGCATGGAATATTATGGAAGATAAGTTCAAAGCAACTCTTGTTGTTACAGATAAAGATAACAAATTGGACGGAATAATTACACTTGAGGACATTGCAACTTCATATATGAATATTTACGAATCAAATACACTTGCTACTGCAAGAACACCTTATGAAAATGTAATCGAAACAATCAACGGAACTTTGATAACCGGCGATGTAAATCAAATTATAGAAAAAGGAAAAGTTTTTATTGCAACTGCAAACCCTGACCTTATGGAAGAATATATAGAAAAATATGATGTTGTAATAACAGGAAATAGATATGAATCACAACTTTGTGCCATTGAAATGGGTGCGTCTTGTATAATCATCTGCGAGGGTGCAAAAGTTTCAAAAACTATCACAAATCTTGCAAAAGATAGAAATTGTTTGATTATAACAACAAATTTTGACACTTTTACTGTTGCACGTTTGATCCATCAAAGTATTCCTGTTAGTTTTTTCAAGCAAAAAAAGAATTTAATAACTTTTAAACTAGACGACTTTACAAACAACATAAAAGACATAATTACTAAAAACAGACGCCGGGATTTCCCTATTTTAAAAGATGACGGAACATATATCGGTATGATTTCAAGAAGAAATTTAATCTCCCCAAAAAGAAAAAAGGTTATAATTGTAGATCATAACGAGGTTTCTCAAGCGGTTAAAAATATCGAAGAGGCTGAAATTTTAGAAATTATAGACCACCATAGAATTGGAACCTTAGAAACAGTGGCGCCAGCTTATTTCAGAAACCAACCCGTTGGTTGTACTTCAACTATAATCTACCAAATGTTTGTAGAAAACAATGTAGAAATTCCAAGAGAAATAGCAGGTTTAATGTGTTCGGCAATAATTTCCGATACACTTCTTTTCCGTTCTCCAACTTGTACAGCACTTGATGAGCAAACGGCTAAAAAACTTGCAGAAATTTCTAAAATAAATCTTGAAGAATATGCTTTTAATATGTTTAGAGCCGGTAGCGACCTCGCTCAAAAAAGTGCTGAAGAAATTTCAAAACAAGACTTTAAGAAATTTACGATTCAAGATGTGTCATTTGGAGTTGGACAAATAAATTCAATGGACTATGATGAAGAAAAAGTTATTTCTGAAAAATTAAGTGAATATCTTCAAAAATTTAGAAAAGAACAAAATTTAGATATGATATTCTTTATGATTACAAATATTTTAGATAGAAATACAAGATTAATCTACTTCGGAAAAGATAGCAAGGAATTAGTTGAAAAATCATTTAATGTAGAGGCAGGAGAAAGCTCTTGCATATTAAAAAATGTAGTTTCAAGAAAAAAACAATTAATTCCTCAATTTGCAATAACATTACAAGGAGAATAATATTACGACATAAAAACAGCGACTGTGAAAGTCGCTATTTTTTTACATTTTTTTATAATCTTTTTAATAATCTTTTAAATAATTTCACATCTATTAGATAAGAAATTACTGTTGCTATTGAAATTATAACAACATTTGCTAGAACTATATAAGGTAATTCGTAATTCCATTGTGAAAGTTTAACTGTTAAAAATATTATTAAGGCATATAGTCCATAATTTATTAAGATTGAAACAAATACATTTATTCCACCAGCGCCACCATTTAACGCCTCTTTTGGTGTTTTCCAATCAAAATATGGATTTATCAATCCTAAAATCATATTCAAACTTCCACTTGTGAATAATGTTAAAGCCATTCCAAGTAAAACTGCTATATAGCAAAGAGGATTAAAAACATAAATCAACATAGAAAGCACCACAATAACAAAAACTGTTATAAAATGTAATGCTTGACAAGCAAATATTCTTGGAAGTATATGTGTATTAACATTTATTGGTGCACTTGCCAATATCCAAAAAGATTTTCCCTCTCTTGAAACAGAGCTTGTCGTAAGTGAAGAAAGTCCACAGAAAAGTCCAAATATAGCACCAACTCCAAATGCAGCAGAAACCATATATCCAATAGATACATTAGCTAAAAATAGATTCAAAGCCATATTTATTTGGTCTTTCTCTGAAATTCCATAAAATACTCCAATACAAGCTCCAACAACTAACATTATATCTATTATAACTATTTGCATAAAATATGTTGGTGTTGTTATTATTTCGTAAAATTCTTTTTTGAATAATACCATAAATTTATATTGTCTTCCTTGTGAAACTCCTTGTTTCTTTCTCTTTTCGATAACTGCTTTACTTTCTTTTGAAACCACATTTACACTTCTTAAAATTTCAAGATAGTTTCTTTGTGCAAAAAATTTCAAAACAAACGAAAGTGCCAAACAGATAACTAAACCAATTCCTAAGTTTGTAATTGACGTAACTATATCATTTGAAAGAATTATTTTTTTTATCCACATTACAAAGAAGAACACTTTAGATAATTTACCTTCAAAATCTTTAAGCACTTCTGTAACTGTAAGTCCCAAAGATGGATTTGATACAGTTTGTGTAAATACCATATAAGCCCCAAATAAGCCAAGTGCAAATACTCCATAGATTAATTTCAAAAATCTATTGAATATTTTACTTGTTCTTACCAATTTACCAAAAATAATTATTATAACACCTGTAAAAAGAATCGCTTGTAAATTAAGTAAAAACAATCCTAAGAATGTAAAGATATAAAACTCAATACTCTTGCCAAGTGTATAACCTGTTATACCAAATGCAATTATAAAAATCAAAAAGAATGATATAAAAAATGTAATTGCTAAAGAGTATATTCTTGATAAAAATATATCGCTACCTGAAACCGGTAAAGACAATAATATTTCCGTTTCATTATTCTTTTCAATAAAAACAAATGCCGTTGCCAAAGACAAAAATACAGTTACAACAAACATTCCAACAGAAAAAGTTGTTAAGTATGCACTACCTACATCTGTCTTTAAATATCCGGCAAAAAATTTACCAAGTTGAGGAGCTCCCCAAACAAATAAGCCCAATATAAACAATACAGACATTATTCCTTGAAAACCAGCTGACTTTTTACCTTTAAGTTTCAAATTTTGCTTTATAGATAAAATTGCAAAAAAATCTATGGAAACAAAATATTTAATTAAAGTCCATAATTTAGATTTATTCATTATCTGTCAACTCCAAGAAGATTTTTTCTAAATCTTCATTTGAATTTTCTTCAGTCTTAAGTTCAGATAATTTACCACAAAATGCAATTTTTCCTTTATTTATTATGACTAATTTATCACAAATCTTTTCTGCAACTTCCATAACATGAGTTGAAAAAATTACAGTATTTCCACTATCAGCAAATTCTCTCAAAATAGTTTTTAAGTTGAAAGAAGTTTTTACATCAAGACCAACCATAGGCTCGTCAAGAATTAAAACCTTAGGAGAAGTGATTAACGCGCCAATTAAAACCAATTTTTGACGCATACCATGTGAATAACTTTCTATCGTACTGTAAATAGCATCTCCAAGTTCTAGCTTTTTATTGTACTCTTCAATTTTTTCTTTTCTAACCTTTTCATCTATACCATAAATATCAGCAATAAAATTCAAATATTTTATCCCTGTCATTTTTGTATAAATATCAGGATTGTCAGGAACATAACTAATCATTTCCTTAACTTTTATAGAATTTTCAAGAGTATCAACTCCGTTAACTGTAATTTTACCTTCAGTTTGTTCTAAAATTCCAACTAACATTTTTAAACTTGTACTCTTTCCTGCCCCATTTGGACCTAGAAATCCAAAAATTTCTCCCTCGTCAATCTTGAAACTAACATTATCAACAGCCTTAACACCTTTAGAAAAAACTTTTGATACATTTTTGAATTCAATCATTTAAAATCCCTCCTTTTTCAACATGAACAATTTTTTATTTGCGTTAATTGTTTAAAACTAAAGCAAGAAAAAAATCGTTCAAATATATTTTACATAATTACAAATAAAAAAGCAACTATTAATCAAATAGTTGTTTAAATTTTTTTCGTTTTACTGTAATCCTTTAATAAATTTTAAGTCGTTTGAATTCTTTTTAAATATTCCTCTGTAAGGTTGTTCGAAGTAAATATATTCTTTTTCTGTATATTTTTTAGTTTTATAAATATATAATTTTGACGGATTATCTTTAGAAACTTTGTGATAAAATTCAACTTTAAAATACATATCCACATTTACAGGCTCATCTTGAATGGATTGTTCTTTAGTTTTTGTTGCTCCTGAAATTTCATCTACAAAATTTTTTATTTCTTCTTGATTTTCGATTTTCAAAATTTCTTTTTCATCTATTTTGTTCGTAACTCTTACAACTTTAATATAATCTAAATCAGGCGGTTTTGGAAGTACAATCTTATCTCTTCCACAAGCTGAAAGTAAAGTCAAACAAAACAGAATAACTAAATATTTTTTAAAATTTTTCATAAAAATCTCCTAAAACTTATTTCTTTCT
Organism: Parvimonas parva; assembly: GCF_045866535.1. Classification (NCBI taxonomy): domain Bacteria; kingdom Bacillati; phylum Bacillota; class Tissierellia; order Tissierellales; family Peptoniphilaceae; genus Parvimonas; species Parvimonas parva. The sequence continues at coordinate 1,143,414 of NZ_AP038371.1, forward strand.
TGAATTTCCTGTTTTGTAATCTATTTCTATATTTGGTTGAACATTAAAACAATATACATTAAATTTAACTGCTTTTCCATTATCTTCAATAGAAATTGCCTCCATTTGTACACCTCTTGCAACGAGTTCATTTCCCACGAAAATTGGAGTTACTCTGTATCTTACATGATGATTTTTTTCTTTCACATAGTCTGCAACCATATTTTCAAAAGGCAACATTCCTTTCGTATTCAAGTATCTTGTTCCGGTTATAAGATTTCTTTTGTTTGCATTTTCTCCTGCAAGTTGAAAACCAATCAAATGGCAACGGTTATACAAACTTTTCCCGTCAATTCCGTTGTATTTTATAGATTTCCAACCACTAGGTTTAACCGAAGAAATATTTTCTCTCTTTGAAGTTGGCATCAAATCTTTGCCAATGATAGAATCAGCAACTCCACATCTTTTTAAGCTGTCAAGCTCTGAATATTTTTCAAAAGACTTTGTAACAAGTTCACTTTTTTCAAAATTCGGCTCGTTGTTATTTATAACTACATACGGCTTTCCTTTATATTCAGGTAAATTATTTATATCAAGCCCAACTATATTAGTTACTTTGCTTTCCTTAATTTCTTTTTTTATGTAATTACGATAGACAAATGTTCCTAATATTATAACAACAAAAATGGCCATTCTAAATAATAAATTTTTGTCTTTTCTACTCATTATTGTTCTCCCTTTTAAATATCTTTCTAGTTATCTTTTCGTGGCTTTTCCCTTCAAACTCAAAACTTTCCTTTTCTTTCCAATTTGGCTTTAAAAATTCTTCAAAAGTTTCATCAAAAGGATAATCTCTATTCCAAAAATAACAAATTATCTCATCAACAAAAGGTAAAAATCTTTCTAATTCTTCTCCTTCATACAAAAAAACAGAATCTTCTAAAATTTCAGTTTTTTCAGAAATAATTTCAAAGTTAAATTCAAAGTCTTGATATAAGTCAAAACTATTTTCTGTTAAGAAAAATTTTGAATTTCCAATCAATTCAAAAAGATTTTTTCTTTGCAATTCATCTTGACTTTGTCTTTTACCAAAAAAACTAATTCCATTATTCTTATCCAAACAAACAACTAATTTCATTTACTTTTCTTTTCACTCCTCAAATTTTTGAAAAAATCTTGTAAAATATCCAAACATTCCTTTTCCAAAACTCCTGTTTCAACTATCGACCTGTGATTAAGTTCCTGTCTATCCAAAACATTTTCGATTGAGCCACAAAAGCCACGCTTAATATCCATTGCCCCGATGACAACTCTCTTTATCCGGCTATTTACAATCGCACCGGCACACATACAACAAGGCTCAAGAGTTACAAAAAGTTCCGTATCTTCAAGCCTGAAATCTCCAAGTTTTTGTCCAGCTTTGTTAATCGCAACAATCTCTGCGTGATAAACTCCACTTTTTTTACTTAAAACCCTATTACGCCCTCTTGCAATTACTTTATCATCTTTTACAATGACACAACCGACCGGTACTTCTCCCTTATCATAAGCCTTCTTTGCCTCTTTTAAAGCAAGGCTCATAAAATATTTATCTCTATTCATAAAACTTATCCAAATCAAAAATCACAAAATTATTAAGCTTTTTTAAATTTTCAAAAATTGGATTACCCGCTTTTTTTAATACTGCAAAAATACGATTTTTTTCAAAAAGAGAAAGCAATTTTTTTGAATATTCTCTTAAGTGTAATTCCTTATTTCCAATTTCATCAAAAATTAAAATATCATTATCTTTAAAATCTTCCATAAACTCAAAACTTTTTTTCAAAAAAACATCATCAAAAAATTCCATTTCGTTTTTTCTTTCTCCGATTACAAATCTTTCATCAGTTCCATATCTAAAAAGCTCAATTCTAAATAAATCAGTTATAACAAGTTCGGTCATAATTCCATCAATTTTTGAATCCTTGTAATATTTTTCTATAAAGGCTTTTAAAAGTGTAGTTTTCCCAACTTTTATATTTCCTGTAATAAAAATATGATTTTTTCCATTATCTACTTTTCTTAAACTTTCAACTAAAAAATCTAAATCTTTAAAATTCGTCATACAAAATCTCCATTAAGTAAAGACCATTAGGACTTAAAGTAACTCCCGCCTTTGTTCTGTCCTCACTTTTTAAAATATTTTTAAGTTCATTTTCACAAATCATACCTCTTCCGATATCTACAAGAGTTCCAACCATTATTCTAACTTGATTTCTGATAAAACTTTGACCCTTAATCAAAAAAATTATATCATTATTTTCTTTGTAGATTTCAAAAGACTTAATCTCCCTAACAGGATTGGTATTGTCCGTTCTAGGCCCCATAAAAGATTTAAAACTCTTTCTTCCGATAAAATTTTCCTTTGCTCTTTGCATTTTTTCAATATCTAATGGATAAGGAAAATTCGCCTTGTAATTATAATAAATCGGGTCCATAACTTCGTCTAAATTTAAAATGTATTTATAAGTTTTCATCTTTGCATCAAATCTTGCATGAAAATCTTTTGAAACCTCTTTAGAATCCAAAACTCTAACACCAACAGGTAAAAAATGATTCAAAGCAGTTTTAAAATTTAAAACTCCAACACTACTTTCGGTATGAAAATTTATAATATGCCTTAAAGAATGAACACCCCTGTCCGTTCTTCCGGCAGAAATAATATTTATATCTTCTCCGGTAATTTTTTTCAAAGCCTTTTCAATCTCTCCTTGAACAGTTACAACATCATCTTGCTTTTGAAAACCAAAAAACAAACTACCATCATAACTTAAAGTGAGCATAATATTTCTCATAGTTCTCTCCATTCATTTAAAATTCGTAATAACTCCACATACTTACAATAATTACAGCTTTACATTCTTCTTTAACTTTGTAAACCAGTCTATGTTGTCTATTTATTCTTCTGGAATACATTCCTTTGTAGTTTCCAACAAGTTTTTCATAAGTCGGCGGGGTTTGAAATGGATTTTTTGAAATCAATTTTAAAAGATTATCCACATTTTTCTTTAAGTTCGGCAAAGACTTTATTAACTCAACATCTTTCTTTACCTTTTTACTTATAAGTATCCTATATTCCATAACTATTCCCAAGAAAATTCTTCACAATCTTCCGCTTTCAAATCTATCGCATAATCTAATTTTTCTTTACTTTCAGGATTAGAAATTAAATATAAAGTTTCAATCAAACCTATATACTCTTCTTCATTTATTAAAATCGCATTTCCATTTTTTGTACTTATATTTAAAATATCATTATACTCAACAGCACTTTCAACATAAGAAAATAAATTTTTTCTAAAATTTGTTATAGTTGTATTAATCATAAAACCATCTCCTTATGTACATTATACTGAACATATATATTATTGTCAACATTAAAAATATTTGATTTTTCTTAACAGTTATGATAAAATAAATTGATAAGGAGGCAGATATGAAAGAAAATTATCAACTATTGTTGGACAATATAATAAAAGAAAACGAAAAAAAAGAATACGTTCCAACACTTCTACTACATTCTTGTTGTGGCCCTTGTAGTAGCTATTGTCTTGAATATTTGTCTAACTATTTTAGAATTACAATTTTTTATTACAATCCGAATATTTATCCAAAGGAAGAATATTTTTTCAGAGTTGAAGAGCAAAGAAAACTTATCGAAAAAATAAAAGGAAAATATCCAATAAATATGGTCGTTGGAAAATATGATGTAGATAGATTTTACAGAACAGTTAAGGGAATGGAAAAGATGAGAGAAGGCTCAATCCGTTGCCATAATTGTTATGAATTAAGACTTAGAGAGGCTGGAATTTTAGCAAAAGCAGAAAATTTTGACTACTTCACGACAACACTTACTATAAGTCCACATAAAAATTCACAAATTTTAAACGAAATCGGACAAAAAGTTGCTGAAGAAATCGGAGTAAAGCACCTTCCATCTGATTTTAAAAAAAGAAATGGATATAAAAGAAGTGTAGAACTTTCATTAATGTTTGGAATGTATCGACAAGATTATTGTGGTTGCATCTTTTCAAAAATGGAAAGAGAAGAATTTAAAAAATTAAAAGAAAGCTCATAAGCTTTCTTTAGTATGTTCTCGTAGTTAAATGGATATAACAGTCCCCTCCTAAGGGACCGTTGAGGGTTCGATTCCCCCCGGGAACGCCAAAAATCAAGTACATTGTAAAATGTACTTTTTGTTTACCTTTATTATAATTTAGGAGAAAAAATGAAAAAATTTTTTAATTTTATTTTTAGTAGGATTTTCTTTATAACTTGTATGTTTTTAATACAATTAACTCTTTTAATTATATTTTTACTATATTTTAATAAATATTTTATTTATTTGTATGGTTTAAATTTAATTGTTGGTATGATTTTTACATTTATAATCATAAATGACAATATAAATCCTGCTTTTAAGATAACTTGGATATTAATTTCTATCGCTCTGCCTTTCTTAGGTGGTATAATATATCTAACTTTTGGGGAAAAACGTCTTTTGAAATCAGTTAAAAAAAGACTTTTTAACTTTTCTATAAAGTTCAAAGACTCAATGGATTTAACAAAAGATTACGATATAGAAAACTTAAATGACTCTGATATGAATGTATATAGACAAGCAAAATATGTAAATACGGCTACCGGTAGTCCGGTATTCTTTAATACTAAGACAAAATATTTTTCATCGGGGGAAAAAAGTTTTGAAGAATATTTGAATGACTTAAAGAGTGCGAAAAAATTTATTTTTATGGAATACTTTATAATTTCTGAAGGTTTTTTCTTAGATTCTGTTTTAAAAATTTTAAAAGAAAAAGCTGAAAAAGGATTAGATGTAAAAATAATTTTAGATGATGTTGGAAGTATTTTTACTCTATCCAACAAAAAAATAGAAGAAATGAAAAGCTATGGAATAAAAATTGTAGAATTTAATCAAATACATGGAATTATTTTGCCAAAACACAATAACCGAACACATAGAAAAATGACCATAATAGATGGAAAAATAGCTTATACCGGTGGAATAAATATAGCTGATGAATATATAAATGTAATCGAAAAATACGGTTACTGGAAAGATTCTGTATTAAAGCTTGAAGGACATGCCGTTGCCTCTTTTATAAATATGTTTATATCTCTCTGGGATTACTCGACAGGAGAAAATACAGATTTAAATAGCCTGTATGATAAAAAAGATATTGAAAAAAATTCAAATATAAAAGAAGAACTTGGAGTTGTAATTCCATTTTCGGAAACCCCAATTGAAGAATCTACAAGTGAGAATATGTACTTAAATATGATTAGACGTGCAAACAGATATATTTACATTACAACGCCTTATCTAATCATAACTTGGGAAATGGAAAACGCACTAATAAGCGCAGCAAAAACCGGAGTTGACGTTAGAATAATAACTCCACATATTCCAGACAAAAAATATATCCATTTACTAACACGTTCTTTTTACAAAAGACTTATCGACAACGGAGTAAAAATTTATGAATTTGAAAAAGGATTTATTCACGCAAAAAATTTTGTTTGCGATGATGAATTTGTAGTAATAGGTAGCATAAACTTAGATTACAGAAGTCTATACCTACACTTTGAATGTGCCGTTTGGACATTCGGAACTCCAATAATAAAAGATGTAAAAAGAGATTTTGAAAGAACATTAAAAAAATCCATAGCCATTACACCAGAATGGATAAAGAAAAGAAAATTAATCACAAGAATATTACAATCACTATTAAAACTATTCGCACCATTAATGTAAAAGGAACTTGCCTAAGCAAGTTCCTTTGTTGTTATACATATTTACTATTTTTCAAATAAACAAATACTTTCGACTTGTTCATCATTATCCAAACTTATATTTAGATCCTCATCTATGATAGGTAGCTTAAAAGTAATGAATTTTAGCCATTGCCCATTTGCCTGCTTTTCTTCATAAATTTGAATTTCTGAAATGAGTGCTTCTATTAACTGTCTGTGTTCAACATCGTTCATAACTTTATAAAGTTTGTCAAAATAAATCAAAACTTTATATATTATCGCCAGTAAGTTTTTCAACCTCTATCGTTTCTTCTTTTGCATATTTCCATCCCTCTACAAAAAATACCATAACTATTCTTTGTAATTCTTTATATAGATTTGGAGGTGAGTTTTTCACTCACCTCCAGCACTATCATTTTGGTTACAATTCCATTATCAATGGGTTTTGTACCTACTATTTTTCGGATTCTGACTCAAATTTTTACTTAAATATTTCAAAGTAATTTATTCTTGTTCATCTTCCTTTTTCTTCTTTGAAACATACAATCCACCTAAAGTAGATAGAGCTGTAGCAGCCATTATCATAGCTTCTGATTCAATACCTGTCTTTGGTAAGTTCTTAGATGGTTTGTCTTGTCTAGAAGGTCTAGTTGATGTATCAGCAATCTTTTCAACTAAATCACTACCTTTTATAGTGTCTTTTGATCCATCTGGATAAGTGATAGTAGCTGTACCATCTTTTCCAATTTCAACCTTTGTTCCTTGCGGAAATTTATCCTTATTAGCTTTTTCAATAGCTTCTTTAACCTTAGATTTTTCTTCATCAGTTAAGTTAGAAGGATCTTTTACTTTAGTCTTTCCTGGAACTGTTGGATCTACCTTATCAGCGATAGTCTTGTCTGATGGTTTATTATCATCGCCAGGTTTATTGTCATCGCCAGGTTTTGTTGGATTAGTTGGATTTGTAGGATCTGTTGTTCCACCTGGAGTTGTTTCAGAGTTGTTGTCATCTTGGCCTTTCTTATGACCTTCAACTTCAACTTCAACTACAACTTTTCCACCTGGTAGCTCTGGATCTTCTACTGTTACTGTGATTGGTCCATCTACGTTCTTACCTGGTGTTACTACGATATTGCCATTTTTGTCGATTTCTGCTGGTACATCTTTACCATCTTCGTCTTTGGCTGATACTTTTGTATCTTTATCAGGATTGTTTACCTTTACGCCAGTGTCTTGTTTGTCATTTGTTGGTTTAACTGGTTTCTTACCTGTTTCATCAACTGATGTTTTTTTGTCTTCTGGTGTTGTGTCAGAACCATTGTCGTCTCGGCCTTTCTTGTGGCCTTCAACTGGTACTTCAACTTTGACTTTTCCACCTGGTATGTCTGGATCTTCTACTGTTACTGTGATTGGTCCATCTACGTTCTTACCTGGTGTTACTATGATATTACCATTTCCGTCGATTTCTGCTGGTACATCTTTACCGTCTTCATCTTTGGCTGATACTTTTGTATCTTTATCAGGATTGTTTACCTTTACGCCAGTGTATTGTTTGTCATCTGTTGGTTTAACTGGTTTCTTACCTGTTTCATCAACTGATGTTTTCTTGTCTTCTTGTGCTTTTGCACCTATTGTTGCGTCTGTACTTGATGGTTTCTTTCCTGGTTCTGTTTGTTCAACTGTTACTTTTTCTCCTTCAACTAATTTGTCTGCTGGAATGTTATCAACTTTCCAAGTTCCATCTTGACCAACTGTTGCTTCACCAATCTTGTTACCACCTTTGTCTTTTAATACAACTTTTGCTCCTGGTATACCTTTACCTGATACGCTTGTATCTCCTGCTTTTGGTGCTGTGATTTCTGGTTTTGCACTTTCTTGTTGTGCTTTTGCTACCGTTTTTGTTGCTTCGTCTGATGGTTGTTTTCCTTCTTCTTGTTGGATAGCTTTTATTGTGTCGCCTTCACCAATTCTAACATCATCTGGTACTGTTACTTCCCATGTTCCGTCATCATTTATTGTTGCTTCGCCTATGATATCTTCGCCATTTGTTACAGTTAATGTTGCGCCTTTGACGCCACCTGTACCTGTAATCTTTGTAGCACCAGCTTTTGTATCATCAATTACCGGCGTTGCACTTTTTTCTGCTGCATCTGTTTTTGTAGCTGTTGCTGTAATTGTTGCATTTTCTGCTGTGATTGCTGTTCCTGCTGGTGTTGACCATACTGGATCTTTGTATCGGTCTTTTGCTGTTACTTGTGGATATTTATCAGCTGGTAATGCTACACCGTCTTTTACATCGTATACCGGTGGATTTGTTAATTCGTTTACTCCATCTCCTGCTACGAAGGTTACTCTATGGTAGCCGTCTGGTGTTGTCGCATCAGGATTTTTTGTCTGATCAATGACTTTTGCAAGTACTGTTACTGGAACTTCCACATCTTCTGTAGAGCCATCCTTGTATTTTACCCTTACCTTACCTGTGTATTCACCCGGTTGGTTGACATTAATAGCACCTTCAGCTGTAATATCTTCAAATGGAGTTTTATCGTCAAGCTCGGGAGTAACTGTGCTGCCTTTTGCATCTGTAAATTTCTTGATATTATCAGTCAAGTTATACGTTCCGCCAAAAGGAACTATTTCTTTTTCTGCTTCCGGCTTAAACTTCTCTGCATCTGTCAAGTTAAAGTTAAGAACCGGTCCAGCAATAGCATGTTCCCCATTTGGTGCGTAGGCTACAATCTGACCTTTTGAACCATCTTCTACTGTATTAGCAGGTAATGTCATTTCAAATTCGCCTTTTTCCAATTTATCAAATGGAATTTTTACTTCAGCAAGTACCTTAGTCTTATCATAGGTCTTTGTATTAGCGTCATATGGATGAAGCTTTACAATGGCATCTCCCGCCTTTTCATCTGTAACCTTTAAATCTTCCTCCGGCTTTGCAGGGTTCTTGATTAGAGGTTTTGGAAGTGTTCCCTTAATCTTGTTTTCTACAGCAGGGCTGTAAGTTGTCTTTTCAACAGTCGGTTCCTTTACGATATAATCAGAAGCATCGTTTGGTTTAGTATTATCCACCTGTACTTCCTGTCCATCAGGCACACCATCTCCATCTGTATCTACTAGGTTCGGATTTGCACCGTATTGATATTCAACAAAATCAAGAAGACCATCACCGTCTGTATCTCTTACGTCCAGTACGCTGTTGTGTTCAGAGTTTTCCAGAATCTTCCAAGGATCTCCGTTATCTTTACCGAATAATGGAATCTGCTTATCTGGCCAATCTGCATAAAGGCGAGAAGAAAACGGTAGGAAGCTATTGTTATCTGTCTGCTTTGCAGCTTCAATAATCTTCTTTGCCGCTTCCGGATTCTTCAAAGAATCCTTTAGCTTATATGAGATTGTATAGAAACCAACTCCTCCTGCACCAGCAGTTAACACATTAGTTTGAATGTAACTTCTAACTTTAGTAACTTCACCATAAGAACTTACATTTTTATGACTCATCGCAGGAGAATTAAAAGTATTAATAACTCCACCGTTAGGTTTATCAATTCTAGTTTTCACTACATTTTCTGTAGGATTGCCATTGATATCTGAAGAATAAATATACACATTATCCCAGTCAATGAAATCTACAAGTTCAGCTGGGAAAGTTTCTTCAATTACAGCTGCATACCCTTTTCCTGGAGTAGAAGATTCGTACTTGATGATAGGCTTATATTCATGAACTGTTCTGATTTCATCAAACTTCTTGCTTTCCCCTTCTACAAACATGGCCTTAGAAGTAAAGCCATCCTTTGTAAGATTGGACTTATGGTTATCTTTTTCTTTTGTCTTATCGTAGATGTATCCACTACTGATAGATTCTTCTGCGATTAGATTTGGAGTTGTCTTTCCTCCCTTGCCAGTAAGCCACATAGAATTAAACTTAAGTTTCTTATCTTTTAACCCCAAAGATTCTAATGTTCTACCATTAGCAAGTTTAATGGTAACGGTAGAGATGGTGTTGGCGCCGACAATGTTCTCTTGCATACCTCCGCCTAGGATTTTGTGTGTCCAAAGTGAGCCACCTTTTTCAGGATCTCCATCGTAGTATTTTTCCATGTTCACTTTGAAATTACCATTTTTTACTTCAATGGATTCAATCTGTTTGTAAAACTCAGGATCAGAGAATTCAAGAACATATCTACCTGCAAAATACTCAGGATCCTTCTTGTCATCTGTAACCGTTTCCCAGTAAGTACCTGCATCATTCCATTTGCTCCATTTTAATGTGATGGTATCTCCTTCTGTTTTTTCAAAAGTAACACCGGCATAGATAAGTGTTGTATCTCCAATGCCGCTGGCACTGACCGATCTTGAGGCTGCTACATCATCCTGTGGTAATCTCGCAGCAATCGGACTAGCCTCCTGAGCATAGGCTGGCATTATTGGCACAACGATCATACTTGCACCAATAACAACGGAGCAAAGACCTACACTAAGTTTTCTCATGCCCCATTTTAAATTTATCTGCTTATTTTTTTCTTTCATATTTCCTCCTTCTTTATAGAAAACTCCTCTTTAATTCAAATATCACAAAAAGACGGACTTACCCCTTGCATTTTGCTAGAGAAAGTTCATCTGCCTTAAAATCATATTTTTCAATGAATTACACATATATTACCATATTTTCTTATTTTTTTCAACCATCTCCAAAATTACTGAAATCCACTAAGAATGATTAGTTATTTTAGACTGTTTTGAAGATATTTTTTGTGAAAAATATGTTGAGGGAGGCCGTTTATACAGTCTCCCCCAAGAGAGTATGACAAAAAGTCTGTAAATAAGTATTAATAAAAACCACTAGTTCAACTAGTGGTATTTTACATATAGTCACCCCTCAGATTGTGTGTTTTATTTAATTTTAAAGTATGTTTATTTAACAGTTATTATTGTTTCTTATGCTACTTTGTATATTTTTTGCGTATATATCCAATAAGTAACGGCAAAGAACCTGATGTTAACATAAGCAACCCATATAAAGATAAATTCATTCCATTTCCTGTTTTTGGTAATTCTTTATTTGGTTTTTCAGGTGGTACATTTGGTGTTCTAACATTAGTTACTACATAACCGTCTTTAGCTGTTCCTGTAACAACACTTACATAACCATTTCCTACAGCTTTTTCTTTTACAGTATATTCTATTTTCTTTCCGTCTTTGTATTCGTCAAGGTCTGTGAAAGTTCCTGTCCAGTTATTATCTTTTGTTAATACAACTTTCTTTCCTGTTTCTTTTCCATCTGCAAACAGTTTAACAGTTACGCTTTCAGGTCTCTTTCCGTCTTGGTTATTTCCGTCTTTCCAAGCCTTTGTTACTTGTACTGATGTCTTTCCTGGTGTGTATGAGTTCTTAACATTATATCCTTCTACTTCTGTTGTATAACCTTCTACCTTTTCTTCTACGATTGTGTAGTTGATCAATTCCCCATTTTCATATTTGTCAAGATTTTCAAATTTCCATTTCCAGCCATCTTTTTCCGTAACTTTCTTTGTAGCTACTTTAGTTCCGTTCTTTAACAGATTGATTGTGATTTCTGTTGGTCTCTTTCCGTCTTGATTGTTTTTATCGTTCCAAGTCTTAGCACCTTCAACAGATACTTTTATCTTTTCAGGTTCTTTGGTATTTGTTATGACAAAGCCGTCCTTTGCATTGCCTGTTATCTCTGTTTTATAGCCCTCAACCTTTTCCTCAGATATAGTGTATTCAATCAGTTTGCCATTCTCATACTTGTCAAGATTTTCAAATTTCCATTTCCAACCATCTTTTTCCGTAACTTTCTTTGTAGCTACTTTAGTTCCGTTCTTTAACAGATTGATTGTGATTTCTGTTGGTCTCTTTCCGTCTTGATTGTTTTTATCGTTCCAAGTCTTAGCACCTTCAACGGATACTTTTATTTTTTCAGGTTCTTTGGTATTTGTTATGACAAAGCCGTCCTTTGCATTGCCTGTTATCTCTGTTTTATAGCCTCTAACTTCATCCTCTGCGATAGTATATTCTATTTTATTTCCGTTGTTTTCTGTTGGTAAATCCTTAAAAGTAGTTTCCCAGCCATTTTCAGCTGTTATAACTCGCTCTTCTACAATATACTCCTTATCGACAATTTTTGCTATCAACTTAACTTTTATGTTTTCAGGACGAGACTTTATATCATTATTTTCTTCTTTCCATTTCTTTTCTACGGAAATATTTGTTGTATCACCGTCAGTACCAATCTCAATTGTCCCATTACTGCCTATGCCGGCTCCTCGTGTGTTTGAAAAGTTTCCTGAAATAATCACCTTGGTAAGCGCTTTTGTCATTTCGTTTCCCGCTGACTCAGCATTCAAGGCAAGCAAAGTATACTTTTTACCTTCAGGAACACTCAAAACTCCCTCATGTTTATCATCAGGTAGAGGCGTACCTTCATGTGTAGTCCAGTTGAATGGCGCACCACCAAGCATACGCTTTGCAAGCTTATATTTAGCTTCTCCGCTGTGTGGTCCAAAGAATTTGTTTGAGTAAAGGAATAGTTCGTTTCCGATTGTTCCACTTTCGTTTCCATAAAGAGCTACGCCATCATTTATATATATCTTCGCTTTTGAAATCGGGCAAGAAGCAATCCCTGCACCTTGTCCATTTGATTTATTGTTACTTATCAATGCATTCTTTAGGTGTAGCTCGCCATTAGCACCGTAATATTCATGTCCTTGCCACTTCCATGGATTTGCGACACCGTTGACATAAATCCCTCCACCGCCAAAGGCATCTTCAGTCGCGCCACCACTTTCCATTTTGTTATTTGTAATTTCTCCAGCCGTGATATATGCCTTGCACTGTACGCCACTATGCAATCCTCCTTGGATGAATATGCCGCCGCCTGCTGATTTAGCTACATTTCCGTCAATCTTTCCACCTGTCATATTCAATATGCTGGTTTTTCCTGCTTGATTGGATCCTACGCTAATACCGCCACCAATCTCATTGGCAAAATTATTAAAAACCGCAGCCTTGCCTGACATATTTATAGTAGATCCCTCATATGCGAGTATTCCACCACCAGCCGAATAATATTGACTTACAGATGAATCACGCACTAGCTCAGACCTGTTATTTTGAACAGTTCCACCAGAAAAATTCATTGTGGAACTATATAAATAAATTCCTCCACCATATGTTGCTTGATTGTTTTCAACACTTCCACCAGTCATATTTACGGTTGCACTTGAAGCATTAACCGCGCCACCTCGTGTTGCAGTATCTTTGATAGCCATGATTTTGTTATTTCTTAATATAGCATTATTGCCAATATTCAGCTCTGATTTATCCTCAAGGCTTACAAGGGAATTTTCAATACCAATATTTTCGTCAGAATTTCCGTCAATCGTTATATCAGTTAAGGTTGCATTTTTACCAGCTTCCACCTTAAACAAATATTTGTTGAAGTCTTTTCCTCTGAGTATCTTTGCATTTGTTCCAGCTAGAGATATATCCCCCGCAATAGATGTTGTTCCAACTACGATAATTCTCTTTATTTTCTGATTGTTAGTAGCTATTTCCTTTGCCCGAGCAAAAGATTTGACAGCTCTGCCCAATTTCCCGTCTAAGCTATCATCGCCTGAAACACCATCTAAATATATATTTTTCCTTTCAGGATCAGCTTCGCTAATTTTAATTTCTTTTACATTAATCAATTTTACATCTTCGATTGAACCTTTATATGTTGCCTTTGGTGCAAGTCTTGGAATTTTCAGAATCATTTTTCCATCGGCTTTTTTAAGATATAAATCATAATGAAGTAGATATGGCTCCACTGGATTCCCGTCATCTTTATTATAATATTCTACTTCTATCTTGTTGTATGGAATCCTTATATCTTCAAAGGATATATTTCCATCCCAGTTGTAGCTCTCTGCCGTATATGTCATATTTTTTACAACTGTATTTGCTTCTCCCTCTATATGAAGCTCATGTTCAACAAGAAAATCTTTTAATGCCCATTCATCTTGGTCAAAAACCTTTTGTTCAGGGTCATGCATCCAATAACTTGTGTATGTTGCAAATATGCTATCAAAATCGGAAAAATCAGGACGAAACAATCTGAGGTTAAGACTGTATTCATTATCCTCAGAATTATTTTCACCTTGATTATCTGCAAATGTTGTATATCCTGAAAGCAGATGCCCTTCCTCTTTGGCATCTTCAGCACTTAGCGTTGAAGGTCCTAGAAAAACAGTAAAAATCATTAATAAAGCCATCAATGTAGATGTAATTTTTTTAAATTTCATTTTTTTATCCTTTCGTTTTAATATTATTTATATTCAAAAAAAATTGGCAAAAATACATAGCTATCCATCAGGTACATATTCTTGCCAAATATAAAAATCTAACCCAAAAAAGACAGAATTATAGTTCTGTCTGTCTGTCTGTCTGTCTGTCTGTCTGTCTGTCTGAAAATTGTGTACATATTTTTCATTGTGTGTCAACCTCTTTCATCTTTTTATACAAATATAGTATATCAAATAGCTTACTTTTATGAACATCAAGTAAAGTTCATATTTATATTAAAAAAAAATATAAATCGCACAAATATTTATTATTATAACACAACTGTTCTTAAAAGTAAACCTTCGAGGTCACATTTTTTTATTTTTTTTATTTCACGCCTTGATCCTAAATTGCAAGAATAAATTAGCCACATAAAAATAATTCTCTAGGCGTTTTGTAATAGTGCAAAAAACCGCTCCTATACTTTTGCATAAGAGCGGTTATTTTTGTTTTTGAATATATGGTTTGCTTTTGTTTAATAGATCTTATTTTTCTTTTCTAGAGATTCTATTTATAACTAGTGCACCGCATGCTGCGAATGAAAGTCCAAAAGCATAGAGAATATTCATTCCACTAACACCAGTCTTTGGTATTCTGTTATTTTTTGAGTTCAAACTTGAAGTTCCACGAGACTGTGTTCCATTTTTATCCTTTGAACCTGGTTCACTAGGGTTAACATCAGGAGTGCCCGGTTTTTTATTCTCTGATCCCGGTTCACTAGGGTTGACATCAGGAGTGCCCGGTTTTTTATCCTCTGATCCCGGTTCACTAGGGTTGACATCAGGAGTGCCCGGTTTTTTATCCTCTTCCCATACAGCTGTGAAAGTATGATCTTCAACTGCCGTATAGTCATCTCCTGGCTGATACTCTGAACCCTTCCAATACTTGAATTTGAATCCATCCTTTACAGGAGCTTCCATAATCGTAATTGTAGTTCCCTTTTTGACTTCTATTGTCTTATTTGCACTGTCATTATTCCAGTTACCACCATTAGGATTATATATGATTTTAATCATAATATCTTTCCAGATGGCTTTTACTTCTGTATCTTTTTCTATAGTGATTTCTGTTCCTGGTGCTACTTCTTTACCATCTACTTCCCATGTTTTGATGTACATTTGTAAATGATGTGAGACCAAAAATTATAAAAAAATATAACCTGTATGTTAGAATTAAAGGAGAATTAATTCTCCTTTAATTCTAATAATTCTTTACGTTTTTCAATAGGTGAGAGCCAATTTAAAGTTTGCATAGGTAATCTATTAGATTTATAGAGATATTTTTTCATTTGTACAATCAAATCTTCATAAGAATAAAAAGATAGATTACTATAAAATCTTTCATTGTCATTTCTATGACTTCTTTCAACCTTTCCATTGTGTCTAGGCGTTCTAGGTCTGATTAATTGATGTTTAATACCCAATTCGTTACATAGTTTGTCAAAAGGATGAACTCTTTTAGTATCTTTAAAATGTGTAAATTCAAAGCCATTATCGGTTTGAATAATTTCAGGAATATAACCAAAGTATTTAATAGCCATTTTAACAAAAGTAACAGTACTATAAGAAGATTGTTCCTTAAAAGGATAAATAAACCTTTCGCGAGTAGCTTCGTCAATAAT
Source organism: Parvimonas parva (assembly GCF_045866535.1). Classification (NCBI taxonomy): domain Bacteria; kingdom Bacillati; phylum Bacillota; class Tissierellia; order Tissierellales; family Peptoniphilaceae; genus Parvimonas; species Parvimonas parva. The sequence goes on from NZ_AP038371.1 coordinate 1,159,174, forward strand.
CGTATATTGGTAGAATTTATCGGGATATTTACCAACATAACAAGAATTAGGAACATATTTAACATCAAGTTGCATTTTAACACCAATTTTAGTAGGAGTATGATAAGGTTTAGGAACATAGGGTTTGGAAGGCTGTTTAACGTCTTTAAAAAATCCAAGTTTTCTAAGAAACCTAAAAAGAGAGCAAGGGTGTCTAGTATAACCTTTATTTAGTTTAAGTTTAGCGTAAAGTTCAATCAAAGAAATATTAGGATTTCTTCTAATGAGATTTTTAATCCAATAAATTTCAGTATCGGTATGAGAATTAGGGTGTTTAGATAAAGGTCTATGAGATTTATCCTTAAGGGATTCAATAGAGCCATCAAATCTTTTATTCCAACGCATAAGAGAGGCTTTGGATATTTTATATCTTCTACAAACAAAGCTAACAGAATTGCCGTTTCTGTAAGTTTTAACAGCGTGGTATCTTGTTTGAAGTAAATGAGGGATATAACGTTGGTTGTGTTTTATATTTTCTTGATTTTGTGATATAATATTATTCATAAAAGAGAGTTCCTTTCTAGTTAATTTTTTTGTTTTAATAATTATACAGGATATTCTCTTTTTTTTGTACCCTTGGTCTCACATCAATTGTATCATAACATTTACCATCTACTTCCCATGTTTTGAATTCTTGGTTTTCTGATGGTGCTCCGAAAGTATTTTCTGGTAATTTGTATTTTTCACCTTTTTTAACGGTTGCAGAATCCATTGAACCTGTTCCATTATTTCCGTTGAATGTTACTTTGTATTTAATGTCTTTGTGTTCAATGTCTTTCCAGATGGCTTTTACTATTGTATCACCAGTAATTTTTATTTTTTCTCCTGGTTGTTTTAGATTTGTAGAGTCATCTCCAACTTGCCAACCAGAAAATTCTTTGCTAGCTGGTGGGGTAAATGTGTTAGATGCCGGTAATTCATACTCTGTATTTACTTTTTGAGTTACCTTGTCTTTCGTTCCACCACCAGTATTTGCATCAAAAGTTATATCATATGTCTTTGTTGCTGTAGCTGTAAAAACATTATTTGATTCAGTTATAATAAAGTTTTCTGTAACTGAGCCATTTTTGCCATTCCAAACTGGTTCTGTATATTTGTCTATAGCTTTTACTTTTGAATTTATTAAATTGTAATAGGTTTGATGCAAAGTTTGGTTTTCATAAGTTTTTAAATCCGTATTCGGTTTTACCTTATATTTTTGATAGCTTACAGGATTATCTTTATTTCCTTCAATTGCTCCAGAACTAGTATTATCAACTTTTGTTCCTTCGCCTAATTTGAACTCAACCACTAAAGCATCATCCGGAGTGTTTTTATTAAAAACTACATTTCCCCCTGGTGTTTCTTTTTTTGAAAACCATGTTACGTGTTCGCTAACGTATAGCTTTTGGTTTTCAACAACAAGTTCAGAATCGTCGTCAAATTTAACTTTAATTTTTCCTACAAAACCAGTTATATTATCAGCTTTATCTGTGTTTCTTTTTGCTTTACTTGCATCAGCTTGGAAATCTTCAAATGTTGCTCCGGCTAAAAGATTATTGACTTCATCTTTTTTTACATCGTCTTTAGCTTTTACGCCTTCTTTCCAATCAAGCTTATCCTTAACCCATTTTTTCATAACAACAGGGTCTAGGCCACCAAGGGCTCTAACTTTGTCAGCTTTTGTTTCTTTTTTTGTTTCTTCTACAGTTAAAGTTCCAAAATCTGATGTAAGTGGTGTTTTATCGTCATCCGCTACTCCACCCTTATCTGTTACTTTAGCTTTTACATCTGTTTTGCCTTTTACCTTATCTTTAGGAAGAGTAATAACGCCATTTACTACTGTTCCTTCGCCAACAATAGACCAAGTTCCATCATCAGCTTTTGTAGCTGTAGTTGTTTGATCTTTACCGTCTTTATCTGTATAAGAAACAGTAATAATATTCGCATCTGTATCTTTTTCGTTTGGAGTGATTGTGATGTTTTTCTTATCATCACTTAATGCAAGCGTTGGTGCGTCCGGTTTAATATTTTTTAGAAGGTCTTTGGCCGGAATTGTTATTGTTGGCTTAGCTCCTTCTTTTACCTTTAATGAACCATCTGCGTTTTTTTCCGGAACATAATGCCCATCACTGTCCCAACTACCTGCTACATCATTACCGCTAAATATTTTGGCATTGCCACTGTCATCAAATTGTATAACTGCCGGTACTTCATCCCAGTCTCCGGTTCCATTTGGTAATTTAGATGTGCCATCTGGTGCTTTATATGCTTCTTTAATAGCATTAATTATAGTTGTTTTATCCTCTGCTGTTAATTTTCTAGGGTCTTTAACTTCTGTCTTTTCAGGTATTACTGGTTTTACAGTAGTTGTAGAACAAGATACAAATTTATGGGGTTCTTTTACTGAAACACCAACTATTTGGTCGAGTTCTAAACTGTCCTTATTTTGTTCTTGTAAAGTATAGGAAAAAGTTCCATCTTTTTGTAAGGTTACTTCTACCGGTTTAGATGAGTTTTTATCAATTTTACATCCTTTGTCAGTACAAAAGTCTCCTGATTTCTCCTTTTTAACATTAATGATTAATTGTACTTTTATGCCGTCAAACGGTCCCGGTCCTGGCAGTTTTCCCTTAACGACATTATCTACAATTGTAATTTCATTAAGATCTGCTTTTCTTGAATATTCTGTAACCTGTTTAATTTTTAAATCTGTAGCTTCAACTTTCCCTGATGTCGAACCATCAGTATAAGTTACTTCATAATAAGCATGGTTAGTACCATCAATAGTAAACTTAACTGATTTCATATCACCAGCTACTGCAGTATTTGCATCTTTCAACATTTTAACAGCTTCTGCTTGTTCATCTTCATTAACTATGTTAGAACTTGTTTGCTCTATCCAAATTTCACCTGTAGGCATTTTAAGAGTAATTGTAGATGCCTTAGATGGTTTAGCATTTGCAGTTACCTCCGGTGATTTATTTTCACCTATTTGTTGATAAACAGTAACCGTATCACCTTTTTCAACTTTTTTTCCTTCAGGTAATTTTACTGACCATTTTGTTCCGCTTGTAGGTGTAACGGAAAGAGTGGCTTTTACTGTGCCGTTTTCACCCTTTAATGTTACATAGACTGTCGCTATTACAGTCTTTTTATTAACTTTAGCTTTAGCTAGATTGGCTCCTGAAATAGTCGTTGCACCGTATAATACAGGGTTAACGCTCGGTTTCTTAACATCAATCTGCGTACCCGCTTTTGTTGTACCAGAATTAGGCTGGGAGCTGTTTGCATTTACGATAGGTGTCAGTGGTGACAACATAATCATAAATGCAAGCAGCCCAGCTGAAATTTTCTTAGAGATATTAACATTTTCTCTGAATAAATTCATAAATTTTGCTTTTAAATTCATTTTTTTCCTTCCTTTCATATTTCTTTATATTAACTGCGTTATAAAAATTTTCTATTTTATCTTATAACTATGAATATTATACCACAGTTTCAGGCATTTGTTAAGCTTTTTTCATATTAGTTAATCTTTTTTGTGTTTTGAACACCTAGGATATACAATATCTAGCACATATAATAAATGACTCGTACATCTCCTCTTTGAAGATAGACACGAGTCATTTTCTATTTTATATTCTTCCCTTTAAACAGTAATATACGATCTTCCGTTTGAATCAGCGTACTACCTGTTGCTGGTATAATTTCATCATTACGATTAATTGAAATAATCAACTTATTTTTCGTAAGCTTCAAGTCACTGATATACTTATGATTCCATGCATGATGTTCTGTCACTGTAAATTCTATGAGATCTTGTCCGTTTGGATCAAAATACTCTTCACCGCTCCAAATAATAACATCATTTGGTTTTAGAACAAGACTTCCATTAGGAACTAATGGCTTATCATCACGAATTACCTTTGCAATAATTAGGTGCTTATCTAAAGAAATATCTTTTATCTGACGATGTGCGAGGATACCACCCTCATCTACTACTGATTTTACAAATGTAATATTCCCTTTTCCAACATAGTAATTAAATGTTCTTAATACTTCATTACGAGGATCAATCATATGTAACTTTTCTGTTACCCACTTCATAGAGGAGCCTTGTATAAGTGATGATAGTAAGCAGACACCAAATACAATATGGAAGATATCCACAGAACTTGTTTTATACTGATTTACTACCATAATTGCAAAGGCAATCGCAGCTGCTCCACGAAGTCCTCCCCAAGATACTAACCACTTTTGATTGCGCTTCAAATCAAATGGTAACATCAGTCCAAACACTACGATTGTTCTAACAATAAAGATGAGTACAATTGCAATGACAATCGCAAAGAATAAGTTCGTCAAGATATGTGTAGGTGTTGCAAGTAATCCCAAAATAAAGAACAACAGGATATTCATAATGTTAGATACACCATCAAAGAAGAATATCACCTCTTTCTTTGCGATAAAAACTTGATTTCCTAATATCAATCCAAGAATATATACCGTTAGATATCCATTACCATTCAACAGTTCACTAATCGAGAAAGATAATAGTACAACCGCAATGATAAAAACTGTAATAAATCCGGTCTTTTGAAGGTCTGTGTACTCCATAAATTTGCGAACAACATAGGCAACGATTACACCAATGAGAATACCCCAGAATATCTGAAAGAATAATATTGTACCGATAGAAATCTGTTCACCTTTGATTAATGCTAAGAAAATACAAGTTAGTGTAAACGCTATCGGGTCGTTTGATCCACTTTCAAGTTCTAAAAGAGATGCAGTATTGTATTTTAAATTTAGATTCTTTGAAGAAAGAATATTCGATACAGATGCGTAGTCCGTAGAGCCAATAATTGAACCAATTAAGAAACTCTCTATCCAGCCAAAGCGTAGAATAAAATGTATCAACGTTCCGGTCAGTAATGACGTAAATATTACTCCTAATGTTGATAGAATTAATGATTCAATTACGACAGTTCTTCCAGCTTTCCAGTTTGTGCCAAAGCCACCATAGAAGATGATAATTAATAATGCAATCTTCGAGAAGTTTTCCGCAAATTGGTAATCGTTAAAGTTAAAACCAATTAGACTGCTTACAATACCCAAAGACAAGAACAACATCAAAGAAGGAATCCCTGACTTCTTCGCTATCTGAACCGCAATCAGAGCAGCCAGTAATATGACTGATATATAAAACATACGCTATCCACCTCCTATTGTTGTCATTCTATCAAGATTTAGTATATCTTTCAAAACAAAGATATATGTGCATTCATGTTTAGATATACCCAAAATTACAGCATATCTCCTAAGCTTCCATATATTTTCATTTTGATTCCCTAAATATAAATTCCATACTCTTGAAAATTTTTTTGGATCTTGATTTTTCCTATTACGGATAATATCGCAAATTATATGTTCTATATCATAAACATTAGCAGTATTTCCCATCATTATTTCTACATGCATTATACCTATTTGATACTAAAGAATCCTTCTTTATCTGATAAACGCTGACTTTCTTTTTAAACTGTTTTTGTAAAAAATATAGTTCATCAAAATCATTATAAGTTAGATCAAAATATATTCCACGCGATACTATCTCAAGTTGTCCTTTACGAATCATATCCGTGAGATACCATGAATCAATATTATGACTTTATATTTTTCAAACTGTAATGATCCCATTATTTTGTTTAATAATATTCATCGAGTCAGTATTCATATATATCTTCTTTCTGCACATTATTATATAATTGAAACCAAACAAAAAGAAGTAATGATTTTATTAGATTTATAGGATTCAAATACTGCATTTGCTACACCATCATCTTATTTCAAGCCTTTTCTCCATATTTAATTGTGTACTTTTGACAATAGTGCTATAGTCTTGACATGGCTTGAGTGGTCAGTATGAATAAAGTTTCATATTTCTCAAAAGCCTCGTATGTGGGAAGCTATCAATCAATAAACATTTTATAATTTATTATATTATTCCGAAGCAAAGAAAAAACAGCCCATAAAAGAGCTGTTTGTGTCATTCACTGACATCCAAAAGTTGGACCAAGAAATCCAACCTTTGTAGGTCAGCGCAAAGTGGTCAAATCTTAAGGCCTTTTTAATTCAAATCAGTTGTTATTTAGCCAGTTGACAACGGCTGTAAGCATTAGTCCCAGCCCAATTGGCATCATATTCTCGTCAAAATTCACTCCGGGATTATGGTGGCTAAAGTTGTTGCCTGGCAATTTGCAGTTTACAGAGAAATAGGCGGTTGGAACTTTTTCAGCCACAAGAGCCATATCTTCGCTTGCCATTATTTTTGTGTCCGGAATGAATTCGCCATCAAAATCACTATTTTTTATATAGTCCACAATTTCTCTTGTGAATTCAGGGTCTGAATAAAGGCTTGGAACTCCGGTGAAGAAGTCAAGATTGATTTCAGCTTTTGTTGAAATCTTTAATCCTTCAATAATTTCCAGCATTCTTGATTTTAATTTATTTCTAACCTCCGGATTATATGCACGAAGTGTTCCTTGCATTTCTGCAAGATCCGGAATAATATTTGAGTTTGAACCGGCACTTAGCATTCCAAAGGTCAATGTGCTCGTTTCTTGAGGTGGACATTCGCGGGCGATTAGCTCTAAGAAATTTGTGTAAATATTGACAGCTACATATATCGGATCAATTGTAGTGTGAGGATATGCGCCATGGCCGCCTTTACCTTTAATTGTAATTTTAAAGTTATCTGAGCTTGTAGCAAAATAGCCTTCATTGTAACAAATTGAACCTGTTTCTCTATCAAGAGCTGTGTGAAGTGCAAGAGCCCTATCCACCTGAGGATTTTCTAATATTCCGTTCTCAATCATCATTTTAGATCCTGCAAAAATTTCTTCAGCCGGTTGGAACATAATTTTCACTGTACCTTTGAAATTTGCCTTTTCTTTTAATAGAACTTTTGCAGCAGTTAGGGCAATAGAAGAGTGGAGATCGTGGCCACAAGTGTGGGCAGTATTTCCAGTTGAAGCAAAAGGCAAACCACTTTCTTCATTCATTGGAAGGGCATCCATGTCTGCCCTAATCATAATGCATTTTCCTTCACCTTTTTCACCTTGAATAATGGTAGATAAACCGGATGTACCATATTCTTTTACTTCAAGGCCAAGTCCTTCGAGCTCACCCTTTATATATGCCTTTGTTTTTGGTAAATCCAGTCCAACTTCCGGAATTTGGTGCAAGGCTCTTCTTTTTTCAATTAGCTCGTCTTTGTATTCTAAAGCTTCTTTAAAATAATTAGTCATAATTCCTCCTTACATGTTTAAACTTCTCTTTTGCATCTTGCGTTTCCTTGCATATTTTCCAGTTAATATTGGAGTAATAATGCTCGTTAGCACCACGCCAAATGCAATTTGCGCAACTGCAACCCTTGCAATTTCAGATACACTCGGGTCAGCTGCGGCGATTATCGTAGGCACAGAAACTGACAAACCTGCGATAGATGTGATTCCAAAGGTTGTAATTCCATCTTCTCTTAAAACCCTTGTTTCGAAAAGCCAAATTAGCGGAAAAGAAACAACGTAGAAAATGACAGTTAAAATGATTCCCTGAAATCCGGATTTAAAAGCTGAAATCAAATTAATTCCGGCACCGAATGCCCATCCCATAAATGGGGTTAGAATTGGAACAGCTCCTGAGAAAAATTTACTCAGGTCTTTGTCTAAGTTGCCAATTATTACTCCCGCTAAAATTGGAATTAATGCTGAAATAACCGGCGTCCAATCAACATTCGATGCTTTGGACACGCTGTACACCAATATTGGGAAAGCTGGCACACATAATAGACCGGTAAGTCCAAATGCCGCTTCATCGCTTTCACTTCCGTAGTCGCTAACAAGAGCAAGGTATAGGGATGGATTTAGTGAACAAATAGTTGTAGTAAAAGCAATTGCTGAAATTCCTAAAATGCCTTCCATTCCAAAGAATCGGAAGAATAGAATTGAAAAAGCAAAACAAATGATAATTTTTACAAGCAAAATCGAACCCTGCTTCTTTAAAACTTTTTTGATTTTTTCAAAATCTAAGGCTGCTGACGAACAAAAGCAAACCAGGGCAACTATGTAGTTAATACCTTTAGTTGTAAAGAATGCTTCCGTCATCCCACCTATCTTAAAAATGTCCGGCAAAAACGTTGCAAATAAAGCGCTGATTAGCATAGGAATTAAAAGCATGCCACCGGGAATTTTTTTCATAAATTTTAACATATAAAAACCTCCTCTCTTGAACTATACCCAATTAACATAGTTTTTAAGCATGATATTAAATACGATAAAAGGAAGCCACAATCATCACTAGTCATTTAATATCTACCACTTTGCCGGATATATACTACTAGGGGAATTATTTATCTACCCGCTGTCAAAATTATCCAATTTGTATAAAACCGAAATGTTACCGAGCCTTAGTGCATGCCGACTGACATCAATATATAGTATCCGCCGTCGAATCTTGCCAATGATCACACCCTCACGTGTGCTTCTCTTGGTGATTCTTGGCATGATCAAGACCTAACATGATTAGCTCGATAAACTTGGATGGTTGAATATCATTATTTCGTCAAATTAATACTGATTCTATCAAATGTTTCTTCTTTTAATTTCCAAACACCTGAATATGACTACTCAACATAACGACTGTTTTTGTCTTTATATAAATACACAATACTTGAACTTCCTTCTTCATTTTTATGATGAAATTTAACGATAATATAATCATCAATATTTGTGGGTTGATCGTTAACACTTTCCTTACCAGTATCAAATGTTGCCTCAACATTGTCATTACATCCATATTTGTTTCTATTATATTTCTTTCAAAAAATTCAAAGCCAAATACAACTTTCCAAGGTCATGGTTGGCACTATGAAGTCCCTTAACTTCATAAGAATTCTCATTTAATATATCCCCAGACTCAAGAAAGTTATAAAGTTCAAGTCCATAAAAATCACAAGCTGCTTGTACACCTGCAAGCTCCATTTCTACCGCTATACATCCCTCAGACTTTCTCTTTGAGACAAGTCCACGAGTCTCACGAATCATAACATCTGTAGTCCAAACTTTTCCCTTAGTATAGGGAGCATTTTCCCTGATAAAAAAATCTTCAACTTTTTCATGATTTTTAATTGTAAGATAGTCTGAAGGAGCTGCATAATAATAAGATGCCCCCTCTCCTCTATAAACTTCGGTCGGTATAATATATTTTCCAAATGTCTTTTCCTTATCAAGACTTCCACATGAGCCGAACATAATAAACTTTTCCGCACCTGTAATCCAGTTTACTTCTACACAATGTGTTGAAGCAAGGGCTGAGCCAATCATTGTGAGGTAGAAAGCAAATTCTTGACCTTCAAAGTGGCTTTTATATACTGGACTTGTCCCATTTACAGAGCCAATCTGGCCTATTTCTTGACAATCAAAGTTATCAAGTAAATATTCGAATATTCTTTTCGAAAATATTATTAAGCATTTTTCTGTCAGATATTTCTTTTCACCATAAAAATCTTTTAGACTTATAATCGGCTCTGAGTCTTTATCGTAGCTATCTATTATCATAATTTAACCTATTAATTTCTATTACCTTTCAAATTCTCTATTATCTATCCAATATCTTTGTTCTATTTCACCCTCTGAATTTACAAACTCATTTTCAAGTACTCCTCCATTTTTTATAATAGACTTAGCAGATCTTATATTATTTTTGTAACATGTCATGAGTACTCTTTCAATTCCTAGCTTTTTACACTCTATCAAAGCTAGTCTAACCATTTCAGTTGCATAGCCTTTTCTTCTCTCACTTGGCCTTATCCCATCACCAATATGACCGCCTTCTTTCAAAAGCGACTCATTCAAATAGTGACGAATATTTACAGCTCCCAAAAGCCTATTTCTTTCTTCATCTAGAAGAAAGAAAACTGAATCAGGAACCCTATCCTCAGTTTCGTATTTTCTTTCTAAATTATTTAGATAATAGTCAAAATCATGGTAATCATTTTTAAATATAGACCATGGAGAATGATTTGTATTATTAATTTCTTGGTCAAGCTTCCATTCATCAATCATCTCACCAAGTTTTACTTCGTACTCTTTAGTTAGTTTAATTAATTTTAGTTTCATATATCCACCTCTAAAAATTGTTGCATTATTTATTGCTTCGGACTACTCTCTTGACTTCAATACTACACACTCCGCGTGCTCTGTTGTCTTAAAATCTATTGCTGGATTTTGAAATATAGTTATGAGGCCTGAAACTTTATCAACAAGTTCTTTTCCCTTGCCAACTTCATCTGGATTGTTAAATGAAGCATCGGGAAGAGCTCCTTTGAGATTATTTGTTTCTAATAAAATTTATAAATTCAAATCTATCTTATCATTTTTATCCATCTATACTGTTGACACGACCTATCAAAATATCTAAAGTGTTGACACAACCCTTTCATAATATTTATAGTGTTAAGCAATTTTCTAATTTCCACAAGCAAAGCGAAGAGGAAATTATTGAAAATGCTTACCTACTTGGTGCTACGACTAATTATTTGAGAGATATTTTTGAACACTAATTTTAAAAAAATAATCATATAATTATCTAATCCAAAATTCATAAACCTATTGATTTCAAGCCTTTCAAAGACTTTAGTACCCTACTCTCTTGACAGCAACGCGACACTCTCAACATGCCCTGAAGTTCCAAAGTTCCGTAACTTTTTATGATTAATTATACTGAAAGCAATTTGATATAATTCTTGTTTATTCATTTTCTTCTCCAATATTATTTAGCTTAATAATACGTTATTCTTTTTTCAAAACACTAAGTTATTCAGTTCACCATCAAGAACTTTTATAGTTTCATTTCTTTCCTTATCCTCTTGATTGTCATATAAAAGTTGTTCAATAAACTCCCATATATCTTCTAGTTTACGTCTAATATGATAGAATAACAAAGCATCCGTATTGATTAAAAAATCTTTGTGTAATTTCAGGTATATGTTCATAAATACATCATAATATGGCTTATCAACAAAAAACATGAGATCAGCTTTTACTGGAGCCAATTTCAAGCCTTCCCAGTCAATTAGAACTAACTGCTCATCCCGTTGCATCAAGTTCCAATTATGAATATCTGTATGGCATAGGGCCATTTTAGGATTACTTCGTCTTAGAATCTCCGACAGTCCTTCAACTCTGTCAATAGATTGTTCAAGGGGTTTTATGTGTGCCCCAAGCAAGCATTTTAAGTCCATGGGAAGACTGGCGCATTCTTTACGCAATACTTGTTTTAGCTGTTTCAGAAATGGCAAGCTAAAATCTTCCCTAATTAGTTGCACATATACCTACTATATCAATAAATTTTGAGTTATCATTGACTATATTAGTTGCTATTATCAGAATAGTCGTCGATAACTATATTTTCGTGCAAATATGCAAATAAGTAAAATGATAATTATGTTATATCATAATAATTGAAAATAATAGAATGCATTTTTCAATGTAATAAGATTAAGCGTTCTCTTAAAGTTAGAGAACGCTTAATTATTTTTAATTTATTGAAATAATTTGTAACTATTGAAAACAGACAAAAATTGTTCATTGGATAATTTATCAAGATCAGTAACATTCGCATGCTTCAGCACCTGTCTTAATTGATTTTTAGTAAAAAGAACATGATATTCCCTGTTTACCCATTTATAAACGAAAAATCTATACTTTTTGTAGTCCTTCTTTAAAATAAATGGTTTATGCCTTTCAAGTACAATCAATACAGAATCTACATTAGGCTTAGGGTGAAAATATGCTCGTGGCACTTTTTTAAGAATTTTTATATCCATTTCCACCATTAACAGCAAACCTAAAGCTCGTTGGGTATTTTGCAACCTTTTAGCAAATCCCCTCTCTACAATAAGGTAGCTATATTTCGCTTGACTATCAAAAGCAATCTTTTTTACAATATCAGTACTAATATTGTAGGGAATATTACCAAATATTTTATAGTCTGTATTTTTAGGAAAGCTAAACTTCAAAATATCCTCATGAATAACTTTTATATTCTGAAAAGGTTCAACTGCTTTTTTCGTGGCATGACATAAACCTTCATCAATCTCTATAGCATTCACCCGTTGACTCATTTCCACAAGTTCCTTGGTAAAATGTCCTTTTCCTGACCCAATTTCTATTATTTTATCTTGTTTATTGATATTCGTATATTTTAATATTTCCTTTACATGCTTTTTAGATGTAATGAAATTTTGCGTATTTTTCGGGTTTTTCTGTTTCATTATAACCTTCTCCTTGCCGGTTATAATGAACTAATCTTAAGAGCTCATTATAACCAATTATTTTTGGTTTGGTTGATAATGAAATCTCTCATTAACAAATATAGAAAACATACCCATACCTTTACCTCCTTTAATTTTTTTCATTATAAATGAGATAAAGTAATATCTACTACTGCAATACATGTACACATATTTAACTCCTCCTTATGCAACTGATTATATCACTTTTAATTTCTCTATTCAATAAAGTTCTGTGCTAATCTACCTCACCCTATGGATTTTTAATCCCGAAACATCAAATGTCATCTGTCAAATGCCCTATTTAAAAGGGTCAAAAAACGGTATTTTTTAGCCTGTTTTTGACCCAATTTTCGTACTCAAACCACTACATGTTGTGGTTGACTCCTATTATTCCTTGTCCAAACCACAATACGTCATCAGAATTGCTGCTTCAACGTGTGTCGAGTTGCCTTGATAGCTATCAAAACTGCATTCTCAACCCCTAAGGTTATGGGGAACATATCCACGCTCGTAGATGGAAACATATCAAAGATTGGCTCTCGTTTGTAGAACATATCGACTGTAATTATTTCATTTTCAAGCCTTTATCGATAGCTTCCTGAATAATCTTATGACAACAAACTCCCAACGGATTGTTTTCTTTACAATTAGAATTTTTCATTGCCCCAGTGATGGCATTTACTTCTTTTACGGATTTCGCGCCATGCTTTACAACTGCTTCAATTACCTGATTTTCTGTGACTTCGCTACAATAACAAGCATACTTAGGATCTGCATCTTTCTTAAACCAGATAGGAACTCTAACTTGGTCTTTCAAGAATTTTATTTCATTATCTAAGTTATAGTAAACAACGTCGCAGTCCTCGTTCATGCAAATCTTATATTGATCTCCGTTAACAGCATTACGATAATCATCTACCACTAGATGTTCAACAGTTACTTTACTAACGGAAATCCCTTCATTATTACATACAGGACAATTGTCTTTAATTTGATCCGGCTTTTCTGTTTTGCATCCACAACAACATTCATTATTAATCTTCATATTCTTAGCCTCCATATTTTCATTATAATTTCTTTTTTAAACTAGGTAAAACCAATTTCATATACTTGTCATTTATTAATAGCGTCAAACATTTTAGCTGGTGTTAATTTACTTAGCTCCCTGTTGTCAGCCAACGCACGTGTAGCTTTTTTGTGTATAAACACATCAGCGTCATGTTACCCATTGCTCGGCATTCTTCTAATGAACCCAAATACATGGAATGGCAACCCTTTTTTAGACAATTTATAACCGAACATTATCAAGCTTGAAAGTTTCTTTAGATTATAAAATATATTCTCAGACAATCAAGGGTAAAGGCTTCGCCCAAATTTCGTTGAAATTTGCCCTTGACAGTCTGTTCATATATTTTATTTAATTTATGAAACTTCCAGAGCTTTTTATTCTGCTTTTCTATATTCTACTGGTGTTTTATATCCTAAAGATCCATGAATTCTTAGGTTATTATACCAATATACGTATTCTGCTAATTTTAGATTAAGTTCTTGGAAATTAGTAAAGTTCTCCTGATATATGAATTCTGTCTTCATTACTTTATTGACTGCTTCGCTTACTGCGTTATCATATGGGCTTCCTTTTTTACTTAGCGATCTTTTTATCCCAAATACCTTTAATATTTCTTCTATTTTTATATTTTTAAATTCTCTTCCTCTGTCTGTGTGAAATATTTTTATACGATTTAGTGGCTGCCTTATTGAGTAAAATGCTTCTGCTACTAGATTTGCATCTTTGTTTTTACCTGATGAGTATCCTATTATTTCACGGCTGTTTAAGTCTATTATTAAACATATATAATTCCATGTTTTTCCTACTCTTACATATGTTAGGTCGCTTACTATTGCTTCTAAATAGTCTCTATTGTCAAATTATCTATTTAAAAGGTTAGGGATGTCTTCTTCGTTGCATTTGGATCTTATTACTTTATATTGTGCTACTGTATAGTTTGAGATTAGGCCATTTTTCTTCATTATTCGGCCTATTTTTCTTCTCGATATTTTATATCCAATTTTCCCTAGTTCTTTTTTTATTTTGCGTGTTCCATAGTTGTTTCTACTTCTTCTGAATATTTCTTTTATTTCTTCTATTAGTTTTTCATCTTCATCTAATTTCACATCTTTTTCTTTGTTCAAATGATAATAGACTAAACTTCTTGTGACCCCAAGTAGTCTACACATTGCACTAATGTTATATTTATCTCGGTTCGAGATAATGAGGTCTATTTTTTGCCTAACAGTAGTGCAGCTTGCTTTAAAATATCATTCTCCATTTCAACCTGTTTCAATTTTTTACGAAGTCTGATTATCTCTTTTTGTTTCGCATCCACATTATCAAAATGGTTACTCTAAGCAGCACACCAACTATTTATTTTTTGAGTTTTAAACTTTGGTAGAAGTCTTGAACTCTTTATATTTACATAACTATTTGCCTCTATCACTATTATGACACGAAACCCGCAAGTAGCGTCAAGTAAACGGTCGTTATAAGTTATCTCTAGTAAATCGTACATAAATGAAGTGATATGCTCTGGGGTAAATACTTGACCACTTTCAGACTTTTTCTTGTATCTATTAAATTCATTAAAGAAAATGCCCATTACATCTTCGCCGTTCCAGTTATCTGAGTTTATGGACTCTGCGATTTCTATGATACAGTCAATAAATGTATTTATATCATCTTGATTTTCTACAATGTTTATTTTTATTTCACTGTACACCTCAAGCAAAATATCTATTTTAAGATTTTGTTTTCTATGATCTTGAAGTGATTTTGCTAAAGTATCATATATTTTATTTCTAAATGGTTCATATCCATTATCTTTTATTGCTTCAAGATTGCCGCCAAACCTTTCTACTACCAAGGCTGAAGCTGTAAATATCATTCTATGATATAAATTCTTAATTCCGAATTTAAAGTGTAGTAAATCATTTATTCTTTTTGTTAGAGTGAAAATTTTGTTTTTATCTATATAATTTTCTTTAAACAAATCAATATAGTATTGCTTGTGTTGAAGTTTATTAGCTACTCTTATGAGTTCCTTGTTTTTATATATAGCGATTTCTTTGCCATTGTACAAAATTCCAACAGTTTTTTTATATTTGCTTGAAATTATGTCTATATTTTTCATTAGCTCATCAATAAAAATTTGTTTGCTAATATCTCTTTCTTCTGATTTTGTTTCAAGGATTATTGCTACATCATTCATGTTTTTAGGTAAATACCAACCATCTGGCTTATCTGAATATCCTTTAAACCCTAATTGATTAAAAGTAGTTATTTGACCAGTCCCTTGATCAACATTTTCTTCAGCTTCATCAAAGCCTAATACTAATTTCGCATAATCCCTGACTTGATCTTCTGTCCTTAAACTCATTTTCTAATCCTCTTCACTAAAATTGTCTTCAAAACTAATAATATCATTAGGGGTGCAAGATAGAGCCTTACATATTCTTTCTAAATTCTTAAATGTAATTGGTTTATCCTTGCCCATTTGTGCCATAACATTTGTTGTAAGTCCTGCCATAGCTATTACATCAGTTTTCTTTAAACCTTTTTTTGCTAACTGTATCCATAATGGTTTATAGTTAAGTGCCATAATATCCCTCTTTTTCTGTTCATTAGATTTATTTAATTATAGCATAAATATTGATTTCATTCAATCTTACATTGATTTAGTGTTTTGTTTTAGAGAATTTGTTGTGTTATTCCGTCCTTATTTTGCCATAAATTGCTTTATGCCTAATTAGAGATTGTAAAATACTTGTAGTGTGTCTGTATTTCCTATGAAATTGTAGTAAATATCAATTGTTTGGGTGATTTCTCCATTCACTACTTCTTTTTCGTGAACATAGATTTTTGAGATGAGTTCGTTTAAAGTTTCTTTATCCAGCTTCTTTATATCCCTATGTTTTTTTATGAGTTCAATCCATTTTTTGACATTAATATCTTCAAGATCTTCTTTAACAATCAATTTTTGATTATCTTCTATTCTTTGATTTAGATAATCTTGTTCTTTCTGTGATTTTTCAAGAATTTTTTGGAAGTTACTTTCACTTATCTTATTATCTAGCCAGTCATCATATAATCTTTCAATCTTTTTAGTTAAGTCTTCTACTCTTATCTGATCTTCGTAAATCTTATCCATAATGAATTTTTGTTCTTCTTCATTATCAATTTCTCGTGATCTTTCAAGTGCTTTTATGATTTCTTTCTCGTCTTTCAATGCTATTTCTGCATTTTTTCTAATATCTTTAAGCACTATCTCATAAAGAGTGTCGTAATAAATTCTATGTTGACTACACAATGACTTTCCATATCTTCTATAAGTGTTACAAGTGAGTAACTTTTCTCTTTTTTTCGATTTGTTTCTTCCAAGATTTAAAGATTTTCCACAATCGGGACATTTCACAATGCCTGCAAATATGCTTTCTTCTCCATTTTTAAATGGTCTTCTCCTGCTCTTTAATTTTTCATTTGCTACATTATAAATATCTTCAGAAATAATTGGTTCGTGTGTGTTTTCTACGATTATCCATTCCTCTTTGGGTTTATCTGATAACCAACCTACTTTGAATTTATAATTAACTTTTTGACTAGCAATATGACCAATATAAACTGGATTTTCAATAATTTCTTTTAGGGTTGTGCAGTCCCACCAATACTCTCCACCATCTACGGTCATTTCTAACTTAGTTTTTTTATTTCTAAGTCCTTTTTTTCTATTCCACCAGGTAGGTGTAGGGATTTTTTCTTCAAAAAGTCTTCTTCTAATTGCTTGTACTCCATAACCACTAAAAGCAAGATCAAAAATTTTTTCAACAATCCATGAAGTTTCATCATCGATTACTAATTTATGTGGATCATCATTGTCTTTCCTATATCCTATTGGAGCAAGACAACCAATAAATTTTCCTTGCCTTGCCCTTGTCATATAGGCAGATTTCATCTTTTTGGAAACATCTCTTGAATAAAACTCGTTTAAAACATTTTTAAAAGGAACTATTTCGTTGTTTTCTTGAAAGGTATCTACTCCATCATTTAAAGCTATATATCTGACATTGTTCTTTGGGAAGAAATTTTCTGTATAGTATCCAGTCTGCAAATAGTTTCTTCCAAGCCTTGATAAGTCCTTAGTGATGACTATATCCACTTTTTTATTTTCAATATCTCTAATTAGTCTTTGAAATGATGGTCTATTTGTATTTAATCCAGTATATCCATCATCTATATAAACATCGTAAATACTCCAACCTCTTGATTTTACATAGTTTTCTAAAAGTTCCTTTTGGTTTTGTATGCTGGCACTCTCTCCTTTCTGCTCATCATCTTTAGATAGTCTGCAATAAATTGCAGCTTTGAATGAAAAGTGATTTGAATTTGTTTGTATCATTTCCTATTCCTCCTTATTTGAGTTTTCAGAAATAACACAACTTACTCTAAAACTATTTTTATTATAGCACCCTTTTTCATTACTATCAATATTATATTTGTTATACTCAATTTCATTGTCCTTACTTATTTTGCTTGATTTTTTTATTAGTCTTAGAAAAGCTTCTGTATCTGTTCTTCTATTATCATAATTTCTTTTTACAATATATTTTGTTTGTCTTTTTGTCATAGCTTATCCTTTCATGCAATAAAAAAAAGGCGATTAGATTTTTAATTTTCTAATCGCCTTTTAAGTGTCATATTTATCTTTTTATTATCTCTGGCATACTTTGATACCTTTTTAGACTTAAAGTCTTTAATAGTGGCTTTCCACCTCTTTTTATCTATAAAGATTCTCCTACATCATAGTTCATTTTTTTATTTCCACCTTTCTGTCTTAGTTTTTCTTTGTCTTCTTCATACCATTTTAAGATTGTCACATAGTGGTTTTGTTAGGTCTTACCACTGCTTTCCATGTATCTGGATAGTTTATTTATCATTATTTCTGTGTGTGAGTTTAATTTTTCTTTAAGATTTTTATATTCTTCTTTGCTTAACCTTACATTTTTGTATTCTCCATAAAAAGAAACTGGGGCTGATTGGTTTTCTTTTTCTCCTCTCCCCTTATCTATACTAACCTTATCTAATCTACCCTTACCTATACTATGCGGACAAATGGTTGACACTTGGTTGTCATTTGGTATACCAAGATTTTCAAGTTTGATATATGCTCCATTTTCTGTTTGTGTTAAGCTTTGTTTTTCTGTAATATACATCGTTTCTTTTCGCCTGTCATTCCTGATGTAGTTATTTATCTTCCAATGAGTAATTACAATAATTCCCTGATCAAAAACTATCACAAAGCCTTTGGCAATAAGTATTTTTAGGTCATCTTCATTAGCTCCGATAATTTTGATGATTTTCTTAGGATTATTTACAAAACCATCATCATCTGCCCTCATTGATAAATGAAAATATAGGCATTGACTACTCAGTGGCATATCCAAAAATAAGTCGCTATCCACTATCTTTAGTGAAAACATTCTTTTATCTGCCATGCTACCCTACCTTTCTTCAAATAAAAAAAGACGATAGTTTTTACTTCTACCGCCTTGCGTAAATTATTTTGATTTTTATTTTTGTATATTAAATTTTTAAGTCTTTATTATTTAACATCTTACTAAACATATCATGGTACATATCTTTAGAAGATTCTTCTATCTTGGTAATACTTGATATTTTATTTCCCGCATCCTTTGACGAAGCTCCGCAAAGATAAAAGGCTTCATTTTCTGTTCCACAGTCTATTGCTATATATCTATCGTGATATTTTTTACCTGCTATCTTCAGTTTCAGGTCTATATTAGGATAGTCTTTTCTAAAATCATCTAAGATGTTTTTTGTAAGCATATCCTTGTTCTTGACATTATCACTAAAGACTACGATTTGAGTCTTATCTCTTGCAGCTCTTAAAAGTTCTAATGTTTTAAGTCCGATATAGTTATCTATTACATAAATGCTTTTCTTTGCTGATTTATATATTTTTGTATAGGCAACATCAGCTTCTATCTTATCTCCATTCATCAAGAGGAAATGTTTATATGTTTCCGGGTCTATAAAATTATCCATTACCTTTTTCAAATCTTCTTTAGTAGCTAATGTGTTAATCTTACTATCTATCCTTACAATATCATTTGTGTTTTGATTTGTTTGAATTGCTATTTGAACTAATTCCTTTGAGCTGATAAAATCTTGATTTTCAATGATGAAGTCTTTCATCTGCTTAAACATTCGTATTAAAGCCTTGCTCTGTCTAACGGCAAGTTCTCCTCTTAATACAGTCATAAGCATATAAATACCCTGCTCTGTAAAAGCATAAGGTAGTTTTCTACGACCGCCCCAACTTGATGTCGATTTTTTCGATATCAAGTTTTCAAACTCTGATTTCGTCAACTGAAACATAAAATCATCATCAAATTTCTCCGAATTGTTTTTTACTTGCTCGTTAAATCTTGTCGTTGTATATCCATAGATTTCAGCAAGTTCAAAATCAAGCATAACCTTTTGATTTCTTATATAGTAAATCCTATTCTTAATCGTATCTTCATTGATTACTACTATTTCTTTATTTTGATCTGCCACAAAATGCACCTCCAGTATATTTTTTGGACTACAACTTGTAGCCATTTTCTCTTTATTTCATTCAGCTTACAGCTTGTAAGCTAATTCTCCATCATATCTTCAAAGTATAATTGCTATAATTATACCAAAAATATTAAATCTTTTCTATCTTTCCCCCTCTCTTTATCTATCTCTATATCTTTATCTATCTCTATCTCTTATCGGACATGGGTTGGACTCATTAAGGACAATGTCTTCTATTTATTTTGTCTGTGAAAAATTCTTCTTTCAATTTTATCCAATAATATCTTTTGTTTGTTGCCATATCTGCTCCTTTCTTGATTTTCGATAATCGAAATTCTTGATTTCCGATTTTCGGAATTCTGGATTTCTGCTTTTTAGAAGTCTTGTTATTATGGTTATTTAAGGGTGTAACTTTTCGTTACTCCCTTAGATTTCTCTGGTCATATCTTTTTTGCTTGGTTTTACTTTTTCTTTTACTTTTCTTTTGACTTTCTCTTTTGTCTTATCCTTGTTCTTGGATAGGTCTTTGTATTTCTTTATTTGTTTTAGGATACTTTCTTTTTCTTTTTTATTTTCTTTGGCTATGACTTGTTTAAAGGCATATTCCATTACTTTTATGTCTTTGGCTTGGAAGAATATTTCATAGTTTTGGTTTTCTTTGTTTTTCATTACTGAGAAACTTACTCCAAGTTTGTTTAGTTCTTTTTTTAAGTCTTTTAGATTGCTTTGATCTATGCTTATATTTTCTAGTTGTCCTTTTTTATATAAGTCTTTTATTTTCATTTCATCGCCCATAAGACTTTTTAGGTTTCCATTTGCTTTTTCTAAAGTATCATTTATCTTTTTTCTTATTTCTTTGTCTAAGTTGATTGATTCTTTTGCTGCCTTTATTGTGTATGTTATTATGGTTTGTGCTGCTTGACCTGCTTCTTTGCTTATTTCTTCGTTTATCATGTTTTCTCTCCTTTGTTTGAATTAAAAAAAGGGAAGTATAGGCTTTAATTTTTCTATACTTCCCTTTGATTGTTTTTATTTGGTTATTAGTGGTGGAATGCTTTATTTTGATGTTTTTATAGCTTACTTAGGTATTTGTACCTTTTATACTTTTAAATAGCTTACAATACCTTTCCACCTTTAGTAGTTTATGTGTGTCCTTTTGTCTGATAGATAGTTTTTCATGTTGGAATATATAATCTGCACTTCTTCATTGTTCATCGCTTTTATTTCTTCTGTGCTTTTATATGTTTTGTATATTCCATCTTGATCTGCTTTTATGAGTTCATCTATTAGCTCTTGCCTTTTATTCATCTCTATTACCTCCTAAATCTGCCTTTATTTTCTTGGTTATATTATAGCTTGGATAAGATATTTTTACCAGGTCTTATCTTTCTTGATCCATTTTCTTGTTTTTCATCATTTCTCTGTATTCATTGTCTTTAATAACTTGGTCTTGGAATTTTTTAATCTGTGCTATTACACTTGGTTTTTCACCTTGTTTTATAAGCTTATCTATTTCTATGGATAAATCTATGCCAAGTTCTTTGTTTACAAAATCTACTGAATATTTTATATGATTAATTTCCTGGTATTCATCTTTTATCTTGTCTTTTTCTCTATTTATTTCTTCAAGGTTTGCCATTAAAAGATTTTTTTCTTCATTCCATTTTTTAGGACTTAGCTTTTCCTTGTCTGATAGGAGTTTTTTTAATTTCCCACTTACTACCTTATATTGGTCTATGTCTTTCTTATGTTTGTTATAGAATGTGTCTTTTGTGAATATATTTTTCTTTTGATATTCTTCATAAACTTCTTTTTTGGCTTTATAGATTTCATAGTATAAAATTTTCTTTTCTACATCTTCCATTTCTTTATGGATTGTCTTCGCTTTTTTATTTAGCCTATAACTATTAGACTTTAAACTTTCTATTTTTGTTTGTAACTGACCTATGGTTTCTATATTATTTTTTCTTAAATAACTATATGCACTCGTTAGCTTTTTAAAGTCATACTTTTCTTTATTGGTTTTAGCATATCCTTTTAGATATTTACTTTTTTCTTTTTGAATTTCTGAATAAGTTAATAGATAATTTGTTAGATTGAAAAGTTTAGGGTTGTCTATTACCTTATCTCTTTCTATATCCTTAAATTTTTCATAAGCAGTAGTTAGGTTATCTAATAAATTTCCTATCCAACCCTTTAATGTTTTTATCTCTTCTTTTATTGTTTTTACAAGTTCGTTATATTTTCTTATTTCTCTATTATAGTTTCCTTTGTCAGTTTCTATTCCCTTTCTTTCCATTGCACTTGCTGCTGATCCTAAATGGATTGTCGGTAGATAATCTGAATTTTGTCTTTTAAAACTCCTATGGTCTACTCTTTTTTCTATCTTGTTTTTTGCTAGATATTCATTGCAAAGGTCTGAAAAATTTTCTCTCCATTTTTCTACATTGCCTTTATCGTTCCAGGTTGTTAGTTCTACTTTTATTGTCTTTGGTTTTCCATTTTTGTTTAAAATCTTTTCTCCTTTTTCATCTAGGATATATTCTTTTTTTGACTTTGCTAAGAACTCTCCTTTTTCGTTTATGGGTCGCATTATGGTCATTATATGACAATGGATATTTCCATTTTTATCTTGACTCTCATCATGAATTGCATAATCTACTATCATTCCTTGTGATGTTAGATTTTCTTTTATAAATCTTTCAACTAGGTTTTTATTTTCACTTAAAGTTAATTCTTTTGGTAGTCCTATTATGAATTGTCTTGCTAGTTGTGCATTAGAATTTTTTTCTGCCATTTCTACTTTATTCCATAAGGTCGACCTATCCTTAAATTCTTTTGGTATATGATCAGGCAATATTATATTTTTTACTAATACTTTTTCTTTTCTTGTATAGTCATGGGTTACTCCGTCCCATTCATTTTTTATTTTTTCTCCACTTATATATGCTGCACTTGCTACTGCACTTTTTCCTTTTCCTCTTGATATTATGTTTACTGAAAAATGAAAACTGTCTGCCATTTTTATCACTTTCTTTCTTTTTTTGTTGTTTTAGGTGGAGGCTTAATAGATTTTTATATCCTCTTTGTGAATGAGCGTTTTGAAATGATAGAATAGAAAAAGCCGACTACTGAATTAATTTTTGTTGTTTCAGTATGTCGGCTTAATTGTTTTGTTCATTTCAAATTTTAAAAGTCAAGGGCGAGCCTTAGCGAGTTTATTTACCCTTGACTTTTAAAAAGCGAATGGTTGTTGGTCGCTTCAGGGATCTGGCTCCGCAGGACGCAAGCACCCTTTAGGGTGTATAATTGCGCCCTTGTAACCAAGGGACAATTATGTTATTTCTTCTTTAGATGATTTTTCTACACTATCATCTATTCTTTCTTCTAAAATTCCCATTATGTTTAATCTTATTTCTTCACCATTTAATGATTTCATTAGTTTATAAAATTCATCTTTTGTTAAACCAATACTTTCTTCAAAAATACTTTCTAACACTGCTCCTTTTTCTATAAGTCTTTTGTTTCTTGCTTTTCTTTCTTGTTCATTAAGTTTTTTCTTCAACTGTCTTTTTTGATTTTGTAATTGCTTAATGCTTTCTTCTTTCTTTTCAATCTGTTCTTCAATACTTAATCTTTTACTTGTCATAATGTGTCCTTTCTTACAATAAAAAAAACGACTAGATTTTTATTTCTAATCGTTTTTAATTCAAACACAATGAATTTCTCTATTGCAATTTTCTTTTATTTTTTCAATATATTTCTCCATATAATCCCAATCGGGATTACCATGAACATCTACTGGTAGTTTTATCTTTTCTTTCTTTAACAAATCGGGAAATAGTCCATAACTATAAGAATATTTATCAGTCAATGTGTCTAAACACGATACTAAAAATAGACATGCTTTCTCACTCAAATGTCTTGTATCAATATAATAAATATCTCTTCCAGATACAAAGTTTTCTTTTTGATAAAAGAATGATGCATTCTCTGCACCAAATGATATAACTCCCTTAGGGCTAGGAGTCATTTTTTTAGTTTCAGTAACTCTATATTTTATACCATTATTAAATTTTGTTCTTACTACATAAGGAATACCGTTCTCATCTTCAACGACTTCTCTTGCATGAAGCACGTCAGGCTTTTTAATATTTTCAAATAAATCACCAACTATAAACTCTTTCCATTTTGAAGTATCAACCTTATTTAATTTTGCATTATTTAAATAGCTTGTAAGATTGCTTGTACTCTCTCTCTGGTTTCAAGCCTTTTCATTGCTTCTTCCATGAAATTCCAATCTGGTGTTTCATCGTCTAATGCTGGTAAAAGTATATTTTCTTTTTTTATACTATCACTAGATCCCATATCGTTATATTGGTACTTTATCTTTAAACTTTCTCTTATTACAGAAGCAATAAATAACCCGTTAAATTTATTTAGATTGTCATTATATAAAAGCATTATTGATGACCCTCCACCACCTCTTCCCAAAAAATCTTTTGGTTGGTAAAATGTACTACCATCAACTGGACTTACTGTTATACAATTTCCTTTATCTAAATCTTCATCATCAATAGGCTCTCTGTAACTATCGACACCATTATTATAATTTCCAGAAGATACAAAAGGTATCTCTCCCTCATTATATTTTTTTACACTTCTTGATTTAGGTCTTTTTACAGTAAATAACTTCTCTATTTCAAAGGTTTCCAATCATCAATCTTTATTTTCTTCATTTTCTCCACCTACATCTAGCATGAGTTTACCATCTTTATATTCTGATTTATACAAAACTTGATTTAAAAGTTTTTCATTAAATTCTTTTACGTCAATTTTTTCTTCAAAGAGTATAAAGTCTATAATGGTCTTTTTAAAATCTTCTTCATATATTTCAAAAGGTTTCTGTGGTTTTTGATATGATAAATATTCTTTTGAATCTATCCATTGGTGTGTGTTATATTTTGTATCTACTTTTGTTCTTGCAACTTCTAGCCAATATTTTTCTATTTCTTTCCACTTATTTTTTATATCATGCCTACCTTGATTTTTAACTCTTTCAAGTCCATCATCTTCCATATAGCAAGCAAATATTTTTTTATCTTTTTGTGGTTTTCCAGTTTCAAAAACAAATACACTTGTTGTTACTCCTGCATCAAAAAGTTTTTCTGGTAATTTTATAATCATATCAAGAGTGTGTTTTTTCAGTAATGAGTGCATTCTATCTTTTTCTAGTTTCTTATCTGGTAAAATAAATGCACATTTAATACCAGCAGGTACATTATCCAATACATTTGTAACTATTTTTTTGCAACCATATTTTCTCTCATATGGTGGATTCATCAATACTTTTGTTATGTTTTTAGATTTGATCCATTTACAAGCTTCTTTTTCCCTTGTATCAAATTGTTCCAAATTTGTCTTGCCATCTTTGTGAATAAGCATATTAGCACAAGCTAGGGCGAAAATTTCTCTATCAAACTCGATACCATAAAGTTTATTTTGTTTTATATCTTCTGCTTCTTTTGTATTTACTCCACCAACTTCTTTTATCATATTTGCCATTGCTTTTACTAAAAACGCTCCGCTGCCTGCACAATGATCTAAAATTTTCAAT
The DNA here is from genome assembly GCF_045866535.1 of Parvimonas parva. Taxonomy (NCBI): domain Bacteria; kingdom Bacillati; phylum Bacillota; class Tissierellia; order Tissierellales; family Peptoniphilaceae; genus Parvimonas; species Parvimonas parva. The sequence goes on from NZ_AP038371.1 coordinate 1,184,800, forward strand.
TCTAACAAGTCTTTTTCAGTATTTTTAACTTCATAAAAACCTCTTTGGCAATAATGCCTAATTCTTCTTTAGTTGTTAAAATTTTTTATTTTACCATCATCGTTCCCCTGATTTTCAATTAATCTTCTTAGGTTATATAAGAAGTACATATCTTTTTAATCTTAAAGTTTTTAAGTCTTAATTTTAAAATTTTCAATCTTAGATATTATTTAAATCATTCCAAAATGCTCTAAAGCATCTTCGATTGCTTTTTCTTTTTCTTCTGGGCAATTTGGCACTCTTTGATTTTCTTTCTTACTAAAATTATAATTTTCTCTCTCTATTAGACCATGTTTCCTTTTTATTTGTGCAATATATAGGCTTGAAACTTTTAGTACGTATTTATCTAACACATACTTTTTAATTTCTCCATAAGTTGCGTCTTTTGAAAAGTCAATTTCAGATAATTCATCTTCCCCTATTTCTATATCTAAATGATGTTCTGTATTTAGTTTGGACAACAGAGCTACCGTCTCCACATGAACTGTTCTTGGGAACTGGTTAAAAACTTTTAATGTTTTTAGTTTATATCCGTTTTCTATTAGAATTTTTGCATCTCGTTTTTGAGTTTTTGGATTGCAAGAGATATAGACGATTGTTTTTGCTCCACAAGAAATTATTTTTTCTAAAGCTGTTTGGTTTATTCCATCTCTTGGAGGGTCTACGACAATTACGTCAACTATTTCTTTTCTGTTTTCAATTTCTACTAATACGTCCCCTGCAATGAAGGTGCAATTTGTAAGTCCGTTTTCTTTTGCAGATTTGTTTGCACTTTCGACCGCTTCTTCTACGATTTCTATTCCATAAACTTCTTTTGCTTTTCTGGCTACGATTTGTCCGATTGTTCCGGTTCCTGAGTATAAGTCGAAAACTACTTTGTTTTCAATATCTCCACAAAGTTCAATCGCTTTTGAATAAAGGTTTATTGCTCCAAATACATTTGGTTGAAAAAATGAAAATGGTGTTACTTTAAATTCTAAATCAAATATTTTTTCTGTTATATAATCATCTCCAAAAATAATATTTACTTTTTCAGGCACCACTGCATCTGCAAGTGAATCATTTTCTGTATGAACAATAGATTTTATCTTTCCTTCAAGTTTCAAGTCTAAAATCATATCTACAAAACTTTTTGAATCAAATTTACTTTGTGTCGTAGTTACGATATTTACCATTATTTCACCGGTTGTTAGAGCATAACGGATAATTAAATGTCTTAACAAACCCTCGTGATTTCTCTTTTTCACAAAGGGTAATTCTTTTTCTCTGGCAAAATCGACGATTGCATTTCTTATTACTTCAAAATCTCTATGTACTAAATTACATTCTTTTGTATCTACAACTTCATAAAATCTATTTTTCTTATGCATTCCAAGCATAATCGGACTATCTTTATACATGTCTGCAAAAGTATATTCCATTTTATTTCTATAAGCACTTTTTAAAGGACTTTCAAAAATTTCCACTTCTTCTGAATAAATATCCTCAAAAAGCTCTTTAATCTGTCTTTGTTTTAAATTCAATTCATACTCATAAGAAACACTTTGATAGCTACAACCACCACATTCAAGGTAATTCGGACATGTTTTATTTGTTTCAAGCTCACTTTTTTCTAAAGTTTCAAGAAGTTTTGCCTCCATGTGATTCGCTCTTTTTCTTCCAACAACGACAGAAATTTTTTGTCCTTCGATTCCGCCTTTAAAATTTACTTTCTTATCTTCAAAAGTAAATTCGGACATATTTGGAAAATTAACTTTTTCAATTTTTCCCTCTATAATTTTCTTCTTTCTTCTTCCCATATATTACCTTTCTATTAGAAGAAAAGAGTGAAATATATTCACTCTTTTCTTTAAAATTTTCTATTTGTTTCTTCCACAACATTTTTTATATTTTTTCCCACTTCCACATGGGCATGGGTCATTTCTTCCGATTTCTTTTCCTTTAACAAATGTAGTTTGTTCGTCAGGAACATTTGTTGAAATTTCCTTAACAGCTTGTTCTCTTTCGATTTCAGCTCCTGCAGGTTGGATATTGAAAAGTCCTCTTAAAACGTCAGCTCTGATTGATTCGTTCATTTCGTTGAACATTTCAAAGCCTTCAGCTCCATAAGCTCTAACAGGGTCTTGTTGTCCATAAGATCTTATGCCTATACCTTGTCTTAATTGGTCCATTGCATCAATATGGTCCATCCATTTTCTATCTACAACCATAAGCATAATAACTCTTTCAACTTCTCTCATTTGTTCTTCGCCAATCATTTTTTCTTTTTCGGCATAGAAATTTTCAGAAAGTGTTCTAATGTATACTTTGATTCTTTCTTTGTCAAGATTTTTAATTTCTTCCAAGTTTAAAAGTCCTGTTGGAAGATATTCATTTTCCAAAGCAAGTTTTAAACCGGCTAAATCAACTTTGTTGCCTTCTGAATATTGTTCAACTGTTTGGTCTATTAAATCTTTTAACATTTCTAAGATATTTTTACTCATATCTTCACCGTCAAGAACTGCACGTCTTTCTTTATAAATAACATTTCTTTGAACATTCATAACGTCATCATATTTTAATACATTCTTTCTGATACCGAAGTTATTAGCCTCAACTCTTTCTTGAGAACGTTCAATAGCTCTTGTAACAGATCTAAACTCTAACACTTCATCAGGGTCATAATTTCTATTCATAGCAAATTTTTGAATAGCCTCTCCACCAAATAGACGCATTAAGTTATCTGTAAGTGAAACAAAGAATCTTGATTCTCCAGGGTCTCCTTGACGTCCTGAACGTCCTCTTAACTGATTGTCGATACGTCTTGATTCGTGTCTTTCAGTACCAATTATGAAAAGTCCACCAACTTCAAGAACTTTTTTAGCATTTTCATCTGTTTGCGCCTTATATTTTTCATATAATCTACTAAATACTTTTCTAGCCTCTAAAATTTCTTCATCATCAGTTTCCCAGAAAGCATCTAAATTATCTAAAACATATTGAGGTGTTCCGTTTTTCTTCATTTCATGTTTTGCCATAAAGTCCGGATTACCACCTAAAAGAATATCGGTACCACGACCTGCCATATTTGTTGCGATAGTAACTTTTCCATAAATACCTGCTTGAGCAACTATTTCAGCCTCTCTTGCATGGAACTTCGCATTCAATACATCGTGTTCTATTCTTTTTTTCTTAAGCATTGCACTTAACAATTCTGAAATTTCAATTGAAATTGTACCAACAAGCACCGGTTGTCCAGTTGCGTGAATTCTTTCAATTTCTTCAACGATAGCTTTAAATTTAGCCTCTTCTGTTAAATAAACTCTATCGTGATGATCTTTTCTTATAACAGGTTTATTTGTTGGAATTTCAATAACGTCCATATGATAAATTTCGTTAAATTCATTTTCTTCTGTCTTTGCAGTTCCTGTCATACCTGAAAGTTTATCATACATTCTGAAATAATTTTGATATGTTATTGTTGCAAGAGTCTTAGATTCTGATTTGATTTCAACACCTTCTTTAGCCTCGATGGCTTGGTGTAAACCTTCACTATATCTTCTACCTTCCATAATACGTCCGGTAAATTCATCAACAATTAAAATCTCGCCGTCTTCACTAACAACATAATCAACATCTCTTTGCATCGTATTATTAGCTTTTAACGCTTGGTTGATATGATGTGCAACTTCCATATTAACAGGATCAGAAAGATTTACAAGCCCGAAAAAGTCTTCAGCTTTCCCAGTACCTATTTCAGTTAAGTTTGCAGTCTTATGTTTTTCATTAACTACAAAATCAACAGTTTCTTCTCTAAGCTCTCTATTGTAAAAATCTTCATTTTCTTCACTTGGGTCTGCAATTCTACCCTTTAAACTCTTTACAAATCTATCTGCAAGAGCATATAAGTCAGTTGATTGGTCGCCTTCTCCTGATATAATAAGTGGAGTTCTAGCCTCGTCAATTAAGATAGAGTCAACCTCATCTACGATGGCAAAGTTAAGTCCTCTTTGAACAAGTTCTTCTTTATAAACAACCATATTATCTCTAAGGTAGTCGAAACCAAATTCTGAGTTTGTTCCATAAGTTATATCACAATTATAGTTTTCACGTCTTTCATCATTTGTAAGACCATGTAAAATACAACCTACCTTTAAGCCTAAAAATTCGTGAACTTTACCCATCCACTCCTTATCTCTCTTTGCAAGGTAGTCGTTAACTGTTACGATATGAACACCTTTACCTGTAAGTGCATTCAAATATGATGGTAAAGTTGCAACTAAAGTTTTACCTTCACCTGTTTTCATTTCTGCAATTCTTCCTTCATGAAGAACAATACCACCGATTAATTGTACTCTATAATGTTTCATTCCTAAAACTCTGTACGCAGCCTCCCTAACTGTCGCAAAAGCCTCAGGTAAAATATCGTCTAAAGTTTCACCATTTGCTAATCTAGTTTTAAATATCTCAGTATTATTTCTAAGTTCCTCATCTGTTAATTTTGAATATTTTTCATCGTAAGACATTATTTTATCTACGATTGGATTTATTTTTTTAACTCTTTTTACAGAAGAATTAAAAAAATCGCTAAAAAATCCCATAACTCACCTCTATTAAAATATATATTTTCTCACGATTAATATTTTACCACAAATACACAAAATTTACAAATTTTCACAATAAATTTTTACAACCATAAAATATTTGAATATAAGTTTAAAAATCTCATTCTTTATTTCTTAAGAAAACAAAAAACTATTGACTTTATAAATAAATTTTTATACAATTAAGTTGTATTCGTGTAATACCAATAGTAGCCTATTTTTTAGGCAGAGTAGGAAACTTGCATTAAGTGTTACAAGATGGGATGTTGCTTGTAAACGAAGGGATTTTCTCGTGGTTAGTTTTCGCATCCACTGTTGGCATTGATTTTTGAAAGGAGAAAAATGAAAAAGAATAGGTTTACTACAACACAATTAGCTATTGCAGGCTTAATGATAGCTATAACAGTTATTTTGTCTTATCAAAATATTTATTTATTCCCACCTAGAAGTGGAAGAATAACACTTAGATTTATCCCAATGATATTTTCAAGTATATTATTAGGACCAACAATAGGAACCATAGTTGGTGGAGCATCTGACCCACTAATTTATTTCTTAACTTTAGGTTCTCCCGGAATGTACTTTCCAGGCTATATGCTTACAAATATAGTTATGGGATTTTTCCCGGGACTTATAATTAGAAAAGATACTAATAGAGATAACAAATTATTTTTAACTTTAAGAGTTGCTCTTATATCAATTACTTCTTTTTTAGTTACAATCTTTTTAGACAGCTTCTGGCTTTCTATAACAAGAGGCAAAGGCTTTTGGTACTATGTAATTTCAAGAAGTGTACCAAATTTAATTCAAATGGGTATTACATTTGTTGCAATTTTAGTTTTGGTTATAAGAATCAAAAAAACATACAGATAAAATTTTTAAAAATTAATAAATAAAAATCACATACACGAATCAAAACTGGCTACATTGTAGTCAGTTTTTTAGTGTATCATTCAAATTTTTGTTTACTACTACATAGTAATTTGTATATTGTCTTTAATTATTTTATCTGTTATAATTATTTTAATGAGTTTTAAGGAGGGAGTTATGAGAATTAATGTAAATTCTGAAATCGGAAAATTAAAATCCGTTTTGCTACACAGACCTCATAAAGAACTTTTAAATTTAACACCTTATTTACTTGATGAACTTCTTTTTGATGAAATTCCATTTTTGGATAACGCACAAAAAGAACACGATATGTTTGCAAACATTTTTAGGCAAAATGGTTGTGAAGTTTTCTATCTTGAAGATTTGTGTGCTGAAAGTCTTTATGACGACGGTATTAGAACTGCTTTTATTGAAGAATTTTTAGATAATGCAGATGTAGCCGTAGAAAATGAAAAAAGAATTTTAAGAGAATATTTATTTTCTATCAAAGATAACAAAGAGTTAGTTTTAAAAATGATGGAAGGTATTAGAAAGAATGAAGTTGATTTGAGAGAGCCTTCAACTTTGAGCGAACTTGTTTCAAAGAATGATTTCTTCATTTCAAAACCACTTCCTAATTTATATTTCACAAGAGACCCTTTTGCATTTATTAAAAATGGGGTAAGTTTGCATACAATGTGGTCTGTTACAAGAAGAAGGGAAACTCTTTTTGGAAAATATATCTTTAATCATCACAAAGAATTTAAAGGTATTCACAAATGGTATGACAGAACAGATGTACCTTCAATCGAAGGTGGAGATATTTTAGTTTTATCTAAAGATGTAGTTGCTATCGGTATTTCTCAACGTTCAACTGCAATCTCTATTGAAACTATTGCAAAAAGACTTCTTGAAGATGAAAACGGCGTAAAAACTGTACTTGCAATGGTAATTCCAAACAATAGAGCTTTTATGCATTTAGATACCGTTTTAACTTCAGTTGATAGAGATTTATTCACTCTACACCCTGAAATTGAAAAGACACTAGAAATCTATTCATTAAAATTAGTTGATGGAAAAGTTAAAGTTGAGGCTGAATCAACTGATATAGAAGTTGTATTGAAAAAATATTTACATTTAGATAAAATCGACTTTATTCGTGAAGGAAAAGGTGGACTTTTAGACACACATAGAGAACAATGGTCTGACGGATATAACACATTAGCTATCGCTCCAAGAGAGGCCATCGTTTATGATAGAAATACTATTACAAACGAACTTCTTGAAGAAAAAGGGGTAAAACTTCACAAGATAGATTCAGGAGAATTATCAAGAGGACGTGGTGGCCCAAGATGTATGAGTATGCCACTATTTAGAGAAGATTTAAAATAGTTTGAATTCAAAAAGGTGCATAAGCACCTTTTTGTTTTATATTATTTTATTTCAAATTTTTTAACAAGCTCAACAGAATTTTCATTTTCAATCCAAACAGTTTTAATCAAAATATATTTTCCACTTTTTATATTTTTAAAATAATGTTCCAAATTCATTTTAAATTTTATCTTTTTGTTCGACTCCAATTTTTGCGTAATTGCCTTTTCTTCAAGTTTTGGAATTAATTGTTCCCCATTTTTATACAATTTTATTTCATCTGTATATAATAAATTTTTATCTACTTCATTTACTATTTCAAATTCTATATTTTTACCATCTACATTAAAATTTTCAAATCTAATTTTATCCGTACTTTTAGTTTCGACAAATTCTGTTTTCACTTTGCTTTTATCCTCACTTTTTGAGCAAGATGAAAGCAACAGCAAGCCAATTAGTAACAAATACTTTCTTTTCATACAAATCACACCTTTATTATAGTATATCATAAGTTATGTAATCATATACTTTATACTAAACAGAAAAATCGCAAAAATATCAATTGCACAAGCATTAAAAAATATAGAATAATGTTTCACAATAACAGTTTTATTTTCGATATGCAATAGTATGTTATTGCATATCGTGTTGTTGCATTTTTTACTAACTATACAATCTTAACTTGACAGATTTTCATTGTTTCTAAAGCACTATTATGGCTTTGCGGACTGACTCCGGAACAAGCCTTGCTGTCAACGATTAACTCAATTTCAGGAAAATGTCCCTTTATCATCATAACATTTGTAACTACACAAATATCCGTACAGATTCCAATAAATTCGATACTTTCAATTTTTTCTTTTTCGTCTATACTCTTTATGTACTCAACCAAATCAACTGAACCAAAACTTGGTTTTTCAAAAATTTTACAATTTTCTTTGTAAACTCCTTCTTTAATTTCCCAGCCATAAGTTCCCTTTATGCAATGTTTCAAAGGAAGATTTCTTCCCTCTTGAGTATTTAAATAATTTTCATCATGAGTATCCATTGTATAAACAACTTCTCCGTCAAAATTTTCAATCTTTTCCTTAACATAAGGAATAATTTTCATTGCCTCCTTAGTTCCAAGTCTTCCGTCAACAAAATCATTTTGAATATCAACAACAACTAAAATTTTCATAAGCTCTCCTTTAAAAGTTTTTTATAAAAAAATCTAAATATTTTAATCAAATATAGTATATACGTAAAATTTACTTTTGTCAAATTAAAAAAATTTATTTAGTATTTATAACTATTGCAGTTGCTCCTAAAACTCCACTTATTGTATATAATGTTGAAGAAATTAAATTTACAGCGTTAAAAGAAGAAGTTGAAACCCTAGCTACAATAGCAACATCGGACAACTCCAAAACATAACTTAAAATAAAATTTATCATAAGCAAAAAAGCAAATTGATTTAATTTAGCTCTCCTATTTTCCATTTCTAACCTTTTTTCTTTAAATCTATTTCAAAATCGCAAGCTTCATCTGAACATTTTAATGCGTGTTTGAATCTATTTTTAACTTCTACTAAGAATTTTCCACATTTTTCACATTTTTTATCGGCTATCGGTTTATCCCAAATTGCAAAATCACAGTCCGGATAATTTTCACAACCATAAAAAACTTTTCTCTTTTTAGAAATTTTTTCGATTATTCTTCCACCACATTTTGGACATTTTACATTTGTGTCCTTAACTTCTTTCTTTATATAATTACAATCCGGAAAACCGCTACAACCAATAAATTTACCAAATTTTGTTTTTTTAACGACTAAATTTTTCCCACACATTGGACATTTTTCGTCAAGAACTTCGTCTTGTATTTTGTAATTTTCCAAATCTTCCTCAGATTTTTTCAAAAATGTTTCAAAAAAAGCGTAAAACTCAGAAATAACTTTTTTCCAATCTTTTTTATTTTCAGCTATTTCATCAAGTTTTTCTTCCATTTCCATTGTGAATTTTTCGTTTATAATTCTTTCAAAGTTGGAAACCAAAAACTTATTTACATTTTTTCCTAAATCTGTTGGAATAATTTTTTTACTTTCAATCACAATATAAAATCTACTTGTCAAGCTGTTAATGATACTTGCATAGGTACTCGGCCTACCGATTCCATTTTCTTCAAGTTTTTTTACAAGACTTGCCTCTGTAAAGTTTGCAACCGGTTTTGTAAAATGTTGACTTTTTTCTATTTTTTCAGCGTCAATCACATCTTTATTTTCAAGTTTTGGTAATATTTCATCTTTTACATCACTTGAAGTGTATATTTTTGAAAAGCCGTCAAATATAGTGTATCTTCCACTTAGTTTATAAATACAATTATTTGAATTTAAAACTATTTGTGTGCTTTCATAACTTTCCGATTTCATTTGAGATGCAACAGTTCTCTCCCAAATCAATTTATAAAGTTTATATTGATTAGCAGTTAAATAGTTTTTAATCTTTTCCGGACTTCTAAAAATACTACTTGGTCTAACACCCTCGTGTGCATCTTGTGAATTTTTCTTCTTTAGATTGTATTGATTACCTTTACTTGCATAATTTTTTCCATAATTTTCTGTAATGTACTCAAGAGTCTCTGCAACAATTTCTGATGAAATTCTGGTTGAGTCCGTTCTCATATATGAAATCAAACCGACAGAACCGTCTTTCCCTACATTTATCCCTTCATATAGTTGTTGAGCAATGCTCATAGTCATTGAACTTGAAAAGCCTAATTTTCTTCCTGCCTCTTGTTGTAATGTACTTGTTGTAAAAGGCGGTTGAGGTTTTCTTTCTTTCTTTGTCTTTTTAACATCTTCTACAACAAAATTGTCCTTATCAGTTTTTTCTACAACTTTCAAAGCCTCTTGTTCATTTTTAATTTCTTTTTTTACTATCTTATTATTTACATATTCTCCATAATAAAGAGATTTGAATTCAATATTTTGAACATCATGTATTCCTTCAATTTTCCAAAATTCTTCAGGAATAAAGTTGTCAATTTCTTCTTGACGCTCACAAATAATTTTTAATGTTGCAGACTGAACACGTCCGGCAGAAAGTCCACTCTTTATTTTTTTCCAAAGAATTGGAGAAAGTTTATAGCCCACAAGTCTGTCTAAAACTCTTCTGGCTTGTTGTGAATTTACTAAATTCATATCTATTTTTCTTGAATTTTTAATTGATTCTTTGATACTATTCTTAGTAATTTCGTGAAATTCTATTCTATTGTTGCTGTTTATATCAAGTCCTAAAAGATAAGCAATATGCCAAGAAATCGCCTCTCCCTCTCTATCGGGGTCGGTTGCAAGATAAATATTTTTTGAATTTTTATAAAGCTCTTTTAATTCTTTAATCTTGCTTGCCTTTCCTCTAACATTTATATATTCAGGCTGAAAATTATTTTCTATGTCTATTCCCAATTTACTTTTAGGTAAATCTCTGATATGTCCAACACTTGCTACAACTTTATAATTACTTCCAAGCATTTTACTAACAGTTTTAGCCTTTGTTGGAGATTCTACTATAACTAAATTTTTATACAAAACTAACTCCTTACACAACTTTACTCATTGCAATATGTTCTATTCCAAATTCAACAAAAACATCATCATTATCCTTAGAATAACCTAACATTTCATAAAATGTCATCGCATGATATTGTGCTGAAAATTTTATAGTCTTTTTTTCATCATTATTTTTAGAATTTTTTACAGTTTCTTCCATATTTATAAATAAAAATTTACCAACACCTTTTCCTCTGCAAGACTTTTTAACACAAGCTCTTCCGAAACGAACGACATTTTTATTAAAGTCCATAATTCTTGCAGTCGCTAAAATCTCTCCATCTTCAAAAACTCCAACATGTAGAGTGTTATTTAAACTATCTTTTTCGTCAACTTCATATTCAAGAGGAACTTTTTGCTCGTCAACAAAAACCTCTTCTCTTAAAGCAAAAGCAAGTTTTAATTCTTCTTTTGTTTTTAAAATTCTAAATTCCATAAAAATCACTCCATAACAATGTTATTTCTAATAAACTTCTTATATACTATAAAATTTACATAATTTTGTCAATATATTTTAAAATTTTTCCATTTTGAGCATAGTCGATTGTTTTTAAAATCATAGATTTGGACATTCTTTGCGTCAGACCTACTTTTATTCGCATGCGAATAAAAGTAGGTCTAGAAAAAATGTGCCAAATTTTGGCACATTAATATTAGTCTTCTATTATATAGCTACTCACAATTTCTCCATAATAAGCAGTATGGTAATCTTTGTTTGCACCATAAAATTCTCCCGATACATTTTCAGGATAATTTTTTTCTTTTATTTCTATCGGAATAGCATTTTCATCTTGTTTTTGTTTATAAACAACTTTACATTCTAAAGTTAAAGGTAATTCTTTAATCGCCGGAACATTTACAACACTCGGCTCAACTAAAGTTAAATTTAAGTCTTTAATTTTATCCATATCTCTGCCTGATTTAGTTCCACAAACTCCAATAATATGTTTATCAAAATCTTTTAGAAAAATATTTACAGTAAATTCTCCATTTTCATCAAGCAATTTTTTAGTAAAACGACTCTCTCTTACAAATGTTGTAAAAATAGGTCTATTCCATTCAATTCCCAAAGTTCCCCAAGAAATTGACATTGTATTAACTTTTTCTCCTGACTTTGTTGTAATTAAAACCCCTTTTTCAACTGCGAACATTATTTCTTTTGCATAATCAAAAACATTAATTTCTCTTTTCATAATTTTCTCCTAAATTGCTATTGGAATATTTTTTATTTGTTCTCCACATTTATAATTTTCTATGATTACATCGTCTGAAGTGAAATCATAAAAACTTTTTACGTCAGGATTTAAAGTAACCTTTGGTGCTGGAAATTTTTCTCTTGTGATAAGTTCTTTTACGATAGGAATATGTCTATCGTAAATATGAGCATCGGCAATAACATGAACAAGCTCTCCAACTTCTAAATTACATTCTCTAGCAAGCATGTGAATTAGTATCGCATATTGACAAACATTCCAATTATTTGCAGCCAAAATGTCTTGACTTCTTTGATTTAAAATTCCATTTAATTTTTTACCTGTAACATTAAAAGTCATACTATATGCACAAGGATAAAGATTCATCTCAGACAAATCTTCGTGAACATAGATATTTGTAATTATTCTTCTACTATATGGATTATTTTTCAAATCATAAATAACTCTGTCAACTTGGTCGAACATACCCTCTTTATATTTATGCTTTACGCCAAGCTGATAGCCGTACGCCTTTCCAATACTTCCGTTTTCATCAGCCCATTCATCCCAAACATGACTCTTTAAATCCTTTATATTATTAGATTTTTTTTGCCATATCCAAAGCATTTCATCAGTACATAATTTTATGGCTGTCTTTCTAAGTGTAAGTGCCGGAAATTCCTCTGCTAAATTATATCTATTAACAACTCCAAATTTTTTTATAGTGTATGCTTTAGTTCCGTCCTCCCAAACCGGACGAACTTTCTCTCCCTTTGTGTCAACACCGTTTTCAAGTATGTCTTTACACATTGAAATAAATATATCATCTGCTCTGCTCATATTATTTATTCTCCTAAAAATTTATTATTATTATAAGAATACCATTTATATTAAATTTTTGCAATCGTAAAGAAAAATATTTTTCACCTATCCCCTAAAAAATGCTTGATTTATGTTTTGTTATATGATATAATACCTAAAGTGATTAATATACAATATTTAAGCGAGGTGAATACAATGAAAAAAGGAATACATCCAGAATATAATAAAGTAGTTTTTATGGATACAACAAGTGGATACAAATTCATCTGTGGTTCAACAAAAACTTCTAAAGAAACAATAGAAATGGAAGACGGTAACACATATCCATTAATTAAAATTGAAATCAGTTCTGACTCACACCCATTCTACACAGGTCGTCAAAGATTTGTTGAAAAAGGTGGTAGAATCGAAAAATTCAAAAAAAGATACAATATGGACTAGCAAAAAGCAGAGCAATCTGCTTTTTTTTTGCAACAAAAAAAAGTGGTCAAAACCACTTTTTTTAATACAATTTAATTACAAACCCTTTTGAACATCAAGTACTAATAATGCTTTCAATAACTAACACCCACCTTTTAATTTTTTACTTCTAATATAAAGTTTTGGGAATTTGTCATGTTGATTAAAATATCCCATAAGTTCAAAAAATTGAAATGCTCTTTTTTGTTCATTAACAGACATATTAGTTTTTTCCTTTATAAATTTTTTTGCCTTTTGTGAATGAACAAAATAACCCTCTTTGTTTATGTCCTTAACGACTATATCGTATAAATCATAATACTCTTGTTTCATTTATTCTCCCCTTTTGCTGACTGTATTTCGTACCAAGTTTTGTACTTTCCGTTTAATGCTATGAGTTCATCATGGCTACCGGTTTCTAAAACTTTTCCGTTTTCTATCATAACTATGGTATCACAATCTTTTATTGTTGACAATCTATGCGCAATGATTATTGTACTTCTACCTTTTTTCAAAACGTCAATTCCATAGTTAATTATTTTTTCCGTTTCAGTATCAATATTGGCAGTCGCCTCGTCTAAGATTAAAACTTTTGGATTCCTAACAATCGCTCTTGCAAAGCAAATTATTTGTTTTTCTCCAAGTGAAAGGTCGGAGCCGTTTATTGCAAGTTCAAAATTTAAATTGTTTCCTCTTTTTTCTAAAAGATTTTTTCCTCCAACTTTTATGATTGCATCTAATACTTCACTTTCAATTATTTTTTCGTCTTTAAGTGTGATATTGTCTTTAATACTTCCTGTAAAGATATAAGGGTCTTGAAGAACAACAGCCATTTGTTTCCTATAAGACGCTTTGCTTAAATCTTTTATATTTTGTCCGTCAAGCAAAACTTCTCCTTTTTGATTTTCATAAAATCCTAAAATCAAATTCATTATAGTTGATTTTCCACTTCCCGTTGCTCCAACAAAGGCGATAGATTTTCCTTTTTCAAGTTTGAAATTTACATCTTTTAAAACTGGTACATTTTCTTTATATTCAAAACCAACATTTTTAAATTCAATATTTCCTTCAAGGTTGATTTCTCTATCTGTCGTCTTTTCTTCTTCAATTTCAAAAATTTTAATAATTCTATCACAAGAAACCAAGGCAGTTTTATATCTATTGATTTGTCCTAAGAAATTCATAAAAAGTCTTAAAATTCTTCTGTTGTATTCAATTAATATATACAAGATACCAACACTAAGCGATAATCCTCTTACTTTTAATATCGTAAATACTAAAATAATTATTGCATTTGTAAGAATAATTACAAAGTCAATTAAATTCCATGAGAATAATGCATTAAGTATGGTTCTTTTAATATAATTTTTTTCAACCTCTTTATTCTCTTTTTCAAAAGAATCTATCATCAACTTTTCATTACCATAAACTTGAATTACAGGTAATGATTTTATTGTTTCATTGTAAATTGAACTTGTTATGCCCTCATGTTTTCTTATTGTTTTAGTAACTACTGTAAGTTTTTGTCCATAATACTTTGTAACAAGATACATCATAGGTAAGTAAATTAAAACAATTAAAAACAAATATGGACTAATGTAAAACATAACAGTAAGCATCATAACTAAATTTAAAACAAATGCTAAAAGCTCATTTAAAAGTGTTTGATACAATTCCTTTATTGTATTTGTATCCGTTGTAAATCTCGAAACTAAATCTCCCGCATAGGAGCTGTCAAAATATTGCATTTTAAAATTTTGCATACGTCTAACCAAGTTAAATTGAATTTTATATGCAATATTACAAGCTAATTTGTTAAAAGAAAATCTAATTACAATAAGCATTCCTGCAACAAGTAAATTCAATCCCAAATATAAAAGTCCCTTTTGTAATATGAATGAATTAAAATTCTCCATATTAACTAAATCAGCGTCTATTACTGAAGAAATTATCGTAGGTAAATATACATCCAAAAAAACTCTACCAATTGTTCCTATTGAACCGATAAAAAATAGTAATTTTTCTTGTAAAAGATAAGAAGTTAAAAATTTTATTTTACTATGCTTCATTTTCTTCCTCCTTATCTAAACTTTGATACTCAAATTGCTCCTTGTACCAAGAATCTCTTGAAATAAGTTCTTCATGAGTACCTCTGTCAATTATCTTTCCATTATCCAAAACTAAAATCAAGTCAGAATGTTCAACTGCTGAAATTCTATGAGAAATGATTATATTAGTCTTGTCTTTTCGATTTTCTTTAAGTGAGTTTACAATTTTACTTTCAGTATTCGCATCAATCGCAGAGAATGAATCATCTAAAATCAAAATTTCAGGATTTCTATACAAAGCTCTAGCTAAAGAAATTCTTTGCTTTTGTCCACCGGAAAGCCCAAGTCCTCGTTCTCCGACAACTGTATCTAAGCCTTTTTCTAAATTTTGTATATCTTTGTAGAAGTCTGCTTTTTTTATAACATTTATAATTTTTTCGTCATCTTCTAAAGGACTTCCAAATAAAATATTTTCTCTAACAGTCTTAGAAAGTAAAATATTTTCTTGACTTACATATCCAAATTTATTTCTAACAGAGTTAATATCGTAATCTTCATAAGGAATATCATTTATAAAAATTTTATTTTTATCAAAATTATAAAATCTTAAAATTTGCTTAACTAATGTACTTTTACCACTTCCACTTTTACCAACAATTCCTAGAGTCTTTCCTCTTTCAAGTTTAAAACTAATATCCTCTAGAGAACTTTCATTTGTAGCTGGATAGTTAAAATTAAAGTTTTTAAATTCCAAAGTAGAAAAATCTTCTAATACTCTATTTCCGTTTTCAATTTCAGTTTTATCATCAAGTAAAAGATTTATTCTATTTACAGAAACTAAAGCTCTTTTGTAAGTATTTATACAATCTCCAAGTCCCCAAAACGACCAAGCTAAGAAATCGCATAATCCAAAAAATGCAACTAATTTTCCAATAGATATATCCCCGCTTCTAATTAAAAACGCTCCATAAAACAATCCGATAACCATAGAAACTGTCCTAATTAAAGAGTTTAAAATAAAAGAATAAGCCCAAAGTTGTGATTCCATATAAGCTAAATCAAAATAATATTTAATTATTTTAGAAATATTTTTTTGTCTAACTTCTTCATTTACATAACTCTTTATAAGTTTTATACCTTCAATTATTTCTAAAATTTCTTGACTTGATTTACCAAAAGTCTTATTCATTTCTTCATTAACTTTCCCGACTTTTTTACTCAACATATTAGTTATTAATATGGTAAAAGCAAAAGGAATCATAATCGCAATAGTAAGTTTCCAAGAAATAAAAAATATTAAGTAAAAAGCACATATTGTTGGCATAACAATAGAATCACTCATCATCAAAATTCCAAATGTAAAATAATCATAGATAAACCTTGTTTCATTATCTGCAAGCCCAATTACATCTCCAGCGGTATTTTTTTGAAAAAAATCCGGAGATTTTCTCAAAATTTTTCTAAAAATTATATCCTTATAATACATTTTAAGTTTTGCTCCAGAACCATATGATACATAGGAGAAAACCATAAAACTAAAAAAGTTTATAATTCCCAAAATGATGGCAAATATAGCCTTCTTATATATTATACCAGGACTAAAGTTCGCATCTTTTAACAAATCAACTATATCCCCAATTAAAACTACCAAATAAATTAAAATAAAACTACTTAAAATATTAAAAATACTACCGAACAAAAATCTGGTTTTAGCCTTTTTAAAGCCATCACGAACAGCTTTATATATCCCCATAAAATCACCTCTTTTCTTTAAAAAAAGCTCTTCAAAAAGAAGAGCATAATTTAAAATATTTATTTGTTTTTCTTAGTAAATGTTGCAACCGAACCTCTTTCAACTATTCTTGAAGGAAGAATTGTAACATCTTTAAGTTTTTCCTCATTTCTAAGTTCCTTAATCAACTTTCTCATAGAAATTGCACCCATATCATAGTATGGCTCTTCTATTGTTGTAAGCGCCGGTCTGTAAATTGATGCGATTAAGTCATCACCGAAACCTGCAACTGAAATGTCTTGTGGAACTTTAAGACCGTTATCGTAACAATAACTGATGAAACCAATAGCTAGTGAATCTTCACTTGCAAATACAACAGTTGAATTATTTTCCTTGATAAGTTTGAAAATTTCTTCTCCCATATCATAACCTGTTTGAACTGTTATATCCTTTGCATTGATAAGTGCTGACTTAACTTTTCTTGTCGCAACACCTTCATTGAAACCTGCAAGTTTTTCTCTACCAATTCTACTTGTAACATCTTCACTAATGAAAACAATACTATTATGACCTTCATCTACAAGATAATTTGTCATCTTGTTACAAGTTGATTTGTAATCTATACTAACTGTATGTTCATCTGTATATTCGTAAAATTTATCAAGTCTTACAAAAGGAATATTTTTGCTCTTTAATTTAAACAAAGTTTCAGGATTAATCTTTTCACTTATCATAATTATCCCTTCAACTTGTTTAGTACACATAAATTCGATAATCTTATGCTCTGCTTCAATATCTCCGTATGTGCTTGAAAGCAAAATATCGTAATTATACATTCTTCCGATTTCTTCAATTCCTCTAACGATTTGTGCCATATAAGAAATACCGATATCCTTTACAATAACACCAATCATATTTGATTTTCTCATTACAAGACTTCTTGCCAATTCATTAGGCTTAAAATCCAATTTTTTTATAGCATCTAAAACTTTTCTTCTTGATTCAGGGCTGACCGGTTTAGATTCATTCATTACTCTTGAAACAGTTGAAATGGAAACCCCTGCTAACTTAGCTACGTCCTTTATAGTAGGTACTGACATATTATCACTCCTTTAAATTAAAATTAAATCGTTTACAAAACTCAACATAATTATATCACAGTTTTTAATAAAATAAAACAGTTAAGGAAAATAAATTCACAAAATTTTCCTAAAAATACATAATTTTCTAACAATAAAAAATTTTTCAAAATTAAATTTTCACAATAAAAAAAACTGTAAAATGATTTTCATTTTACAGTAAAATTTTTATTTTTTAATTTTTATATATAAGCTATAAAAAACAGTAGAAATAATCAATGCAACAAAACATATTCCGATTTCTATTCCCACATAATTAATTATAGCCTTATTAACAGGTAAAAATCCACCTGTCAAATCAGAAAACACAGGATAATTAAAAGCATTTTTCCACTTCCAAAGATAGGAAAAAACTAAACTTAACCCAAACTGACTTATTATCAATATAATATTAATAGCAAAAGAAATCATAGCCTTTCCCCTTATAAAACTCGTCTTTTTTATAGGAATTGTAAATAAAAATCCCTTATGATAATAAAAATCTAAGTAAGTTGTTATAAAGAAGTAAGATAGAGCTATCAAAAAAATTACAGCTAGAATATACTTTATATTATTATATTCAAGCAAAACACCGTCTAAAGGAGCTTGTTCATATTGAAAAGTTCTATTTGCTTTTATTACTTCGGATAACCTTTCTTTTTCGTGATTAGCATAACTTTTTGACATAGAAAAATTTATTTCATTTTCTTTGATTTCAATGATTTTTTCGTACATCAAAATTGCACTTTCCATATAGCCTCTATCATCTCCGCTGTGCTTTAGTTTTAAAGTCTTTTCTGATATTTCAAGAGATTTTTTTAACAAATCCATTTTATCTTTATCCCCAGAATATATACTAGGAGACTTTCCATCACCCGGATATAAAATTAACGATATTTCTTCTTTTATCATGAGTAATTCATGCTTTTTATCTGTATCAACTTGTTGATAATTTAAATAATTTTTATAAAATAGAGAAGCTAATAAAACTAATATAACTCCTAAAATTACTACAAATATTCTACTTCTAATAAATTTTTTACATTCTAATATCAAAGTATTCATAACATTCACCTACTGAGCAAACAGTCTTTGATACATCTGTTCAGAAGCATTTATATGCTCTCTTATTTTAATTAATTTTATGCCTTTATCCTGTATTGCCTTAATTGCATCGTCAAAAGAATTCTTTTTAAATTGACAAATAATCATATCTTTTTCAATTTCAGCACTTACTACAAATGGAGATAAAATTTCTAAAGATTGATCATTGGAAGTAGTATCAATTGCATAGATTAAAAATTCATCTTCTACAATTTTTTTGACAATTTTTTTATCCTTTAAGAATAGAAGATTATCGGTTAATTGGCTAATTTCTCCTAAAAAATGTGTAGATAAAATTACCAGAGTTCCCCTTTCTGAAATTTCCTTTAACATAACTCTAAGCTCTATTTGACTGCTAGGATCAAGTCCGTTAAAAGGTTCGTCAAGCAGTAAAACTTCAGGATTATTAATAAGAGCAATAGCCAAAAGTAATCTCTGTTTCATTCCCAAAGAATATGTCTTTACAGCTCTTTTATAAAATTTTTCAATCTTTGTTAAACTTACAATTTCTTTTATTCTAGTCTTTGGCAATTTTTGTATATTTGCAACAAATTTCAAATGATCAAGTCCTGTTAAATTCGGAAATAAAATACTTGCATCCTGTAAATATGACAATTTTTTAAAAATAGCATTATCCCTATTATCTATGCCATTTACAGTAATCTGTCCGGATTGATAGCTATTCAAATTTGTAATACAATCCAAAAGAGTAGTTTTTCCCGTTCCATTAGGTGCAACCAAAGCCCAAACCTCTGCATTTTCAAGTTCTAAAGATAAATCATTTAAAACTACATTCTCTCCATATCTTTTAGTAAGATTTTTTATACACAAACTAGGCATATCCATTCCTCCTTCTATCTTGAATAAA
This sequence comes from Parvimonas parva, assembly GCF_045866535.1. NCBI lineage: Bacteria > Bacillati > Bacillota > Tissierellia > Tissierellales > Peptoniphilaceae > Parvimonas > Parvimonas parva. The sequence continues at coordinate 1,204,596 of NZ_AP038371.1, forward strand.
AGCTATACAAATCAATAAAATTGTTAAAATACAAATTCCAATTGCTAAAATTTTACAAGATTTATCAAAACTGTAAGTGATTGTTTTAAATAAAAAATTTATACTTCCGTCAGCAATCTTTCCAACTCTCCAGTATGAAAACGGATTATACCATTTATTAAACATCTGTAATGTTGCTATAAGTCCAAAGGATAAAATAACGCATTTTACACTTGATTTTACAAAAGTTGAAATTGTACTTGTAACAAGGAAAATAAATAGTCCATAGAGCAAGAACAAAATCAAACTTTTTGTTAAAACATCAGATATTGGAACAATCTTATATCCAAAACTCATAAGTGAAAAATAATCACTTTTAACAATATAAGTTGTAATCGGATATTTAAAAGATGATGAACCACTTATTAAAAATTCTATTCCAAAAAATATTGCAGGTATCAACAGTCCAAGCATAATTGTTAAAATTCCACCCGTTAAAAGTCCCGACGATACAATCCTAAATTTACTTGCCCCCGATGTCGTTAAAAATCTAATTGTTTTATTTTGACTCTCCTCTAACTTAGAAAATAGGATACCAAAAGTTACAACAATTATAAAAGTATAGATTAACACCAAATTATTTGTAAAAAAGTCCCATAATCTATGTGAAGTTCCGATTAATGTTTTTTTACTATAATAGTCAAGAAGTTTACTTTCTTCTGAAGTTTTAGGTTGATCAAATTCTGTTCTCTGTATATTCAAAGGATGAGCTGAAGGAATATTATTTTCCTTTAAATACTTCAATATTTCGTATGTTATATCTACTGTCAACCGATCTACAGTATAACTTACTCCATTTTTTACCAATCCTTTTGAAATAAAATTTCCGTTGGGATCTAAAAAACGTTTTAACTCATCTTCATATAACGCCTTCCAATTTTCCGTTTTAATGTCTTGGATTATTTCTTCATAACCCTTTATAATTTTAGTTTTTCTTTTTTTTATATTATTTAATTCTGTTTTTTCTTTATCTGAAATATTATCATTCTCTAAATCTTTATCAACATCATTAATATCCTGTTTAAATATATCTATAACTCTTTCTCTGCTAAAAATTTGTTCTTCCTTATTTTTATTATTTTCAATTTTTGAAATAGAAGATATAACAGTTCCAATAATTATAATTATAATAAGAAATAGAATATTTTTCTTCTGTTTTATAAAATATTTAAAAAACAAATTACACATAGATACCTCCCGAAGCAAAACTCACCAAAAAACATTTTATATAAAACACATTTTTAAAAATTAATTTATCTATTTACTTTATATTCTAGGTAAATCGTTATCACAAGAATATCATAATTATTATTATTTGTCAAATATAATAACTAGTATTTTTCATCTTATATTGACATAAAATAAAATTATATCATATAGTAAGATAATTTGAGATTGTATAATTTTAATTTTAATTTTAAAATATCATACTTATTATTTATGGAGCTTTTAATTATGAAAAAATTTTTATTAAATTATTTTCATATCAAATATTCTATATTGTATAAAAAAACTCATCTAAAAATGTTAGACGAGTTTTTATTGTGAAACAACAAGGTTCCCGGGCACCCACTCGATGCGAAGCATCGTGGAAGGGTGGGGTTCTTATTTAATTATTTTAAAAAAATTATACTAAAGTTTACAAACACATTCTATAAATATTTTCTACATCTTCCGGTGTTAATTCTTTAAAGCCTTTTATACTTTCTTTTCCTTTACAAGCCTTTTTAGCCATAATAGAAAAATTTTTATCGTCAATATTTACATCTTTTAATGTACTTTGTAATTTTAAGTCATTAAATAAAAATTCTGAAAGTTTTTCAATGGCTTTTTCTGCAATTTCTCTATCAGAAAGATTTTTATCTATGTCAAAAACATTAACTCCAAATTGAACATATTTATATATATTTTCATCATTTAAACAATATTGCATCCAACGTGGAGTTAAGATTGCAAGTCCATGTCCATGAGTTATATCATAAAAAGCTGAAAGTTCATGTTCCATTGGGTGGCAACTCCAAGCAGTTGATTTACTTCCATTTACAAAACCATTTATTGCCCATGAAGATGCCCACATTAAATTAGCACGAGCCTCATAGTTTGTAGGGTCTTTCATTGCTATCGGAGCATATTTTATAACCGTTTTCATAAGACCTTCCATAACACAATCAAGCATAAATAAATCATTTTCTGTTGTAAAATAAACTTCTAGGATGTGACTTAAAATATCTGCTGACCCACAAGCAGTTTGATACTCACTTACACTGTATGTATTTGTAGGGTCAAGAAATGAAACTTTTGGTACCATACACATTGAACCATTACTTAATTTTTCATTTGTTTTAAGATTTGAAATAACTCCATCATTATCCATTTCAGAGCCTGTTGCTGAAAGTGTTAGTATAGTTAAAAGTGGCAATGCATCTTCTATTTTTGCTCTTTTTTCTAAATCAAGAAAATCCCATGGGTCAAAATCAACTTTTGCTCCGGCACAAATAAATTTTGAGGCATCAATAGTTGAACCTCCACCAACAGCAAGAACCACGTCAATATTTTCTTCCTTACATATTCTAGCGCCTTCTCTAACAGATTCTATTCTAGGATTAGGTTCTATACCTGAAAGTTCAAAAACTTCAAGTCCTGCATCTCTTATTTCTTTTATAACTTCATCATAAAGTCCAATCTTTTTAATGGAACCTCCTCCGTAAGTTAATAAAACTTTTTTTCCATATTTTGACAATTCTTTTCCAAGATTGGAAAGTTGTCCTTCTCCAAAATATACCTTAACAGGAATATCGTAAATAAATGGTTTCATAAAAACCCTCCTTTAAATTTATTTATACTTCTAAATTGATTTCACCTTTTCTCTATATCTAGTTAAAAAATACCCTTATTTTAAAATAAGAAAACAAAAAAGAGAGAATTATTTAAAACAATTCTCTCTGATTTTTATTGTGTAGTAACCTTATTTTACTATTTTATTGAATATTTGCTTTGTTGCATAATGTGAAATTAACAAAATGATTAAAGAAAAGTCAAAAGGAATTTTTACTACAACTTTTATTAGAAAGCATAGAGTGAAAGCGACTAAATCCAAAATCATAAATTGTTTTTCACTTGTATATTTTTTTATTATACTGTATTTTACTTTTAAATTTCTAATTAAAATAACGATAGCAACTACTCCAACTAATGCATCTATACTAAAGTTTACTAAAAATTTACTATTTATAACAGCCCATAAAAAATATATAAACAAAGTTCCCATCATAATTATGGTTAATCCTGTCAAAGAAATTTTTGACTTATCTTCAGCTATTTCTTTTGGTGTAATTCTTCTTGACATTATTCAAAAATCACTCCGTCTGCACAGTCAATTTTAATATTGCTTGAGAAGAATTCTTTTAATGCAGTAACCATATATCCTGTATCTTTGATACCACAAGTTTCAAAACTTGAGTGCATTCCAAGTTGTGCAACCCCTATATCTAAAGCATGTAAACTAACTTGAATATTTGATAAGTTTCCAAGAGTTGACCCACCAACTTTATCAGATCTGTTTGCAAAGAATTGTGTAGGAACTTCAACCTTTTTACAAATTTCTAAGAATACTGCTCTACTGAAAGCATCAGTTGTATATTTTTGATTTGCAGCCTCTTTTATAACAATACCTTTGTTCATAAAAGTTCTATTTGTTGGGTCATAAAGCTCAACATGGTTTGGATGAACTGCATGAGCGTTATCACAGCTAACTAAGAAAGATTTTGCAACTGCTTGATGATATTCGTCAGTTCCAAATCCAAGAGAAGCATTAATTCTCTTAAGAGCATCTTTCATAAATGTTGACATTGCACCTTGTTTTGTATTTGAACCAACTTCTTCGTTGTCAAAAACTGCACAAACATTTATAGCCTTTGGATTTTTAGCATCTAAAAATGCTTTCATTGAAGTGAATGCACATTGTAAGTCATCAAGTTTAGGTGTTGAAACAAATTCATCTTTATAACCCCAGATGCATTGTCTTTGACGATTTACTAAGAATAAATCTTTTGAAATAACATCTGTAACATCAACTCCAAGTTCATCTGCAACCATTTTGTCAAAGTCACCTTTCTTTAATTCTCCAGCAGAAAATAAAGGTAATAAATCAATTTGCTTATTGTAAGCATAGCCATTGTTTATTTCTCTGTTTAAATGAATTGCAACATTTGGTATCATTAAAATATCTTTGTCTATATAGAATAATTTATTTACAATTTTTCCGTTTTCTCTAACCAAAACTCTACCAGCTAGACTTAAAGGTCTGTCAAACCAAGTTGAATCAATCATTCCACCATAACCTTCAACATTTAATTTTAAATGTTCGCCCGGTGCGTCCATTTCAGGAACAGCTTTAACTTTATATGTTGGAGAATCACTATGAGCAGCTGTGATTTGGAAGTGATAGTCGCTAAGTTCTTCACCAACTTGGAAAGCTAAAATGCTTGAATTATTTCTTGTAGTATAGTAGTTTCCACCTTTTTTGATTTCCCATTTTGCATTTTCAGGTAAAAATGTGTAACCTGCTTTATCAAAATATTTTTTCATCGTATCAACAGTATGGAACATACTTTTACTTGAATCAATAAAAGTTAATAATTCTTTTGTAATTTCAATATTATTCATATTAATACCTCCTATGACTTTAAATTTACCCTAATTATTAAATTTAAAATCATTAAATATATTTCAAAGAAAATAAAGGAACCAAAGTTCCTTTATTTCTTTATAATCTAAATTTTATTATCTAAATTTATTTATTGTCTTCTCTTTTTCTAAGAACTGGTAAGATTAAACCTAAAGCAACTAAAACTGCAGGAGTTATAATCTTTAATACCATTTCAAAGCTGTCTTTTGAGTACATTCCAAGTAAACAACAAGCTAATGTTACTAAGAAACACCAAGCACCGAAGAATAATCCAACACCTCTACTCTTAACAAATCTGTAATGTCTGTCAAGTTCTTCTTTACCATATCTAAGAGCAATGTATGCAACGAATACCCACATATATCTCATTGGCATTACTACACCGTTAAGACGAGTAAGTTGTCTAAGAACTGTAGTAGCACCAGGAACGAAAGATTGAGCTAAGATGATTGCTCCACCTAAAACTGCAACTAATACGATACCATTTACATAAGCACCTTTGTCGTTCTTCTTTAACAATTTTGTTGGGATGTATTGACTTGCATTAGGGTCTTCTAATAACATTCTTAAAGGAGCATCAATACTGATTAATAATGTTGAGAATTGTCCAACAGTATTAGCTGCTGAGTAAATGATTAATAATAAATCACCAACACCATAATATGCGCCTAATTTTTGGAATGCCCAGTAAGCACCATTTGCTGCATAAGAGTCAAATGCTTCTTTACTTGCGTTGATTTCATTAATATCGAACATAAGTCCCATAGCAACTGTACCGAAAATAGCACTGATAACAACCATTAAAGTTGCAAACATCATTGCTCTAGGGAATTCTTTTGCAGAATCTCCTTCAATTTTATTTACATAAGGTGAAATCTTTTCGATACCACCAACAGCAAATACTAAGATAGATAAACTACTTAAATAGTTCAAGTCAACCTTAGGGAATAAGTTATTCCATGCGAAGTTTAATTTTAAATATCCACCATTTGGATTGATAACAGGTGCAGCATACATCATAAGAATAAATAAAATACCTAAAACAAACATACTTGAACCAGCAAGAGTTGCTAATTTCTTAATAGGGCTTAAACCTCTAGTTGCTAAATAACAGAATAATAATAAAACACCAAATGTTGCTAATTGAACATAAATAGTAGGAATACTATCATACGCTTTTGCATCTCTAAAAATCATAAAGCTTAAAGCTTTAAGACCACCTGAACCTTTACCAGCAATATAAGTAATATGTACTGCCCAATAAGTCCAACCTGCATAATAAGCTAATTTAGAGTTAGTAGTTTCTTGAATCCAAGAAGTTACCCCACCACCTAAATCTTTAAATACTGAACCAAGTTCACCAACCATAAGTGCATACGGAATAAAATACAATGCAAACATTAGTAACCAAGAAAAGATTACTTGAGTACCATGAAAGTAAATATATCCGTTTAAAACATTTCCAAAACCCCAAAGTGTTGAGAAACACATAAATACAAGGGCCTGCCATTTGATTTTCTTTTCGGAACTTTCCATTTTGTCCTCCTAAAATATAAATTTTGTGCTAAAATTTTAGCTGTCTTTAGTATACCAAAATTAAAGTCTCTTGTCAAAGGTGTTTGAAATAGGATAACGTTTTATTTTTGTTATAATATTTTTATTACTTTAATAAATTGTTCATTTAAATTAAAATATGCTAAATCAAATATTTATCACTTATTTTAATTCAATTTAAAAGGCATCTTTCGATGCCTTTTCGTTTTTTCTTTGCTTTACTTCGCTTTCATTTCTGTCCACGCATTTTGTAATATTTCGTTTGATTCTCCTAAATCTTTTAAGATAAAGCCTTTTTCAAATACTTCTTTTGCAGGGAATACTATATCACTATTTTTTAATTCGTCTTTCATAAGCTCTCTTGCACCCTCGATTGGTGAGCCGTATTTTACAACATTACAATTTCTTGCAGAGATTTCAGGTCTTGACATAAAGTCGATGAACTTTTGAGCAAGTTCTTTATTTTCTGAAACTTTAGGCATTACCCAGTTATCAAAGATGAAAATTGCTCCTTCCTTTGGAAATACAAATTCTACATTTTTATTTTCATCTTTTGCAAGTAATGCTTCTCCACCCCAAATACAAGTAAGTTTTGATTCTCCTGAAATTAGGTTATCTTTTGCTTGGTCATCTCCTACATAGCTTTTTATGATTTTCTTTTGAGCTATTAAAGAATCTCTTGCTTTTAAAATATCTTCTTTTTTTGTTGAGTTAGGGTCAATACCTTCTTTAATCATAGCGATTGCCATTGTAAATCTACTTCCGTCTAGCATTACAACTTCGCCTTTATTTTTTTCACTCCAAAGGTCAGCCCAGCTTTCAACTTTTTCTTGCTTTGATTTATCATAAGCAATTCCGATATTTCCGATTGTATAAGGAACTGAATATTCAAAAGTAGGGTCAAAAACTAATTTTCTATATTCCGGTTTAACTTTCTCCATATTTGGAATTTTATTCTTATCAAGTTTTTCCAACATTCCCTCTTTAATCATAGTGTCAACCATATAATCACTTGCTACAATTACGTCATACTTTTCAGCACCTGATTTTAATTTTGTGTAATATTCTTCGTTTTCTTCAAAGAATGTGTAATTTACTTTACAATTATATTCTTTTTCAAATTCCTTAATTGTTTCAGGCTCAATGAAAAGGTCGGTATTTGTTACATTTAAAACTTTCTTTTCAGAACTTTGTTCTACTTTTTTGCCTTTCTTTTCTTCTTTTTTCTCAGTTTTTCCACAACCTGCAAAAGTCATTGCTGTTGATGAAACTAATAGTAATGCTAATAATTTTTTAAATATTTTCATTTTTTACTCCTTTATTTTTAAATATATATGTTATTGTTGAAATTAAAATTATACTTGCAAACAATAAAGTTGACAATGCATTTATTTTTGGACTTATTCCCCTTTTTGTCATTGAATAAATTTTAATGGAAAGCGTCATTACTCCATTTCCTGAAGTAAAGTAACTAACCGTAAAATCGTCTAAAGATAAAGTTATGCAAATCAATGCACTTGCGATTAAATTCGGAACTAATTGTGGCAAAACAACTCTTCTAAACACTTGAAAAGGTCTTGCCCCTAAGTCCATACCTGCATCATATAGTCTTTTATCAAAGGTCAAAAGTTTAGGCAAAATAGCAAAAACCACAAAAGGAACATTAAAGATTATATGTGATAAAATTATTGTGATATATCCAAAATCAAAATTAAAAAATACATACAAAATTATCATTCCAATGGCAATTACAATATCCGGCAATATAAGTGGTATATAGCTTACATTTGTAAAAAAACTTCTAAGTTTCGAACTAACTACCTTGTAAATCGACCAAGCACCAAGAGTTCCTATTAAAAGCGCAAAAATCGTTGCAATTCCAGTTATGATAAGAGTTTGGTAAAAAACTTTCATAATGGATTCATCTTTAAAAAGCTCTGCATACCATTTCAAACTAAAGCCAGTAAAAGACTTGTTATATCTTGATTCATTAAAAGAAAAAATCATCATAAATATTATTGGCATATATAAAAATAAATAACAAAAATAGAGATAAATTTTTTCTAACGCTTTTTTTACCATATCCTAAACCCTTCTGAAATTTCATTTTCTGATTGTTTTACAAGTTTTTTGAAAATAAAAAGACTTGCAAAAATTATACAAATCATAATTATAGAAATGCTTGAGCCCGTTTCCCAATTTCTCGCTTGTAAAAATTCCCTTTGAATTAAATTTCCAACAAGCATATTTTGACTACCACCAAGCAAGTCGGAAATTATAAAAGTCGTAACTGAAGGCATAAAGACCATAATGCAACCTGAAATTACTCCCTTAAAGCTAAGTGGCAAAAGAATTCTAAAAAACAAATCTTTACCTCTCGCCCCTAAATCTTTTGCACATTCGATATATTCCTTATCAATATTAATAAGTGCAGTATAGATTGGAAGTACCATAAAAGGTAAAAAATTATAAATCATTCCTATAATAATCGCAAAATTATTGTTTAAAAACTTTATCGGTTGACTAATAATACCAATATTTATAAGCATTTGATTTATTATCCCCTGTTCTCTAAAAATACTCATCCAAGAGTATGTTCTAAGCAAAAAATTAGTCCACAAAGGCATAATAAAAAATAATACAAAAATATTTCTTCGCTTTTCTCCCTCTATTCTACTAAGGAAAAGTCCTGCTGGAAATCCAAAAAGAAAACATAAAAAAGTTGAAATCAAAGATAATTTTAAAGAAACAAAAATAATTTTTACATAAGTCGGTGTAAAAAATTTTTTGTAATTATCCAAAGTGAAAACAAAATTTTTATCCTTAACCTTAAAAGAATAATAAATGATAAAAAACAAAGGTATCGCCGTAAAAAGAACCGTCCATATCAAATATGGCATAGCTCTAATTTTATATGAATGTTTTTTTAACATAAATCCTCCAAAAATAATTATCAATTAAGATTATATCACAATTTAACTATTCTAATCAAATTAATGATTTTACAAGTTTATTAACTTTTTCTCTATATTCTTCATCTCCAAGTGAATAAAAATGACTTGCTATTAAAACATAGAAATACACAAAAGCATCTCCCCACTTTTACGGTTGTTTCATAATTTATCCTATTTGATAATATAAATTATTTATATTTTATCATCAAAAAAGATATTAGACAAGTTTTTTTCTTGTAAAGTTTTAGTTTTTGTAATATAATTAATGTAAGAAAAATTAAAGGAGTTTTTAAAATGAAATTAGTTTTAATAAGACATGGAGAAAGCGAATGGAATAAATTAAATTTATTCACAGGTTGGACTGATGTAGGTCTTTCAGACAAAGGCGTTATCGAGGCAAACGAGGCCGGATTTGCATTAAAAGACAACGAATTTGACTTTGATGTATGCTACTGTTCATACCTAAAAAGAGCTATAAATACTTTAAATATCGTCTTAGAAAGAATGGATAGACAATGGTTACCAGTTATCAAAACTTGGAAATTAAACGAAAGACATTATGGTGCTTTGCAAGGATTAAATAAAGCAGAAACTGCTGAAAAATACGGAGAAGAACAAGTAAAACTTTGGAGAAGGTCTTTTGACGTACCACCACCAGCACTTGAAGAAAATGATAAAAGATGTCCTCATAACCAAGAGGCTTATAGAAATGTTGAAAAGAGCGAATTACCTTATAATGAAAGTTTAAAAAATACTATCGAAAGAGTTATTCCTTATTTCAATGAAGTTATTAAAAAAGATATGTTAGACGGAAAAAGAGTTTTAATCACAGCTCACGGAAACTCATTAAGAGCATTAGTTAAATATTTAGACAACCTAACAGATGAAGAAATAATTTCTGTAAATATTCCAACAGGAGTTCCTTTAGTTTATGAATTTGATGACGATTTCAAAGTTACAAATAAATATTACTTAGGAAATCAAGATGCAATAAATGCAAAAATAAATTCAGTTGCAAACCAAGCAAAGAAAAAATAATAGGTGATACAAACGTATCACCCTTTTTTTTCTCTATTTTTATTGTTTTTCCATTACTATACCAAGCATAAGTAGATTTTTATTCTTTATCTTTTAATTCATCATACAAATTCTTAATTGCTTTTCTAATAACTTCTGACTTCGGTTCGTCAATTTTTTCAGATATATAATAAAGCATTCCAACATCTTCGTCATGTAAAGTTATTCTCGTATTTAATACCTTTGGAACATCAATATTATCTCCACTGTTCTTTTCAAAAAATGCAATGACAACAAAAATAATTAATGAAGGAATTAAATATCCAAAACTTAAAGAACTAAGAGGTAATAATTTTATAAAACCTAAACCTCCAAAAGTATCATTCAATACAGTGATAAATCCAATGATTATAGCAAGTATTGCTGAATATTTTATCGCATTATTACAAGGGAATTTATTTCTAAATACACTTGTTAAAATCAATATAATAATTGGTGGATATAATGTAAATAAAAGTGGAATTGCCAATTTTATTATTGCATCTACACCCAAACATGAGAAAATGAAACTTGCACAGCAAACTATCATAAGCCAAATTTTATAAGGAATTTTCGGTATTAATTCTGAAAAATATTCTGCAACCCCTCCTGTAAGAGCAACTGAAGTAGTTAAACAAGCTAAAATTACTATTACAGAAAGCATCAAAACACCGGAACGACCAAATAATAATCCTGTAAAGCTAAGTAAAATATCTGTACCATTTTCTGCATTTGCAACATTAAGTCTTGAACTTGCTCCTAAGTAACAAAGTCCACAATAAACTATACTTAAACAGATGAAAGCTATAATTGAAGAAGATAAAATTACTTTCTTTTCTCTATCTTTCTTTATCTTATAAAAAATCAAAGCATTTACAATAACAGCATTAAAAAGTCCTGCACCGAGTCCATCTAAAGTTTGAAACCCGTTTATAAATGATTCATACATTACTTTTTGTAAATTTTGTCCAGCTTGAATTTCTCCAACCGGAGATATAATTCCTGTTATAACCATAATAATTAAAAATGCTAATAATGTAGGAGTTAAATATCTACCAATAAAATCAACAATTTTTTCAGATTTTATACAAATAAAATATGTAGCAATAAAAAATACGGCAGTTGTTATAGTCAAACTTTTAAATCCAAAATTTGCAACACCTAAATTATATGTAATTGCTCCAGTTCTTGGAATTGCAACTAGAGGTCCTATACATAAAGATACACAAACCAAAACAATAGTTCCTAAATACTTTCCTAAAGGTTTAACGAATTCTGTAATACCACCACAACTAAATACGCAATAAAGCGATACCATTGCTAAAAGTCCATCTGCAGCCATATATAAAATAAAAGCTATTGGCCAGTAAGAGCCTGAAGAATAACCCAAAAATGTTGGAAAAATTAAGTTTCCGGCACCAAAAAACATTGCAAACAAACTAAAGCCTATTACAAATATTATTCTTAATTCTTTTTTCATACTTCCCCCTTGATAATAACGATTTCTTTAGATATATTAACATAAAAATTCAAAACTTGCAAGGCTTATCGACTTGAAAAATCATCTTTATATTCTCTATTTTATTTCACGATTTGAAGTATATAAAACTGAAAATAAATAAAGTTTATTGTATAATTATTCATTGTGAAAATTATATAATTTATCAAGATAAAATATTTACATAAAAAAAGGGAACTTAAAGTTCCCTTTTAGAAATTATCACTTAAATTATCCTAAAATCTTAGTAACAACTCCTGAACCTACTGTTCTTCCGCCTTCTCTGATGGCAAATCTTAAACCTTCATCAATAGCGATTGGAGTGATTAATTCGATTATGAATTTAGCGTTATCTCCTGGCATAACCATTTCAACGCCTTCTTCTAATTGGATATTACCAGTTACGTCAGTTGTTCTGAAGTAGAATTGTGGTCTGTATCCTGAGAAGAATGGAGTATGTCTTCCACCTTCTTCTTTAGTTAATACGTAAACTTCTGATTCGAATTTAGTATGTGGGTTAATTGTTCCTGGTTTAGCAAGAACTTGTCCTCTTTGGATTTCGTTTCTTTGAACACCTCTTAAAAGAAGTCCAATGTTATCTCCGGCAGCAGCTTCGTCTAACATTTTCTTGAACATTTCAACACCAGTTACTACAACTGTTCTTCTTTCTTCAGTTAAACCTACTAATTCAACGTTATCTTGAATTTTTACTTTACCTTTTTCTACTCTACCTGTAGCAACAGTTCCTCTACCTGTGATTGAGAATACGTCTTCTACTGGCATTAAGAATGGATTGTCGATATCTCTAACTGGTTCAGGAATGAATGCGTCAACTTCTTCCATTAATTTAACGATTTTGTCTCCCCATTCTCCATCTGGTTCTTCAAGAGCTTTTAAAGCTGAACCAACTACGATTGGAGTGTTATCTCCATCATATTCATATTCATTTAATAATTCTCTAACTTCCATTTCAACAAGTTCGATTAATTCTGGGTCATCAACTTGGTCTTCTTTGTTTAAGAAAACAGCGATTTTTGGAACACCTACTTGTCTTGCAAGTAAGATATGTTCTCTTGTTTGAGGCATTGGACCATCAGCAGCACTTACTACTAAGATAGCTCCGTCCATTTGAGCAGCACCTGTAATCATGTTCTTTACATAGTCGGCGTGTCCTGGGCAGTCAACGTGTGCATAGTGTCTGTTTGCTGTTTCATATTCAACGTGAGAAGTTGAAATTGTGATTCCTCTTTCTCTTTCTTCTGGAGCTTTATCGATGTTTGCATAATCAACGAATTCACCAGTACCAAATCTTTTATTTAATACTAAAGTGATAGCTGCAGTTAAAGTAGTTTTACCATGGTCAACGTGACCGATAGTTCCGATATTAACGTGTGGTTTAGTTCTTTCAAATTTTTGCTTAGCCATTTTACTAAAATCCTCCTAATCTATTTTTTTGCTCTCTCGCCAATTACTTTTTCAGAAATTGCTTGAGGCACTTTTTCATAATGATCGAATTGCATTGAATATGTTGCACGACCTTGAGTATTACTTCTTAAGTCAGTTGCATATCCAAACATTTCTGCTAAAGGTATGAATGCATCAAGTACATGAACACCATTCTTAGGATTCATTCCTTGGATTCTACCTCTTCTTGATGAAACATCACCCATAACATCTCCTAAATATTCATCCGGAGTTGTTATTTCAACTTTCATCATTGGTTCTAATAAAACCGGAGCTGCTTTTCTAACAGCTTCTCTAAATGCCATTGAACCTGCAATCTTAAATGCCATTTCAGATGAGTCAACTTCATGGTATGAACCATCGTATAAAGTAACTTTAACATCTAAAACAGGGTATCCGGCAAGTACACCTGCTTGAGTTGCTTCTTCAATACCTTTTTGAACTGGTCCGATATATTCTTTTGGAATAGAACCACCAACGATATTATTTACAAACTCAAATCCTTTACCAGGTTCTTGAGGTTCAATTTTAATTTTACAGTGTCCGTATTGTCCACTACCACCAGATTGTCTTACATACTTTCCTTCAGCATCAGATTCTTTAGAAATAGATTCTCTGTAAGAAACTTGTGGATTTCCTATATTAGCTTCTACTTTGAATTCTCTTAAAAGTCTATCAACGATGATTTCTAAGTGTAATTCACCCATACCTGAGATAATTGTTTGACCAGTTTCTTCATCAGTATAAGTTCTGAAAGTAGGGTCTTCTTCAGCTAATTTGTGTAAAGCTATACTCATTTTTTCTTGAGATGCTTTTGTCTTTGGTTCGATAGCAACAGAAATAACCGGTTCTGGGAATTCCATTTTTTCTAAGATTACATGGCTATTCATATCACAAAGAGTATCCCCTGTTGTAGTGTCTTTAAGACCAACTGCAGCAGCAATGTCCCCAGCTGATACACTATCAACTTCTTCTCTCTTATTAGCATGCATCATAAGAATTCTACCAATTCTTTCTTTTTTACCTTTTGTTGAGTTATATACATAAGAACCAGCTTCTAAAGTTCCTGAATAAACTCTGAAATATGCAAGCTTTCCAACAAATGGGTCAGCTACGATTTTAAATGCTAACGCTGAGAAAGGTTCTTCATCTGAAGCATGTCTTTCTGTTTCTTCTTCATTGTCATCAACACCCTTAATAGAAGGAATGTCTAATGGAGATGGCATATAAGCCACGATAGCATTTAATAAAGGTTGTACCCCTTTGTTTTTATAAGCTGAACCACAAAGTACTGGGTTTATTGATAGATTAATAGTAGCTCTTCTGATAGCTTCTCTTAATTCAGATGGTGAAATAGCTTCTCCTTCTAAATATTTTTCCATAATAAACTCATCTGTTTCAGCTAAGGCTTCTAATAAGTTTTGACGATATTCTTCAGCTTTATCTTTGTAAGCATCTGGAATATCAGTTTCTTCTATATCTGTACCTAAGTCATTTTTATAAATAATAGCGTGCATTGAAATTAAGTCAATAACTCCAACGAATTCTGATTCAGCTCCAATAGGAATTTGAACAGGAACCGGATTAGCTTTTAACTTATCCTTAATAGTTTCGATAGAGTCATAATAGTTAGCTCCAGTCGCATCCATTTTATTTATAAAGCAAATACGTGGTACGCCATATTTATCTGCTTGTCTCCAAACAGTTTCTGATTGTGGTTCTACACCGCTCTTTGCATCAAAAAGTGCAACTGAGCCGTCAAGAACTCTTAAAGATCTTTCAACTTCTACTGTAAAGTCAACGTGTCCCGGAGTGTCAATGATGTTAATTCTTGTATCATTCCATACACAAGTTGTAGCAGCTGAACAAATAGTGATACCTCTTTCTTTTTCTTGCTCCATCCAGTCCATTTGTGCAGCACCTTCGTGAGTATCACCTATTTTGTGGATCTTTCCTGTATAATAAAGCATTCTTTCAGTTACTGTTGTTTTACCAGCATCGATATGCGCCATTATACCAATATTTCTTGTATTTTCAAGTGAATATTGTCTTGCCACAATAGCATTTCCCCTTTCCTTTTAAATAAAATCCTATATTAGAATCCGTAATGTGCAAAAGCCTTGTTAGCTTCAGCCATCTTATGAGTATCTTCTCTCTTCTTAACACTTGATCCAGTATTGTTAACTGCATCTAAGATTTCTTTTGCAAGTCTTTCTTTCATAGTTTTTTCTCCTCTATTTCTAGAGTAAGTTACTAACCATCTTAAACCTAAAGTTTGTCTTCTTTCAGGTCTAACTTGAATAGGCACTTGGTATGTCGCCCCACCTATACGTCTTGCTTTAATTTCTAAAACAGGCATGATATTTTCTAAAGCTTTTCTGAAAACTTCAGTTGGTTCTTCGCCAGTTTTTTCTTTTACGATTTCAAATGCACCGTAAACTATTGCTTGAGCAGTTCCTTTTTTACCATCAAGCATAATGTTGTTTATAAGTTTAGTAACAACCACATCTCCGTAAATTGGATCCGGCATTACTTCTCTCTTTGGAACATGTCCTTTTCTTGGCACCTTTCTTCCCTCCTTACTATATTAGTAGTATCACTGGTACTCAGCGATTGATTTTGCTGACAAGCACACAAATGTATGTATTATAAAGTTAAATTCTTTAATTAATAAAACATTTCTGCCACATCAGTTTAATTATTTAGGTCTTTTAGCTCCGTATTTAGATCTTCCTTGCTTTCTGTTAGCTACACCTGCAGTATCTAATGTACCTCTGATAATGTGGTATCTAACCCCTGGAAGGTCCTTTACTCTTCCACCTCTAATAAGCACAACGCTATGTTCTTGTAGGTTATGACCTATACCTGGAATATAAGCTGCAACTTCCATTCCGTTTGTTAATCTAACTCTGGCAACCTTACGTAACGCTGAGTTAGGTTTTTTAGGAGTTACAGTTCTTACAGCTGTACATACACCTCTTTTTTGTGGTGATTCACTAGCAGTACTTCTCTTTTTAAGAGTATTAAAATTGAAACTTAATGCTGGTGCTTTTGATTTAGTTACAGCTTTTTGTCTTCCTTGTTTAATTAACTGGTTAATAGTTGGCATTTCTTCACCTCCTCAATATTTTTCTTTAAAAATGCACATAACTATACATTATTAAATGTACCTAATTATTTTAACATTACTTTTATTAAAAGTCAACTATTTTTCAAAGTTTTTAAGTATTTTTTTCTGGAGCATTTTCAGAAATTTCGCCCACAAAAATTATAGAGCTTACATCGGATAAAATCGGTTTAAAAAGTTTAATAATTTGCGAAAAACTAAGTTCATTTTCATTCTTTGTAAAATCTCTAGTCAATTTTATAAATCTTTTAAAAAATCCTTTAGGTTCTTTATACTCCTCTCCAAAAACTTTTTCGCCTTCTTTCATCATAAATAAAGACATTCTAAAATACATATATTTATTATCTTCACATTCCATATTTGTATTGTAGTATTCAAAAAGTTTTTCAAAATTTTTCATAATTTCACTTTGTTCAACCTCATCATTTAAATACAATACCCCGTCTTTATTTTTAAACATAGAATAAGGCGAATGAATACCTCCAAATCTATGTTTAATTTTGGATTGTCTGTCATTTTCATTTCCTACATTTGTAGTAGATTTTATAAAAATCTTATTAGAAATAGAAAATAATATAATATTTACATAATCAAGTTCATTACATATATTAAATATTTTATGTCTGTTATTTGTAATTTCTTTATTATATTTTTTTATAAAATTATTATTAAAACCCTGTCCATCAAAAGAGTAAATCATTTCAAGTTTAGACATATCACCTCTTAAAACTCCAATATATTGAGCTTTATTTCCGCCCTTTGAATGTCCTGAAACGTAAATCTTTTCAACCTCTTTAAATTTTTCAACGATTTTGTCAAAATACATCAAAGCTCTTCTCTGTTGTTTTGTGTCCGTAACATTATATGTACTTTCGACATTGTCTTTCCATTCAAAATCTCCTGCAGTTCCCTTATATACGATAATTAAATTATTTTCAAAAATAAAACTTACATTTACAATTTTTTCATCACCGGAAATATTTGCTGAAATAGAATTTTCAATATCTACTATTTTTATTTTTTCATATAATTCCTTATTACTTTTTATTGTATTTAAAATATTATTAAATTCCTCTTCATTTATTTCAGCAGGATAATCTCCAGATGAATCTTTTTCAATTTTTAGATTAGATGATATTTCAAAAATATTTTTATCTAAAAATTTCTCATTGGCATTTTCTTTTTCAAAATCACCAACATAAATTATACAATTTAAAATCAAAAAAGTATTTAAATCAAACATATTTCCTCCTAGTATTTGAAAGTATAGTGTTCTTTTCCTGCACCGAGTTCAAAATGGCACTTAATTATTCCTAAGTCAACCTTTGTATAAAATCCAATTTTTGAAACTATTTCCACCTTATTATCTTTTAAAGTAATTTTATATCTTTGTTGATTCAATGCTGTAGGTGCAAACAGTGCAAATCTTACTCCTTTTAAAAACCAATCCGGCATTTCTACATCGCTAATTGCAACTTTAGAAATACTCTTAAGTTTTCTCACCTTTCCATTCGTCTCTCCATAACCAACAGCTATGACACAAACAAGTTTTTCACCTTCTTTTATATCATATTTAGTATTTTTCTTGCTATATGTTCCACCGACCCAGCAAGTATTAAGCCCTAAAGACTGAGCTTTTATAACTAATTTTTCTCCGAAATATCCAATCTTTTCTTCTAAATTATCACATTTTTTACCAATCATTACTATATAGTTTCTAACATTTTTAAAATTACCATAATTAGCTAAAATACTTCTTCCGAATTCATAAGGCTCATTGGTTACAAATTGAATATTCAAATTTGCAATCTTATTATACTCCTCAATATCTCTATTTAATTCGTCAACAAGCTCTTTATCTATTTCTTTTTTTGTATATTTCCTTACAGAATGTCTTTGTTCTAAAAATTTTTGAATATCCATATTATTACACCCTTTCTTGATATAATAAAAGGGCGAAAACGCCCTTAAAATATTATTGTAAACTAACAAAATTCTGATTGATATCTTTATTTATTTTTATTCTCTAAAAAACTTCTCATATCATTAAGCTCTGAAAATCCTGCTAAAAACATAGTTTTTTTACTCAATTTTTCTTTAAATTCATCTTTTGAAACAAAAATAATTTTTTTACACAAACAATTATTTTCTAAATACTTTGCCAATTTTTCTTTTATAAGTTCAAAAGCATTTCCAGTTATAAAAATCGTATCAACCAAAGAATTTTCTACAAAATTTTTAAAATCAACTTCAGCAATCCAATTCAAATCTGTTCCGTCAGCAGGAGTATTTCCCAAAGCCAAAACTAAATCGAATTTTTCGGTTTCTTTTGCATATTCCGTAAGAGAAAGCTCCAAACCTACCTTGTTTTTAACTAAATTTAACTTCGTAGATTTACCCAAAAACTTAAAGTTCTCCATTCTACCATTTCCAACGTCAAGACTTATAACGTTTGAAATTTTTTCTTCAGGATTTTCACATTTTACAATTCCATCTCTAATTAAAGTCATAAACAGAGAAAAAGAGGCAACATAATTATATCTATTATAAATAATGTCGAATTTCTCTCTATTTTTTATTTCAAATTTAAAAGTTTTCTCTTTAGACAAAACTTCACAATATTTTCCATCTTCACATTCCCTTAATGTATAACTCTTTAAATCAACAAAATCTTCGTCATCTTTAGTTTTAAAAAATCCAACAGAACTATAATTCAAGTATTTAAAAATTAAATTGTCTTTTTCTACTTCCCTTTCTTCTCCTTGAACACCAAAGTATATTACCTCATTTTTTATTCCGTCAGTTATAATTCTAAGTGTAGGGTCCTCAAAGTTTACAATTAATTTCGCATCTGTTTTTTCTAAATTCTCTCTCAAAGTTTTTGCCAAAATTTCTTTTGAACCATATCTATCAACTTGGTCATCAAACAAATTCGTAATTACGACATAATTAGGAATTAAGCCATTTTTTATAAGAAGTGGAATTGTTAGCTCATCAACTTCAAACACACAAAGTTTATTACTAAAATTCTTTTTTTCAGTTTTCTTTAAAATTTCAGTTAATACACCCTGAATCATATTTGCACCGGAAAGATTGGTAACAACATCATTATGCAAATCTTTCACAGTATAATAACTATAAAATGTTGTTGACGTCTTTCCGTTAGTTCCGGTTATAAAAATAATTGTATTATTTTCTTTTTTTATATTTTTTAATAAATTTTTTTCTATATTCAAAGCAATTTTTCCAGGAAAAGAACTACAAGAAGTAAATTTTTTACCTAAATAATAAACGAATTTCCCACAAAATATTGCAAATCTATCTTTCAAAATTTCCTCCTTTTAAAACAAATTATTTTCGTTTTTTATACTAACATACAAGTAGGTAAATGTCAACACATTAACAATGTTTGTAAAACAAAAAAGAAGTCCTAAGACTTCTTAAATATTATTTTTAGATTCTTCGCTTTTCTTTTTAAATATGAAAGATAATTTTGTTTCTGAAATTATTATCGCAATAAAAATTAGAACAAAACCTATAACTGATTTAACAGTTAAGCTTTCAATTCCAAGCGCAACAGGTAATGCAACTCCAAAGATTGACTCACAACCTAAAATGATAGCGGCACTGCTTGGATCTGTATATTTTTGCCCTAAGTTTTGTAATAGCAATGCAACTGCAGTACACATTATAGAAAGATATAAAACTTCAAGCATAGGTCTTAATGTAATTTGCATTCCTGCATTATTTTCTATAGCAAATGTAGTTATCCAAGATAAAACTCCTGAAACTAAAAATTGCATTATTGTAAGTACAAATGGGTCTTTACCTACTCCAAGTTTTGTAACCATTACAATATGTGATGCAAATAAAACTCCACTTAAAAGCGCAAGTGCATCACCGTAAATAGCTGTCCAACTTGAATTAAAAATAGAACCGCTCTCTCCTGCCATTGCAATAAAAAATATTCCAATTATACAAAAAATTGCAGCCGATACATTAAATTTATCAGGTCTAACTTTATTTGTTATCCAATATAAAAAAGGTACAATTACACAATATGATGCTGATAAAAATCCACTACGTCCCGGAGTTGTAAAAGTAACTCCAAGAGTTTGACTGGAATAAGCAACAAATAAAAATACACCGATTATAGCTCCGGCTGTCAATTCATCTTTTCTTGCTTTAAACAATTTTTTATGAAAAATAATTGCTAAGATAATTCCAGCTATAGTAAATCTAACACCTAAAAGAAAGTTAGGTTTAAGAACATCAGCTGCACTTTTAACAACAGTAAGAGAAGTTCCCCACAAAATAGCTACAATAAAAAGCGCAACCTTTGCTAAAAAACTTGTTCTATGTGAAATATTGTTCAAAACGCCCTCCTACTTAACTATTTTAGTTCCTGTAAGACCTTTTACAGCATCTGATGCTTTTTCAAGTAAAGTAATGATAGCACATCTATCATCAGAACTATTTACGAATTCCAAACAAGCCTCAACCTTTGGTAACATACTACCCTTTGCAAATTGTCCTTCTGAAATATACTTCATAGCTTGTTCAACATTTATTTCGTCTAATTCTTTTTGGTCAGGTTTATTAAAGTTTATGCAAACTTTATCAACCGCTGTTAAGATTAAAAGAAAATCAGCATTTAAGTCTGATGCAAGTTTTGCACTTGACTTATCTTTATCGATAACAGCGTCAATTCCAACTAATCTATCATTTTTCTTAACAACAGGTATTCCGCCTCCACCAACAGTTATAACTACAAGTCCGGCATCTACCATTTTCTTAACAGCGTCAATTTCAACGATGTGTAATGGTTTTGGTGAAGGAACAACTTTTCTGTATCCTCTACCTGCATCCTCAACAAAAGTAAAGCCCTTTTCTCTAGCAAGTTCATCCGCTTTTTCTTTTGTATAGAACATTCCAACAGGTTTAGTTGGGTGTTCAAAAGCTTTATCATCTTCTGCAACTTCAACTTGAGTTACAACTGAAACAGCCGTTTTATTTATTCCTTTTTCTTTAAAAGCTTGACCTAAAGCTTGTTGTAAATGATATCCAATATACCCTTGGCTCATAGCTCCACATTCAACAAGTGGCATTAAAGGAGTTTTTTCCTTTCCGTTTGCTGAATAATCCATAGCCAGATTAATCATTCCTACTTGAGGTCCATTTCCATGTCCGATTATAACATCATTTCCATCTTTAACTAAATCTGAAATAATATCGGCAGCTATTTTAACTTTCTCTAATTGCTCTAAAGGGGTATTGCCTAAAGCATTACCCCCCAAAGCTACAACTATTCTCTTTCCCATTTGTACCTCTTACCATAAAGTTGAATACATAACTGCTTTTATAGTATGCATTCTGTTTTCAGCTTCATCAAATACAACTGATTGAGGTCCTTCGATAACTTCATCAGTAACTTCCATTTCAGGAATACCAAATTTTTCAAAAATTTGTCTTCCGATAACAGTTTTTTGGTCGTGGAATGAAGGTAAGCAGTGCATAAAGATAGCAGTTTCTTTAGCATTTGCCATAACTTCTTTATTTACTTGGTATGGTTTTAATAATTTAATTCTTTCTGCCCAAACTTCATCTGGTTCACCCATTGATACCCAAATATCTGTGTAAATTACATCAGCATTTGTAGTTCCTTTTTTAACATCTTCTTCAAAGCTTACAGTACAATGAGTAGCTTTAGCAATTTCTAATGCTTTTTCTCTTAATTCTTGTTCAGGCCATAATTCTTTTGGAGCACAAGCTGTAAAGTTTACACCCATTTTAGCACAAGCTATCATAAGTGAGTTACCCATATTATTTCTTGCATCTCCCATATAAACAAAGTTTAATCCTTTTAAGTATCCAAATTTTTCTTCAATAGTTAAAAGGTCAGCTAACATTTGAGTTGGGTGGAATTTGTCTGTTAACCCGTTCCATACAGGTACTCCTGCATATTTTCCTAAAGTTTCAACTAATTCTTGGCTGAATCCTCTGTATTCAATACCGTCATACATTCTTCCTAAAACTCTTGCAGTATCTTCAATAGATTCTTTTTTACCCATTTGTGAAGAACCCGGGTCTAAGTAAGTAACTCCCATACCTAAGTCCATTCCTGCAACTTCAAAAGAACAACGAGTTCTAGTAGAAGTCTTTTCAAATAATAATACTATATTTTTTCCTTCTAAATAACGGTGAGGAGTTCCGCTTCTTTTTAAGTCCTTAAAATTTCTTGAAAGGTCTAAAAGGTAACGGATTTCATCACTTGTAAAGTCTAATAATGTTAGGAAATTTCTTCCTCTTAAATTTTTGCTCATAACAATTCTCCTTTAAAAATAAATTTTTAATACGACCTACCGTATTTATTACATAATTATTATACTATTTATAGTCTTTTTTCTAAGGACAAATTAACAAAATAATCTTGTATTAACATACTTTTTTTATAATTAAACATATAAATAACTTTTAAAAAAATATATCTAAAATTAATACTTTTATTCATAAAAACATTATAAAATATATTAATTTCAGACTTATTTTTACTCTAATTTATATATAAATTGTCTTTTATAAAATTAAAACATTTAAATTTAAAGATTTTTATTTAATTAAAAATTCATTTAGAATTATTTATATCATTTTTTACCAAAAAGACATTTTATCAAAATAAGTCTTTACATATAAAGACTTATGATTTATACTAATATAAAAGGAAATTAAAGTACATAAAAATCGGGAGTTAATTATGAATAAACAAAAGGGAATTGAAATACAAAACAGAGCAAATTCATACATAAACGAAGAAAGTATGTATAGTATAGATAGAGAAATAATAACATCAGCAACAAAAGGACTTTTTCACCAATCAGCCAGATTTTTGCTTGTAAAAAAAGGTTTGGCAAAGATAAGAATTCAAAATAATATCTATGAAATAAATGATAAGACCTTAGTTTGTATATTACCTTGGGAATACACCGAAGTTATTGAAGTTTCTAAAACTATTCAGTATTTTATTTTAAAATACAATTTTGACAGCGCAAACAAAATAATAAAATCATTCTACAATGTTGACGCAGAAAATTTAAGTTTAATAAACTCATTCTACGACAATCCCGTAATACAATGTACAGATGAACAATTTAAATATTTTTCAAATATATTTGACTTACTTAGAAATGAATTAGGAGAAGATTCAACGCTTTACGATAAAAATGAAAACCCTATTTCATCAGCATTCGTCTTAAATAAAATAATAGACCTTATAATCACTTATAGAAGAATACAAGACGAAGATACTAAAAAAATAAAAAGAATCGACGAAAAATTTGATAAAATAAATATTTTTAGGTATATACATGCCCATTTAAGCGAAAAGCTTACAATTTCTCTTATTTCAAAATTATTTTTTACAAGCGAATCGACAATAAACAGATATATAAAAGAAACAACCGGTCTTTCTTTCAATACACTCATAAATGAAATGAGAGTCGGAAAAACTATGGATATGTTGCTTTATACCGACCTTGATATAGAAGAAATCGCAGAGATAACAGGTTTTTCAGACCGTTCACATCTATCAAAAGTATTTACGGCAAGAACAGGACAAAATCCTAATAAATACAGACAAACATTTCATAAAATATCACAAATTTGCCAAATAGAAAACACCAGAAAATTTTATAGAATATTAAACTATATCGTAAAAAATTCTAGTGATGATTTGGACATGGATAATATATGTAAAGACTTTTCTATTTCCTTAATAGAATTAAACAGATTATTCATATACTATGTAGAAAAAAATTTCAAAAACTTTTTGAATTTTGTTAGAATAAACAAATCCACAAAACTATTACTGGAAACAAATATGCAAATAACAGATATTGCATTTGAAGTTGGATACAATACAGTTAAAACATTTAACAGAAACTTTTTAAAATTCCAAAAAATATTACCAACAGAATTTAGAAAAAATTTACAACTACAAAACAAAGACATTTAAAAAGCTGTGTTTAAAAACACAGCTTTAGTTACGCAATTTTTACTTTTCAACAGAATAATAACATCTCTTTGGTGAAATTATTTTTTCTTCTGATTTTAATTTTTTTAAAACCTTATCTACATCAGATTTATCTACGCCTAATTTTTCAGCAATTTCTCCACCCTTAAGAGGTTCTGAAGATTTTAATAATTCAATAATTTTTTCATTTAATTCCATTTTTATATCTCCTTTAATTTTATGATATATTTTTACCCCAAAACAATTAAAATTCAACAATTCTAAAAATGAATAAAAAAAATCCTGCAATTGCAGGAAAAAAATAGCAACCCATAACAGACGTATCGAATTACAGGTCTGGTGCCCAGAGGCGGAATCGAACCACCGACACGAGGATTTTCAGTCCTCTGCTCTACCGACTGAGCTATCTGGGCATATAACACTCATTTTGTTTTTTCTAAAAAATTATTCTGTTTTAAATTTATATCATTTCTTACGATAGCTCATTCTCTCGTGCTTCGCACTAGACTAAGATATTAACTCAAAATATCTTCGATTTCATCTCGATATTTTGGTTACTCTCTTATACCGACTTCTCGCTATCTGGATATATTAATTATTAAATTTCAAGTCTTTATGTAAATGGCAGGGGTAGAAGGAATCGAACCCTCACCAGCGGTTTTGGAGACCGACATTCTACCGTTAAACTATACCCCTACAATATTAAATCCTTTATTTTAGCTCTATAAAATAATAGATATTTCTAAAATAGAAATATCTTGAGATAATTTGGTGGGCCTTCAGGGACTTGAACCCGGGACCTACCGGTTATGAGCCGGGCGCTCTAACCAACTGAGCTAAAGGCCCAAATTATTGGCGGAGAAAGAGGGATTTGAACCCTCGCATCCCGTAAAGGATCTACTCCCTTAGCAGGGGAGCCTCTTCAGCCACTTGAGTATTTCTCCATTGTGGCGGAGAGGGTGGGATTCGAACCCACGTGGGCTTGCACCCAAACGGTTTTCAAGACCGCCTCGTTATGACCACTTCGATACCTCTCCATGAATGGTGATCCATCGGGGATTCGAACCCCGGACACCCTGATTAAAAGTCAGGTGCTCTACCGACTGAGCTAATGAATCATAAAATTGGCTGGGGTAGCAGGACTCGAACCTGCGGAATGCTAGAGTCAAAGTCTAGTGCCTTACCGACTTGGCTATACCCCAAAGGTTGGCGCACCTAAGAGGATTCGAACCTCTGGCACACGGATTAGAAGTCCGTTGCTCTATCCAGCTGAGCTATAGGTGCAAAATGGAGCGGGTGAAGGGAATCGAACCCTCGCAACCAGCTTGGAAGGCTGGGGCTCTACCACTGAGCTACACCCGCATATACTCTCAAACTTTATGGTCTTAACAAATATTTAATTGGTGGAGGAGAGTGGATTCGAACCACTGAAAGCGCAGCTAACGGATTTACAGTCCGTCCCCTTTGGCCACTCGGGAACTCCTCCATAAAATCTACTATAAAGTAGATTGGAGCTGGTGGGAGGACTTGAACCCCTAACCTACTGATTACAAGTCAGTTGCTCTACCAATTGAGCTACACCAGCATATTGGCGACCTGGATGGGACTCGAACCCACGACCTCTAGCGTGACAGGCTAGCATTCTAACCAACTGAACTACCAGGCCATATTTGGTGGGCACAATAGGGCTCGAACCTATGACCCCCTGCTTGTAAGGCAGATGCTCTCCCAACTGAGCTATGCGCCCAAATAAAAACCAATAAACCAATTAAAATATTAAATTGTAAAAACAAAGTGGTGACCCCACCGGGATTCGAACCCGGGTTACCGCCGTGAAAGGGCGATGTCTTAACCGCTTGACCATGGGGCCTTATCAATCAATCTCTGTTAAAATCGACTGCCTAATTATTATACATCATAACTTTTAACTTGTCAACACTTTTTAAAAAGTTTTTTTGATTTTTTTATCAATTACTTTCCGAAAAGCATCTCTCAAACAGTTACTTGGATATTATACACTTTATTTTTTTAGTTGTCAATACTTTTTTTAGAATTTTAAAAAATTTTTTAAAGTTCTAAATTCGGCTCAACATTTAATGTCAAATCACTTCTAGTTCCTGATATATACTCATAATAACCTGATGATGCAATCATAGCTGCATTGTCTGTACACAATATTTTATCAGGAAAATATGATTTAAAATTATTTTTTTTACACATTTTTTGTATTTCTTCCCTAAGTGTATTGTTTGCAGAAACTCCTCCGGATACAACAACTGTATCTAAATTTTTCTCTTTTAATAACTTCTCAGTCTTATAAATTAAAACGTCAAAAACCGCTCTTTGAAAACTTGCACATACATCTTCTTTTGAAATTTCTTCACCTTTTTGTCTTTTGCTATTCAAATAGTTTAATACTGCCGTTTTAAGTCCACTAAAACTGAAATTATAGCTGTCTTTATCTAACATTACCCGTGGAAAATCTATCGCATTTTCATTTCCAAGTTTAGCAAGTCTTTCAACTTCAGGACCTCCTGGATAATTCATACCAAGGCATCTTGCAACTTTGTCATAAGCCTCTCCACAAGCATCATCAATAGTTTTTCCAACAACTTCCATATCATTATAATCTTTAACATCTACTAAATAAGTATGTCCACCTGAAACTAAAAGGCAAATGAACGGAGGTTCCAATTCCTTATGAGTTATAAAAGTTGCACAAATATGCCCTTTCATATGATTAACTCCAATTAAAGGTTTTTTAGTTGCATAAGACAGAGCCTTCGCCTCTGAAATTCCAACAAGCAAAGCTCCAACAAGTCCCGGACCTTTTGTTACAGCTATGGCATCAACATCATTTAAAGTCATATTCGCTTTTTCTAAAGATTCTTTAACTATATTATTAATCGCCTCTAAATGCATTCTACTTGCAACCTCAGGAACAACTCCTCCAAATCTCTTATGCATATCTATTTGGGAAGAAATCACATTAGAAATAACCTCTCTCCCATTTTTCACAATGGCAACACTGGTTTCATCACAACTGCTTTCTATCGCCATAATCTTAACATCATTCATTACACTACCTCTTTTATCATCATATATCCATTTTCTTTTGGATTACTATAATAATCAACAATTTTTCTAATATTTACAAATCCACATTTTTCATACAATTTAATAGCCGGAATATTGCTTTCTCTAACTTCAAGAAAAATCTTTTTTACATTACACCTTAATTCTTCTATAAAAAACTCCATAATTTTAAAGGCTATCTGTTTTTTTCTAAAATCTTTAGACACAACTATTTTATAAACCTCTGCCTCGTCTAAAACACAATTAAATAGAATATATCCTACTATTTTTCCGTAATTTTCTGCAACTATAACTTTTTTACTTTCAATATATTCCAAATAAAACTTTTCATCAAAATTATTCGAAAAATTTTCTTCATCTAATAACAAAATATCCGAAATATCATTTGAATTTGCATATCTATATAAAATCATCTTATTTTTGCCTATTCTCCAAATCCCTTTGTGCCTGTGAAAGTCTTACATATTCAGGGCTAAGAGTAAAACAGTCTGAAATTTCTCCACTTTCAAATTTTTGTTTTCCAATAACACAAGCATTCCTTGAAATGCAACTGTTTAAACAAGCAGGTGCTATTTCAAAATTTTTGTTTTCCAAAATTCTATCTTTATATAAATTTATACAATCCCCTACAAAAACAAATTTTTCATTTTTATCAGAAAATTCCTCCAAAAGTTCATCAATAGTTAAAAGTGCAGGAGGTTCAATATTTTTATTACAAACACCCTCGTAAACACCATAATAAACTCTCTCCCCTCTAGCATCAATCAAAGGAATTTTCTTTTTATCCGAAAAAACTCCAAAAGAAAGAGCCTCAAGCGTATTAACAGCTACTATCGGCTTGTTTAAAGACATAGCAAGTGCTTTTATCGTAGTAACGCCTATTCTGATACCCGTAAAAGAACCGGGACCCGTAACTGCTACAAACAAATCTATCTCTTCTATATCCATATTCAATTTTTTAAGCATTTCATCAACCATAACAAGTAAAATTTCATTATGACTCATACTTTGACTTATACTAAAATCTCCAACAACAAAATCATCTTCCATAACAGCACAAGAGCTGTGAGTTGTTGAAGTATCTATCGCTAAAATTTTCATTACAATTCCTCTATAATTTCTAATTCTCTTTTATTATTTCCTTTAATTACAATTTTTCTTGAATTCTCAGAAATTTTTAAAATTTCAACCTCGACCAAATTTTTAGGTAATAAATATCCTGCCTTTTCCGCCCATTCTATTACTGTAATCCCATCAGGATAAAAATAATTTTCATAATCTATCTGATAAAGTTCCTCCGGAAAATCAATTCTATATAAATCCATATGATTAAACTCAAACTTTCCGTAATACATATTGACCAAGTTAAAAGTCGGTGAAGTTATGTCCTCATTTATACCCAAACTTTCACCTAAAAATTTAGTAAAAGTAGTTTTACCCGCTCCTAAATCTCCAACCAAAGAGATTACATCGCCCTTTTTTAATGTTTTTGAAAATCTTTTAGAAAAATTATTACATTCTTCCAAAGAATTTAAAACTATTTCAAACAAATTCTTCCTCCTAAAACTAAAACATAAATTACATTTTATTATATCATAATTCCTTTTTGATTATTCTTTTATGGTAATTACTATGAAATAATTACAGCTTTATCATAAGTCATAAATCCATAATTATTATATCATAATCTATTTTTGATAATTAAATTAATGTAATTATTATATCACAAAAACAACTTTAATAACAGTTTAAAGCACATAAAAAGGAGATTTTTCAATCTCCTTTTTGCCCAAAACTATTACTCAGAAATATTAATTTTTAAAACAACTTTTCCTGAAACAGTTGCAGGTTGTTTGTAATTTTTATTACCAAACATATGTTCATAATTTTCAGCAATTATTTCATAAACTTCTTCAAATTTATTTTTATCTTGAACTTTAATCTTTATTTTGTTTTCATTAAAAATCAAATTGTTGTTTTTAATTATTTCTTCTTCGTTTACATTTTCTCCATCAAATTCTTCTATGACTTTGTTTTCCCAATCTTTTAACGGATTATCTATTTCTATAAAGCCATCTTTTATTTCGGTTTTTTTAACATTCACCGGAATTTCTAACTTTTCAAAACGAAACATTCTTGCTTTATCTTCGTCTTCAGTAGCATCTACTTCATATCTTATGGCAAATTTTTTCATCCACTCAAAATCATCTTTTGAAATTTTATCTACAAACAAAGTATTTATTCCTTCAAGTTTTTTAACAACTTCCATATAATTTACAAGAGCATTATTTTTATCAATATAAATTCTATGCAATTTTGGTAATTTTGTTAAAACTGAAATATCTGTAATTTTATTATTTCTCAAATGTAGAGCCTCAAGATTTTTCAAACTTTCAAGTTTAGAAATATCAGAAATATTATTATCTCTTAAGTATAAAGTAACTAAATTTTGCATTTTTGATAAATTCGGCAAATTTGAAATCTTGTTGTTATCTAAATCTAATCTCACTAAACTAGACATATCCTTGATAAAAAATATATTTGTAATATTATTATCTTGCAAACTCAATTGCTTTAATTTTAAATTTTTAAATGGCAATACATTACTCAAGTCAGTTTGTGAAATAACAACTTCTTCTAAAGCGGTATTCTTTGAAAAATCCACTCCAGTAGGAAATTTTTCTTTTTTTGCGTTTTTATAATCTTGATTTTGATAAAAAAATTGTTTCAATTTTGGAGTTTTAGTTAAGAAATCAAAATTTGTAACTTCTCTTTTTAAACTGGCACTATTAAGCATAATTTTAAATTCTTCTAAATTTTCAGCATATCTTAATGATTTAACCATTTTATCTGTAATATTTTTATCGATTATACTAAATGTTTTTAGCATTTTAAAATCTTCTTTAGTAAAATTTTTATCCTTTTTAGGTCGATTTGTCTTACTAAACTTTGCATTTGCCTCATCAGTTAAATTTGTATATTTCTCATCAAACTTATTATATTTGTTAAATAAATCGTAATAAAAGTCTTTATACTCTTCGGCAACAATTTCTTCAACTACATCAAATTTTAGCTTAATACTGTTGATAGTAAAGACATAAGCTCCCTCAGCATCAGTTAAATTTACCACTAAATCAACTTCTTTTCCATTATTTTCAGCAATAGCATCATCTGAAATTTTTAAAGTAATTTTTTTAGTTTCCTTGTCATAACTTGCATCAATACCCTTTATATTTGTGCTTGATTTTTCAAATACATTATATTCTTCTATACCAAAAGCCTTAGCTATACTTTTACCTAATTCTTCTATTCCTACATAAGGAGAGGAAAAAGAAACTTCATTTGATTTTGCATCCAAAGTTTGTCCAAGCGATACAGTTTGTCCTGCGTGTTGTATGCTTCCTTCACTTTCGTTCAAAGCCTTTGCTAATCTTGGAGCAATATAATCTCCAAGTCCTGTATAATTTTTAACTCTATTTCCTGAAATATCCAAGTGTTCAATTTTATTCAAATCCTTAATAATTGAAACATCTTCAATTCTATTAGCTGAAATGTCCAAGAACGTTAAATTTTTCAAATTTTTTAAAGCTGAAATATCAGTAATTCCCTTTGAAATCTTTTTATGACTTTCATCTCCTTCAACAGTTACATTGTAATGTAAATCTAATCCTGTTAGATTTGTAAGATTAGAAAGAGGAGTTATATCTTCAATTAAATTATTATATAACTTCAAAAATTCAAGATTTTTTAAATTTTCCAAAGGTTTCAAATCAACAATTCTATTTCTTTGAATTTCTAAATATTTTAATTTTGTTAAATCTTTAAGAGGACTAATATCAGAAATTTCATTTTCATTTAATTTTAATTTTTCAAGATTTTTTGCATATTCCAAACCTTTAATGCTCTTCATTCCTCTTGTAACTGCAAATTTAAAATCTTTTGTTCCCGATAAACTTTGAGGAACTCCAAGTATTGAATATTTAGCGTTTTCGCTAAAGTCTGCACTTCCATCTTCTTTTAAGAAAAGAGATAATTCTGTTAAACTTTCCATTTCCTTAACAGTAACTTTTTGGTTGTCTGCTCTATTTTTATCTAAATTCTTATTAATAACTTTTAATAACTTAGCATCTTCAATTTCAACAAACTTATCTTTTTCTTCAGGTTTAGCTTTTTCAACTTTTTTAAGTTTTACATTTAATTTCAACACATTAGGAGTATTAGTATAATCTAAATCATTTTCAAATTCAAAATTAACAACAAAATCTAAAGCTCCTTTGTTTAAATTTTCAATGGCTTTATCCGTTAAACTAAATTTCAATTTACCATTTTCTAAAACTACTGTAATATCTTTATTTTCAGAAGAAACTGTTATTTTCTTATCTTTTGCAATATCTTCAAGACCAATAAATACATTATCTACTTCAAAAGTTTTTTCAGTGGACTCCAATTCTTTTTTTAAATCAACATTTTGATTGTGAATAATTTTTTCAGATAATCCTTTCTTTTCATTTAAAACCGTAAAATCTTTTACCTTATTTCCATCAATATGCACATCAGTAAGTTCATTTAAGTTTTTAATTGCAGAAATATCTGAAACCACATTATTTGATATACGTAAACTTGTAACATTAACCAAATCTTTTACAAAATTAATATCAGAAATTGAGTTATCACTAAAATTTAATAATTGTAGATTAGTTAGCTTTGAAATAGCATTTAAATTTTCAATCTTATTCTTTTGAACATATAGATTTTTTAAATTAGGCATATTTGCAAGAAATGAAACATCTTTCAACTCATTTTCTTCCAAATCTAACTCTTCAAGATTTACAAGTTTACTCAAATCTATATTTTTAAGATTATTTTTCTTTAAACTTAATTTTTTCAAATTTGTTAAATCATTCAAAACAGAAGTGTCTTTAAGAGCATTACTTCCCAAGTCCAAATCTTCCAAAACTTTTAAATTCTTTAAAGAGTCAATGTTTTCAATTTTATTACTATCAGCTCTAAAGTACAATAATTTTTCAAGATCTTTAACAGCATCAATATTAGAAATGCTATTTGAATAAATATCTAAAAGTTTTAAATTTTTAAGATTTTTCAAAGCACCAATATCAGAAACTTTATTTACAGCAAAATCAAAGTTTTCTAAATTTTTAAGATTTTTCAAAGCACTAATATCAGAAATGTTGTTATGTGAAATATATAAACTCTTTAAATTTGTCAAATCCTTTAAAGGAGAAACATCAGATATTTCATTATGAGAAAGTCTTAACAATTCAAGCTTTTTTAACCCTGCAAGTGGTGTTAAATCTTTAATTGCTCCCTCTGAATATCTTATTTCTTCGTCGTCATCAGGAATTTCTCCGGAAGAAATTGTAAGTGTCTTTAGGTTTTTACAGTATTCCAAACCTTTAATACTTCTAACTTCAATAATGTCATCTTCATTGGCATTCATACCTCTAATTCCAATAGATTCAATTTTTTCTAAATCACTCTT
The DNA here is from genome assembly GCF_045866535.1 of Parvimonas parva. Taxonomy (NCBI): domain Bacteria; kingdom Bacillati; phylum Bacillota; class Tissierellia; order Tissierellales; family Peptoniphilaceae; genus Parvimonas; species Parvimonas parva. The sequence goes on from NZ_AP038371.1 coordinate 1,237,600, forward strand.
TAAAATTTCATTTGAATTTTTATCTTTTCTATATGATTTATCTGTAAGTTTAAAATTATATTCACCCATGTCTTGTTCATAATCATCTTTACCATTATAAGCATGTAACTTATCAAGGATAAATTGTTTCAAATTTGAATCTTCGATTTCAATAACTTCATCTTTTTCTTCCGGATCACTCGGAACGCTCGGCTCATCAGGTTTTGTATCCGGTTTATTGTCCGGCTTGTTTGGAGTTATATCTGGTTTTGTATCCGGTTTAGTATTCGGCTTATTTGGAGTTATATCTGGTTTTGTATTATCTTTTTCATTTGCTTTTTCAGTTTCAACATCATTCCACATTAAAACCCCAATATAATCATAAGACTTATCGCTTATATTAATCTTTCCACGAACATCAACAGAATTTTTATAAACAACATCAGCATTTGTCGTATAAGTTAAAATTGAAGAGGCTAAAATTCCAGTTCCAATAGCAACTGACAACAATCTCTTAGCATTTCTCTTTTTAGAAACTAGAACACATATAGCACCCACCATTCCAGCAATGGCAATTGGTATGTAAATCTTATAAACCCCATCAACTCCAGTTTTTGAAAGTTTGCCTTTTTTTATTGAATGTTGAATAGCTTTTTCTATTTTGAATTTTAATTCTTTTTCATCTAAAACTCGTTTTTCTCCAGCCTTAACATTTCCAATTTCAATTTCTTTTCCACCAACAATTTTAAGCCCTTTAATATCTTCAGATTTTAATTTAACTCCGAACATATCCTTACTACTATTGTTTTCAATAGAAACTTTAAATGTTCCCTTATCATCTCCATTTAACTTTAAAACAATTCCATCTTTGTTATAAATTACCGTTTCGCCATCTGCATAGCTTATATTTTGTGAAAAAGAAAAACCACAAAGCAAAGCCAATGCCAATACACTTTTATTTTTCATAATTTACCACCTTTCCGTAAAAACAAATATTCATTAATATTTTAACACAAATTGTCATATAAGTATAATAGTTTTTTCTTATCCATAAACCACTTTGAATAAATTTTTTCTATATAAACGGATTAAAATTCATACCTTAAATAAATTCTCTCTTTCTATATAAAAAAAGATGCCAATTAAATTAGCATCTTTTCCATTTTTATTCTTGTTCTATTTTGTCTGTTAATCTTTCCATTTCGTCGATTAAACTTCCAATATATTCTATTGTATTAACAAGCGGTGCGTCTGTTGTAATATCAACGTCAGCCATTTTTGCAAGTTCAATAGGATTTTTACTTCCACCAGCTTTTAAAACTTCAATCCATTGTTTAGCTTTTGAATTGTCTTTTAAAATGTTTAGACACATTTGAGTTCCGATTGTTAAACCTGCGCTGTAAGTGTATGAATAAAGTCCCATATAGTAATGTGGTTGTCTCATCCAAGTTCTTTCAACTCCGTCAACAAGTTCAACATCTTCTTTGAAGAATTTTTCCATAGTTTCTTTAAAGATTTCATTTAAAGTTGTAGCATCAACTGCTCCACCATTGTCGATAATTTTGTAAACTTCTCTTTGATAGTATGCTTCTAAGAAATGTGTTACAAAGTTGTGGTAATAAGTTTTTGAAATTATTTCAGAAATAATCCATCTTCTTTCTCTATCCGTCTTTGCATTTTCCAATAGATAGTGAGCCATAATCAATTCATTTGTTGTTGACGGTGCCTCTACAAAATAAGTTGAACAGTCAACATTTAAAATATTTTGATATTGGTTGCAAAGAGTAAAATGTCCACCATGTCCAAGTTCGTGAGCAACTGTTAGTATATCAGACATATTTCCTGACCAAGTTAAAAGTACATAAGGATGCACTCTGTAAGGACTCGCACAGAAAGCTCCTGAGGCTTTTCCTTCGTTATCAACATAGTCTATACATTTCTTTTCAAAAGCATTTTCCAAATATGACTTATAATCATCACCTAAAACGGAAAGTCCGTCTATAACCATTTTTTTACATTCATCAATGCTATAAACTTTTTGAAAATCTGCATCTAAAGGCATTTTCATATCAGAAAAAGTCATTTTATCAAGTTTATTTACTCTCTTTAAAAGTCTTGCATACTTTCTAATATGTGGTGCAAGTTTTTCCATAATAACATCACATTGTCTATTATACATATCCATTGTAACTTCTTGTTCTGCAAGTAAATATTCAAAAACATTGTCGTATTTTCTAACTTTAGACATAGCCTTATCTTGTTGAACATGGCTGTAATATGCACTTGCAAAAGTATTTTCATATTTTTCTAAAGTGTTGTAGAATTTTTTAAAAGCATCTCTTCTAAATTCTGTATTTGCATCAACTTCAAAACTACCTTCAAAAATATTGTAGCTCATTGGAGTTTTTACGCCATTTACTTCAACATCTTCAAAAGAAAGGTCTTGCATTTTTGATTGTTGATAAACTCTGTAAGGAGTTTCAAAACTTCCACTTAAAGAAGAAAGTGTACTTTCAACTTCTTTTGATAATGTATGTTCTTTTCTATCTAAAAGTTTTTCTAAAAATCTTCTATTTTCAGAATTTTCTTCCATAGCTTTTTCTATGATTTTTTTATCATTTGCTAAAATTTCAGTTTCTACAAAACTAAGTTTTGAATAAACAGGAGCAACTATATTTTCAAAGTTTACAATTCTTTCAAATTGTTCTTTTCCACCTAAATCTGTTTCGTAGTCTAAGCTTGCATAGTTTCCAGCTAAGTCCAATAAAACACGAATAGGTTTTAAATCTTCTAAACAGCTATTGATTGTGCAATAGCAATCAAGTTTGCCCTCGTAAATCTTTACAAGCTCATCCGTCTTTTCTACAATTTCCTTAAGAGCATTTTTATAGTCTTCTTCAGTTTTAAAAATATCAGTTAAGTCCCAAGTTAGATTTTTATCTACTTCATTTCTTTTCATCATATTCCTCCTAAAATGTTTTCTTTCATTCTTATCTATTTTACCATATTTTTTAAAAAAATTACATTATTTAAAAAATATTTTTAGAAAACTCATTTTTAGTATTGTATTTTTACTAATTTTTTTGTAAAATACTGTTATGTAAAATACAAGATTTTTCATTTTAAATTTTTTTATTTTTAAGGAGAGAATGTAATGAACAAAAAAATAGCATAGTTGATATGTTAACGTTTGGATTTGCACTTTTTGCAATGTTTTTTGGAGCAGGGAACTTAATTTTCCCTCCATATTTGGGAGTTCTTTCAGGTAGTTCTTGGTTCATAACATTTTTAGAATTTACAGTTACAGCCGTTGGTCTTCCTCTTGTAGCATTGATGGCAGTTACTTACTATGAATGTGATATAATGAAATTTTTTAGACCTATCGGAGAAAAACCGGCACTATTTTTAAGTTTTATGGTTATAATGTGCGTAGGTCCATTACTTGTAATTCCAAGAACTGGAGCAACAGCTTACGAAGTGGGAATTAAGCCAATTTTAGGTTTCCATAATATTTATTCAATCACAACAGTTGCAATTATTTTTTATGCTTTAACTTATTTTTTAACTGTTAGACCTTCAAAGGTTGTAGATATTATCGGAAAATTTTTAACGCCTTTTCTAATACTTGCGTTGGTTGTAATCATTGTTAAAGTAACAATTACTCCACTTGGAGCTCCAGCTGAAACAGCTAAAATAAATAATGTTTTAGGAAAAGGACTAATCGACGGTTATCAAACAATGGACTGTTTCGTATCTCTTGCAGTTGGTTCAGTTTTAATGTTGACATTAAAAAACAAAGGATACAACGAACCGACACAACAAGTAAAAATATTGTTCAAGTCAGGACTTATAGCTTGCACTACTTTAGGACTAATCTATGGTGGACTTACATATCTTGGAGCAACAGTTTCTACACAATATGGAATAGATGCCGAACAATCACAAATAATTGTAAATGTAACACAAAATCTTTTGGGAAATGCAGGAAAAATCGCTTTAGGCTTAGCATCATTCCTTGCTTGTTTAACAACATCAATAGGACTTACATCAGCGTCTGGAGAATATTTAGTAAATATTACAAAGGGAAAAATAAAATATTCCACTTTTATACTTTGTATTTGTATATTTGGAACTACAGCTGCAATAATCGGAGTTAGCGGAATCGTAAAAATAGGCGCTCCAATACTTGCTGTTGTTTATCCACCGACAATTGTTTTAATTATACTTACATTTTTCAAAGAAAAAATCAAAAATGATTTAATATTCAAACTACCGACTTTCACAGCAGTTATAATAAGTTTTATTCAAGTGCTTTATGAACAATTAGGAATTTTTAAATTTATAACTATTTTACCATTAAGTGATATAGGTTTTAACTGGATAATTCCAAGTTTTATAGCATTTGTAATAGCATTATTTATCAAAAAGAAATAAAATTAAAAGAAAAAGTGATATATTAGCGTTTACATTACTTTTTTTGTAAATCAACAAGGTTATCAGGAACCCACCCTATTCGAAGCATCGTGTAAAGGTGAGGTTCTTTTTTTACAAACAAAAAAGCACGATGATTCGTGCTTTTCTTTGTGTTAAATTAATCTTGAGTAGAATTCTACTACTAATGAGTCTTGAATTTCAATAGGAACTTCATTTCTTTCAGGCATTCTAGTTAAAGTTGCTTTCAATCCTTCTTTCTTTTCGATATAAGGAACAACTCCTAAGAATGTAGATTCAAAGTTTTCTTTGAACATTTCTACTTTTTGTGATTTTTCTCTTAAAGTGATTTCATCTCCAACTTTTACTGCGTATGAAGGTATATCAACTTTTTTGCCATTAACAAGCATATGTCCATGAACTACCATTTGTCTTGCTTGTCTAATTGAAGACGCAAAACCCATTCTGTAAACAAGGTTATCTAATCTTGTTTCTAACATCATAACAAGAGCGTCCCCTGTTATACGTTCTTTTTGTCTAAGTGCTTTTTCTACATAAGTTCTGAATTGTTTTTCCATAACTCCATAGTAAGCTCTTAGTCTTTGTTTTTCTAGTAATTGTAAACCGTATTCTGTTAATTTTTTGTCGTTTCTTGCAAGACCTTTACCCATTCTCTTATTAGCTTTTGGGTGTCCGCATACATTTAAGCCTAGTCTTCTTGATTGTTTAAATCTAGGTCCCATCATTTTTGCCATATTTTCATACTCCCCATAAATTATTTGCCGCGATAATTTATAGCCACGCATAAATTATACAACTTTTTTTATATTTTGTAAATAGCTTTTTTATGTTTTTTTCAATAATTTTTAAATAAAAGCTCCTCCATTAACATTTATAACTTGTCCTGTTATATAAGAAGAATCTTTTGAAACCAAAAACTTTACAACACTTGCAATTTCTTCCGGCTTTCCAAGTCTTTGAAGTGGAAATTCCGAGCAATACTCTTCAAGATTTTCCTTTGAAATATTTTTTAACATATCTGTATCAATTCCACCCGGTGCAACGGTATTTACGGTTATTCCTGAATAACCAAGTTCCTTTGCCAAAGCTTTATTCATAGAAATAATTGCTCCTTTAGTTGCAGAGTAATGCGCCTCAAGTGAGCCACCGGTAACTCCCCATATTGAACTGATCCCGATAATTTTTCCGTATCTATTACTTATCATTGAAGGAATAGCTCTCTTTATGCAACGATAAGCCCCATGAACATTTACATTAAACATATCTTCCCATTCTTCTTCTGTAATATCTTGAAAAAATTTCACACTTGAAATTCCTGCATTATTTATTAAAATATCTACATTTCCAAAAATTTTTTCTATTTCTAAAAACATATTTTCAACGTCTTCTGTTTTTCTTATATCTGCCTTTATCATCAAAACATTTGAATTATATTCTTTTATTTCGTCAAAAACTTTTTTTGCCTCTATTTCATTTTCTCTAAAATTTATAACTATATTATAATTTTCCTTTGCCAAGCTCTTTGCAATCGCCGAGCCAATGCCCCTTGATGCACCTGTTATAAGTACAGTATCCCTTTTCATACTAACTCCTTTAAAATAAATTATATCAACAAGATTAATTTAAATTATAACATAAAAAAATACAAAATAAAAATTTAAGTTTAATTTAACTAGTTATTTTGTAGTAAAATATAGGAAAATATGGTATAATATAATTAACATAACAATTATATTTTTTCGATATAATTGTAAAAAATGTTAGGAGGTATTTGTATGAAGTTAAAATTTATAGGTAAAAACATTGAAATCACTGATGCTTTAAGAGATATTACTGCTAAGAAATTTGAAAAGCTAGATAAATTCTTTTCTAAAGACATTGAAGGTAAAGTTACTTACAGTTCTGTTAAAAATAACAAAATTTTTGAAGCAACAATTTATTTACCAAATAGTACAATACTTAGAGCCGAAGAAAGTACAACTGATATGTACACTTCAATAGATATTGTTTTAGACAATCTTGAAAGACAAATAAGAAAAAACAAAACAAAGTTACAAAAGAAATATCAAGCATTAGAAACTATCAGATTTGAAAAAATTTCTGAACCGGTTGAAGATGAAGAAGAATCAAAAATTGTTAGAGTTAAAAACTTTGACGTTGCTACAATGTCTGAAGAAGAGGCTATTTTACAAATAGAACTTTTAAACCATGACTTCTTTATTTTCAAAAATGCAAAAGATTCAAAAACAAATGTTTTATATAAAAGAAAAGATGGACACTATGGTTTAATAATAGTTGAATAGACAAAAAGAGGATTTTTTAAAAATCCTCTTTTTCTTTAAACAATAACAACATCACAAAATCCATTATCCAATGCTATTTGTTTCAATTCTTCCATTTCTTCATCGGTTGGAGATGAAAACATACTGTATTCTTCCCTAACACCAAATTTTCTATATTTTATAATCTTGTATCTAATCTTATGTCCCATTTTTATGTACTTGGAAAGCATCTTTGTAATTTTATCAACTGTTGTTCTATTATCCATTCCAGCAACTGTTACCGTTCTTATTTCAAATAGCTTGTCAATACTTGCAAGATAATCTGCATTTTCTAAAACCGTATCAACTTTGCTCTTAGTTATAAAAATATGTTCTTCATTAACAAATGCTTTTATATCAAGCATAAAAGAATCTGTAACTTCAACCAATTTTGGTAATTTTTTAAAAGGCAGACTTCCATTTGTATCTACAAAACAAGTTAGTCCAAGTTTTTTTACTTCAGTAAAAAGTGGCACTAAAAAATTATGTTGTAAAGTACATTCTCCACCACTAACAGTAATTCCTCTTATGAAAGGCATATTCTTTTTAATTCTTTCAAGAGTTTCTTCAACCGTCCAATTATAAATTTTAGGACTTGAAAGATGCTTACAGACTCTAATACATTCATCACAATTTATACAAGTTTTATCGTTCCAAACAATTTTTCCATCTACATTTGTCAAACTTTTGGTTGGACAAGACGGAATACATTCCATACAATTTATACAATGTCTTATCGTTTCAGGATTATGACAATAAAAACAATTAAAATTACAACCTTGTAGGAAAATGGACGTCCTGTTACCAGGTCCGTCCACCACCGACATATCTATTATTTTGTTTATTTTTCCTTTATTCAACATCTCTAACCTTACGTTCTAATAAATGATATTTTTCAAAAGCCTCTCTTGCATATTGAACAGTATCGTAGCTAACTCTTTCACCGTCAATAAATTTTTGCATATCAGATTTTTTTACCAAATATCCAGTTACACGAATCAAATCTCCATTTTCTCCATAACAAGAAATGTATCTCATATTAAGTTTAAAACCTGCTTTAAAAATATCCAAAACAGCTGATGGATTTTTTTCTGCAGTTTCATCAAATGGGAAATGGTCGCCAATTCCTGATGGAAAATATTTGTGGAAAAGTCCTGAATGTTTAATATGATCATACATTGGAACTTCTTTTCCAATTCTAATTCTAACACCGGCACTATCCTCTGTATCGTCTTGTGCTCCAACTTGTGAATGTAACATAAACTTGTGATTCCAAAAAGTTGAATACTTACTTTCAAATGAATTTACTCTCTTTTCTAAGAAATCCATAACTTCCAATCCTAAGTTATTTGCATATTCATCTTTTCCATATTCCAAATCTTTATTTTCAAATTCTAAAAGTTTTTGAACGCATTCATGTAAACCAACTAAACCGAAAAGTCCGACAAATCTATCCAATTCAATGAATCCCTCTTTAACCAAGAAGTTTTCTTCAAAGAAAGGAGTTTCTTCAACTAAAAATCTAATCTTTCCTTCCATAAAGTTACACATTAAGTCTATCGCCTCAGGTAAAACCCTATCAAAAAAATCTTGTTTTGAACTTGAACTTCTTGCAAGTGAACCAAGTCTTAATCTGCTAAGAGTAAATGCACCTCCTGAAATAGGAAGTCCGTTGTAACAACTTGCTATCGCATAGTCGCCACCAAAATCTTTTCTGTAATATTTGTCATTTGCAAAAGCAGGGTTTGCAGTTAAAAGTGATGCATAAACACATTTTTCTCCAAAATCATCAGGAGTTATGTCTTCATCATATAAAATAGTCATATTTGGAGTAACATTATTTAAAGTTGGAAGTAATTCCAAAATAATTTCTCCTGCAACAGTTTTTTCAGGCCCAATATTTGCATGACAAAAACTGTCGTTAATTGTTCTATCTAAAGAAATTAAGAACCATCTAATTAACTTTTTAGCCTCATCTCTATCTGTGATGAACGGGTCTAAAAGTTTATCAATTTTCCCAATATAAACAGGATATCTAGTTATAGAAGGAATATGATGGTAAAAAATTAATAAATTATTAATTGCATCAAGTAGAGTTTCAGATTTTTCAAGACGTAAAAATTTACAGCCCTCATCTAAAAGTTTTTGGTAATTCGGACAAATGTATCTTGGTGCATAAGGAGCATGTCCTTCCCACAAATCACAAAAACCTCCATTTTCTGAAATTTCAAATATTCTTTCATTTACTGAATTTTTTGGAAAATTATTTAAGTTTTCCGCAAGTTTTGCAAGCTGAGAAGTCTTTTGTTCAAAAGTTAAATCTTTTGCCTTAATAATATTCATTGACAACTCTCTAGCTTCTTCTAATGTTTTAATTTCTGAAATCATAATACCTCCAAATTTTATGTCATAAAGTCATCTACTATTTACCCTTATTATATATCATTAAAACAAAAAATGATACTGTAATTTGTCTTTTTTGAGTTATTAAAAAAATAATCAAAAACCATAAATCAGATAAAGTATCATCTAAACAAAAATAATTATCATTTATTAGTCGTATTTTTTAAATTTTTTTTGTGAATTTTAACGATTATCCCTTTATTTTTTAATTAATTTGTATTATAATATATTGTATGATTATTTAAGGAGGGACATTAATGGAAAGTAAATTAGTTACTTTATTAAGAAAAGTTTTAATCGACAAAACTTTCGATTTAAAAACTGATAAAAGATTATATTCAGAATTCACTGTGCTTAAAGTAAAGAAGAAAACTGTAATAATTAAAGAAAACGACAAACTGGATTATTTATATTTATTAGTTAGAGGTAGTGCAAATGTAGTTCACTTCACACCCGTTGGGGAACTAATAGTATTTAATCACATTACAAATACTTCTATACTTGGTTTACTTGAATTTATGGATAACAAACATGATTTCTATAAGAGTGTTGCATTCTTCAAAGATACAAGACTTATTAGAATTCCAGTTGAAGCATTTGAAAGAGAAGCTGAAAGTATTGAACTTTTAAAAATTTACAATCACTTCTTATTAGACTTTGCTAAACATTCTATCGCTACATTCGATTTAACTAAAAACTACGGAAGAAAGAAAAACTTAATTGAATTCTTCTTATCTAAATGTGTTGAAGTTGAATTCCCTGTTAGAATTACTTTAACTAAAAAAGTTATCTCTGACTATTTAAGAATTAACGAAAGAACAATGTATAGATATTTAAATGAATTGATTGATAGAAATTGTATTTCAAGACAAACAGGTAAAATCATAATTTCAAAGGAAAATTACGATAATTTAGTTGAATACTCAAAAGAAAAAGGTGTAGATAACGACTAATAGGTGAGTATTATGAGTGAATCTATCGAAAATGCTAACTCAGTATCCAATTCAGATAAAAAGACAAAAAAATTCAATAAAAAATCTTTATTTATAGTTTTAAACTACTTTCTAACTCCAATTTTTATTATGTTAATATGTATTAAAATTTTAGATAATCAAAAAATTATGGAAAGTGTGATGAGTTTAAACTTTGTAGTTAAGTTTTTTGAAAATAATGCTTATTTAATTGAAAATAGAGAATCGTTTGATAAATTTTTTGTTGATATTTTAGGATCTATTGCAACACTTATTGCATTTATAATAGCTATTTTTATAGTTAAAAAAAGAACTGATAGTATCTCTAAAAATAAAACAACTGTTTCTTTTAAAAAATTATTTTTAATTGGAATTGGTCTTGGTGTATTTATGATTTTATGGAATATCATAATTTCATATACCTACCCACTATTCGGATTAACTTTTAAGAGTAATAATACTGAGAGTATTTTAAAGTCTTTAAAATTAAATAAGATATTATTAATTAATTTATTAATATCAGCACCGATAGGCGAAGAATTTGCTTTTAAATATGGAATGTTTACATTTTTCCACGAAATTTTTCAAGACAAAGGAAAGCTCTTAAAAATATTCCTACCGGCATTAGTTTCTGCTTTTGTATTTGCAGTAATTCACGATGGACTGTACTTAGTTCCTTTGTATATCGTACCAAGTTTCGTAGGTTGTTTGATATATGAAAAAACAAGGTCTTTACTACCTTGTATTTTAGGACATTTTTTAAACAATCTTTTAGCAATAATAACATTATTATCTTAAAAACTGTATAAATTATTCTATACAGTTTTTTTTATGCTAAAAAAAAGTTATTGCGAAAATCACAATAACTTTTTCTTTAACTATTTAATTACTTTTGCATTTACTTCATCAAGAATCATTTCAAGGAACTCTTCTGCTTTCATTGAGCCTTTATCTCCCTCTCCACGTTTTCTAACAGAAACAGTTTTTTCGTTTACTTCATTTTCTCCAACTATCAAGCTGTAAGGAATTTTAGCAAGTTGTGCCTCTCTAATTTTTAATCCAATTTTTTCAGCTCTATCATCAACTGATACTCTTATATCTTTTTTAGCAAATGCTTGTTTTAGCTCATAAGCATAGTCGTTAAATTTATCTGAAATCGGTAAAATTTTAACTTGTTCAGGTGATAACCATGTTGGGAATGACCCTTTATATTCTTCAATTAGATAAGCTATAAATCTTTCCATTGTTGAAACAATTCCTCTGTGGATTACAACAGGTCTGTGATTATTCTTTCCGTCTTCTCCAACATAAGTTAAGTCAAATCTTTCCGGTAACAAGAAGTCAAGTTGAATTGTAGAAAGAGTTTCTTCTAAACCTATTGCAGTTTTTACTTGAACGTCAAGTTTTGGACCATAGAAAGCAGCCTCTCCTTTTGCTTCAAAGTATTCATATCCCAAGTCGTCCATTGCCTTTTTAAGCATTGTTTCGGCATTGTTCCACATTTCATCATTATCAAAATATTTTTCTTTATTTTCAGGGTCTCTGTAACTTAATCTAAATCTATAATTCTTTATGTCAAAATCTTCGTAAACAGATTTCATTAAGTTTACAACTCTTGTAAATTCTTCTTGAATTTGGTCAGGACGAACAAAAATGTGAGCGTCATTCAAAGTCATTTCTCTAACTCTTTGAAGCCCTGATAATGTTCCACTCATTTCGTAACGGTGCATCATTCCAAGTTCTGCAATTCTGATAGGAAACTCCTTGTAACTATGAACTTCATTATTGTAGATTTCCATGTGATGAGGACAGTTCATAGGTCTTAAAACTAACATTTCTCCATTTCCTAAGTCCATTGGAGGGAACATACTGTCTTGGTAATGGTCCCAATGTCCTGAAGTTTTATATAAATCAACATTTGCAAGGATTGGTGTATAAACATGTTCATATCCACATTCAATTTCTTTATCTACTATATATCTTTCAACTACACGTCTAATTGTTGCTCCCTTTGGTAACCAGAAAGGAAGTCCTGCACCTACATTTTGGCTAATCATAAAGATTCCCAATTCTTTACCGATTTTTCTGTGGTCTCTTTGTTTTGCATCTTCTAAATATTCTAAGTATTCATCTAAATCTTTTTTCTTTTCAAAAGTTATACCGTAAATTCTTTGTAGCATTTTATTTTTTTCGCTACCTCTCCAATATGCACCTGCAATACTCAAAAGTTTAACAGCTTTAATTTTCTTTACATCAACAAGATGAGGTCCTCTACAAAGGTCAGTAAATTCTCCTAATTCATAGAAAGAAAGCTCAGCATCTGCATCAAAACCTTCGATTAAGTCAATTTTATAATCTTGTCCTTTTTCCGCAAAATATTTTAAAGCAAAATCTCTATCTACTTCTTTTCTATCTACTGAAAATCCTTCTTTTACTATTTTTTTCATTTCTTCTTCAATTTTAATCAAATCTTCCGGTGTGAATTTATGATCAGAATCTAAGTCATAGTAAAATCCGTTTTCTATTGATGGTCCGATACCAAACTTTGTATCAGGGAAAAGTCTTTGAATGGCAAGAGCCATAACATGACTTGATGTATGCCAGAAAATATCTTTTCCTTCTTTATCCTCAAACTTTACAAATTTAACTGTGCAATCTTCTTTTAATGTTTCACTTAAACCTTTTGTAATCTCATCATTTATAACTGCTCCTAAAACATTTCTTGCAAAACCTTCAGAAATACTGATTGCAACATCTAAAATTTTTACACCTTTTTCAAATTCATGAACAGACCCGTCAGGGAATGTAACTTTAATCATTTCCATATCTTCCTCCTATTTTTCTATACAAAAAGAGCCTTCACCCCTACAACGTAGGGACGATGGCTCGTGGTTCCACCCTAATTACTTCTTAATTAGATAAAAGACTCCATAATAGTTTTCAAAAAACGGTATCTTAAATGGAATTACAGCCACGTTCCACTCTCTCTTAAAGCCCTATTTTCCTACTCGTTACTTCAACGTCTATATTAACTTTAACAATCCTTCAAAATCAACAGTCTTTTGCTCTCCAGTTTTTAAATCCTTAACTGTGTAAGTATTTGTATTTTTCTCGTCCTCTCCAACTATGATTATATAAGGAATATTTAACTTGTCTGCATAAGATATTTTTTTCTTCATCTTTGCATCTTCAAAATATATTTGTATTATTTTACCACTATTTTTAAATAAATTCAATAGTTTTATGGCATAATCATAACAATTTTCCATCGGAATGATTAAAGCATCAATACTATTTACCTTTATTTCCTTAAATAAATTCTTATCAAGTAGTTGGTAGAACAGTCTTGTAAGTCCGATAGAAATACCAACACCGGGCAAAACTTGACTTGTATAATTACTTGAAAGATCGTCATATCGACCTCCGGAGCATACACTTCCAAGTTGTCTATAATTTTCTAAAAATGTTTCATAAACAGTTCCTGTATAATAGTCAAGACCTCTTGTTATCGTCAAGTTTATTCTTATAAATTCATCAGGAATACCAAAAAGTTTCATACAAACATAAACCTCTTTTAACTCCTCAACCCCTTTTACAAAAAGTTCATTTGAAATTTCTAAAGAATTTAACTTTTCGATAATTTCCTCATTACTTCCGGATATATTTATAAATTCTACAATTTTTTCTATAACATTATCAGAAATGTCGATAGCTTTAAGCTCTGAAACAACTTTTTCAAGACCGATTTTTTCAATCTTATCAATAATTCTTAAAATATCTGTCTTATTCTCAATACCTAAACTTTCAAAAAAGCCATTTATAATTTTTAAATTACTAAAATTAATCGCAAACTTTTCGTTTATAATCTTTGAAAAAATTTCATAAATTATATAAGGAAGCTCTGCATCATTTTTTATATCAAGTTTTCCATTTCCAATAACATCAATATCACATTGATAAAACTCTTTATATCTTCCCTTTTGATTTCTCTCTCCACGATAAACTTTACCTATATGGTATCTTCTAAAAGGAAAATTCAAATCATTAAAATACTGAGCAACATATCTCGCCAAAGGAACAGTCAAATCAAATCTTAAAGAAATATCCTTGCTTTCAGAATCAATCTTAAAAATTTGTTTTGTAGTTTCTCCACCACCCTTAGCCAAAAGAATCTCATTCTTTTCAAAAACAGGCGTATCTATCGGTAAAAAACCACGCTTTTTAAAAGTATCCTCAATTATATTTTTAACATTATCAAACAAAATTTGTTCACTAGGCAAAAGTTCCATAGTTCCAACAACATTGCTTGGCTTTATAAATCCCATAATTACCTCCATAGTGAAATAATCCCACCCAAATCGACAAATTCTTCATCTTTTGGAAAAATTATTTTCACATTTTCTTCATCTGCTATGTGTTTAATTATATCATAATCTTTGTATTTTGTCACATCACCATAGAACAATAAAGTATCATCAGAAACAAAACCGCAAGTTCCTCCGATAAATCCATTTTTATATCCATTTAATATAATTCCGTCTGTTGTAACAACTTTCACATTTATTTTTTCATTTTTTAAAGTCTTATAAATTCCCTCATCACTTGTTATGATATGATTTTTAAAACAAATCATACTACAATTTGCATATCCCTGATTTACTTTTATATATTTTCTATTCAAACTCAGCTTTTCAAAAATTTCATTTGTTGTAAATTTTTCATTATGAAAAAAGTACTTATCATTCTTTGAGATATTTAAAACAATTTCACTATTTTTAAAACCTGAAACGCAAATTCTTTTTAACCTAAACTCTTTTAAAAATTCACTATAATATTCAAAAACAGAATCTTCAATATAAATTTCATCATCAATTTTTAAAACGCTAATATCGATATGGTCATTATAATTTTTATTAAATTTTTCATTATCTACACTTTTTATATATTCAATATTTTTTGAATTTAAAAGTTCAAAAAAACTTTCACTAGCTTTATTACTAACTAAAACTTTTTGTAACATATTAATCTCCTAAATGATTAAATTTTATGTAATTGGGTATAATTAATCTTAGTAATTATGACTTAACTTTTTTAAGTTATGTATATTATATCATATTTCCATTTTAATAAATTTAAAAAGGTAAATATGATGAAATAAATATTCTTTTACACAAGAATTGTAAATTCATATTTATTATATCACATTTATTTAGGAGGATGTTTATGTTAAAAGAATTTAAAGAATTTGCCTTAAAAGGTAATGTAATGGACTTGGCAGTTGGGGTAATTATAGGTGGAGCATTCGGAAAAATCGTTACTTCTTTAGTAAATGACATTTTAATGCCTTTACTTTCAATTTTAACAGGTGGTATTAATTTTTCAGATCTAAAAATTGTATTAAAAGCTGGAGATAAGTCTAAAGAAATTGCAGAAGTTGCTTTTAAATACGGAGCATTTATTCAAAATGTTATTGATTTTCTAATTATTGCTTTCTGTATCTTTATGATGGTAAAAGCTATGAATAAGCTAACAAGAAAGAAAGAAGAAGTAGTTGAAGAAACACCAAAAGCTCCAACTCAAGAAGAAATCTTAACAGACATTAAGAATATCTTAGCAGAAATAAAAGAAAAATAATCAAAGAAAAATAAGAAAAAAACAAAAGCTACGAAAAAAAAATCGTAGCTTTTTTGTTATCTATTCTATACTTATTCCGTTCGACAAGTCGAAAATCGGTATTGCTATTGAAAAGACGATTAATGCAACAAAGAGTGAAATTAAAATTATTATAATAGGTTGTAAATATTGTAATATTTTATCGACTGAATAATTTATTTTTTGGTCGTAATACTCTGTCGCGCTTTCAAGTATTTCAACTAAGTTTTCACTACTTTCTCCTATTGCAACCATATTTATAAATGCAAGGTTGAAAATCAAATCATCTTCCAAAGAATTTGCAATTAGCTTTCCACTTTTTATTTTTAAAATAGCATCTTCTAGATGTTCACTAATAAAAATGTTTCTTGTAGAATTTTTTACAATTTCCAAAGCCTCAACTATACTTATATTTCCATTTAACAAAATCGTAAGATTTTTTGCAACTATTGAAGTGATGTAATTTTGGTAATGCACCTTTATATAAGGAATTTTAAAAAGCATTTTTCCAAAGAATTTTCTAACTGAATATTTCTTTGAAATAAATTTTATAAAAATAACAAAAATTAAAATTCCTAAAATTATATATAAATAATTTTGCTTTACAAAATTTGTACTTTTTACTAAAAATTTTGTAACTTTAGGAAGTTCTACATTACTATCTTCAAAAATCTCTAAAAACATTGGTATTACATTGTTTAAAAGAAAAACTAAAACCACAAATGTAACAAAAAGTAATATAATAGGGTAAGTCATTATACTTATAAGTTTTTGTTTCAGTTTGTATTTCTTTTCGTAATACAATGATAAATACAAGAAAACTTCCGATAATTTTTCTGAACTCTCCCCGGATTTTATTAAAGATAAAAATAAATTGTCAAATTTTTTCGTTTCCGAAAAAGATTGATATAAGTCAAATCCTTTTAATAAGTTTTCATAAACTTCTGCAAAAATTTTCTTTAAAGTCTTATTTGGAGAAGTTTTTGAAAGTAAATTTATCGTTTCAGCAGTATTAATATTTGATTTTAAAAGAAGTCCCGCCTCTTTTAGGGAAATACTTAAATCAAGTAAATTAAGTTTATTTCCAATTTCCATATTTAAAATATTAAAAAACTTTTCTTTAAAACTCATTTTCAAACTCTCCTAATGAAAACAAAATTTTATTAACCTCTTCAAAACTTGTTATACCGTCAGCAATTTTTCTAAGTCCGTTTTTATACAAACTTTCATTTCCATTTTTTCTAAAGTATTCATAAAGTCTAACACTGTTACAATTTTCATTTATGATTTCTTTTATTTCATCATCTAAAATTAAATGCTCTAAAATCAAAGTTCTTCCAATATATCCACTATTACAATCTTCACAGCCACATTTATCGTAAATATATTTTGGAATTTCAAGACCGTTTTTCTTAAAATTCTCCTTTTCAAATTCAGTTAAAGCTCTTTTAACTTTACATTTTGGACAGAGTTTCCTAACAAGTCTTTGCGATAAAATAGCAATTACTCCGGAAGAAATTACATAATTTTCTATTCCCAAATTCAAAAGTCTAATTATCGCTGAAACCGTATCTGCTGTATGTAAAGTTGTAAAAATGAGATGCCCCGTTATCCCTGCTCTAAGAGCAATATTTGCAGTTTCTCTATCTCTCATTTCTCCAACCAAACCAACTTCAAAATCTTGTCTTAACATAGCTCTAAGTCCGGTTGCAAAGTCAAGTCCCAATGCTTGATTTATATTTATTTGGTTTATTCCACTAATTCTAACTTCAACCGGGTCTTCTAAAGTAATTATGTTGATACTTTCTTTTTGTAATTTTTTTACAAATGAGTAGAGTGTTGAAGATTTACCGCTTCCTGTTGGCCCACTTATGATTAAAACACCGTTTGGACTTTTTATAATATTTTCTATTAGATATTTTTCTTCTTCATAAAGTCCTAAATTGTCAATATCAATTTTAAAATTTCCGGAATTTAAAATTCTCATTACAATTTTTTCGCCCAAAATTACAGGAACAGATGCAACTCTAATGTCAACTGAATTTTCATTAAAATTAAAATCTAATCTTCCGTCTTGTGGCATTCTCTTAATTGTAATATCCATTTTTGAGATGATTTTTATACGAGAAATTATAATAGGAGCATTAAAACTGCTGACTTTATAGATATCAATAAGTTCTCCGTCAATTCTATATCTTATATAAAAAGCATCTTCTCTTGGCTCAAAATGTATATCTGATGCATTGTTTTCTATCGCAACAGATACTACTGTATTAACAAAATCTTCGACATTATCAACTTTATCAACAAAAATTTTTTTCATAACTTTCCTCTAAATAAACTTTCTTATAGACTTTGCAACTCCGTCATTTTTATTCGTATCAGTTATATAATCAACATTTTTCTTTACATTTTCCATAGCATTACCCATTGCAATAGAAAGTCCTGAAATGTTTAACATAGGAATGTCATTTTCTCCATCTCCTATTGCGATAGTTTCAGACAATTCTATATCATTAAGCCTACAAATTTCCCTTAAACAAGAACCTTTGTCTGTATCTTTTGCCATTAATTCAAAAAAGAAAGGCAATGAAAAAGCTAAAGTATATTCACTTTTTATCGTATCAGAAAACTTTTCTTCTAAAATTTTCAAAACATCATATTCTTGACAAATTCCAATTTTCAAGACCTTTTCTTCTAAATTATTTTCTAAAATATATTCCTTAACACTCTTAACCCTAATTATTTTAGGATTTATAAATTTAGAAATAATCTCAACATATTCATCATTTGAATCATTTGTAAAAATTAAATTTTCCAAAAAAACTATTGGTGTCAAATCATTCTTTTCAATAGTATCTAAAATATCAAAAAGATATTCTTTATTCAAACTCTTTACAAATTTTGGAACTTTGCTGTAAGTTGTAGAAATCAAACTACCATTTAAAGCTCCATAATAAGTATCTATTTTTAACTCCTCTAGTGTTTGTTTTATTGTAAATTCCTCTCTGCCTGAAATAAATGCAATCTTTACACCTTTTTCCATAGCGTAAAATAAGGCATCTTTAACAACATCTGAGATTCTATGCTCCTCATTAAAAGTTGTTCCGTCCATATCAAGTGCTATTAATTTATACATAATTTTCTCCTAACTTTTATCAAAAAAGGGACTTCAAAGTCCCCTCTAATTCTATTCAACCGTAACGGATTTCGCTAAATTTCTTGGCTTATCAACATCATTTCCCTTTGCTAAGGATACATAATAAGCAATAAGTTGACTTGCAACAACTGAAATTATAGGCATTAAAATTTCTATTGTACCCGGAATTAATATTTTTTCATCAGAAACGTCAAGATTGTTATCCAAGTGAGTTATTTCAACAACATGCGCTCCTCTTGTTTTAACTTCTTTTACATTTGAAATAATTTTTTCATATAATCTCTCTTGAGTCGCAACCACAAAAACAGGAGTTCCTTCTTCGATCAAAGCGATAGTTCCATGTTTTAACTCGCCAGCTGCAAAGCTTTCAGTATAGATATATGAAATTTCTTTTAATTTCAATGCACTTTCCATAGCAGTATAATAATCAAGACCTCTTCCTAAGTAGAAACAAGTATTCTTGTCTTTTAATTCTAATGCAATTTTTTTATAAATTTCTGTATCTTTCAATAAAGTTTCTATTTTGCTTGGCAATTCCTTTAAATTTGAAATTACATTTTTATATTCATCTAAAGAAATTGTCCCTAAAATTCTAGCAAATTTTAAAGCAATCATATAAAGAGCAGTAACTTGTGTTGTATAACCCTTTGTGCTTGCAACAGCTATTTCAGGTCCTGCCCAAGTGTAAAATACATTGTCTGACTCTCTTGCTATTGATGAGCCGACAACATTTGTAACACTTAAAATAGTTGCTCCTTTGTTTTTAGCCTCTCTAAGTCCCGCAAGTGTATCAGCAGTTTCTCCTGACTGACTGATGATTATAACCAAAGTTTTATCATCTACCATTCTGTCTGAATATCTAAATTCAGATGCAATATCGACAATTACAGGAAATCTTAAGGCTTTTTCTAAAATTCCCTTACTAACAAGCCCTGAATGATATGCTGTACCACAAGCCACAATATAGCATTTATTAAATTTACTTAAATTTTCATTTAATAAACTTTCCATTCCGTCTAAAACTAATTCATCATTTTCGTCTAATCTTCTAAGGAAAGTTTCTTCAATAACTTTTGGTTGTTCATAAATTTCCTTTAACATAAAATGGTCATAGCCGTCTTTTGTAGCTGCCTCAACAGACCAATCAATATGTTTAAGTTCTCTAGTAACAACATTGTTATCTTCATCATAAATAATATATTTTCCGTCTTTAAAATGAATTAAATCTCCATTTTCAAGATAAATAATATCTCTTGTATATTTCAAAACTGCAATAACATCTGACGCAATGAAAAACTCTCCATCGCCAATACCAACGATTAAAGGACTTTCTTTTCTAGTTCCAATAAGCTCTTTGGTATCTTGTTTTAAAATCCCAAAAGCATAACTTCCCTTTACTTTTTTTCTCATTTTAAAAACTGTACTTAAAAAATCTCCATCATCTAAGTCTTCCAATAATTGAGGAATAACCTCCGTATCAGTTTCTGATTTAAAAACAAAATTTTTAGCTAAAAGTTCTTCTTTTAAATGTAAATAATTTTCGATTATTCCATTATGAACTACTGCAAATTTTGAATTCATACTTAAATGTGGGTGTGAGTTTCCATCTGACGGAACTCCATGAGTTGCCCATCTTGTATGCCCTACACCAATATTTGAAATTTTATTTTTATATTCATTTTCTAATTTTTCTCTTAAATTGCTGATTCTTCCAACAGCTTTAACAACATCTATTTTATTATCTTCTAAAAATGCGATTCCAGATGAATCGTATCCTCTATATTCTAAAGTTTCTAATCCGTTTAAAATTACATCAATAGCATTTGAACTACCAATGTATCCAACAATACCGCACATAAAATTCCCTCCTAAAAATAATTTTATCGCTACTTATTCACATATAATATCACATTTTGCAAATTTTTTCAAGTAGAAAAATTAGCATATAGTGCGACACAATAGTTCAATACAATATAAAATCTTATTTAACTATTGCTATCAAATACTCCAAATCATAAAAAGTAGCTGAAGAAATTTCTACAAAAGAATCTTCAGGAAGTTTTCTAGTAATGTAAATATTAAAATCATCCACTTCAAAAAAATCAAAAGCATTTGTGTTTTTAGGCTTACCAATCGAAACCGACGGTTTTAATTCAGTTGAACAATTTCAGTTACTCCAACCTTTAAGCTCAACCATTATCTCCTTTTGATTTTCCTTTAAAAGTTTTTTTGCTTTTTCATTTATAACAACTTTTATATTAATCACTCCTAACAAAAAAAGACTGTATAAACAGCCTTTTAAACAATTATTCCATTAACTACCAAATTTTCCATAAATAGAAAACTCATAGTTGAAACAGTAACAGTATCATTAACTGCTTTAATTCCATTCATAACATACACATCTATTCCATCAATATTTTCTAATGTATATTTATCTAAATTTAAAGGTTTACCTAATGAAGCCATTGGTTTTAAAACAACACCACTTCAAGAACTGCAACCTCTAACCTCAACAGTCATAACACCATTGTTTTTCTTTTCTAAAAAATTTTTAGCTTTTTCATCAATTATAATTTTCATAATATTCACCTCTAATGTTCTGATACAAAGAATATACCCTCAACAAAATTTATGAAACTTTTTATCAAAATATTTTTCTAATTATATTTTTGTAATTTTCTTCCATTGGAGCAAAAAATTCTTTATCATTAAGGTAACTAAGCTCACCTTCTATATTTTTAAAAATTATAGTTTCTGCGTGTAAAAACTGGCTCTTTAAATCAAAATTATTTCTAAAAAATTTATTAACTTCCATATCGCCATACTTCACATCACCAATTATAGGAAATCCCTTAGAACTTAAATGACTTCTAATCTGATGAGTTCTACCCGTTACAAGTTTTATCTTAAGCAAACTAAAATTTTCATTATTCCTTTCAACATAAACTTCTGTTATGGACTCCTTACCATTTTTTGAAATACTTGATTTGTTTTTTTCTTCGTTCTTTTCAAGTTTTTCATTAATGATAAAATTTTTCTTAACATAACCACTTACAACAGTTTTATAATATTTTTCAACAGAGGTTTCTTTAATTCTATTTAACTCTCTAAGCGCCATTGAATTCTTAGCCCCAATAACAAGACCTGAAGTATTTCTATCAAGCCTATTTATTATCGCAGGAACAAAAGTTTTTTCAACTCTTGGATTGTAATCACCCTTTTCAAGCAAGTAGCCAATCATAAAATCAACCAAATTATTACCATAATCCTCTTTTGAAGATGCATGAGATAACAAATTTTTCGGCTTATTCATAACAATTATATTTTCATCTTCATAAACTACATCAAGTTTTTTAGAATATGAATACTTCTTAGTCTTTGAAATAATCAACTTTTCAAGTTCTTCCTCATAAATAAAAATATTCACAATATCATTTTCATTTAAAATATAATTTGCATCAACTCTTTTTTTATTAACTTTTATCTTTTTAGTCCTCAAAAACTTTTGAATCATAGACGTACTAGCATTATTCAAATACTTTTTCAAAAACCTATCGATTCTTTGAGCAGAATCATTTATATTTATTTCAACATTTCTCATAGTTTCTCACTTTCATATTTTGTTTACTTTTAACATCAAGCTATTAAAAAACATCACTCTACTTACTCCGTCATCCCTATTTGTGATAAAATTAAATTTTCTTTTAGATTAATTTATTGTGAATTTAATTATATCATATTTTCCATTTTATACGATTTTTTTAAAGTAAAATATGATGAAATTAAATTTTCTTTTGGATTAGTCTAAGGTAAATTTAATTATATCACAAAATCAAGAAAATAAAAAACACAACAAATGTTATATCCATCATTTACAAATGTACATTAAAGTATTTATTTGTTTAAATAAATATTTTTATTAAAAAAGGAAGTGAATTTTACTTTATCACTTCCTAAATTTTTTAATATTACATAATCTAACCTATAGACCACATAAATATTTAACTGTATAGGATACAAATATTCCTACATAATTTCCTAAAGCCCCTGCTATTATACCCATTATCAATCCTACATTTATAAGAGATTTCCAATTAGCTCCTGCCGCTGTAAGAGCAGATGTTGGTCCATCTACAATGCATCCTACCATTGATAAAATTACATATTCATATTTAATTTTTAATAATCTACATATTATTAAATGTACTAATATACAAAATATTAACATTAGTAATACATACAAAGTCATCATAAATGCTGAACCGATAAATTGTTTTAAATCAACTGCAAATCCTATTGTTGAAAGAAAAATTAAAGATAAAAACAATCCTAAATCTAAATTTCCTCTTAATTTTTTTACAGGTTTCAATTGAGAAATGATTATAGAAACAGTTGTAAGCATCAATAATCTTCCTGATTTCCAAAAATCTGCAGGAAATATTTTTTGAGAAATAATTGTAGTAAAAAATGTTACAGCAAAACCTATAGTAAGTAACCAAGTTATATCTTTTATTGACCATTTTTTATCGGACATAAGTGTTTCTTGTTCACCATCTTCTAATTCTTCATCACTAAGTTGATATGGCCAAAATTTATTCCATCTTTTTGATGCTTTAAGAATCATAGGAGATGCAAATAAAAATACCATAAGTGGTGTTGAAACAACATAATCTGCTGCATTTGCCGCAGCAAGAGTTTCTCTTGAACAATCAAGTCCTGTAGCTATAGCTGTTAAGTTAGGAGTTCCTCCTGTATAAGTTCCTACAAACATACCCGCGCATTTCCAACCTTCAATTATTTTCGGCGCAAAATAAATTCCCAATATTATAGCAACTATACAGACAGAAAAGATAGCAGAAACCAAAGCCAATAGAGGCTCTTTAGTAAGCTTTTTTAGCTCTTTAAAATTCATACTAAGCATACAAACTGAAATTGCAACTGGAACTAAATAAGTAGAAATTTCTCCATATAAATCATGAGAAATAGGAACAATATGGGTATTTGATAAAATAATCCCTAGTACTACAACTGTAAGAACAGGTCCTAAAGATTTAAAAACTTTATATTTTTGTACCCATAATGATAATGAAACCATTAGTAATATGACGAAAAGTAAACCGTCATTTCTTGTAATCAAAGCATTCAACAAATTTTCCCCCTTTAAATATATTGTTGTACATTCATTGTACAATAAATGCATTTAAAAAGTCAATATATTTTTTGTAATTTTTGCTCTCACATTCATTTACAAATGTACAAAAATCCCAAAGCTAAGGCTTTGAGATTTTTTTAATCAACTATTTATTTCTTTTTTTATTTATTGTAGCCATTGCTACCCTTTTTTCTAATTTTCTATTTTCCAATTAACTGATTTATTCTTTGAGTCGATTAAATCTTTATACAATCCGTTGTGTTCTATCAATTCGCTATGTGTTCCGGATTCTTCGATATGTCCTTGGTTTAGAACTAAAATTTGATTTGCATTTCTGATTGTCTTTAATCTATGTGCAATCATTATAACGGTTTTATCTTTTGTCAGCTCTTCGATTGCATTTTGTAATTTATCTTCATTTTCAGGGTCAACATTCGCAGTTGCCTCGTCAAATATTATTATCGGTGCATCTTTTAGCATAGCTCTTGCGATTGAAATTCTTTGTTTTTCTCCTCCTGAAAGGTTAGAACCTCCCTCAACAATAATTGTATCGTATCCATCAGGTAAACTCATAATAAAGTCGTGGCACATAGACTTTTTAGCAACTTCAATAACTTCTTCTCTAGTTGCATTCGGCTTTCCAAATTTTATATTGTTTTCTATTGTATCTTCAAAAAGATAAACATTTTGGAAAACAAAAGAAATATTTTTCATTAAATTTTTAAGTGAATATTCTCTTATATCCTTTCCACCAATCAAAATACTTCCTGAATTCACGTCCCAAAATCTTGCAATCAAATTACAAAAAGTTGTCTTTCCGGAGCCTGACGGCCCAACTATTGCAGTTAAATTATTTTGATTTATCTTACAAGAAATATTATTCAAAATCTTCTTTTTATTGTAACTAAATTCAACATTTCTAAATTCTATATCAAAGTTATCAATTTCTTTTTCAACGATTCCCTCTTTCATATCAGGAATTTCATTTACATAATTTAGTGAATCTATCGCATTTTCAGTAACTCTAAGAATTGCCATTACACTGCCCGCTCCGATAATCCCATTAAAAATTACATAACTTGCAATAGTAAGCATAATTAAATCGGACAAAATTATACTACCTGCAACATACATATTAAAAGAAACATAAAGCATACAAGATGTTGTTATGGCGATTACAATCTTTTGAATTATGTTGTAAGGAATTAAAGTTTTTTCCAAGCCCAATGTATAATCACGAACATCATCAAAAGATTTTTCCAAATCTTTATTATTTTCATTAACAAGATTATATGACTTAATAATTTGCATTCCTAGAAGTGCAGATAGAACTTGTGAAGTAAGTATTGCTTGTATCTTATGCGCCTTCATAGCATTTTTTCTGGATTTTCTTTCCATCATGGCAGTTACAAATAAAAATGCAAATATTCCTAAAGTTGCAATCAAAGCAATTTTGTAATTAAAGAAAAACAATCCAACAACAAAAACAAAAGTTGTAAGCATTCCTCCAAGTACCATTACAAGTAACATTGGCACCCACATTTCTATTTGACTTAAGTTTGTAGTCGCAAGAGTTGTAAGTTTTCCAAGATTAAAACTTGAGAAAAATCCCATTGGAACTTTTTTGATTTTTTCTCCAATTTCTATTCTCCTATGAGCAGACATAAAATATCCTGCATGAGTTTGTTGTAGCTGTGAAGTCTTTTGAGTAAAAATCTTCCCAACCACACATACAAGCATAATCAAAAATACAATTAAGGCATCTCTAGTTTCTAAAGTATTTGTAAAAATTTTATTTAGAATATAATAAATTGCGCCAAATTGAAAAGAGTTAAATATTGCATTTAAAAGTGCAAAGAAAATAGAAAATTTTATATTTTTTTGTTCTTTTATGGAAAAATTCCATATTTTTCTAAATACTGTAAGCATTACTCTTCCCCCTTTATTGCAGAATCCCACATTTCCTTATAAAGTTTTGAATTTTCAATAAGTTCATTATGTGTTCCTTTTGAATTTATTTTCCCATTTTCTATAACAAAAATTTCATCAACATTTGTTACAGTTCTAAGTCTATGAGCAATCATAATCAAAGTTTTGCCCTTAACCAAATTACTGATTGACTCTTGTATAATACTTTCATTTTCAGCATCAATATAAGAAGTTGCCTCGTCCAAAATAACTATTGGTGCATTTTTAAGCATAGCCCTTGCAATAGAAATTCTTTGTCTTTCTCCTCCGGACAAATGACTTCCACCCTCTCCAACAATAGTATCGTATCCATTCTCCAAATTTATAATAAATTCGTGGCAACCTGATTTTTTAGCCATTTCAACAATTTCTTCATCAGTTGCATCAGGTTTTGCAATTCTTATATTTTCCCTTATGCTAATATCAAAAAGGAAATTATCTTGTGAAACATAAGAAATCAAATCAGAAAGTTTTTTCAAAGAAATATCTTTCAAACTAACTCCACCGATTTTTATATCTCCCTTGTCAATATCCCAAAAACCTGCAATTAACTTTGTAATCGTACTCTTACCACTACCACTTGGCCCAACAAACGCAGTAGCTCTATTTTCCTTTATATTTAAGGATAAATCTTCTAAAATTTGTTTATCTTCATTATATGCAAATGAAACATTTTCAAAGTCTATATCAAAATTTTTAATTTCAAAATCAGAATTTGAATGTAGCAATTCTTTTGAACTTAAAATTCCTTGAATTTCTCCTGTTATTGTTCCAATTCTAGCTAAATCATCAATATAAGCTGAAATCTTTATTAAATTTTCAATAGTTCCAAAAGATAAAATAATTATTGCAATTAAATTTACAACATTCAAACTTCCATTCAAATAAAAAATAACACTAAAAGGCAAAATAGTTAAAAGTCCCATTGGAGATAAATGCATACCCATTGCAGACCTTATTGAACAAGACTTCATCCAATTATAGAAAAAACTGGCATTATCATAAACAGACTTAGAATATTTTTCATAAGAGCTGTCGCTTTGATTAAAAGCCTTAATAACCTCAACCCCATTAATATACTCAACAACTGAATTATTCATCTTTTGTCCTATTTCAACAGACTTTTTATAACTTAATTGATAGCTTTCATTCATAAT
Organism: Parvimonas parva; assembly: GCF_045866535.1. NCBI lineage: Bacteria > Bacillati > Bacillota > Tissierellia > Tissierellales > Peptoniphilaceae > Parvimonas > Parvimonas parva. The sequence continues at coordinate 1,264,818 of NZ_AP038371.1, forward strand.
TGTTGCCATTGCACCAAAACCAATTACAAGAGGAATTAAAGACAACAACATAAGACGCCAATCTAAAATCAACATATATCCTAAAAGCACAATAGGTCCAACTAAATTGGCCGTTACCTCGGGAATAATATGCGCCAAAGAAGTTTCCATATGATCAACTTGGTCAACAATTATGTCCTTTAATTTTCCCGTACTGTAATTTAAAATATCTCCTAAAGGCATTTTAAATAATTTCCCCATAATATCTTTTCTCATATCAGCCAAAACTTTAAAAGTTGCAGTATGAGAAATTAAAGTAGAAATCCCTGCAAAAACTTCTTTCAAAACGAAAGCTCCCAAAATAAAAATAATATTTTGTGTATAGAAAGAAATATCCATATTTCCACTAACAACCAAAACCACTAACTTAGCAAGAATAATGTAAGTTATAAGTCCCATTACGACTCCCAAAATCGCAAAAATAACTGATAGTAAATAACTAAAAACATTTTTATTTACATACTTTTTTATCAGTTCCATAATTAACCCTCCTATCTATCTAAATTTTTAAAATAATTTTTTATCATATCTTTTAAATTTTCTTTATTTTTATAAAAGTTTTCCTTTGCCTTTAAAATTTCTCCTCCCAAAATTAAACTATTTATAAAATCAGAAAAGAACCTATCATCTATAAAATCAAAATTAATACCCATATTTTTCAAAAGACTTCTCATATTAATCAAAGTTTCTCTTTCCAATTTCAAATATAAGTTTTCCAAAGATTCATCATAATTTTTTTCTTGAAGAAACATAACATAAACAGCCAAAAGCTCATTATCAGCTAAAATTTTCTCTACAATAATTTCGGAAAGAGCATCATATTTATCTATATCTTTATGCTCTTTTAAAAAATTATCTACAACATTATATCTATAATCACAACCATCTTCCATTAAATCATACATCATTTCCGTTGTACTCTTGTAATGTCTATAAACTCCACCTTTACTTAAGCCACTCTCTGCTATTACATCCTCCATAGTCGTATTGTGAAATCCCTTACGAATAAAAACGTCCTTCGCACAATATCTAATCTGCCTCTTTCTCTCATCAGCAGGTAGTCTTTCATTACGCATAATAAATCTCCTTTTTGTAAATATTTATATTTTATACACTAAAAATAAAGCGACACAATCGTCGTTAAATATATTATACAACTTTTAATAATTCTTTTCAATATTTTTTTTAAAAAATTTATATTGATTTAGTATTTCTATTTACAAAAATATGAATATTTATATATGATATAAAAAATATGTTTTTTTAAAATTTAAAAAACAAATTATTTAGGAGGAGAAATTTATGTTAAAAAATTCGGTAGTATTAGTTATCGGCTTTTTAGTTCTTGCAATCTAGGATATTTTTAAAAAATATAATTTAATCAAAAAGTTAATAAAAATTTTTTGTTTTCTATTTTACATCTATTAGCATTTGATTATAAAATAATTTAACGAAATTTTATTAAAAATATCTTAGATGAAAGAATAAATAAAAATACCCTCCTTACTGGTTTGTCCAGTAAAGAGGGTACATATCAAATCTTAAAGGTCGATTTTTTTCTATTTGAGTTATCTATTGACTCTCTTTTTTTCTTTTAAATGCTACAACAAGTAATCCTGCTGAAAGTATCATAAGAAAAGTGTACAATTCTATGTTCATACTATTAGCTGTCTTTGGAAGTGTCTTATTGTTAGCTACTTGTGGCTTTCCACCTGGTTGTGTTGGATCTTCTGGTCCTACAACTGGTGGATATTTTGGATCTACTGGTGGATCTTTTGGATCTACCGGTCCTACTACTGCTGGATCTGTAGGTGTTGGAGTTGGTGTTAGTTTTTCCTTTACTGTTAATGTATTTGTTTGTGCAGTTAATGGATTTTTTTCTGCAGTTAATGGATTTTTTTCTGCAGTTAATGGATTTTTTCCTGCAGTTAACAAACCTTTTGTTAATTTTACGGCTTTTTCATTGTTTGCAGCTACTGTATTTGTTTCTGCTGTCAAGTTTCTTTTTGTTAATGTTACAGGCTTGTTGTTGTCATCTAATGTTAAAGCTGTATCATTTTCTGGATCTGTTGTGATTTTATATGTTCCAAAGTCTTTAAATGCTACGTCTTTTGTTAAGCCTTGCTTATCTGTTAATCTTACTTCAAGTCCTGATAAATCTAGTTTTTCTCCTTCTGTGTAGCTTAACTTTTTAGGCTGTTTTGTTACTTCCATAGATACTACATGTTCCGGGTCAAATTCGATTTCTTCAACTGTAATTTCTGCACCTGCAATTGCTTTTTCTCCTTTTTTAACTTCATCTGGATTTTCACACAATTGATAGCGAAATTTTATAGGGTTAGTTGAACCGTCCCAAGTAAATCCATCTTCTTCTAGTTGTACATCAGACTCAATAATTCTATTCTTATCAAAACCTTGGGGAAGTTTATCAAATGGAACTTTTTTACTTCCTTTTTTAACTTTTACAGTATATTGTGCTGGCGTTAACCTAAGACTATATCTATAAGTCGAAGGAGTTGCATCTTCTTTTTTAACTAGCTTTATAGATATCAGTGGATTTTTTTCGCTATGTAACTCAGTAAGATTTATGTTTTTACTTACATCTAAACTTGTTAACTTGTTTCCATAACAATTCAAGTGAGTAAGATTTGTGTTTTGACTTACATCTAAACTTGTTAGATTGTTTTCATCACAATCCAATTGAGTAAGATTTGTGTTTTGACTTACATCCAAACTTCTTAGATTGTTTCTATAACAACTCAATATAGTAAGATTTGTGTTTTGACTTACATCTAAACTTGTTAGATTGTTGGACAAACACCACAATGCAGTAAGATTTATGTTTTTACTTACATCCAAACTTGTTAGATTGTTTGTATGACAACTCAATATAGTAAGATTTGTGTTGTTACTTACATCTAACTCTGTTAGCTTGTTGGCAGAACACTGCAATTTAGTAAGATTTGTGTTGTTACTTACATCTAACTCTGTTAGCTTGTTTCTATAACAATCCAATTTAGTAAGATTTGTGTTGTTACTTACATCTAAACTTTTTAGCTTGTTTCTAGTACAAGCCAATTCAGTAAGATTTGTGTTGTTACTTACATCCAAACTTGTTAGACCGTTTGCATCACAAACCAATTTAGTAAGATTTGTGTTGTTACTTAAATCTAAACTTGTTAGCTTGTTTTCATAACAAAACAAGTCAGTAAGATTTTTAAAATGTTCAATTCCTTTTAAAGAAGAAACTGATGTTCCGTATATATCAATACGTTTAGCCTCATCTAACTCGTCCTGACTTAAATAGCCATTTTGATCTTTATCAAACTCACGACTTACATAATTTCTAAATTCTTCATTCTCAAAGTTTGTTTCATTTATCTCTACATTGCCATTTGCATAGCTAGCTATTGGATTTAAAGGCAGACAACCCATAAACATCACTAGAGCAAGAAAAAATCCCATTATCCTTTTCATTTTCATTTCACCCCTATTTTTTATTTTTATATTTTCTTACATTTAAATTATATATATATATATATTGTCAATAGTTTTTTTACATTTTTTATCCTAAATTGCAAAAATTCTAATCAAAAATCTTAAATACAAATCTCTCTTGTCTAATAAATTTATTAATCTAAACATATTCCTAATAATAAAAACTGACCTTTTAAGTAAAGCTAAAAGGTCAGTTAATTTTATCTATTTATCTTCTTTTTTTGACTCTTCAATGATTTTTTCTGCGATATTTGCAGGTACTTCTTCGTATCTGTCAAATTCCATTGAGAATTCTCCTCTTGCATGAGTCATTGACCTCAAGTCGATAGCGTATTCAAAAAGTTCTGAATGTGGCGCCTCTCCGACTACAAGTTGAGTTCCGTCTTCAAGCATTTCCATACCTAAAACTTTTCCTCTCCTCTTGTTCAAATCTCCCATTACATCGCCCATATAAATTTCGGGAATTTTTACTTCTACTTTCATTATAGGTTCAAGTAAAACAGGTTTTGCTTGTTCCATACCTTTTTTGAAAGCTATTGAGGCTGCAATTTTAAATGCCATTTCGTTTGAGTCAACAGGGTGATATGAACCGTCATAAAGAGTTGCTTTTAAATTTACAACTGGATATCCTGCTAAAATTCCTTTTTCAAGACAATCTCTAATTCCTTTTTCAACTGCAGGGAAGTAATTTCTTGGAACTGCTCCACCGAAAACTTCTTCAGCAAATTCAAATTCTTCTGTTGATGGTTCAAATCTCATAAATACATCTCCATATTGACCTGCACCACCGGATTGTTTTTTATGTTTACCTTGAACATCTGATTTACCTTTAATAGTTTCTCTGTATGCAATTCTTAAAGGAACGATATTGGTTTCAACACCATAAACATTTTTAAGTTTATCTAAAACAACTTGAAGTTGAACATTTCCTTGTCCACCGATTAAATGTTGTTTAGTTTCTACATTTCTTTCAGATACAAAACTTGGGTCTTCTTCATGTAATTTATGAAGAGATTGTGAAATCTTATCTTCATCATTTTTAGATTTTGGTTCTATCGCAAAATAAAGATTTGGTTTTGGATATTTAATCTTCTTGTAAAGAGTTTTATTTTGTTTATCACAAAGAGTATCTCCTGTTTCTGTTAAATTAAGTTTTGAAACTGCACCAATATCTCCTGCAACTATTTCAGAAGTTTCCAACTGAGTTTTACCCCTCAAGAAGAATAATCCTGCTGACTTATCCATTTCATCTTTTGTAGAGTTAAAAATTTCAGTATCTTTACTAATCTTACCACTCATAACTTTAAAAATTGAAATTCTTCCAACGAATGGGTCAACAATAGTTTTAAATACAACTGCTGAGAAAGGCTCATTTACACAAATATTTCTAACATTTTCATCTTCATTTCTAAAGCCCCTCTTCGCTCTCTCATCATTTGGAGCAGGCATATAATCTGTGATGATATCAAGTAACATATCAATTCCAGCGCCTGTTGTAGCAGAACCACAAATCAAAGGAACGGCTGAACCGTTTAACAATGCACTTGTAACACCTTTCATAAATTCTTCGTGGCTAAACTCTTCACCGTCAAAGAATTTTTCCATAAGTTCGTCATCAGTTTCTGCAACAACTTCTACGATTGTATCATAAACGTGATTTACTTCTTCAACTCTTATTTCAGGAATTTCAACTTCTTTTCTTTCAAATCCATCATATTCATAAGCTTTTTTATTTAAAACATCAATAATACCTTTAAAATTTTCACCTTCGCCTAGAGCAAGAGTGAAAGGAATAACCTTTTTACCAAAAGCAATATGTAAATCACTAACAACTTTTGCAAAATTTACATTTTCTTTATCCATCTTGTTTACAAAAATAATTCTTGGTAATTCAATATTTTCAGTATATTTTAAAACTTTTTCAGCTCCAACTTCTATACCGTTTTGCGCATCTAAAACAACCAAACAAGCCTCAGATGCTCTAAGAGAACTGTAAACTTCCCCACTAAAATCAAAATACCCCGGAGTGTCAATTAAATTTATCTTAAAGTCTTTCCACTCAACCGGTGCAACAGCAGTTGAAATAGAAACTCCTCTTGAAATTTCTTCTTTATCAAAATCAGTTACGGTATTTCCGTCCTCAACCTTGCCAAGTCTTTTTAAATTGCCAGTCTTATAAAGTAAAGCCTCACAAAGAGAAGTCTTCCCACTGGCACTATGCCCAACTAACGCAAGATTTCTAATCTTTTCTGTTGAATATGATTTCATATTTAATTCCCCCTAACATTTCGTAAATATAGATAAATTAATACCTTAGTGATATTATAATATGGAAATGTTTTCAAGTCAAGTTTTTTTTGTAAAAAAGTTAAAATAAAAACACCCTTACAAATAGTTTTTTTATAAAAAAATTCCAGTATTTAATTTTAAAAACTGGAATTTTCATTGAATTTATTTAATTTTTTTAATTAATTGTAATATACATTCAAATACAATCAACAACAAAACATACAATACCATAAATTTTATGATATCTTGTTTGTATACTATTAAAATTATCAAAAACGTTATAACTGAAATCAAATACTTTTTAAAAAATTTATTTACTACCATAATTAATATCTCTATTTTGTAAAATAAATTGCCAAAATATTAGATGCTAAAACAGGAATCCATCCAGTAGAAGTATCTTCTTGAGCAAATGATTTTGAAAAATTAACACCTGATAAAATAGGACTAGATATAATTCCCAAAGCTAACAAAATACTAATTTTTTTCTTAATTTTCATAACAAACCTCCAATTTTTATAACTTAAGTTAAAAAACGCTTTTGATATATTTATTGTAACATAGAAATAGAACAAAAACAATGTTAAATTTAAAATAACTCCATATATAATATATATAATTAAAACAAAAAAAGAGTGAGTTTAAACCCACTCTTATCTATGCTACTTCATTTACTTTTTCAGCCATTTTCTTTAACAATCCTGGATGAATTGCATTTGTAGGACATTTATCTGCAGCTTGTAAAAGTAATGTTTCGTCTAAGCCTTGTGTATAATTTACAACTGCTAGATTATTTTCGATAGTAAATGCCTCAGGATAAACTCTCGCACACATTTTACAACCGATACAACCAACTTTACAAGCATTCTTTACAACATTTCCTGCTGCAAAACTCTTACATTTAACCATAACTGTTTGTTCATAAGGAACTAAATCAATTAAGTTCTTTGGACAAATATCTATACATTTGTTACAAGCTGTACAATTTTCTTTATTTACAACTGCAAGTCCATTTATCATATCTATTGCATTAAATCCACAAACATCTTGACAAGTACCACAGCCTAAGCAACCATAAGCACAAGTCTTACTTCCTCCTTGCATTGAGTTGTTTACCCTACAATCTCTAATGCCGGTATATATGTATTTTTCTTTTGCAAATTCTTTATCTCCTTGGCACATTACACAAGCTACCATTCTTTGAACTTCTCCTGCCTCTGTTCCTAAGATTCTTGCAAGTCTTGCAACTAAGTCGGCACCCCCAACAGGACAAGCATTTATTCCAGCTTTTCCTTCTGCAATAGCTTTTGCAAGTCCATCACAGCCTGGAAATCCACAAGCACCACAGTTTGCTCCTGGTAATTCTCCTCTAACTTGTGCAACTCTTTCATCAACTTTTACAAAAAATACTTTTGATGCGAATGCAAGTATCAATGCAAATAAAATACCTAAAATACTAAGTACCAAAACTGGTATCATTATTTCATTCATAATCTCACCTCTATACTAAGCCAGCAAATCCATAAAATGCTAAAGACATAAGTCCAATGGTAATTAAAGTAATAGGTACACCTTCTAAGTTTTTAGGAACTGCTGTTAATTCCATTTTTTCTCTTAAAGATGCTAAGCAAACAATGGCTAATAAAAATCCAAGTGATGCTCCTAAACCATTAAATATTGTTTCTAACAAATTATATTCTTTTTGAATATTTGTAATCGCAACCCCTAAAACTACACAGTTTGTTGTTATAAGTGGTAGGAAAACTCCCAGCGCATTATAAAGATTTGGACTCATTTTTTTAAGTACCATTTCAACAAATTGAACTAAAGTTGCTATTACAAGTATGAACACGATAGTTTGTAAATATTGAAGTCCTAAAGTATCCAATATTGTCTTTTGGATAAACCAAGTTACTGCACTTGAAATTGTGATTACAAATGTAACTGCCATACCCATACCAAATGCTGTTTCAACTTTATTTGATACACCAATCAATGGACAAATTCCTAAGAATTGTCCCAATACATAGTTATTTACTAAAATTGATGCAACTAAAATTTTTAATATCGTAGCCATTAGTTACCTCCTTCTTTTTTAGCATTAACTTTTTTATTTAAAATATTAAATCCTGCTACTAAAAGTCCAAGAATTATAAATGCTCCCGGAGCTTGTGTAATAACACCTATACTTACATAATTTTTCCCAAGAATCGGAAAACCAAACCAAGTTCCATTTCCTAAAAGTTCACGAACACTAGCTAAAACAACTAATGCACAAGTAAAACCGATACCTTGTCCAACACCATCAATCATAGATGAGAAAACTGAATTTTTTGATGCGAAAGACTCTGCTCTTGCTAAAATCAAACAGTTTACTACTATAAGTGGTATGAAAAGTCCAAGACTTGCATTAAGTGCCGGTATGTAAGCTGACAAGAACATTTGTACCAATGTTACGAATGTCGCTATAATTACTATATAAGCCGGTATTCTAACCTTATCAGGAATAAATTTTCTAAGCATTGAGATTACTATATTTGAACAAGTTACTACGAATACTACTGAAAAACCCATACCAATCGCATTAACAACACTAGTTGTTACGGCTAATACAGAACACATACCAACTAATTGAACAAGTACGGGGTTGTTTGAAAATATACCATCAAAGAAAATCTTTTTTAATTTCATATTATCCCTCCTACTTTCCAACATCTGCTAAAGCATCTATTGCAGCATTTAAACCGTTTAAAACTGCATTAACACTTATTGTTGTTCCTGTTATTGCTTGAATATCATTGTCTTTATCCGGATGCAAGTTTTTAACTAAATGTTCAGTAACTTTATTTCCAACAACGCTTTGTGCATATTCAGGAGTTGTTACTCTACTTCCAAGTCCTGGTGTTTCATTATGTTTTAAAACTTTAAATCCAACGATAGTTTGGCTTTCAGTATTTATAGCCATAAGCATTGAAATATCTCCACCGTAACCATTCTTTCCTAATGTTTTAAAAACATAACCAACTGTTTTATCTGATTTTTTAGCAATTTCTACCTTTTCTATATTTTTTATCTTTGTTTTTATTGAATTAAGTTTTCCTTCTTCTAAAGTTTCAAATTTATCCGCATCAGCAAAGACTTCTTTTAGAGCATTTTCATATTCTTGCTTTTCTCTTTGTTGAATAACTGGAGAAGTAAAACTATTTGCAAAGGCAAGAATTAAACCTGCGATTGCTGTAATTAAAAACAATCTTACTGTTAATCTAATAGTTTCTTTCATTATTTTTTAACTCTCCCTTCTCCAAAAACTTTAGGGATACAATATTTTTCAAGAAGTGGTGTAAATATATTCATAAATAGAATTGAATAACTTACCCCTTCAGGAAGTGCACCTAAATTTCTTATAAGGGCGGTAACTACCCCACAGCCTATTGCAAAAAATATTTGAGCTTTTCTATTTACAGGAGCTGATACATAATCAGTAGCCATAAAGAATGCCCCTAATACAAGTCCACCCATTAAAAGTTGAATTGGCAAATCTGCTATTGGTGTTCCGGTTAATGCTAAAACAACTGCTGTTGTTGCTATAAACACAGCTGGAATTCTAATTTGAATAACTCCTCTGTATAACAAATATCCAGCACCGATTAATAAGCATATTGTAGAAACTTCCCCAATACAACCACCTCTAACACCGATAAATGCCTCCAAGAAGTTAACAGGAGTTCCTTTTGACAACGGAGTTGCAAAAGTTGTAGCATCTAATGATGAATAAGTTGATGAATTTAATAAATTTGAAATTCCAGCATTTGGAGCAACATAATTACTCATAGCAGTTGGGAATGATGCCATTAATGCAGCTCTTGCAGCAAGTGCAGGGTTCATAAAGTTCATTCCAAGTCCACCATATAATTGCTTAACGATTATAATGGCGAACATACTTCCAAGCGCTACCATCCAGAATGGAATAGTAACAGGAACGTTAAATGCTAAAAGCATACCTGTAATAACTGCTGAAAAATCATTTATTGTAATAGGTTTATGAGTTAATTTTTCATAAAGATATTCTGACCCAACAGCAAATCCTACTGCTACTAATGTAACAAGTAATGCTCTAAGTCCAAAGAAATAAATTCCGGCAAGTAAAGTTGGAATAAGTGCAATAACAACATCTCTCATAACTGTACTAACTGTTTCTTTACTTCTCAAGTGAGGAGATGAGCCTACAAATAACTTGATTTGTGGTTCTTCATTACGTCCACCTCTAGCAGGTCTTTCTCTTCTTTCTCTAGCAGGAGTTTCTGAACCCTCTCCAGTAGTAGCTGTTCTTTCACGTCTTTCTCTTGCAGGACGTTCAGCTCTTTCTCTAGGTTCTCTAGGCGCTCTCTCACGTCTTTCCCTAACCGGTCTTTCTGTTTTTTCTTCAGTAGTTTCAGCATTTTCCACTACTTTGGAATTTTCTGTATTTTCTTCTGCAGTTGCTCTAGGTCTTCTCTCTCTTGGAGTTCTTTCTCTAGGCTCTCTTGCAGGTCTTTCTCTTCTTTCCCTAACTGGTCTTTCTGTTTTTTCTTCAGTAATTTCAGCATTTTCCACTACTTCAGAAGTTTCTGTATTTTCTTCTGCAGCCGCTCTAGGTCTTCTCTCTCTTGCAGGTCTTTCTCTTCTTTCCCTAACCGGTCTTTCTGTTTTTTCTTCAGTAGTAGAAGTTTCTTCAACTTTTTCAGTTTCAACTTCCTTTACTTCCTCAACACTTTCAGTTACGACCTCAGTTTCTTTTACCTCAATGTCCGTTCCGTTTTCTAATTCAGAAGGAACTTCAACTTTTAAATCTTTTTCGTCCATAGTACCCTCCTTATGCTCTCTTTCCTTTACCTTGTTTTCTAACTTCAGCTTTTCCAAGTCTGATTGCTTCAACTAAAGGTCTATTTGACGGACAAATATATGAGCAAGAACCACATTCTATACAATCCATTAAATGTAATTTTTCAGCCACTTCAACTCTATTTTTCAAAGTATATAGCTGTAAATACAAAGGCTGTAAGTACACAGGACAAATATCAACACATTTACCACATCTAATGCAAGGACTTACAGCTTTAGGCGCGCTTTCCTCTTGAGTCATAAAAAGTAATCCACCCATAGCTTTTCCAGTCGTAACATTTGGAGTGTATTGAGTTTCTCCCATCATAGGTCCACCGGAAATAATTTTTCCAGGCTCACTTTCATATCCACCGATAAATTCTACAATATCAGAAATTTTTGACCCAACTCTAACCATAACATTTTGTGGTTCTTTAAGAGCATGGCCTGTCATTGTAACTAATTTTTCATATAAAGGTTTACCATGTAAAACAGCATCATTAATAGCAATTGCAGTATTCGCATTTATTACTCTTATTCCAACTGCAGAAGTTGATGATCCAGATGGTACAACAATTCCAGTTGTAGCTTGGATAAGTCTTTTTTGGTCGCCTTGTGGATATTTAGTCTTTACAACACTAACAGTTACCTCAGGATAAGATTTTGATGCCTCTTGCAATTTTTCAATAGCTAAAGGCTTATTATCTTCGATACCTAAAATACCTTTTTTAGCCCCCATAGCTTTCATAGCAAGCAAACACCCCATCACAACCTTTTCAGGATATAATTCCATCATAAGCTGGTCACTTGTTAAATATGGCTCACATTCAGCGCAGTTTATTATTATGTAGTCTGTAATCTGTCCTTCTCTAGCTGTCAATTTTACATGAGTTGGGAACCCGGCACCACCAAGTCCAACAATTCCAGCTTCTTTTATGGCATCTAGTATGTCTGTTGCGCTTACTTCATCAATAGTTAAATTCTTTTCTTCATAGCCTAATTCGTCCAAACCATCATTTTCAATAGTTACACCTTGGCATACAACACCGGTTGCAGTCATAATTTCATCAATAGACTTAACTTTCCCGCTAACACTTGAATGAACATTAGCAGAAATAAAAGCTGAGGCCTCACCAATCTTTTGTCCAACTTTTACTAAATCATTCTTACTAACCAAACAAGTAGCAGGCGCACCTGAATGTTGTGATAAAGGTATCGTTACTGTCTTTGGTACAAAACCGAAATTAACAGGTTTAGAATTAGTCAACTCTTTAAAGTCGTGGATATGCTTTCCACCTTTAAAAGTGTTCACGCTCACTTTATTCACCTCTTTTTAATATCACAAATTTTTTTAAAATTTTTCAATAAATAAATCCTATACATAATCTTAAATTAAGATTAAAATTATGTTATGTAAAAAATAATTTTAAAAACTTGTATTCATAATTATTTTACACCATTTTTACTTCAATGTCAATTTAATCTTAAGTAGTGAATTGATAAAAAGTAGCAAATCATCTTAGATTTTTAACTTTAATTATAAATATTTTTTATTGATAATTATTTATTGATTATAGTATGAAATTTATTCTTAATTTTGAATCAATATTGATTTCTTCACAAAAAAACTCTGCTAGTTTTTCTAACAGAGTTTGGTGCAGAAAAAGGGACTCGAACCCTCACAAGCAATGCTTACTACCCCCTCAAGATAGCGTGTCTACCAGTTCCACCATTTCTACATACTATAGGACTCGATTTCTCAAGTCCAAATATTAACTTAATCTATTTGGAAATACTTTACATTCCATTTTTTTTGCAGACGGACATGCTGCGCAACCACCTAACGCAGTTTCTCTCAAGGTTTCAGGTAATGAGTTTCCAACTTCGTACATTGCCTCAACAACTTCATCAAATGGTACTATACATTCAACTCCTGCCATTGCAATATCACTTGCAACTAATGCGTTAATTGTTCCTGAACCGTTTCTAAGTGCGCAAGGGAATTCTACAAGTCCTGCAACAGGGTCGCAAACCAAACCTAAAACCATAAGCATTGCAAATGATGCTGCTATTAGGGATTGTTCTGGAGTTCCTCCATGCAATTCAACAATAGCTGCTGCACTCATGGCAGTTGCTGCTCCACATTCAGCTTGGCAACCTCCCTCTGCCCCTGAAATTGTTGCATTTGTTGCTATGATTCGTCCGACAGTTCCTGAAACTAAAAGTGCCATTAGCATTTCGTCATCTGTAAAATTAAATTTGTCTTGTATCCAGGAAAGACTTCCCGGTAAAATTCCAGCTCCTCCGGCAGTTGGTGCAGCTACAATTTTTCCCATACCTGCATTTACTTCTGAAGTTGAAAAGCCTCTTGCAATCGCAGTTACCATTGACTCGCCTAGAATACTTTTTCCACTTTGTGCATATCTTAAAATTTTCTTTGCATTTCCACCAGTTATTTTATATGGATTAATCTTATCATTTGTTATAACATCTGATGCTGATGCTTTCATTACATCGTAAGTTTCTCTTAGCATCTTTAAAAGTTCTTCTTTTGTTATATCCATTTCTTCTAATTGGTGTTCTAATGCGATTTCACTAATTTTTTTATTCTTTTCTTTACATAATTGTAATAATTGTGCTCCTGAAGAAATCATATAACCTCCTATAATGGTTTTAAAATCATACATTCTAACATATCAGGTAATTTACTTATCCTATAAATAGCCATTTCATCAATTCCACCGTCAATTTCCATAATCGCAGATGCAACACCTTCTTCTCTATTCATAACCAAACTACCTATATTAATTTTATTTTCAGCTAAAATCGTACTAACTTGTGCAATCATTCCGTACCTATCATTGTACTTAAGAATTATTGTGTTATAAACGCCACCAAACTTAACTTCAACGCCATTGATATTTGTAATTTCAATTGCACCACCACCGATAGATGAACCTATTACATAAAAGCTTTCTCCATTAGGGTCAATAAATTCAGTTTTTACAGTATTTGGGTGTGCAAATACCAAATCCATAGGAACGAAAGAAAATTCTATTCCTCTTTTTGTAGCAATATCTAAAGCATCTCTTATTCTATCATCATCAGTATCATAACCTAAAATACCACCAACCAACGCTCTGTCAGTTCCATGGCCTTGGTATGTACTTTTAAAACTTCCATGTAAATGAAAAATTACTTTTTTTATATCTCTTGCATAAATGATTTTTGAAATACGTCCAAGCCTACAAGCTCCTGCTGTATGTGAGCTTGATGGACCAATCATTATTGGACCTATAACATCAAACAAACCATAGTTTTTCATTATTTTTTCTCTACTCCTTTAAAATTATTAAACAAATCTCCCTGTTTAAAATTATTTTTCTCCATTTTTTCTAAAATTTCATCTCTAATCTTCCACCAACTCGTACTCCAATTACAAAATAGACTATTTTCTTCCGGAACACGACCGAGCAATCTTTGTAAAACTATTTTTTCATCTAAATTTCTCAAAAAAGAAATAACTAAATCGACAAATTTTTCTTTGCTGATTAATTCTATTTCTCCATTCAGATACATTTCTCCTAAAACCGTCCCTTTTACGATATATAGAGAATGTAGCTTTACTTCCTCAACTTTAAGAGCAGACAGAATCTTTGCAGACTCCACCATATCAAGCTCATCGTCCCAAGGAAGTCCAACGATTATATGAGTACAAACCCTAAAACCGAAACTATGAATCAGATTAACTGCATTGATAAATTCAGCTAATGTATGTCCTCTATTAAGTTTTACTAAAGTTCTATAATTTACCGTTTGTAAGCCAAGTTCAAAATCAATTTCTAAATTTCTATTTTTTTGAAATTCTTTTAAAAATAATAATTGCTCCTCTAAAATACAATCCGGTCTTGTAGATAGTGAAATTCCAATTATATCCTCATCAACAACACTATCTTCAATCATCTTTTTAAAATCATCTATTCCAAGATATGTATTTGTAAAATTTTGAAAATATACAATAAATTTCTTTGCATTATACTTTTTAGAAATATAATTTTTATTCCTTAAAACCTGCTCGCGAACAGACATAGAAATATGGCAATTCTCAAAAGAACCGCCTTCTTCCCCACAAAAAATACAACCACCCGTTGCAATATTTCCATCTCTATTAGGACAGCTTAAATTAAGTTTAACAGGTAGTTTATAAACTTTTTCTCCATAAATATTTTTAAGATATTTTGAATATGTTCTGTAAAAATCTTCCTCTAACATTATAATTCCTTTAGAGCCTCTAAAACCTTAACTGCGTGGTCTTTAGCCTTAACATTTCTAAATTCCTTCAAAATATTCCCTTTATCGTCCAAAATGAAAGTTGACCTAACAGTTCCCATATATTCTTTTCCACACATTTTTTTTAATTTCCAAACATCAAAATGCTCTTGAATAGAAATATCCTCATCAGAAACAAGCTCAACTTTTAAATTGTGCTTTTCGATAAATTTCTTATGACTTAAAAGAGAGTCCTTGCTAACACCGATGACAACGGCGTTTAACTTTTCAAACTCATCTTTAAGTTCACTAAATTGAATTGCCTCCAAAGTACAACCTGAAGTATTATCCTTTGGGTAAAAATATAAAACTATCTTCTTTCCTTTATATTTATCTAAAGAAAATTCACCGTTCATTCCATTAAATTTTAAATTACAAGCCATATTATCCTCCTAAAACATCTTTAAATAACTTTTTCAATTCAAAATATACCCCATCTTCGTTATTTGTAAATTCAGTAATATTTTTTGTCAAAGATTTTAATTCATCAATTCCGTTTTTCATTGCAAAACCAATGCCGGAATTTTTAATCATCGACTTATCATTAAATTCATCGCCAAAAGATACAACATCGGAAAGACTGATATTTTTACTCTTTAGATAATTAGTTATAGCAATCCACTTATCTGCATTTGCTGATTGAAATTCAAGCACCTTTCTTCCGTCAGGAATCAAATATCTATTCTTAACCAGATTATGCTCATCATTAAATAATCTATAAAACTCATCAATCTTTTCTTTCTCATCTAAAAAGGCAATACATAAAACAGTTTCTAAAGATTTAATATCAATTTGACTAAAATATCTAATACTATCAGTAGCAATTTTTTTATCTACAATATTTTCTTCAAAATGACTTTTCTTAGGACGACCGTCCGCAATAGCAAGATGATAACCGTCAACAAAAGAATCTACATAAATATAAGGATTCATTCCACAATCCAAAGCCTTATTAAAAACCTCCAAAAACTTAGAATTTTTAACATATTCAACATTAACCAATTTATTTGACTCTTTAAATCTGCTCATAGCTCCATTATTTGCACAAATCATAATGTCCCTTTTTAAAGGTTTCAAAAAGTCTGAAACCATATAAAAATGCCTGCCGGTTGCAATGACAACCTCAACTCCATTTCCAATTAAATTGTCCAACAACTCAAAACTACGAGGAGATATTTTCTTTTCATCATTTAATAAAGTACCATCTAAATCTAAACAAACTGCTCTTAACATAAACACCTCTTTTCAAAAAAATAAAGTGCCGATAACGGCACTTTATAGACTCATATTATTCTTCGTCTTCTTCAACTAAAGCATCGAACGCATCAGAAACCTTATTGAATTCTTCATCACTTTCGATTTCTTCAACTTCGTATTCTCCGTCTTCTTTTTCTATATATTTGCAAAGTAAGATACTTCCGTCTTCTTGACTTTGAAGAGCGATATAATCTTTTTCTTCAACCTCAAAAACTCCGATAACTTCAAAAGTTTCTTCTTTTCCGTCTTCATTTTCAAAAACCAGTAATTCAGCTTCCATTTCTTCTTCACAGCCACAACCGCAGCCACATCCACAGCCTTTATTTTCTTCCATTGTGTATGTCCTCCTTAAATTATTAAAAGTTTAAAATATTTAAACTAATAAAAATATATTTTACACCTTAAGTGATAAAATATATATCTGCAATAATAATACCACATTTTTTAAAAAAAATATACCTTTTTTAAAAATTTTTTATAATAATATTTTTTCCCTAAATTGCAAGAATAAATTAGCCACATAAAAATAATTCTCTAGGCGTTTTGTAATTGAATATTTTTTTAAAAAAATTTTATTCACATTAATTTCTATTGATAATGTTAAAATAAACAAATTTTCCTTAATTTTCCCTAAAAATTTAAAAGTTATCCCATATTTTAAAAAAGTTATCCACAAAATAAAGCTTAAAATATACACTTATCCACAAGTTATTCAACTTATCCACAATTTTTAAAAAAGACTTTACTTTTTTTATTATCATTTAAGCCATTAGAATAAAATTATTAAGTGATAAATTTATTAAAAAATTTTTACACAAAAAAAGTTTATCAAGCATAACTCAATAAACTTTTTTAAATAATTTATTTCAATCTTATTTTTTTACCTTTTTATAACCGATTATTTGTAATCCATTTTCTATATCATCAAGAGTTTTATCAACATAATATCCTTCGTTACTTGTTGAATATGTTACTGCCTCTCCACGTTTTTTAAAGCCTTTGAATTCATAGTATTTAAAGTCTTCAAAAGGTTTTAATTTTTCACTTAAAATTTCTTTATTTTCTCCGGTTATTTTATATACTATGCACAATTTATAGTAATCATCTAAACTTCTTTTTGACATAACAACTGAATTTATAGTTTCTTCTGTTAATGGCATATCATAAATTGCAATTCTTTCTATCTTTAAGTTTTTAGCATCTGAATATTTGCTTGATTTGGCAAAAACTTTCTTAGCTTCTTCTTCCATTCTATTTAGATGCTTTTCAACATCTTTAAAATCTCTGACAAATTCTACAAGATTATTTGCTTTAGCAGTTACAGAAAGCTCTTTTTTATCAAATTTTAATTTTAATCCCTTAGTATCTTCAAATTTTAAAGTAGCTGTAATTTCATCTCCGTTTTTAATTTCCTTTTCTTTACTATACTCAACCTTATAGTTTTTTAAAATACTATTTATCTCCTTATACTTCTTTTTATCTTTAACTTCTTTTATTGTTGGAACCCCGGATACATGAGACTGTACAACCCCATATCCATCATATCCTGAAATATTTAAAGTCATATCCATATTTTCTAAACTTATAACAGCATCAGGTTTTAACATATAATTTATAGTTTTGTAACCAAATATACCACCAACTATAATTATAAAGCCTAAAATTCCTGAAATTATATATTTTTTATTTTTCTTAACATTATCAGTTACAACGCTATAATCTGCCGTTTTAACTTTTTCAGCAACAGCTTCTGCTCCTGCAACTCCACTATTAACAGCTGAATTTGTAGCTTTTTTGATATTTTCACTTGCACTATAAACATTTTGATTTTTAAATATAACTAAATACAACATATAGATAGTCAAACCGAAAGCTATAATTCCAATAATATAAAATAAAATAGTTAAATATAATTTAGACATTGAAAATGCACTGACGATACTATCAGGGTCTTTAAAATCTCCAAAACCTAACTTTCCATTAAAAGCATTTAGAGGATTTTCAGTTAATTTTTTTACTAAACTTGCCAAATAAAAAAACTTTCTTGAAATTAAATTTCCAATAAAAATTGCTAAAATACCACCTACAAAACTCAAATTTGTTGGCAGTTTAAAAAAGTCATTTCTTTTTTTTATGCAAACTAATTTATAATAAAGTAGTCCCATCAAAATTAGTGATAGAAAAATTAAAAATCCAATAAAATTTCTTACATTTATAACTGCAACAAAAGAACGCAAACCGGACATAACACTTTCTACTCCCGAAAGGGCGCTTTCAAAATCCATATCATTAACATTAGCTTTAGTGCTTTTATTTACAAAATTATATAAACTTATCATCTTAAAGAACAAAAATACCAGACTAAGTATAAATAGAGCAGAAATTCCACCCATAATGTATTCTAATAAATTTTTCTTTGTAATAAATTTATCAAAACTTTCCTTAAAATCTCCTTGTTTATTAGGAACATTTTTCTCAATACTTTCAGTTTTTTCATCAATAGTATTCTCTTGCTTAACTTCTTCTTTTTCGGTATCTTCAACCTTTTCTTCAACTTCGACACTTAAAATTTCTTCCAAAATATCATCAATCTCAATATTATCTTTCTTTAAATTTTCCATAAAGACTCCTCCTTAAAAATATTAATTTCTATTTATATAATAAACTTTACAAAAAATTACTTTTCAATCAACCTATCTGAAAACAAAGGTATTAACAGTCCAACTACCAAAAATCCTATTCCAAGTGCAGCCATATAATATAATTTATTAAGTGAAAAAAGCGCAAAACAAAAAATAGATGAATTAATAACTCTTTTAGCTATTGTATGGTCTTTAAAATACTTAGTATATAAATTATGTTCCCATATTTTTAAATTTTTTATAGGGGTAAAAAAAAGTATAATATAAAACAACATAGTAAATGCAATTAAAAATGTAATTTTATTTAATGCTCCTAGACTAGGTATATATCTACTAATTAAAGCAGTTATAAAAAATAAAACAACAAACAAAAAACTTCTAAATTCTTCACTAGCTTTCATAATAACCTCCTAAAACGATTTTTCTACTTAAAATTAATTTTTTTCTACTTTAAATTAATTATATACTTTAAAATTAAATATGTCAATGCAAAACAATAGTAACTTTGTTAAAAACAAATAGACAACAAAAAAGCTGTTGCTTATCGCAACAGCTTTTTTTACGCTTGTTTAGCTATTATATCCTTAACTTTCATAAGTCTTGTAATAGTAGCTCTTTCGTTTTCATCTAATTTCATTCTAATGAATTTAATTGTTTCTTCAAGGTCCGGAATTGTTCTATACTCAAGAGCATTTACTCTTCTACGAGTTTTTTCAATTTCATCTGCCATTAACTGACACGCTTTTTCTACTTCTGCAAGTTCTAAAAGCATATCCATTACTGAATGTAATTCTAAAATAGCATCGTCAAGTTCAGAAGAAGTTTGAGCATATCCGTAAGGGAATATGGCTCCATTCGATTCTGTTCTGTTAAATTCCATTTTTGGAATATTTACACTCATAACATTTTTTGTTTCAATGGCAACAGATACTTGTTCTTTCGGAAAGGCCACAGCTTGTTCCAAAAATTCTGGACTCATAACAGCGCTTGCTAAAAGAAAAGATTTGAATGAGTTTGAAAGTTCTTTTTCAACTTCAACACGAAGTTTTTTGTTTTTTCTAATCATTTCTATAAATCTTCTCATAAGTTCATCTTGTTTATCTTTAAGAAGTTTATGACCCCTTTTAGCAGTTACAAGTCTTCCTTTGAGATTAGAAAGAGCCATACGCGTAGGATTTACATTTAGCTTTGCCATCTATATCTCCCCTTTATTCTGTCTTTCCTAAATATTTGTCAATATATTCCTCTCTAATTCTCTTAAGCTCTGTTCTTGGAACTATACTTAATAATTCCCAACCTAAGTTTAAAGTTTCTTCTATTGTTCTATTTGTTTCGTATCCTTGGTCAACATATCTTCTATCAAAAGCGTCTGCGAATTTTGCAAATGCTTTATCAGCCTCTGACAATGCTGATTCCCCTAAGATTACTGCAAGTTCACGAGCCTCTCTACCTGATGCATATCCTGCGTAGATTTGGTTCATTGTGTCTGCATGGTCTTCTCTTGTCTTTCCTTTACCGATACCTTTATCTTTAAGTCTTGATAATGAAGGAATTACAAAGATTGGTGGTTGGATACCTTGTTTATATAATTCTCTTGAAAGAATGATTTGTCCTTCTGTGATATATCCTGTAAGGTCAGGAATTGGGTGAGTAATATCATCTTCAGGCATTGTTAAAATAGGAATTTGTGTTATTGAACCAGGTCTGCCTTTTAATTTACCCGCTCTTTCATAAATTGTTGAAAGGTCAGTGTATAAATAACCTGGATAACCACGACGTCCCGGAACTTCTTTTCTGGCTGCAGAAACTTCACGAAGTGCCTCAGCATAGTTTGTAAGGTCAGTTAAGATTACCAAAACGTGCATTCCTTTTTCAAATGCTAAATATTCTGCACAAGTAAGTGCCATACGAGGAGTTGCAATTCTTTCGATTGCAGGGTCATTTGCAAGGTTCATAAATAAAACTGCTCTATCTATCGCACCTGTTTTTGTAAAGTCATCAATAAAGAATTGAGCCTCTTCAAAAGTGATACCCATTGCTCCGAATACTACAGCGAATTTTTCTCCATCTCCAAGAACTCTGGCTTGTCTTGCAATTTGTGCTGCTACATTGTTATGTGGAAGACCTGAACCGGAGAAAATTGGTAATTTTTGTCCTCTAACTAATGTATTAAGTCCATCTATTGTAGAGATACCTGTTTGAATAAATTCTGAAGGATAATCTCTTGATACAGGGTTAATTGGAGAACCGTTAATGTCAATTTTCATTTCAGGAATAATCTTTGGTCCTTTATCTATAGGATTTCCAAGACCGTCAAAAATTCTTCCAATCATATCTTCAGAAACTCCAAGTTCAAGTGGGTGTCCTAAGAATCTGCAAGTTGTATCTCTTAAGTTAATTCCTGCTGAACCTTCGAACAACTGAACCATAGCTTTGTCGCCGTCAATTTCAAGAACTTTTCCTCTTCTCTTTTCTCCATTTTGAAGTCTAACTTCAACTAACTCTTCGTACTTAACTCCTTCAACACCTTCAACAACCATCAAAGGTCCTACTACTTCTCTTACTGTCTTATATTCCTTAAGCATTAGAGTTACCTCCTTCGCTTATTAATTTTTCTATATCATTTTTAACTGTTTCAAATAATGTATCGAATTTTTCTAATTCATTTTCTGAAATATTTTTACTTCTTGTTATACCTTCACGAGATTCAATCTTCAAGATTTCATCAAGATATACTCCGGCATCTAAAGCTTTTTTAGCCTCTTCATAGAAACCTAAAATAACTTTTAACATTTGGAATTGTTTTGGAAGTGAACAATAAGTATCTACTTCATGGAATGCATTTTGTTGTAAAAAGTCTTCTCTTAATGACTTAGAAACTTCAAGTTTTAATTGGTCTGCCTCTGAAAGTGAATCTCTACCAACAAGACGTACAACTTCTTGTAAATTTGATTCTTCTTGTAAAAGTGCCATTGATTTTATTCTGTATTCAGAGAATTTTCTATCAATATTTGCATCCATAAATTTATCCATTTTATCTTGATATAATGAATATGAATTTAACCAGTTAATAGCCGGAAAATGTCTTCTATAAGATAACGCATAATCAAGTCCCCAGAATACTTTTACAATTCTAAGTGTAGCTTGTGATACCGGTTCTGAAATATCTCCACCCGGAGGAGAAACGGCACCGATTACTGTTAAAGCACCTTCTCTATCTTCGCCTAAACATTTTACAAAACCAGCTCTTTCATAGAAGTCTGCAACTCTTGATGCAAGATATGCAGGATAACCTTCATCACCAGGCATTTCTTCAAGACGACCGGACATTTCACGAAGTGCCTCTGCCCAACGTGAAGTTGAGTCAGCCATAAGCGCTACTGAATATCCCATATCTCTAAAATATTCCCCAATAGTAATACCGGTATAGATTGATGCCTCACGAGCAGCTACTGGCATATTTGAAGTATTTGCGATAAGAACTGTTCTTTTCATAAGTGATTGTCCAGTCTTAGGGTCTATAATTTCAGGAAATTCCATAAGAACATCTGTCATTTCGTTTCCACGTTCACCACAACCAACATAAACTACGATTTCTGCATCTGCCCATTTAGCAAGTTGGTGTTGAACAACTGTCTTACCTGAACCGAAAGGTCCTGGAATTGCAGCAGCTCCACCCTTTGCAACAGGGAAGAATGTATCGATAATTCTTTGTCCTGTTATAAGTGGTCTAACAGGGTCTAATTTTCTTGAATATGGACGACCACGACGTACCGGCCATTTTTGAATCATATTTAATTCTTTAATTCCATTTTCAGTTTCTATTTTACAAATAATTTCATCAACTGTATGTTCTCCTGATAAAATTTCAACAATTTTACCATTTACAGTTGGAGGAACCATAATCTTGTGTGAAACAACAGTTGTTTCTTGAACAGTTCCGATTACATTTCCTTCTGAAACTTCATCTCCAACATTTACAGTTGGAACAAAATCCCATTTCTTTTCTCTATTTAATGATGCTACACTAACACCTCTTAAAAGGAAATCTCCTGCTTTAGCTTGTAATGCCTCAAGAGGTCTTTGAATACCATCAAACATTTGTTCTATCATACCAGGTCCAAGTTCAATGGAAAGTGGACTACCAGTTGAAACAACTTCATCTCCAGGTCCAATACCAGTAGTTTCTTCATAAACTTGTATTGAGGCCTTGTCGCCTCTCATTTCTATAATTTCTCCAATGAGCTTATTATCAGAAACTTCAACAACATCATATACGTTTGCGTCTTCCATTCCTTCTGCAACTACAAGAGGTCCGGAAACTTTAATAACTTTACCGACTTTCAATATAAGCCCTCGCTTTCTATAATATATTTGACCCAACAGCTTTTTCAACATTCTTGTTGATATTTTCTAAGCCTATATTTAAACTACCTCTGTTACTAGGTATTAAAATTACTGCTGGAATAACTTCATTGTTGTATCTTTGAATAGTTTCTGGAATATCTTTTGCTAATTGTTCAGTAACAAAGATAATTCCATATTCTTCTTTTGCTAATTTGTCAATAATTCTTCTTGCATCATTTCCCTCGATTGCAGTGAAAACATGAACTCCAAGAGCTCTAAAGGCAAGAACAGAATCCTTATCGCCAATTACAGCTATCTTATACATAAACTTCACGCAACCTTTCTTTTATAAAATCAGCAGACAAATCATTAACTTTTCCTACTAAAACAAGTCTTAGATTTTTTATTTCTACTTCTTTTGCAATCAAATATGCAAAAATAACTTCAGCCCCATAATTTATAGAGTTAGTTTCTTTAATTAGATCCATTAAATAATCATCAACATATTTTTCAAAATTACTTAAAGACGATGTATTTTTATACTCTTCAATTATTAAAGATAAAACTTTAGAAATACTAGATGATTTAAATTTGATATTTAAAGTTTCTATTTCATTAAAGAATAGTGCTAAAATTTCATCTTTTTGAATTTCTCCACCTTCTATTAAAGATTTTTCTAAAACTTCTTTAGATTGTTTTTGCCTTTTACATCTTATAAAAGTTCTTATATTAGTAAAATCAATCATAGCTTTAAAATAATTTTCTATCATATTTAAATTAAATTTTTTAACAAGATCTAAAATGTTTTTAAAACATTCTCTATCTAAAAATATATCAATATCTTGTGGATCTTTAGACTTTTCAAAAATATCTAGAGCCATTTTATAATATTTAGAAATATCTATATTTGAATCCAAAATTTTTTGTTTAAAATCTAATATTTCATTTCTGTCAAATAGAGAATACATTGTGTCAAAATCTTCATTTAGTAATTTTTCTTTAACACAAACTTTTAAATTATGATATAAATATTTAAATTGCAAGCAATCGACTATAGACTTTTCACTTGATATTTCAAAAACTTCTTTATAAGTTTTATTTAATGTATTAGATAAAATAGTTTCATAATTTTCTATTCTGTCTAATTTTGAAATTTCACTTGAATAAGAAGTTTCATTTAAAAACCTAATAACTTCTTGTAAATCTTTACAATCGGCAAGTCTTTCAAACTGTTGTTTAGTAAGTAAGCTTTTTTCCAGATGACGAATTCTAACACTTGATTGGATAAAATTTTCTCTATCCATAATACACCTCCTACTAACTAAATAACTTATCTGCTACTTCTTGTTCTAAGTCTTCTTTTACTAAGTCTATTAAACTTGAAAATTCATTATTTAAAATTATTTTTCCATTTTTAAGTGAAAATCCACTTTCAACAGTTTCATCAGCTACTTTTATACCAAATAGCTTTTCTCCTGCAAGTTTCTTTTCATTTTCTGTAAGAATAATTTCACTATCTTCTCTAACTTCTAAAGCTTTTAATGAATTTTCAACGAATTTTAAATAATCATCATGATTTAATGTTTTTAATTTTTCTTTTGTCAATTCAAAAACTTTATTAATCATTTCTTGTTTTGCAACTAGAACCATATCTCTTGCTGTTAAACTTGAGTTTGAAATTATTCTTTCTTTAGATTGTGTAGCCTCTACTTTTGCTTTTTCAATTATTTTATCAGCTTTCTTTTGAGCTTCACTTTCTGTTTTTCCAACAAGAACTGCAACTTCACTTTTAGCATCTTCTACTACTTTTTTAGATTCATTTTCAGCATCTTGAAGGATTTCATCTATAATATTGTCTAAGTTAGACATTCAATCACATCCTTTTTATTTTATTTATGCTGTCTATTTGAATACAACTTTTGAAAGTAATAAGAATGACATTGCAAATGCTAAAATGGCGTAAGTTTCAACCATTACTGCAAGGATAATACCTTTTGTTTGATGTTCTTCATTTTTAGCCAAGATATTTATACCTGCAACAGCAACTTTTCCTTGATATAGTGCAGATCTTAAACCTACAAGTCCAACAGGAAGAGCTACCATAGTTAAATATAAACCTTCTTGTAAACTCATAGAAACATTAAGTTTACCCATTATCATAAGTCCAATTACAAAACCATAAAGTCCTTGAGTACCTGGTAATAATTGTAATACCATTGCTTTACCAAATTTTTCCGGTTCAGTTATAACAAGGCCTGCTGCAGCTTCCCCTGCTAAACCAACTCCTCTTGCAGATCCTATACCTGCTAATAATACAGCTAACGCTGCTCCTAAAATTCCAAATACAACACCACCGTGTTCTGCTAATACGCTCATAAATTCTTTCATAATAAAATCTCCTTTAAAATAATTTTTTATTTAGTTTTTAATAGAATTATTTTACTTCTATATATTTTTTCTTACTTCTAAAAGTATTAAATTTTTTTCCTCCACCTTCATAGAACTTACTAAAAAATTCTACATACATAAGTCTTGAAGTGTGTACATAAGCTGATAAATAGCTTAAAAATATATTAAATGATTGTGCAAATATAAAGAGTATAACTCCAAATATTATTCCAATAATTCCCGCATTTGCAAGCATCTTTACGATTATATTTATGGCTATAGCTATAAATCCTCCTGCTAAGCCCAAAGCCATAAGTCTAAGATACGAAACAAAATCACCTAT
Organism: Parvimonas parva; assembly: GCF_045866535.1. Taxonomy (NCBI): domain Bacteria; kingdom Bacillati; phylum Bacillota; class Tissierellia; order Tissierellales; family Peptoniphilaceae; genus Parvimonas; species Parvimonas parva. The sequence continues at coordinate 1,290,810 of NZ_AP038371.1, forward strand.
ATATGAAGTTATTCCGTATAATGAATAAAGTCCACCTGCAATTCTTGCAGGAATACTTTTTGCATCTCTTGCTCCAAATAATACTATTCCAATCATTCCAATTAACATAGTGTAAAATGAAATTGTATTTTTATTTAAAATATAAACTATTACGGAAATCAATGTTAAAAACCACAAAAACACATCATAAAAAGCATCCAATGGTTTCCCATTTTTTATTAATATATATGCTTTAACTAAAAGTCCAACTGCTAAATGAACCGCTCCAAAAACTATTGAAAGCGTTAAAACAGTCATAAAATCTTTTGATGAATCTAAAACTTGAGTAGGAAGTTTAATCAAATCACCAAACGCTGAACCATAAAGCAATCCCCATATCATGGTAGATATACTAAGTGCAAAGAAAAATTTTAAAAACTTCTTTGTAGCATCATCAAATTTAAAAAATTTTAACGCAATTGCTGAACCTATAAACAAAATAAGTCCATATGCAAAATCGGCAACCATCATTCCAAAAAATACCCAATAAAAAATTGATAGTAAAAATGTTGGATCTATTTCATTGTATTTTGGAAGTGCATACATCTGAGTTACAGATTCAAACAAAGATGATATTTTATTATTTTTTAAAATAATAGGAACATTCGGGTCATCTTTTTTTGCATCTTCAATTTCTAGATAAATTTTAGACGCTGAAACCTTTTCAAGTAAAGCCTTAAAATCACTTTCTTTATCTGCCGGAATATACCCTTGAATAACATCAAGTTTTTCAGTAGATTTAAAGTTAGAAACGACTGTATCTCTAAGAGATAAATTTTGATAATATTCATAAACACTTTGCATTTTTTGAACATTTCCTGTAAATTTTTTAATCTTTTCAGTCAATTCTAAATTATCTTTTTCTAAAACTTCCTTTTCATTTTTCAAAGCATCAAGCTCTTCACTAACTACCCCTTTGATTTCAAGATTAACTTCACTAAAGCTATTTAATCTTAAATTTTCAAGTACCATTTCTAGCTCCAACTCATTTGTAAAAATGATACAATAAGCATTTTTACCAACTATATCTCTTTCTTCAAAATATGTTGACTTCAAATCAACAATAGCATTTCTAAATTTTTCAATATTCTTTGTTGGTAAATAACCCATAATAAATTTTAATTTTTTGAATGAATTCAAATCTTTAATAGGCTCTTGAATAGAAATCCAAGGCAATAATTCCTTAATAGAATTATCTATCGCATTCAATCTTTGGTTATTTGAATCTATACTTTTACTTATATCAGTTAAAGCCTCAAAATCAGGAACATAATCATAAGATTTTGCCTCTTTTTCAAGTTCATCAAAAGTATAAATAATAGGTCCCTTTTTCAAGGCTGATAAACCTTTTTCTTTTTCAACAAATCTTCCGACATAATCAATTAGCCATTTAATCTTCGCAGATTCTTCGACATAATTAGTTTCTTTTGTTGAAACTTCTATATCCTTTAGATAATCAAACTGTTCAAGAGAATCGAACTTTGAAAAGTTTACATAACCAAACTTTTGGAGTTCTTCAAGCAATCGCTTTCTTTTTCCTTCAAGAGCAAATAAAGTGAATTCCTTCATTTTAACTATTGCCATTTACACTCACAATCCTCTCTACTATCGAATTAACCACAGACTCTAATTTTTCATCATCAACAGATTTAATAAGCTCAACTTCTTTTTTAGCCTTTTCAATTACAGGTCTTGCTAACATTTCGCCTTCATTTTTAGAGCTAATTCTTATTTCTTCAGCCTCTTTTTTAGCGTTATCAACAATTCTGTCAAAAATTTCATGTCGCTCTTTTTCAGAATTTTTTCTCAAAGTTCCCGCCTCAAGTTTAGCATCCTCAAGTAAAGTTTTAGCTTTTAATTCTGCCTCTTTAACTCTATTTATAGCATCAGTAGTCATTTCATCACCTCCTAATATTAAATAGTATTTTAAATTAAAATTTTTAAGATAACATTTTCATAATAAGTACACAAAAATTCCAAAATTTAAAAAACTATGTTTTTTATTCCATTAAAATAAAGGACTTTATATTTTCTTAAATTCAAAAATTTTCCCCCATTTTAATCATAGAACTATTATAAACCTATTTTTATATTTTTTCAAGTATCTTTTTACAAAAAATTGATAATTTTTATAAAAAAATCTTTTTCATAAAAATTATTATTTTTTATCTTTTACCCAATAATTCATCAAGTTAAATATATTACAAAATTAAATTAAAGTCAATGAATAACTTAAAAGAAATATGTTAAATAAATATTCAAATTTCAGTGTTTATCAACTATTTCACGACAAAAATTCAGTACTGTTTTCTATATAAAAATTTTTTATTTAAAATTAATTTTTTTATTTATTTTTTTAATCCACTTATTATATGATAAATAACTAATAATGGATGATAGAATAACATTCTAGGTCCTGAAAATTTCATAATTTGTTTTATTTTTTCTTTCATTTTTGGACTATAGCAGGGAGATTTACAATTTGAACAAAAAGTTTTTGTCTCCATAAATTTACAATGATCAATTCTTTTTATAGAATAATTTAAAACCTCATTGCATTCATCACATAATTCTCCATTTTTATGATTTTTCTTGCAATAGAGTTTTACCATTTCAGTTATTACTTTTTTCTCTCTATCTCTTTTCTTTTCAACACTTTTTTTCATATCTTTATTCTTTAAATTCTATTATTTGCCTTTCAATATCTGCTTTTGCGTTTATTCCAAAAGGAATAATACATCTTAAAGATACGATACCCATTTTTCTTACCTTCATATATTCCTCCATAGAAAAAAATCAGCTAATAACTGACCAAAAGGTCGGTTATAAAGCCGATTATTTTAAATTTATTCTATTTACACTTTTTTCAATTAAGTTTACGATATAATATCCCTTTGTATCTCCATGTCTTGGAAGTGTTGTACTTCCTGGATTTAAAATTGTTATTCCGTCAACTCTTTCTCTTAGATGAACATGAGTATGTCCAAAAAGAGCATAGTCAGCCCCTAATTCTTTAGCTTTTTCAACTATTTTTTCTATTCCGTTATCAACATCATAATTGTGTCCATGAGTTAAAAAGAATTTCTTTCTTCTAATTTCTAAAACCAAATCTTCGGGCGTGTCATTTTCGTTTATATCATTATTCCCACGAACTGCATAAACTTCCATTCCTGTAATTTGTTCAATTTTTCTTGAATCATCTACATCATCTCCAAGATGAAGGACGATGTCAACTTTATTTCTTTGTAAACTGTATGCAACCGGAAGTACGATTCCATGAGTATCACTAACAACTGCTACTATCATATCTATCACCTAAAATATTTTTCAAATCTTCTAAGGCTCTTTTTCTGTGGCTAAATTTGTTTTTTTCTTCTGCTCCAATTTCTGCTAAAGTTTTATCCATATTTTCAGGAATGAAAATTTTATCATATCCAAAACCATTTTCGCCACGTTCTTCTGTTGAAATAGTTCCTTTTAAAATTCCTTTTGCTACATATTCATCTCCATTTTCGTCAACAAAGACGATAACAGTTTTAAAATATGCGCTTCTATCCGACTTTCCTTCAAGATTTTTTAAAAGTTTTTTTCTATTTGCTTCACTATTTCCATGTTCTCCTGCATATCTTGCAGATAAAACTCCAGGCTCTCCATTTAAAGCATTTACAAAAAGTCCTGTATCATCAGCTAAAACAGCAAAGGAACAATATTCTCTCAACTTTTCAGCCTTTAATTTTGAATTTCCTTCAAGTGTATCATAAATTTCTTCAAATTCTTCTGTTACACCAAGTTCTGATTTTGTTACAATTTCAAAGTCATATTTGCTTAAAATCGCAAATATCTCTTTAACTTTGTTTTTATTGTCCGTAGATAAAGCTACTTTTTTCATTAAACTAACCTTTCTAAAATCAATTCATTAAACTTTTGTGGATTTCCTTTACCTTTTGACGCCTTCATACATTGTCCCATCAAAAATCCTAAAGCTCTGTCTTTTCCATTTTTATAGTCTTCAATTGATGACGGATTGTTGCTTAGAACTTCTTCAACGATTTTAATCAATGCACTATCGTCAGAAATTTGGATAAGTCCTCTTTCTTCAACAACTTTAAGTGGGTCAAAATCTCCCTCTTCAAATAATTCTCTAAGAAGTTTTTTACCTACATTTGCATTAATCTTATTTTCTTTAACCAATTTCAAAAGACTGGAAAAAGATTCTATATTCAAAGGAATTTCCTCAAATTCAATTTCCAAATCTTTAACTCTTCTTAAAACATCAGATAAAAGCCAATTTGAAACAAGAGTTGCATCATCAACCTTTTTTACAACTTTTTCAAAATATTCAGACAAATATTTATTTTGAGTTAATACATTTGCATCATATTCTGAAAGTTTGTATTCAGCTAAAAATCTATTTTTCTTATTTCTTGGAAGTTCAGGCATCTTTTCCTTAATGCTTTCAACAAAACTTTCTTCAAGAGTTATATAAGGAATATCAGGCTCAACGCTAAATCTATAATCATTTCCCTCTTCTTTATGACGCATAATTATAGTTTCAAGTTTTGCCTCATCCCAACGTCTAGTTTCTTTTTCGCCAATAATATTATTTTTAACATTTTCTATATGTCTTTTTTGTTCATGCTCCATTGCACGAAGTGCAGCTTTGAATGAGTTTAGGTTTTTAATTTCTGTAATTTTTGTTTTAAAACCTGTTTCTTCATCAACAACATTCAAGTTTACATCACAACGAAGTGAGCCTTCTTCCATTTTTACATCTGAAATTCCAAGGTATTTTATAGTTTCCTTTAGATTTGTCAAAAATGCAATAGCTTCTTCAGGACTATTCATATCAGGCTCAGATACAATTTCTATTAGTGGAACACCAGCTCTGTTGTAGTCCATAAGAGTATGTCCACTTTCGTTGTGGATTGATTTTCCCGTATCTTCTTCTATGTGTATTCTTTGTAATCTTACTTTTTTTACTCCATTTTCAGTTTCAATTTCTATATAACCATTTTTACAAATCGGAGTTCTCTCTTGAGTAATTTGATAACCCTTAACCAAGTCGGGATAAAAATATTTTTTTCTATCCATTTTCATATCCATTGAAATTTCACAATTAAAAGCATTACCTGCCATTATCGCATATTCAATCGCTCTTTTATTTATTCTCGGAAGAGTTCCCGGATGTCCTAAACAAGTTGGACAAACATTCGTATTTGGAGGACAACCATATTCATTTTTACAACCACAGAACATTTTTGTTTCAGTTTGTAACTCAACATGAATTTCAAGTCCTATTATAGTTTTTAAACTCATATTAAAGCCCCCTTTCAAAATTCATTGCAAGATTTAAAAGTTTTTCATCATCAAATCTCTTACCTATAAATTGAACACTTCCACCAATTTTTTTAAGATTTAAAGGCACAGAAATAGCAGGAAGTCCGGCAAAGTTTACAGGAACATTAAAAGTATCTCCTGCATAAGCACTTAAAGCATTCTCCTTTTCATCTCCAATTTTTCTTGGAAGGCAAGTTGTAGTCGGAGTTAAGATAAAATCATAATTTGAAAGCACTTCGTTTACTTCCTTACTTATCAACTCTCTAACTTCCAAGCCTTTTTTGTAAAGTGCTTGATTGTTTGAGCTTGCAAGGTAGAAAGTTCCCATTGCAATTCTTCTCTTAACTTCTTCCCCAAAACCTTCACTTCTTGTATTTGTGAAAAGCTCTCTAGTTGATTCATAATTTTCAGTTCTGTATCCATATCTAATACCGTCAAATCTTGACATATTACTTGAAACTTCAGAACTCATAACAACATTATATACATTTGTAGAATGTTTAATATATTTAAAATCTACTTCTTCGATTATCGCACCTTGATTTTTTAAATTTTCAATCGCCTTTTTATAATCATTTAAAACAACTTCATCAAGTTCGTATTGTTCCAAATTAGAAACTGTCGCAATCTTAATTCCATTTAATGAAAATTCACTATCTTCTTTGAAATTTACAGCATCTCTCATAGTAACAGCGTCCATTTCATCAAAACCGCCTATTACATTTATAATAGGTAAAATTGACTTAACATCATTTGATAAAATTCCAACTTGGTCTAAACTACTTGCCATAGAAACAACACCATATCTTGAAATCATACCATAAGTTGGTTTATATCCAACACAGGCGCAAAAAGATGCAGGATTTCTAACAGAGCCACCAGTATCTGAACCCAAACTAATCATAGCAAGATCGGCACTTACACTACTTGCAGAGCCGGAAGATGACCCTCCAGGAATTAAACTTTCATCAAGTGGATTTTTTGTTGCCCCAAAATATGAAGTTTCTCCTGAACCACCCATAGCAAATTCGTCCATATTTACTTTACCTAAAATAACAGCATCTTCTTCTAAAAGTCGGTCAATAATTGTAGCATTAAAAATCGGAGAAAAATTTTCTAAAATTTTTGAGCCACAAGTATTTTTATAACCCTTAACTAAGATATTGTCCTTAATTGAAATGGAAATACCAAAAAGTGAACCTAATTTTTCGCCATTTTTTAATTTTTCATTTAAAAAATTAACTCTTTCCATAACTTTTTCTTTAGAAAAATCAAGAAAAATATTCAAATCTTTTTTATCTTCAATTCTCTTTATAACATCATCGTAAAATGAAACTAAATCCACCTTACCACTAATAAAATCTTCTCTTATACTTAAAATATCCATTATTTCACAACCCTTTGCAATCTAAAATATCCATACTCTTTATCACTTGCATTTAAAAGTGCATCTTCCCTAGAAATACTTTCCTCCACAACATCTTCTCTCAAAGGACTATTGTGCTCAACAACTATTTCAAGACCACTACAACTTGAAGTATCAAGTTCCATAATTTCATTTGCAAAAACAAGAACATCATCAAACTTTTTAGCAATGCTAGAAAGTTCTTCTTCCTTTACATTCAAGTTTGCAAGATAATAAATTTTCTTTACTTCTTCCTTAGTAACCATAAAAATCTCCTATTAAAATTTTATTATTTATCCTTGTAAATGAGATTAGAACATTATTTCCGTCTTTATTTTAATCAACGAAATTTCCGTTAAAATCTTAGCCAATAAACTTATATATAAAATTATAGCATTTTTAGAACCAAATGTAAAAAAAACTTGAATTTTTTTATTTTCAAGTCTTTTTAACATTAATACATATAATTTAAAAATTTTTAATACAATTAATATTTATTCTTTTAATATGGATTTTCTATAATCTAATAACTTAATCTTTAAAATTAATAATACAGTTACCATAATAATACAAAAAACTATCATCTTTCTAACAGTATTCAATAGTAATGGTATCGTCAATAAAATAATTCCAAAAAACAAACACAATTTACCAAATTTTTTCATTAAATCATTTTTTAAATCTTCTGAAATATCATCAATCTTATAGTAAGGAATTATCTTTTTTTGACATTTATTATTCAAGTATAAAACCCCCATAATTATATTATATAAACCACATATTAAAAGCATTATTCTATACAATAACAACATAATCAATTCACAATCCTTAGATAATTATCAATAGCTTTTTTCATCAAATTTTCATCATATTCATAATCGTTATTTTTCCAAGTATTTCTATAAACATAAGCTCCATTTCTATCTCCTATAAGCACTCTACCATGATTAATTTTATCTGATCTATAAGGCCAATAATTATAAACTTTTATTTCTTTTCCATAATTAACGTCTGCAGTCATAACTTTAGGTTTATAGCCAAAAGCTAATGCCCAAAGGCCTAACGCATTAGATACCACAGAACAAATAATAAGTATTACAGATTCAGGAACTGAAAGAAACGACGCAACTACACCTATTAATGTTCCAGCAGCAAATAATTTACTTTCAGTTGTCTCGGGGTATATCTGAAAAGTTTTGTTTTGAAAAAGTTCTGCTTTATGTCCTTTATAAATTAACGATGATAAATATTTTTGCCTATAAGGTGTCCCGTATTCTTCAACAAGTTCATTATAAGCTTTTATATAGTCTTTATATTCTTCATCATCAATTGGGTCAGACCCACCACTTAAATATTTATTTTTAGAAATAGAATCATCAAAAGTTACTTTCTTCATCTCCTTAGATAATTTATCACCTATATTTGTATCTCTAATTTTTTCAACTTCCATAAAAACTATATTTTTACTTAAAACAGAATCACGAATTTCCAAAAAAACATCATCATTATAATAATTTTTAATAATTTTGGTATTAGATATAGTATTATCCAACTTATCTTTTAAGTCTATAATAAATCCATTATCTTTATTATAGGTTATACTAATAGTGTACTTTTTCGTGTCCTCAAAATAATATTTACAATTTTTATACTCAATTAATTCACGATAACTATCCTCACTATGGTTAGAATATATAATATTTAACCCATTAACTTCTTCGTGTGCTAAAATAGTATTTGTAAAATTTATTAACATAATTACAATTAAAAACATCGCAATTTTAGATAATTTTTTCATATTTATATTTCCTCCTAAGAAAAATTAAAATAACAAACATATTAACTAATCACTATATAAATCTATATAAATCTCCATTTTTATACCTACTTAAATAATCATATATCATAGTAACATAATCTCCTTTTATATAAAGATTTAATATAATGAAATAATTTACTTTATCACAATTTATAAGATGTAATAAACCAAATTTCTCAACTTTTTAATTTTTTTATTTAGGCTCGCCTTTTATATATTCTGTATTTGTTTCAGTATCGACTATTGTCTTTTCATCTTTTATCCAAAATTTTCTTTCAGGGAAGAAATCAGCTGTTAAATACTTTTTTCCACCTTCTTCAAAAACTTTCGGTTCTAAAAAATTTCCGTCATCCGTAAAATCACCACGAAGTTTTTTAACGGACTCTTTTGAACAATTATCAAAGTCTATCGGCTTAGCTTTGTAATACAAACAAGGAACTCCATAATATTCTCCATTATCTATAACAATTTGCGAATCAGAAGCATAATAATATCCACAAACTTCTTGAACTTCTTTACTTGCTTTTCTAACAATATGCTTTTGTGCTTTTGTATTGTCTTCATTAACATTAGAACTCTTAGCGCAACCTGAAAGAACAACGAAAACAGGCAAAATCAAAATTAACTTTTTAAAAAATTTTTTCATAAATTACCTCCTTGAAAATTTTATGTAAATTATATAAATCTTTATATATTTTTGAAAAATATTATTAACTATCTAAATTATACTAAACAAATAAAAATACGTCAATAGCTTTTAAATAAATATTTATTAAATTATAGTTTAAAACATAAAAGAGTCGCGTTAAACGACTCTTTTATAAAATATTTATTTATTTCTTTTTTTATTTGCAACAAACATAACACCTAAAAGTAATGTTGGTAATATAGCGCTTGCTCCTGCAATAGAAGTCTTTACTAATTTTGATTTTTCAACTTCTTTAGTGGCTTTCTTTTCAGTCTTGTACTCAACGGCATATTTTGAGAAATGAGTTGTTGTGAAAGTTACATTTTTATCATCTTGTGTAAATTGTAATTTTTCTAAACTTCCTTCTTCATTTACAAAATAAACAGCACTTACAACTTTACCGTTTTCTTTTGGTAATGTTACTTTGTATTCTTGCTTTGGCATCTTAACTGAGTTTTTATTTCCTAATGTAAATGAAATATCATATAAATCAGCATCTTTATTTTTTAGTGCATCAACAGTATTTTTATCCAATTTTTTAATCATTAATTTTAAATCGGAATTCATATCTTTTGACTCAACACTTGCTTTAAATTCCTCATTTACGATTTTATTTGTTGTTTTAACTTCAGGCACTTCGTTATTATTTTCTTCAGGTTTAACTTCTTTACCTTTTTCTTTGTTATTTTTTTCTTTATCCTTATTTTTGTCTTTGATTTCAGGTTTTACTCCATTATCTTTTTCTTCCGGTTTAACTTTCGGTTCTTCTTTCTTTTCTTTAGGGTCAACAACTTTATCTTCTTTTTTAATAATTGTTGGTGCTCCTTTTGTATCAGCATTTTTCAATACTTTTTCTTCCGGCGCTTTAACTCCTGTCCAATATGGAGATTTAAGTTTTTGTTCTTCAGTTGGATTCATAATTCCGTCTTTTGCATAACCAACAGTTTTTTCAGAAATTTTTACATTTTTCCCATAAGGCTTTCCAACTTTATGATTTTTATTAAGGGCATTTCCACCTTGTAAATAAGCCTCAGCAGTTGCGATAGTTCCTTCTCCAACGACAGCATCTGCACCATCTCCAGCAAGTTGTCCATCTCCACCAACGGCAATTAATTTTCCTTCACCTTCAACAGAACTTCCTTTTCCTAAGCATAAAGCACTTCCACCGAATGTAGTTGTCGCATTACGACCTCCACCAAAAACTCCAAGTTCGGAGCCTTTAGTAATTGTTAATTTTGCCCCTTCTGCAAGTTCCATAGCAGGTTGTCCTTTGTAAAGTTTTCCATCTTTCTTAGAACCAGTTGCTGATTCATCTCCACGAACATAAACTTTTCCATTCAAAGTTACATGTCCTTCAACTTTAACAACAGGAGTATCAATTCTACGAGCTTTTTTACCGTCTGTTAAATTATTTGCATTTGAATAAATTAATGAAGATTCAACTGTTGAACCGTCTTTTAATACAAGTTGTCCATTGATTGATGAGCCTGTTAAAAATTTGTTGTTATAGCTATCATAGTTCATTTGGAACTTTCCACCATTTTCAACAGTAATTTTTCCATATAATGATGAATCATAGAAATTAAGTTTTGCGCCATTTTTAACTACAATTTCAACACTACTTAGAATTTTCATATTCTTTATAGTTAAATCTGTTCCATTTTCAAGAATAAGTTTTTGATGTGGTTCTTTGTCTTGTTCAACAGCATAACCTAGAACACCATAAACACCGCTTTGATGTGAACCATGCCAAATTCCCAATTCTTTAGGAACTGTCATACTTGTTGGAGTTTCTTTTACATCTTTATCAAAAAGTTCAATGTACCAAGGCTCCATATCCCATTCCATTTTAGCCCCATGTTCAACTTTTTTGAAATCTGTTGTCTTTAATTGCTCTGATAATTTTACTTTTTTCAGGTCATAAACCTTAAAAGTAAGTGGGTTTGACGTAGCAGTTCTGCCTAATTCGTCTTTTGCCTCAACAATTACATTGAAAGTTCCCGCTTTTTTAGGAATACCATTAAGAGTTACGCTACTATCTGAAACATGATAAACCGGTTCCATTCCCATAGTTTCATCATTAACTTTCATTGTACTTTTGCTCAAATTAATTTCTGCTGAATCTTTAACCAACTTCCAATCTGATTCTTTAGGTTCTTGACCTTTTTCAGTTTCAGCAATTTTAACAACGACATCGCTGTTCTTAGTTACAACAGAGGATCCTGTTGCAGCAGTAACTGAATCATATTTCTTTTGATTAACAACAGCAGATTCAAAAGTTCCCTCAAGTTTAACATGTAACTTCTTATCTGTTAACCCTTTAGAATTTACAACTTCATATTTTGTATCATCAATCTTTTTAAACTTTCCTAAAACTTTATCACCTTTTTTAAAAACAATTACAGTATTATTATTTGGAGTATTTCCTAGATAGATTTTTCAACTTTCTTTTTCAACCATAAATTTATTTCCAAAAACAGCTATTTTAGAATCAGTTTTTACAAAAGGTTTAACTCCAACTTCTAAGCCATCAATTTCTTTTAAAATTTCTTTTGGCAAAACTGTTAAAGTATAGTATGAACCAAATCCTGTTCCTTTATCTCCAATAACTGATGTAATTTTACTTTCAACAGGAGTTTCTTCATCTTTCTTTTCGTCTTTCTTTTTTTTCGGTTCAGTTGGAACTTCTTCACTTGAAGATGATTTAACTTTTGTAAATTTCTTAGATGATTTACTGTATTTAAACTTTCCTAATTCAATATCATTTTCACCTTTAAAAGTTAAAATCGTTTCATCTTCTAATTGTGGTAAATATATATCCTCGTTTTCTATATAATACTTATCTTTACTTCCCCAAACTTGATATTTACTACTTAATTCAGCTTTTTTTTCATTAATTGAAATACCTTTTATTTTAGAAGTCAATTCAGCCGGCTTTATATTTACAACAAAATAACCGAAAACATCCTTTACATTAACTTCTGTAATCTTATCAGAACTACGCTCTGCATAAGTAAATAAATTTGAAAAACTTGTAAGCAACATACTAAAGACGAATAGCATAGCTAAACAAGTTTTAAATAATTTTTTTGTATTATTCATACAACCCTCCTCAAAAAATTTTGATATTAATATAATAATCAATATCGACATTAATTTTAACATTATATTAATTAACTAGTCAAGTATAGTTGATAAAGCAAATAAATATCTTGTTTGATAATTTTAAATAAAAAAAGATGACTATAAAACATAAAAAAGCTATTGAAAAATTCAATAGCTTTAAAATTAATTTTTATGTTATTATCTTTGTGTAATCTTTTCCGTCATCGTCAAATACCATGAAGTTTTTAATTCTAAGTTTTATATTTGAATTTTCTTCAAACATTCCGTAAGTTTCAACATGGTCGATAACTCTAACTATATTTTCATTTCCCAAATCAACTTTACAGTCATTCACATCCCCAAGATAAAATTGACTTACAAGTTTTGCATCAATTGTTCCGTCTTTTTCATCTATTCTTAAAGCCTCAGGTCTTATTGCAATTATAACATTGCCCTTTTTATCTCCGTCATAAGGTAATTTCTTTCCGGTATTTGAAATTTCAACAAATCCGTCTTTTACAACTCCCTTAATAAAATTAACACGACCGACAAAATTTGCAACAAAAGGATTTGCAGGATTTCTATAAATTTCTTCAGGAGTTCCAATTTGTTGAACAACTCCTTTATTTATCAAAATTATTCTGTCGCTCATTGTCATAGCCTCTATTTGGTCGTGAGTTACATAAACAACTGTAATTCCAAGTCTTTTTTGTATCTCTTTTATTTCAAAACGCATCTCTTCTCTAAGTTTTGCATCTAAGTTTGAAAGAGGTTCATCAAGTAAAAGCAACTTAGGCTTTCCAATTAAAGCACGTCCAAGAGCAACCCTTTGTTGTTGTCCACCTGAAAGCTCTGACGGTATTCTATCTTTATATTGAGATAAATGAACTATCTCTAAAACTTTTTCAACTCTTTCTTTTATTTCTTGTTTTTTAACACCTGATATTTTTAAAGGATAGGCAACATTGTCAAAAACATTCATATGAGGCCAAACAGCATAAGATTGAAACACCATTCCTATATCTCTTTTTTCAGGAGGAACAAAAGTTTTTCCTCCGGAAACAACATTATCTCCTATTAGTATTTCTCCACTTGTAGGTTTTTCAAATCCAGCTATAAGTCTTAACATTGTTGTTTTACCGCAACCTGAAGGTCCTAATAGAGTTATAAATTCACCATCTTCGAAAGTTTCTGTAAAAGGTTTTAAAACTTCTACATTTCCAAAAGCTTTACTTATTTCTTTTATTGTAATTGTTGACATTTTTCCTCCTAAATTGAAAACTTACCTTTTGTAAGTTTATTTAAAATCCAATTTACTAATAATACAAAAATCAAAATCGCAGTAGCAAGTACACTGGCTATCTGTTGACTGTGATAAGTTTGATAATTATAAAGTTCAAAACCGATAGTCTTTGTATGAGATGAATACAACAATGTACTCATAGTAAGTTCATAAAAACAAGGCATAAAGATTAAGAATATACCTGCAACTATTGACGGCATTATTAAAGGAGCTGTAACATCTTTAATCATTCTAAGCCAACCGGCTCCTGAAATCTGAGATGCCTCTTCTAAAGAAGGATGTACTTGACTCATTCCTGAAACTACAGTCCTCATTCCCATTAACATATACTTAATCATATATGCGATTATCATAATATAAATTGTATTATAAATATTTATTCCAAATTTACCACTCATTGTCATTATAAGGGCAAGAGCTATTGCAATACTTGGAGTTCCTGAACCTACAGTAATCAAAAAGTCAGGTATTTTTCTTCCCTTTACTTTTGTTCTTTCAAGCAAATAAGCCATCATACAAGAAATTATTATTCCTAAAAATGCAGCAGCACAAGCAGCAACTAAACTGTTTATTGTCGAACTTAATATGCTATCTCTTGCAAGCATTTGTTTCCAAAACTTAAATGAAATATTTGATAAAGACAATGATTTACCCATATTAACAGTTACAGACGTAAGAGCTACGGTTATAAAAGGAACTATTACTACAACAAAAGCAAAAATAGAAACTAATACTGTAAGAGGAGTTCTCCATTTTCCTAAATCAACTATTACAGGTCTTGTAGATTTTCCGCTCATAGTTATAAATTGTTTTTTTCCTAGTACAAATGTTGAAAAATACAAAACTACATTTGCAATTATCATCAAAAATACCGCTAGAGTTGTAGCATCAATTATGCCTTCTTCGTTTCCTATATGAACAAACTCAATTATTCTGGTTGTAACAGTATGAATCTGTCCTGGAGCTCCTATTATTGAAGGAATACCATAACATGATGCAGCTGTTACAAAAACTAAAAGTCCTGCAGCGATTAAACTTGGTGTCATCATTGGAATTGTAACTGTAAATAAAGTCTTTAAAGGACTTGCACCTGAAATTCTAGCAGCTTCTTCAAGAGAAGGATCCATCTTTTCCATTGCACGAGAAATTGTTATAAAGGCATAAGGATAATAAAAACAAGTAAGAACCCAAACCATTCCCCATACACTATAAATATTAAAAATTGGTTGACTAAGCCCAAATACTTTTTGAATAAGCGTATTCAAAGTTCCAACCCTTGGATTTAAAAGTCTAAGCCAAGCCATTGCTCCTACATAAGGAGGAACCATATATGTAATAACAAACATAGTTCTAAATATTTTTTTTCCGTATAAATTAGTTCTTCCTACTAAAAATGCAAGAGGAAAAGCTATTAACATTCCAAAAAAAGTTGTTGCAACTGCCGTTACAATAGTATTTTTTACAGCTATAAAGTTTGCATCATAGCTATATACTCTTTTGAAAGCTTCAAGAGTAAAACTTCCATTTGGAAATACGGACTTAACAAAAAGATACAAAAGTGGAAAAACTTCAAAAACAATTAAAAACGCAACTATCGACAACATTATTATCCACTTTATATCTAATTTAAATTTTCTTTCTGTCTTTTGCATAAAATAACCTTTCATTAACAAGAGGGAGTTTCCTCCCCCCCGTTATATTTTTTTATTTTGAAACAATAATTTCAAATTATTCTGTGAATTTATTTCTTACCAATTGTATCTGTAAACATCTTTCTTAGAGAATCTCTATCTTTAACTAATTGTTCCCATTTAACATTTATACTATTTGCTGTAATTTCAGAAGTTTTAATTGCATCAAAAGGAACTTCAGAGAAGTCTTTTAGTACAGAATGCATCCATCCCTTAACTATATATTTTTGACCTTCTTCTGATAAGAACCATTTTGAAATGGCCTCAGCTGCTTTTGTATTTTTATTTTCAGTTAATTTTTCATCTATAACCATAATTGGTGAAGGAACTACAATTGTTCCGTCTTTAGGATAAATAACTTCAAGAGGTGATTTTTCTTCTTCTCTCTTCTTAAGAACTGACTCTTCAAGAATCATAAGTTCATCCATTTCTCCTGTTTCAAGTTTAGCTAAAGCTACACTTCCTGCCTCAACAGCAACTTTTTTATTAGCTAATTTTGTAAAATATTCTTCATTATATTTGTCCTTCAAACCACTAACTGCTGCAAGAGCTGTACCTGATTTTAATGGGTCTGACATGGATATTTTTCCTGCCAATGTTTCTTTTTCTGCAAATTCTTTAAAACTTTGAGCAATATCTTCCTTCTTAGTTTTTTCAGGATTATAAGCTAATACCATATTAGAAATTCTAACAGGATACCAATAACCTTCTTTATCATATTCAAAGGCTAATTTATCCTTGTTTTCAATTTCAAATTTATGTAAAATCTTCTTTTCCTTTAACTCATAAGCATAAGATGGTTCTGCAACCATTATTATATCACAAGCAAGTTTTCCGGCTTCGATTTCCCCTGCAACTTTTGTTTGTAAAGTACCTGTTCCACCTTGGAAAAATTCAACTTCACACTTAGGGAATTTCTTTTTAAGAGCAGGTTTCATATTATCTATTATATCTTCATACATTGAAGTATAGATTCTTACCTTACCTGTAACTTCTTCATTTGATTTCATATTGTTACTTACTTCATCTTTTTTTTCTGTCTTTGCTCCACAAGCAGTAGCACCAATCATTAATGCAGATAGCATAAGTGCTAAAAATTTTTTTCTCATAAAATCCTCCTAATGAAAAATATTATATTTTTAATTGTATAAACAATCTAAACTGATTATACTAAATTTTTATAAAAAAATCTACAATTTTTTAATATTTTAACAAAATAATTTCCTTTTAACAACATTGATATATATATAAAAGTAAAAATATAAACTATTGTTTAAATATTTAAAACATAACAAAAACGAATACAAACAAAAAAGAGAATATCCTGTATAATTAAAACAACAAATAAATTAACTATATATTTCTTAAAACTATTCTATGATTATCAGTATCGGATATAAATATATTTTTATCATCTTTAAAACAAGCACATCTTGGCAATGAAAATCTTTTATAACCTAAACCTCTTTTTTCACCAATACAAGATAATACATTCATATCATTAATATTATCAATAATATAAATCTTAGAATTACCGCTATCTACAATTAGATACTTATTAAATTCTTTACAAAAATATCTAGGCTTTTTTAACTTAATATGATGCCCATTTAAATTTACATTTTTTATAACTTTAAAACTTTTATCTATATTTACTTCAACAACAGAATTATTACCGGTATCAGCAACTAAAAATTTAGTTAAAGAAGAAAAACTCACACTATGTATATCCTTAAATTTATAATTTACTAAAGAACTATCAAATATTAAATTATAATTTTCAATTGAATATACCACAAATTTGTTTGAAGATGATACTAATAAATAATTATCTTTTAAAATAGCTGATTGTAACCAGTCCTTTTTATCAAAATTATTATTAAACAATTCAGAACTAAACTCAATATATTCTTTTAATTGGTAATCATAATATATTAATCTACGATTTTTACTATCTGTAATCAATAATTTTTCATCATTCCAACTAACATATCTTGGAAATTGAAGACCCTTCCCATTAAATTTAGTTAATACTGTTAATACTTTATTATTTTTCATTATTTTTATCTCATTATTTCCACTATCGGCTATAGCTAATAGTTTATATTTTTTTGACCATGCTATCACTCTAGGAAAATTAAAAATAGAAGATTCTATTATGGAATTACCATAAACTGATTTAGTTTTCCCAGTTTTTGTATTTAATAAAATAATATTAAGATTCGAACCTTTACATTGAGCAATTAAAATTTTATCTCCATAATATCCCATTATAGACGGAGCCCAAAAGCCATATTTTAAATTACCGACTTTAGATGTATTACCATATATTTTTAAAATCTCTTTATTTTTAGAAACACTTATAATCCTATGACCTCTTTGTTCTGAAATTATATATTCGTTTTTATATTTCATGGCAGAAACAGGTATAAACAATCTATTATTTTCATATCCTGGATCATTATATTTACCATATGTCCACAAAATTTCACCATTAAAACTAATTTCATGTACACAATTCGCAGATGCATCAACTATCAATATTCTTTCATCTAAAATTTCAAACCAAAAAGGTTCTATAAAAAAATTTTTATCAAGATATATTATTTTATCAACATTAAAAGTTTCTAAACTCAAAAAAACTAATCTTAATTTTGTAGTAGAAAATATAATATTATTATTTACTACTTTTAAATGTATTAACTTTTCATCACTTTCTAAGCTATAAAAACTTTTTCTTAAGCATCTTTTCTTTAATTGTTCTTCATATTTATATATTGAATTATCGCTTTTAGAATAATAATATGCACCATTTTTTGACTCAACATAATAATCAACTTGATTATCAATTTTTATTTTTTTTATTTCTACAATATCTAAATTATAATCATAATCTATTTTATATACATATTTATTTTCTTCTATAAAAATGTATTGTCCTTTTTCTGAAACACCTAAATATTTAATATAATTGTTTTTATTTTCAATAAAATTTCTACAATACTTAATACCTATATCTTCCTCTTTCACTTTGTTTCCTACACTTTCTTGCTATAATAATTTTTATTTCATTAAATAAAAATTTTATACCATTATTATACCATATTTCCTGTTTAGATATTTTTTCAAAGGTGAATATGGTGAAATAAATATTATTTCGCACAGAAATAGCGAAATTATATTTATTATACTATAAATGCAAAATCATTTAAATTATTTATAATTGTACATTTGTAAATGATGTGATACCAAGAGTACAAAAAAAGAGAGATTTTTTATGAAAAATTGTCTCTCTTTTAATTTTTTATTAAATTTTTAAAATAATTACTTCGTAAATTTAAATAAAGATAAATAATCAAAAGATTATCTCTATTTTACTTCATCCATTCATCAAATTTATTCAAAGTCTTTTCTCTGCCAATATCGGTAACTTTTATGATGTTATTATCTATATAGGCAAGTTTTTTATTTATAATACTCTTTAAAACTTTTTCAAATTTATTTTTTGCATAACACAAATGCTCATTTATTTTTGAAATATTACATTCAACTTTTTCATTCTCTGTATTTTCGTGATTTATAATATGCAATAGCATTGTAACCTCTGCAAATTCAGTTCTTTTTCTACTTTCATTTACAATCTTTCTTATAATTCCGTTTCTCGGCTCAAATATGAATACCAAGAAAAAGATTATTCCGTTTACAACTGCTATTGTTCCAGCGATTGAAAGGTCGTAAATATATGCACAATAAAATCCCAACACACTACTTAAAACTCCAACAAATACACTTATAACTATCATCTTCTTTAAATCGTGAGTCAAAAGATATGCACAAGCAGACGGCACAACCATATATGAAATTACAAGAATTGAACCAACGGCGTTAAAAGCACCAACTGTTGTAATTGAAACTAAACTCATTAAAGCGTAATAGATAACAGCAGGCGCAAAGTCTGAAATCAAACTCAAATTTTTATCGAATGTAGAAATTTTTAATTCTTTAAAGAAAACTCCAATAAAAATTAAATCTATTAAAAATATTACTGCCATAACAAAAATAACTTTTGAGCCCTCATATCCAAAAAATTCTATTCTTGGAATTACAGAGAAAGCAACTTCTCCGACCAAAACGGAGTCAATACACAAATGTACTCCTCTTAAAAATTTTGAAATTATTATTATCGCAATACTAAATAAAAAAGGAAATACAAGTCCGATTGATGCATCTTCGTGTAAAGTTGTCTTTTGGTTTATGAGTTCTGTTAAAAATACCGTAAGTATTCCAACAAGTCCTGCTCCAACAATCAATAAAGGACTTGTTAAATCTTTTGTAATGAAAAATGCAATTACAATTCCAAGCAAAATTGTATGTGTTATGGAATCTATCATCATTGACATTTTTCTAAGAATCAAAAATGGTCCAAGCAATGAGCAAGCAGCTGAAACTAAACTAACAGCTATTAAAATTTCTAATTGTCGCATTTAGTCCCTCCTTGCATTGTTCTCTTTTTAACAAACAAAATTCCTTTTTTCGGCGAAAATAATATACTGAAAAATACAATTATACTTGCAACTATCGTTATGACAGGTCCGGTTGACAAGCCTTTGTAGTACATACTTATAAATGAACCGACTATTCCTGAAAACGCACCGAAAATTCCTGATAAAATCATCATAATATTAAATTTGTCAGTCCATTGTCTTGCTGCAACCGGTGGTGCAATAAGCATTGTACTCATAAGAATTACTCCAACTGATTGAATTCCCATTACAATGGAAATAACGAGTAAAACTATTAAAATTCCAGTCATTATATTTATCGAAAATCCTTTTGTTTGTGCAAATTCAGGGTCGAATGAATATAACTTCAACTCTTTCCAGAATAATAAAATTACAAATAAAACTAAAATAATTATTCCAATTAAAAAATAAATATCCTTTTTTAAAAATGCAGCGGCTTGACCGAATATGAATTTATCGAGACCTGCTTGATTTGTATTTGCTTTTCTTTGAATAAGTGCAAGCAGTACAACACCAAGTCCAAAAAATGTTGACAAAACTATTGCCAATGCACTATCAAACTTTACTTTTGACTTCAAATCTATTCCAAAAATGAGAAGTGCCGATACAACTCCAGCAATAAATGCTCCTAAAAGTAAAAATTCTAAATTTTTAATTCCAAGCACCATAAAGGCAATACAAACTCCCGGAAGTGTTGAATGGCTAATTGCATCACAAATAAGCCCTTGTTTCTTTACCGTAACATAAACTCCCATAACTCCACTTAAAAGTCCCAAAAGTCCGGAGCCTATTGTAATCATCAAAAAAGTATAGTCCGTAAGTAAATCTAAAATTCCATTCATATCTACACCCTGTAAGCCTTATTTATATTTTCTTCTATAAAAACGTCCTTGACTGAGCCTGATGCAACAACTAATTTATTTAAAAGTACAACATCATCAAAATATTCTTCAACTGTTCGCAAATCGTGATGAACAACTACGATAGTCTTTCCTGAATCTCTAAGCTCTTTTAAAATTCTCATAATTTCTTTTTCAGTCTTGGCATCAACACCCTTTAAAGGCTCGTCAAGAAAATAAATTTCGCTGTCTTGAACCAATGCTCTTGACAAGAAAACTCTTTGTTGTTGTCCTCCTGAAAGGTCGCTTATTTGTCTGTCAACATATTCTTCCATACCAAGTTTTTTTAAAGCCTCTAAAGATAATTCTTTCTCTTTCTTTCCGGCTCTTTTTATCCAACCGAGTTTCCCATAAGTTCCCATCATAACAACGTCCAGTACATCAGTTGGAAAGTCCCAATCCACAGACTCACTCTGTGGTACATAGGAAATATTTTTTCTAAATTCCTTATAAGTTTTATCAAAAAATAAAATTTTTCCTGATGAAATAGGAATCAAATTTAACATCGCCTTTAACAAAGTCGATTTACCGGCACCATTCGGACCTAAAATCGCAGTAAGTTTGCCTTTTTTAATATTCAAATCAACGTCCCAAACAACCGGCTTTGAATAATAGGCAATAGTTAAATCTTCAACCTTTACAGCTATATCGTTCATTTTTTCCTCCAAAATACAAAAATCTCCCACTACAATAAGTATATAGTTAGGAGATTTTTTTTTAAGTTTATTTTAAAGCGTCAACTATTGTGTCAATATTGTATTTATACATTGAGATATAAGTATTTTCTTTTGTATTATCATCTCCCAATGAGTCAGAATATAATTCTCCACCTATTTTTACATTATGACCTTTAGCTTTACAAGATTCAACTAAAGATTCAATTGTTTTCTTAGGAACTGAAGATTCAACAAAAACTGCTTTTATTTTTGTTTTAACTAAAAAATCTGAAAGTTTCTTTATATCAGCTGCACTTGCTTCTGATTCTGTACTAATTCCTTGAATTGCTTCTACTCTAAAACCGAATTCCTTTGCAAAATAGTTAAAAGCGTCATGAGCAGTAACTAAAACTCTTTGATTTTCCGGTAACTCTTTAACTTTTTTATTTATATAAGCAGAAAGTTCATCAAGTTCTTTTTCATATTTTGCAAGATTTTTATCAATCTCAGCAGATTTTGAGCTATCAGCTTTCTTTAAACCTTCAGCAACATTCTTTGCGGCAACTTTCCAGTTTTTAATACTGAACCACATATGAGGGTCGTTTGGACCTGCACCTTCTTCTTCCCAAGGAAGTAAATCTTCTTTTGGAATATTGTTAGCGGCAGTTACAACATTTTTATTTTGTTTTTCCAGACCTTGTAAAACTTCTCCCATTTGACCTTCCAAATGTAATCCGTTTACAACAACAACATCAGCCTTTTCAAGTTTTTCAACATCTCCAGCAGTCGGTTTGTATAAATGAGGGTCAACCCCCGCTTTCATCATTCCTTCAACTTCAAAATTATCTCCACCTATTTGCTTTACCAAGTCTGTAAGCATTGTACTTGTAGCAATAACTTTTTTCTTTTCAGCCTTTTGCTCAGTTTTCTTTTCTTCCTTTTTCATTTTATCGTCAGCTTTCTTTGTACAAGCTCCCAAAACTCCTACTGAAAGCACTAACGCAAGTAATAAAATAAATTTATTTTTCATACTTTTCCTCCTAAATTTTTCTTGAAGAATATTTATTTTTCTCTCCTTATATATATTACCATATTTTTTAAATAATATCAATTATTATTACTTATTTTTATAAAAATATTTTTCACTTGATAAAATATTAATTTTTCAACATTTTATAATTACAGATTATAATTTTTTACACAAATTTCCTTTTTAGTTTGAAAATTTATTTCAATTATAAAAATTTCCACAAAAAAAGTTGTTTGAAAGTGGCATTAATAAAATCCCAACAAATACAAAAAATAAAAAATACAAATTTTCTAAAATTTTTCATAAATACCTCTTTACTCTATCTAAATTAGATTTTAACACATTACAATTTTTTACACAATAAACACCCTTACACGATGCTTTGCATCGAGTGAATAACTTAGAACCTTGTTATTTCATAATAAAAAAGCACTCTTTCGAGTGCCTTTTACTAATCCCAACTTGGTGGATTTGTTTTTGTTTCTGTATTTTTGAAATATTCGTATTCAGTAAAGCCCATCATTCTTGAAATTAAAACTAATGGGAATACTAACATTGTTCTGTTAAATTTAGTAACAGTATCATTGTAAACCATTCTTGAATTTTTAACATCTTGTTCATAAGAGTCAATTTTATCCATTGTATTTAAATACAATGTATTGGCTTTTAATTCCGGATAATTTTCAACAACTACTGCAAGTCTTGAAAGAGCTTGTGTAAACATATTGTTATCAGCCTCAATATCTTTTACTGTACTGTTACTGTTTACGCCACCTCTTTGTGCAATTACATTTTTCAATGTTTCTGATTCATGTTCAGAATACTTTTTAGTTGCATCAATCAAAGATTTTAAAGCGTCCCATCTTGATTCAACATTTGCTGCAATTTGTCCCATTGCATTCTTAACCATTTCTCTTAGTCTTATAAGTTTATTATATCCTGCTATAATCCAAAGTACTAAAAGAACTACAATCCCTAAAATTATATACAATATCATTGTACATTCCTCCTTTTATATTATCTAGTGCCACCACCGGAGCCTCCACCAAAAGAGCCTCTACCTCCACCTCTGCTGGAGAAACCTCCTCCACCACTTGATGAACTTGCAACAGCAGTTGAATAAGCATCTACAAATGTATTTGAGAATACTGATGAATATATCATCGCAGTATGTAACGAATTTACATCGACATCATATTCTTCCAAAACTTCCGGTGCTAATTTCTTTAATTGTTTTTGAACTTCCTCTGCAACATCAAAAAGTGTCGCATAAATTAATAAATCTTTCCAAACTTTTATTTCTGAAACTTCTCTTTCACTTAAAAGAGTAAAATCTTTCAAATAATTATAGTAACCAACTAAATTTTTAGTAAACTCTTTACCATTTTCGTTATATTCCAACAAAATTTTTCCGTTATCTTTTTTACTTAAAAAACCATTTTGTATTAAAAAGGCTTTAGAATTTTTGTCAAAAACTCCAGTTACTCTTTTAAATTCACTTCTATTTTTCTCTTTAGATAAATACTTTTTAAATTCATTTTGTTGTAAAATTCTGTCCTCACTTGACGCAACTTCAACCATATCAAATAAACTTTTTTCATTTTCATCTTCAAAATTATATTTTATATGGTCATTTATCTTCAAAGACATAGTTTCTTTTTTAAATATAAATCCCGTTTCTTCAGTTATAGGAATCAAAAGTTTATCTTGTATCCATTTTAAGAAATAGGCCCTTATCATAGACTTATCAGAATCAAACTTTGCACTATCCAAAACCATTGATAAGTTTTTCCATTCATTAGTTGGCAAACTTCTATAATATTCACCCTTTAAATCGCCTTTTTTATATCCACCTTTAATTCTTTTACTTTTAAAAGAACCTCTTAAAAGTGGTATAATTGCTAAAATATATAACAATTTATATAACTTCTTAAAACTGAAGGCACTTTGTTTTGTAGTTTTTTTATATTGTGAGCCTTTAAAAGCCATATCTTTATAATATGAAAAGTCTTTATTTATTTTTTCTCCAGAAATTATTTCCCCTTTATTTAACTGAGTTAAAATAGTTACATAGTTTGAACTTCTAAGACCTTCTAAAGTTTTAAAAACTATTTTACCATCAATAAATTCAATTTTACCTTTATTACCAAAAGCCCAAATTTTAGAATTTGTATTGTCAAATTTTCCGTCTTCCTTTGAAATAATAACGCTAACTTTTTGTGGAGGAGCAGATAAGCTGTCATTTACAAATTTCCAGAAAATCATATCTGAATCATTTAACAATTTTACAAAATTTGTAACTTTATATCTTAAAACAAAAGTATTTCTTTTATATTCTCCAAAGCCGAAACAAAGTTCATAACCATTTGAAGTTTTAACAACTCCAGACTTTTTCGCCTTTTGTGCTCTACTTGCTTTTGTATTCCAACCAAACCCTAGTGATTCATACTGAATTTCTTTTCCATTTAAAATTTCTGAAACTTTAAAATCTTTAATTTCACTTTTTCCTAAATTTTCAATCGGAATATAGTATTCAGTTCCCTTAGTTGGCTTGAAATCCATAATACTTTCAATATCTGCACTACCGTCTTTATTAATTTTTACATTTATTTTATTTTCATAAAAATCATCTGCAAAAGCATTTGAAAGTGGTATCGCTAAGATACTAATCAGTATAAAAGAAAATACAAAAAACTTTTTTACGAAATTTCTAAAATTTTTCATAAAAACCTACCCTAATCTTCTTAAAACCTCTTCTTTACCTAAAATTTCCAAAATATTTGAAAGTTCAGGACCATGAACTTGACCTGTAAGCAATGCTCTAACAGGCATATATAAATCTTTCCCTTTAAATCCTGATGCTTTTTGAATTTTTTTCATAAAGCCTTTAGCAACTTCATCATCAATTTCTTCAATTTGAGATAATTCTTCTCTGATTTTTTCTTTCAAAATTTCTATATGAGCAACATTTCTCATTTCCACAGCATCTTGTTCAACTTCAACATCTTCAAATAAAAATCTTGATTGTTCAACTATTTGTGGAAGTCTTGAAATAGATTCTTGGAAAGTCTTTGTGATAAGAAGAAGTCTTTGTTCACAAACATCTTCCTTAACAAAACCTGCATCAACTAAATATGGTTTAACAAGTTTAGCAAGTTCTGAAATTTCCATTTTTCTAATGTATTGAGCGTTAACCCAATCAAGTTTGTCAACATCGAAAACTCCACCGGATTTTGAAACTCTTTCAAAAGAGAATTGTTCAACCATTTCTTCTAAAGATAAAATTTCTTCATTACTTTCAGGACTCCAACCAACAAGCGCAAGATAATTTATAAGTGCCTCAGGTAAATAACCCTTTAATCTGAAATCTTCAACAGATGCATCGTCATTTCTCTTAGATAATTTTTTACCACTCTTATTTAAAACTGTTGGTAAATGAACGAAAGTCGGTTTTTCAAAACCTAATGCCTCATATAGATAAATATGTTTAGGAGTTGATGAAATCCATTCATCTCCTCTAACAATATGAGTAATTCCCATTAAATGGTCATCAATAACAACTGCAAAATGATAAGTTGGAAAACCGTCAGCTTTGATTAAAACTTGGTCGTCCATATCATTTGTATTTATTGTGATTTTTCCTTTGATAACATCTTCAAAAACTATATCTCTATTTTCAGGTAACTTTAATCTAATTACATAACTTTCTCCATTTGCAATTCTCTTTTTAGCATCTTCAATGCTAATTCCCTTGCAAAGTCCGTCATATCTTGGAATCTTTCCGTCAGCTTTTTGTTGATTCTTTATATCGTCAAGTCTTTCCTTACTACAGAAACAATAATAAGCATATCCTTTTTCTATAAGTTCTTCTGCATATTTATTATAAATTCCTTTTTCAACTCTGTCAGATTGAATGTAAGGACCACATTCTCCAACTTCAGTAATCTTATCGTTTTCGTCTAAGCAAACTCCTTCGTCAGCCTCAACGCCTGACCACTTAAGCTCATGAATTAAATTTTCAATAGCTCCTTCAACATATCTTGTTCTGTCTGTATCTTCAATTCTAAGTAAAAATTTTCCACCTTTTTGTTTAGCATATAAATAATTATAAAGTGCAGTTCTAAGTCCTCCTATATGTAAATATCCTGTTGGACTTGGTGCAAAACGTAATCTAACCATTTTCTTTTCCTCCTAAAATAATGAATATAATCTCAAGATAATTATATATCAATTACCTTTTTTTGTAAAGAATTATATGAATTGAAAAGCTATAAAAAAAGCAACCACTTCAATTTGGTTGCTTTAATGTTTTTATATTTTTACATACATTTGATTTTTACTGTTTGGTTTATTAGGTATTGTACGAACTACCAATCCTAATTTTATTGCCGGATTTAAATAATTTTTTCTAAAAGTTTCTCTTGATTTAAGCCCTAACATTTCCATAATACTTGTAGTTGAATAAGGAATTCCAAACTCCATAACATCTAACATCTTTTTTAAATATTCTGATAAATTATAATCAACTCTTTGTACCTGATTAGATAATAGTTCTAATACAAAGTCTATTTGCTCTAAGATAAATTCAATAAAAATATTTGAATTTCCATTACTATGACTATCAGATATAGCTTTATAGTATCCAGATTGAAATTTTTCAATTTGACTTTCTATCGGCACAAACTCAAATAATTGATTCCACTTTGATAAAATCAAAGTGTGCCACAATCTTGCCATACGTCCATTTCCATCTGTAAATGGATGAATAAAAACAAATTCATAATGAAAAACAGCTCCCATTATTAGAGGATGAATTTTAAATTTATTTTCATCCATCCATAAAAATAAATCACTTATAAGATTTGGGACTTGTTTAAATGGTGGCGCCATAAAAATACAACTATCTCCATTAAAAACGCCAACTCCACTACTTCTAAATTCTCCAGCTTGTAGCTCTAAATTTCTAGTCATAACTCCATGAACTTTTTTTAAATCATCTATACTATATGGGCTAATTTCTGATATTAAATCGTAAGCATCATAAGCATTTTTCACTTCTTGAACTTCTCTTTCAGGTCCAAGAACAATTTTACCATCTAACACATCCTTAACTTCTCCAATAGACAAAGAATTTGCCTCTATTTTCAAAGAAGAATGTATTGACTTTATTCTATTATTACGTCTCAAATGTGGTTTTGATTCCAATCCATTATACACATTCAATTTCCCTAATTTTTCTGAAATAGATGCCACAAAACTTAACATATTTTCAGTTAAATAGTAAGGTGGTTTATATTCACTCATATTATCACTCCATCTTGCTTATTATCTTGCTTATTATCTTCCAATATTCTACTCAATATCTTTTAGTGATTCAATCATCGGAACTTTCTTTAAGATTATTTTTACTATAAAATATACAACAAATGTAAATAACAATGTTACGACACTTGCATAAATGTAGCTTACAAGTTTCACTTTGTTGAAAAATCTGATTGAGTCCATTGCAAGTTGCTCCATTATATTTATATGCAAGCTATGTCCAACAAATATTCCTATAAAAATTCCTATTACAGTTAGTATTAAAGTTTCTTTGTAAATGTATTTGTCGATTTCTATCGGATAGAATCCTAAAACTTTTAGTGTTGCAATTTCTCTTTTCCTTTCAGAAATATTTATATTGCTAAGGTTATACAAGACAACTATTGACAAAAAGCCTGAGCAGATTACAATTACTAAGATGATTGAGTTTACACTGTATGAGGCATCATCAATTATTTTCTTTAATACATTTATATCAGTAGCTTTTATAACGACAGAGTCCTTTTCAACTTCATTGATAACTTTTTCGATATTTTCTTTACTTCCATCATTCAATATCAACAATTTAGTATTTTTTATAGGTCTTTTGAAAAAAGTTTTTTCATAAGTATTTTCATTCATCACAAAGAAATTACCAACGTGATTTTCAAAAACTCCTGCAACTACTCCTTTATATTCCTTATTATTACTTATAAACGAGATTTCATCTCCAACGACAAGAGAAAATTTTTCGGACAATTTTTTATTTATATAAATTCCGTCATCTAACTTTTCAATTTTTTCATTTCCATTATGCAGTCCAAAGAATTTTGAAAACTCTGTCAAATTATCTGTTGTAAAAACTCCTATCTTTTCATCAAATTTTTTATCGGATTTTATATTTACAACACCCATTGAAACATCTAAACTTTCCTTTATATCTTTGTTTGACTTTATATTCTCGTTAAATTTATCCAAATCTTTTGAAAGTGCCATTGGATTATAAACAACAGAACTATGATACTTCGTATATTTTTCATATTGCAAATCGGAAACTCCGTCCAAGCTGTCTTTGATTCCAAAGCCTAGAACCAAAAGTCCCATACAACCCATTACTCCTATAATTGTCATTGACAATCTGAGTTTATATCTAAAAACATTTCTCAAAGTTGCCTTTTGCAAGAAAGAAAGTTCTTTCCATATATAAGGCACTCTTTCAAGAAAAACAGTATTCCCACTCTTTGGAGCCTTGGCTCTCATAAGAGATGAAATTTTTTCTTTCAAAGTTTTTATACAAGTTATATAAGAAACAAAAGCCGTACAAAATACTGCGATTAAAATTCCCAAAAATACAATGTCTAAATAATAGCTGTCAAACACTTTTGGAAATATAAAGGCTTTTAGATATGTTCCGTAAACAAGTGGAGAAATTATTTTAAATCCTAAAACCGAACCTATTCCTCCACCGATTACACTTGCCAAAAATCCATAGTAAAAATATTGCTTTGCAATATCCACATTACTATAACCCAAAGCCTTTAAAGTTCCTATCTGTACCCTATTTTCGTCAACCATTCTGGTCATTGTAGTAAGTGAAACTAAAAGTGCAATGAAATAGAAAAATAGAGAAAAAACATTTGAAACACCATAAATTCCATTACTTGCAAAATATACATTTGAAGTTCCGGAACTGCTAAAACCGTCCTCAATATTATAGGTAGGCTCTATGAGTTTGGATAAAATTTCATCTCCGTCAGAAATTTTTGAGTCTGCATCTGATATTTTATCTTTAGCATCTTCAATTTTTTCTTTGCCCTCTTTTAATTTTAAATTATTCTTTTGTATTTCTTCTTTTTTCTGAACTAATTGTAAATAGTATTCATCAAATTTTTTTAAACCCTCTTCAGATTTTTCTTGTAAATCTTTTTTTGCTTTTTCTAAATCAGAAATTCCGGAAGATATTTTTTTAGCATTTTCTTCCAGCTCTTTTAGTCCTGAAGATAGATTTCCCAAATTTTTTTCAACTTCCTCTAAACCTTTTTGAAGTTTAGAAAAATTTTCATTAAGTAAAGATAAATTCTTTTCTATTGCCTCTTTTTTTGTTTTATATTCTTTTTCTCCAATGAATTTTGACTTGAAATTTTCTTCAAGTAATCGTAAATTCTCTTTTAGAGAAATTATCTTTGAAAGTATTTCATCTTTTTGCTTTTCCAATTCATTTTTACTTTTTATCAAAGAATTATTTTTTTCAAGTAATTCTGCCTTTTTTTCTTTAATAGTACTTTCTTTTTTATATAAGTCATTAATAGAATCCAATATTTTTTTCCTATTTTCATCTATTTGCAGAACAAATTGATTTTTTTGATAATTCAAATCTGCAAAAGCACGTCTTATATCATTTTGTCCATTTTGTAATTTTTCAAAATTTTGTTTTAATTTTTTTTCATTTTCTTCAACGTCAATCTTATTTTTTGAAACTTCTTCCTTGCTCTTATCCAAAGTTTCCCTCTTTTGAGAATAAATCAGCTCATAAACTTCAAGAGGTCTGTTTTTAAAACTTTCTTGTAATTCGAGCCTCTTAGTGTTCTTCATTTTATCAAATTTTTTTGTATTTTTGTTTAAATCATTCAAATCTGAAAAAATAATTTTGGCATGCGAAAAATGACTAAAGTCAAAAGTTTTTTTAGAAATTATACCTAAATATCCATTTTCAGTAGTTCCTCTTAACAATGAAGTTAGAACTTCCGGACTTTTAACAAAGCCCACAACTTTAAATTTATTATGTTTTAATTTTTTTACTTCATCTTTAAAAATACCAAACTTTTCAACATTTTTAAAATTTATTTCATCTCCAATTTTGTAAGTGGATTGTAGTCTTTCGTCCAATAAAATATCCGTTTCATTCGAAATATCTTTTCCTGCAATTATTTTAACAGTACTGATTTTTTCAGATTTATTTTCAATGACGAAGTCAACTTTTCTATCCTCATCTTTAAGGTCGATACTGTATCCATATTCAAGAGTTTTTAAATTTTTCAAACCTGAAATTATATTTTCATCTTCTTTTAACAAACCAAAACTTGAAGAAATTTTAAAATCATATAAATTTCCATCATTTATACTCTTATCAACACTTCTTCTCATTATATATGGAGTTATCTTAAGCCCAACAAAAACCATAACTCCCAGTCCAATCATAAACATAATTGATAAAAACTTTGGAAACGACCTAAAAATTGTTCTGTAAAAATTTTTAAACAATGATTTTTTCATATTACCACTCGATTTCTTTTATATCCTTAGGATTTTTATTTAATATAACATTTTTAACTGTACTATCATTAACTTCGATAACTCTATCAGCCATCGGTGCTATCGCCTTGTTATGAGTAATTAAAATTACTGTTGTATTCGTACTTTTACATCTTTGGTGTAAAAGACCTAAAATTTTCTTCCCTGTATGATAGTCCAAAGCTCCAGTAGGCTCATCACACAAAAGTAATTTTGGATTTTTGCATAAAGCTCTAGCTATCGCAACCCTTTGTTGCTCTCCACCTGATAATTGACTTGGAAAGTTTTTAAGCCTATGAGATAATTCAACAGACTCTAAAACTCCCGTTGGACTCAAACTTTCCTTAACGATTTGTCCTGCAAGCTCAACATTTTCAAGAACTGTTAGATTCGGAATTAAATTGTAAAACTGAAAAACAAAACCCACATCAAATCTTCTATAATCATTTAATTGTCTTTTATTAAACTTGCAAATATCTTTACCGTCTATAAAAATTTCTCCACTTGTCGCATCGTCCATTCCACCTAAAATATTTAAAATCGTGGACTTACCTGCTCCCGAAGGGCCAACAATCACACAAAATTCACCATGTTCAATTTCAAATGAAACATCACGATTTGCAACAATTTCCGAGCTTTTCCCCTCATTATATTTTTTATAAACATTTTTAAATTCAACAAAAGCCATAACAAGCCTCCTTATCAGATACTCCTTAAGTTTATTTTCATTTCATAAAATTATATACAATTATCTAATTGTACTTTATCACAAAACTGAAAAAAAATCAAGATTTATAAATTTTATAAAATGAGTTATATCTTTGCCGGTATCTTTATAAAAAACTTGTATATTCTCTAAGTTTAATATCGTTTTCAAAAATATTTCATAATATTAATAAAAAATACTTATTTTTCAATATTTTTTATTAATCTTTTTTATCCAAAAACACTTGTATTAATTTTTTCAAAATGGTATAATAAGAAAAAGAATTTAAGGGGTGGTTTATATGTTAAATTTTGTACTTGGTCCATCAGGGTCTGGAAAAACTAAATGGTTAATAGACAACGCTAACGAAGAAGTGAGAAATGGAAATGGAAATATAATTTTCATTGATACGGATGATTCTCATATCTTTAGCTTGGACCACAGCGTTAGATTGACAAACGCTAAAGAATACGGAATAGAAAGTCTTGATAAACTTTTCGGATTTATCTTTGGAATTGTTTCAAGAGACTATGATGTGGAAAAAATTTACATCGACGGAATTTATTCAATAATCAAAATGGATTGCGATATGCTTTGCGAATTTAAAAAGGACGTAGAGGCATTTTGTGAAAAGCACAATCTTGAAGTTTTTATGGGAATTGATATTCAAAAAGAAGAACTTTGCGATCATGCTAAAGCAAATTGTGTAGAGCTAAAATTAGACTAAATTTAAAAAGCATCGTAATGATGCTTTTTTTTGTGTGAATATGAATATACCAAAAAGACAACTTGAAATTTTTTTCAAAAAAAGAAATGAATTAATACAAGAACTTTCGGATAAAAAAATAGATAAAATTACTTTTTTAGAAAAAAATTATGAATTAGTACAAAATCTAAATATGAAACCACTTTTAAATATATCCTCGCTAGAAGAAGGAATGTATAATTACCAATATTACAATATTCTAGCAAAATTTTTTAAACAAAAATCTACATTGTACTCGAACAATAAAAAAAAATTAAAAAAATATACTGAAAATATCCAAAAATCAAATAACTACTATGCCGAAAAAGACAAACATCTTCTAAAAATGATAGATTTTTTAGACGAAAATTTTACAGAAAGTTATTTTATAGATATGCACTCAAAAAGACTTAACAACTCACTTTTTGAAATTGTTGTAAAAAATGTAGAATTTGCAATATTTCATTCTATGAATGAAGAAATTTTAAAAAAATTAAAAGAAAAAAATATTTTTATAGACGAAATTAGAATTTCAAAAATAAATGAATATGTTAATACAAATATTTAAAAAGCTGATGACGATTCATCAGCTTTTAATATTCTTGTGGAATAACTGGTTTCTTAGATTTCAAACCGTTGCGAAGAAATAATGAAATATAAGGATTAGCTTAATATTTTCTTTTCTAAAAAACTTTTTGTATTACTTCTTTTAAAGTCTTTGACTTTTCTATTTTTAATGTTTTTAAATTTTTTATATCCACCGTTTCATTTGAAATATAGGCTTTCTTGTAACCCATTCTATCAAGCTCAACAAGTCTTTCAGTTAAGTTTGGAACTTTTTTAAGCTCTCCTGTAAGTCCAACTTCTGCGATAAAAACATTATCTCTTGGAACTGCTTTATTTAAAACTGATGAGGCAACTGAAATTATTACAGCTAAATTTACAGATTGCTCTGAAATTTTTAGTCCTCCTGTCGTCTTTAAGATTACATTTTTATTATACAAATTAAAACCGGCTCTTTCTTCTAAGATTGAAAGCAATGTATTTAACTGGTCTTTCTTTAAACTATCTCCAATTCTTGCAGGATAGTTAGTAAAAGATTGTGAAACCAGACTTTCAACCTCAACGACCAACATTCTACTTCCCTCTTTTACAACCGACAACACACTTCCACAAACGTCCTTTTCTCTTTGTGTTACAAAAAACTCAGAAGGATTTTTTATTTCTAAAAGTCCGTACTCTTCCATTTTAAAAAGTCCGATTTCTCCGGTTCTTCCAAATCTATTTTTTGTACTTGTTAATGTTCTTAAACTCTCATCTGATTCTCCCTCTAAGAGCAAAACGGAATCTACCATATGCTCAAGAGTTCTAAGTCCTGCCATTTCATCTTGCTTTGTCATATGGCAAACAATGAAAATTGCTCTAGGTTTTTTATCATTTTTTGCAACCCTAACCAATTCGTTTATACATTCAACGGTTTGCGTTGGAGAACCGGCTCTTGATGAAATTGAACTTAACATTACAGTTTGAATACTGTCTAAAATTACAATTTCTGCGTCAACCTCTTCAATGGAACTTAAAGCCTCGTCCATACTTTGTGTTGATTGTATCCAAATATTTTCAGGAATTTCTTTTATAATTCTATTTGCTCTGGATTTTATCTGAGATGAACTTTCCTCTGCAGAAATGTAGATAGTTTTTATATTTTTACTTGCAAAGTCAAGTGCAAGTTGTAAAAGCAATGTACTCTTACCACAACCCGGCCTTGCAGTTAAAATATTTACGCTATCACGAACAATTCCTCCACCTAATACACGATTGAGTTCAGACATTCCAGTAACAAATCTATCATTTTCATTAACATTTACATTTTTTAACTTTTCAACTTTTCCCTTAGCAACAATTTTATTCGTTGCAGTTTTTACAACTGAAACTTCAACTTCTTCGATAGTTCCCCAACTACCACAAAAACTACATTTACCTTGCCAACCTAAAGATTCTTTATTACAGTTTGAACATATATATTTTTTCTTTGTTTTCATTTTAATCACCAATTATATTGTAATGTAAAAAATTTTAAAAAGCAATAGGGATATGTGGCTAAAGTTAAGTAGAGTACCTCGTTTAAATATAATTTAATTTTTAAATATTAACTAAAATAGCCATTTCCTTTTATTCGAACAAATCTTTTGTGAAAAAAGTTCATATTTTACGATAATATTTATTGACTTTCGGGTAGAATGGTTATATAATTAAAACCTGATTGAAATCACATTATTAGATTTTAATTTTATATCAAATTTTTTTAGAAAGGGGTCTTTTATGAAAGATTTAAAAATTTCAGGATTAAAACTTCCATTTTATGCGATAGCTTTAGTCCTAAGTATAGTTTCAATCTACACAAACACATTACCATCAGGTATGATTGGAGCATTTCTTGTATTAATGATTTTTGGAGAATTATTCAATTTAGTAGGAAATCACACTCCGATAATTAATACATTTTTTGGTGGTGGAGCAATTATTTGTATTTTTGGTGGAGCTGCTATTGTTTATTTTAAAGTTGCTCCTGAGAGCGTTATAAAGAATACTTCAACATTTATGAAATCAGGTGGTTTCCTAGATTTTTATATCGCAGCATTAATCACAGGTTCTATTCTAGGAATGAATAGAAAACTTTTAATCAAGGCTTGTTTAAGATATTTGCCTTGTATCTTAGGTGCTGTTTTTCTTTCACTACTTTTTGTTGCAATCGGCGGAATGCTCTTTGGAATGAACTTTAAAGAAACTACTGCTTATATAGGTATTCCTATTATGGGTGGTGGAATGGGTGCAGGCGCTGTTCCTATTTCAAAAGTTTTTGCCCCTACTCTAGGTGTTAAAACTGAAGTTATTTTGGCTAAATTAGTCCCTGCTGTTGCACTTGGAAATGCACTTGCAATAGTATCTGGTGGACTTTTAAATAGATTAGGTAAATCATTCCCTAAATTAACTGGAAATGGTATGTTAGTTAGAAATACAGGAGATGATTTCAAAGTTGAAAAAGAAGAAGATAATTCACAAGCTACTGTTATTGACTACGGTGCCGGAATTATAGTTGCAACTTCTTTCTATACTCTAGGTTCTTTAATTGCACTTGGAATGAAAATGTTAGGAGTAAATATTCACACTTATGCTTGGATGATTATTTCTGTTGCAATAGTAAAAATGTTGAATTTACTTCCTAAAGAAGTTGTTAAACCGGCAGAAATTTGGTATTCATTCGTTGCTAAGAACTTTACAAGCGCACTTATGCTTGGAATCGGTATTGCTTATACAAACTTAGGTCAAATCATTAGCTCATTCTCATTCCAATACTTAATTCTTTGTGCATTAGTTGTACTTGGAGCAATCATTGGAGCCGGAGTTATCGGACATCTTGTAGGTTTCTACTTTGTAGAATCAGCAATTACAGCTGGACTTTGTATGGCAAATATGGGTGGAACAGGAGACGTTGCAGTTTTAACTGCATCAGATAGAATGGAACTTATGCCTTTTGCACAAATTTCATCAAGACTTGGTGGTGCTTTCATAATTTTATTAGCATCATTCTTAGTCCCAATATTTTTTGGATAGATAAATTTCACAATTAAAAATTCCAAGATGATTAAGTCTTGGAATTTTTAGGTTAAAATTTGACTATAATTATTGACTTTTTAAAGTCTTTGTAGTATATTAAAATCAAATAAATGTTTTATTAAAAGGAGAGAGAAAAAAATGGACGTTTACGAAAAAGCCTTAGCGCTTCACGAACAATGGCAAGGAAAATTGTCAACAGAATTAAAAGCAAAATTAGAAAATGCAGAAGATTTAACTTATGCTTATACTCCGGGGGTTGCAAGACCTTGTATGGAAATAAGCAAAGATACTTCTTTAGCTTATAAATACACAAGTAAAGCAAATACTATCGCTGTTATTTCAGACGGAACTGCTGTTTTAGGTCTTGGAGATATAGGCCCTGAAGCTGCTATGCCGGTTATGGAAGGAAAATGTTGTTTGTTTAAAAAATTCGGTGGAGTAAATGCTGTTCCTATCGTATTAGATACAAAAGACCCTAAAGAAATTATTTCTATCGTAAAGGCTCTTGCCCCAACATTTGGTGGAATCAATCTTGAAGATATTTCTTCCCCAAGATGCGTTGAAATCGAAAGAACATTAATCGATGAACTTGATATTCCAGTATTCCACGATGACCAACACGGTACTGCAATAGTTGTTACAGCAGCTTTAATCAATGCTTTAAAATTAGTTAAAAAAGATGCTAAAGATATTAAAGTTGTAGTTTCAGGAGCTGGTGCTGCCGGTTACTCAATCATCAAATTAATTATGATGTTGGGTGTTGAAAATGTAATTGCATTCGACTCAAAAGGTGCAATAAATAAAAAACACAGTGAAAACTACAATTTTGTAAAAAAAGAATTAGCAGAAATTACAAATAAAGAACAAAAAGATATGACAATGAAAGAAGCTTTCGTTGGAGCTGATGTATTCATCGGAGTTAGTCAAAAAGACTTAGTTACTAAAGAAATGGTAGCCTCAATGAATAAAGACGCAATCGTATTTGCAATGGCAAATCCACAACCTGAAATTCTTTATGCAGATGCAAAAGAGGCTGGAGCAAGAGTTGCTGCAACAGGTAGATCAGATATGCCTAACCAAATTAATAATGTAGTTGCTTTCCCTGGAATTTTCAAAGGTGCATTACAAGCAAAAGCTAAAAAAATCACTGAAGAAATGAAACTTGCTGCATCTTACGGACTTGCAAGTATGATTCCGGACGACAAGATTAGAGAAGATTATATAATAGTATCTGCATTTGAAGAAAATGTAGCTGATACAGTTGCAAAAGCAGTTGCAGATAAAGTTAAATAATATTTAAAAACTACAAATTTAAAATTTAAGGGGGGGATTTTATGTCAAACATTTTTGTTAAAAGTATTGATTTTGTAAAAAGACACTTTTGGAGTATGCTTTTGATTACATTTGTTTCAACTATGGTAGCAAATGATGGAAACCCTGTAATTTTAATCAAAGAAACTCTAAAAGACGGCAATGTTTTGCCTGCGCCTTTTAAAGTTTTATTTAAGGTAAAACTTATTTTTCCTATATCACTTTTATTGACTATACTTTCATCAATTCTTTATAAATATATAAATATTGAAATTTATAGTGCAATAAAAGAGGACAGATCTCCTTCAGTAATTAGTGCATTTAAGAATATATTTAACTTTGGTTTTGATATGTTTACATTAATATTAATGATATTATTTAAAACATTCCTTTGGACTTTACTATTTGTAATTCCGGGAATCATAAAAGCTTTAGAATATCAAAGAGCCATTTATATAAAAGTATCAGACCCAACTATTAGTAACGGTGAGTGTTTCATAGGGGCTAAAGATGAGATGGATGGAAAAAAATTAAGTTTATTCGGCTGGGAGTTTTTAGCCGGAGTTATTCCTTTTATACTTTTAGTTATTCCAACAATGATATTTGTTGTTTGGGGTATAGGAGTGGCTATGCTTACAGATGAAGCTATATTTGGTGGAATTAGTTTGTATATGCTTATTTCTTTTGTCATCATTTTGTTAACATCAACAGTGATAATTACAATAGAACCTATGTTCAATGCTGAATTAGATGAATTAATATATGAATAGAAATTTAAAACGGATTGCAAATACGCAATCCGTTTTTTTAACTTAAATATTTAAAAACAGTTCCTAAAACTGCACACATTCCTTTGTAGAATAAACTTTCCTCCACGTCGAATTTGCTATTATGGTGTGGATATATTTTATTATCCTCATAAATTTTTGGATTTGATAACATAAAATATGTTCCCTTTGCTCTTTGCAAGAAATACGCAACGTCCTCACCACCCATACTTGGGTTTTCTATGATTTCAACGGAGTCCTCTCCTAAAATTTCTTTTGTATTTTCTATAAAAAATTCTGTAAATTTTTCATCATTCATAACAACCGGATACATAAAGTGGTAAATTGTTTCAGCCTCACAATTATATGCTCCTGCGATTCCACTTGCAATCTCTTCAATCCTCTTTGCTATAAATTTTCTAACATTTTCATCTAAAGTTCTGACCGTTCCCTTTATATAAACCGTTTCAGGAATTACATTATGAGCAGTTCCTCCATTTATTATTCCAATAGTTAAAACTGCATTTGAAAGTGGATTTATTTCCCTTGAAGTTATTTTTTGAAGTCCAAGAACAATTTCTGATGCAACTACAATCGGGTCAGCTGAAAGATGAGGAGTCGCTGCATGAGATGACTTACCTCTTACATAAAGTTCAAAAATATCTGCTGATGCCATAATAGCACCACTCTTTACGCCGATTTTTCCATATTCAATAGGAATTAAACAACCTTCGTGAAGTCCTATAACTGCATCGACCTTCGGATTTTCCATACAACCCTCTTCAATCATAGGTAAAGCACCTCCGGGTGTTTCTTCTCCCGGTTGGAAAAATATTTTTACACTTCCCTTTAACTTATCCCTATTTTCATTTAAAATCATACAAGCTCCTAGTGCCATTGCAGTATGTCCGTCATGCCCACAAGCATGCATATTTCCATTTGTAGATGCAAAAGGAAGTCCCGTTTCTTCAACAACAGGCAGAGCATCACTGTCTGCCCTTATAGCAATACATTTCCCACTTTGTGCTCCGTCAATTTGAACGACTATTGCATTTCCATTTAATAACTTTTTATAATTAACTCCAATTTTATCTAAAACTTTTGAGATATATTCCATAGCTTGTGGAAGTTCCAATTCCAACTCTGGAATTTGATGCAAATCACGTCTTATCTTTATAACTTCTTCTTCTTTTTCTTTAACTAATTTTAAAATATCCATAAAAACCTCCTTGATAAAATGCAATCTTTATTTTATATAATACCACTTTTCCCAATAAGAACCTTGTTATTTCATAATAAGAACCTCACCCTTCCACGATGCTTTGCATCGGGTAGGTGCCCGAGAACCTTGTTATTTCATAATAAAAAAATAGGGTTCCCCCCCCTATTTTAAGCAACTATTTCTTTTTCAAAATTTTTTTCATCAGAATTTACATTATCAACCATTTCTTCACCTAAAATTTTCTTCAAAAATGGTGAAATAACTTTTCTTATAAATTGAATAAATGGTCCAACTGAAAAAGTTATAATTAAAGTTCCAAGTCCTACAACTCCTCCAAGTAAATATCCTGTTACAACAAGCAGAAAATCAGAAATAACTCTAACATTTCTGTAAGAATATTTTGTCTTATCGCTTATAAGCTCAGAAATTCCATCTGTCGCTCCAACACCCAAATCAGCAAAAATATAAACGGTAACACCGATAGCAACAATAAAAGCTCCGATAAGGCAAATTATGATTCTATAAATATAATTTAAAGAACTTAAATTAAGCCAACCGAAAAAGTAATTCATTGCTTCAACTGTATAGCCTATACTAAAAATAGCCAAGATTGATGCTATATTTATATATTTTTTATCCACAAAAAATATTATAGTTAAAAATACTATATTAAAAATTCCTGCACAAGTTCCATAACTAATTCCCAAATGTTTCACCATTCCAAGTTCTACTGTACTTGCAGGGTCAACCCCCAAGTTTGCTTGTATTGTAAAAAAAACACCTATTCCAAGTATAATCATACCTACTAAGGTCATAATAATTCTAGTAAATAATTTATCTTTTTTCATTTTATCCCTCTCCCTCTATAAATATTTTATAAAAAATAAAAACAACTGTCAATGTTAAAAACTATGTTTTTAAAGTGATTTATTTATAAATAACTTTGTTAAATTTCTATTAGTGGCAATATAAAAAGAAGTGTGGTATAATAAAATTTGCCCTAGAATTATATAAAAAACAAACAATATTAATAACATAAACTTAGAGGTGAGATTTTGAAACAAGCTATTTATAGAGAATTTAGACCAAAGGACTTTACAAGAGTTGTTGGTCAAAATCATATTGTTGAAATTTTAAAAAATCAAATAAAAACAGGAAACTTAGGTCATGCTTATCTTTTTTCAGGTATTAGAGGTACGGGAAAGACAAGTTGTGCAAAGATTTTTGCTCGTGCAGTAAATTGTCTAAATCCAATCGACGGTAATCCTTGTAATGAATGTGAAAATTGTAAAATGATTCTAAATGACAAAGCTCTTGAAGTTGTAGAAATGGACGCAGCAAGTAATAGACGTATAGATGATATAAGGGAATTAAAAGAAAAAGTAATCTATCCTCCACAACTTGTAAAATACAAAGTATATATAATCGATGAGGCTCATATGATTACAAATGAGGGTTTTAATGCTCTTTTAAAAATCTTGGAGGAACCTCCAAAGCATTTAATCTTTATTCTTGCTACAACTGAAATCGACAAACTTCCGGACACTATTATTTCAAGATGCCAAAGGTTTGAATTTAAAAGAATTGACAATTTAAATATAGTCCAAAATATAAATTACATTTTAAAAAATCTAAATGTCGAAATAGAATCTGAGGGGGTTAATTTAATTTCAGAGCTTTCCTCCGGAGCGATGAGAGATGCTCTTAGTCTTTTAGACCAAGTAGTTGCAACAGGAAAGGAAAAAATAACTGTTGAGGATATTAATGAATGTTTGGGTCTTGTAAATTTAAATATGTTATTTGAATTTTCAAAGTCAATTTTAAATTCTTCAAAGAATGAAACCATAGAAATTTTTAGAAACTTAGTTAAAAATGGAAAGACTCCTTATAACATAATAGTAGATTTAGTTAAGCATTTTAGAAATATAAT
Source organism: Parvimonas parva (assembly GCF_045866535.1). NCBI lineage: Bacteria > Bacillati > Bacillota > Tissierellia > Tissierellales > Peptoniphilaceae > Parvimonas > Parvimonas parva. The sequence goes on from NZ_AP038371.1 coordinate 1,332,196, forward strand.
TTTGGTAAAAAGCATCGAAAAAAGCTTAACTTCTTTAAATGATGTCGAATATAAAAGATATTTAGAACATGCAAATAAATTTACTATTGAAGAGCTTATTTTCATTTTAGAAAATCTTTTAGAAACTGAGGACAAAATGAAAAAAAGTGATATGCAAAACGCATTAGCTGAACTTTTAATCATAAAAATAAATTCATTTAAAAAAGAAAAATCAGAGCTTGAAAAACGAATTGAAACTCTTGAAAAAATTATCAAAAGTGGAAATTTAAAAGTAGAAGTTGTAGAAAACAAAGTAGAAGAAAAAAAAGAAGAAAAGTCTGAAAAAACTGATGAAATAGACGACTTCAATTCTGATGAAACTTTTGACATATACAATGAAATTTTGCAAAACGAAAATCCTTTTGAAACAAAAGAAAACATAAGCGAAAAAAATACTGAAAATATTGAAAAAGAAGAAAAAATTTCAGCCAAGCAAGAGCCACAAGTTGAAGAACAAAATGAAATTGTTGATGAAAATATAGACTTAACTCCTTTTAAAGACGTTCTTAAAGAAACTATCTTCAAAAAAACTGTATCAAAACTTTTTGACGAAAGTGTAAAGGAAATTCACTATGTAACAAAGGAAAACTTCTTATATATTGACTGTAAAGCCTATTTATTTAAATTTGGTTCTTACAAACTTGATGAAAACAACGCTTTTGTATTAAAAGAAAAAGCAATTCTTGATGAGTTTTTTACAAGAGTTAATTTGCCTACAAGAAATTCATTAACAATTTATGCTAACTTTGTAGCTTAAAATTTAATAAAAACATATAAAGCTATTGTGTAATTTCACAATAGCTTTTACTTTTAATTTTGCAAAAACTTTGCTTATATTTTATCTAAGTATTGTAAAAATTTGATTTTAAATAAAAAAAATGGTATAATTATTTTGTTATTAGATTTCTAAAAATGAGTTTAATTGCAAAATTTTGAATAAATAATTTTTAAATATTTTTTATTTTAGGAGGTATTTTATGGCTAAAGGTGGTTTCCCTAAATTCGGTGGCGGAATGAATATGGGTAATATGATGAAACAAATGCAAAAGATGCAAAGAGAATTAGAAAATACTCAAAAGCTTTTAGATGAAGAAGAGGTATCAGCTACTTCCGGTGGTGGAGCTGTTGAAGTAACTGTTAATGGCAAAAAGGAAGTTTTAAGTATAAAGCTTTCTCCTGAGGTTGTTGACCCGGATGATATAGAAATGTTACAAGATTTAATCATAACAGCTGTTAATGAGGCTAATAGAAAAGCTCAAGAAAAACATGATTCAGAAATAAATAAAATAACTGGCGGAATAAATATCCCAGGATTATAAAATGAATAATTATACAAAATCGATAGATGAAGTTATTCATTACTTGTCAAAACTTCCTACTATCGGAAGAAAATCAGCCACTAAAATGGCTTTAAAAATTTTAGAAATGGACGATGACTATACGATTGAATTTGCAAAAAGTCTTATAAATATGAAAAAAAATACTCATCATTGTAAAATTTGTGGAAATTTAACTGAAGATGAAATTTGTAATATTTGTGCAGATGAAAAGCGTGATAAGTCGATTATAACTGTTGTTGAGGATATTCAAGGTGTTGTTAGTTTGGAAAAAACGAAGGTTTATAAAGGCACTTACCACATTTTAAACGGTCTTGTTACTCCAAGAGAGGGAATAACTTTAGATGATTTAAATGTAGCATCTCTTTTAGACCGTATCGAAAATGGCAATGTAAAAGAGATTGTCTTTGCCATAAGTCAAACTATTGACGGTGAATTGACAGAGCTTTATATAGTAGATTTGTTGAAAAAATTTGAAAATTTGAAAATTTCTAAAATTGCAAATGGTATTCCGATAGGTAGAAGTGTAGATAGCTATGATGAGCTTACATTTTTAAAAGCATTAGAAGATAGAAGAGAGATAGAGTATTAGATTTCTTATTGTTTTACGGGGGAAGATATGAAATCAAAACAAAATGATTATATGTTGGGTGTTAGACACTCAATTCCTATATTGATAGGTTATATACCGTCTGCTATTACTTTTGGTATTCTATGTAATACAAGTACAGCAGGTTTAGTACATGCTTTTTTAAGTTCATTTGTCTTGTATTCAGGAGCAGCACAATTTATGTTGGTCGGATTTATAATGTCGGGAGTTCCGATTCTTGGAATTGCAATTTCTGTATTCTTACTAAATTCAAGACTGTTTTTAATGTCTGCATCACTTGGAGCGACAGTAGATAAAGTGAATCATTTAGCATTTCCGATCGTGGGTTGGTTATTAACAGATGAAAGTTTTTCAATACTTTCATTTAACAAAGATAAAGTAAACACAAAATTTGCATTAGGAGTGCAAATTCCTCCATATTTTGTTTGGGGAATTTTTACAATCGTAGGTTATTATATAGGTGATTTTTTACCGATGTATTTAAAAGCCTCATTTAGTATGGGATTACTTGGACTATTTGTTGCCATACTCGTTCCAAATGTAAAAAAACATATGGTAACAATTAGAGTTGTCATTGCAACAGGGATTATATATTCCATTATTTACTATACAAATTTATTCCCTATGGGTTGGGATATTGTCGTCTCAATAATCCTTTCTTCAATAGTTGGTATATTCTTAATTGGTGATGAAACTTTAGAAGATAAAGAAGAAATAAAAGGATAAGGAGAAATTTATGGATAGATATGCTTACTATGTTGTAGCTACATTAGTTGCAGCTGCGATAACAATAATTCCAAAAGTTCTTCCATTATTCTTTCTTAGAGGAAAAACTTTTAATAAAAGATTGATGATTTTCTTTAAAATTGTACCTTTCACGTCAATGACGGTACTAATCTTAAAAGAAGTTTTAACTATTGACCCATATAACAGATTGATGATTATAGTAACAATCGCAATTTCAGCGATTGTTTCATATATAACTGAAAATATGGTATTAACAGTTTTCGCATCAATATTTACAACATTTATTTACTTATATTGTTTAAGTATTTTTTAAGGAACCCACAGGTTCCTTCAGACTGATGACAAAGGTGTCAATGAGCAATCATTGGCACCTTTGTCATCAGTCTGAAAGAAGCGAATATTCGCTTCTTTTTTATTGACTATTTTTTATCTTTATCTACCATATTCTTAACACCTTCGATTGTTCCTTCTACAGCGTCTTTAACATCTTCAGCTACTTCTTTAACTTTTGAAATTACTTTTTCAGTAGCTCCTTCTTTTTCTGTTTTTTTATCTCCAGTTAGCTTTCCAACGCTTTCTTTTACTGAACCTTTAACTTGATCTAATTTTTCTTTAACTGACATAATTATTCCCCTTTCATTTTATATATTATTCTATTTTAATAAATATTCTATAAATTAAATTATTCTTTTTTACCAAAGAAAAATGATACTACAGCAATAACAATTACTGCTCCTAATACAGATGGAACTATTGCCATACCAGCTAATTTAGGACCCCATGTTCCAAACAACGCTTGACCAACAGATGAACCTAACAATCCTGCTATTATATTAGCGATTATTCCCATTGCTCCACCTTTTTTAGTTATTCCACCAGCTATAAAACCTATTAACCCTCCAATAATAAGTGACTAAATCATAAATTTTTCTCTTTTAAATTATATTTATAAATAAATTAAAATACTAAACAAACTAATTTTTTTAATTATATCTATTCACTATATTAATACCCTATTTTATTTAAAATAAACTATATCTTATATTATTACTAATTATTTTGACCGAAAATTAAAACAATTTGAATTAGTAAATTAAATTATTCTCTTAATATCTTTAATTTTAAAATAATTATATGCTCATATATTTCAACAAATAAACTAAAAAATAAATTTTGTTTCTCTTTTTGTACATTTGTAAATGATGTGAGACCAAAAATTATAAAAAAATATAACCTGTATGTTAGAATTAAAGGAGAATTAATTCTCCTTTAATTCTAATAATTCTTTACGTTTTTCAATAGGTGAGAGCCAATTTAAAGTTTGCATAGGTAATCTATTAGATTTATAGAGATATTTTTTCATTTGTACAATCAAATCTTCATAAGAATAAAAAGATAGATTACTATAAAATCTTTCATTGTCATTTCTATGACTTCTTTCAACCTTTCCATTGTGTCTAGGCGTTCTAGGTCTGATTAATTGATGTTTAATACCCAATTCGTTACATAGTTTGTCAAAAGGATGAACTCTTTTAGTATCTTTAAAATGTGTAAATTCAAAGCCATTATCGGTTTGAATAATTTCAGGAATATAACCAAAGTATTTAATAGCCATTTTAACAAAAGTAACAGTACTATAAGAAGATTGTTCCTTAAAAGGATAAATAAACCTTTCGCGAGTAGCTTCGTCAATAATCGTATATTGGTAGAATTTATCGGGATATTTACCAACATAACAAGAATTAGGAACATATTTAACATCAAGTTGCATTTTAACACCAATTTTAGTAGGAGTATGATAAGGTTTAGGAACATAGGGTTTGGAAGGCTGTTTAACGTCTTTAAAAAATCCAAGTTTTCTAAGAAACCTAAAAAGAGAGCAAGGGTGTCTAGTATAACCTTTATTTAGTTTAAGTTTAGCGTAAAGTTCAATCAAAGAAATATTAGGATTTCTTCTAATGAGATTTTTAATCCAATAAATTTCAGTATCGGTATGAGAATTAGGGTGTTTAGATAAAGGTCTATGAGATTTATCCTTAAGGGATTCAATAGAGCCATCAAATCTTTTATTCCAACGCATAAGAGAGGCTTTGGATATTTTATATCTTCTACAAACAAAGCTAACAGAATTGCCGTTTCTGTAAGTTTTAACAGCGTGGTATCTTGTTTGAAGTAAATGAGGGATATAACGTTGGTTGTGTTTTATATTTTCTTGATTTTGTGATATAATATTATTCATAAAAGAGAGTTCCTTTCTAGTTAATTTTTTTGTTTTAATAATTATACAGGATATTCTCTTTTTTTTGTACCCTTGGTCTCACATCAATTGTATCATAACAAAAAAATAAATTTTGTTTCTCTTTTATCATTGCAAAAAGTGTGAATATATGATATTATATTTAGAATGATTTTAGACTTTTTACGGAGGATATAATGGTTAAAAGCAATGAAATAGATATGATAAATGGAAAGACCTTGAAAAAAATGATATTTTTTTCAATTCCAATTATTTTTACAAGTGTTTTTCAATTACTTTTTAATACAGTAGATATAATAGTAATTGGGCGTTTTTCAGGTAGCACTGCTCTTGCAGGAGTTGGTGCTACTTCTTCTTTAATAAATTTATTAATCAGTTTGCTGATTGGAATTTCTATGGGAATAAGCGTTACAATGGGAAAATATTGTGGAGCAAGAGATTACAAAAACGCATCAGATACTGTTCACAATGCAATTGGACTTGCAATAATTGCTGGAACAATTTTGCTTTTTGTAGGAATTATCGCCTCAAGACCTATGCTTGAACTTATGGGAACGCCAAATGAAATAATCGACCTATCTGTACTTTATATGAAAATATTTTTCTTAGGAAGTCCCGCTGCAGCTTTATACAATTTTGGAGCAGCACTTTTACGTTCAATCGGAGATACTAAAAGACCGCTATACTTTTTAATCACCTCAGGAATAGTAAATGTTGTCCTAAATTTATTTTTTGTTATAGTTTTAAAGATGAGTGTTGAAGGAGTTGCGATAGCAACAATAATCGCACAATATATTTCAGCAATTATGATGATATTATTTTTGAAAAAAAGTACAGGATATATGCACTTGGATATTAAAAAAATAAAATTACAAAAAGAAAAAGTTAAAACTATTTTAAGAATCGGACTACCGGCAGGTGTTCAAGGCATCGTATTTAGTATTTCAAATGTATTAATTCAATCTTCAATAAATACCTTTGGGCAACTTGTTATAGCAGGAAATACAGCTGCAATAAATATCGAAGGATTTGTATATATGTCAATGAATTCAATTTACCAATCAACTCTAAGTTTTACAAGTCAAAATATGGGAGCAAAAAAATATCATAGAATAGATAAAATTTTATTACAAGGACTTGCCATTGTTTCAGTCGTAGGACTTGTGCTTGGAATCGGTGCATATATATGTGGAGATTTTTTACTTGGAATTTTTACAAACGACCCCAAAGTAATAACTTTTGGACTTAACAGAATGAAGATCGTTTCTGCAACATACTTACTATGTGGACTAATGGACGTAACAGTAGGCTCTCTAAGAGGAATGGGCTACTCAATTCTCCCAATGATTGTTTCACTAACCGGAGCTTGTCTTTTTAGAGTAATTTGGATATTTACAATATTTCAAATTTACAAAACACAAGAATCTCTTTACATTTCATATCCAATCTCTTGGATATTGACAACAATCGCACATATCTGTTGCTACTTAGTAATAAGAAAAAAATTACTAAAACAAAATGATGAAATTAAAAAAGGAGCTTAACGCTCCTTAAAACGCAGACAAAAATGTCTGCTTTTTTTATTGCGAAGCAACAAGGTTCCCGGGTACCCACCCGATGCAAAGCATCGTGGAAGGGTGGGGTTCTTATTGTGAATTTAAATCTATAATATTTTGCAAATCCAATTTACTGTTTTATTAGTGGATGTATCTTCGATACATTTATTTATCCATATTACTTGACAGCTCAATCAAAAATATAATTCCCGTTTTACTTTTTTCTACTTTGTATTTTATTCCATAGTTCAATAAAATATTTTTAACAATATATAAACCCAGACCATTACTGTTTTCTTTATTTAAGCTGAAACTAATTTCAAATATTTTATTTACATCCAAATTTTCATTATCTTTATATGAATTTTCGATATAAAGCCAATCATCTTTTGTTCCGATGTTTATTACACCATTTTCATCGGAATATTTAACTGCATTGTTTATTAAATTGGACAGTACAATTTTAAGTGCCGTCATTCCTATATAGATTTTTTCATTTTTCAGATTATTGTTGACTTTTATATTTCTATGATTTGCAAGTAACATATATTGCTTCAAGACATCATCTAATATATCATTAACAACTATTATTTCTTCATCATTTTTCAAATGTTCAAAGGAAGAAACTGACAGCATCTGTGAAATACTTCTAGTTAAATGATCGACTATGTCAATACAATTTTCGATATATAAATCTCTATTTTTATATTTTCCGATATTGTATTTCATATTTTCCAATATTATTTTTAAACTTGCAAGAGGAGTTTTTAATTCATGAGATGTTCCTCTAAAGAAATCATATTTTAATTTTTCTAATTTTACTATTTCTTCGTTTTTAAGCTCTAAATCGTCTATCAACTTTAGTAGAGTACTATACAAATCATTAATATGTTCCTTTAATTCTCCAACTTCATTTGTAGAATCAATTTTTAAATAGGCAGTTCTATCCAAATTCATCATTTTTTTAGTAACATTTTTTATTTCTTTTATATTATTAGTTATCTCCTTTGCATAAATAAGCGAAACTATGATTGAAAAAACAAAAGATATAGCCAATGAATATGGCAAGAATTTAAAGCTGAGTTCTTTGGCATCCTTTTTCATGTCTGCAGTAGAGATAAATTGTACGAAGATTTTTTTACCGTTCTTTAGTTCTACTTCTCTTTCTTCAATGATTAAAGAATTATCTTTACTCTTTAAATTTACATTGATGTTATCACCTATTTGTACTTCATCCTCTCCGTTTTCTCCTTTTATTACAACCTTTATATCGCTACTTTTAGAAAAAAACTCCAAAGACCGTTCTACAAATTTTAAATCTTTTCCCTTAATATTATTTGAGATTTCATCAGCTTTTGCATAAAGTTCCTGCTTTCTCGTCTCTAAATAAGTTCTCGGAAAAATAAAAAACACCAATAAATGTATTAATACAATTACAGTTGCTAGAATTCTAAATGTCCGCAAAAACATTTTTGGAAATATTTTTAAATTCTTCATTTTCTCTCCAATTTATAACCAACATTTCTGATTGTTACAATACAATCCAAACCAAGTTTTTTTCTCAACTCTTTTATATAGACATCTATAACCCTGTCAAAAGGAATTTCGTCCGTTTCTTTCCACACATTATCTATTATCTGTACTCTGGTCAAAGCATGTCCTTCGTTTTCCAATAAATATTTCAATATCTCAAGTTCTTTTGCGTTTATATCCACTTCTTCACCGTTGTACTTGGCTGTATAACTTGTGAAATTAACTTCAGCATTATTATATTCAAATTTCTCACGACTTCCATAATGCCTTTTAATTAAAGAATCTATCCTGGCTTTTAAGACAGGGAGTGAAAACGGCTTTTCCATATAACCGTCCGCCAAACTTGAAAAAGCATTTATCTTATATTCCTCATCATTAAATGCTGTAAGCATCAACACAGGCAAATTACTTTTTTTTCTGATTTCTTTTAATACTTCCAACCCGTTTAGGAAAGGAATTTGTATATCTAACATTACTAAATTAATCTCATTGTTATTAAATTTTATTAAGGCTTCCTGCCCGTCTTTTGCTTGAATGATGTCATAACCGAATTCAGATAAATATTCAGAAATTCCCTCTCTGATAATTTCATCGTCTTCGACAACTAATATTCTCATAAACCCTCCTTTTATATAAAAAATTTACTAATATTATTTTACCATAAAAAACAAAAATTATCGATGTATATACACCGATAATTTTTGCTATCGCATTAGAATATTACGAAGTACTCTCTATGATAAAAACTATTTTGTATCAATTAATAATTCTTTTGGTTTCTTTCTTAAAATATTTGAAGAAGATATTACCAATGCAATTGCAAGTACAATTGACATGAATATTACTACATAAAGAAGTGTTTTTGGGTTAATGCTAACATCTAAACTTGTTAATGTCTTATTAAATCCGTCAACTTCTGCACCGCCTCCTAATTTAGTTGATGCTGACTGTCTAGCAATTTGTTTTGCAATACTTCCTGTTACTTTCTTTAATATACTATTTCCAAGCATTTTTCCTGTATATCCTGCTAGGAAATATGAACCTATGAATGCCGGTATCGCAACGAAAAGTAATTCAATAGCAAATTGTCCGAATATCTTAGTTTTAGAAATTCCTATTGATAACAATACTGCAATTTCTTTCTTTCTGGCGTTCATCCACAAGAATAATAGTAATGTAACTACTAAACCTGCAAATATTAGAGAACCTGCAAATAATTGATTTGCAATTGAATATATACCTGAAATTGATTTTTGTAATGCAGGGAAGTTTGAAGAACTCTTAATTAAATTATATGATCTCCAGTTAATATCCAATTTTTTTAGATCTTTTATTACTTGATCTAAATTTCTATTCCCTTTTACAAAAAATGTTGCATCTTGGTAAGTTGCTGTATCTTCAGTATTTCCATAAACTTTGGCAGCTGTATGAACATCTGTAATTAAAGTATTTTCATAAAGTTCTTGTGAATAAGTTACTCCACCTTTACCATGTCCGTCAAAAAGACCCTTAATTTCTACCTCTACAGTTTCATTTGCTCCCTTTTCATTATCTGCATCATATAAATTGGATTTTAATTTAATCTTATCCCCAACTTTTAAATTATTTTTTGCAGCTAAATCTTTATGCATTAAAATTTTGTTTTTATCTTCGCTGTTTAAATGTTCACCTTCAACTAATTTATATGCTCCGGAAACAAATTTTGTTTCTTTTTGAGAACTGTTTACACCTGTTAACATAACTGCTCTTTTGAAGTTTTTAGCTCTTTCTGCTGATTCGTTTTGACCAGCTCCCGGTGCTTGAACTATATCTAAATTGTCATCAAGATTGGCAACACTGTTGATTCTTTTAACAAAATTATCTACATGTCCTGAATCAACAATTTTCTTGATATCTTGACCTCTTACATTACCACCACCTCTGGCAGTACCTTGATTTACTCTTCTATTTATTTCCATTGTAAAACTGTTTGTAATATTTCCAAAAGTTTCTTCTGACGCCTTATTTGTAGCATCTTTTATAGATAAACTTATCAAGCTAAGCGCTGACATTGATAAGATAATTAATAATATAATTAATGATTTTAAACTCTTTCTGGTTACGTATGCAAAAGCATTTTTAAACATTGCTTACCTCCTAATTACTTTTTGTTACTTCTTTTAATCTCTTATTATTAAGCTCAAGTATTGTATCAGCTGCACTTGCAACTTCTTTACTATGAGTTACTACTATTACACATTTATTTCTCTCTTTTGCAAGTTTTTTCAATACTTCTATTATTTCTCCTGCAGTAGTTTCATCCAAGTTACCTGTAGGTTCGTCTGCCAAAATAACTGGTGCTTCTGATACTAAAGCTCTTGCAATAGCAACTCTTTGTTGTTGTCCACCTGATAATTTCATTACATTTCTTCTAACTTGAGTTCTATCAAGTCCCAATTCAAGTAAAATATCCTCAGAGGCTTTACTATTTACCAATCTGATATTTTCTAATGGTGATAGATAATCTATAAGATTATAGTTTTGGAATACTAAAGATATATTATTCTTTCTGTGATTACTATAACCTGCTTTTTCTATATTTTCGTTATTGAACAAAATTTCTCCGCTATTCGGCTTATCCAATCCTGCCAACAATGAAAGTAATGTTGACTTTCCTGTTCCTGATTTACCGATAATCGCATAAAATTTTCCAAGTTCAAATCCTTGATTTATTAATGATAAAACTTTTTCTTTTGAATTCGCATAACTATATGTTACGTTTTTAATTTCTAATGTGTTCATTTATTTCCTCCTAGCTAATTTGTGATAAAATTTCTTTCGGTTTCTTTATTAAAATCAATCCTGATGCAAAAACTACTGATAATACAATAATTAGTAATAAAACTCCATAGCTTTGTGCAAAAGTTATTAAACTGTTCATATTATATCCACTACTTACAAAATTAGATGTAATTGATGTAGTATCCTCAGAACTAATCAATCCTCCAATAATTTGATTTACTACCAAATTTCCAAATATCAACGATACGAAAATTGCCGGAATTGATATAAATATTAATTCCATTATGAATTGACCTATAATTTTTAATTTACTTACCCCAATGGATAACAAAATTCCGATTTCATAAATTCTTTCTCTTAACCATAATATCAATATTAATGAAAGAACTACAGAACCACCAATCATAATTGCAAAAGTCATTATTTTTATTATATGTTTAACACCGCTCAATGACTCTAAAGCTTCTTTAAATGAGTTTGAATCCTTATCAACAGTATAAGTTTTTTCCCAATCTACATTAAGCTTTTTAACTTTATTTATTGCCTCGTCCATCTTTTCAGGAGTACTTGTAAAAAATGTCATCTTATTTACAAGTTCTTTGTTTCCTTCAAGATTCAAAGCCTTTTGTGCTGAATCATAATCAGTAAACATCATATTTTCACTCAAGTCTGAAGACAATCCTGTTTGTGTCTCCTGTTTCTTTCCTGAAAAAATTCCAACAATTTCAAATTCAGTTTGCTTATTACTTTTATCATTTTGATTTGGATTTATAAACTCTAAACTGATTTTATCTCCTAATTTTAATTTATTCTTTTCAGCAAACTCCTCATGAACTAATATCTTGTTTTTGTCATTTTTTTCAATATTTCTGCCCTCTTTTATTGTAAAAACTCCACTATTAAACAAAACATTTCTTTTTACATTGCTTGTAGCTTGTATTGATACAATATTTTTTAAGTAACTTGGAATATCATCTCTTGTTATTTGTTGTCCGCTGTCAACTGCATTAGTATTTGACAATCTTGCCAAGCCATCATATTGAGTAATTATCTCTTCAATTTCCTTTATATCATTTATACCTTTTAACTCATTTTTGTCAAAATATCCCTGACTATCTTTTCTGGCTATGGTTGAAGATGAATTTGATGACTTATACAAAGACTTCTCCAAACTGGCTCCTGATTTCAAAATATTCAGACAAGCGTATAAACATGAAAGAACTACTGCTAAAATAATAAAAACTATCAGCGTTCTATTCTTTTTTCTTAAAACATATGCTATCGCATTTTTTACCACTGTCTTATTCAACTCCCCTCTCTCAAATTTATTTTAATTTCAAAGTATTTTCTTTACAGTAGCTATTTTAAACCCGATTTATGAAATATTTATGAAATGAAAATGAAATACTTATGAAACGAAAAATTTTTAAAAATTTTTCTTAACGATAATTTGTCAATTCAAGTGCAACATTCACATAAATACTCATCAAAAAACTCTTGAAAAAATATCAATAATGAGTGGAACAAAATTAAAAAAATTATTTAAACAAAAAGCCACTTAATTAAAAATGGCTTTAATTAAATGGCTTTTTTATCGTACAACAAGTTTCCCTCTTATTTAAAATCTCTGTTTTCTATTTTCTTTGCTGTTAATTTGCAGATATAAATATTCCAAAATATACTTGCAAAAAATATAATTGTATAAGAAATTGTCGTAACATTTATGCTTTTATAAATTCCGTCAACCCCAAAAATATATTTTAAAGGTAGCATACAAAATAAAACTAAAAACCCAATTACAATCCACATTGCAGGAACGTCGGATTCTTCTCTAAACTTAAAGAACATTGACTGTATTATCGGATTTATAATTAATGCGCTCAAGAAATAGAATAACAGTGTCAACAAAAAGTTATAATTAAAAATTAGAGTAATTACCAGCAATAAGGCAAAACAGAACAAAATCTTTAAAGTTGAAACAAAAAACTTTGTATATACTAAGTCCTTTCTTGAGGCCCCGGTTGTCAAGATATGTCTGTTTATTTTATTTTCTCTTTCAAAGGAAGTTACCATATTTCTCGTTCCTAAAAGAGCGAATATAAACATATAGGCAAACCAAAATTCAAAATAAACGCCAAAACAAAGTAATATCAATGATATGAAATAAATGTACCACTTTTTCTTTATTTCAAGGTATTCTAAATATAATAAACCGTTCATAACAACCTCCTACTCTACTTTCTTTTTTATAAATTTCAAACTCAATCCAAAAGAAAATACAAACAAAACTAAAGCAATCAGCCATCCTATTAAAAATATATTCATATTAGTAAAAATATCAAAACTAAAAAGTCTTCCATCTTTTACCATATAAAATATTCCTAAAACATATACAATTCCAACTAAAATTCTAATCACTTCTCTTGCAATTTTTCCGAATCTAAAAAATATCGGAATTAAGATCTCATAAAGCAAAATATTTAAGTTTGAAAAAATTAAAAATCTGTAAATAGTTTTGTCAACTCCTGTAAGAAAAGCAAATGAAAAATCAATCAGGAATATTAAAATAATCGCTAAAAATACCAAAATGTACTTATATATCACTATAATTTTTTCATCAACTGCATTTGAAATTACATATTTATAAAAATTATTTTTATTCTCTGTATCAAAAGTTCTAGAAACAAAATCTATAAGCCAAAAAGTTGATATTAAATAAGCCATATCAGGAAATCCTGCTTTTATTACAACAAAGTCGAATACCAATACAATCAAAAGAGCTTTTAAATTTCCCTTTAAAGCTATGATATCTTTATAAAACAATGCTTTCATAACAACCTCCTAAAAATCTCTCTTCTCAACAATCCTAAGTGAACAAAATATTGAAATGCCAAATGTTAATAAAGTAACTAAAGCAAAAGATGAGTATATTAAAAATTCATTATTTAGCCAAATTTTTACAATTTCAAACTCTTTCCATTCTTCAGGAAATAAAGCAAAAAACATTACTATTCCTAAATAAGCAATAACCATTGAAATGAATATACGTTTATAACCAAATCTGTAATAAATAGGAATGATTATAAAAGATATAAACATAATCAAAAACAAAATACTTATAGTTCGTAAAAAAGTAAGATTTCCACTTAAATAAACAGCTAAAAATGTGAAAAACAAGCTTATAACTTCCATACCAATAACTAACAAATATTTGGAAAATACTATATTTTTTCTTTCAATTCCACCGGAGATTAAAAATTTTTCAAAATTTGCATTTTTATCGGAATTAAAACTTTTTATAAGAAGTATTATTGGAAAAATATAGGCAAGTACAATCAAATAATTCACGTCAGTCATAACACTTCCAATCAATGTTGCTAAAAATATTAAAAGAACAAAAATTGAAATGTCCCCTTTTAAATTCAACATATCCTTATAAAGTAGCGCTTTCATCTAAATCACTCCTTTTTGTCTAACATCTTTAAACTGGCTAAAAAAGATAAACTTGCAAAAATGAAACTTAAAATCACACAAATTAAAACATTTGTACTTGTAAAATATCGAAGTAATTCTTCCTCCATTCTAAAGAAAAATCCTGCATCAATTAAAGCGATTAACAATACAGACACAGTTGATACAACTTCACTTGTATTAAGTAAAATCGGAAGTAAAATTGGTAAAAACAAATAGAAAATTATAATTTGTACTTGAAAAGCCGAAATAAATTCCGTTCTTCCAAATAGATGAATTAAAATATAATCAATTACAAATAATAAAGCTGTTGAAATATATACCAAAGCATATTTTTCTGATACTATGTCTTTAACAGAATAAATTTGTTTTAAATCTCTTATCTTAGCTCTTGTAAAGCCGATATTCTTTTCTTTAACACTTATATAGATTAAATCTCCAGTAAGTGCAAAAAGTCCTAATAACAATATCGGAATATTTTTAGAATATACAGATATCAATGTGATTAAAATATCAATTAAAATATTTATCGAAAATTTTTTAATTCTTAAAAAGTCGTTATAAAGTAGCTCTTTCATCTAAATCACTCCTTTGTTTAAAAATATCATTATATCCTCTACTGTAGGTTTGTCAAAATTTTCTCCTCTAAAGGCATTTCTAATTACACAAGCCTCTATGCCATAATGACCTTGTTTAACTCCTAAAATATCACATTTTGCAATTCCGTTTAAAATACTTTCATCACCTTTTATTATGCAATATTTTTCAAGTAAATCATCTTTATACTCTGAAAAAAGTAATTTTCCGTTATCAATATAAGTTATTACATCTGAAATTTTTTCAATATCTGATAGAATATGTGAGGACATTAAAACTGAATGTTTTCCATCTCTAACAAATTCAAAAAGTGAATCCAAGAGTTCATCACGAACGATTGGATCAAGTCCGGAAGTTGCCTCGTCTAAAATTAACAATTTCGGATTATGTGAAAATGCAACGGCTAATTGTAATTTCATCTTCATTCCCTTTGAAAGTTCACTTACTTCCTTTACAATTTCTATTTCATAATCGGCAAGTAATTTTCTAAAAAGATTTGCATCCCAATGTTTATAAACTAAACTACAAAACTTTTCAATTTCATAAATTTTAAAATTATTAGGAAAATGAATTTCATCAAATACAATTCCGATATCCTCTCTTTGAAGCGGAGTTAATTTATTATTTTCAACACCGAAAATCGTACAACTTCCTCCGTCTTTTACTGCTATGTTTAAAATTGTAGAAATTAAAGTTGTCTTACCTGAGCCGTTTTTCCCAATTAAACCCATAATACAACCCTCTTCCAAATCAAAAGTCATATTCAAATTAAATTTTTTATAATTTTTTTCAAGATTTTTAACCCTTAACATAGTTACCTCCAATTTTCAAAAATTTCTCTAATTTCTTCTTTTGAAAGACCCAAAGCATCTGCATAAGAATAAACATTTTTAATTGATTCTTCCAGCAATCTGTAATACTCGTCCTCAATTACATTCACAGTCTTATTCGTAACATAAGTTCCCTTTCCCGTAACAGTTTGAATAAAACCGTCCTTTTCAAGCTCCATATACGCCCTCTTGGTCGTAATAACACTAACCTTTAAGTCGGTTGCCAAAGCACGAATCGAAGGAAGTAAATCGCCTTGCTGTAAGTTTTTATTCATAATCTCTTTTTTTATCTGTTTTACAATCTGCAAATAAATTGGGTCTTTGTCGTCTTTGTATAAATTAATTAACATATAACCCTCCTTCTTCTACTGTATATATACATTATATACACTTAAAAATAATTTGTCAACAGTTTTTTTAAAATTTTCTTGTTTATTTTTTATTTAACTAAGTATTTTTTTATTAAATATTGAATTTTAATAATGTTACAAAAAAAAGCCGTTACTTTCGTAACGACTTTTATCTTAAAATCCTAAGTATAAGAAATACAATCCTATTAATAAAATTATTATTCCAAATACAATTTTTACAATATCCGAAATTTTCCCGTATGATTTGTTTGACATAACTTTTCCAACAAATCCTGTACTTGTTCCTGCAACTACAACCAGAATACTATTTCCAATTGAGTATAGTAAAAATAGTAACACGCCCCAAACTAAACTGCCTTTTCCTGCAACTATGGCAAGTAATGCAACTAAGATTGGCGTTGAACAAGGACTTGAAAAAAGTCCTGCCATTATTCCTACAACTAAAGCTCCGACATAACCCGTTCTTCCACTCTTGTTTGTCAAAACTTTGCTTGGAACAACATTTACTACTTCCCAAGTTTGTAATGCCATTAAAATCATTACAATACCTAAAAATATATTCCAAAGTTGTCCTGATTGGTTAAAAATCTTGCTAAGAAGTGCTGCCAAAACTCCAAGTGTCGTATAAGTTATCGCCATCCCGATTGCAAATACGACAGAAATCTTGAAAGCTCTCTTTGTATCATTCTCTTTTGTTCCGGTCATAAAACCGATAACTAAAGGAATTGATGCCAATGAGCAAGGTGAAATTGAAGTTAATATACCACCAAGCAATGCAAGAATTGGTGCAAAAATACTAAATGATTTTAAGCCTTCCCCAATAATGCTTTCTAAATTATTTAACATTTTTTAACATCTCCTCAATGACTTCTTTTAAGCCCTCATACTCAACAACACTCTCAGAACCACCAAATTTTAATTCATCAGTTTTCTTATCTTGGTAAGCAACGTAATTTATTTTTTTAGCTAAATCTTCTGATGCCTTAAAAGGTGTACCATCTGCATTGTAGTAGAACAATGTAGGTGTTACTCTTATAGGGAACTCTGAAGCAAACTTCTGTTCTTTTCTAATATCTACTGTTTTTATGATGACTTTATCTTTATATTCTTCTCTCAGTTTTTCCAAAACCGGGTGCTGAACAGCACAAGCATGTCATCCGTTTTGACTAAAATCCAAAATGATTGGTTTCTTTTGACTTTTTAGATTTTCTAAAGTCAACTCCTCTTTTGAATTAGATTCTTTTTTTGTATCTTCTTTATTTCCATTTGAAGATTTTTTTTCAGTAATAGTGTTACTACTTAAATTTTCATTTTTATCCATTTTATTGTTCATAGACAATTTTTTAAAAACAAAAATTCCAAGAACTAATACCAACACCGAAACTATCAATGTAATTTTCTTTTTCATATTCTCTCTCCTTGATAAAATTTGATACAAATATACCCACCAAGAGAAATGAATAATCATAATTAACCGAAGAAATTATACAAGTTCAATTAATTTATGGCTAAAGTAAAAAAAGTTCCATATTTAAAAATCTTCAAGTATGGACTATTAATTAATCTTAAGTTGCACACTTTAATACCTCATAACGATTAATATTACCAACAAAAAAATCCACCTACTAGATGGATTTTCTAAATAAATATTATTAAAATACTAATTCAACTGCCATTTTTATATTTAAGATACTATAAGTTTCATAAAAAAATAGGCCTTAGCCTATTTTAAAATTTTGTAAATTTATTTCGTTTAGTCCGTCAATTTTTTCTTGTTTTTGAATGTTTTCAAGCAATAATTTTTGAATTTTATCAATGGAATTTTCTAAATTTTCTCCTTTTAGCAATTCACTTGTAACAAGGGAAGAAAATGTATCGCCTGTTCCACAGATTTTTATGTCGATTTTTTCTGTTTCAAACCATTTTTTTGAATTTTTTGAGAAATACAAAGTATTTAGTTTATTATCCTCTTCAAAACTTTTGATTAGAACTTGCTTCGCTCCCATTTCAAAAAGTTTTTCTGCAATTTTTTCTACATCTTCTTTTTTTATTTCTGAAAAATCTTTTTTGTAATCTGTAAGTAAAATGCTCTCCGTTAAGTTTGGAGTTACAATATCTGCAAACTTAACAAATTCCTTGTAAAATTCGATTTGTTCTTCTGTTGCTCCTGAATATTTTGTTCCATTATCGCCAAGTATTGGATCTAAAATAACTTTTCCTTTAAATTCTTTCAAAAAGTTTTTTATTACTTCAAACTGTTCTCTGCTATCCACAAAGCCTATATAAATTGCATCAAATTTTTGAATTTTTTTGATTTTTTCAAATATTTCTGAAAAATTCGGCATTTCAAAACTTAAAAAGTCTTTATAAGCCATATGTGAAGAAAATATTTTTGTTGGAATACCAAAAACTTCATTCCCATTTTGTGTTAATATGGAAATATTGACCTTTAAGGCACAATTTCCAACACAACAATAATCGTTAAAAACTAAAATTTTCATTATCTGATAGTTTTCTTTACGATTGGTTTTAAAGCCTTAACCAAGATCACAGCGATTATAACTCCAACTACTGCATTAGTTGATGAAGCCCATAGTCTTTGAATACCTTTTGCTATTGCTCCGGCTTGTGGTAGGCCTTTTACATATATATCTGTAATGTAGCTTTTTGATAGGTACAAAATCACATAAGTTACTGCTCCTGTAATTGAACCGATTAAGTTTTTCTTAAAGTTTTCGGCATTTGCTCCATTAGAATAAGCAATTGTTCCACAGATAAAAGCCATTAAAAACTTAAATGTAAATGTGAATGGGGCAGAAGGTAAATAAATAGGATTTATAAGGTCAAAAATTGCTGATCCCAAACCTGATGCAAGTCCCCCTGCAATAGGTCCCAACAATAATCCGCATAAAAGACAAAATCCGTTTCCGATATGTACTCTTGTCATACTCGCTCCAAGCGGTATTTGGATTTGAATTTGTGAAGCTACAAAAACAACTGCTGCCATCACTCCTATTAATGTTATTTTTTTTATATTTAGTTTGCTTTCCATATAAAACACTCCTTTGATTAATTTGGTCAAATATAGTATAATACATTTATTGATACTATTTGTAGTGTCAAAATTGTATTTTTTTATGGGGTCAGAATGTTAGTAATCAATAATGGTGTAATTTACCTACAAATTTATGAATATTTCAAAAATGAAATAATAAATGGAACATACAAGGCAAATACAAAACTTCCGAGCAAGAGAAATCTTGCAAAGGAATACAAAATCTCGCTCAACACAGTTGACAATGCCTACTCAAAACTTTTAGAGGAGGGTTTTATCTACTCGAAAGAAAGACAGGGATTTTTTGTTGCAGACGTTGGAGAGCTCTATGTCTTGGATAACAAGCCTATACATATAAAAAAGGAAGAAGAAAATATCGAATACGACTTTTCATACAATGGAGTAAGCGCGGAATTTCCATACAAAGCATTTAAAAAAATTTCTGCAACTATTTTTGACAACAAAGACATTTTAGAAAAAGTTGACTATCAAGGCTATATGCCTCTTAGAGTACAAATCGCAGAGTATCTAAATAAGTCGAGAGGTTTTAAAGCCGACCCGTCTCAAATTATTATTTCAAGTGGTTCAGAATATCTTTTCCAAATAATTTTTAAATTAATTTCTGGAAAATTTGGCATCGAAGACCCTGGATATAAAATGCTACATAATATAATGGATACAAATGATATAAAGTATGAATTTATCCCTGTCGATGAAAACGGAATGAATTTGAAGGCGCTTAAAAGTTCAAAATCCGACTTTTGCGTTATAACTCCGGCTCATCAATTCCCTACCGGCGTTATAATGAATATGCAAAGACGTGTTGAGCTTTTGAATATGAAAAAGATAAAGTATGTAATCGAAGACGACTACGACAGCGAATTCAAATATTCAAAAAGACCCGTACCTGCTTTAAAATCAATTGACATAAATGACAAGGTAATTTATATCGGCTCTTTTTCAAAGTCCATTTCTCCAAGTTTTAGAGTTAGTTTTATGGTTTTACCTTTCAATTTGGTTGAAAAATATAATAAAATTTTTAAATTTTTTATCTGCCCCGTTTCAATTATGGTACAAAAAATGTTGACCAGCTTTATTGAATCAGGTGAGTTTGAAAAACATTTAAACAGAATGAGAAAAATTTATTCTAAAAAAAGACAATTACTTATGGATATGTTAAGTGAAAGAAAAGATATTACAATAAGAGGTGCAGACGCCGGACTTCATATAGTTTTGGAATATCCTAAAAGCTATTCAGAGGAATTAATCGTAGAAAGGGCAAAGATGAAAAAAATCAAAGTCTATGGACTTAGCTCTTATGGAACAAAAAGAGAAATACCATCAATTTTATTAGGCTTTGCAACGCTTAGCGAAGAAAAATTAAAAGAGGGAATTAAGTTGTTTTTAGAAATTTAGGAGGTTTTATGAAATTTAAAGAATTTAATTTTAATGAATATTTTGAAGATATAAAAAGAATTTATAAATCAACAGATTGGCTTACCTATCTAAATGATGATGAAAAATTGAAAAGAGCTTTTGAAAATTCTCTGTGTTTTTTAGGTGCTTTTAAAGAAGATAAATTAGTTGGCTTTATCCGTTGTGTAGGAGATGGAGAACATATAGTTATTGTCCAAGATTTGATTGTGGATAAAGAATTTTATAGGCAAAAAATTGGAACAAAGCTATTTAATTTGACTTCTGAAAAATTTAAAGATGCTAGAGCATTTTGCCTTTTTACAGATATTGAGGATATAAGGGATAATGAGTTTTACAAATCGGTTGGAATGGTAAAAATAGAAGAAAAAAATATGGTTTCTTATATCAGATAAGTGGCTGAAGTTAAAGAAAGTACCATATTTGAAGATTTCTCCACTGCTCTTTTTAAAAAAGAAATAGCTGTGATTTTATCACAGCTATCTTTATATAATCTTCAGTTATTTTTTCTATTTATTTCAATTATTTTTCAACAAGTTTGGCACTTCCGTAATTAATTTTATCCAATGTTATGTTTAAAACTTCACTTCCTGCCATTAATTTATATGTTTGTCCTAATTTCATATCATTAACACTCACTATTACATTCTTATAAGCTCTCTTTGGCTTGTATTTTGCTATAACTTTTCTCATCTTATCTAAAACTTTCAGTTCTTCTTTAGTTTCTTTTGAAAAGCTCATCAAAACACTTCCTTGTGTTGAAAGTTCCCCAAAACTTTTAACCATCAAGTCATTTCCTGTTGCAATAAACTTTCCACCTGTTATACTGGCTGTACCGTCGTAGCCCATTGCGAGGCTTTCACTATTTTGTGAACCCTCAACAAAAGTTTCTCCTCCGGCGATAAAAATATCTCCCTCAGAATCTAAACCTTTTTTATCTGCTAAAATATTTACATTTCCGCCACTGATTTTGATATATAAGTCAGCGTTGGCACCTTTTTTGCTCTTCGCTTTTATCCCATCACTTTTTGAAACAACCTGTGTGTTTCCACCTTTTATGTCTATGCGTTTGCTTTCGATGCCGTCATCTCCACTTTTTATATCAAGTTCGCCACTTGCTATTGTTACGCTTGAATTTGATTTAATTCCGTCCTCTCCAGCTGAAATATCAAATTTCCCACTTGAAATATAAACACAACCTTTATCCTTATCTGTGTTGTGACTTACCTTTAATCCATTTCCTTTTTCTCCGGCTTTTATTTTATATTTCCCACCTGCAATGGCTACTGAACTATTTGAATTTACAGAATCCGTAGCAGTATCTATTGCATATTTTCCATCAACAAAAACAATTTTATCTTGAGATATAATCCCTCTACCATAAAGAGAAGAAAGATTTAAAACTCCGGTACCGTTAAAACTTAAATCGCTTTTTGAAAAAATAACTGAATTCTTGTTGTTCTCTGTTTCATCTATTGAGCCTTTTAAAGCCAATACATTTTCGCTTTCCGATGCAAGAGTTATGATAGTTTTTTTAGAATTTTTTATAAAAATCGGTGTATTTGTAGAAGAAGATAAATTTACACCATTTAAAACAATTCTAACTTTATCACTATTTTTTGCATTTACTACAATTTGTCCCTCTTCAAGTCTGCCGGTCAAAATGTAAGTTCCACCGGAAGAAATTGTTAAAACATTTCCAGAAACACTAACATTTTTCCCTTTAACATTTGAAATATCACTTAAATCTATTTTTATTCCTTTTTTTTCGTCAATCATGGCATCATAATCATCGTCTTCAAAAAGATTTGCCTTATTTTCTTTATTTAACTTCATAGCTTGTAATGTCTGCATATTTACCTTTTTTGTAGGCTTGCTACAAGCAACCAAACAACCAGACAATATAGCCAAACTAAATAGTTCAACTACCAATCTATTAGCCCTCATATTGCCCTCCTTAATATTCTTGACACTATAAAATCTCCCAATTAATTATCCTTATGCTAATATTTTACAACCCAAACCTTTAACAAACCTTAAATGAATTTTTATACAAAAAAAGTAGCTTTCGCTACTTTTAAAATTTAACTGTAAAAACAATTCTTTCTCCGTCAAAACTATCAGCAGAAATTTTCCCCTTATGTTTTTGAACAATCGACTGAGCAATGGAAAGCCCTATTCCATAGCCACCTGTTTTACTATTTCTTGACGAATCCGCTCTGTAAAATCTTTCAAATAAAACATTATAATTTTTAACTTCTAAATTATCTGCTTCATTTTCGACAGTCAATGTAATTTTTCTATTTTGTCTTGAAAGTTTTACTTTTATATCAGTTTTTTCTCTTGCATACTTAATTGCATTGTCAAGAAGAATATTTACAAGTTGTCTAATCAGTTTTTCATCGCCTTTAAACGAAATGTCCTTTTCAACATCAACCAGAATATTTTTATCCAAGCTTAAAGCCAAGTCTTTAACTTCATTTGTCGATTCTTCTACAATATCAGAAAGTGAAAAATCCAACATTTCCAAAGAATTCAATTCCTCTAACTTTGTAAGTGAAATTAAATTTCCAATAAGACCGTTTAATCTGCTTACTTGCTTATGAATATTGTCCGTCCACTTGCTCTGTCCACTTTCCATTTCAAGCACATCGGCACTTGTATTTATTATAGCAAGTGGCGTCTTTAACTCATGGCTCGCATCTGTAATAAAAGCATTTTGTTTTTCATAAGCCTGAACCATAGGAGAAACAGCTTTTTTAGATAAAATAATTGAAAAGAATGTAACAAGTCCTAATACAAAAAAGCTAATAATTATACTATTTTTCAAAGTTGAATAAAAAACGTCATAATCCTTTACAACATCTACAAATGCAATCAAAATGCCATTTTCAGCTGACGACACAACATACTTAAATCCCTTATAATAACCCGTCTTATCCCCTTTTGACAATACGGCTTTAGCATAATCAACAGCCTCAGAAGAACTTGTCAAAAAAACATCATCAGTATTAACCGTTACAATATTTTTCTTAACATCAGTCTTAACAGTAAAAAATCTATTTGAAAAACTCTTAGCATACGAAGCCTTATCCTCCTCTAAAGAATCCTCAAACATTGTAAATTTCGGCATCTCTCCGTCATTTAAAACAAGAATATTAAGCAAATTGTCCGAACTGTACTTAATATTATAAAAATTTGTAATATTCACAAACGCAGTTATAGATAAAAGCACAATAGTTATAATGCCAACAGAAAAATATACAAACTTTTTTCGAAGTTTATTTTCCATTTAATTCCTCCAAAGAATAACCAACATTTCTAGTAACCTTTATCTCAACATTAGCCTCCAACTTTGCAAGTTTTTTTCTAATATATGAAATATAAACCCAAACAACACTTATATCAGAATCTGTGTCATAACCCCATATCTTATCCATAAAAGTATCTGCAGAAATTATAGTAGAAGGAGCAGACATAAACATTTCAAGCATTTGAAACTCCTTGCTTGCAAGTTTATAATTTCCTTTTTTAGAAGATAACTCAAAGTTAGTCCTATTCAAAGTAATATTTCCAAAAGTCAAAACATTATCCGTAATATTTTCTTTTCTTCTAGTTATAGCTCTAAGTCTTGCAAGAAGTTCTTTAACTTCAAAAGGCTTAGTAAGATAATCATCTGCTCCACTATCAAGTCCAACAATCTTATCATCCAGTTCAGACTTTGCAGTAAGCATAATAACCGGAATACTATTTCCCTCTTCTCTTATAGTTTTCAAAACAGTTATTCCATCAACCTTCGGCATCATAATATCTAAAATAACAGCATCATAATTCTCTGCACCAAGATAAGTAAGAGCCTCCTCTCCGTCATAAACAACATCAACAGAATACTTATTGCCTTTCAAAATCGCACAAAGACCATCAGCTAAATCAATTTCATCTTCACAAATTAAAATTCTCATAAAATCACCCCGTACTTTCTCAAATATATGATACAAGTATAACCTTAAAACAACTTAAAATCAAGTATTAAAAAATCACTCAAGCGAGTGATTTTAAATATAATCATTAATTTAGATTTAATTTGCTTCTTACATAACTTTCGAACATAACAGCTTTTTCTTTATTCATCGCTGGAACGTCTTTTAGTTTGTAATCTTTTCCGATTTCTTTATACTTTGCAACGCCCATTATGTGATATGGTAAGATTTCAACTCTTTCGATTTTATCTCTATATGGTTTTATGATTTCGATAAATTTATCCATTGATTCTCTATTATCTGTAAAGCCGGGCACCATTACATGTCTGAACCAAATTTTTCCTTTAAAATATTTTTCAATATATTCTAAAAATGTAAAAAATCCGTCTATTTTTTGTTTTACCATTTCAATATAGCCTTGGTTTGAAAAACTTTTTACGTCCAAAAGAATTGTATCCGTATTTTCTAAAATGTCTTTAAAATATTTTTCATTTCCGTAACCACTTGTATCTATGCAAGTATTATATCCGTTTTCTTTTAGTAATTTTAGGGTTTCAGCTAAAAATTCTCCTTGTAAAAGAGGTTCTCCTCCGGAAAAAGTTATTCCCCCGTTTCCTCTGTAATAGGTTTTGTATCTCTTAGCTTTAGACAGCACAAAATCAGGTGTTATCTCCGTACCACCTTGTAATGCTTGAGTATCAGGATTGTGACAGTAAAGGCATCTAAGAGGGCAACCTTGTAAAAAGAAAATTGTCCTTATGCCCGGTCCGTCAACAAGACCCATCGTTTCGATTGAATGTAGTCTGCCTATTACCATAAAATCACCTTTTAATTATTTTAAAAAAATGTAGAAAAAACAAAGCAGGACAGCCTGCTTTGTTTATTTTATCATTTACTTTGCAACTTCTTAACGACTTTCGTGGAAAGTTCTATGAATTACTTCCATTTGTTGTTCTTTTGTAAGTCTGTTAAATCTAACTGCATATCCAGAAACACGAATTGTAAGGTTTGGATATTTTTCCGGATGATCGTAAGCATCTAATAAAGTTGCTCTGTCAAGTACATTAACATTCAAATGGAATGCTAATTGTTCAAAATAACCGTCCATTAAGTTTGTTAAATTAACTTTTCTTTCATCTTCACTATTTCCTAATGCTGTTGGAACTATTGAGAATGTATTTGAAATACCGTCTTGACAACATCCTGCAAAAGGAATTTTCGCAACTGAGTTAAGTGATGCAATCGCACCTGTCTTATCTCTTCCATGCATTGGGTTTGCTCCCGGTCCAAATGGTTCGCCTTTCTTTCTTCCGTCTGGAGTTGTTCCAGTTTTCTTACCATAAACTACGTTTGAAGTTATAGTTAAGATTGAAAGTGTATGTTCAGAATTTCTATAAGTTGGAGTTTTTCTAAGTTCATTCATAAAGCCTTCGATAACTTCTACTGCTAATGAGTCAACTCTGTCATCATCGTTTCCGTATGTTGGGAAATCTCCTTCTATTTCAAAGTCAATAGCTAATCCGTTTTCATCTCTTATTGGTTTAACTTTTGCATATTTAATCGCACTTAGTGAGTCTGCTACGATTGAGATACCTGCTACACCAAAAGCCATGTATCTGTGAACAAAAGTATCGTGTAGAGCCATTTGTCCTGCTTCGTAAGCATATTTATCATGCATATAGTGAATTGTATTCATTGTATTTACATAAAGTTTTGCAACTTTTTCTAAAACTAATTTGTAGTTAGCATAAACTTTATCAAAATCTAAAACTTCATCTTTAATTGGTTCAATACCATCTAAAACTTTGATTAAAGAACCGTCTTTTGCTTTTTTCATTTCGTCAACGCCACCGTTAATAGCGTAAAGAAGTGATTTTGCAAGATTTGCTCTTGCTCCGAAGAATTGCATTTGTTTACCAATTACCATTGAAGATACACAACAAGCAATTGCATAGTCATCTCCATGAACCGGTCTCATTGCATCATCATTTTCATATTGTAATGAACCTGTTTGAATACTCATCTTTGAACAATAATTTTTCCAGCCTTCCGGTAAATCTAAACTCCAAAGAACAGTCATATTTGGTTCTGGTGAAGAATCTAAATTAGTTAAAGTGTGTAAAATTCTAAAAGCTGTCTTTGTAACTAATGTTCTTCCATCAAGACCCATACCACCTAGAGATTCAGTAACCCAAGTAGGATCTCCAGCGAATAAATCATCATATTCAGGAGTTCTTAAATGTCTCATCATTCTAAGTTTCATAACGAATTGATCGATTAATTCTTGAGCTTCGCTTTCTGTTAAAGTTCCTTCATCAATATCTCTCTTGATGTAGATATCTAAGAAACCGCCATTTCTACCAAGACTCATTGCAGCTCCGTTGTTTTCTTTAACGGCTGCTAAGTAACCGAAGTATAACCATTGAATAGCTTCTTTAGCATTTTTAGCAGGAACAGAAATATCACATCCATATTCCATAGCCATTTTCTTCATTTCATCTAAAGCTCTGTATTGTTCAGAAAGTTCTTCTCTAAGTCTTATTATATCTTCAGAAGCTAATTCACTTTCTAATTTTTTGTATTCATTTAATTTATCTTCTCTTAATCTGTCGATACCATAAAGAGCAACTCTTCTGTAATCTCCGATAATTCTTCCACGTCCGTAAGCATCAGGAAGACCTGTTAAAAGACCAACAGTTCTAGCTTTTCTCATTTGAGAAGTGTAAGCATCGAATGTTCCTTGATTGTGAGTTTTTCTAAATTCATTGAAATACTTTTCAATAGTTGGATCCATTTTTAATCCGTAAGCATCTAAAGAATTTGTTACCATTCTATATCCACCATAAGGATTTACAATTCTCTTCATTGGTTCGTCAGTTTGGAAACCTACGATTAATTCATTTTCTTTATCTAAATATCCTGCCGGGAAGTTATTAATTCCAGAAACTCTTGTAGTATCAACTTTAACAGTTTTTGTTCTAACTTCTTCTAAAATTAAATCTTCAGCTTTTTTCCATAAATTTTTTGTTCTTTCAGTTGGCTCTGCTAAGAAACTTTCATCTCCTTCATAAGGAGTATAGTTTAATTGAATGAAATCTCTTGTATCAATATTTTCAGTCCAATTACCAGTTTTAAAACCTCTCCATGCGTCCATAAAATCATCTCCTATTAATCATTCATTTTTTAGATTTATCTAAATATGTAATTTATTTTTCTTTGTATATATATTTTACAATATTTTTTTACATTTATCAGTGATTGCAATCACAAAAACAGCAAAAAACGTTTTTATTTTTAAAAAAATCACACAAAAAGTCAATTTTAAAATTAATGCTTACAAAATTTTATATTAACTTAATTTTATTTGAACATATTTCCGTTTCGATAAATTTAATGATGTAAATATATTGAAATAAATATTCTTTTACACAAGAATCGTAAACTCATATTTATTTTAACATATTAAACGATATTTTTCAAATTTTTAATGAAAAATACACTTTTTAACATTCAAAAAACGATAAAAATTATGATATACACCTGCGTAGGATTGTAATAAATTTAGGAGGATATTATATTAAAGAAAAAATCTTGTTTAGCATTATCTATGCTATTATTAAGCACTTGTTCTGCATCGGCAAAAAAAGAGGCTGAGGCTCCTAAGAAACAAGTTAAAACTCAAGAAAAAAAGATAGAGTTAAATTACCTACTCAAGGTATGATGGCTGTTACTTGGTACCAAACATCTGCTGAATAAAAAGATAAACTTAGAAAATCAGCTTTAAAAGTATTTAATATAGAAAAAACACTGTTGAAGAATATAAGTAGAAAAAAATATTACAATTTTACAAAAAAAAGATAAAAAAAGAGAGACTGTGTAAAATTTTGTGTATAGAAACCTCCTGATTAGGGTAAAGAAAAACTAATCAGGAGGAATTTTTATGCCAAGAAAGAGATCAGAAACAAAATTAAACAAAATTTCTAAGATGTTAATCGAAGAATATCAACCGGAAACAGTTCAAGATCTACAAGATGCTTTAAAAGACCTTTTAGGTGATACAATGGAGCAATTATTAAAAGCAGAATTAGATGAGCATTTAGATTATGAATATGGAGAAAAACCACTATCATTAAATACTAGAAATGGTTCAAGTAAAAAAACAGTTAAATCATCATATGGAAATATAGATTTAAATATTCCTAGAGATAGAGAAGGATCCTTTGAGCCTCAGGCATTAAAAAAATACGAAAAAGACATATCAAACATAGAAAATCAAATAATATCAATGTATGGAAAAGGTATGACAACAAGAGATATATCAAGTCACATAAAAGATATTTATGGTTTTGGGATATCAGAAACAATGGTGTCAAAAATAACAAATAAAATTCTACCAACAATAGAAGAGTGGCAAAATAGACCATTAGAAAAAGTCTATCCTATGGTGTTCTTAGACGCTATACACTATCATGTAAGAGAAAACAACATAGTAGTCAAAAAGGCAGTATACATTGCCCTAGGCTACAATCTAGAAGGCTTTAAAGAAATACTAGGAATGTGGGTAGGAGAAAATGAATCAAGCAAATACTGGCTCTTAGTATTAAATCAACTAAAAGAAAGAGGTCTTGAAGATATCCTAATAGTTTCAACAGATAACCTACCAGGATTTAGCCAGGCTATAGAAGCAGTATACCCAAAAGCAGAAATTCAAAAATGTATAATCCACCAAATAAGAAACTCAACTAAATATGTGTCATACAAAGACATCAAAGAGCTGATGAAAGACCTAAAAGCAGTATACAAAGCACCAACCGAAGACTTAGCATTAACAAATCTAGGAATCTTTGAAGAAAAATGGGGTAAAAAATACCCAATGTGTGTAAGTTCTTGGAAAAACAACTGGACAGAATTATCAACATATTTCAAGTATCCAGAAGGAATAAGAAAGCTAATATACACAACAAACGCCATGGAAAACTTCAATAGGCAACTAAGAAAAGTAACGAAAAATAAAACCATATTTCCAAATGACTATGCCCTACAAAAAAGTCTGTATTTGGCAATGGTAGATGCCTCAAGCAAGTGGACAAGTAGAATTCGTGGTTGGGATCAAATCTTATCGCAATTATCAATATTTTTTGAGGGGAGGTTTTAGATAAGTTAAAAATAGAGTATAAAATTAGCTGCAAATTTTTAAAAAATTTGACAGTTTATTAAAGTTGTGTTAAATTAAGACAAGCTCCATTCCTATAGGAATGGACAAACATTGATACATATAAAAATGTATCAACCCTTACCCTTGTGTCAGGATTTAGGTTGATACACAAAATTATTTACAGACCCAAAAAAGAGCGCTAGTTAAAACTAACACTCTTTAATTTTTTTACAGCATAAATGCTTTGTATGCTTTGTAACTCATATAAACGTCTATTTTACTTGTAACTTCGTAAGGTGAGTGCATACTTAATGTAGCAGGGCCTGCATCTAAAACTTCAGCGCCATATTTTGCAAGTAGTAGAGCGATTGTTCCGCCACCACCTTGGTCAACTTTACCAAGTTCTGCAGTTTGCCATATAACTTTATTTTCTTTGAATACTTTTCTAACTTCTGCTAAAAATTCAGCATTTGCATCACTTGAACCGAATTTTCCACCGCTTCCAGTATATTTGCAAATTGAAATACCTGAACCGATAAATGCAGAGTTCATTTGTTCACTAACATCCGCAAAGTCAGGATCAAAACCTGCTGCAACGTCTGCAGATAATACTTTAGAATTCTTTAATGAACGATTAACTTTTAATTGGCAAAATTCTCCTTCAAGATTTACAAGTTCAGTCATTGTATTTTCCCAGAAATATGATGCCATTCCTGTATTACCCATTGAACCTATTTCTTCTTTATCCATGAATAATCCACAAGCTGTTCTCTTTGGATTTTCAATTTCAAAAATAGCACGCATTGTTGTAAAAGCACATACTCTATCATCTTGACCATAGCTTAAAACCATTGATCTATCAAGTCCTAAATCTCTTGCTTCTCCTGCCGGTACAATTTCCAATTCTGCAACTCTAAAATCTTCTTCTTCAAAATTATATTTTTCTTTTATCAATTTTAGAACATTTTCTTTAACAGCATCTTTTTCAGTATCCTTTAAAGGCATATTGCCCATTAAGATATTCATTTGTTCTCCAACAAGAGCCTCACGAGCTGTTTTAGCTAATTGATTTTTTGACAAGTGAATCAATAAATCTGTTACACAAAATACTGGATCGTCTTTATCTTCTCCGATATGTATATCAATTTTTTCTCCGGCAGAATTGTAAACAACCCCATGAATTGCTAGAGGAATTGTTGCATATTGATATAATTTAACTCCACCATAATAATGAGTTTTCATTTTTGTTAAATTATTCGCTTCATACAAAGGATTTTGTTTAACATCTAAACGTGGACTGTCTATATGCGCCCCAACGATATTTAGTCCATTTTCTAAAGGTTCAGTTCCCATTACAAAAAGAGCAACTGACTTATTTTTATGATTTAGATAAAATTTATCTCCGGCTTTGAATTTTTCCCCTGTTTTGTAAAGTTCTTCTAAATCTCTAAAGCCTTTTTCTTTCGCTTGACGAATAATTTCTGTACAAGCAAGTCTTTCTGTCTTTGCAACTGTCAAAAACTTTTTATAGTCTTCACAGAAATCAAAAACTAAATTTTTTTCTGCATCTTCAATTTGTAACCATGCACTCTTGTTAGTCATATTCTTCCTCCTAAAAATTATTTGCTTATTTATTATATCATATTTCCATTTTAATAAATTTAAAAAGGTAAATATGATGAAATAAATATTCTTTTACACAAGAATCGTAAATTCATATTTATTTTAACATATTTATAGTGCCATAAAAAGCATTTTTATTTCTAATTTATCGTAACTTTTCCCACTTCGCAAATTATCTTCATATTCGGCTCTTCTCCATGATAATTTCCGCCACTACTTTGCATTCCTGTAAATGAGTCGCCAAACATTTTAACCTTTCCCATTTCAACTCTATAATCGTAATAAATTTCACCACTCATTTTATCTACATCCAAAGTTGCATTTCCTGCATGAACTGACAGCTTAAACATTTCATCATATTCAAGACTTCCTTTAATATTCCCTGCATTTACAACAACATCAAAATATTCAACTTCCATATCATTTAAAGTAACATTTCCGGCATTTATTTCCAATTTGAAATTTTCAAGCTCCAATTCATTCATCTTGATATTACTTGCATTGATTTCTCCACTAATTGTAATATCATCAGGCACACAAATCACAAGAGTAGAATCTTTAATGAACTCATCATCTATTTTAATTCCGTTTTTATTAACTTTTCCAACCAAGCCTTTATTGTAAATCTTTAACTTATCTCCTTTCTTTTCGCAGAAAAGTTTTGTTCTCTTTACATTTTTTGCCTTTACTCTGACAAGCTCATCATCGCTTCTCTCAAATTTTACATTTAATGTATTTAAGTCAATATCTATATAATCAATACCCTCAAAAAAGGTATCCATATTTTCATTTGAATAGTCCATTTCATCCTCATCATAAATTTCATAATCATCTTCACTAGGTTGATATTTAACTCTAACATATTTTTTAGCATATTTTCCCGGATTATTTGAAATATCTCTTACCAAAGTTCTATATAAAAACTTTATAAGCCATATAAAGGCGTAAAGCAAAATTATAAAGCATAAAACTCTAAAGCCCCAGTTAAATACGGAAGTAATATTAAAAACTATAGAAAACGGTAGAGTGAACAGCGAAATAAGTAAACCTATAATCGAAAAAGTAACCCATAACGCAAAACAAACAATAGCAATAACAAAAATTGGAACTAAAACAGGGAATGAGAAAATCCCAAGACCAACCAAAGACAACTTTTTCCAAAAACTACTTTTCTTTTTGCCGTTGTTCTTACTCTTCTTTTCCTCCATTTCAATATCATCAGCTAAAATTTCCATTGCAATTTTTCTTGGATTTCCAAAACTGCTTGGCACCTCGTCATCAAATCCTATACCTTGCTCATCAAACATTTCATTGTAAAAATTTTCTACATTTTCTCTTTCATCTTTTGAAATGTTTTTTAAATAAGACATAAGTTTTTTCATAAAAGTTCGTCTATTCATCACTACCTCCAATAATCTGATTTACCTGTTCAACATATAAATCCCATTTTTCTTTATTAAAAATCAAAACATCTCGTCCCACTCTAGTTATACGATAGTATCTTCTATTACGACCGTCAAAAGAAACATCATAACTCTCCAAAAGTCCACCCTTTAAAAGCCTTCTCAAGACAGGATACAAAGTTGACTCTGAAATTTCAATAGTCGCCATAAGTTTTTGAGTGATTTCATAACCATAAGTATCTCTTCGATTAACTATCGCAAGAACACAAAAATCTAAAATTTGCCCTTGTATCGAAAACATAATTGCTCCTTTCTAAAAATCTATTATTAACTTATCTATATTATATAGTGTATAATATATAAAGTCAATATATTTTTTAAAATTTTGCACAAAAAAACTGCTACCAAGGGTAACAGTTTTAAAATTTAAATTAAAATTAAAATAATTCTAACAATTTATCAACATCTTCTTCTTTTGTTGACCAGTCAGTAACAAGTCTAATGATTGTATGATTGTCATCATATTTTTCTCTAAAGCTAAATACAACCTCTTTCAAAAGCTCTTCAACTTTTTCATTTTCTAAAATAGGAAATTGTAAATTTGTCGGAGATTCAAAGTAGAATTTGTATCCCTTTGCTTTAAGACCAGCTTTTAGCTTTTCAGCCATATCAATTGCATGTTTACCTGCTTTAAAATACAAATCATTTGTAAAAAATTCATCAAATTGTGCTCCTGTTACATAACCTTTTGCAAGTAATGCTCCATGAGTTTTTATAAAAGTTGAAAAATGTTTTTGACAATTTTCTTTTTTATAAACAAGAGCCTCTCCAAACAATGCACCAAGTTTTGTTCCACCTATGTAAAACACGTCGCATAATCTTGCTATATCAGCCATTGTAACATCTGTTTCTCTTGCTGAAACTCCATAACCAAGTCTTGCTCCGTCTAGGATAAAAGGAATTTCATATTCTTTACAAATAGAAGAAATTTTTTCAAGTTCAGCTTTTGTATATAATGTTCCATATTCTGTTGGGTGAGAAACATAAACAGCTCCCGGATAAACAGAATGAGTTTGTAAATCATCATTATAAAAACTTACTAAATAATCTTTTAATTCATCTGGATTCATCTTACCTTGATGTTGAGGAATTGTTAAAACCTTATGTCCGGTATGTTCTATCGCTCCTGCCTCGTGAGTACTTATATGTCCAGTAGTAACAGCTACAACACCCTCATAAGCTCTTAAAATAGAATTTATCATAACAGCATTAGTTTGAGTTCCACCAACTAAAAAGAAAATTTCCAAATCATCTCTTTCACAAACTTTTCTTATCTTTTCTCTAGCACTCTCACTAACTTTATCACAACCATAACCGGATAATTTTTCCAAATTAAGCTCCCCAATTCTCTTTAAAATTTCCGGATGCGTTGCCGTTGAATAATCGTTTTCAAAGAATAACATATCTTTCCCCCTAATAAATAATTGTAAAATACACAGCATTAATATTATAAAACAAAATATAAAAATTGTAAATAACAATGCTGTTTTTTTATCAATTTTTATTAGAAAATCCAAAAACTTTGCTTTATACTTTTAAAGTTGAAAAAACTTTATTAGAGTGATATAATATGAATAACTTTATGAAATAGAGTTATTATATTTCATTATAGTTACATTAATTCAGTTATCAAAAAGAAAAATATAATAAAAAAATATAAACGAGGTGATTTTATGAAGGTACTTATTGTAGGTAAAGGTGGTCGTGAACACGCAATGTTAAAGGCTTGCAAAAAAAGCAATTTGGTTGAAAAAATTTATGTTCTACCGGGAAATTGTAAAATGGAAGATGCGACAAGAGTAGATATTGATATGTATGATATTGAGGCAATAAAAGATTTTGCAATAAAAGAAAAGATTGATTTAACTTTGGTAGGCCCTTCCGATGTATTGGCTCTTGGAATAAAAGATGAATTTGATAAAGTAGGTTTAAACATTTTTGCTCCGACTAAATCTGCTACAAGAATCGAATCAAGCAGGTATTTTACTAAACAACTTATGGAAAAATTAAAAATTCCTACAACTAAATATGTTGTATTCACAGACAGAGAACAAGCATTGAAATTTGTTTCAACTCTTGAAAAATTCCCTGTAACCATAAAAATCGACTCTTTATCAAAAAATTTGGGCATTTTTATTGCAAGAAGTAATAAAATGGCAAATGATATAGTAAATGAAATATTTGACGAAAATGAAAATTCAAAGATTTTAGTTGAAGAATTTGTTATGGGTAAAGAATTTTCAATTTTTGCATTAGTTAAAAACGAAAAAATTTATCCTTTACAAATAGTTAAAGACTATAAGAGAACTTCAGACAGCGAGGACGGAGAGCATACTGGCGGTATGGGTGCTTGTAGCCCGGTTGCTAAAGTTACGGATAATGAAATAGAACAAGTTGTTGAAAAAATTTTAAAACCGATGGCTAAGTCAATGTACGAGGACGGTTACGGTTTCGAAGGATTTTTATATGGAGAAATTGTAATCGCACAAGACGGAATAAAAGTTTTAAGCTTTAATGCAAGACTTGGCGATCCTGAGGCAGAAGTTTTACTTCCTAGATTAAAATCCGACTTCGTTCAAAATATTCTTGACGTAATGAATGACAAAGAACCTGAAATAGTTTGGAGCGATGATGTTTGCATCGGAGTTGTACTTGCATCAAACGGTTATCCTTCAAAAGAAAAATGTCAAGATAAAATGAATCTTGTTCCTGTCGATAATGACATTTGTTTTATGGGAATTGAAGAAAAAGAAGGAGAAGTTTTTGCTAAAGGCGGAAGAAATTTAATCGTAACTGCAATGGCAAAAGACTTTGAAACAGCAAGAGAGCTTGCATATAAAGACATAGAAAAACTAAAAACAGATTCATTCTTTTACAGAGAAGATATTGGTAAATTTTAAAAAACAAAGGTACGCTAAAAATTTTGCGTACCTTTTTGTTTTATTGATTTTCTACAAATCTTTCGATGTATTCTTGGTAAGTCATAAGTCTATCTTCAAATACATTTTCTTCGATGTGTATAATTCTGTTTGCGATTGTATTCATAAATTCAGTATCATGACTTGCAAATAAGATATTTCCCTTAAATGCTTTAAGTCCGTTATTCAAACTAATGATGCTTTCAAGGTCTAAGTGATTTGTCGGTTGGTCAAGAATTAGAACATTTGAATTTTTAAGCATCATATATGATAGCATCATTCTAACCTTTTCTCCCCCGGAAAGTTTTTGTGCCGGTTTTAAGGCATCATCTCCTGAGAATAACATTCTTCCTAAAAATCCTCTGATATATATTTCAGATTGTTCTGTTGAATATTGTCTTAACCAATCAATTAAATTATAAGGAGTATCTTTGAAAAATTCCGTATTATCCTTTGGAAAATATGACCTTGAAGTCGTAACACCCCATTTAAAGTTTCCACTATCAGCTTCCATTTCTCCTGATAAAATTTTAAAAAGTGTTGATATAGCTAATTCATCACCGATAAAACCGATTTTATCATTTTTATTAACCATAAACGAAACTTTGTCTAGGACAAGTCTTCCTTCAATGGTCTTTGAAATTTCATTTACCTCTAAAATTTGGTTTCCAACTTCTCTTTCCATTTCAAAACCAACGAATGGATAACGTCTTGTTGATGGTTGTATATCCTCAATTTGAATTTTATCAAGTAATTTTTTACGGCTTGTAGCTTGTTTTGATTTACTCTTGTTAGCAGAGAATCTTGCGATAAAGTTTTGTAATTCCTTAATCTTATCTTCTTTTTTCTTGTTTTGGTCTTTTATCATTTGTGCCATAAGCTGACTTGATTCATACCAAAAATCGTAATTTCCAACGAAAATTTTAATTTTTCTAAAATCAATATCCACCATATGAGTACAAATATTATTTAAAAAATATCTATCGTGGCTAACCACGATAACAGTTCCTTCATAATCCATAAGAAAGTTTTCAAGCCATAAAATACTCTTAATATCTAAGTCGTTTGTAGGTTCGTCAAGGATTAAAATTTCAGGATTTCCAAAAAGTGCCTTTGCAAGTAAAACTTTAACTTTTTCCTTACCGGAAAGCTCACTCATCTTGCTTTCATGTAAATTTGTTCCGATTCCAAGTCCTTGAAGTAATGATGAGGCATTAGCCTCTGCACTCCAACCGTCCATATCTGCAAACTCAGCCTCAAGTTCAGACGCTAAAATTCCGTCCTCATCTGAAAAATCCTCTTTTGCATAGATAGCCTCTTTTTGTTTTATGATTTCCATTAAACGTGCATTTCCCATAATTACAACGTCAATAACTTTTTCATCTTCAAACTTAAAGTGGTCTTGTTCTAAGAAACTCATTCTAGTATTCGGTTTTATGGAAACAGAACCTGTATCAGGCTCAAGCCTACCTTCTAAAATTTTTAAAAAAGTAGATTTTCCTGCTCCATTTGCTCCAATTACTCCGTAGCAGTTACCCGGAGTAAAAGATAAATTTACATCATCAAAAAGCTTTTGACCTTGAAAACTTAAACTTAAATCTATTACATTTATCAATTCATTCACCTCATAAAAATATTCATTTTGTTAAATTAACACAAGGCTAATTGTAACATATTTCGTGTAAATAAGCAAATAATTTGATATTAATTTTAAAAAAACAAATAGGATAAAGTTAAATTTTTTTTAAACTTTGACTTTATAATTTCCCACAAAAAAAACGAGCCTTTAAGGCTCATTTTATCTACATAACTGATTCTGCAACAAATTTTAGTATGAATAATAAAGCTAAGATATAAACAACGGGTGAGGCCTCTTTTCTTCTTCCTGAAACTAATTTTAATATGGCATAAGAAACTATACCAAAAACAATTCCGTTTGCGATTGAGTATGATAATGGCATCATAATAATTGTTAAGAAAGCGGGTAATGCTTCTGTATAATCTTCAAAGTTAATTTTCTTAATTCCTGTAATCATAAATAATCCTACTACGATTAAAGCAGAAGATGTTGCATAAGTTGGAATAACTGCAAAAATTGGTTGGAAGATTAAAGCTAGTAAGAAAAGACAAGCTGTAACGATAGCTGTAAGTCCTGTTCTACCACCTTCAGCAACCCCTGATGCACTTTCAACAAATGTAGTTACTGTTGATGTTCCAAGTATTGCCCCAACTGTTGTTCCGATTGAGTCGGCGAAAAGTGCTTGTCTTGCTTTTGGAAGATTTCCGTCTTTGTCTAGCATATCAGCTTTTGATGCAACTCCTACAAGAGTTCCAACTGTATCGAATAAGTCAACGAATAAGAATGCAAAAAGCGCTACAAACATTTCTGTTGAAAAAATTTTACTAAAATCAAATTTCATAAAAATTGGTGCTATGCTTGAAGGCGTTCCAACAACTGCTTTTGGAAGTTCAGAAACTCCACAGATGATTGATACAACAGTTGTAGCAAGCATACCAAATAAAATAGCTCCGGGAACTTTTTTTACAAGTAATAAAATTGTAAATAAAATACCAAAAATTGTGATTAATGAAGTTGCACTTGTAATAACTCCTAAATCTAGTGGTATTCCCTTTCCTTGTTTAACGAGTCCTGCTTGATATAAACCTAAAAACGCGATGAAAATACCAATACCTGCACTAACTGCTTGTTTAAGTGAATAAGGCATAGAATTTACAATCATTTCTCTAACCTTTGTAAATGTTAAAACTAAAAATATAATACCTTCTAATAAAACAGCTGTTAAAGCAAATTGCCAGCTATATCCTCTACCAATTACGATTGTATATGCAAAGTATGCGTTCAAGCCCATGCCAGGAGCCAATGCAAAAGGATAATTTGCACAAAGACCCATTATAACAGTTCCGATGAATGATGCGATAGCGGTAGTTGTGAAAACTGCTCCCTTATCCATTCCTGCCTCAGATAAAATTGTAGGGTTTACAACTAATATATAAGCCATAGTCATAAAAGTAGTAATACCTGCTAAAATTTCTGTTCTAACGCTTGTTTTGTGTTCTTTAAGTTTAAAAAACTTTTCCAAAAATGTACTCATAAGTCCTCCTAAATAAATTTTTTTCATAAAAACAAAAATAACTCTTAAAGAAATTAAAATCCAAAAAACAAATGCCCAGAAAGTAGGCTTCAAGCGAAACCTACCTTCTGGGCTTTTCTCCCTTAGGTGTAGTGCAAAGCACCTGCACAGCTTGGTCCAGCAAGAAAAATCTTCGGAACCCTATGTGCACTTTCTCTTTTGAGTTATCAATATTACTCTAATATGATAACAATAAATAGATATTTTGTCAATACATTATTTATATAAATCTGGTATTTTAAAAGATTTTATGTTAATATAATAGTTAATAAATAGTTAAGGAGATTTTTATGTTTAATCCGATAAAATACGAAGGAACTTTAGGAGAACAATATTCCTATTTAATAAGAGATTTATATGAATTATGTAATCAAGAAACAAATACAATTGCAAATTTATCAAATGCAGTTGCACTTCTAAATTTTTTCTTAGAAGATATAAATTGGGTAGGTTTTTACATTTTAGAAGAAGAAAGCGATAATTTAGTGCTTGCACCTTTTCAAGGACTTCCTGCTTGTGTTAGAATCAAAGTAGGAAATGGAGTTTGTGGAACAAGTGCAAGTCTAAAAAAGACTTTGAATATCGAAAATGTTCATAATTTTGAAGGACATATTGCTTGCGACAAAAAAAGTAATTCTGAAATTGTAATTCCGATTTTTAAAGATGAAAAACTTTTTGGAGTTTTAGATATTGACTCCCCTATTTTTAACAGATTTTCAAAAGAAGAAGAAACTTACCTTGAGGCATTTGTTAAGCAACTAGAAACTCATATTTAAGGAGGTTGTTTTGAAAAAATTTTTAAAACTTATCATATTTTTAGGACTATGTATAATTGTTTTAATTCAATCTTTAATTTTTCATTCACAAAAAAATAATATGGATACTTTTGAAAATTATGTTTTTGTTCTCGGAGCAAAAGCAAACAACGGAAAACTTTCAAAAACTTTAATTTCAAGACTTGATACAACCGTTGAATACTTAAACAAACACAAAAAAGCCAAAGCAGTTTTATGTGGTGGCACAGAAAAAGGAAATGAATTTTCTCAAGCTGAATATATGCAAAAATATTTGCTACAAAAAGAAATCGAAAAAGAAAGACTAATCGTAGAACCAAATAGCAAAAATACTTTTGAAAATATAAAATTCGGGCTTGAAATGTTGGATAAAAAGCCAAATGAAATTATGGTAATTTCTTCAAGTTATCATTTGTTTAGAGCTAAACTGATTTTTCATAGATTTGGAATTTTAGCAAAGACAGTTCCTGCAAAAACTCCAACAAATTCAATTCTTATATCATATACAAGAGAAACTCTTGCCGTTATAAAGACATTTTTGTTTGATAAACCTACAAATGAAGATATAGAAAAACTGCATCAAAAAAACAGATAATCCCCGTTAAAACTACGACTTGTATATTGAAAATTTTTTTGAAAAATTTTTTAAAAAAGTGTTGACAAAGCAAAATAAAAGTTGTATAATATACAGGTAATCGTAACGGGGTGTAGCGCAGTTTGGTAGCGCACGTGGTTTGGGACCATGGGGCCGGGAGTTCGAATCTTCTCACCCCGACCAATTCTTATGAGTTTTCTCATAGGAATTTTTTTTTGCAAATTTTCTAGCCCAACTTCGTTGACTTGTCAACAATAGTGTAGCCGTAGGGTCATATTGAGCGTAGGGTTAGCGTAGCAAATGTGTCGAAGTATCTTCATTCATGCTACTTTAGTTACCTTTAGTCAATTTTATTTTATAAAAAAAGTAATTTTAATGTGTTTAGTATAACAAAAATATAAAGGAGATATAAAATGAATTTAGAAAAAA
This sequence comes from Parvimonas parva, assembly GCF_045866535.1. Classification (NCBI taxonomy): domain Bacteria; kingdom Bacillati; phylum Bacillota; class Tissierellia; order Tissierellales; family Peptoniphilaceae; genus Parvimonas; species Parvimonas parva. Next base: position 1,372,923 of record NZ_AP038371.1, read on the forward strand.
CTACAAAAATCGGAGAATTAACTCAAAAATATCCAAAAGTTAAAAACTTTTTAAAATCTTTAAGTGAAGAATATAAAAACCTTGATAATGAAGAACTTTTTGAAATGATAAAAGACATTACAACACTTGAAATGATTGCCATAAAAGGTAGCTTTGAGTTTGAAGATTTAAAAGAAAAAATAGAAAATTTTATTAATGCCTAAGCACTAAAAAAGAGAAATGAAAAAAATCATTTCTCTTTTAGTTTATACTCTCTAAAAATTTACAAATATCTATATATACTTTCTCTTTATCGATTTCGTTTAATATTTCGTGGCGCATTTTAGCGTAAAGTTTTAATTTTACATTCTTTATGCCAAGCTCTTTATACATTCTGTAACTCTTTAAAACGCCTTTCCCATATTCTCCAACAGGGTCAGCTTTGCCTGAAATAAAAAGTATGGGTAAGTCTTTTCTCACCTTTTGAACATTATTTTTATCAGACATTTCTTTTATCAAAGTCATTAAATCCAAATAAAATTTATTCGTACAAAGAAAACCGCAATTTTTATCCAAAATATAGTCCTCAACAACTTTTTCATCTCTTGAAAGCCAATCAAAATCAGTATTTTTATCCTTTATTTTGGAATTATATCCCTTAAAAGCAAGTTTATTTACAAATTCACTCTTTTTAGTTGCCCCTCTTGAACTGAATATTCTAGCTAACAACATAGCTATTCTATGTTTCATTCCATAAATTCCGGTAGTCCCACAAATGATTGCTCCGTCAACTTGGTCAGAGTATTCATTTAAAAAATTTCTAACGATTATAGAGCCCATACTATGACCAAAAATTACAATTTGCCTACCGGGAAATTCATTTTTTATATACTTATTAAGTGCATAGACATCTTCAACGAGTTTTATATTCCCTTTTTCATCAGCAATATGCCCTTGAATTTCATCATATTCTACACTTTCTCCATGTCCTCTATTATCCATTCCAAAAGTTTTTATTCCTTGCTTTTCTAAAAATAAAGCAAAGTCTTTATATCTCTTTATATGCTCAGCCATTCCGTGACAAATCTGTAAAATCATTTTAGGATTCTTTAAATTTTCAGCAAAGTCAACACAATGCAATCTCTTTTCATCAATACTAGAATATATGTAAAACTTCTTCATAAAACACCTCTAACCATATGATACCTTTATTTTACCACAAAACCTTTGAAAAATACAGTTTTATAAAAATTTATTTAAAACAAATAGTTAAATAGAGTACCACGCTTTAAGATAACACATAAAAAAAACTCATTTCTAGTAAACTAAAAATGAGTTTAAAAACTAAAGCGCTTCTGCGTGATATGAACTTCTTACTAATGGTCCTGAATTTACTCTTAAAAATCCCATTTTAAAAGCTATATCTCTATATCTGTCAAATTGTTGTGGGTGAACATACTCTTTAACAGCGATATGGAATTTTGTAGGTTGTAAATATTGTCCAACTGTTACCATATCACAGTCAACATCTCTAAGTGCTTGGAATACTTCCACAACTTGTTCTTCTGTTTCTCCAAAGCCAACCATAAGTCCTGATTTTGTTTTAAGTCCACATTCTTTTGCATATTTTAAAACTTCTAAACTTCTTTGGAAGTTTGCAGCAGGTCTTACTTTTGGATAAAACGCTGGAATTGTTTCAACATTGTGGTTTAACACGTCAGGTCTTGTTTCATAAATTATATCCAAAAGTTCTTTTCTTCCTGACATATCCGGTATTAAAAGTTCTATTGTCGTTTTTGGATTATATTTTCTAACTTGTCTTACAACTTCGGCGAATTGATGCGCACCTTCGTCTGGAAGATCATCTCTGGTAACTGACGTTACAACAGCATGTTTTAATTGTAGGATTTGAACTGCTTTTGCCAAATTTTCCGGTTCGTTTAAATCAATCGGGTCAGGCGTATGTCTTGTTACGTTACAAAATGTACAATTTCTTGTACAGTTTCTTCCAAGAATCATAAAAGTTGCAGTTCTTCTTGAATAACATTCCATTTTGTTTGGACAATTTGCTTCGTGACAAACAGTATGTAATTTCAGTCCTTCAACCATACTTTCAACATCTGATGTATTTTTATCTCCCTGAATTTTTAATTTTAACCATTCAGGCTTTCTCATTATTTCTGCTTTTTTTCTTAGCATATAGCACCTCTTAAAATAATTTAATTATGTCGCCAATAAAAATTTCTTTATCCATTGACTTAATATATCTATCAATTTCAATATCTTTAAGTGCCTCTGCAACCGACTCTTTAGAACATTGAACACCTCTTAATATACTACATAATTCATCTATACCCAATTCACTAAAAAAATCTCCCTCAATAGAAATATCTTTAATTTTATCATCTTCAACATCAAGCCCTATCTCAACAACACCGCAAGAATATTTTTCAGCTTTTCTATTCTTCTTTAGCGAGCCGTTTCCGTAGTTCCATTCCTTTGTTGCAAAAAGAGAATCACGAATTTCGTAAATTTTTTTCATCTCTTCTTCGGTTAAAATTGTAGTATTTGTAATTTCATATTCCCCTTTTATGTATTCGATAGCTTTATCCATAAAAGTTTCAACGTCCATATCAACCATATCTCCGATAAATCCAACCCTTGACCTAACTGATTGAACGGCTTTTCCTTTAAATTTTATATCTCTTGATTTTAATGAATTTGTCAAATTATATAAATTTGCTTTAAATAAAAATGTTCCGTGATGTAATATTTTTTCTTTATTTTGATATTGAGCATTTCCACTTACCTTTGCTCCGTCTATCTGAATATCATTTCTTCCAGTAAATTCAGCATTAAGTCCTAGAGAATTTAAAAAGTCAACAACAGGCTTTGCAAATTTTTTAAAAGAAGAATCTACATCTTCTCCTGTTTTTTTAGTGATAAAACTATATTGCATATTTTCCTTATCGCAATATATCGCACCACCGCCTGATAATCTTCTAATTACATCCATATTGTTTTCGTTTGTAAAGTCCAAATTAACTTCCAAGTCAATATTTTGATACCTTCCAATCAAAATACAAGGTCTATTTCTCCAAAGCATAAAAATATCTTCATCATAATTTTCCATTAGATAAAGCTCTATAGCGTGATTTAACGCAGGGTCAAAATTGTTATTTTCAACAAAAATCATATCATCTCTCCATAAAATTAAATTTTTTAAATCAAATATATTTTACCACAAATTAGAATATAAAAATAGTCCTAAAGCAAAAAGGAAAATCATTTTGATTTTCCTAAATTTTTAAAAACTTTTTTAAATTTTGTAAAATTACTATCGCAACCAAAACTACAATACCGGTTAAAACCATTGTTCCACCAGGTTTTAAACCTCTATAAAATGAAATTGTAATTCCTGAAATTGTAAATATCGTTCCAAACAAAACAGAGTAAATAACTGTTTGAAGATAAGATTTTGAAAGCCTTAAAGCACAAGCAACAGGCACAACCATAAGTGATGAAACCATTAAAACCCCAACAGTTCTTGATGCAATAGAAATTGTTAAAGAAATTAAAAATGTAAAAACTATATTAACAGCTTGAACTTTAATTCCTGCAAGTCTTGCTCCAACTTCATCAAACGAAACATATAAAAGCGCCTTGTATAAAACTACAAAAGCCACCATAACAACTAAAAATACAAGTGTAACAAGAATGACTTCAAAGTCGCTTATCGCAACAATACTACCAAATAAAAAGCTGTTGAAATTGGCAGCACCCTTTACAAAATCAGAAAGCACTGCTGCAAGTCCAATCCCCAAACTCATAATTATAGCAGTTGATATGTCCGAATTTTTTGGAAAATATCTTCTCATAATTTCTATGGAAAAACTTGCAACCGCACAAGATATTATCGCCGTTATAATTGGATTAACTCTAAAGATAAGTCCGATTGTAACCCCTGCAAGAGAAACGTGAGATAGAGCATCTCCTATCATAGAATTTCTCTTATTTACCATAACAACCCCAATGCAAGGTATAACAATGGATAACATAATTCCAACTAAAAAAGCTCTTCTCATAAATTCAAGTTGAAACATTATCTCACCACTACTTTCTTATCTTTTATTTCCACAACTTTTGTAACATTGTCCTTCATAATCTCAAGCTCGTGAGTTACAAGTAAAATTGTAATTCCATGTGCGTTGTTAAGATGATTTAAAATCTTAAAAAGTTGTTCTTTACTCTCTTTATCTATTCCTGTCGTAGGCTCGTCAAAAATCAAAATCTTCGGATTGTTTATCAAAGACTTTGCAATCATAATCCTCTGTTGTTGCCCACCACTCATTTTATTTATCGGCGTATGTGCAAAATCAAGCATATTAACCTGAGCCAAAGCCCTCTTTGCAAGTTCAATATGTTTTTTTCTTGAAAATTTTAAAAATCCCATTTTATCATAAAGATTTAAGGTTACAATCTCCAAAGCCGTTATCGGGAAATTAGGTATGCTACTTGCATTTATCTGTGGAACATAACCGATTTTGTTCCAATCTTTAAAATTTTTAATATTTGTATTTGAAATAACAATTTCTCCGCTTGAAGGGGTAAGCTCTTTTAAAATCAGTTTTAACAAAGTAGATTTTCCACTACCATTTGCCCCGATTATAGCTATAAAATCCCTCTTTTGAATATCAAAAGAGAGATTTTCTAAAATGTTTACGCCTCCATTATAAGAAAAAGTTAAATCTTTTATAGAAATAATACTCTCCAAACCATTCTCCTATTTTGTAGCTTCAACTAAAGCCTTTAAATTTTCTTCCATCATTTTAAAATAGTCTTTATTTTCCTTAGCTTGTTCTTCAGTTTGACCTTCTATTGTATAAAGCATCTTAACTTGTCCACCAATTTCCTTTGCAATAGTTTCTTCAACTTTACTTTCACTAAGTTCTTCATAGAAAACATATTTTAAGCCCTCTTTTTTAGCTTGTTCAACGATTGATTTCATCTTTGCTAAATCCGGTTCTGATTCTGAATTCAAACCTTCGATTGCAATTTGTTTTAAACCATAATCATTGAAAAGATATGCAAAAGCCTCGTGAGAAGTTATGATTGACTTTGTTCTTGAATTTTTCAATTCATCAGAATATTTTTTATCTAACTCATCAAGTCTATTTTCAACCTTTTTTAAATTTTCTTTATAGTAACTTTCATTAGCCTTATCCATAGAAATAACTTGCTCGCAAATATTCTTTGCAACAACCTTCATATTTCTAAGACTTAACCAGATATGTGGGTCATATTTCCCATGACTATGATGCTTTTCTTCCTTTTCAGTCATCGGTTTTACAACGTCTTTATTTTCGCCTTTATTTTCGCCTTTATGTTCGTGTTCATGTTCATGTTCGTGTTCATGTTCATGTTCGTGTTCATGTTCGTGTTCGTGCTTATGTTCGTGCTCATGATCCTCACCTTCTTCATGATGATGCTCTGTTTCTAACAAATTAACACCCTTTGAAACCTCAACCAATTTTAAATCCGTAAGTGCTGATTTGAATTTTTCAGTCCAAGTTTCCAAGTTTAAACCGTTGACTAAAATAACACTACCTTTGTATAAGTCTTTCATATCCTTAGCGGTCGGCTCCCAATGATGAACACCTTGCCCATTTGGAATTAAATTTTTAACTTCCATTTTATCTCCAACAATTTCTTTTGTTACACTTTGCAAAGCATAAAATGAAGTATATATTGTTTGTTTTTCCTCTTTTTGCTTATTTTTTACATTATCTTTGCCACAAGCTGTAAAAAGTGATATAATAAGGGCAAAGGAAATGATTTTTGATAAGATTTTTTTCATAATCTACTCCTTTAAATTTTATTTTGTGAATATTTGCATTTGCAAATAAAACGCATTTACATAAACATTATTATATAACTATTTTAAACAAAAATCAAGCAAAGGAGTTTATTTATGAAAAAAGTTTTTTTGAAAATTTTAAAAGATAATGATTTAAAAATCACAAAAAACAGATTAGCTATACTAAAAGAATTACAAAAAAGAGAAGTTCCGACAACAGCCGAAGACATTTACAACGCAATCTCAACAAAAGACGAAAAATATAGCATATCAAGTGTTTACAGAGCATTAAATCAATTTTGCGAAAAAAATATTGCAAAAAAGACCGCAGAAATTGACGGAACAACATATTTCCAATTAAACAACGGACATATACATAGCTTGATTTGTGAAAAATGCAAAAAAATAATTCCGATAAATCATTGCCCGATACATAGCTTGATAGACGACATTGAAAGCAAAACAGAATTTATCGTAACAAGTCATCACCTAGAAATAAAAGGACTTTGCAAAAATTGTAGGGAAAAACTGTCAGAAGAAGAACTTGAAGAAATAAAACATTCAAAAGAAGAAGAAAAACATCATACACACACTTGTAAAGACGAACATTGCATATAAATAAAAATTTTTTTAAAAAAGTATTGACAAAAATTTTATAAACTGGTATAATATACAAGCATTGAAAAATGATAAAGTTTGGTGGGTGTGGCCTAGCTGGTTAGGGCGTCAGATTGTGGCTCTGAAGGTCATGGGTTCGAATCCCATCATCCACCCCATTTATGCAGGAATGGCGGAACTGGCAGACGCGCTAGACTTAGGATCTAGTGTCATTGACGTGGGGGTTCAAGTCCTCTTTCCTGCACCAAAGCTCGAGAAATCGAGCTTTTTTTGTGCTTAAATAAAAAAGAAAAAAACTAATTTCATTTTTTCCTTTCTCGCATTAAAAAAGCAACTATCATTTTTTGATAATTGCTTAATTTTTATATTTATTTTAATTTCATAATAAGAACTTTTAATCCGTTAGTCGATTCAAACTCTGGAATTAAAGAGAATCCAAAATTTTCATAAAAATTAATTAATTTAGGATTATCTTCACATTCAAGCCATACATATCTTGCACTGATTAAACTCTTAACTTTTAACAAAGTATTATAAGCTAAAGTTAACAATTCATTCCCACTTATAGCATTTCCATTTAAAACATTTGAGTAATTTTTTCCTAATTGTCCGATTAAATAGCTATTTATATAATAAGATCCATTCTCCAACTTTTCACCCTTTTTACATAATTTTCTTTTTTGACTATTTGATAATTTTCTATAATTTCTATCTCCAATAATTAGCTTTTTATTAGCTAAAGAAAAATATCCAACAAGGTTTGAATTTTTAAATACTAAATGAGTTGTAGAAATTGACGATTTTTCAAATTGTATAGCTTTATCATGTAAAAAGCATTCAACATCATTTATTTTATCTGATGGAATGCTTTTAAATGTTTTTAATATCTTTTCAGTTTCTGAATCTCCTAAACTATCTAAAAGGTCTTGTAGTAAAATTATTTTAAATTCCATACTACTTTTTAACAAACATCTTTCTTATATCTTCATTACTACTAACATTAGAAGATTTAACATTTACAACATTTGCCTTACTATCCTTGTCTAATGCTTTTAAAAGATTATCTACTGATTTTCTATTAAATTTCAATTCACTTGTAAAACTCTTTGTAGCCATATTAACCTCCTAACCCTACGTTTTTATTTTTTTTACACAAATAAGCTATCTAATGTACTTATATTATACCCTATAATTAGAAAGCTTTCAACACATTTTATAGTATATTTTGCACTTTTTGTGTAATATTTTTAATCACTCTCGCATTAAAAAAGCAACTATCATTTTTGATAATTGCTTTTTGTGTTACTATCCTTAACTAATAAGGCTTATTACATTTTTAATATACTTTCGGTTAAAACTTTTGAAAAATTTATTCCTTTTCGCTTACTTTTATGCTAAAATAAATATGAGTTTACGATTCTTGTGTAAAAGAATATTTATTTCATCATATTTACCTCTTTAAATTTATCAAAATGGAAATATGATATAATTATTTTAGTAAAGGAGTAATTATGAAAAAAGTCCGGAACATTGAAAAGACAGATTCTGATTTTAAAGATTATATTTTATTTGATATAGAAACGACAGGTCTTAGCAGAACTAAAGATTTTATGTATATGTTTGGAATTTGTGAAAAAAAAGGTAATGAGCTAATTTATTCCCAATATTATATCGAAGATGAGAGCGAAGAAAAAGAGCTTATTTTAAAAGTTACTGAAGTTTTAAATTCTAAAAAAGTTATTTCATATAATGGAGATAGGTTTGATTTTCCTTTTATTAGAAAAAAAATGGAAAAATACAATATTGCTCAAAATAGTTTTGAAAATGTGGATATTTATAGACAATTTCAAAAATTAAACTTTTTTCTTGATGAACCAAGTCTTAAAGCGATAAATTTAGGAAAAAGATTGGGTCTTGACGTTCACGACCATGTAAACCAAGAGGAAATGCCGAAAATTTTTCAAATGTATCAGGAGCTTAAAGACAAAGAAATGCTATCAAAGTTGATTTACCATAATTATATCGACCTTAAAGTTTTAAGCTACATTTATGAATACAAAAAAAATATTTTGGATAAAATTTTGACGATAAAAAACAAAAACTTTACAGGAACGATAAAAACAATTTATCTTCAAAAGAACAATCTTGTTACAAGGCTTACAAATACAGAAAAGAAAAACATAAATTTTCATCAAAAAAGCTACAATATAACAAGCAATTCTGATGAAATAAAAGTCGAATTGGAATTAGAAAACGGAATAATCGAAAACAATACAAAAGCAAAAGTCTTTAAATCAAAGTACGACAACAAACTCTTTAAAGACTCCAAAAACCTAAACGAAAATTTCATTCTAATCATAAAAGACAAAAAAATAATAAAAGAAAACTTACTTTTTCTACTAAATTTAATTTAAGAGAGCTTTAGGAGCATTCAGTTAGGGATTTATGGAAATAGAGTTAAATAGATAAGGAGAAAAAATGTTTATATTAGAACTATACCAAGATGGAATTAGCACAGAGCTAGGACTATTTGACACCATAGAAGAAGGAAGAAAATTTGTATCTCAACTTAAAGGATACAAATTTGAAGAGATAGGCGGATTTGAATACGAAACTATAAAGCTAGATTCAATCTCAGACTACATGGAACTAGAAATAAATGGCAACATAGTACCACTAACTAAGTTTATGTTTACAGAAGATGGCAATGTAGAAGTATATTGGAAAGAAATTCCAAACCTATCTAAAAAAGGAAAAGGAATCGTAGAAGGTGCAACTAGAGTGGATGCCTACACAGTAGCGAATTCAGATTTAAGAGAATATATCGAAGCGAGAGAAAATAATTATTTAGAAGTAAAGAAAAATCTAGAAAAGAAAGGCTACCAAGTAGAAAGAGCCTACTTCGGATCAGAAGACGGAGAAGCAATCCTATTTAGAAAAAAAGATTCAGAAGATTGGCACTTCTTAACCCATATGGATCCGGAATTCACAGAAAAATTTGATTTAGATGAATGTTTAGAAATGGTAGAAGAAGATAATTAAATCGAAAGCTAAAAGCCACCACTCGGTGGTTTTTTGTTTCTAAATTATATTTTTTAAAAAATAAAAAAGAGCGCTTTAGGAGCGTTCAGTTATGGATTTATGGAAATCAAAGTTTAACTGATGACCTTTAAGCGGTAAAAAAATAATGACCATACAAGAGTAAAAATGCTCCTGTGTGGTCGTTTTCTTGTGTTTAATTATATCAAGTATCAAAATGATATGTGGCTAATTTATTCTTGCAATTTAAGAAATTTTAGTCCATATTTTTTTATTTTAAAAAGTGCTATAAAAAACTTGACAATTATATATATATATATATATATAATGTATATATAATTAATAAAGAGATGTTTATTTTTAGCATTTATTGAAAGGAGAAAAAAAGTGCAAAATCAATTTTTTAAAAAAAGATTTTTATCATTTTTATTAGCAATTATCATGATTGTTGGATTTTTACCGTTTAAACACATTTCTAATGCTGATGTAAAGGTAAATGAAATTTATCTTGATAGTGCTAAGGGTGATGATAATAGTGACGGTACAAAAGAAAAGCCGGTGAAAACTTTTGCTAAGGCAATTGAAAAGGCAAAAGACGGAGATACGCTTAATGTTATAAGCCTTACTGAAACAAATATAACAGTTAATAAAAAAATAACATTAAAATTTATCTCTGATGTAACTATGCAAGGAACTGGAACTGGGATTGACCTTCCAGAAGGAAGTCATTTAACTGTATCTAATGGAAAAACATTAACAATGACAGGCTATAAAACAGCAATTAATGTTAAAAAAGGAGCAGAGATAAACGACGGAAATTATGTTTTTAAATTTCCTGATAATGGTTTTGCTTTTGAAACAAGCGGAAATATTGTAGGAACAAGCAAAGACAAGCTTAAAATGGACATAACAAATGGATATTTTATGTTTCATAGTAAAGATAATGAATTAAGAAATGCTACTATTAATCAGAGATATGAGGGAGATAAGTGGCAACTTTATGAATGGAACGGTTTTAAAGCTTTTAATTCAGAAATCAATTTATATAGACTACCAGTTTATTTTAAAGGTCCTTTATACCTTGACAACACAAAATTTGTAATAGACGGAACAGGTGTTAACTATCAAACAGGAGCATATTTTGAAAACTCTTGGGAAGTAGGAGTATTTCATTTTACAAATAAATCTATTTTTGAGGTAAAAAACTTTAATACAAATTGGAGAGGCAAAGGCATAACTTTTGGTTATGATAATAAAGTGCTTGTAGATAATGGAGCTAAAATAGTTGTTAAAAATAATAAAAACGGTGGTTTTAATGCAAATCAAGGTATAGCAACCTTTAATGGTGGCTATCTTGAAGGAGAAGGACATAGCGGTTCATTATTTGGCGCACAATATAAAGCAAATACTAAGATAGTTTTTGGAGCAGATTCAGTTGTAAATACACCGATGAAATCTGATTCTGATAATGGACTTGGTCAAAGTGGAACAAACTACATTGTAATAGGGGGTTCACATAAAGTTAAGTACTCTCCTAATTATCAAGGAGGACTTGCTATTCCAGTTAATGGAGAAGAAAATGGTAATGAAAAACTTACTTGGTTTCAATTAAAAGATAAAAGTATAGAAAAGCTTACTCCAATAAATAAAAATGGAAAAACTTATGATTATTCTGTAAAAAATCCATCCGATGATGGCAATAAATATGTCTGGACTCCAGCAGCTAAAGCTACTTTTAAATTAAATAATAATGACGCAAGTTTTAGTGATAAAACTAATGATGATAAAGAATTTAAAACAATAAGAGGTTATAAACTTGATGATGTTGTAGGAAATGTTAATCCTGGTGATCCAACAGACAAAAATGGGGTTAAATTTTTAGGCTGGTACTACAAGACAGATAAAGGCGAAGAAAAAGCATTTGATTGGAATGGAAAACTAACGACTGACACAGAAGTTTACGCAAAATGGGAAAGAAAAACAGCTATTTATCATAACGGAGCTGGTAAAGACTATATATCTTCTGTAAGCAAAGATGCAAAAAATATAGAAGTTTTATCTTTTGATGATATCTTAAAAGAAAAAGATGATTTTAAAGTAGAAGGTAAAAAATTTGTAGGCTGGACAACAGCTTCTGATGGAAGTGGAAAAGTTTATAATGCAAAAGAAAAGATAAACTTTACTGAAGGTCAAAGTCAAATAGATTTATACGCAAAATACACTGATGATGAATATAAAGTTTCTTTTTCAGCAAATGGCGGAACTTTTAGTGCGGGTTCAATCTTTAAAACTAAAACAGATGTCTTTACTATAGAAAAAGATGCAAATGGTGGTGATGTTGCAGTACTTAAGAAAACTGCAAAATACAATGATAAGTTATTTGATTTGTTAAATGCTCTTAACTTTGACCATAACAGTTTAAAACCAGATACAAATGCAACAAAAACTGGCTTTGTTATTTCAAATCTGGAGTATTTTTCAGATAGTGCAGAAGCTGGCGGAAAAGCAATAAGATTTGATGATCATAAATTATTTGGCTTTTTAGATAAGAAAGGTGAAAATCCACAAATAACTGCTGACACAACTTACTATTTAAGTTGGAAAGATGATCCTGCTATTCCTAATGAAAATAAAATTTCTTCACAAGAAACAATTGACTCTGATATTTGGTCAGGCAGTAAACAAACAAGTAAAGATATAAAAATCATTTCTGAAAATAAAGAATTTTCTTTGACAGGAGAAGTAAATGTTTCTTCTATAAAAGATAAAATGAAAGCAATTGAGGGAATGTTTAATAAAGAAGAAAAAGATTTTGATAAAATTTCCCTAACTGGAGCAACATCAACTTTTACTGCTACTTTAACTTTACCTAAAGAAGTAGAAGCTCCTAAAAATTTACAAGTAGAAGCTAAGGGACTTGGAGATTGTTTTGAAGTTAGTGAAACAAAAGTAAATGGGCAAAAAATAACTGTAACATTTAAACTTAAAGACGGAATGACTGATTATAAAAAATTAAAAGAAGCAGTCTTATCTACAGGTGATAAAGATAATACACTTTCAGTAACAGTTAATGGGCTAAAATTAAAAGATTTTGATAAAATAAAAGACGGTCAAAAATTCACGATTAAAGGAGAAGTTAAAGGGGATTTTTCTGCAGTAGCAAAAGATGGCGATACAATTAAAAAATTCGACTTTAAGTGGACTGGCAACCAATCAAAAGAAGGAAAAGATGTTGAATCAAAAGATGATTCTGCTATCCAATATACAATAATGGTATCAAAACCCGTTCAATTAACTCTTGGTGGAGATTTGCTTGTTAAAAAAGGAGAAGAAGCATATAACACAGAACATGACATGGTTTATCCAGTAAACAATGGAGACCTTTTAACATTTGATGGAAAACTTGATGTTTCTTCAATTAAAGGTCAAATACAATCTTTAAAAGATGACTTTGATAAAAACAATAATAATTCTTCAAATGAAATAACAACAAAGAATGTAAAAAGTGAATTTGTAGCAAGTATAGAATTTCCTGAAGGTTTAGAAATACCAAAAGACTTAAAAACTACTTTAACAAATAACAATTTATTTGAAATAAAAAATGGCGATGTCAAAATTGATGGAAATAAAATCATTGTTAAAATGACGCTAAAAAAAGACTACACTAAATTTATCGACTTATATACAGATGTAATAAGTGTAAATGATAAATTAGATTTAGAAATTCCAAATATTAAAGTAAAAGATACAGCTAAAGGCAATTTAACAGTAAAAGGAGAAGTATCAGGTACATTTATAGGTGTTGCAACAAAAAAAGATTTAAATACAAAAGTATTTAATTATAAATGGACTGGAAAACAAACACCAGACGGGAAAGATTTCACTCAGAGTAAAGATGATAATGACTCAATTAATCTTACAGTTAAGCTTCCACAAGAACTTACTTTAGCTGGAGATATTTTAATAGGTGACGATACTGAACATAATGCTTTACATGAAGTTAAACGAGGAGATGTTCTTGAATATACTGGAAGACTTGACGTAAGCAGTATTAAAAACCAAATAAAACTTTTAAAAGATAATTATAAAGGAAATTCTGACACTATAACAACAAAAGATATTAAAAGTGAATTTACAGCTACCCTAGAATTTCCTAAAGGTTTAGAAATACCAGCTGATTTAAAAGCAACATTAACAGAAAATAAACTTTTTGAAGTTAAAGCTGGAGATGTTAAGAGTGATGGAAATAAAATCATTGTAAAAATGACTTTAAAAAATGCAAATTATACTAAATTTACTGACTTATATAATGATGTAATATCTGTCCCAGATACCTTAGATTTAAAAGTGCCCGGAATTAAAGTGAATGATAGTGTAGCTGATAGAAGCAAGTTAACTGTTGTAGGTAAGGTTCATGGTAATTTTAAAGGAAAGGCAACTTTGCAATCTGGTAAAAAAGAAAGTTATAATTATTTTTGGACTGCAGAGCAAACTGAAGATGGAAAAGACTTTTTAATTAAAGATCAAAAAGATAATAAAACAATTCAATATACAGTAATTGTAAAAGAAGAAACAAGACCGGGTGAAAATCCAGGTAAAAAACCGGATGAAAAACCGGATGAAAAACCGGGTGAAAATCCAGGTAAAAAACCGGATGAAAAACCGGATAAAAAGCCGGATGAAAATCCGAAAGATAAACCTTCAGTTAATAAAAAACAAAAACTTGTAAAAACTAATATTTCACAATCTTCAATATTATTAGTTTTGGCAAGTGGAGTTTTAGTATCATTTGTAAAGAAAAAGAAAAAATAATTTTCATATAATTAACAATGTTATATTATTTACTTTTTTATAATTTAAATTTTGGTAAATAATTATAAAATTAAATTTATAAATTTTTTCTTTAAATTAAAAATTATTAAGGATTAACTTGTAGTAAAATATTAGTTAATCCTTTTAATTTTATCTATTTTATATAAAAAATTTTAGTAATATAACAAGTTTGTTTGGTTGTATTGTATATTATTTTATATTAAAATAATATAAGGCAAGTGATATTTTTGAATGAATTAAAAATATTTTTATATATTTTTAGAGACAAAAAATGAGAATATAGATAAAAAATATGAAAAACTAGTAAATAAATTTAAATTAAATAGTAAACTAACTGATTAAGGCAAGCAAAACGGATGGGTTATCCCAATGGTTGTATGTTTAGTATTTTCACTATTAAGGCAAAAGCTATGTTTAAAAAGAGAATTAAATTAAAATAAAAAATAAGCTATGAGGAGACTGTGTAAAATTTTGTGTATAGAAACCTCCTGATTAGGGTAAAGAAAAACTAATCAGGAGGAATTTTTATGCCAAGAAAGAGATCAGAAACAAAATTAAACAAAATTTCTAAGATGTTAATCGAAGAATATCAACCGGAAACAGTTCAAGATCTACAAGATGCTTTAAAAGACCTTTTAGGTGATACAATGGAGCAATTATTAAAAGCAGAATTAGATGAGCATTTAGATTATGAATATGGAGAAAAACCACTATCATTAAATACTAGAAATGGTTCAAGTAAAAAAACAGTTAAATCATCATATGGAAATATAGATTTAAATATTCCTAGAGATAGAGAAGGATCCTTTGAGCCTCAGGCATTAAAAAAATACGAAAAAGACATATCAAACATAGAAAATCAAATAATATCAATGTATGGAAAAGGTATGACAACAAGAGATATATCAAGTCACATAAAAGATATTTATGGTTTTGGGATATCAGAAACAATGGTGTCAAAAATAACAAATAAAATTCTACCAACAATAGAAGAGTGGCAAAATAGACCATTAGAAAAAGTCTATCCTATGGTGTTCTTAGACGCTATACACTATCATGTAAGAGAAAACAACATAGTAGTCAAAAAGGCAGTATACATTGCCCTAGGCTACAATCTAGAAGGCTTTAAAGAAATACTAGGAATGTGGGTAGGAGAAAATGAATCAAGCAAATACTGGCTCTTAGTATTAAATCAACTAAAAGAAAGAGGTCTTGAAGATATCCTAATAGTTTCAACAGATAACCTACCAGGATTTAGCCAGGCTATAGAAGCAGTATACCCAAAAGCAGAAATTCAAAAATGTATAATCCACCAAATAAGAAACTCAACTAAATATGTGTCATACAAAGACATCAAAGAGCTGATGAAAGACCTAAAAGCAGTATACAAAGCACCAACCGAAGACTTAGCATTAACAAATCTAGGAATCTTTGAAGAAAAATGGGGTAAAAAATACCCAATGTGTGTAAGTTCTTGGAAAAACAACTGGACAGAATTATCAACATATTTCAAGTATCCAGAAGGAATAAGAAAGCTAATATACACAACAAACGCCATGGAAAACTTCAATAGGCAACTAAGAAAAGTAACGAAAAATAAAACCATATTTCCAAATGACTATGCCCTACAAAAAAGTCTGTATTTGGCAATGGTAGATGCCTCAAGCAAGTGGACAAGTAGAATTCGTGGTTGGGATCAAATCTTATCGCAATTATCAATATTTTTTGAGGGGAGGTTTTAGATAAGTTAAAAATAGAGTATAAAATTAGCTGCAAATTTTTAAAAAATTTGACAGTTTATTAAAGTTGTGTTAAATTAAGACAAGCTCCATTCCTATAGGAATGGACAAACATTGATACATATAAAAATGTATCAACCCTTACCCTTGTGTCAGGATTTAGGTTGATACACAAAATTATTTACAGACCCGCTATGAGATAAATTTCTCACAGCTTATTTTTTTGATTTTCAGCACTTTATTACTTATTATTAAAGGCAATTATTAAATTATTTTCTTCTTTTCTTAAAAGATACTGCAGATAGTGCTAAAGTAAGAAGTGAAAATAAAGAAGAAGTAGCTTGTACATTTGTTTTTGGCACTTTGTTTTTATTGCCATCTTTATTATTGTTTTTATTGCCATCTTTATTATTGTTTTTATTGTTATTATTGTTATTATTGTTGTTATTGTTGTTGTTATTATTTTTGCTATTTTGAACAACTATTGTAGTTTTTGTAAAACCTTTATTAAACTTAAACTTAAATTCATGAGAACCTTCTTTTAAATTCTTAGAAAAATCTTCATTAAAACTTATAATTGTACTTCCTCTTTTTAAAGTGTAATTTGAAGGAGAAATAAGCTTTCCATCTAGATAAGCTCCTTTAAAATCAACTACATCTGTTGAAATTCTAAAAGAAATTCTCTTTTGTTTTGATTTATCAAAAACTTGATTTTTTCCGTTTAACACTTTAATATCTTTGTTTTCTGTATTTTCTCTTTCTTCTTGTTCTTTTCTTTGTTTTTCTTTTTCTTCTTGTTCTATTTGTGCATTAAGCGCCATGATTTGAGCTTTAACTTTTTGTATTTCTTCTCTTAAAGATGAAATTTCTTTTGTTAAACTTTCCATTTCGCTTTTTGCTAACTTAACTGCTTCCTCTTTAGTATTTATATCTTTTTCTAACTTTTCTTTTTTAGCTTGTAACTCTTTTTGTTCAGCTAAAGAAGAATTAAATCTGTTAGTAAGATCTGAAATTTCTTTTTCTAAATTACCAATCTTTGTATCATTTTCAGTTATATCCTTTGTAGTTTCTTCTTTAGTTTTAACCAAATCTTTCTTTTCTTTTTCAATATTTTGATTATTTTTAATTTCTTCATCTCTTTCGCTTTCAAGTCTTTTTGATTCAAGTAAAGCAGTAGTCTTTTCTTTTTCGGCTTTTGATTTTTCTTGTTCTAAATTAACTTTTTCTTTTTCTAAATTACTTTTTTCTCCATCTAAAGTTGCTCTATTATCTTGTAAAGTTTTTAAAGCCTCACTTAAAGCAGTTTTTTCAGATGATTTTTGTTCTAATTGACTAGTTAATTCCTTTATAGATCTCTCTAAAGTGTTTTTTTGACCTTCTAGTTCCTTTTCTTCATTTTCATATGGTTCGTTTATTTCTTTTAGTTTTTGTTCTTTTTCAGCATTTTTAGTTTTTATAAAGCTTTCAAGTTCTTTGTTTTTTTCTTCTATTTGTCTATCAATATCTTGTGTATTTGATTTATTTTGTCCTTCTTTTTGAGATTTTTCTTCTTCTTTTTGTTGTTTTTCAGCTTTTTTAGATTGTATTTGTTTAGTAAGTGCTTCTATTTCCTTATTTACTGTTACTATTTGTTGTTCTACTTTTTGATACTCTTCTAACTTATCAGCTTTTCCTAACAAACTCTTTTCTTTTTTTTCAAGTTCTTGTTTTTTAGTTTCATTTTGTTTTTTTTGTTGCTCAAGATTATTTATTGTACTTTCTAATTCTTTTATTTGTTCAACGATTTGTTGGATTTCTGTATCTTTTTGTTGTTTTTGTTGTTTTAATTTTTCTATTTCAGAGTTTATTTCTTTTTCTTTAGAATCTATTTCTTTTTCTATATTTTTTACTATTTCTTTAGACTTTTGTTCTATTTCATTTTTTTTATTTTTATGAGCTTCTAATTTATTGTTTATATCTTTTAATTCTTCATCTTTTTTGGCTTTTTCTTGATTTAAAGTTTGTATTTCTTTTTCTTTTTCTTTTATTTCTTTATCTTTTTTACCAATTTCGTCGTTCTTAGCATTTAATTGTTCTTCTTTTTCTTTTATTTCTTTATCTTTTTTACCAATTTCGTCATTTTTTTTATTTATTTCTAAATCTTTTTGTTGTTGTATCTTAAATTGTTTGTCATTTTCCTTATTAAAATTATCGATTTTTGTTTTAGATTCTTTTATTTTTGTTTCTTTTTCTTGTAAGTTTCTATTTGTTTCTTCTAACTTTTTCTTTAATGTATTTTGTTGTTGTTGTAAATTTTCTTTTTCTGACTCTTTCTTTTCTTTATCTGAAGATAAAGCTCCATAGTTTTTTAGTTCGTTATTATATTTACTTTCTATATTTGCTTTTTCTTGTTGCAAAGATTTAAGTTCATTTTGTAAATTAGAAAGTTTATTTTCATTAAGTTTTTTAGTTTTTGCTTCTAAGTCTTTGTTTTTTTGTTCTAAATCTTTTTTTAAATTGTTTAATTGTTCGTTATTTGTAAGTTTTTGTGCATGTACACTTTGTGTTACTAAAACTGCAGCTGTTAGTGATAATCCTATAATTTTTCTAGTTTTCATAAATTACTCTCCTTAATTTTTAATTTTATTTTTTAAATTTTATTTTCATTTTTTCATTAGCGATATTATTTTAACAATAAAATATGAAATATTTATGAAATGAAAAAAATTTTTTAAATCTTGCATAAAAATTAAGGTACTACAGCTGAAAAAGAAGTCTCTGAAATTACCTTTGATAGTCTTTTGGAGTTCTTCTTTACTTTAGATGCTGACTATAGGAAAGATGCTGTGTGGCTTATGAATGGTAAGACGGCACTTTTCCTGCACAAGCTAAAGGATTCCAATGGCAATAAAAATATAGAAAAATCGGCATAACTAGTATTTCTACTAATCATGCCGATAATTTTTTAAGAAATTAAATCCCTAGTTTACAGCCCCTAAGAGATCTTATTTCCTATGGTCAAATTTATTTAATTCTAAATTACTAATGATCCTTAATAATTAGACTTTATCTACGCTATGAGAGGGTTTCTCCTCTTTTTTTGTTAAATTATTTTCTCTTTTTAAGAGCAAATGCGCCAACAGCTGATGCGATTAAACTTAATATAATCGAACCTTGGCTTTCTATTCCCGTTTTTGGAAGTTTTGCCTTTTTTTCTTGTTCTTTTCTTTGTTTTTCCCTTTCTTCTTGTTCTTTTCTTTGTTTTGCCTTTTCTTCTTGTTCTTTTCTTTGTTTTTCCCTTTCTTCTTGTTCTAAACTAGCCAATAGTAATTTTTTCTTTGCAACTTTTTCTCTTAGATTTTTAATTTCTATATCTAACTTTTTGATTTGTTCATCTATCTCTTTTATTCTATCTTCGAGAGCTTTTCTATCTAATTTCACTTGTTCTAGTGATACTGCCATTGGCATAGTACTTTCAAGTCCCGTTTTTCCTTCTAGTTTTGAAAGTTTTTCTTTTAGAATTTTTATAGAAGCTTCAGCATTTTGGTACATTTCTTGTGCTTTTTTGTTTTCTTGATTCAATCTTTCCAAGTCATTTTTGTTACTCTCAATTTTCTTTTTAATAACCTCTTTTTCTAACTCAAGATTTTTTAGAGTTTGAGCTTTGTTTTTCAAAGCCTCTAATTTCATTTCTGTATCTTTTATGCTTTTCTTTATTTGTTCAAGTTTTTCTTCTTCTTCAGATAAATCTGTACTTAATTTATTTACAAGTTCTTGTTGAATATCTCTTTCGTTTTTAGCTTTTTCTACTTTTTGATTTAATTGCTCTTTATTATTATTTATATCTAAAATTTCTTTTTCTAGGCGTTGAATGTCTTTTTCAAGGTTAGCTTTTTCAGTCAATAAATTTTTAAGTTTTTCCAATTTTTCTTGATTTTCTTTTAATTGTTTTTCAAAGTTGTCTTTTTCTCTTTGCCAATTTAAAAGAAGAGTTTCTCCATTTTTAATCTTATTTTCTTCTTCTTCTATTTCTTTTTCCAGTTGCTTAATTTGAGCTACAGCATTCGTTGATGAATTTTGCTTTTTTAATTTTTCTAATTCAGCTTTTTTTGTTTTTACTTTTTCCTTAATTTGTTCCTGCAGTGTTTTTATATTTTCTGTGTTTTTTTTATTTATTTCTAACTTTCTTTCAAGGTCTTTATTTTCATTAGTAAGCTTATCTTTAATTGCATTTATATCGTTTATAGTTTGTTCTATAACTTGCTTTTTGTCCCTTGCTTTAGCTATTTCTTTTTTACACCTTTCTAAATCGGTCTTATCTCTTTCAACAAGAGCATTTTCTTTTACATAATCAGCTTCTTTTTTCTCTAAAACCTTTTTTGCAGACTCAAGTTTTGTCTTTAATTCTGCTACACTTTTTAAACTTTCATTTTCTTTTTGTTTCTCTGTTACTAAAGTTTCTTCAATAGATTTTTTACTTGCCGGATCAAGTTTTTTTATTTCATCTATCATTTGGTCTTTTGCCTTTAGATCTTTTGCTAAAGTTTCTTTTTCTTCATTAGCTTTTTGAAGTTTTTCTTTTAAAGACTCAAGCATTTTTTTGTTTTCTTCTTGTTTACTTTCAAGTTCTTTGATTTTATTTTTTAATTCATCAATTTTCTTAGTTGATTTATTATTTCCCTTGGATAATTTGTCATTTCCCTTGGATAATTTATCAGAAATTTCAGATTTTTCTTCAAGTAATCTTTCTCTTTCATTTATTTTTTCTGATAATTCTTTTTCCATTTTCGCTATTTCTTTTTTTATAATCTCAATTTTATTTTTAATCTCAGCCTTGTAGTCAATTTTTGTAGGATTTAGCTCAACATTTTCTTTAGCCATTGCCAAATCTACTTTTGACAAAAGTATGCTTGTTGATAGTACTGCAATCATTGCGCATTTTTCTATTTTTTGTTTTTTCATAAATTAATCTCATTAATTTTTAATTTTATTTTTTTAATTTTATTTTTATTTTTTATTTGTGATATTATTTTAACAATAAAAAATGAAATGTTTATGAAATGAAAAAAATTTTTTTAATCTTGCTTGGATAATTATCGTAAAAAGTGCTGTTATGTTTTTTCGCAAAAAAAGAGCATCTAAAACTAGATGCTCAAATAAATTTTACTAAAATTTCTTTCTGCTACCAGGTTTTACAAGTTCGATTTTTCCTTCTTTACAAAGTGGACATTCTTCTTTTTCAAAAGCTTGTACATTCAATGCGATTGCGGGAAAAAGTGGATATTCGATATTTGATTTTCCGTTTGTTCTATCTACGATTGATGCGATTCCTACAACATTGGCTCCATGTTCTTTTAATACTTTGATTGTTTCTAGTGAAGATTTTCCAGTTGTAACTACGTCCTCAACCACAAGTACATTTTCTCCCTCGTTGATGAAAAATCCTCTTCTTAATGTCATTACATCATTTTCTCTTTCGGTAAACATGGCTCTAACGCCTAATGCTCTTCCTAATTCGTAAGCAATTACGATTCCACCCATTGCAGGTCCAACTACTGCGTCAACTTTTACTTTCGCATCTTCTATTTTTTTCTTAATTACTTTACAAACTTCTTCTGCTTTTTTTGGATACATCAAAAGTTTTGCACATTGAACATATTTGTCGCTGTGTTTTCCTGATGATAATAAAAAATGTCCTTCTAATAACGCTTCGCTTTCTTTTAATAATTCTAATACTCTTTGTTCCATAATTTTCCTCCTATACTAAAATTAAATAATTCCTCTTATTTCTTGTAAGTTTTTTATGTTTTGTTCTTTACAGAATTTTTCCATTCCCTCAATTATGTCAATGCAAGCTTTCGGGTTGATGAAGTTCGCTGTACCGACTTGCACTGCTGTTGCTCCTGCCATAATAAATTCTATTGCATCTTTCCAATCCATTATACCACCCATTCCAATTACAGGAACATCTACAACTGAGGCAACATCTCTAACCATTCTAAGTGCTATCGGTTTTATGCAAGCACCTGAAAGTCCTGCTGTTACATTGTCGAAAACTGCTTTTCTTTTATAAATATCAATCGCCAATGCATTGAATGTATTTACAAGTGAAAGGCAATCAGCTCCCGCCTGAACGCAAGTTTTTGCCATTTCTTTTATATTTTCGGCGTTTGGAGATAGCTTTACCATAAGGACTTTGTCTGTATTTTCTCTAACTTTTCTAACAATTCCCTCTGCTATATCGCATTTTATTCCAAAAGCCATTCCGCCTGATTTTACATTCGGACAAGAAATGTTCAACTCAATTATTTTTATATTTGTCTTATTGATTAATTCAATAGATTTCAAATAATCTTCCAGCTGTGAGCCTCCAATGTTAGCCAAGATTTGTGTATCATAGCTTTCCATAAAAGGTAAATCTTCTTCAATAAAAGTCGGTACGGACGGATTTTGAAGTCCGATACTGTTCATTATCCCGGCAGGTGTTTCATAAATTCTAATTCCCGTATTTCCGTCTTTTCCTGCAAATGTAAGTCCTTTTGTTGAAATTCCACCGATTCTGTTTAAATCGATATACTCTGCATATTCTCTACCAAAACCAAAAGTTCCTGAGGCTGTGATAACCGGATTTTTAAACTTTACTCCACAAATATCCACTTCTAACATTAAAAATTCACCTCCTTAACTTCAAAAACAGGTCCCTCTTTACAGATTCTTTTCATTCCGTTTTTTGTTTTACAGCTACAAGCCAAACAAGCACCTACTCCACAACCCATTCTACTCTCAAGTGAAACATAAACCGGTATGTCAAGACTTAAGTTTTTAACGGAATTCATCATCGGATTTGGTCCACAACAATAAATTACATCATAATCTTCTTTTATTATTTCTGTTATGAAACCTTTATGTCCAACACTTCCTGTATTTGTTGCGATATATGTATTTTCTGTAAATTCTTTAAATTCTTCAGTAAAATATGTTTCATCTCTAAAACCTGCGTATAAATCAGTTTTAGCATCTAATTTTTTCGCCAAATACAACATCGGTGCAATTCCGATTCCTCCTGCAACAAGTGCAACTTTTTTGCCCTTAAACTCATCAATAGAAAATCCGTTACCTAAAGGTCCTAAAATTTCTATAAAGTCGTGGGCTTTCTTTTCGGACATAATCTTCGTTCCCTTGCCGACAACTGCATAAAGAAAAGTAAGCTTGTCATCTTCCATATCGCAGATGCTTATAGGACGAGGAAGCATGTTCCCGTCCTCAAAGCATTTAACCATATAAAATTGTCCAACTCTAGCTTTAAACTCTCCCTTAACCACCATTTTATAAATATCTGTGGCAATTTTTTCGTTTAAAATTATTTCAACTTTTTCGTATGATTTATTTTCCATAAATATCCTTTCTCATGTTTAAAACAGCCTCTCTAGTGTAGTGAGCAAATCTTTTTTCGCCGTCTTCAAATTTTTGGTAATATTTTATGATACCTCTTGAAGAGTTTACAACTCCACCATTAAAGTCGTTCAAATATGTTCTAATGTCCTCTGCCTTTGCTCCTTGCGCACCATATCCAGGTAACAAGAAGAAAATATTTTTATATCTTTCTCTAATTTTTTTAGCCTCTTGACTATGAGTTGCTCCAACAACATAGCCAAGTGGAGAATATCCACATTCTGAAGTTAAACTATCAGCAAATTTTTTAAGCTCATCTCCAACTTTAAAATAAAGTGGTTCATCTTGATATTCAAGACATTCAATGTCCTTTGCGCCCTCGTTTGAAGTTCTAAGTAAAACGAAAACTCCCTTTTCTCCTGTCTTTAAGTAATCTAAATACGGAGTTATGCTATCCATTCCCATATATGGGTTAAGAGTGATGAAGTCTGCCTCAAACTCTCCTTTAAAATGCGCCCTTGCATATTCCTTTGCAGTACTTGCAATGTCGCTCCTTTTAACATCGCCGATACTTAAAAGTCCTTTTTCTTTAAGATATCTTAAAGTTCTTTGATATGCGATAAGACCCTCAAGTCCGTTTGCCTCATAGTATGCAATTTGTGGCTTGTAGATTGCAACAATATCTGAGGTTGCATCAATTATTTCCTTGTTGTATTCAAAAATTATATCAGAAATTTTTTCATATTTTTGTTTTATATAGTTTGGAATGTAGTCCAAATGACTATCAAGACCAACACAAACAAAACCTTTTTCTTTTACTGCCTCATATAATCTATCTATTATCATTACATTTCTCCTTTATATTTTATTTCTCCGGCTTTTATTGTCATAAGCACTTCGCCGTAAAGTTCCATCTTATCAAATGGTGTATTTTTACTCTTTGATGCAAATTTACTTGCATCAACTACGATTTTTTTATTCTCATCAACTATAACCAAGTCTGCGTCATATCCCTCTTTGATTAAGCCTTTTTTAATTCCCATTAAATTTGCTCCACCGTAGGACATAACTTTTGAAAGCACTCTCATATCGATATTTCTTTCTTTTACAAGCTTTGTATTACAGATTGCAAATGCCGTTTCAAGCCCAACAAGTCCCGGACTTCCGTTTGCCTTATCCTCCATTGTATGTGGTGCATGGTCTGTTGCGATAGCATCAACGGTTCCGTCTAAAATTCCCTCTATCAAAGCATCTACATCAGCCTTTTCTCTTATCGGTGGATTAACTCTGTATGAATTATCCCAAAGTGCAATATGATGAGGAGTTATTTCACAAGTAACACGGACGCCCTCTTTTTTCCCACGTCTTACAGCCTCTAACGAATCAACCGTACTTACATGGCACATGTGTATTCTTCCATCAAGTCTTTTTGCAAGGTAAATATCCCTTAAAGTCATTAAGTCCTCTGCAATTCTGTAATCAACCTTTGAAAGTTCACTTTCGGCGTGAATCATAATCACCTTATCAAACTTTTTCGCCTCCAAAATCGCCCTATACATTGTAGTTTCAGAAAGCACACCTTTACCGTCATCGGATAAAAATTTTGCATTTTCAAATTTTGAATAATCAACTAAATTTTCTCCGTCAAAGTTTTGAGTTACTGCAACTATTTGATTTATATCAACTAAGTCAAGCTCCTTAGCTCTTTTCATTATGTCGTTGTAAGTTTCTAAATCACTGCAAATAGGCTTTGTATTTGCCATTGTGTTTACAGTTGTGTAACCACCTCTTAGTGCAGAAAGTGAGCCCGTCTTTAAATCTTCCTTGTAAGTAAAGCCAGGGTCTCTAAAGTGAACATGTAAATCTACAAAAGCCGGCATAACAACTTTTCCCTTAGCGTCTATAACTTCAAAGCTTTCATCAAAACTTAAATTTTCTCCAATTTCTATAATCTTTCCATTTTCAATTTTAATTTCTCCGAATTTATTTGTATCCTTATCCACTAAAACAGCATTTTTAATTATTTTTTTCACTATGTCCTCCACAAGTATATAAGTTATCACAATAATTACATCTGTAAATTCCCTTTTCTCTATTTACAAGCACAAATTTATTTTGCACATTTTCATGACAAGTTATACAACGTGGGTTTTTACATTTTAAAAAACCTTCAACCTTTTCAGGTAAAATCATTGAAAGTTTTTCTTTAATTTTTTCATTTTCAATTATATTTACAGTTAAAGTTCTGTCGATTAATCCCAAAATCGCAAGGTCAACATCTATTACATTTTCAATTTTTATCATATCTTTTTTTCCATATTTTTTAGAATCTGCATTCATTATAAGTGCCACTGTGTAATCAGCCTTATCCAATTCTAAAAGTTTAAAAATTTCATAACCAAGACCCGGTTTAATATGGTCGATTACAATTCCGTTTGAAATACTATTTATATTTAACATTATTTTACCTCCAATAATTTTAAGATTAGCGCCATTCTGATTATCATCCCAAATTTAACTTGATTGAAATACTTTGCTCTCGGGTCAGTATCAACCTCAGTTGCAATTTCATTTACTCTTGGTAGCGGGTGAAGAATTATCATATCATCTTTTGCATTTTTCATCTTTTGATTATCTAAAATGTAAGTATCTTTAAGTCTTACATAATCAGCCTCATTGAAAAATCTTTCTCTTTGAACTCTTGTCATATACAAAATATCAAGCTTATCCATAACTTCTTCAATAGTTCTAACTTCTATAAACTCAACATTTTTTTCGTTTAGGTACATTTTTATATATTCAGGAATAACAAGCTCAACAGGTGAAATGAAGATGAATTTATTTCCCTTGAACTTTGAAAGAGTCTTTACAAGAGAGTGAACAGTTCTACCAAATTTCAAATCCCCACAAAGACCGATAGTCATATTTTCCAAAGTTTTCTTAGTTTGAGAGATTGTAAGTAAATCTGTAAGAGTTTGAGTTGGGTGTTGATGACCGCCGTCCCCCGCGTTGATGAAAGGAACAGGAGTTACTTCCTTTGCAAGTTCAGCAGAACCCTCGTGCGGATGACGCATAGCAATTATGTCTGAATAAGACCCAACAGTTCTTATAGTATCTTGCAGACTTTCTCCCTTAGTTGCTGATGAAACCTTTGGGTCAGGAACTGTTATACAACTTCCACCAAGTCTAAGCATAGCAGCCTCAAAACTAAGTCTTGTTCTAGTTGACGGTTCAAAGAATAGAGATGCTAAAACTTTACCTCTACATTTTTCAGAAAATTTTTCAGGATTGTTAAAAATTTCTGCCCCTAACTTCATAAGCTCAAGTAACTCTTCACATGAAAAATCTTCACTACTAACCAAATTTCTAAATTCTTTCATACATTTCCTCCTATTAAATTTATTTAATCATATTTTGTCATACATAAAAAAAGGAAATAACAAAAGTTATTTCCTAAAATTAAAATTATTAAAGACAAATATTGAATTAAAAGAAAAGCCGGTAATCCAACTTTTAAAAAATGAATTTCCGGCTAATATATTAAAATTATTAAAATGAGAAAATTTAAAACCAAAAACAGAAAAGTCGGTTAAGTAAGTCTTATTGATATTAGTAACCAATTTTTTAACTGTATTTGACATAAATTTTACCTCCGTTCAATTTTCTTTGACTATTATACACCAACGAAGTTGTTTTGTCAATACATTTTTGACAGTTTTTCAAAAAATAATCTGAAAAAAATTATTCCCAACATTCTATATTTAAGTAATCAAACACTTACATTCGATTGTAATCAAATCAATTTAAAGCAATGAAAAGTCCTCCATTTTCCAAATTTCTGTTGCTATGTCTGTGTAAAAGTCTTTTTCGTGTGAGATTAGGAAAATTCCTCCTTTATATTCTCTTAAAGCTCTTTTTAGTTCCTCTTTTGATTCAGGGTCAAGGTGGTTTGTAGGCTCGTCAAGCATTAATATATTTGTCTTTTCATTTAATATTTTACAAAGTCTTACCTTTGCCTGTTCTCCACCACTTAGTACCCTCATTTGTGATTCAATATGAACAGTTGTCAACGAACATTTTGCAAGGGCGGCACGAATTCTAAATTGCTCCCAGCTTGGAAATTTTTCCCACATTTCATCGATTGGAGTCTTGTTGTTATCATAATTTTCCTCTTGTTTAAAATATCCGATAGATAAATTTTGTCCGAAATGAACAGAGCCTGAAATGGCTTTAATATTACCTAAAATTGTATTTATAAGAGTTGTTTTTCCAAGTCCGTTTGCGCCGACAATTGCAATTCTGTCGCCTCTTTCCATACGAAGATTTAACGGTTTACTTATCGCCTTATCATATCCGATTACCAAGTCCTCTGTTTCAAAAATCAGCCTACTCGTTGACGGAGCAGTTTCAAAATAAAATTCAGGCTTTGGTTTTTCTCTAACAAGTTCAATTTTTTCCATTTTATCAAGTTTCTTTTGTCTTGACATCGCCATATTTCTTGTAGCAACTCTCGCCTTATTACGTTGAACAAAGTCCTCAAGCTCTTGAATTTCCTGTTGTTGCTTTTTATATGCAGACTCCAATTGTCTTTGTTTTAACTCTTTTAATCTTAAAAATTCGTCATAATCCCCAACATATCTATTTACTTCACAATTTTCAACATGGTATATTAAATTTATTACTGAGTTTAAAAATGAAATATCGTGAGAAATCAAAATAAAGGCATTTTCATAGTTTTGTAAATATCTTCTAAGCCAATTTATATGTTCTTCATCTAAATAGTTTGTAGGTTCGTCAAGAAGCAAAATATCAGGCTTTTCTAAAAGCAATTTTGCAAGTAGAATTTTGGAACGCTGTCCACCTGAAAGGTCTGATGCAAGTCTTTCAAGCCAGTCTTTAAGTCCCATATTATGAGCAATTTCATCAACTTTTGAATCAATCATATAAAAGTCATTTGTTTCAAGAAGTTCTTGAAGCTCGGAAGCCTCAAGCATTATATCGTCAAGCTCTTTACCGGTTAATTCGCCCATCTTCATATAAATATCATTAAGCTCACTTTCAACTTCAAAAAGATATGAAAAAGCAGATTTTAAAACATCACGAACAGTCATTTCAGAAGAAATTACAGAATGTTGGTCAAGATAACCGATTCTAACACGCTTTGCCCATTCGATAGTTCCTTCCTCAGCCTCAAGTTTTCCCGTAACAAGATTTAAAAAGGTACTCTTTCCCTCTCCATTCGGACCGACAAAACCGATATGTTCACCTTTTAATAATCTGAAATTTACATCTTTAAGTATTTGACGCCCACCAAAACTGTGGCTTAAATTCTTTACAGTTAAGATACTCATTTTTTTCTCCTTTGTATGTTATAGCTCTACATATTTTACCATATTTTTTGTATTTAGTAAAAATTTTAAGGACTGATTTAAAAGAAAGTATATTCCAACAAAAAAAGCCGTCATTTCTGACGGCAATTTTTTAAATTAAAGTCTTTTAAGCATCTGATCTTGAAAATCCGTTTTTCATTTCACAACTTGCTGTGAAAAGTGTTTTATCAAGTAAATCATTTGTTTGGTCTTTTACAAAGTCTGTTATTTCATCATTTGCTTTTTCTAAAAATTCGTGAACATTCTTTATCTTTGATTTTTTCTTTAAAAATTCTTTATCATATTTATTTAAAATTGTACGACATTTTGATTGAACTGCATTTTGATATCTTTCAATATGAGATGCAGTTGATGGGAAATGCGCATCACAAATTACTCCGATAATACGATTTATCCAATAGAAATTATCTGTTGTTGGAGTAAGTGTTGTATTTTCTAAATATTCAGGTGTTTTTGTAATATTTGCATAATACGGAACGATTGCGTTAAATACATTTGATCCAAAAGATAGCCACTCAATACTTCTGATTTCTTCAGGCATGTATGGTCTTATTTGAACTAAAGCCAAAACATCATTACGATTTATACCTATAGGTCTAAATTTTCCTTTTTGTGATAAGTCTCCACTCTTTAGATATGGGTCGTAAGGAGTTCCTTGATAGTGATTAGACATAATATATTTAACATCTTCTATTGTAATCTTCTTTTCAGGAATCATACACCAAGGAAGATTATCACTATCCGGTCTAAAACGAGGATTTGCTCCACTCCAATCGAAAGTATTCGGATTAAAATATCTAAGCATTACCCAAGCACGAGGTGTATTGTAAGTATGATCCGCATCGGAATGGCTTCCAAAAGCAACTCTCGGATTGAAAGGATCTTTATAGTCTTTATCTTCATCATAGTCAAGACCTTCTTCAAAATCATCAAGAATTTTTTCAAGAGACATTTCAGGAGATAAGTCAAGGAAATTTTCTTCAATAAATTCTATCAAGTCTGATGAACACATAAAGTCATTCTTTTCTCCATAAGCATCTTCAAAATCAAAATGATCAAGTCCGAATTGGTTCGGCATTACAACATAAACATCGTCAGGAACTCTTCTTGCTATCCAATGATGACCGCCTATTGTTTCAAACCACCAAATAGAATCAACATCTTGAAAAGCAATTCCGTTACTTTCATAAGTTCCGTATTTTTCTATTAGAGCGCCAAGTCTTTCAACGCCTTCTTTAGCACTATTTATATATGGTAGAGTAATTACAACAAAGTCTTCTTCCCCTATTCCACCTTTTTTTATAATACCCGGTTCAAATTCTATTAGAGGATCCGCTCCTAAAACCCTTTCATTAGTAGTAATAGTTTCTGTTGCAGTCATTGAAACATTTTTTTCATTAACGCCACAAGCTCCCCAAACTCCACGCCATTTTTTTACATTTGGAAGACAAGTATAACGCATAGGGTTTTTAGGTAATTCAATTTCACAATCTGTACGAACAGATTTGTAATGAATTGGTTGATCTTTAGGTTCAACAACAATAAATTTTTTTGATTTAAACATTCCTGCTGAAGAATCTTCAATACGAGCAACTAAAGTTGACCCATCATAACTTGCTTTTTTTCCGATAAGAATTGTAGTACACATAACAAACCTCCTTAAAATTATGTTAATAATAATTATTAACCATACTTATATTATAACTCAAATTTACAAAAAAGTAAAAATATTTTTGTTGTTTCACAAAAAAAAACAATTAACGGTTTCTCCATTAATTGTCTTTCATAATATAAAACTATTTATTTTTTAATAATCTATTAACTTCTTTTTGAACTTCTCCATAGTTGTAACCTGCATTTTCAAGTTTTGCACGTCTTAGTTCTCCGTTGCCCCAGTTTCCCTGTATGACCTCTTTTGCTATGTCATTTATAGCTTTTTCGTTTATGAAAGCTCTGTAATCAACCCAGCCTTTAAGCTCCTTAACATAGTAATAACTTCCCCATTTTCTAGTAAGTGTAACTTCTTCATTTTGGTGTTTTTCAGTCGTTCCAATCATACTTTTATCTTCACAAAACCAGGGCAGACTATCTATCGAATAGACTCCTTTTACCTTGCTTTTTACATTCAAAATCTCCATATATTCCTCTCCTTGTTGTTCCTTTAATCTATACACATAAAAATGTGGTTTTCCTGCATTTATCCACAATCTATCGTGGTTATCCACAGAAATTCCATTTGCAGAATAATTACAGTGGATAATTCTATTTTCATCAATAAAAATTCCCGTATGACCAAAACTTCCACTACTATTTCCCTTTCTTCCCCAAACAAAAATATCACCTCTTTTAGCATTCCAAGGAACATTGTCCGTAATTTTTTCAAAACCGTTTTGCAAAAGCCAAGAATGTTCACGCTCCGTATCTATCGTCCAGCCGTTACTTTTTGCTCCACCACTTCTAAGAGCATAGTAAATCGAAGATGAACAGTCGTAACTGTAAAGTCCGTTTCTGTTTTGCATAGAGTACGAAATCTTGCCTTTTCTATTTTCAAACCATTGTATCGTCTTTTCTATATCTATCATAAAATCTCCTATTTAAGTTTAACCACCAATTCATTTATTGCCTTTGTCAACTCATCAATCTTCTTTTCAAACCTGAGTAACAAAAATACAGATAAAACTACCGGAAAACCAACATTTGAGATATTTGAAATTATATTTTCCATATTAACCCCTTTCGTTTATAGTAAAAAAAGACCAAAAGGTCTTTTTTACTAAAGCACTGTAACTTCTTCGTGGCTTGTTGAAATTATATCTGCCTTTTTAATTCCAATAACTTTTAAGTCGTCTTTTGCTAAAACAGACTTAAAATCAAAAGCCTTTATAATATCAGAAGCCTCATCAGCTGAAATATTTTTAATATTTGAAATTGAAAAATTTGCATTTTTTCCGTCCTCTAAAGTTAGAGTTAAGCTCAATGTCTTTCTCATATCCTACCTCCTAAGCTAAATTTGTTTCTACAACTTTGATTGTTGCAGTTTTTGTTCCATCGATGAATTTTTCAACAAATTCACCTAATTTTTTTAAATTCTCATCAGAACATTCACTTTGAACATCTTTTACTGTTATGTTTCTTTTTTTAGAATTAGCAAGGTTGAAACTAACCTTTAAATACTTTTTAGCCATATCTTTTCTCCTTTTTTTATTTTGTTGTAAGCCTTACACTTATATAATAAAATTTAGAATAAAAAAGGGGGGATAAATAAAAAAATATTATTCCTTTAACTTGTTTGGTTAGTATAAATATGTTAAAATAAATATGAATTTACGATTCTTGTGTAAAAGAATATTTATTTCATCATATTTACCCCTTTAAATTTATCAAAAAGGAAATATGTTCAAATAGTTGATAATAAGAGATTTGGAGGCAATATGAACAAAGGACTACTTGGAATTTTTTCCTACATAATTTTATTTATTTATACGATTTTTACAACCTTTAATTTATATATGATATTACAAAAAAAAGATACAGAAAGAAGTTTTTTCAACGTTTTTCTAATGCCATTATTGGCATTATTTTATTTTTTAGCATTTAAAAACCACAGTATTTTTATATATTTGGCAATTTTTTCTTTTTGGCTTGGAGATATATTCTTCACAAAAAAAATCAAAAAAAATATAATCTTAGGTTTTAATTTATTTTTTATCGGAATAATTTTTTACATAGTAAAACTCGCTACTCTAATAAAAATTTCAAACCTAAACTACTTGATGACATTGTTTATTATCATCTTGTACTCTGGACTTGTATTTTTTGAATTTGCAATTTCCTATGAATATGCTAAAAAATACTTTAAAAGAGATATAATATTTTTATACATTTTTGCAGGTTTAAACTCAATACTATGTATATTTACAATTTTAACAGCAATTTCTGCTTATCAAAACGGAATATGGTATTTGATTTTAGGAAGTAATTTATTTTTACTTTCAAACTCAGCTTTTTCCTACTCGATATTTATAAAAAACAATAGATTTTTTAATATATGTGCTACATTAATTTACTCAATCTCACAATTACTAATAATTATAGGATTTGGAATATTTTTAATTTAAACGACTAGATAGTCGTTTTTTTGTGGCTAAGTTATTCTTGCAATTTAACACTCAATTTTTTTTAAAAATTTTTGTGCTTTATAGTTTTTTAATCGAAATGTCGCAATATATAATTACAAGTAAATTTCAACAAAAATTTTTTTCGTTGTGTTTTTAGTTTTTTTATGTTAAAATAAATATGAATTTACAATTCTTGTGTAAAAGAATATTTATTTCATCATATTTACCTCTTTAAATTTATTAAAATGGAAATATGATAAAATAATTACTGAAATTATTTGTTGGGGGTATTTATATTGGAAGAAAAAAATTTCGGAAAATTTAAAAAGGACATTGGTTTGGAAAACTTCCTTTGTCTTGGTTTATTTCTAACATTTTTCATTTTGATCGGTAGAAAAATGGGTGGAATAAATATGGTTAAAACTATGATGAATACAGGTTTTGACCTACTTATTAATGTATGTCTTTATTTAATGGCGATTGCCGTATTGGCTGGAGCAATTTCAGGTTTGTTTTCTGAATTTGGAGTTATAGCTCTTGTCAATAAACTTCTGTCAAAAATTATGAAACCTATTTATGATTTACCAGGTGCATCATCTCTTGGTATGTTAAATTGCTACCTTTCAGATAACCCGGCTATCTTAACATTAGCTCATGATGATAACTTTAGACGTTATTTCAAAAAATACCAAATGCCTGCTCTTACAAATCTTGGAACTGCTTTTGGTATGGGACTTATCACTACAACTACAATGATGGGAATGAATGTTAAAGGTGCTGTTACAAGTGCATTAATCGGAAATTTAGGAGCCATTGTTGGTAGTATCGTTTCTGTTAGACTTATGATTCATTCTTGTAAAAAAATGTATGGAACAACTGAGTTTGTAGAAGTAAATAGCAAAGTTGAAATTCCTGAAAATTCAAGAATCGTAAGAGAAGGAAGTGTCGGCTCAAGGTTTATCCAATCTATCCTTGACGGAGGAAAAGTTGGTGTTGATATGGGAGTTTCAATCATTCCGGGTGTTGTAATAATCTGTACTTTAGTTATTATCCTAACAAAAGGACCTGGGGCAAACGGTATTTATACCGGAGCAGCTAATGAAGGCGTCGAAGTTCTTCCTTGGATAGGAAAAAAATTGTCCTTCATTTTAACTCCATTATTCGGTTTCAGTTCACCGGAGGCCATTGCCGTTCCTATAACTGCACTTGGCTCAACAGGTGCTGCAATCGGAACCGTTACAAAAATGGCAGAAGTTGGAAAAGTTAGTGGAAACGACATTGCAGTATTCACAGCAATCTGTATGTGTTGGAGCGGATATATCTCAACACATATCGCAATGATGGACGCTCTTGGAACAAAAGAAGCAACAGGAAAAGCATTAATCAGTCATACAATCGGCGGACTTGTTGCAGGTGTTGCCGCACATATTCTATATATGTTGTTCAATTTATTCTAAATAAATAAAAAATTTTGGTAGCATTTCAAATGCTACCTTTTTTATGCCTTAATTTATATTTAATAAAATTATCCTTTATTTTTATATTTACTAATTAAACATTTATTAAATTCAATAAATAATTAATTATAAATGCCAATACTTTAAAATAATACTATTTCCACATTAATAGTCTTGTAATCTATGAGTCGTTTTAAAGTGATTGTTATACTAAAAAACTCATCTTTCGATGAGTCTTTTAAATCAATTTATTTTGTTTTGCAATTTTTTTAATTTTTTCCAAATCGCTTTTGTCGTATTCTTGGCGTAAATCTCTTATCGCTTTGAAATTTACCATTACTGTATTTTCCCTTTTTTCAATCGAAAAAGTTCTAATCTTTTCCCATTTATATAGCTTTGCGATTAATTGCCATGGGTGAACAAGTCCTTTTTCAGTTATTCCTGCACTCATTATGCTTGTGAAGAACGCAAGCCACCAAGACATTATAACGACATAGCTACTCAAGTCGTTTCTAAATTTGTAACCTAAAGAGAGCATTACAACCAAAACGATTAAAAGGGTAAAGAATGTAAATTTTGTAAATTTCGCCTTTACTACACAAGTTAGTCTTCTATATATATTGAAAACACACAAAAGCAAAGGTAATAAAATTATCGGTAACATACTAAAACTCCATTTTTATACTTCTTTTAAAAAGATTTTCCAAAACTTCCTTTGGATTCTTTTCATTATATATTATTTCGTAAACTGCATTTGTTATCGGCAATTCAACATCGTACTTTTTAGACAAATCCATTAAAGCCTTCGTTGTGAAATATCCCTCTGCAAGTTTTTCAAACTTTTCACCCTTTACAAACTTTTCTCCAAATTTTCTATTATTGCTAAATTCAGAAAAAACAGTCGCCTCATAATCACCAAGATGACAAAGTCCATAAGCACAAGTTTCATCGCCACCCATTTTGCCGATAAGCCTTGCAATCTCTCTTGTACCCCTTGACATAAGCGCACCTTTTAAAGAGCTTAAATTCATTCCGTCAAGCATTCCGGCAGCAATTCCGATGACATTTTTAGCACCTGCACCAATCTCATTTCCCAAAAGATTTGTACCATAATAAAATCTGATTAAATCACTTGAAAAAGCGTCAACTAATTTCTTAACCAATTCCCTATCATCAGAATCTATTACCATACAGTTTGGAATTCCATTTGTAAAATCTTGAACATGTCCCGGTCCAATCCAAACACCACAAGAAAAATTTTCTCCCAAAATGTCCCTTACAATTTTTGTAGGAGTAAATCCCGTCTTTATTTCAATTCCTTTCATACAAAGAATGATTGGAATATTTTTTTCTTTAAAAAGTTTTTCATTTTCGATAAGCAAATCTCTAAGGCCTTGAGTTCCAACAGAGATTATGATTAAATCTTTATCGAAAATATCTTTTATATTTGTAGTTAAAGCAATGGATTTTGGAATTTCAAGAAAATTATTTTTTCTACTTTCTAAAAAATTTTGCATATTTTTTGAATTTTCTCTACCAAATAAAGTTACATCGTTGCCTATCTTATCCAAATACCAAGCGATAAAACTTCCCCATCTTCCACAGCCTATAACACCTATTCTCATAAAAACTCCTAAACTTCTTCTAACATATCAATTCTTCTTTGATGACGACCACCCTCGAAGTCCTCTTCAATGAAAGTCTTGACAATATCCTTTGCAAGTTCAATCCCCGTAACTCTTGCACCCAAGCAAAGAACATTTGCGTTGTTGTGCTTTCTAGTCATTTTCGCAGAAAAACTTTCGCTACAAAGCCCTGCGCGAATACCTTTAACCTTATTACAAGCAATAGAAATCCCAATACCCGTTCCACAGATTGCAATACCCAAAGAATTTTCGTTTTCTAAAACTTTTTTACAAACAGCTTGTCCAAAAAGTGGATAGTCCACGCTTTTAGTTTCATCTGTTCCTACATTTATCACATCATGGCCCATTTCTTCCAAAAATTTTACAAGCTCATTTTTCATTTCAACCGCTGAATGGTCATTACCTATTATTATCTTCATAAAACTCTCCTTAAATATGTTATTTACTCACCTTATAATAATATATTTCCAAGTTATAGTCAAGTAGTAACTTATAAAGATACTGAAATATAAAAATATAAATTTAAGTAACTTTATAATTGACTTAATATAAAAAAAGGAGTATAATTATGTCATAGAATTAGCAAAACTTAACCCAACTACTGTATGCCGTCATATCTAGGAGGAAAAATGTACGATAAAGAACAAATTGTAAAAGACTTTAGCCCTTTGATAAAAGCGAGTATAAAAAAATATTTCAAAAATCACACAAGCTATGAAGATGCGTATCAGGACGGAGTTGTAAAAATTTTAGAGCTTTTAGAAAGCTATGTTGGTGGTGGAAAAGTTTCACTTGAATGTTATTTAAAATATCAATTAAAATTTTTTTATATGCAAAAATTTGCCAAAAGAAAAAGAGAAACAGAAAAAACAATCACAAAAATCTATCAAACAAAAGACGATGAAACAATCGAAGTCTTAGACCTAATTGTAGATGAAAATGCCAATACCGAAAAGGAAATAACAGAAAATGAAATGAGTGAAAAAGTAAAAGAAATTGTAAATACCCTACCCGAAAAGCAAAAACAGGTGATAGAATATAAATTTTATGAAAACTTAAAAAACAAGGAAATCGCAGAAAAAATGAAAATAAAAGAAGATACAGTCAAAGAATATTACAAAATCGCAAAGAAAAAACTAAAAACAAAATTTTTAGAAAATGATGTCAATGTTTTGTGAATTTTAAAGAGCTCAACGGAGTTCTTTTTTTGTGGAATAATTTTTCTATGAAATTTTTACAAAAATATGGTACAATATAATATGTATATTTATTTAAATTTTTAAGGAGAAAAAATGACAAATTTTATAGATGAAAAATATGATGTTGTTGTAATCGGTGCTGGACATGCCGGTTGTGAGGCGGGTCTTGCAAGTGGCAGACTTGGTCTTAAAACAGCGATTCTTACAATAAGTATGGATTCAGTTGCAGATATGCCCTGCAATCCAAATATAGGTGGTACAGGAAAGGGACATTTAGTTCGTGAAATCGACGCTCTTGGTGGAGAAATGGCGATTAATATCGACAAAACTTTTATCCAATCCAGAATGTTAAATACTTCGAAAGGCCCTGCCGTTCACAGTTTGCGTGTTCAGGCAGACAAAAAAATGTATCACACAGAGATGAAAAAAGTTTTGGAAAGCGAAAAAAATATAGACTTAATTCAAGCAGAGGTTAAGGAAATCTTAACTGAAAACAATGAAATAACAGGAGTTTTGACTACTTCAAACGAGATTTTCCCTGCAAAAGCTGTTATAGTTTGTACGGGTACTTACTTAAAATCTATGATTTTAATGGGAGAAAATTGTTATGAAAGTGGTCCAAACAACTGGAAATGTTCGACTTTTTTAAGTGAAAGTCTAAAGAATTTAGGTATTCCTCTTAGACGTTTCAAAACTGGAACTCCTGCCCGAGTGCATAGAGATAGTATCGACTATTCAAAAATGGATATTCAAAAAGGCGATGAAAATATAATTCCCTTTTCTTTTATGAATGAGGGAAAGGATATTGGAAATCATAAGGAAGATTGCTTTTTGACTTATACGACTTTGGAAACTAAAAAAATTATTGAGGATAATCTTCATAGAAGTCCAATGTATGCAGGTATCGTTAAGGGTGTAGGCCCTAGATATTGTCCATCTATTGAGGACAAAATTGTTCGCTTTAACGAAAAAGATGAGCATCAAGTTTTTATTGAGCCTGAGGGCTTGGATACGGCCGAAATGTATGTTCAAGGGGTTAGCAGTACCCTACCTCTTGAAGTGCAAAAACAAATGTATAAGAGCATTTTAGGTCTTGAAAATGTTAAGATAATGCGTCCTGCTTATGGGATTGAGTACGATTGTATCGACCCTACTATCTTAAGAGCGACACTTGAACACAAAGACATTAAAAATCTTTTCTTTGCCGGACAAATCAACGGTAGCTCGGGATATGAAGAGGCAGGAAGTCAAGGTATCATTGCCGGAATAAATGCGTCTTTGAATATTTTAGGAAAAGAGCCTTTTATTCTTACAAGAAGTGATGCATATATCGGGGTTTTGATTGACGATTTGATTACAAAAGGAACTGATGAGCCTTACAGAATGATGACTTCACGAACTGAATACAGACTTTCTTTAAGACAAGACAATGCAGATTTAAGACTTACAGAAAAGAGTTTTAACATAGGACTTGCTACTAAAGAACGTTTTGAAAAATGTATAAATAAAAAGAATTTAATCGAAAATGAAATCAAAAGATTAAAAGAAAATATCCTAACCCCAAAGGAAAATATCAATAACACTTTGGAATCCTTAGGAAGTATGAAACTAAAAACAGCTGTTAGTCTTTACGATTTAATCAAAAGACCTGAGCTTGACTACGAAATGGTAAAAGACTTGGATACAACTCGTGAGCCTTTGGACAGAGAAATTAAAATGCAAGTCCAAACTATGATAAAATATGAGGGATATATCGAAAAACAAAGTCATCAAATTGAGGCTTTCAAAAAACTTGAAAACAAAAAACTTGAAAATATCGACTACAATTCCCTATCAGGTCTTAGAATCGAGGCTGTTCAAAAACTTTCAAAATTCAGACCCGAAACAGTTGGACAGGCAAGTAGAATTTCAGGAGTTAGCCCGGCAGATATAAATGTT
Organism: Parvimonas parva; assembly: GCF_045866535.1. Lineage (NCBI taxonomy): Bacteria > Bacillati > Bacillota > Tissierellia > Tissierellales > Peptoniphilaceae > Parvimonas > Parvimonas parva. The sequence goes on from NZ_AP038371.1 coordinate 1,412,107, forward strand.
TTGCTTATACATCTTGAAACCATGAGGAGAAAAAATGGATAATTTAAAAACTTTGACCCAAAAAGAGGATATAATTTTAAGTGATGAGGCTTTAGAAAAATTTGAAACTTACAGAAAATTAATCGTTGAGTGGAATGAAAAAATAAATTTAACGGCAATAACTGACGAAGAATCGATGAATATAAAACATTTCTTAGATTGCCTATTGCTTACAAAAACGGGATTTTTTGAAGATGATAAAAAAGTTTTAGACGTTGGAACAGGAGCCGGTTTTCCCGCAATACCACTTAAACTTTATAACGAGAAATTAAATGTAACAATGCTTGACAGTTTAAATAAAAGAATAAAATTTTTAAATATTGTAATTGGTGATTTGAATTTAAAAAACATTTCTGCAATTCATGGACGTGCAGAAGAAGTTGGCAGACAAGAAGGATATAGAGAAAATTTTGATATAGTTAGCTCAAGAGCGGTTGCATCTCTTTGTTTACTTTTAGAATTTACAATCCCGTTTTTAAAAGTTGGTGGACTTTTCCTTGCGATGAAAGGTCCGTCATATCTTGAAGAAGTTGAAAATTCAAAAAACGCATTAAAAAAATTAAATTGCAAATTGGAAAAAGTTTTGAATTTTAAAATTTCACAAAATGGAGAAACTTCTGAAAGAAATATTTTAATTATAAGAAAAATAGAAAAAACTTCTGAAAAATTCCCAAGAAATATGGGACAAATAAAGAAGAAAACTTTATAAAGGAGGTATTATGAGTAACGAAATAAAATCATATTTAGCAATGCTTATTCAATCTGTTTCTATAGGTTTTTCATTTTTATTCATAAATATAGCGTTAAAAAGTACAAATACCATAAACTTATTGGCTCATAGATTTACAGTAACATTAATCTGTATGATATTATTTATGCTTTTTAAAAAAGAAAATTTGAAAATAAAAATGGAAGATTTTAAACGCATTGCCCCTCTTAGCTTAGCGTTTCCGATTATATTTTTCTTAAACCAAACAGTCGGTTACACAATGGTTACTTCATCACAATCAGGAATAATCTATGCACTTACTCCGATTTTAACATTTGTATTTGCAAAAATATTCATAAAAGAAAGAAACAATTTAAAACAATTTTTATTTATGATTCTTTCTATTTTAGGAATAGCCTTTATAAACTTAATGAAAGATTCAAACAGTGCGGATTTTAATTTACTTGGAAATATTATAATTTTAATTTCAGCAGGGGCATTTGGGATATATAATGTATTTGTTAGAAAAATAGCAAGCAAATACTCTCCTATTCAAATAGCTTATGTAGTTAATTTATGTGGATTTGTGTTTTTTAATGTAGTTGCAGTTGGAGATGGAATGATGAATAAAAATTTGCATTTATTTTTTAACGGATTTACAAATGTAGAATTTTTGATTTCATTATTTTATCTTTCAGTCATAACTACTTTTTTAACTATGATACTTGTAGCTTTTTCTCTTTCACATTTAGAGTCAACAACAGTTTCTCTATTTCAAAATGTAACAACGGTTGTAAATATATTAGTTGGAGTTTTTATCTTTGGAGATTTGCTAACAATTTATGATCACATAGGAATAATTGCAGTACTAATTGGTACAATAGGATTCAATCTTGCAAGAAATAAGGGTAATAGTTTAAAATCGTAAAAAATTAGCATTATTTTAAATTTTATATGTTTTTGATGTAATTATATGAATTGATGAAAAATATTTAAAAAACGAGGGTGTTTTTGCCCTCGTTTTTTTTGTAATTTTATTTTTTATTAAAATTTTATTTTTAATTACTTATCAAATTCCAATAGAAAAAGACGGTGTAAAAACCGTCTTTCAATTCATAGTTATTTTTTAATTACTTTATAATTCTAGTAGCTCCACAGAATGTATTTCCAAAGTAACTTCCAAAAAGATTACTTACGATAACACCTGTTCCAGGACTTGATGCGTGAACGAATTTATTGTTTCCAATATAGATTCCAACGTGTCCAACACTATCTCCACCATTGTTAAAGAATACTAAATCACCTTTTCTCAATTCTGATGCTGAAATTCTAGTACCGTCATTAATTTGAGTATATGATGTTCTACTTAAATTAATTCCAACTTGTTTGTAAGCATAATATACTAAACCTGAACAGTCAAATCCAACATTTGGATTAGCACTTGCCCAAACATAAGGCTTTCCAACTTGTGCTAAAGCAATATCTACAACTGTTTCAATATCAGCGCTATAAGATTTATTTTCTTGTTTTGGCGCTGGAGTTTTATTTTCTTCTACCTTTGGAGTTTCAGCTTTTTCTTCTACCTTTGGTTGTTCAACAACCGGTTTAGTTTCAGAAAGATATGATTTTATAACATAAGCAGTTTGTCCGTTAAATTCAAATTCTACCCAGTCCCCTTTATCAATACCGTTTACTTTTTCACCTTTTGATAAAAGTCCAAGTTTGTTTGAAGTTGCTGATTGTTCAGCTCTAACGTTTAAAGTTTCTGTCGCATAAAGACTTACTTTTTTAACAGGAGCTTGTTTAGGTTCTTCCGCTTTCTTTTCTTCCACCTTTGGAGTTTCAGCTTTTTCTTCCGCTTTCTTTTCTTCAGGTTTTACTTCAGTTTCTTTCTTTTCAGGCTCAACTTTTTCTTTAGTTAATACTGAAACGTCTATAACCCCAACTTTTCCATCAACAGAAACAGTTGCCTTTTTATCCCCACTCATTTCAACCTTAACAACAGCACCTTTTTCAATCTTTGCTATTGGTGTTTCTGTTTCGGCTAAAACAGGTTTTAATTCAACATCTTCTTTTATGTAAAAAGAATTTTCTTCTAATTCCGGCATTATAGTATCTTCTTCAGTAACTAATGAATATATATCATTTCTATTTGATAATTTTTGTAATCCTAAAACAGAAGGAGCCGTAACGAAATTTTCTGATTTATTACTTATTGAACTATTTATTTCTTCAATACTTGTACTATGAATTTTAACTTCAACCTTTTCCATTTCATCTGCATAAGAATTTGCTACCGGTAAAGCAGTACAAACTAATGCACATAACATAGATGTTGTTAACACTTTTTTTAGTTTCATAATTACCTCCTAACTTATAGACTTATTTTACAACAAGCATTGAAAAAAGTCAACAAAAAGTTACAAAAAAATTACAAAAAGTTACAAATCGGTTACAAAAGTTGTTTTTTTTGTTATTTTTAATGTTTCACGTGAAACAATTTAAAGAATTTAATTTCTATTTTTTATTCAATCATTTAATGACGTTTTTAATCAAGTGCTATCACGAGAATATTATTCATAAAAAACAAAACCGAATGTTTCACGTGAAACATTTTATAAATTTTTATTTGGATTTAAACTTTTTAAAAGAAAATATGGTATAATTAATATAGCTTTAAGTATATAAAGGTATATTAATTATAAAAGGAAGATATTATGAAAATTTTTGATGCTTTTAAAAAGAAAAAAGAAATGAGAATAATCTCTGTCTTTAATCAAAAGGGCGGTGTAGGAAAAACTACAACCGTTGTAAATTTAGCATCTGCTTTGGGTTTTAACAAGAAAAAAGTTCTAGTTATAGATATGGACCCTCAAGGCAATTCAACTTCAGGCTTAGGTGTTGAAGATGTTAATGCTACTGTTTATGACGTTCTAACTGGAGAAAAAGACATAAACGAAACTATTTATAAGACAAAATCTAAAAATGTTGACTTAATTCCTTCAAATTCAGACCTTTGTGGTCTTGAAATTGAGCTTTTAAGTGCTGATAAGAAAGAATTTTTATTAAAAAGCGAATTAGAAAAAATCCCTCAAAATTATGATTATGTTCTGATAGATTGTCCTCCGTCTTTAAGTATTTTAAGTATAAATTCTTTAGTTGCATCTCAAAGTGTGCTTATTCCAATTCAATGTGAATATTATGCACTTGAGGGAGTTAGCCAGCTTATGAATACTATTAATATAATAAGGAAAGGTTTAAATCCTGAACTTGAAATTGAGGGAGTTCTCCTTACAATGTACGACTCAAGAAATAATCTATCTGACGATGTTAAGGTCGAAACGGAAAATTATTTCAAAGATAAATTATTTAAGACTGTTATTCCTAGAAATATTCGTCTTGCTGAGGCGCCAAGTTTTGGAGAAAGTATAATCTATTATGATAAAAATTCTAAAGGGGCTGAAAGTTACCTATCTTTAGCTAAGGAATTAATTAAAAATAGGAGGAAGTGATGAAGAAAAAAGGTTTAGGTAGAGGTCTTGGCTCTCTTTTAAGAGAAGAAGACTTTATTACTGATGAAAATTTATTAACTGTTGATTTGGATAAACTTGTAGCAAGAGAAGACCAGCCTAGAAAAAACTTTGATGACGACAGTTTAAAAGAGTTGGCAGACTCAATCAAAGCGGACGGAGTTATCCAACCGATAGTTGTTAGAAAAGTTGGAGCTAAATACGAAATAATAGCAGGGGAACGTAGATTTAGAGCCTCAAAACTTGCAGGTCTTGAAAAAGTACCTGTGGTTGTAAAAAATGTTGATGATAGAAAGGCAAGAGAACTTGCATTAGTCGAAAATATACAAAGAGAGGACTTAAATCCTATTGAGGAGGCAATTTCCCTAAAAACTCTAATGGAGGAATATAAACTTACTCAACAAGAATTATCCGAAATAATTGGAAAGAGCAGGTCATATATTGCAAACAATTTAAGACTTTTAAATCTATCCGACTATATAAAAGAATATTTAATTCGTGGAGAGTTAAGCTCCAGCCAGGCAAGAACTTTACTTTCTTTAGAAAATGAAGATGAAAGAAAGAAATATCTTGAAAAATTATTAGTTAAGGAAGTAAATATTAGAGATGTTGAGAAAAAGGCAAAACAAACTAGAAATAAAAGCGAAGATATTTTTGTAAAAGATATTTGCGAGAGATTAACTGAAGTTTTGGACGCGAAGGTTAAAATTCACGCTAAGAAAAAAGGTGGAAAAATAGAAATTGACTATCTAAATGAGGCAGATTTGCAAAGAATAATTGACAGTTTGATGAATATTTACGATTTGGAGGATTAATATGATTTATGTAGATAATGGAGCTACTACTTTTCCTAAGCCTAAAGTAGTAACTGACAAAATTATGGAATGTTCTTTATATTACGCAGGAAATCCCGGTCGTAGTGGGCATAAACTTGCTATGAAAATGGATTTAGAAATATACGAAACTAGAGAAAAAATTTGTAAACTTATAAACGGAACTGAGCCACTTAATGTAATCTTTACTTTTAACGGTACGGACAGTCTTAATTTGGCGATAAAGGGAGTTTTAGAAAAGGGCGACCATGTGATTACAACTTCTATGGAGCATAATTCTGTTTTAAGACCTCTTAATCAGCTAAAAAAAGACGGTATAATCGATTTAAGCATTGTATATGCAGATGAGTATGGCTATGTGGATACACAAAAAATCTTTGATGCCGTTAAGCCAAATACAAAATTAATCGTAACAACTCATATGTCCAATGTTTTTGGAACTATTGTAGATATAAAGAGCATTGGTGCTTTTTGTAGAGAAAAAAATATAATTTATCTTGTAGATTCTGCACAATCTATCGGAGTTTTGGATATTGACGTTCAAGATATGAATATAGACTTGCTTGCTTTTCCGGGACATAAAGCCTTATTCGGTTCAATGGGAACGGGTGCTCTATATATAAAAGAAGGAATTAAAGTAAGATCATTAAAACAAGGTGGAACGGGTAGCTATTCACATAGTATCGACCAACCTGAATTGTACCCTGACAGCTTAGAAAGTGGAACTCCTAATGGTCTTGGAATCGTGGCTCTAGGCAAGGGAATTGACTTTATAAACGAAGTTGGGCTTGAAAATATCAGAAATCACGAGATAAGTTTAAAAAATCATTTTATAGAATTGTTAAAAGATAATGAGGATATTATTTTGTATGGAACTTTAGACGACAGACAAGGTGCCGTTGTCAGCTTAAATATAAAAGATATGGACAGCTCTGAGGTTTCCTACATTTTAAATAATGAATTCGACATTTATACAAGACCGGGTTTTCATTGTGCACCACTTGCACATAAAAGCCTTGGAACTGAAGAATTAGGTGCAGTCCGTTTTAGTTTTGGGTATTTTAATACCATTGAAGAAATTGAAACTTGTGTAAATGCTTTAATTAGTATAATAGAAAGGAATAAAAAATAGTGAATGCAATATTAGAATTTTTAAATTCATATTCAGGAATATTTTTAATATTGGTGTTATTTGTCCTTATATTTATAGCATATACATTCAACCAAATTAATAAAAAATTAAGTTTGCAAAAGAAAAAATACGATATGCTTTTAAGAGGACGTGGTGATTTGAATATGGGAGAATTGGTTCAAGCACATTCTTCAGATATTTTTGAGCTTAGCAAAAAAGTTGATGAGTTCAAGTCTGAAATTGAACTTGCAAAGAACAAATCAGCCTTTTCAATCCAAAAAATCGGATTTGTAAAATATGATGCTTTTTATGATTTAAAAAACAAACTATCTTATTCAATAGCTATGTTGGACAGCTTTAATAATGGACTGTTGCTAACTACAATTTACGGAAGAGAAAGTTGTATAACTTACGCAAAAGAAGTAAAAGCTGGCTCTGTTACTCAAGAGTTGTCAAAAGAAGAAGAAACAGCACTAAGGACGGCTTTAGAAAGAAAATGAGAAAGTTAATGTTTATTTTAAATCCGAACGCCTCAGGTTTTAAAAAATTTGATTTTAAAGAGGGTATCGAAGAGTATCTTAGGGGTAAAAAATTAAATTTTGAATATGAAATCAAATGCACTTCAAAAGAGGGAGATTCCGTTTTAATAGCAGAAAATGCAGTCAAAGACGGTTTTACAGAATTAATTGCAGTGGGTGGCGACGGAACGATAAATGAAGTTGGAGATGTGGTTGTAAAAAACAATCTTAAACTTGGTGTAATCCCTGCAGGTACGGGAAACGACTATATGAACAGTTTAGGCGAAACTTGTAATTTTATAATCTGTATGGAAAGAATCATAAAGGGTGAAACAAGATTTGTCGATTATGGAGAATTTTTAGGCAAGTCGTTTTTCAACATTGCATCTGTCGGTTTTGATGCAGAAGTTAATGATTGTGCTTTAAAAGTCAAAAAATTTATAAAAAGTGGTCTTTCTTACAAAATTGCAATAGTTTTGGCTCTTTTCAAACACAAGAGAAAGAGATACAGAATAATCGTTGATGATGTAGAATATGAAGATGACTATTTTCTAATAGCTATTGGGATTGGTAGCAAATACGGTGGAAAGATAAATATATTGCCTTTGGCCGATATGTATGACGGACTTCTTGATATATGCGCTATCAAATATAAGTCAAAATTTGATATAATAAAGAAGATAAAAACAATTGTAAATGCAACTCATGTTAAGGAGGATATTACCTCATATTTCAAGGCTAAGAAAATCAAAATTTTCTCAGAAAATATTGAAATAAACTTTGACGGAGAGTATATGTCGGGAGTTAATGAGGTTGAATTTACAATAAGTGATAAAAAAATTGAAGTTATAATGTAGGAGGAAATTATGGATATTTTTAAAGAATTAGTTGGAAAAATCGAAGGAACAAACAAAAAAATTGTTTTTCCGGAAGGAGAAGATGCAAGAGTTTTAGGAGCCTGTGTTAGATTAAAAAAAGACGGACTTATAACTCCGATAGTGTTGGGAAATGTTGAAGAAGTTAAAAAAACTGCCGAAAAATTAAATGTTTCTATTGATGATATAGAAATTATCGACCCATTAAAAGCAAGTGATTTTGACGAAATGGTTGATAAATTCGTAGAGTTAAGAAAAGGAAAGAACACAAAAGAACAAGCTGTTGAATTTATAAAAGACGTAAATTACTACGGAACAATGTTAGTACAACTTGGAAAAGCTGACGGAATGGTTAGTGGTGCAATTCACTCAACAGGAGATACAGTAAGACCTGCTTTACAAATCGTAAAAACTAAACCAAATGTTTCAAGAACAAGTGGAGCAATGGTTATGCTTGGAAAAAACGGAGAAAGATATGTATTCGCCGACATAGCGATAAATATTACATTAGAGGCTAGACAATTAGCTGAAATAGCTGTTGAAACTGCAAAAACTGCCGAAATTTTTGGAATCGACCCAAAAGTTGCGATGCTTAGTTTCTCAACAAAAGGCTCTGCAAAACACGAATTCTCTGAAAAAGTTGCGGAGGCTACAAAAATAGCAAAAGAATTAGCTCCTGAATTAGCATTGGACGGAGAACTACAATTTGATGCAAGTATAGTTCCATCAGTTGCAGAACAAAAAGCAAAAGGTTCAAAAGTTGCAGGATATGCAAATGTATTTATCTTCCCGGATTTACAATCAGGAAACATAGGATACAAAATTGCACAAAGACTTGGTGGATTTGAGGCAATAGGCCCAATCTTACAAGGACTTAACAAACCAATCTCAGACCTTTCAAGAGGCTGTAACGAAGAAGATGTTTACAAACTTGCAATAATAACAGCAGCTCAAAGTTTATAGAAAAAACAAAAAAGTAGGAAATTTCCTACTTTTTTTATAGAATAAATTTTATTGTTAAACAACAAGGTTTCCTTAGTATATAACTGATGCAAAACATCACTTAAAGCTACAGCTAATTTTGTAGCTAAAGTTAAGGAAAGTTTCACGTTTTAAGATTTACATTTAAAGTTCCTATTCGTCGTGTTGAGGCTTTTGTTTTTAAAAGTACTACAAAGTGAAATATTATTTTTAAAATACTTGATTTTATTTTGTTTTTGATGTATAATGCTTTAAGATAATTTAATAGAAGATAGAGGAGCGAAACTTATCAGTAGCTGATTAAATGGATTAAAGCGTCCACAGTGAAAGGAATTTTCGCCGAAGTGTATGACTTGCTTTAGGGTCATATTGCTGGGCGTTCACAAAATATGTGTTCGACTGTCACGATTTTTATTGTGTTGGGCTATCATTGGAGTATGTATTTTACACCTCGAATGTCCTTCGAGGTGTTTTTTTATCCTATGAATTGAATCCTCTATGAACAAATTATCAAAATATTTTTAGGAGGGTTCAATATGAACAGAAAAAATTTAATTTTTATTTCTTCGGCTGTTCTAATTTTTGTTTTTGTATGTGTTTTTGGAACTCAAATTAGAGAGCTTGTAAATGCAAATGGAATTATCACGATAGTTCCACCACTTTTAGCTATTGTTTTAGCTTTTATCACAAAGAATGTAGTCGTTTCCCTATTTTTAGGTATTTTATTCGGCTCATTAATTTTACAAATCAGGTCGGGTATGAGCTTTTTGCCAAGTCTTGTTTTTGCTTTTATGGATTTAATCTCACGTTGTTTAAACTCTTTAGCTGACCCTTGGAATGCAGGAATAATCTTGCAAGTTTTATGTATCGGTGGAGTTATAAACTTGGTTGGGAAAATGGGTGGTGCAAAAGCAGTTGCCGAATCTCTTTCAAAAAAGGCAAAATCCTCAAAAGGAGCTCAAATCATTTCCATACTTTTAGGAATTTTAGTTTTCTTTGATGACTATGCCAACTCTCTAATCGTAGGTCCTATTATGCGACCGGTTTATGATAAAATGAAAATTTCAAGAGAAAAACTTGCTTTTGTTATCGATGCAACCGCTGCTCCAATCGCAGGTCTTGCAATCATTTCAACTTGGATTGGTCTTGAAGTTGGGCTTATTCACGATGCTTTTAATGGTCTTAATATTGAAGTGGATTCCTTTGGTATATTTTTAAGCACAATTCCTTACAGATTTTACAATATTTTAATTTTGATTTTTATCGTTGCCAGCGCTTTAATGGTTAGAGAGTTTGGTGCTATGAGAAAAGTTGAATATATAGCAAGAAGAAAAGGCAATGAAAAAACAACTACAAACAGCGAGCAAATGAATGATTTAAAACCTAAAGACGGAATAAAACTTAGCATCTGGAATGCTATTATCCCAATCGGGGTGCTTATCATAAGCTCACTTATGGCTTTTTATTACAGTGGATATTCAACAATTTTATCTGGAGAAAATAAGGAATTAATCGTGGACTTAACTAAAAATCCATTCTCTTTTAGCTCAATTAGAGAATGTTTTTCATCAGCTGACGCCTCAAACGCTCTTTTCCAATCATCAGTATTTTCATCAATAGTTGCCATTTTCTTAGCTAAGGTTAAAAATATTTACACTCTATCCGAGGCGATTGATGAGTGGATAAATGGAATGAAAACATTGATAATTACAGGAGTTATCCTTATTTTAGCTTGGTCTTTAAGCTCTGTAATAAAAGAAGTTGGAACGGCAAAATTCTTGATAAGTTATCTTTCAGGAACCTTACCAAAATTTATATTGCCAAGCATAATATTTATTTTAGGCTCAATCATATCTTTTTCAACAGGAACTGCCTTTGGTACAATGGGAATTTTGATGCCACTTGCAATACCTCTTGCACATTCAATTTCCCCTGATATGAACTATATAATAGTTTCAACTTCAGCAGTTTTAACCGGAGCGATATTCGGCGACCACTGTTCTCCAATATCCGACACTACGATTTTATCCTCAATGGGAGCAAGTTGCAATCATATCGACCACGTAAAGACACAAATGCCTTATGCGATTTATATTGCAATAATAACTATTTTATGTGGATATATCCCTTCAGGTTTCGGATTACCTTTCTATGTAACACTACCCGTTGCAATATTTGTTGTAGTTGCAGGACTTAGAATTATAGGAAAGAGAACTGACATAGATGATACAAAATTTGAAGAAAAATTAAGAAAAGAAGGATTTGAAATTTAGGTGGTAAGTTTAACTTATCACCTTTTTTGATGCTAAAGTTTCATAATATTTACTATTTAAAGATTATCTAAAACGAAAATATGATATAATAAATGTAGTTTTGTGTTTTTTACAAAAATATATTTATTTCATCATATTTACCATTAAAAAATTATCTAAAGAGGAAATATGATATAATATTACAAAGGAGTGATTTTGTGAAGATTTTAATTGTTGAAGATGATGAGAATATTTTTGAAATGCTAAAAAGGGAACTTTTGCTTTGGAATTATGAAGTTTGTGGTATTTCAAATTTTAATAAAATAGTTGAAGAATTTTTGGACTGCCAGCCACATTTAGTTTTAATGGACATTATGTTGCCATACAATAATGGCTATTTTTGGTGCGAAGAAATTCGTAAGCTTTCCAATGTTCCGATTATTTTCATTTCTTCAAAGAGCGAGAATATCGACATTGTTATGGGTATTCAATTCGGCGCTGACGACTATATCACAAAACCTATCGACTTGAATGTTACTTTGGCAAAGATTAAGGCGATTCTTAGAAGAAGTTACGACTTCACAAAAGACATTGATTTTTTAAACTTTGGCGAAGTTTATCTATATCTTGACAAAAACAAAATAAAATTTAAAGAAAAAGAAATTTCATTGACAAATACAGAAAAATTAATCTTGGAAACTCTTTTTAAAGCCAAAGGCTCTATCGCATCGAGGGAGTCCATTATGGAAAAATGTTGGCATGGAGATGATTATATAGACGACAACACTTTGGCGGTTAATATAACAAGACTTAGAAAGAAGTTTTTTGATATTGAGTTGAAAGATTTTATCCAAACTAAAAAAGGAAGTGGATATTATCTAAATTTTAAGGAGTAAAAAATGGATAAATTGAAAAAATATTTTGTAAAAGTTTTACCCGTAACTGTTGCTACAATCCTAATATTATCTATTTTTTTGATTGTTTTTTTACTTTTAAATATAGACCTGCAAGGCTATTTTTTAGCCTTTGACATTATTGTTTTCTTCTATTTCATCTACTTAATATTTATGGTATTTTTACACAATCGAGAAGAAAATTTAAAACAGCAAATAAAATATTTGGAAAAGAAAAATTTAAGCCTTAGAAATGAATTTTTAGCAAAAGAAAAAGAATTACAGGAATATTTTTTAATCTGGATTCATCAGATAAAGACTCCGATAACTGCAGGGAAACTCATTTGTGATAGCGACGTAGAAAACGAAAATGCTAAAAATGTAAAAAAAGAATTAATCTACATTGAGGATTATACAAATATGGCTTTAAGCTATCTAAAAATGATGAATCACAATACGGATATGGATATTTCTTTTGTAAATTTAGACGATATAATAAGTCCGTTAATCAAAAAATATGCGATTCTTTTCATTTCAAACAATATAAAGCTGGAATACAAAAAGCTGAATACAAGAGTAATTACAGACAGCAAATGGTGTATGGTGGTAATCGAGCAACTTATATCAAACGCAATAAAATACAGTAAAAACGGAGTTGTTTCAATAACTTTTAACAAAGACGAAAATTACCTTGAAATAAAGGACAACGGAATCGGGATAAAAGAATCCGACCTTCCAAAAATTTTTGACAAAGGATATTCAGGCTTTAACGGACGACAAAACCAAAAATCAACCGGAATAGGTCTGTTTTTAGTAAAACAAATCTTGGAAAAACTTGGACAGAAAATACTATTAGAATCAAAAATAGGCGAAGGAACGACTGTAAAAGTCTATTTCAATATGGATTAGGAGGAAATTTTAAACAAATGAAAATCAAAAGGATTGATAACTATACAAACGAATTATTCTCACAAATTGTTTTAAATCAGAGAGGTGCTTTTTTAGTTGATGAAAAGCCTTATGAGGTAGAAATTATTTCAAATGATAGCGCTATTGTTAGAGGTAAAAATAGTAATTTTTTTGAAAAAATTATTGAAGAATTTAGGTACTATTCACCTCATATAACTAATTTTTTTGATGAAGAAAACAAAAAAATTTGTTCCTTTGAAAAAGAAAATATTTTAAAATTGAAAATAAATACAATTCAGCCATCTCAATTTTATGTAGATAAAGACAAAGTCAATGCACTTGAAAATTTTATAAAAAAGTCGGAAGATATTGTAATTCAAGTCGTGAATTACAATGACGAATATGTATGTGTTGACGGACATACAAGGCTTTTTATGGCTATGCTAAAAAATTTTAAAAATGTTTATGCAATAGAAACAGATTTTGACAAGGATACTGCCTACTTTGTTTCTCAAGCAAAAAACAAAAATATTTTTACAATAAAAGATTTAAAACTTGTATCTCATAGTGATTATAAAAAATTGTGGATTGATTTTTGTGATAGCTATTTTAATATAGATTAGGAGAATTTTATGTTTTATGTATATATAATTTCTAATAATTTTAGAAATGTTTTGTATATTGGTGTCACAAGAAATATTGAAAGAAGATTATATGAACATAAAAACAAATTAATTGATGGCTTTTCTAAAAAATATAATTTGAATGTATTACTTTTTTATGAAACTACAGAATATGCTTTAGATGCAATCGCTCGAGAAAAACAGTTGAAGAAGTGGAATAGAGATAAAAAATTTGTCTTGATTAAATCTGTAAATCCTAAATTAAGAGATTTATCAGAAGATTGGTGATTCTTATACGAATCCTTTACAGGACTTACAATTATTTGTAAACAAATAATTGTAATGAGATCTCTCCGCTTCATTCGTTTCACTCATTTCGGTCGAGATGACGTGGTCAGGAAAATTTCTTTACAAAGTGCTATGACGTGAAATATTTAATTTTCAATGCAACTTTTAAATAATATTTGAGACTTCTTTACTTTTAACGTCTAGATATTAAACGAAGTTTTCTCCTTATACGTCATTTCGACCGGAGTGTAACGGAGTGGAGAAATCTCATACTTTTGCTTTAGCAAAAGTAAATGTATCATAGATACATTTAGAAATTTTAATTTTTATTTCTTTTATAAATACTATTGATTGCAAACAAGCAATAGTTGAGATTTCTCCACTTCACTTCACTATGTTCCGTTTCGGTCGAAATGACGTGTTGGGAGAATTTATTTGCAAAGAACTTTGACGTGAATTTTTTGTTTTCTATGCAATTTTAAAAAATTTTTGAAGTTTATTTACTAATTAGGAGATTTTTATGTTTTACAATGAAATATTCGATAAAAATATTTTTAATTCTAAACTTGCAATTGCATATGGTTTTTCAAAGGTTGGAGATTATTATATTTTACAATCAGATATTGATGTAGAAAATTTTAATGTGATTGTTAAAATAGGCAAGGACTCTTTTGAGGTAAATGTTATTGAATTACCTTTTAATGAAGAATATATTTTATTCAATGTTTTAGACAGCAAGGGTAAATTCGTTTCACAAATTAGAAAAAAAGTTAATGAACTTATTGAGGATATTGTAAAAAGCTGTTTTACATCTTTGGATTATAGAAAAATATTACTAAACTATGTAAAGGAAAAATACGGAACAATTCCTGAAGAGCCTTGGGAAGATAATAATCATGCGACGATAAAGACTTCAAATAGTAAAAAATGGTATGGAATTTTTATGTACCTTCCTTATAAGACTTTGGGACTTGATAAAAGTGGAAAGATTGATGTTTTGAATGTAAAACTTAATCCGGAAGTTATAAAAAGTCTAATTGATAAAAAGCATTTTTTCCCTGCCTACCATATGAATAAAAAATACTGGATTTCAATTGTTTTGGATTCAGATACGGATTTAAATTTAGTCAAGAGCTTAATCGACGAGAGTTTTAACTTAGTTGAAAAATAGTCTAATACTAACCTTGTCGTTAGAACTGTTTTTATCCCCAACATTTCAATAACCTTACAAAATTGTAAGGTTATTTTTATTTTTGTAATGTTAGATAAAGGTTAGGCGTAAAAATTTTTGCTAAAATATTATTGTAAACGAAAATAATATTTTTTGGAGGTAATTATGAATATATTAGATGTTAAAAATTTAAAAAAGATTTATGGAGGAATGGGTCGTGTTAAAACTGAAGCTCTTAAAGATGTAAACTTTTCCGTTGAGGAGGGAGAATTTATAGCTGTTATGGGAGAGTCCGGAAGTGGTAAAACAACTCTTTTAAATATAATCGCAACTTTGGATAAGGCAACAGAGGGTACTGTTTTAATCGGAGGAAAGAATATCAGCTCTCTTAACAATTCACAAATCGCAAGTTTTAGACGTGAAAAGCTGGGTTTTGTCTTTCAAGATTTTAACTTGTTAGACTCTTTTTCAAACAGAGATAATATCTATCTTCCTCTTGTGCTGTCAGGTGTTAAGCCTAGAGAATTGAACGAAAGAGTCGGAGAGATTGCTCCTATTTTAAAGATAAGTGAATTTTTGGATAAATTTCCTTATCAAGTTTCGGGTGGTCAAAAGCAAAGAGTTGCTATCGCAAGGGCAATCATAACTAAACCGGACTTGTTGCTTGCTGACGAGCCAACTGGAGCTTTAGATTCAAAATCTGCCGATGTGGTTATGAAAACTTTCTGCGATATAAATAAAAATGGTCAAACTGTTTTAATGGTTACTCACTCTGTGAAATGTGCCTCTTTTGCTAAAAGGGTAATTTTTATAAAAGACGGTAGAGTTTATCACGAAATTTACAAAGGCGACGATGATAATTTAACTTTCTTAGAAAAAATAAATCAATCTCAAATTATGTTAAACGGGGTGAACGATTATGAACAATAAAATGGCTTTTAAATTTGCTTTTAAAAATATGAGAGCTAATTCTTTATTATTAACTCCATTTTTAATTGCAAGTAGTATTATGAGTGCGTTATTTTTCATAATGTCATCTCTTGGACAAAATAAATATGTTGAAGAAAATTTTGAATACATTCTTATGCTTATAAGATTTGGAAATATTTTAGCCGGAATTTTTACTTTTATATTCATCTTATATGCAAATGGATTTTTAACTAAGAGGAGAAATAAAGAGTTTGCCCTCTACGGAATTTTAGGTTTAGAGAAAAAACATATTGCAAAAATTGTATTTATCGAATATATATTAAACTTTTTTGTAATTAGTATTTTTTCAGTAATTGGTGGTTTCGTCTTAGGAAAATTATCCTTTGTTATACTCAACAGAGTAACAAAAAATATAACTGCAAAAGTAATAGATTATGGCTTTTCAACCCCTTCAGCTATTTTAACGTTCGCTTTTTTGGGAATTACATTCATTTTTATATATTTATTGACAATATTTAAAATCGGAAAATCAACTCCTATAGAATTGCTTTCAAGTCAAAAAAAGGCGGAGGGAGAGCCAAAAAGCAAATTTATCCTTGGAACTTTAGGCTTTATCATCTTGTGCTACGGATATTATATTTCAATAACTTCAGAAGGAAGATTGGAAAGCTTTTACAAATTTTTTCCTGCAGTTATTCTTGTAATATTCGGGACATATCTTCTATTTATAGCTTTTAGTATTTTAATTTTAAAACTGTTAAAGAGAAATAGAAATTTATATTACAAAGCAAAAAATTTCCTTTCAATTTCAGGAATGTTATACAGAATGAAGTCAAATGCAGTTTCGCTTGCAAGTATTGCACTCCTTGCAACTTCAATCATCGTTACATTATCCTCAACTTTGACTATAAACTCAGGCATAAAAGAAGTTGCAAAGTCAATCGACCCTCAAGATTTTTTTGTAGAATTTTTAATTGACGATGATAGAGATAAAGATTGGATTGAAATAGGAAATAGAAAAAAAAGAGAAGTTACTGAATTTCTAAATACAATTCTAAAAAATGACGAAAAAATTAAAGATTTGAAAATTTACAAACATATTTCCCTACAACCCGTTTTAAATGAAAATGGAAAACTTGTTCCACTAGGCAAAAAAAGAGCCACAGCTCAATATTTATTCGTTGAAATACTAGATGAGTACAACGAAAAAAACAATACAAATTACACTCTAAAAGATGACGAAGTTTTATACTCATCAAATTTAAAAAGTCTTTACAAACATGATAATTTAGAATTAGCAGGTCAAAACTACAAATTAGTAAAAATCCCTGATGAAACTCCAAAACACATAGCTGCCGATTCAATTAAAATTATAGTAAAAGACGATGAAACTTTTGCCAAAATGGAAAAAGCGTATGAAAAAGGAGCTGGATATTTTTATTACCTAAGATTCTCTTTTGATACCGAAAATGTAAAAGATAAAGGTGAATTTTTTGAAAGATTACAAAACAATTTTTTTAACTATCGTGATACAGACAAAAAAGATGGTATGAGAATACGCTTTTCATCAAAAGAAATAAATAAAAAGATTATGTATGAAATAAATGGAGGATTTTTATTCTTAGGAGCAATAATTTCTCTAATCTTCATAACAGGAACTATTTTAATAACTTACTACAAACAAATCTCAGAAGGCTTTGAGGACAGACAAAATTACCAAATAATGAAAAATGTAGGACTTCCGGACAAGATGATTAAAAATAGCCTTAAAACACAAATACTTTGGATATTCTTCTTACCACTCATCGTTGCAATGACACATTCAGCATTTGCATTTCCAATTCTTTACAATATGCTAAGAGGACTTGGATTAAACAATTCAAAACTATTTGCAATGAACTTCGGAGTAGTCGTATTAGCCTTTACAGTTTTATACTTTATAATATACACAATAACCTCAAGAATTTATTACAAAATTGTAAAATAATACTCGATGTGGATATATTTATTTAAACAATCAAAAATCACTGTTACTCCCAGTGATTTTTTTGCTTACTTGAAATATAAATTTATTTGTGATAAAATGCTTTTGAAATTTATTTTTAATACGGGGGGATTGTTTTGAAAAAATTCTTTTTATTTACTATATGTTTTATTAGTTTAATGATATTGCCAAAAAGTATTTTTGCTCAAGATAGAATTCATGTTATAACTGTTTCACTTAGCTCAGATGCTATTATTTTAGAAAGTGATGGTCATTTTGCGATGATTGATACCGGAGAGGATTATGAATATCCTGACGGTTCAAATCCAAAATATCCTTTTAGAAAAGGAATCACTACTAATCCTAATGACATAACTGAAGATAGATTATTTGATAAAATAAATGAGCTAGGCATTACTAAATTTGATTTCATTATCGTAACACATTCACATAGCGACCATATAGGTGCTTGTCATAAGGTAATGAAAAAAATTCCTACTGAAAAACTTTATTTGAAAAGATATTCTGATTCAAGAATAACTGATAAGGCTAGGTTGTGGGATAATTTATATGGATATGATAAAGCCTTACAATCAGCAAAGGAAAATTATGTTAAAGTTATACAAGATATTTCAAAAGAAGATTCTGTAATTAATCTAGGAAATATGAAAATTTCTATGCTCAATTATGAAAATGAATATGAGCCTAATCTTCCAAAAGAAGATAAAAATTTAAAAAAAGTTTATGATGATAATTTTAATTCCATTCTTTCTATAGTAGAAGTTAATGGTAAAAGATTATTTTTTGGAGGAGATTTACAAAATAATGTTTATGGTTTAGAAGATAAATATGCTCCATTAATCGGAAAAGTAGATTTTATGAAATTTAATCATCATGTAGACACAATTAAATCAAATTCAAAAAACTTTATAAATACATTAAATCCAAAATATATGCTTAAAACTTCCAATTATAATGTAGATGATAATTATCTTAAATTTTTAGACGCTAAAGGAATTAAAGTTTTAAATGCCGGAAGAAATGATGTTACAGCTTTAACTTTTGAAATTACTAGAAACGGAATTAACGATATAACAAAAGTAAAGTATGGTGTTTATAAAGACGGAAATAAATTAAAATTCAAAAATTGGAAAGGTGAATACACAAACGGTTGGGAATTCTCTAAAGATAATTGGTATTATATAAGAAATGGTTTAGTTGCTATTAATGAATGGATTGGTTACTATTACTTAGGTAAAGATGGAAAAATGTTAACTAATACTACTACACCTGACGGTTATAAAGTTGATAAAAACGGAAAGTGGATAGAAGAAAGACAAGCAACGTGGAAAAAGAACGATACAGGTTGGTGGTATGAATACTCTGATGGAAGTTATTTAAAAGAAGAATGGAAGTATATTAGTGGAAGTTGGTATTATTTCAATTCCGTAGGATATATGGAAACAGGTTGGAAACTATTAGGAAATGATTGGTTCTATCTTAAAGATAGTGGTGCTATGGCTGAGAATGAATGGATTGGTTACTATTACTTAGGTAAGGGTGGCTATATGCTAACTAATACTACTACTCCTGACGGTTATAAAGTTGATAAAAACGGAAGATGGATTACAGGAGCTTGGAAATCATATAATGGTATTTGGTGGTATGAATACTCTGATGGAAGTTATTTAAAAGAAGAATGGAAGTATATTAGTGGAAGTTGGTATTATTTCAATTCCGGAGGATATATGGTAACAGGTTGGAAACTATTAGGAAATGATTGGTTCTATCTTAAAGATAGTGGTGCTATGGCTGAGAATGAATGGATTGGATATTACTATCTAGGTAAGGGTGGCTATATGCTAACTAATACTACTACTCCTGACGGTTATAAAGTTGATAAAAACGGAAGATGGATTACAGGAGCTTGGAAATCATATAATGGTATTTGGTGGTATGAATACTCTGATGGAAGTTATTTAAAAGAAGAATGGAAGTATATTAGTGGAAGTTGGTATTATTTCAATTCCGGAGGCTATATGGTAACAGGTTGGAAACTATTAGGAAATGATTGGTTCTATCTTAAAGATAGTGGTGCTATGGCTGAGAATGAATGGATTGGATATTACTATCTAGGTAAGGGTGGCTATATGCTAACTAATACTACTACTCCTGACGGTTACAAAGTTGATAAAAACGGAAGATGGATAAAATAAAAAAGGGGGCTATCCCCTTTTTTTGTTCTCGTTTAAGTAATTCTTAGCATCTTTAAAAATTTTTTGTTTTTTAAATCCAAGAACATTCTAAATTACGTTTATTTTTAACACAATCTCTTAAATATAAATTAATCAAGGTTTGATATGGAATACCTGTACTTTCAGCTTGATTTTTGAAATATATGATAGTATCTTCATCAAGTTTTATTGTTACTTGCTTTTTAATTAATTTTGAATAAGGATTTTTTCTAGGATTTAATTTTCTAATATCATATTCTTTTCTCATACTCTCAACTCCTTAAATTCCATTTTTGTAAATTTCTTGTTCTGTTTTAGTTGCTTTCCTTGCAGAAATTATTCTAATTTTTTCATCTGCTCCACGATAACAATGGCTAACAATACAAACACCTTTTTCATTACTCATTCCAATTATTAAAAATCTTTCTTCGTCAAGTGAGTGATCCGGGTCATCAAAAAGAATGGCCAAATCATCTTCAAATACTGATTGTACTTGTTCAAAAGATATTCCATGTTTATTTTTATTTATTTGATTTTTTGTTTCATCCCATTCAAAAATCATTAAATCACCAACTTTCAATAATTGTATTATAATTATATCATAATTATAATATATTTACAAATTAAATCATTTATCCATATAGATTTCAATCTTATATGGAAATATTTAAGAAATTATTCTTTCAAAATTTAAATTTATCTACCTTAAATCTACTCTTAACCACAAAATTTTGATGTTTTTTTACTGGAATTTTTTGTTCTCGTTTAAGTAATTCTTAGCATCTTTAAAAAAGCTAAAAACTATTAATAAAACTATTATTCCTATCGGAAATGCTGAAATAATAGCAATGGATTGTAAACTATACATAGATTTTTCCATAAATATCAATGAAATTGGAAATAATATAAATACTATTGACCAAAATACTTTTACCAATCTATGAGGTTCTTCGTTTATTGGCAATTTTTTATATGAATATGATGCTATTACCATTGTTAATGCATCAAATGTTGTTGAATAAAAAGCTATCATAGTTATAACCAACAACAAAAGTCCTATTTCGGTAAAAGGTAATGTGTCAAAAATTTTAAGGATAGCATCTGAATGACTTCCTCCGTTTGATATAAATCCTGATATATCAATTCCTTTTTTTAATTGGACACTCATTCCATAATTTCCAAGAATTATAAATGACGTAAAGGTTCCTAAAATTCCCCAGGAATATCCACCTAGAATTGTCTGTTTAATAGTTCTTCCTTTTGAAATTTTCCCAATGAAAAACGGAGTTGCAACACACCAAACCATCCAATAAGCCCAATAATAAATTGTCCAATTTTGTGGAAATGAATTTTCTCTAAGTGGGTCCATCCAAGTTGATAATCCGATAAAATTTTGTAACAAGTTTCCAACTGCACTAAAACCCGTCTCTAGAATATATCTTGTTTCTCCTCCTAAAAACAAAAAGTAAAATAGTAGTGCAAAGAAAAAATATGAACAGAAATTTGCAAGTGTTGAGATTCCTTTCATTCCAAATAAAACTGCAAAAGTATATACAAAGGCAATCAAAAGCAAAATTAAAACGGTTAAAATGGTACTGTTTTGAATGTGAAAAACTTTTGCTATTGATGAAGATAATAAAGGTGTTGCAAGTGAAAAAGTAGTCGCCGTTCCTGCTATAAGTGCAAAAACTGCTATCAAATCTATAATCTTACCAACAATTCCGTCAACCCTATTTCCCAAAATTGCTCTACAACCTTCTGAGAATTTTTGTTTTTCTCTTCCTCTAACATGTAACATAAAACCAAAAGCCACTGCAAGGATTATGTAAAAACTCCAAGCTATTGGACCCCAATGAAATAGGGGATAGGTAGATGCCCATTTTTGAATTCCACCCATATTTTTAATATGTGCTTCATTTGAATATAAAGCCCATTCACATAATGAATAAAATAGAATATCTGCTGCCATTGTGGATGTAAAAATCATAACTCCCCAAGTAAAAGATGAAAATTCTATCTTATCGTCTTTTTTTCCAAGTTTTATTTCTCCATATTTTGAAAAAGCAATATACAAACTGCAAAGAAGTATTCCAACACCTAAAATTGCATAGTAAATTCCAAAATCATCACCTAAAAATGTTCTTATACTTTCCAAAACAAAAGTAGAACTTTCAGATTGAAATAAAAATAATATACTTACTATTACAACTCCTACCAATGGAACAATCGTAGCTATCCAGTCTATTTGATTCTTTAAATTATTTTTCATATTAAAAATCCTCTCCTAATAATTCTTTTACAATCTTATAATAATCTTTGGCATATCTGTATTGTTTAAGAGAATACTCTCCAAACTCGACACCAAAATCTAACTTATACTCACACCAATTACTCCAAAGTAATCCGCAACAAGCAATATATGCATAAATTTTTATTTTAGTATTTTTGAGAACAGATCCTTCAAAGTATATATCAATCAAATTATCAATCTGTTTTTTATCGTAAAGAGAGTATATGCAAAACATTGCAATATCTATATCCGGATCTTGCATAGAGGCATATTCCCAGTCGATTAAACGAAGTGATGAGTCTGTTGAAAACAAAAAGTTATCACAATTTGCATCAATATGAGCTAGACATTTAGTTTTTACATTTTTTTCTATAAAATCTTTTAAAGAAAAAATTTTTTCCTTTGTATCCTTGTAATCAGAATAAATAGATTTTTTATTTTTCCATAAAGATTCATAAAAATTTATTTTTTCAAAAATATCAAATTCGTGATTTACTTTTAAATTCAAAGAATGCAATAGCTTTATTTTTTCCATACATTTTTTTAAATCATCATTATTTTTATCATCACAAGGCCTTGAATTTTCAATAAACTTTGTAATTTTATAGCCATTTTCGGGATTGATATAAACTAAATCATCACAAATTCCTTTATCTTTTATAACAGAATACACTTGGGCCTCTTGCTTTCTATCTATAAGTTCTGAAGTTCCCTCTCCCGGAATTCTCATAATATATTTTTCACCTTTAACAGTAAAAATAAATGAACGATTTGTCATTCCTTTTTTTAAAACTTTAATTTCCTTAATATCTTCAATTCCAATATTTAAACAATCACATATTATATTTATCGCATCTGTTTGCAAATTATTAGAACCGCTGTCAATTTCTCTTAGCTGTTCGTAAGTATTTATTTCAAAATATTTTTTTGAACTAACAAGTTTTGGATAAATTAAAAATTTATTATCCTTAATCAATGCACTTTCCCAAAATAAATTTCTATTTTTATTAAATTTAACTAAATCAGATACTCTTTTCTTTACAAAATCAGCCTCTTTTCCACAAAGATAAGAAATCCCAATCATTTTATTTCCATTTTCCGTTTCACTTGCAGAAACAAGATTGTTTTTCTTATTTACCTTTACAG
The DNA here is from genome assembly GCF_045866535.1 of Parvimonas parva. Taxonomy (NCBI): domain Bacteria; kingdom Bacillati; phylum Bacillota; class Tissierellia; order Tissierellales; family Peptoniphilaceae; genus Parvimonas; species Parvimonas parva. The sequence continues at coordinate 1,435,444 of NZ_AP038371.1, forward strand.
TACTATTTTCATCAAGCTCATCTGTAACCATATACCAAGAATATGTTTCAACTTCATTAAATGGATTTTCCTTACACAAAATATCACAAGGAATTATATATGAATTATCTAAATTTTCCAAAACCAAATTTAATGAAAATAAATTATTTTTAGTAGCATACTCCGGATTAATAATAAGTTCAACACCAAATTTATCTATTAAATACTCAAATTTTTCCTTTAAAAAACCTACAACAACAAATATCTTATTTATTCCTTTTTCCTTTAATTGCCTTATAGTTCTCTCTATTAAAACCTCTCCATTAACTTCAAGCAGAGCCTTTGGCATTTCTAAATTTATAGGTACCATTCTCATACCGAAACCTGCGGACAAAATAATGGCACTTTTTGGACTGTTATCTTTTATTAATTTTTTTGAAATATTTGTCAAATTGATATTTTCATCAATATATTCATTTTCCAATAAATTTTTTATAGCCTTATTTACAGCTCCTAGAGAATATCCTGTTAACTTTGACAATTCTCTTTGATTAGTATATTTATTTTTATAAATATGCTTTAGTATATCTAAATCAATTCTGTTCATAAACACCTCTTAATATTACTTTATGAACATTATATATTAAATATTACTAAAAGTCAACAAATTTTATCTAAAATTGAATAATAAATTTAAAAAATTATAAAATTTTTTTGCTTTAAAATTCTAATAACAAATATTTACAATATCTTAATTAAAATAGTAGCTTTTTTTAATAGAATTTTACCAACATTTTCACAAAATATGAAAAAATTTCCCATTTCTGTTGAAAAAATATCTATAAAATGATAAAATAGTTACCAACGGTTTATATTTAAATTTAGAATGGAGAATTTTATGAAAATAGAAAATATGATTTTATTGGTGTTGGACATTCAAGAAAGGCTAATGCCGGTAATAAAAAATAATGAAAGAATAATAAAATACACAGATATTTTGATTAAGGCTTGTAAAGAGCTTAACATCCCGATAATTTATACCGAACAATATCCTAAGGGGATTGGAGAAACTGTTACAGAAATTAAATCCTCTTTGTTAGATGCAAATGCAAAATATTTTTCTAAAAATTGTTTCTCTGCTTATCCGATTATTGAAGATGAGCTTTTGAAACTTAAAGAAAACGGAAAAACTTCTATAATCGTTACGGGTGTAGAAACTCATATTTGTGTATATCAAACAGTTAGAGATTTAAAAGAGCATTTTGAAGTTTTTGTTCCTTTTGAAACTGTCGGCTCAAGAAGTGAAGAAAATTTTAAAAACGGCTTGGATTTAATTAAAGAATTGGGTGCAAGTGTTACTAATGTTGAAACTATCCTTTTTGATTTGATAAAAACGTCAGAGCATAGTAGTTTTAAGGTAATTAGTAAATTAATAAAATAGGGAGAGCGTTATATGAAAAAGAAATTTATAATAACTTTTGTAATATCTTTAGCTTTATTTGCAGGAATATTTTGGGTAGCTAATAAAGTTTTAGATGTTATGGAAGTTACTTCAAAGGTAGAATTTTTAGGCCATGATTTAGGCGAAGGCAACATTATTGAGCAAGTTGTTGATAATGAACTTTTATTTTTAGTTCTTGGACTTGATAGCGATGACTTTAGTGGTGCTACTACTGAGCAAAATAGAACAGATACGATGATTTTAGCAAAAGTTAATTTTGAAACGGGAAAGGTAGATATTTTATCCATCCCTCGTGATTCAAGAGTTATGGTTAGAGGACAGTTAGACAAAATTAACCACGCTCATCACTTTGGCGGTCTTAAACTTGCTATGAAAACTACAAGAGATTTCTTAAACTTGGATATTGACTACTATGTAAGAGTTAATTTCTTCTCAGTTAAAGATATTGTAGATGTACTTGGCGGTATTGAAGTAGATGTTCCCGTTCAAGTTGACGTAGCAGAAGATAATGTTCATTTAAAACCGGGTAAACAAGTTTTAAACGGAAAGCAAGCTCTACAATTTGCAAGATTTAGAGCAGGATATGCTGAAGGAGATATGGGTCGTGTTAAATCTCAACAATTAATCATAAAAGCTCTTGTAAAAGAATTGACTAAACCTAAAAATCTTGCGAAAATTCCGGAAATTTTAGATGTTGTAAAGAAAACTGTAAATACAAATATTCCTTTCTCTACAATAGCAAAATCAGCTTTAAAAGCAGGTAATTTAAATGTAGATAAGATGAATACACAAATTGTTCCGGGTGAACCTGCTTATATAAATAACATAAGTTATTTTATTCCAAACCGTTCAAAATTAAATACAATTGTTAAAGAAATGTTTGGTGATTATTTAATTAATCAAAATAACGGCTCACAAATAAATACTAATAAAAACAAAAATACAAACAACAATACTAATAATAACAACAATAACAATTAATTAGGTTAGATATGGAAAACGAAAGAAAAAAAGAACATATAGAAAATTTTTTAAAGAGTAATTTTAAATCGAATACTTTGTTTGAAAATGTGTATATCGAACACTTTGCATTAACAGACTTAAACTTCGATGAAATCGACACTTCGATTGAATTTTTAGGAAAAAAACTATCTTTTCCACTTCTTGTAAATGCAATGACAGGGGGCGATGAAACTTCTTTTGATGTGAATGAGGATCTTTCAAGACTTTGTAAAAATTTCAATCTTGCATTTGAAGTAGGTAGCCAAAAGGTAGCTCTAAAAGATGAGGAGCTTGTTGAAACCTTTACGGTGGTAAATGATGTACTGGACAAGAAAAATATTTTAATTTCAAATCTTTCTGCATTATCAAGTTTTGATGATGTCAAAAAAAGCATTGAAATGATTAATGCTGATGCAATTTCTCTTCACCTAAATCCCGCTCAAGAGATCGTTCAGTTTGAAGGAGATAGAAATTTTTTCGGTATTTTAGAAAATATTGAAAATATTGTAAAAAATATTGATGTACCGGTAATTGTAAAAGAAACGGGCTGTGGCATTTCAAAGAAAACTTGTGAAAAACTACTTAGCGTTGGAGTAAAATACATTGATGTAAGCGGTTTTGGTGGAACAAATTTTATTGAAATCGAAGATTTAAGAAGAACAGACTTGGACTTTACAAATATTTACAGTTGGGGAATACCAACTGCAAAATGTATCATAGATTGCAGAAAAATTTCTGATGATTTTACATTAATCGGCTCGGGTGGAATAAAAACCGGAGAGGATATTGTAAAAGCAATCGTGCTTGGTAGCGATATGGTTGCCATTGCAGGAGAAATATTAAGATATTTAATCCATGGAGGATACAAATTCGCAGAAGATTACTTAAAATCTTTAATCTATCAAACAAAGATGATTATGTTACTACTTGGAGTAAAAAATATCGAAGAATTAAAAAAAGTTGAATATAAAACATTTGGAAAATTAAAAGATATATGTGAATATTAAAAAATGAGAGTTTTGATAACTCTCATTTTTTTATACTAAGAAAGGGAGACCTTAAAAACTCTTTGTCTTTAAATCTACTTTTAAAATATATGGTACAAATACAAATACCAATAAAACTAATCCTGAAAAAATGAATATATATGAGCTTTTGAAATTATCAAATAAAATAGAATAGAATAATATCCAAAGTGGATTTAAAAGCTGACAACCCGTTTCAATAATACTAAAAACTCTACCCTGATATTCATGTGGAACAGCCTTTGTAAACCATACAAACATCGGAGTATTTACAAAATTTCCAACAAAATTAACTCCAAATGCAAATATCACAAATACTATAAAATATGAAAAAGTGCTAAGTTTAAATAAAAGGGCAATTCCTAAAAATAATAAAACTCCAGCAGTTCCACGTATCCATTTAAAAGAAAACTCCAAAGGACTTTCTATATCTTTCATCATTGACAAAATTATAGATGAAACTATCATTGCTACTGGAAATGTCGCATTTACAATACCGTAAAGATAATCAGAAATCTTAATCTCATTAATCAAAACATAGGGCAGTCCAACCGAAACAGACGCAAAAATGAAATTTATAAACATCGCAAAGAAGATAATAAAAACTAAAACTTCTTTGTTTCTTATATATTTGATACCTTCGACGAACATCTTTAAAACTTTCTTTTCTTCATAATTCTCTGTTACTTCAGTCTTAATAAGATTAAAATTAATAAAAAGTACAATTAAAATAGTTATAAACTCAATAACCGCTTCCAAAAGCACAAAATAGATTAACTCTAATTTTGTAAGTAAAAAAACTGCTAAAACCGGAGAAATAATATAAACTCCTGAAGATGCTATCTGTTGAAAGGATTTTACCTTTTGAATATACTCTTCACATACAACTTTTTTTACAGAAGATGCAAAAGCATTATTTAAAAATTGATCTGCAACTTTTAAACAAATTAATAACATATAGGTATTAATTAAATTAGTTTCGGCATTAGAATTTAAACTTAAAGCATATAAAAGCAAACTTACAATACTAAAAAGCTGAGCAATTACAATTACAATCTTCTTATTATACTTATCTACAACAGCTCCAACAAAAGGAACTAAAACAAGAGCAACCAAAGGTCCTATAACTTGAGAAATACCAAAATTTAAAGCAGACTCAGTCTTTTTTAAAATCAAAAGTCCAATAATAAATGACAAAATAGAACTACCAAAATTTCCCGTTATAGTTGTCATAATTAATTTTATCATCTGTTTTCTTGATTCTTTTACAATATCCATAACTTTTACCTCTTAACACTTTATTTTGATTATATTATAAAACATATAATATAATATGTCAATAGTTTTTTGAGAATTTTTTTGTTGGTGATTAGTTTGGGGGATTGTAATTATTATTTAAGTCCTTTACAGGACATACTATTGCTTGTTCACAAGCAATAGTATGTCTGACGCAAAGATTGTTCAAATCTTTGATTTGAGTACAATCGACTGCGGAAATCTCACACTTATGCTTGCACACAAGCATAAGTGAATGTATCACAGATACATAAATAATTTCCCATAAAAAAAGACGGTGCACCGTCTTTATTTTCCAATACAGAAATTTGAAAATATATTGTCCAATATATTCTCTGAAATATTTTCTCCGATTATTTCTCCAAGCAATTCGTAGGAACGTCTTAAATCAACTTCGCAACAGTCGATTGGTACCATATTTTTAATATCTCCATAGAATGATTTTAAAAATTCCAATGAAGTTTTAAGGCTGTTTTCATGTCTAACATTTGTGATTAATGCCTTATCTTTTATTTCTATTTTTCCATCGAAAAACATATCTATGATTGATTTTTCAAGTTTTGAAATGCCCTCATTTTTAAGTGCAGAGATTTCTATAAGCTCAAAATTAATTTTTTCTTTTAATTTTTCTACATTCAAATTTTTATCCAAATCAACCTTATTTAAAATTCCAATTGACTTATTCAGATTTGCAAGTTCGATTATTTTTTCATCTTCTTCATCCAATTCTCTTGAAATGTCGAACAAAACTAAATTCAAATCTGAATTTTCGCTCGCTTCAATTGACTTTTGCACACCGATTTTCTCAACTACATCTGCAGTTTCTCTGATACCTGCAGTATCATTTATATTTAATTTGATTCCGGCAAGTTCAATATCCTCTTTAATTAAATCTCTTGTAGTTCCTGCAATATCTGTTACAATTGCTCTTTCTTGTCTTAGGATTCTGTTAAGTAGGGAGGACTTTCCAACATTCGGCTTTCCGATTATTGAAACATTTATCCCCTCTTTTAAGATTTTTCCCTTGTTTGACTCTCCAAGCAGACTTTCCATATCGCTTATTAAGTTTTCAGTTTTTAAAATTACATTATCAAGTGGCAATTCCTCTTGCATATCTTCTGTGAAATTTATAGAATACTCTACAAAACTCAAAATATCAAGAAGTTTTTCTCTAAATTCTTTAATTTTCTTACTTAAATGTCCCTCTAATTGATTGATAGCGCTCTTATGAGAAAATTCAGTCTTTGCCTTTATTAAGTCGATAACACCTTCAGCTTGAGAAAGATCGAGACGACCATTTAAAAAAGCTCTTTTTGTAAATTCTCCCTTTTCAGCCAATACCGCTCCATTTTCAAGACATAGATTTAAAACTCTTTTAAGACAGACAATCCCTCCATGAGTGAAAATTTCAACAACATTTTCTCTAGTGTATGTATGAGGTGCAAACATAAAACAAGTCATAACTTCATCAACAAGTTCTTCTTGGTCGTAGATATGTCCGTATTTCATCATTCTGTTGGAGTTTTTATCTATTTCTTTTTTATCAAAAGGAATAAAAATCTTTTTTACAATATCTATTGAATTTTCTCCACTTAATCTTACAATGCCAATACCGGCCTCTCCGGTAGCAGTTGCAATAGCAACAATAGTATTTTCCATATTTTCTCCTTCAACGGGTGGGTGCCCGGGAATATTGTTTCACAATAAAGCAAAAGAACGCCTAAACGTTCTTTTTTGTTGCATATTAAAATTTAGGTTTTATTACAACCTTTCTATAAGGTTCATCACCTTCGCTAACTGTAAATACACCTTTCATATTGTGTAAAGTTGCATGAACAATTCTTCTTTCGTAAGCATTCATAGGTCTAAGTCTCATAACTTTTCTATACTTAATAGCTTTTTTAGCAAAAGTCATAGCCATTTCTCTTATAGATTCTTCTTTTCTTTTCTTATATCCATTTACATCTAAATAAACTCTTTTTTCTAAAGAAGTATTTCTTCTGGCAAAAATATTTAAAATGTATTGGATACTTTCTAAAGTTTCTCCTGATTTTCCGATTAACATCTTGAAATCTTCAGATTTTTCAATATCTATACTGATTGCTTCTTCATCTTCACTAAAGATTAATTCGCAATCTGTTCCCATTTTTGAAATTAAATCTTTTAAGAAAACTTCTATTTTTTCTATATCTTCATTTTTATCTATATTGTTTTCTTCTTTACAACAAGTTTCTTTAGACATTTCTATTTTTTCATCTTTTAATGTAACTTCAACTAAAGCATCTCTTGAGCCAAAGCCAAGAAAACCGCTCTTTGGTTTTTCAATTACATTAACATCAACACAAGAAATGTCAACATTTAATTCATCTAACGCAAGTTTTACAGCTTCATCAATAGTTTTTGCTGATTTTTTAACGCTCATCATTTGCCCCTTTCTACTAATTACTTTCTTTTCTGTTTTCATAAGCAGTTAAAGCTAATCTTAATAGAATTTCAACAACATTTGTACATGCCCAGTAAAGAGCAAGACCTGCTGAGAAACTTCTAGCTGAAATAAATATTATCAAAGGAAATATGTATTTCATAGTATCCATAGATTTTGCAGCAGGGTTATCTTGTTGGTCCCTATTGCTCAAATCAAGATAAATATATTGAGTAACAGCATTTATCAAAGGAAGTCCATATAAAAGTGGGTCCGGTGCAGATAAATCCTTTATCCAAAAGAAATTTTTCATAACATCAGCATTTGCATTCCCAAAGATATATAACAAAGGTTCTCTCATTACTGAGAACATAGCTAAAACTAGAATCAAGTTGAAAACCATAGGTAGGCAACCACCTAATTGTTTAATTCCATGCTCCTTATTGAACTCCATAAGCTTCATATTCATAGCTTGTTGGTCATGTTTATATTTTTCTCTTATCTTTTGTTGTTCTTTAGCAAATTTTGCTTGAATCTTTTGATTTTTTATAGTACTTAAAAATACAGGGAAAAGTACAACCTTAAAAATTATTGAAATTATAATAATACTAATAGCTAAATATGAAATACTAGCCGGTTCAGTAGGTAAAATTGACGCTACCCCTTCATAAATAAATTTCAATAATGACCCCATTAAATTTCTTAAAAACGCCATTAATTCCTCCTATTTTAGTGGATCATACCCACCTTTTCCAAAAGGATTACATCTTAAAATTCTCCATATAACTAAAAAAGTCGCCTTGAAAAAATTATATTTTTGATATGCTAAAATCGCATATTCCGAACAAGTTGGAGTAAATTTACACTTACCAAAACCCAAAAGTCCTGAAATATATTTTCTATAAAACTTTATAAGTAAAATCATTAATCTTCTCAATTTAAAACCTTCTTCAAAGCACAATTTATAAGTCTTAATAAAGACTTCTCAAGTTCAATGTAATCAATCTCTAAAGTGTTTTTTTTCGGTAAAATTACCATTTCATAACCTAAACCTAAATCGCACACATTAAGTCTAATAATCTCTTTTATTCTTCTCTTAATCAAATTACGCTTGTTTGCCTTTCCAAACTTTTTAGTAATGGAAACCCCAAACCTAGCTCTTTTTTTATTTGTTGGTCTAATAAAAATAGTGAATTCCTTATTCCAAAAATTCTTACCACGTCTATAAACTGTTTGAAATTCTCTATTTTTTCTTAATCTAATTTCCTTTTTCATACATCATCTTTCTATACATTAAAAAGCACAAATGTGAAGTTTAGAAAAAGGCCACACTAATGTTGGCCTATGCTGATAAAACTTTTCTATTTTTAAGTCTTCTTCTCTTTAATACAGTTCTACCTGCTTTTGTACTCATTCTTTTTCTAAAACCGTGAATTTTACTTCTTTTTCTTCTATTTGGTTGATAAGTTCTTTTCATTATAGATGACACCTCCTTGTTATAATCACCTTTAGGTTATTTAATAAAACACTACCATAAATTATAATCTATTTAGAGTGTAATTGTCAAGTAAAAATACAAAAAAATTACTGTTATGATACAATTGATGTGAGACCAAGGGTACAAAAAAAGAGAATATCCTGTATAATTAAAATAACAAAAAAAATAACTAGAAAGGAACTCTCTTTTATGAATAATATTATATCACAAAATCAAGAAAATATAAAACACAACCAACGTTATATCCCTCATTTACTTCAAACAAGATACCATGCTGTTAAAACTTACAGAAATGGTAATTCTGTTAGCTTTGTTTGTAGAAGATATAAAATATCTAAAGCCTCCCTTATGCGTTGGAATAAAAGATTTGATGGCTCTATTGACTCCCTTAGGGATAAATCTCATAGACCTTTATCTAAACACCCTAATTCTCATACTGATACTGAAATTTATTGGATTAAAAATCTCATTAGAAGAAATCCTAATATTTCTTTGATTGAACTTTATGCTAAACTTAAACTAAATAAAGGTTATACTAGACACCCTTGCTCCCTTTTTAGATTCCTTAGAAAACTTGGCTTTTTTTAAAGATATTAAACAACCTTCCAAACCCTATGTTCCTAAACCTTATCATACTCCTACTAAAATTGGTGTTAAAATGCAACTTGATGTTAAATATGTTCCTAATTCTTGTTATGTTGGTAAATATCCTGACAAATTCTACCAATATACAATTATTGATGAGGCAACTCGTGAAAGGTTTATTTATCCTTTTAAGGAACAATCTTCTTATAGTACTGTTACTTTTGTTAAAATGGCTATTAAACACTTTGGTTATACTCCTGAAATTATTCAAACAGATAATGGCTTTGAATTTACACATTTTAAAGATACTAAAAGAGTTCATCCTTTTGACAAACTATGTAATGAATTGGGTATTAAACATCAATTAATCAGACCTAGAACACCTAGACACAATGGCAAGGTTGAAAGAAGTCATAGAAATGACAATGAAAGATTTTACAGTAATTTATCTTTTTATTCTTATGAAGATTTGGTTGTACAAATGAAAAAATATCTCTATAAATCTAATAGATTACCTATGCAAACTTTAAATTGGCTTTCACCTATTGAAAAACGTAAAGAATTATTAGAATTAAAGGAGAATTAATTCTCCTTTAATTCTAACATACAGGTTATGTTTTTTTATAATTTTTGGTCTCACATCATTTACAAATGTACATCAAGTAAAAATACAAAAAAATTACAAATTTTTATACAGATTCAAAGCAAAATTTTTAATTCAGAATACAAGTATTTACATTTAACAAAAAAGATGATATCATTAATTTAAAGTGATATTGGAATTTATTGAAAATAAAAGATTATATTTACAAAGTTTTTAGGAGATAAAAAAATGAAAAATAATTATGCATTTAGAAAATTAATAAGAATACTCTTTTTACTATTTATATTTTTGACTGTATTTTATAGTTTACATATAATGCAATAAAAAAAAATCAATCCATTTGCTTTTTGCAAGTGGATTTTTTTGTGGAAAAAAATATTTTTAAGGTAATTTTTTGATTAATTTTAAAAATATTTCTACTTTGCATATTAAATTTAGTTAAAATAAAAAGTTTTACTGTATCAATTTTGCTAAAAAATAGATATTTAACTATTCTTTTTATAAAACATAAGAATTTTTATATGATAATATCAATATATATTAATATTGTTGATTAAAATTTGTATATTATGCCATTATGTCTTGTAATTGGGTTTTCTTTACCTTATTAGTATATCATATTTTACAAAAAAATATAAGTATTTACAGTTAATTTTAAATATGTTATAATAAAGGTGCAAATATAATACAATAATTTTATAAAGTGTATAATATTGGAGGTTACTATGTTTACAAATTTTCAAAGGTACAAAAACGGAGACGCCTGTAGTTTTATTATTTAAATTCAATCTTTTATAATTTAACTGCAATTGATATTTTTAAAAAATCAGTTTTGACAAAAATATTTGAAAAATAAAAATTATGATTACAACAAATGTTGTACTAAAATTTTAGGAGGATTTTTATGAACATCAAAAGGAAACTTTGTTTATTATTAGTACTGTCTTTGGGAACTACTCCAATTTTGACTTCTATAAATAAATCTACATCTTTTGCTAAAGAAAGCAAAACTACTATTGATGAAAATATAGCAAAAAAATTAGGTGTAGACCCATCAGATGTTGAATTTTCTAATATTGATATTGATGCTGTTAACAGAATTCTTTCAAATGACCAATATATGTTTGATGATCATATTGGTATACCATCTGAATCTATAGAGACAACTACTTTTACTTGGAAAGAATTATTATATATGTATAATATTCAACAAGCTTTATATGATGCACATGTAGATGCTATAACAGAAACAGAGTGCAAATTTTTAATCTCTTCGCTTATACAAGGTGCAAGTTCTTCTATCTTAAGTATACTAAAAAAAACATTTGGAGCTAAAGTTTCAATTATCTATATTCTTGCCACATTACCTCCAAAATTACTTGGAATTAGCGAAAAACGTGTCATGACTAGATGGCTAAAGGACGGAAGAGATTTGTTATATAAAGCCTTAGATACAAAGAAGCGTGAAGTTACTATAAAGTATGTAAAATTAACTTGGAAAACTTCAGGACACAGTATAATAACGGGAGGACTTATTTTAAAATAAAATGTATAATTCAATATATAGTCTAATAAAATACGTTGGAGGAAGTCTGTTTATTATTTTAACTTTTATAAATTTTAATTCTTTTATTGAGTTGATAAGGGATGAAACATTAAAAAAAAGTAATAAAAAATATTTAATATTTATAACTATAAATATTATATTAATATGTATTTTTAATTTTTTATTAATACTTTATATTTTTTATGAAAATATATTTAAAAAATAAAATTTTCAGATAAATACATTGGTATTATTTTGGACTGTGAAATTTCATAATAAATATTTTTTAATCCACTTGCAAAATGTGAGTGGATTTTTTATGCAAAAAAATTTTTAACGTAATATTTTTGTTTATATATTTACAATAATTTGCACATTAAATGTAATTAATTTGAGTTTTTTTTAGATTTTTGGTATAATTTAATTGTATAAAAATCTTTAAATATTTAAAATTTTTTTGAAATTTAAGTTCGTTTGGGCTTTAATTTTTTTTGATTTTATTTTTTACAAAATCGTAATATGTGGATAAGTGGAATAAAAATGTGGATAAATTGTTTATTATTTTTTAATAAATTTTGAAAAATTTTTTTAAAATTTGTATTTTTAAGCATTTTTTTATAAACAGGATAACTTTTAAATGTTTGTGGATAACTTTTAAAAATCTTTAAATAA